>CAVSIF010000005.1:0-850893 GCA_963728025.1 uncultured Actinomycetes bacterium | reverse complement strand
GTCGGCACGTCGTCGACGATGGTCACGTCCAGGCTGGCGGTGGCGCTCGAGCCGTCCGCGTCGGTGACCTCTACCGGGAAGCCGATCGAGAAGCTGTTCTCGCCATTGTTGCCCGGGCCGTGGGCAAGCGTGTTGTCCTTCAGCGTGTAGCTGTAGTCCACCGTGC
Source organism: uncultured Actinomycetes bacterium (assembly GCA_963728025.1). GTDB lineage: Bacteria > Actinomycetota > Thermoleophilia > Solirubrobacterales > 70-9 > VAYN01. Next base: position 850,727 of record CAVSIF010000005.1, on the reverse strand, counting down.
CGAGCCCGGTCGCCGCGTCGAAGCTGAAGCCGGTCACCACCAGCGTGCCCGTCGCATCGTCGAGGATCGTCTGCGGCACCGCCCCGCCCAGCGGCACAACAACGCCGCCGATCGTCAGCCCGCCGAAGCCGTCGGCCGCGCTGAAGGTGAAGACGCCGCTGTCGGTCAGGCTGTCCGGCGTGGTGTCCGAACCGGCCGGCTCGCCGGCCCCGCGCGCCGGAAGATCGTCCTCGTCGACCACCAGCCTCGCCACCCGCCACATCCAGGCCGGTGATCGTCACCCCGTCATCGGCGCCCTCGATGGTGATGGTCAGCGTCGTCGGCGAAACATCGCCGTCGGCGTCGGTGATCGTGTAGTCGAACACCTCCGTCAGCGTCTGCCCCGCGGCCAGCGCCTGAACCAGCGGATCGGCGTTGTTCAGCGTATAGGTGCAGGAGCCGTCGGCAGCCAGAACCAGCGTGCCATGGGCGCCGGCCGTATCGCCGCCCACCGTGCCCGGCGTCGCCCCGAACAGCACCGCCGTCACCGTCGCCCCGTCGGCGCCCTGAACGTCGGCTACCCCGTCCGTCAGGTTGGCGTCCGGCGTCGCCACCGCCGCCGCCGTCAGCACATTGCCGTTGGCAACCAGCGCACCGTCTTCCGTCACGCTGTCGACATCCGCAGAAGCCGTCGGCACGTCGTCGACGATGGTCACGTCCAGGCTGGCGGTGGCGCTCGAGCCGTCCGCGTCGGTGACCTCTACCGGGAAGCCGATCGAGAAGCTGTTCTCGCCATTGTTGCCCGGGCCGTGGGCAAGCGTGTTGTCCTTCAGCGTGTAGCTGTAGTCCACCGTGCCGAGCCCGGTCGCCGCGTCGAAGCTGAAGCCGGTCACCACCAGCGTGCCCGTCGCATCGTCGAGGATCGTCTGCGGCACCGCCCCGCCCAGCGGCACAACAACGCCGCCGATCGTCAGCCCGCCGAAGCCGTCGGCCGCGCTGAAGGTGAAGACGCCGCTGTCGGTCAGGCTGTCCGGCGTGGTGTCCGAACCGGCCGGCTCGCCGGCCCCGCGCGCCGGAAGATCGTCCTCGTCGACCACCAGCTCGCCACCCGCCACATCCAGGCCGGTGATCGTCACCCCGTCATCGGCGCCCTCGATGGTGATGGTCAGCGTCGTCGGCGAAACATCGCCGTCGGCGTCGGTGATCGTGTAGTCGAACACCTCCGTCAGCGTCTGCCCCGCGGCCAGCGCCTGAACCAGCGGATCGGCGTTGTTCAGCGTATAGGTGTAGGAGCCGTCGGCAGCCAGAACCAGCGTGCCATGGGCGCCGGCCGTATCGCCGCCCACCGTGCCCGGCGTCGCCCCGAACAGCACCGCCGTCACCGTCGCCCCGTCGGCGCCCTGAACGTCGGCTACCCCGTCCGTCAGGTTGGCGTCCGGCGTCGCCACCGCCGCCGCCGTCAGCACATTGCCGTTGGCAACCAGCGCACCGTCTTCCGTCACGCTGTCGACATCCGCAGAAGCCGTCGGCACGTCGTCGACGATGGTCACGTCCAGGCTGGCGGTGGCGCTCGAGCCGTCCGCGTCGGTGACCTCTACCGGGAAGCCGATCGAGAAGCTGTTCTCGCCATTGTTGCCCGGGCCGTGGGCAAGCGTGTTGTCCTTCAGCGTGTAGCTGTAGGTCCACCGTGCCGAGCCCGGTCGCCGCGTCGAAGCTGAAGCCGGTCACCACCAGCGTGCCCGTCGCATCGTCGAGGATCGTCTGCGGCACCGCCCCGCCCAGCGGCACAACAACGCCGCCGATCGTCAGCCCGCCGAAGCCGTCGGCCGCGCTGAAGGTGAAGACGCCGCTGTCGGTCAGGCTGTCCGGCGTGGTGTCCGAACCGGCCGGCTCGCCGGCCCCGCGCGCCCGGAAGATCGTCCTCGTCGACCACCAGCTCGCCACCCGCCACATCCAGGCCGGTGATCGTCACCCCGTCATCGGCGCCCTCGATGGTGATGGTCAGCGTCGTCGGCGAAACATCGCCGTCGGCGTCGGTGATCGTGTAGTCGAACACCTCCGTCAGCGTCTGCCCCGCGGCCAGCGCCTGAACCAGCGGATCGGCGTTGTTCAGCGTATAGGTGTAGGAGCCGTCGGCAGCCAGAACCAGCGTGCCATGGGCGCCGGCCGTATCGCCGCCCACCGTGCCCGGCGTCGCCCCGAACAGCACCGCCGTCACCGTCGCCCCGTCGGCGCCCTGAACGTCGGCTACCCCGTCCGTCAGGTTGGCGTCCGGCGTCGCCACCGCCGCCGCCGTCAGCACATTGCCGTTGGCAACCAGCGCACCGTCTTCCGTCACGCTGTCGACATCCGCAGAAGCCGTCGGCACGTCGTCGACGATGGTCACGTCCAGGCTGGCGGTGGCGCTCGAGCCGTCCGCGTCGGTGACCTCTACCGGGGAAACCGATCGAGAAGCTGTTCTCGCCATTGTTGCCCGGGCCGTGGGCAAGCGTGTTGTCCTTCAGCGTGTAGCTGTAGTCCACCGTGCCGAGCCCGGTCGCCGCGTCGAAGCTGAAGCCGGTCACCACCAGCGTGCCCGTCGCATCGTCGAGGATCGTCTGCGGCACCGCCCCGCCCAGCGGCACAACAACGCCGCCGATATCGCGCCCGCCGAAGCCGTCGGCCGCGCTGAAGGTGAAGACGCCGCTGTCGGTCAGGCTGTCCGGCGTGGTGTCCGAACCGGCCGGCTCGCCGGCCCCGCGCGCCGGAAGATCGTCCTCGTCGACCACCAGCTCGCCACCCGCCACATCCAGGCCGGTGATCGTCACCCCGTCATCGGCGCCCTCGATGGTGATGGTCAGCGTCGTCGGCGAAACATCGCCGTCGGCGTCGGTGATCGTGTAGTCGAACACCTCCGTCAGCGTCTGCCCCGCGGCCAGCGCCTGAACCAGCGGATCGGCGTTGTTCAGCGTATAGGTGTAGGAGCCGTCGGCAGCCAGAACCAGCGTGCCATGGGCGCCGGCCGTATCGCCGCCCACCGTGCCCGGCGTCGCCCCGACAGCACGACCGCCGTCACCGTCGCCCCGTCGGCGCCCTGAACGTCGGCTACCCCGTCCGTCAGGTTGGCGTCCGGCGTCGCCACCGCCGCCGCCGTCAGCACATTGCCGTTGGCAACCAGCGCACCGTCTTCCGTCACGCTGTCGACATCCGCAGAAGCCGTCGGCACGTCGTCGACGATGGTCACGTCCAGGCTGGCGGTGGCGCTCGAGCCGTCCGCGTCGGTGACCTCTACCGGGAAGCCGATCGAGAAGCTGTTCTCGCCATTGTTGCCCGGGCCGTGGGCAAGCGTGTTGTCCTTCAGCGTGTAGCTGTAGTCCACCGTGCCGAGCCCGGTCGCCGCGTCGAAGCTGAAGCCGGTCACCACCAGCGTGCCCGTCGCATCGTCGAGGATCGTCTGCGGCACCGCCCCGCCCAGCGGCACAACAACGCCGCCGATCGTCAGCCCGCCGAAGCCGTCGGCCGCGCTGAAGGTGAAGACGCCGCTGTCGGTCAGGCTGTCCGGCGTGGTGTCCGAACCGGCCGGCTCGCCGGCCCCGCGCGCCGGAAGATCGTCCTCGTCGACCACCAGCTCGCCACCCGCCACATCCAGGCCGGTGATCGTCACCCCGTCATCGGCGCCCTCGATGGTGATGGTCAGCGTCGTCGGCGAAACATCGCCGTCGGCGTCGGTGATCGTGTAGTCGAACACCTCCGTCAGGTCTGCCCCGCGGCCAGCGCCTGACCCAGCGGATCGGCGTTGTTCAGCGTATAGGTGTAGGAGCCGTCGGCAGCCAGAACCAGCGTGCCAGGGCGCCGGCCGTATCGCCGCCCACCGTGCCCGGCGTCGCCCCGAACAGCACCGCCGTCACCGTCGCCCCGTCGGCGCCCTGAACGTCGGCTACCCCGTCCGTCAGGTTGGCGTCCGGCGTCGCCACCGCCGCCGCCGTCAGCACATTGCCGTTGGCAACCAGCGCACCGTCTTCCGTCACGCTGTCGACATCCGCAGAAGCCGTCGGCACGTCGTCGACGATGGTCACGTCCAGGCTGGCGGTGGCGCTCGAGCCGTCCGCGTCGGTGACCTCTACCGGGAAGCCGATCGAGAAGCTGTTCTCGCCATTGTTGCCCGGGCCGTGGGCAAGCGTGTTGTCCTTCAGCGTGTAGCTGTAGTCCACCGTGCCGAGCCCGGTCGCCGCGTCGAAGCTGAAGCCGGTCACCACCAGCGTGCCCGTCGCATCGTCGAGGATCGTCTGCGGCACCGCCCCGCCCAGCGGCACAACAACGCCGCCGATCGGCATCGCCGCCGATGGCGAAGGAGGCGTCTGGGTGAGCGAGTCGCTCGACAGTCGCGTGCGCCGCTACACGTCCAGCGGCCAGAAACTGGTCACGATCGAATCCGGCAGCTGGGGCGCGTTCGCTCTTCCCCACGGCCTTGCCGTCGACGCCGAGGGCAGCATCTGGGTTGCGGACACCTCCAACCATCGCGTCCGCGCCTTCGCCGCCGATGGTCAGTACCTGACCCAGTTCGGCGTCCAGGCTCGGGGTCGGGCCAGATCTCGTATCCCGAGGATCTGGCTTTCGGCCCAGACGGAAGCCTCAGGTTGCTGGACGGCGGCAACGCCCGTGTGCAGAGGTGGTCCTTCGGGGCGCCCGAAGCGACCACGGAAAGCGCCTCGGAAGTCGCCGGGACGGGCATGACCCTCAACGCCACGGTCAACCCAGAAGGTTCTGAGACCAGCTACCGCTTCGAATACGGGCTGACCACCTCCTACGGCCTCAATGTCCCGTTCTCTCCCGAGTCGATCGGCTCCGGCAACAACAACGTCGTGGTGAGCGAGGGGATTGCCGACCTCCTTCCGGGTAGGACCTACCACTTCCGCGTCGCTGCCACCAATGCCGTCGGTACTTCCTACGGGCAGGACTTCACGGCGACGACCGAGGCGAGCGCTGTTCAGTACTCCTCGGCCTTCGGCAGCAATGGGTCGGGCAACGGCCAGCTGAAAAGCCCCGCCGACACGGCGGTCGATTCCAAAGGCAACGTCTGGGTCGCCGACCGGCAGAACAATCGGATCCAGAAGTTCAGTTCCAGTGGCACCTACATCTCCCAGTTCGGCACGAAAGGCTCGGCCAACGGACAGCTGAACGAACCGGCCGGGATCGCGATCGACGCCTCCGACAACATCTGGGTCACCGAGATCGGCAACCACCGGGTGCAGAAATTCAGCTCCTCAGGTACCTACTTGGCCAAATTCGGCTCTCAGGGCACCGGCAACGGCCAGTTCTCCGCCTACGGCCCCAAGGGGATCGCGATCGACCCCAAAGGCAATCTCTGGATCAGCGACTACAGCGGCCGCGTGCAGAGGTTCAATGCGGCTGGCGAATTCCTCAAAGCCATCGGCTCCTACGGCTACGGCAACGGCCAGTTCACCCAGAGCGCCGGCATCGATGTCGGACCAGGGGGGAAGGTCTGGGTCAGCGACTGGGAACAGGAGCGCGTCAGCGTCTTCAGCGAAGCCGGCGAATTCCTCTTTAAATTCGGCTCCTACGGTTCGGCCAACGGCCAGTTCAAACGCCCCGATGCGGTCGAGGTCGACGGTCATGGCAACGTCTGGGTCGGCGAGGAAGACAACGATCGCGTGCAGCTCTTCGACCAGGCCGGCCAGCACCTCACCACCTTCGGCGCCAAAGGCTCCGGCTCGGGTCAGTTCGAGTTCAGCTGGCCGATGGGCCTCGGTGCCGACGACAAAGGCAACCTCTGGATCGCCGACGTCGCTAACCACCGCGTTCAGCGCTGGCTGATTCCAGGCTACGTCCCCACTTACAAAGCCGCTTTTGGCACGAATGGATCGGGCAACGGCCAGCTGAAAAGCCCCGGTGATGTTGCCCGCGACGCCGCTGGCGACCTCTGGGTCGTCGACAAGGGCAACAACCGCGTGCAGAAGTTCAACTCCAAAGGTGAATACGTGGGTCAGTTCGGTTCCTACGGCACCGGCAACGGTCAGTTCGACCGCCCGACCTCGATCGCGATCGGGCCCTCGGGTGATATCTGGGTCGCCGACGGCGAGAACGACCGTGTGCAGCGGTTCAGCTCCAACGGGACTTACATCTCCCAGTTCGGGACGTTCGGCACCGGCAATGGCCAGCTCAAAGAGCCGGAAGCGATCACCACCGACGGCAAAGGCAATGTTTGGGTCTGCGACACGCTGAACGGGCGGATCCAGAAGTTCACCGAAGCGGGCAGCTTCGTCAAAGTCGTCGGCTCCCAGGGGTCGGGCGACGGCCAGTTTGGCCAGTGCACCGGCATCGACATTGCACCCGACGGCAAGGTGTGGGCAGCCGATTGGACCTACAACCGTGTCAACGTCTTCTCTGAAGCCGGAGAATTCCTCTTCAAGTTCGGTACCTCCGGGACGGGGGGCGGGCAGTTTGCTCATCCAGAGGGAGTCGAGGTCGATTTCGAAGGCAACGTCTGGGTCGGCGACGAAGCCAACCATCGGGTGCAGCTCTTCAATCAAGCGGGTGAATATGTGACCTCCTTCGGCGCCAAAGGCACGGGCGCAGGTCAGTTCACCTTCAGCTGGCCGATGGGCCTGACCGCTGACGACAACGGCCATCTCTGGGTGGCCGACGTCAGTAACAATCGGGTGCAGAAATGGAGCTATGCGCCGTGAGATCTCACGAGCCGATGTCTTGCTCCTTCGGGGTAGCTCGCCGACCGGGCCAGTCTTGTCCCGAATCGGGCCGCGAGGGGTCGTCATCCTTGACTCGATGCGCAAGTGTTTAGCAATTCTCACCGTGACCTTCGCCGGCCTGGCCATTTTCGCCTCGCTCGCCGCTGCCAACCCCCTCACCCATGTGAGCGGCACGGAGATCCCGCCTGCTGCCGCGGGGGGCGCTGCCTCCGAGTGCCCGGCGAGCCGTCCCGCGTTCGCCGGCGGCTTCTACACTCCGGGCGATCCGCTTCGGGCCGCTGAGCCGACCGCGTTTCGGGCCCGCGGCCTCGGTTGGCGCATCCTCGCGGTCAACCCCGGCGCGGAGCCGGTCGCGATCAACGTCGAGTCCTACTGCGGGGTCGGGCGGGGCGCTCCTTGGTTCCGCGAGCGCAGTGCAACGGTCCGCATCGCCCCGCTCACCACGGTTCCGGTCGTTGCTCGCTGCCCGGCCGGCGAGACCCTGGTCGCCGCCGGCTTTCGCAACTCGATCGACCCCGTTCCGGGCCGGCATGTCGTCGTTACGGGCCTACAGCGGGTTGGCGCGAGGAGCGCGCGCGTCACCGCCGTCAACCTCTCGCCGACCGATCCCGGCCTGGCCACGGCCTACGCCTACTGCGGAGAGGGTCGCCGCCCCGTTGTCGTCGAGTCGACCGAAACGGTTGCGCCCGGAAAGGTCGGATACGTCGTCGCCAAGTGCCCCGGCGGCGGCCACGACCCCGACTTCAGCGTCCTCTTCGGCGGCTTCCGGGCCTCGACCCCCGACCCCGCTGAGGGAGCCTTCACCTACCCCGCCCAGCTTCGCAGCAGCGGCCGCAAGGTGATCGTTAGGGCCGTCAATCGCGGCACCGAACGCCCGATGAGGATGACCGCCATCGCCTACTGCCGCTGAGCGCGGCTACTGAGCGGCTCGACCCGGGTCTTCCCTCGCCTGTCGCAGGCGCTCCAAGTCGGTTAGGTCCTCTGGACGTCCAGCTTGCTCCTTGAGCGTCACCAGATCCTCGTAGCTGACCATCTTGATTCGCAGGCCGGCAATCTCGTCCTCGACGGCAGTGGGGGAGAGTCGTGCCCAGAGTCCCTCGTCGCCAATCCACTGCATGATGTCGAGGCGCCCTAACCGCGTTACCAGCACCCAGTTGCCTCCCTCGGCGAGTGCATCGCGATCGAAGGGGTCGGGAAGCTCCTCAACGCCGAACTCCTCGGATCCATCTACCGTCGCACCAAGTCGTTCGAGTGCACGGGCGAGTTTCTCGATATTGCCGGGGTCAGGCGCCGGCACGACGTCGACGTCCTTCGTTGCCCGGATATGGCCGTGATAGCCGACAGCGACCCCGCCGATGATCAGGAACTCGACGCCCTCCTCGACGAGCTCTTCGAGGATCCCTCGAATGTCGAGCTCAGGCACTGCGCTGGCGGCGTCCCGCCTCTGCTACCTGGGACAGGAATCGCGAAAGGTCGAAGACCTGTTCGGCGCGCTGCGCCGGCGTCAGGTCGACGTAGTCGCGCCTGGAGGCGGCGCGCTCGACCTTGCCGTCAGGCTTCCAATTACCGGCTCGCTCCTTGCCTTTCACGCCTTCAAGGTACACCGAGAAGTGCTATCAACCGCCGGAGCGTCACGGCCCGAGCAACGCCGCCGGCACAACCCCGATCCCGTCGGGGCGGCGATAGGCCGCTTCGTTTACCCGATTTCTGCCCTTGGTGAAGAGCAGCAGGATCGTCGTGTCGTTGTGCCAGCGGTAGCCAACCTCGCCGTCGGTCTCGAGGTAGCGGGCAACGTGTTCGGGCCCAAAGAGCTGCGCTGCGTCGGTCATCGGATCAGGATCCTCGCGGACCAGGGCCGGTCTTGGTGATCGAGTCGACGAGCCGCCAGGCGCCGCTGCTTGGGTTGGCGTTCGCGCCCGAGCCATCGCCCTCGTGTTTCTCGTCGAGCCGTTGCGCGCGCTCTTTTGCCTTCTCGAAGCCCTCCTGCAGTGTCACGAGGGCGGCGTTGTCGAGTCGCTTGCCACAGCCCAGTTGGCTCTTCGCTAGCGACTGGGCTTGCTGCCGCTCGGTATAGGCGGCCCGGTCTTCGAAATGCAGCAGGAACCACAGCTCGATGCATGGATTGGAAATCGCCAGGAAGATGCCATGCTCTCGGGCTAGGAGCAACGCCTCGGCCAACTGTGGATGGTCGTCGACATCGAAGATGCACCAGACCTCGTCGTGGGCCCGCCCGCGTCGCGACGTAGCCCGCTCATTCTGGCGTTTCGCCTTTGCCGCCCGCCGCACCAACGCCAGTGGCGTTCCGTGGAACTCATCGATCTCGACCGTCACCGCGCGTCGGTTCAGGCGCCAATAGTGCAGCAGGTATCCCTCCTCAGTCACTGCGCCCTCGCTGAATACGAGTAGCGATCGCTTCACCGCATCCGTCGTGATGCGGCGCCGCGGCGGGGTCAATCTGCCTCGCCGACCGCGGCGACGGCCTCGCCGACTCCTTCCAGCTGTCCCAGCGAGACGATTGGCGTAGCCCCGTAGCGCCCGGCGAGGTAACGGCGCGCCAGCGCCTCTTCGCGTCGTGGGTCCATGTCACTCAGCGGATACAGGTGCGTGCCGCCATCGTTGTCCTTCTCGGTGAACCAGATCTGGTCCCGGCCAAGAGGGTGAGAGGCCGAATCGCCGAGCAGCGTTACGTCGTGGGTGTTGAAGATGAGCTGCGCTCGGCGTGGATTGCTCCGCGGAGATTGGAAGAGCCGCACCAAGGCTTCAACCAGCGCTGGGTGCAGGCTGGCATCGAGCTCGTCGGCGAGCAGCACCGATCCGTCCCGCAGCACCTGAAGCACCGGCCCGATCATCCCAAACCACACCAGCGTGCCACGGGACTCCTCGTTCGGTAGGAGCTCGATCTCGCGACTCCCGGCCCGATGTTTCAGCCTTACTTCGAAGTCCTCGAACTCGATCGCCAGTCGCTCGGTTTCGCGCTCGCCAGCCTCGCCCTCAAACTCGCGCACGGCCTGCTGAAGGCGCTCGCTCAGCTCCGGCGAGACTTCGCGCATGCTGGCACCGCTGATCCCAAGGTCGGCCTCTCGCAATAGCGCTAGCGCCTGTCGGCTGATCTCGTCCTGCTCGAGCATGTCGGCGGTAAGGGCCTGTCGTTCGGTGCGGTTGTCCTCTGCGGCGAGAAGCAGGTTGCGTTGGAACCACTCATACAGCGGCGCCAGCCCCGGATGCCCGGTGGCCGCCGCGGCTGACAGGAAGAGCGAGTCCTCGCGCATGACTTCGCGCGTAGCCCGCCCCTTCGGCCCGTGATCGCGGCCCAAGACGACCTCTTCACCTTCACGGTCGAAGAGCAACACGCGCCTTCCGCGTGGGTAGTTGTGCGCCCACTCGTGGACCACGCCGTTCGTGCTCAGGCGGAAGCCGTACTCGTGCCGCACCCCGTCGAGGACAAGGTCGATTTCGTATCTGGAATCGGCCTCCGCGCTCTCACCGGCAAGTCGAAATGGCCACGCCGGTACGCGTCCCTCAGGCCAGCCGAGCCGAAAGGAGAAGAGCACCAGACGTCGCATGTCGTTCATCGCTCGGAGCAGGCTCGACTTCCCAGAAGCATTTGCGCCGAAGATCCCTGCCGCTGGCAATACGCCAATCGGCCGGCCTCCTTTCCGCCACTCGACCTCACGTACTACCCCCTTGTCGGAGAGGCGCGTTGCCAACAGCGAGAACTCGAGCGGTTCTAGGAACGAGCGAGCGTTCTCTGCCCTGAATGCGAGCAGCACCGATGGCTGAAGATGGTCCATCTCATCCGCCATTGTATGCATCAGACGGCAAGTTCCGCGGAAAAATTGCAAAACAGAATATTGTGAACCTCTTAGGGCAGTCCCCCCGCGACATCATTTCTCCGGCAGTTAGAAGACAAAATCTCCGGTACAAAGATCTAGTTCTCCAGCGAATTTGACTCCTCATCTACATCAGCGCTTCCCGCCTCTGGCTGAGACCCTGCCGCACCTGGCGCTGTCCGGGCGGCCGACGCCGGTGCGGGAGCTTGGCGGGCTCGGGGTCTGGGTAAAGGAAGACGGCCGCTTCGGCACGGGGGGCTGGGGCGGCAACAAGGTGCGCAAGCTCGAGTGGCTGATTCCCGACGCGCGGCGCCGCGGACGGCGTTCGATCCTCACCTTTGGCGGCCTCGGCACGAACTGGGGACTGGCGACCGCGCTCTACGGTCGCGAACACGGGATCGCGACCGCGCTGGCGCTCGTCGACCAGCCGCTCGACGAGCATGTCCGCGCCCAGCTCGCCCGGCTCGAAGCCTCCGGCGCGCGCATCCACCGCACCCACACGAAGGCACGCACGGTGGCGATGCTGCCCTGGCTGCTCGCCCGCAACGCCCGCGGCGGCCGGCCGCCGTACCTGCTGCCGGCCGGCGGCTCCTCGCCGGTCGGGGCGCTCGGCTACGTCGAGGCGGCGCTGGAGATCGCCGCCCAGGTCGAGGACGGCGCGCTGCCCGAGCCGGCGCACGCCGTCGTCGCGGTCGGCACCGGCGGCACCGCGGCCGGCCTCGCGCTCGGCTTCCAGCTCGCCGGCCTCCGCACCCGCGTGGTCGGGGTCGTGGTCAACGACCAGCTCCGCCTCGACGCGCCCGTGCTCGCCCGCCTCGCGCGGCGCACCGCCAGGCTGCTGGAGCGCCGGGGCGCGCGCCTCGGCCCGCTCCGCCTTGAGCCGGACATGCTCGACCTGACCCGTGAGGAGATCGGCGCCGGCTACGGCCACCCGACCGAGGCCGCCACGCGCGCCGCCGCCCGCGCCGCCGGGGAGCGGCTCCCGCTCGATCCCGTCTACACCGCGAAGGCGATGGCCGGCCTGCTGGCGCTGCGCGAGCGGGGCCGCCTCGGCGAGCCGGTGCTGTTCGTGCATACCGACGGGCCGCGCTGACGCCAGCGATTTTGCGCGCCGCGCCTAGGGGGTAGAAGGAGCTAAACGATCGTGGCCTCGGCCTCGGTTCGGTCGCGATCCCCACTGGCAGACCAGTCATCGACGGGCTATGAAAGCGCGCGCGAACGACATAGAGAACGTTGCGGTCGATGCGCCCCGATACCGGTGGTTCGGGGCGATCTTCGCGCTGCTCTCCTGTCTCGGCCTGGCTTTCGCGACCTCGCTCGAGGCTCTGCGGCCCCTCTGCGGGGGGCGGCAGGCGACGATCAGCTCGAACGACGCCAGGATTCAGGGCACGAAGGCGCCCGATGTGATCGTCGGCGGGCCGGCCCAACGTGATCTCGGGGGCCGGCGGCAATGACGTTATCTGCGGGGGACAGGGGCGCGACAGGATCCGCGGCGATCGGGGCAACGACACGATCGACGGCAAGCGAGGCAACGACGCCGTCCAGGGCGGGCGCGGCTCCGACCAGGTGAGCGGTGGCACCGATCGTGACGAGGTCTTGGGTGGCAGCGGCAACGACATGATCGACGGCGGGCCCGGCAATCGCGACGCCGTCGACGGCGGCCCCGGCGATGACCACGTGGCGGGTGGCCGCGGCGCCTTCGACACCGTCTCGGGGGGTGTCGGCAGAGACCGGATCGACGGGGGCCCGGGTAAACACGACATCGCCTCCTTCCGCGGGGCCGGCGGTCCGCTCGAAGTCGACCTCGGAGCGGGGACCGTGACCGGGGCGGAGAACGAGCGGCTGAGCGGCATCGAGGACGTTCTCGGCGGCTCCGCCGAAGACATGCTGACCGGCTCGGGGCGGGCGCCCAACCGGCTGGACGGCGGCCCGGGCGACGACCAACTGCTGGGCATCAGGCGGGGCGACCAGGCCTTCGGCGGCCCGGGGAGCGACCAGTGCCTTGGCGCCTTCTCGGTCGAGGACTCCTGCGGCCCGGCCAGCGGCCGCGGCGGCACCAAGGTCGAGGTCTACGAGAGCATCACCGAGGCCTCAGCGCTGACGATCGCCGGCGACGACGAGGTCGACGACGTTACGGTCAGCCGCGCTGAGGATGGCTATCTCGTCTACGGCGGAACCGGCAACCCGGTCCTGCGCAGCGCCCCCCGTTCGGGAGGTTGTGGCTCCAGCGCCGGCCTGGTCTCGTGCGCGGGGCCGGTGAGCTCGATCCTCGTCTCGCTCGGCGGCGGCAACGACATGCTCACGGTGAAGGGCAGCGTGCCGGCCGATGTCGCGGTGACGGTCGACGGCGGCCCGGGCAGCGACTGGGTCCACGGCGGGCGCGGCAGCGACACGCTCTACGCCGGCGACGACGGCGACCCTGACACGCTCAGCGGCGGGGGCGGGAACGACGTGCTCTTCGGGATCAACATCCTCCATCCCCGCCGCGGCAGCGGCGCGGCGACGTTGCTCGGGGGCGCGGGAAACGACCTCCTGGTCGGCGGCCAGCCCTGTGACGACCGCTTCCACGGCGGCCCGGGCGACAACGACAGCGTCTCCTTCGCGCGGGTGCGCAACGCCGGCACCGTCGTGAAGGCAGCGATCGGCGGCCGCGTGACCGATCCCGGCACCGGCTATTGCGGTGGCAGCCGCATCGACGGGACCGTCGAGAAGATCGAGGGGTCGACCGGCCCCGACGTTCTGCTCGGATCCGCCGGCCCCGACACCCTGCTCGGCCGCGGCGGGATCGACGTGCTCGACGGCCGCGGCGGCAGCGACCGCTGCATCGGTGGCCGGGGCCGCGACGACGGCCGCCGCTGCGAGTACGAACGCTAGCCCGCGACGATTTGCAAAATCCTGAGTGTTTAACTTGACCTGTGTGGTGAGCGGGGCGAGACTGAGCGCCCATGCTGGGCCCGCGGCGTCGATCCCGAATCGTGGCTCGCCCGCGCAGGCTCCGGCGCTGGGCCAGCCGCAATAAGCCCTGGTTCGTCGTCGTCCCGGCCGTGATCGTCCTCGTGGTCGTGATCCCGCTCGCCTGGATACCGCCGCCGGAGTCTGTGCCCGACTGGCGAGGCTTCTCCGAAAGCGTCGATCGCAGTTTGCTCACCGGCGCCATGCTCGCGCTTGCGGCGTTCATCTGGTTCAACTTCTGGATCACGCGCCGGGCGACGCGGGAGCTCCTTCAGGTCGCGCAGCAAAGCCCTGAGCAGATGTTCCCCTACGCGCCCGAGGCCGGCTTGGCGAAGCACGTCTTCGGCCGGAAGCCGCTGGTCAGGGATATCGCGAACGGGTTGCGTGCCGGCGGTGCCGGTCCGCAGATCGTCGTCGGCAGCACCGGGTCGGGCAAGACGACCCTGTTGCTCGCGCTCGCCTCCTACTTTGCCAAAGAGCATCGCATGGTGCCGATCGTGCTCAGTCTTCGGGACAAGGACAACGACCTGGAGAAGGAAGATTTCACCGAACTGGCGATGAAGCGCTTCCGGGAGCTGGTCGACCCCTACATCAAGGCCGACGCGGAGGCCGACAAGCTGTGGCGCTCGCTGTGCCGCGGGGGCCGGATCGCGATCCTCGCCGACGACCTCGATCGCAGTTTCCAGGTGAATGACGGGGACCCGTATCGGACGCGGATCCGGCTGGCGCTGGGTACGGCTCGGCGGCGCAACCTGCCGCTGATCGTGGCGACGCGACCCTCGGGCCTGCCTCCGAACCTGAGCGAGGTGCCGATCGACCTCGCCGCCATCCGTCTCGACGGGGAGGTCCCCAGCGCCGCCAGATACGTGCTGGGACGGGCGGGGGAGGTGGACGAGAAAGCGCTTCGGCGGGTCGAACGGAACATCAGGAAAGGCCACCTGCTCGAAAATGCCTTCTACCTCGGCCTGCTCGTCCAGCTGCTCCGGATCGGTGTGCTCGAGGAGCCGGCCCGCGGGGGCCGGCATGCCGTCCGTCTAGGGCTCCTGGAAGCGGACCGGAAACGTCTCTGCGGCGAGGACGTGCTCAGCGAGGAAGAGTGGAAACGCCGGGATCGGATGCTGCGCGGAATCGAGAAACTGGCGGCCGCCTGGTTGGTGCCGCCAGACACCGAAGGCTTTGACCCCTGCTGGCAGAGCGCCGTGCGCGACGGTGAACAGCTTGGCCTTCTCTCGCTCGACGATCGCAGGCGCCCTCAGTTCAAGCACGAGGTTCTGCATGCCTTCTACGCCTCCAGGGCGATCGCCGCGGGGGCCTCTTGGAAGTCGAAGCTGAACCAGCGGCCGAACGGGGCGCGGGTGCAGCTGACGCTGGTCCTGACCGCCGCCCGCGGTGAACAGGAGAACTTCTGCCGCGAGGCCTGCGACCGGCTGCTCGCCGAGGCGGAGGAACTGAACCCCGACCAGCGGCTGCTGCGGGCGGCCGGCGCGGCTGAGCTCGTCAGGGCGGGCTCGTTCGACGAGAAGGACGAGGAGATCGCCGACGCCTTTCTGCGCCTGAGAGCGGAAGCGGGGCCACTGGCGAAGCGCACGGCGCTCGGCCAGCTGAAGAGGCTGGGCGGGAAGCACGCGGTCGAGGCGCTCTGGACGTACGCCCAGGACGACGTCTACAGCACGCGCTGGGCGGCGGTCAAATGCCTGGTTCAGCGCTGTTCGGACCGGCCCCGCGGTAGCGACGGGGGAATCCGCCCTCCGTTCGGCGCCGCCGCATACGAGGTCATCGAGCCGATGATCGAGGCTGGCCTGGCAGCGGCCCGTCCGCTGGTGGAACCACCTCAGCCCGAACCGGTCGACGACTGGGACCGGCGCATCATCGTGCTCAAGCAGCTGGCGTGGATGCTTCCCTCGCTGCGCACCGCCGCGAAGGACCGAGGCCTGTACGAACGGATCGACGCGCAGCTGAAAGAGCTACTCCGACTCCAGTGCGAGGGGGTCACCTTTCAGCGTGGGCTCGAGGCCTCGATCGCCCAGGGGTTCAAGGTCGACGCGAGGCGGAACCCGGAGAAACCCCCCGACCGCGAGGCCGAAACAATGCTCCGCAAGGGAGCGGTGTTCTGGTATTCGCAGCTCAACCTCGTCCACGCGTTGGCCTTGCGGATGGCGATGGATGCCAACAGCACCCGCGGCTCCCTGGCCTCGATCGTGACCGCGGTCGAGCAGCGCGAACGCGAACGAAAACGCGGCTGGAGCGAAGGCACCGCCGTTACCGCGGACCTGCACCCGATGCTGCGCTACGCGGCGCAGCTGTGCATGGACGCGCTCAGGGGCAAGCCCGGCGAAGAGAGGCTCGCCCAGATGAAGCGCGTGGTCTGGAAGGACGAGGGCGTCGTGGTCTCGCGGCGACCGCGGAGTCTCGACCGGGCGGCCGCACAGCTGGTCGGCGACATCACCGTCGTTCTCAATCTCAACGAGACCGGCAGTGCCGCGCAGCGACGCGCCTTCGGCGAAGACCCGACCCTGCCCCACTGCCTGCGGAAGAGCTTCCGGCGGCGCGAGTTCCGCGAGGGCTGTCACGACGACTGTGGCTTCCAGCTCTGCCCGTTCCAGCCCGCCAGCGGCCAGCCATCCGCCCACCGCGAGCTCAGCCGCGCCTTCTGCCGCGACCAGCGCCGGCGCGCGAGCGGCTGGAGGGCGCGGCGCTGGGCCACCCCGATGACCCCGCGGGCGCTGCCCGCGTTCTGGCGCTGGCTGGAGGCCCAGGCCCGCTTCTAGGCAGCAGCCACATCCCCGGCCGACGGGAACTCATTTTGGGGCCGCGGTCATCTTGTAGCGATGACGGCTGCGAGCGATGCGCGGTTGTGGGAGCGGGTCCGCGCGGGGGATGCGGACGCGTTCGGCGACCTTTATCAGCGCCACGCGCGGGCGGTGCAGTCCTACTGCCTCTGGAGAGCGGCGGATCTTCAGCTCGCCGAGGACGCGACCGCGACCACTTTCCTCGAGGCCTGGCGCACACGGCGGCGACTTACGCTGACGACGGAGAGCGCGGCCCCGCTCCTGCTCGGGGTCGCCAACAATGTGCTGCGGCAGTACTGGCGGGGCCGCCGGCGCCACATGGCGGCGCTCGAGCGCGTGCGCAACGCGACGCCGGCCGCGCTGCTCGGGCACGAGGACGAGGCGATCGCCCGCCTCGACGCGATCCACCAGCTGCGCAACGCCGGCAGCGCCGTCCGCGCCCTGCCGCGACGTGAGCGGGAGGTGCTCGCGCTGATCGCCTGGGGCGAGCTGACCTACGAGGAGACGGCCGCCGCGCTCGGCGTCCCGATCGGCACGGTGCGCTCGCGGCTTGCCCGCGCGCGCAAGCGTCTCGGCGACGCCTTCCCCAGCCTGCTTTCAGCGCCTACTCCAGTGGAGGAGCCCCTGCGATGAAGTCGCGCCCCAACATCTCGGTCCTGCTGCCCGACGAGGAGATGCTCCGCGCTCGCCGCGAGACGCTCGTCTCCGAGGTTAAGCCCCGTGGTCCGCGCCGCCGTGGCCCCGTCCGGGTGCGGCGGACGCTGATCGCGATCGCCGCGCTGCTCGTCCTCGGCGGCGGCGCCGCGCTGGCGGCTGGTGTCTTCTCGGCCGACGAGATCGCGCTCGACAGTGGCGTCGGCTGTTACTCCCGGCCTTCTCTCGATGCCGTCGTGACGGTCACCCGTGTGGCTGCCGACCCGGTCGCCAAGTGCGCTCGTTACTGGAGGGAAGGTGTCATCGACGCCGATGCGCCTCCGGGGACGGCGCCGGACCTGGTCGCCTGCGCGGACGAGGGTGAGCCGGTCCGGGTCTTCCCGGGAGCGGGGGCCGCGGTCTGCCACCGCCTCGGTCTCGACGCGCTTCCCACCGACTACGCCTCCGTCGGGCGCGCTCGTGCCCGAGCCTACGCAGCCTTCTACTCGCTGGAAGGGATTCCGACGCCCGGCTCCAGTTGCCCGTCGCCGCGGGCTCAGGCCAATTTCGCCCGAGCCACGCTCGGGGGTAAGTACAAGGACGTCGACGTCGTGATCGAAGGGGACGAACCGTGCGGAGGGGGCTACGAGCTCGCCGGCGGCCACATTGCCGTGGTCACCGTTCCCCGAGACCGCGCGGAAGCGAATCGCCGTCACATCGCGCGCCGGAGAGCACTCGGGCGAGTCCAGGCCGCGGTGCTCCCGGTCTTCGGTAGCCCCCCTCGCTACCGCCGCACTCGAGCCAGCTGTCTCGCCCCCGAGCAGTTCGCGGGCGAAGTCCGGCAAACCCTTGCCAACGCGGGCTTTGCCGGGGTTGAGGTCGGCATCGAGCGCTTATCCGACCCGCCTCCGGGGACCGAAGTCAAGATCGAAAGCGCCCACAAATGCGTCAGCCTTGCGGCCAGGTACAACACCTGCTGCATGACTACCGGCAGGGGCTACAGGGGGCGCTATCTGGCGACGGTGTACACGATGACCCGCGCCGAATGGAAGGCCCAGAAGGCGTCGGACCGATACTGGAAGGCGCGACGTTCCGCCGCCGCTCCTGGCGGTAGCAACTAGGCGGTTCTGGATCCTGCAGCGACTTCTTTAGCGCCGAGAAAGATCGTGGCTTGAACTGCGAGCGCTGCCGCCGTCGCGAGGCCGAAGGCGGCGGCGGTCGTCAGCGTCGGGAGGGCGACCGCGAGCACGAAGCAGAAGGCGGCGAAGCCGTAAAAGCCGAGCAGGAAGTTGCGCAGGAGGATGGCGACCGGGGCGAAGCCGCCGTGGGCGTGGGTGAAGACGGTGAGGATGCTGGTGATGATCGGGAACGGTGCCAGCAGGCCGCTGAGGTGAGGGCCGAGGGCGCCCGATACGGCGGTCAGCGCGAGCACCAGCCCGAGGGCGGCGAGGGCGCGGGCGGGGAGGTCCCACCGGGGCGGCGCGGCGATGGTTGGTGGGGGCGAGGGCGCTGGCGGGAGCAGCCTTAGGCCGAGCGCGAAGCAGGCGGCGACGAGGACCAGCGACAGCGCCGGTGGCGGCTGGACCGGGTTGAGGACGGCGACGCCGAGCAGGAACGCCGCCCAGCCGCAGAGCAAGCTCGGGACCGGCCCGGCCGTCTCCGCGACCCGGCCGTAGACGACTACGAAAGCGGTCAAAGCGGCGAGTCCGAGCAGGGTGCCGGCGGCCGCGTCGGCGCCGAAGTCGCGGCCGTGGAGGAGGGTCTCGACCAGCAGGATCGGGCCGGCGACGACCGGCAACCCGCCGAGGACGCCGGCGACCGCCATCCCCCAACGGCGACCGGCCAGGGAGACGGCGACCACGCAGAGCGGGGAGAGGAGAAGCTTGGCCGCCAGCAGCGTCACCGCGGCAGGCTCTCAGATCAGGCGGCCTCGGCTCTCACTCCGTGTCGAGCGGGACCACTCGGCTGGCGACTACGATCACGTCGTGGCGGAGCAGGTTCCGGCGGTCTCCGACGTGCTCGACGCGATCGAGCGGCAGGATTGGTCGCGACTGGAGCGGCTGCTCGACCCCGAGGTCCACTGGACGACGGCGGTGGAGGAGCACATGCACGGCCCGGCGCAGGTGATCGCTTGCTTCTCCAGCGACCCGCCGCCAGCGCCCCCGGCCTACCACGAGGTGCGCGACGGGCTAATCGTTCGCTGGATCGACATCCCGGGTTAGACAGTGACCGTACCCGCGGCCTCGGTGCCCGACGGTCAATTGCTTTAAAAAATCCTGAGTAACGCGTAGCGTCCCCTGCGACCAGTCGGGTAAAGAGCCCGGCGAATCTGGGAGGAGATTCAAATGAAGTGGAATCGCATTGCCGTATTCCTCTGCGTGGCGGCGTTCTTCGCCGCCTTCGCCGCTCCCTCGTGGGCGGTCAAGTACGTCGCGCTCGGGGACTCGTACTCGTCGGGCACCGGCACCCGCACCTACTACGACTCCGGTTGCCAGCGGTCCGTGACCTCGTATCCGTACCTGCTGCGCAACGCTCACCCCGACTGGACGTTCGTGCACGCGGCCTGCTCAGGCGCGAAAACCGGGGACATCATCAATACCCAGTCGGCGAGCCTGACCGCGGACACGAACTGGGTCAGCTACACGATCGGCGGCAACGACGCCGGCTTCTCGAGCGTGATCACGACCTGCGCCCAGCCGTCCTGGCTCTCCAACTGCGACGGCGCGATCAACAACGCCCAGGCTTATATCCAGAACACGCTGCCGGGCCGGCTCGACCTGGTCAACAACACGATCAAAGCGAAATCCCCGAGCGCGAAAGTCGTCGTGCTCGACTACCCGCGCCTCTTCAACGGCACCGACTGCAACGCCCTGACCTGGTTCAGCGGCAGCGAGATGACGCGGCTCAACCAGACGGCCGACATGCTGAGGACGCAGATGAGTGCGGCGGCGACGCGGGCCGGGGGGAACTTCCTCTTCCGCGACGTGATCCCGCCGTTCGTCGGCCACGCGGTCTGCGACGGCGGTGGCGGCTCCTCGACCGAGTGGATCAACGGCCTCTCGAACCCGATCGGGGAGAGCTATCACCCGAAGGTCAGCGGCCACGCCAACGGCTACTACCCGGTGCTGAAAGCGGTCACCGGCTGAGCGCCGGCGAGCGTCCTCAAAGAAATTTGCGAGCCGTGTCGATTTCGGCACGGCTCGTTCGTCGTTGTGGGTAAAAGCGGGAATATCGGGCATACCGATTCCCCCCACGACCCGAAAGGACTGCACGATGAGAGTGATGGCGATTGTCAAGGCGAGCGACGACTCCGAGGCCGGGAAGATGCCGAGCGAGGAGCTGCTCGCGGCGATGGGCGACTTCAACGAGGAAATGGTCAAAGCCGGCGTGCTGCTGGCCGGCGAGGGCCTGCACCCGAGGCTCGAAGGGCGCCCGGGTCAGCTTCGGTGGCGACGGCGAGCGCACCGTGATCGACGGCCCCTTCGCCGAGACCAAGGAGCTGATCGCCGGCTACTGGCTGATGGAGGTGAGCTCCTTCGACGAGGCGGTCGAGTGGATCAAGCGCTGCCCCAACCCGCACGAGGAAGCGGGCGAGATCGAGATCCGCCAGGTTTTCGAGGCCGAGGACTTCGGCGAGGAGTTCACCCCGGAGCTGCGCGAGCAGGAGGACCGGATCCGCGCCCAGGCCGAGCAGAACCAGTAAGCGGACGGGACGGCGCGGCGGGCGAGCCGAGCATGGGACAGGAGGACGCCCGCCGCGCGATCGACGCGGTCTGGAGGATCGAGTCAGCCCGGCTGATCGCCGGGCTGGCGCGGATGACCGGCGACGTCGGCGTCGCCGAGGACCTCGCCCAGGACGCGCTGCTCGCCGCGCTCGAGCAGTGGCCGCGCGGCGGCGTCCCCGACAACCCCGGCGCCTGGCTGATGACGACTGCGAAGAACCGGGTGATCGACCGGGCGCGGCACCGGGAGATGGCAAGCCGCAAGCAGGAGCAGCTGGGGCGCGAAGTCGAGCTGCGGGCGGGCGCCGAGCCCGACCTCGCCGCGGCAGCCGACGACGAGATCGAAGACGACCTGCTCAGTCTGATCTTCACCGCCTGCCACCCGGTGCTCTCGACCGAGGCGCGGGTGGCGCTGACCCTGCGCCTGGTCGGCTCGCTGAGCACGGCGGAGATCGCCAGCGCCTTCCTCGCCAAGGAGTCGACGGTGGCGCAGCGGATCGTCCGCGCGAAGCGGACCCTGGCCGAGGCGCGGGTGCCGATCGAGGTGCCCGGCGCGGCCGAGCGCCAGGAGCGGCTCGCCTCGGTGCTGGAGGTGATCTACGCGATCTACAACGAGGGCTACGCGGCGAGCGGGGGAGAGCACTGGATCCGGGCCGACCTCTGCCAGGAGGCGATGCGGCTGGGCCGGATCCTCGTCGGCCTGGCGCCGCGCGAGCCGGAGGCCCTCGGCCTGGTCGCGCTGATGGAGCTGCAGGCGGCGCGCTTCCCGGCCCGGACCGGTCCCGGCGGCGAGGCGATCCCGCTGCTCGAGCAGGACCGCTCGCGCTGGGACTTCGTCCTGATCGGGCGCGGCCTGAAGGGGCTGGAGCGGGCGGAAGCGCTGAGCCGGCCGCTCGGCCCCTACGCGCTGCAGGCCGGGATCGCCGCCTGCCACGCCCGCGCCCGCAGGCCCGAGCAGACCGACTGGGAACGGATCGTCGCCTACTACGACGGCCTCGCCGCGATCACCGGCTCGCCGGTCGTGCGGCTGAACCGCGCAGTCGCGGTCGGCATGGCCTACGGCCCGACGGCGGGCCTCGAGCTGGTCGACTCGCTTGGCGAAGACCCGGCGCTCGCCGGCTACCACCTGCTGCCGGCGGCGCGCGGCGAGCTGCTCGAGCGGCTCGGCCGCGAGGAAGAGGCGTCCGCCGAGTTCGCCCGCGCGGCGGAGATGAGCGGCAACGCGCGCGAACGCGAGGTCCTGAGGGCGCGCGCCGAGGGCCGCCGCAGCGCATAGATTTACAAAATTGTGAACACGAGTGAATTCGCCGCTGTCGCGGTTGACGTAAGGGCAGGATTTCGTTTTCGGCACTGGCCGCTGGTGCGGCGCTGCGCGCTCGGCGTCTACCTCGTCGCCCTGGTCGCGTGGAGCGCGCGCTACGGGATTCCGGTCCAGCGCGAGCTGGTGATCGCCTGGACCTGCGGTGCCCTTGCCTGCATCTCGCTGGGGCGGCCGCCGCGCCAGATCGTGCAGCTGGCCCTCGACTGGCTGCCGATCGTCGCCGTGCTCGCCGTCTACGACGTCACCCGCGGCGCCGCCGACTCGCTCGGGATCGGCGTCAACGTGACCCCGATGATCGAGTTCGACCGCTTCCTCTTCTTCGGCGAGACGCCGACCGAGTGGATCCAGGGCCACCTCCATCAGCCCGGTGTCGTCGAGTGGTGGGACGTCGCCTTCACGGTCGTCTACACCTCCTACTTCATCGTCCCCTTTGCCCTCGCGGGTGTCCTCTGGGCGCGCGACCGGCCCGCCTTCCTGCGCTTCACCAAGCGGCTGGTCACGCTCGCCCTGGCCGGCCTCGCCACCTACATCGCCTTCCCGGCGGCGCCGCCCTGGATGGCGGCCGAAATGGGGTTGCTGGAGGGGGTCCAACGCACCACCGCGAGCGGCTGGGAGGTGCTCGGGACAGGGACCGCCGGGCTCTTCTCAAAGGGCCAGACAAGCGCCAACATGGTCGCCGCCGTGCCTTCGCTGCACGTGGCGATGACGGCGCTGGTGGTGATCTTCCTCTGGGGCCGGGTGCGCCCGCGCCTGCGACCGCTGCTGGCGCTCTACCCGCTGGCGATGGGCCTGACCCTGATCGCGACCGGCGAGCACTACTTCTTCGACGTCCTCCTCGGCTGGCTCTACGCCGGCGCGGTGATGGCCGGCTGGGACTGGTGGGAACAGCGCCGCCGTTTCCGTTATCGCGGCCGGGGTAGCCCACTCCCAAGCCAGTACTCGATCCGGAAGGAGTGGCGACGTGGATATGAAGGGAGTGCGCAGGGCCAGGCGCGGGTTGGTGGTAGCGGTGGCCGGCATGAAGGGAGTGGCGAAGGTGTCGCACCGGCTGGGCAAGGTGCAGGGGCGCCGCGAAGGGCGGCGCGGCGGATAGCGGCTAAGCGGTGAGCTTGACCGGCAGCGATTTGAGCTGGTTGAGAAAGCCCGACTCGACGAAGACCGGGGCGCCGGCGAGGGCGATGTCCGGGTAGCGGGCGAGGGTCTCCTCGAAGAGGATCTTCAGCTCGAGGCGGGCGAGGGCGGTGCCGAGGCAGAAGTGGCGGCCGCCGGCGCCGAAGGCCTGGTGCTCGGGGTTGCGGTGAACGTCGAAGCGGTCGGGGTCCTCGTAGCGCGTCTCGTCGCGGTTCGAGGAGGCGTACCACATCACCACCTTCTCGCCCTGCTTGATCTCCGCCCCGTTGAGGACCGTGTCCTCGGTCGCGGTGCGGCGGAAGTGGGAGAAGGCGGGGAACATCCGCAGCGACTCCTCGACCGTGCCGGGGATCAGCGCCGGGTCGTCGTGGACCATCGCCAGCTGCTCGCGGTCTTCGAGCAGTGCCCGCATCCCGCTGCAGAAGGTCGCCTTGGTGCTGTCGTTGCCGGCCGCGACGAGGAGGAAGAAGCCCATCACGATCTCGTGCTCCTCGAGCATCTGGCCTTCGACCTCGGAGTGGACGAGGACGCTGGTCAGGTCGTCGGTCGGGCTCTCGCGCCGGGCCGCGATCATCTTGCTGCAGCGGGCGAAGATCTCCGCGATCGCTTTCTGGATCGTCTCTTCGATGTTCTCGACCCCGTCCGGGCTGTAGTCGGGGTCGTTGGCGGCGAGCGTCATGTTCATCAGCTCGGCCCAGGCCACGTCGTCTTCCTCCGGGATGCCCATGAAGCTGCCGATCACTCGCGAGACGGCGGGCTGGGCGACGTCGGTGACCAGGTCGCAGCTCTCGCGGCCCTCGAGCCGGTCGAGGACGTTACGGACGATCTGCCGGATCGCGTCCTCGTGGGCGGCGATCCGCTTCGGCGTGAACCCGGCCTGGAACAGCGCCTTGAGCCGGTCGTGCTTGGGCGGGTCCATGCCGATGAACATCGCCCGCGCCAGCTCGATCGGGAAGACCTCGTTGATCGCGACAACGCCGCCGAGTTCGGAGGAGTAGGTCTCCCAGTCGCGGCTGACCGTGTGCACGTCGTCGGCGGTGGTCACCGACCAGAAGCCGGCGGCGGCGGGGAACTCGGTGACCTCCGAAGTCCAGTGGACCGGGCACTTCCCGCGCATCTCCTTGAACAGGGCGTGGGGAGGACCGTCGACCCAGTGCTCGCGCTCGAGCACGAGCTCGTCCTCGAGGTTCTCCCTGGTCACGCCTTTCTCAGCTGCGTCAGCCACAGATCGCCATCGTACTGGCTGACTGGCCAGGACGGGCGGTCTGTCAGCGCTATTCGCCGATCCCCTCGAGGATGTTCTCGAGGAAGCTGCGTTTCTTCGACTTCTTCGGCTTCTGGCCGCCGTGCCTCCCCTCGTCATGGCGCTCGCGCTCCGGCTCGCGCCGCTCATCGCGCTCGTAGTAGGAGCCCTCGGCGTCGATCAGGCGCTCGAGCTGCACCGCGGTCGAGGAAGACGCCGCGGCAGCCGCTGCACTGGTCGACGGTGACGCCGTTGCGCTCGTAGCTGCGCATCTCGGCGCCGCACTTGGGACAGGTCATGGCCCGTAGCCTAGCCAGCCGGCGTTACAGCCAGCCGGCGCGCTTGAAGCGGCGGTAGAGAATCAGGCAGGCGACGGCGATCACGAGCAGCACGGCCGGGTAGCCGAAGCGCCACTGCAGCTCCGGCATCTCCTCGAAGTTCATCCCGTAGATGCCGGCGATCATCGTCGGCACGGCGAGGATCGCGACCCAGGCGGAGATCTTGCGTATGTCTTCGTTCTGGCGCACCGAGACCTGGGTCAGGTTCGCCTGCAGGGCGTTGCCGAGCAGCTCGCGGAAGCCGAAGATCCGCCCGCCCGCCCGCCGCAGGTGGTCGTGGACGTCGCGGAAGTACTCCTCCAGCTCCTCCGGGACGACCGCGAAGTGGCCGCGGAGGATCTCCTCGACCGAGCCGGCGAGCGGCGCGACGGCGGCCTGGAAGTCGAGCAGCTCACGCTCGAGCTTGTAGATCCGCTCGGCCGGGTTGCCGCGGTCGTCGGAGAAGACCTGGCGCTCGACCTCCTGGACGTCGACCTCGACGCCTTCGGCGGCGATCTCGTAGCCGTCGACGACGTGGTCGAGGATCGCGTAGAGGACCATGCCGGGGCCGTGGCGGAGCATCTCCGGGCGCTGCTCGATCCGTTTCCGCACCGGCCCCAGCTCGCCTTTGCCGTGGCGCACGGTGACGAGAAATGAGGAATTGACGAAGAGCAGCAGCTCGCCGATCTCGATCACCTCCTCCGAGTCGACGTAACGGGCCGTCTTGACGACGACGAAGAGCGTGTCCCCGTAGAGCTCGACCTTCGGCCGCTGGTGCGCCTTGACCGCGTCCTCGACCGCGAGCTCGTGCAGGTCGAACTCGCGCGCGATCGTCTCCAGCTCGGCGGCGCCCGGTTCGACCACCCCGAGCCAGACGAAGGTGCCGTCCTCGCGAGCGGCGCCGCCGGCGCGCTCGAGCGGCAGGTCGCCGTCGCGGCGGTGACCACCCTCGTAGACCGAGCAGTTGACGATCACCGGGCCAGTATCGCCGCTGACTAAGATCGACCGCGTGAGAGAGGCGCTCTGGCCGGCGACTCGTGTGGCGCTCAACCTGATCCTGATCGGCCTCGCGATCGTGTTCGGCCTGGGTGCTGGCGCGACTGCGCATCGTTGTCGTGCCGGTGCTGGCGGCGCTCCTGATCGCCACCTTCCTGGTCCCGCCCGTGGAACTGCTGCGGCGACACGGCTGGCCGAGCGCGATCGCGACCGGGGTTGTGATGCTGCTCAGCGTGCTGGCTCTGGCCGGGGTGATCGCGCTGATCGTCCCCTCCTTCGTCGACCAGTTCGACCAGCTCGAGACCAGCGTCGACGAGGGGGTGGAGGAGGTGGTGCGCTGGCTCGCTCAGGGCCCGCTCGACCTCGAGCGACGCGAAATCGACGAAGCGGTCGAAGAGGGGCTGGACGAGGCGCGGGGCCACGCCGGCGACATCGGCCAGGGGGTGCTGAGCGGAGCCTCGCTGCTGGCCGAGCTGATCGCGGCGCTGCTGCTGGTCGGCGTCCTCGTCTTCTTCTTCGTCCACGACGGGCGCCGGATGTGGGGCTGGGTGGTTTCGATGGCCCCGCAGCGGCACCGCGAGCTGGTCGACGGCGCCGGCCGGGAGGTGTGGAGGTCGACCTCCGGCTACATGCGCGGCGTCGCCGTGATCGCGGTCGTCGACGCGGTGCTGATCGGGATCGCGCTGGCGATCATCGGCGTGCCGCTGGTCGTGCCGCTGATGGTCATCGTCTTCCTCGGCGCCTTCATCCCGCTGGTCGGCGCCGTTGTCGCCGGCGCGATCGCCGCCCTCGTCGCCCTGATCAGCGAGGGCCTGCTGGCGGCGGGCCTGGTCGTCGCGGCGATCTTCGCGATCCAGCAGATCGAGGGCGACCTGCTCTACCCGAACATCGTCGGCCGCGCGATCAGCCTGCACCCGGTCGCGATCCTGCTCGTCCTCACCGCCGGCACGGTGGTCGCCGGCCTGCTCGGAGCGCTGCTCGCGGTCCCCGTCGCGGCGGCGATCTGGACCGCGGTCGCCTACGTGCGCCGGGCGCGGGGTGGGGCGAGCGAGCCGGCTACGGTTGGGCGAGATGTCGAGGCTTAGGTTCGAAATCTCGGTCTCGGTCGACGGCTACGTCGCCTCACCCGCCACGGGCGCGAGCCGCTGGCGCTGAGCGACACGACCTTCCACTTCGTCACCGACGGGATCGAGTCGGCGCTGGCGCAGGCGCGCGAGGCGGCCGGCGGCAGGACGTGAAGGGCGGGGCTTCACCGGTGGTCGAGCAGCCCGGCCACGGCACGAGCCAGCCGCTGCCCCCGCGGGGTCAGCGTGTACTCGGCGTGGGGGGGACGGCCGGGGACCAGTGTGCGCTCGACGATCCCGGCCGCCTCGAGCTGCTCGAGCCGCTCCGAGAGCGTCGTCGGTGAGACGCCGGGCAGTGACTGGCGGAACTCGTTGAAGCGGGCGGCGCCGCTGGAGCAGGCGTAGATCGTCGCCATCGTCCAGCGGCGCTCGAGCAGCCCGGCCGCCGCCCGCAGCTCGCTCGGGACCGGCTGGCAGCTACGACATCGCGGCGACATCGGCCTTCCTCTCGGCCGGCTCCAGCGCCCGCTCGATGACCTCCTTGACGCTGATCACCGGGTGGAAGGCCATCGCCTCGGCAACCTCGTCGGGAACCTCGGCGAGGTCGCCGCGGTTGCGCTCCGGCAGGATCACCTCGGTCAGCCCGGCCGCGTGGGCGGCGAGCACCTTCTGCTTGAGGCCGCCGATCGGCAGCACCCGGCCCTGCAGGGTGACCTCGCCGGTCATCCCGACCGTGTGCTTGACCGGCCGCCCGCTCAGCAGCGAGACCAGCGCCGTGGTCATCGCCGTACCGGCGCTGGGCCCGTCCTTGGGGATCGCCCCGGCCGGGACGTGGAGGTGGAACTCGCGGTCGAAGCGGGCCGGGTCGATCCCGAGTTGGTCGGCGTGCGAGCGCACGTAGGAGAGCGCGATCCGCGCCGACTCCTTCATCACGTCGCCGAGCTGCCCGGTCAGCACCAGGCCCTTGTCGCCGTCCATCGCGGTCGCCTCGATGAACAGCACGTCGCCGCCCGCGCCCGTAACCGCGAGGCCGGTGGCGACGCCGGGGATCGCGGTGCGCTCGACCGACTCCTGGAAGAAGCGCTGGCGCCCGAGCGCCTCGTGCACGGCGTCGTGGTCGAGCACGATCGGCAGCTCCTTCGCCTCGCCAGAGGCGATCCTGGTCGCCGCCCCGCGCAGCAGCTTGCCGAGCTCCCGCTCGAGCTGGCGCACGCCGGCCTCGCGGGTGTACTCGGTGATCACCGCGCGCAAGACATCGTCGGAGAGGCTCGATCTCCCGCGGCTCCAGCCCGTTGCGCCGCAGCTGCCGCGGCAGCAGGTAGCCGCGGGCGATCGCCAGCTTCTCGGCGGTCGTGTAGCCGTCGAAGGCGATGATCTCCATGCGGTCGAGCAGCGGCCCGGGGATCGTGTCGGTGAGGTTGGCGGTGGCGATGAAGACGACCTCGGAGAGGTCGACCTCGACGTCGAGGTAGTGGTCGCGGAAGGAGTTGTTCTGGGCCGGGTCGAGCACCTCGAGCAGCGCCGCCGAGGGGTCGCCGCGCCAGTCGGCGCCGACCTTGTCGACCTCGTCGAGGAGGATCACCGGGTTCATCGTCTCGGCGTCGCGCAGGGCGCGGACGATCCGGCCCGGCATCGCGCCGATGTAGGTGCGGCGATGGCCGCGGATCTCGGCCTCGTCGTGGACGCCGCCGAGACTGATGCGGACGAACTCGCGCCCCAGCGCCCGCGCGACCGACTCGCCGATCGAGGTCTTGCCGGTGCCGGGCGGCCCGACCAGGGTGAGGATCGCGCCGTTGGCGCGGGCGTCGTCCTCGTCCTTGCCGCGCTCCTGGCGCAGCTTGCGGACCGCGATGAACTCGGTGATCCGGCGCTTGACGTCGTCGAGGCCGGCGTGGTCGGCGTCGAGCACCTCGCGGGTGTGGGCGGGGTCGAGCCGCTCCTCGGAGCGCTGCGACCACGGCACCGCGATCAGCCAGTCGAGGTAGTTGCGGATCATCGAGGACTCGGGCGACTGCTCGCCCTGGCGCTCGAGCCGGCGCAGCTCTTTCTCGGCCTGCTCGGCGACCGCCTCGGGCATCCCCGCCTTGGCGATCTTCGCCTCGTACTCCTCGATCAGGCTGCCCTCGTCCTCGCCCAGCTCCTTGCGGATCGAGTCCATCTGTTTGCGCAGGAAGTACTCGCGCTGCTGTTTCTGGGCGCCGGACTCGACGTCGTCGCGGATCTTGCTGCGCACCTGCAGCTCGGCCAGCCGCTCGCGCTGCAGCTCGACCGCGGCCTCGAGCCGGGCGGTGACGTCGAGCGCGTCGAGCAGGCGCAGCTTCTGCTCGAAGCTGAGATCGGGGCTGAAGCCGGAGGTGTCGGCCAGGGCGCCGGGCTCGTCGACCGAGCGCAGGAAGGCGGCGATGCGGCCGTCGTCGCCGCGCAGCTCGAGAATCTCCTCGACCACGGCGCGGTACTCGCGCATCAGCTCCTGGGTGTGCTCGTCGTCCGGGTGACCGTCGTGGAACTCCTGCACGTCGATCCGCAGCAGCTCCGGGTCGTCGGCGTCGGCGACCGCGGCCCCGGCGAGGCCGCGGTGCAGCCCGAGCACGGTCGCGACCGGCTGGCCGCGGCGCGCGTGCCCGCGCTCGATCACCTCGGCGACGACGCCCGTGCGGGCGAACTCGCCCTCGCTGCGCGGGAGCAGGAAGACGCGCTCCTCCTCGCCGACCTCGATCGGCAGGGTGGCGGTGACGGTGGGGAAGACGATGGCCTCGTCAAGGGGGATGAGGAGATAAGACATCAGCAGATCCACTTTCTGTAGTTAGTCTGCAAACAGGATAGCGAGGCCGACTCGCCGGCCTGCGGGCACGCGAACTCGATCACTTGTGGGGGCTATAGCCCCAGTTAGTGATCGAGTTTGAGGCGGCGCTAGCTGTTGGCGCGCAGCTCGGTCTCGATCGCGGCACTGACCGCCGCGAGAGCGGCGCCGCGGACCCGCTGCTTGGTCGCCCTGTGCGCCGCGGGGTCGAGCGTCGCCAGGCGCTGGGCGGCGTCGAGGCTGACGCCGCGCAGTTCCTTCGGGGAGACGACCTGATCGAGGAAGCCGGCCTCGACCGCCGTGTGCGGGTCGTACATCTCGGCAGTGACCAGGGCGCGGTTGAAGTGGGCCGGGGCGAGGCGCTGGCGCGCCAGCTCGACCACGAAGAGCGGCACGGTGAGGCCGATCTGGACCTCATTGAGGCCGAGCTTGAACGGCCCGTCGACGCCGATCCGCAGGTCGGCCGCCAGCGGCAGGAAGGAGCCGGCGGCGATCGCGTGGCCGCTGCAGGCGACCACGACCGGGGTGGGGAAGGCGAGGACCCGCTCGCAGAGCCGGGCGCCGAGGGTCAGCATCTCGACCACCCGCTCCGGTTCCTCCTGGAAGACCTTGAGGTCGAAGCCGGCCGAGAAGTACTTCTCGCGGCCGCTGATGACGACGACGGCCTCGTCGGCCTCCGCCTGGTCGAGCGCTGCGTGGATCGCCTCCAGGGTCGGGATCGAGAGGGCGTTGACCTTGCCGTCGTCGATCGCGATCGTCGCGACCCGCCCCTCCCGCTCGTAGCTGACCGGCCCGCTCACGCTCGCTCTCCGGCCAGCCCGGCGCTCAGCCGAGCAGCTTGGCCTTCTGGGCGGCGAACTCCTCCTCGGTGAGGATGCCCTGGCTTTTCAGCTCACCCAGCTGCTTGAGCTGGTCGATCGTTGAGGTCTCGCCCGCTGGTGCCGCGGCGGGCGCCGCCGGCGCCTGCTGAGCGGCCTGCTGTTCTTCCTGCTGCGCCCAGCGCTCGCCCTGGCGTTTCGAGACGCGGTTGCTGACACTGGTCGCGGTGCCGGCGATGACCGCGGTGCGGGCGACGCCTCTGAGTAGTCCTGGCATGGAAGCTCTCCTTTTCTCAGGCCTCGGCCGCGTCGAGGGCGGCGAGGACGGCTTGGACGGGGATGCGGCCGCTGGCGACCAGCTGGCCGCCGGAGCGGCGGACGGCGCTCGCGAAGGGTGCGGCCCAGCTGTTCTCGTAGACCAGTAGCGCGGCGGAGGTGCCGGGCTCGAGGGCGCCGGCGGCCTCGCTGACGTCGTCGTCGGAGAGCAGGCCCGAGGACGCGCCCTCGAAGGCGGCGAACTCGGCGATCTCACCGCCGAGGTCGGCGATCTCGATTGCGGCGACCGAGCCGTCCTCGCCCTTGGTGATGAAAGCGAGGTCGAGGACGCGGATCAGGCCGCGGTCGACCAGGTCGATCAGGTGCGGCATCGCCTCGCCGGTCGGCTGGCGCCCCGGCCACTCGACCAGGATGTAATCGATCGGCCCCATCTCGTTCAGCTCGTCACCGCTCACGCTGTCCCTTTCGCTCTGATGAAAGATTCCTGTGCAACTCTCGGCCCGCACCTTAGCGCGGAGCAGCCGGCAGGTAGGGGGTCGGGATCTGAGGGAGAATCAGGAGGGATATGTCAAAACCACGCAGCAGCGACGACTCGGCAAAGCTCTACGGCAACCGCTTCCTCACCGAGGACGCGCCCGCCAACGACTTCCCCGTAACCGGCATGTCGGCGCTCGACGCGATGCGCCTGGTCGACGAGGAACTGGTGCTGGAGGGGGACCCCTGGCGCAACCTGGCCACCTTCGTCACCACCTGGATGGAGCCGGAGGCGAACCGGATCATCGCCGAGAACCTCTACCGCAACTTCATCGACCACGCCGAGTACCCGATCAGCGCCGAGATCGAGCAGCGCTGCATCCGCATGCTGGCCGACCTCTACAACGCTCCCGGGGAGACGACCGGGTGCCGCACCCAGGGCTCCTCGGAGGCGATCATGCTCGGCGCGCTCTCGCTGAAGTGGAAGTGGAAGCAGCGGCGCGAAGCGGCGGGTCTCCCCGTCGACAAGCCGAATCTGGTCTTCGGCGGCGACGTGCACGTGGTCTGGGAAAAGTTCTGCCGCTACTTCGACGTCGAGCCGCGGATCGTCCGCCTGCGCGAGGACAAGTACGTGATCGGGCCGGAGGACGTCGAGCCCCATGTCGACGAGAACACGATCGGCGTCGCCGCCGTGCTCGGCACCACCTTCACCGGCCACGCCGACGACATCGTCGGCATCAACAAGCTCCTGCTCGGGATCAAGAAGGAGCGCGAGCTCGACGTGCCGCTGCACGTCGACGCCGCCAGTGGCGGCTTCGTCTGGCCCTTCCTCTACCCGGACTCGGAGTGGGACTTCCGGCTCGAGCAGGTGCGCTCGATCAACGTCTCCGGTCACAAGTTCGGCTCGTCTACCCCGGCATCGGGTGGCTCGTCTTCCGCGAGCAGAGCGACCTCGCCGAGGATCTCGTCTTCTATGAGAACTACCTGGGCAAGACCGATGCCACCTTCACGCTCAACTTCTCGACCGGCGCCTCGATGGTGCTGGCCCAGTACTACAACTTCGTCCGCCTCGGCCACGAGGGCTACGCGCACGTGATGAAGGCGATGCAGCAGAACGCGCGGGCGCTGGCCGAGAAGCTCGAGCAGAACGGCAACTTCGAGCTGATCGGCAGCGACAAAGAGCAGCTGCCCCTGGTCGCCTTCAAGCTGCTCGAGGGCCGCAACTACGACGAGTTCGACGTCTCCTGGCAGCTCTCGGCCGAGCGCGGCTGGATGCTGCCCGCCTACACGATGCCCCCCGACGCCGAAGAGGTGAAGATCATGCGGGCCCTGGTCAAGGAGACCCTGAGCCGGGCTCAGATCGACCGCCTCGCCGACGACATCGCCGAGGCCTGCGAGACGCTCGAGAAGAAGGGCGGCGCGCACCCGACCGAGCGCAAGAAGATCAAGGCGAGCCCGGGGTACTGAGCCGAAGGCTCAGAAGCCCCAGAAGCCGGCCTGGGCCTGGCGCGCCCGCAGCGAGCCGGCCATCCAGCCGTCGTCGCGTTTCAGCCCTTTCCAAGGGACGCCCTGCGCGACCCGGGCGCGGTAGTGGCGCCAGGCGCTGAAGACGTTGACCGCGTAGGCCTCGGCCAGCGCGCGGTCGCCGCGGATGACGAGGAAGTTCTCGTCGTTCTTGCCGCTGGCGCTTTTCGAGAAGTTGTGGCTGCCGGTGACCACGGTCGGGTTCCCCGAGAGCGGGTCGACGACAAGCACCTTGCTGTGCACGATCGCGTAGCCGACCCGGGCAAGGAAGTCTTTACGGGTCGCTTCGGCGGCCCACCAGGCGAAGGCCTGCGGCCTCCCGTCCGGCTGGACCACGTCGAGCCGGTGCTGCTCGAGGTCGTCGCCGACGAAGGTGACGTCGACGACGCTCTCGTCGTGATCTCCGTTCGGGAGCGTGCTGACGACGCCGCGGACGTAGAGGTCCGGCTCCTTCTGGCGCCGCAGGACGTCGCCGAGCACGCCTTTCTCGCCTGGCTGGAACATCAGGAAGAGGATCCCCTGCTTGGCGCCGTCGACGATCTCGCCCAGCGCGTCCAGGTCGACTTCTTTGCGTGAGCGGGTGAACCAGACGGTGGCGTCGGGGCGCGGCGCCTTCGGCTCCGAGTTCGAGTCGACCAGCTCTTGCGGGAACTCGCTGCCGGCTTCGTGCAGTCGCTTCCACTGCTCGAGGTAGGCGTCGGCGACGTCCGGGTCCTCGGCCAGGCGCCCGTTGTTGAGCTGGGTGCAGAGGCCGGTCGGGGTCCAGTTGGTGCTGCCGGTCCAGGCGGCTTGCGGCTTGCCGGCGGAGTCGCTGAGGACGAGGAACTTGTTGTGGCCGAGGGCGCCAGGGGAGATGAAGCGGTTGCTGGTCTCGACGTCGACCCCGGCTTTGCGCAGCTCCGCCCGGCCGTGCTCGTTCTGGTCGCGTTTGCGCGCCTCGGCCGTGGTTTCGCCGTCCCTCTGCGAGATCGAGCCGTTGGCGAGGACGACGTGGGCGCGGGAGCCGAGCGCCGCCAGCGCCCCGACCAGCTCCTCGTCCTCGAGCTCGTAGAGCGCCGCGTGGACCTCACCCCCGTCGTCGCCGGCCCGCTTCAGCAAGGCCAGCATCTCGACCCGCAGGTCGCCGGAGAGGAAGTGGCGGATCGTGCGGTCGTCCTCGTCGCGGATCGTCTCTTTGAACTGGGACAGGTCTTTGCCGGTCTCGTCCAGGTAACGGGCCATGAACTGCGACATCACGTAGCCGCGGTTGAAGAAGGCACGGTAGGGCCCTTCCTGCTTGCGCCCCTCCGTCCACTCGTCGCCCGGCTCGGCGGCGAGCTTGAGGCCGTCGTCACCATCGCGTAGTACCGGCACCACCTGGTAGCCGGCGCGGTCGCCGGCGGAGATCGCGTGGTCGGTCCAGGTGAAGCCCTGGAACGGCCACTCGGTCGAGGGCCGCCGTTCGCCCGGCTCGTGGTCTTCGTCTTCGAAGCCGACGAAGTTGTCGAGCCAGTCGGTTTTGGTCTTGCCGTTGCTGTGTTCGATCCGGCGGCGGATCGCGAAGCCGACGCAGTCGTCGATCTCCTTCTCGACGTTCCAGACGAGCAGGGCGTCGTCGGCGTTCTGGAGGACGGCCAACCGGAGCATTACGTGGAGGACCCTAACTGACCAAAGTTCACCTGACTAGTGAATATCTCGTGATCGCGGATAAACGCGGGAGTGCGAGGAGGACGGCCACCAGGCGCGCTCGCCGAGCCGGTAGGTGATCGCCGGGATCAGCAGGGCGCGGACGACGAAGGTGTCGAGGAGGACGCCGATCGCGACCGTGGCGCCGATCTGGATCAGCTCCTCGAGCGGCAGCAGGGTCAGGGTGGCGAAGGTGCCGGCGAGGATCAGGCCGGCGCCGGTGACGACGCTGCCGGTGTTGACGAGCGCGAGCAGGGTGCCCTCGCGGGTGCCGTGGGCCACCGCTTCCTCCCGCGCCCGGGTCATCAGGAAGATGTTGTAGTCGACCCCGAGCGCGACCAGGAACAGGAAGGCCATCAGCACCAGGTTGAAGGCGATCCCCTCGGCGCCGAGCGCGGTGAAGGCGAAGGTGACCAGCCCGAGCGTCGCCGCGAAGGAGGCGACGACGGTGGCGATCAGGTAGAGCGGCGCGATCAGGGCCCGCAGCAGGGCGGCGAGGATCAGGGCGACGACGAGCAGGACCAGCGGCACGATCAGCTTCGTGTCGCGCTCGTTGGTCTGCTCGATGTCGAAGTTCTCGGCCGGGACGCCGCCGAGCAGGCCGCCGGGGGCGACCTCGTGCAGGCGGTCGCGGATCTCGTCGACCGTCTCGGCGGCCTCGCTCGAGTAGGGATCGCCGCGGAGGACGAGGACGACGACGGCTTTGTCGATTTCCCCGGTCGGCGGCACCGGCAGGGCGAGCTGGACCGCCTTCAGCCCTTCCAGCGCCTCGGTCGTCGCCGCCAGGCGCCCGGTCCCGACCACCGCGGTCAGCGGCGAGCCGAGGCCGGCGGGGAAGTGCGCTTCCAGCGCTTCGGTGCCGCGGCTGGAGTTGGTCGGTTTGGTCTCGCCCTGGCCGAACCCGATCGTGCCGTGGCTGGTCAGGTTGCCTAGCGCGAGGACGACGAGGAGGGCGGAGACGGCGAGGACGATCACGCGCGAGCGGCGGCGGACGAGGTCGGCGACCCGGTTCCAGATCGTCCGTGTCGATTTGTTGTCGCTATCCGGCAATAAGTCGACACGGCTCCGCCCCGGCCGCCAAAAAGCGCGGTCGCCGAGCAGCGCGAGCAGGGCGGGGAGGAGGGTGAAGGCGGCGGCGAGCATCACCGCGATTCCGATCGCGAGGATCGGGCCGAGCCAGTGGGTCGACTGCAGGTCGGCGACCAGCAGCACGAGCATCGCCGCGATCACGGTGCCGGCCGAGGCGGCGAGCGCGGGCCCGGTCTCGCGCAGCGCCGTCGGCAGGGCCAGCGGCGGCGCCTGGCTTTTCCCCAGCTCCTCGCGGTAGCGGTGCACCAGCAGCAGCGAGTAATCGGTGCCGGCGCCGAAGATCAGCACCAGGAGCAGGAAGGTGCCCTCGATGTTGACGACGATCCAGCCCGCCTCGATCAGCAGGTAGGCAAACCCGATCGCGACCAGGTAAGCGGCGCCGACGGTGAGCAGTGGCAGCGCCGCCAGCAGCGGCGCGCGGTAGACGACAAGCAGCAGGATCAGGACCAGGGAGAGGGTCGCGATCAGCAGCGTCTCGCCGGCGTCGGCGGCGACCCGGTCGAGGTCGGCGGCGATCCCGGCCGGGCCGGTCACGTAGGTGGCGAGGCCGGGGCGGTGGTGTGCCGCCAGGTAGCGGCGGATCTGGTGGACGCCGCCCGCGATCGCGCCGCGCTGCTCGGCGTTGATCGCCAGCGCGACCAGCGCCGCTTCGCCGTCGCGGGAGAGCGGGCCGACGCCGTGGGCGATCCGGGCGACGTCGCCGAGCGGTTGCCGGGCGCGAGCTGAGAAGGGGTCGACGATCGGGCTGACCCCGGTCAGTTCCAGTTCTTCGAGGCCGCGGCCGATGCGGCCGATCGCGTTGAGGTCGGCTTTGGTCAGGCCGCCACGGCGTTCGAAGACGATCACCGCCGGCACCTCTTCGCCGCCACCCGAGCTTGCCGAGAGCGCCTCGATCGCCCGGGTCGATTCCGCCTTGGCCGGGAGGAAGCTGCTCTGGCCGGCCGCGGTGACGTCGCTTATGCGCGAGTGGGCGAGGAAGCCGCCGACCCCGACGAGGATCCAGACCGCGATCGTGACCAGCCGGCCGCGCGGGCCGGTGACGGCGTCGGCGAGGCGGCCGATCAAGCTTGGCTGGACTGGGCGGCGGGCACCGGCGGAAGCCTATTCGCGGTTGATTCGGGAATTGGGATGCGGGTAGCGTGGGTCGCATGAGACCACGCGCGCTGAAGGCGCTGCTCCTCCCAGTCCTGGTCGTGATCGCGCTCGGCCTCGCTGCCTGCGGCGATGACGATGACGAGACCACGACCGAGCCGGCGACGACTGAGACGACGACCGAAGCCGAAGAGACCACCGAAGCCGGTGGCGCCTCGGCGCCGGCCCCGAGCGGTGAGGCGAAGCAGGCCGAAAAAGTGAAAATCGTCGAATTCACTTACCAGCCGGACCCGGTCACCGTGCAGGAAGGCGGCAAGGTGATCTGGCAGAACGAGGACGCCGCGCCGCACACCGCGACCGCCGACGACGGCAGCTTCGACACCGGCACGATCGAGCAGGGCAAGCTCGGCTCCGAGACCTTCAAGGATGCCGGCAGCTACCCGTACTTCTGCGAGATTCATCCCGACATGCGCGGCACGGTGGAAGTGGTGGCGCAGGAATAGCCCCGCCGCGCCCCTTCAGCGGCTCTATATGTTGAGCCGGTGAGCGAGGGGCCGGCAAGCGGCGGGGAGGGGCGTGACGACCTGGCGGAGCTGCTGGCGCGCCGGGCGCTGACCGAGGACGCGGCCCGGGGTGAGGCGGTCGAGCGCCGGCACGCGGCCGGCGGGCGGACGGCGCGGGAGAACGTCGCCGACCTGGTCGACCCCGGCTCCTTCGTCGAGTACGGCCGCTACGCGATCGCCGCCCAGCGCGGCCGCCGCGAGCTACAGGACCTGATCGAGCGCACCCCGGCCGACGGGCTGCTCGCCGGCACCGCGCGGGTCAACGGCGAGCTGTTCGGCGAGCGCGCCGCCTGCGCCGTGCTCTCCTACGACTACACGGTGCTGGCCGGGACCCAGGGGGCGCTGGGCCACCGCAAGAAGGACCGCCTCTTCGAGCTGATCGAGCGGATGCGGCTGCCGACCGTGCTCTACGCCGAGGGCGGGGGAGGGCGTCCGGGCGACACCGACTACCCGGTCGTCTCGGCGCTCGACACCCGCGCCTTCGCGCTCTGGGCCAAGCTCGCCGGGGTGGTGCCGCGGATCGCCGTCGTCGCCGGCCGCTGCTTCGCCGGCAACGCGGTGCTCGCCGGCTGCTCGGACCTGATCGTCGCCACCGAGAACGTCTCGCTGGGGATGGGCGGGCCGGCGATGATCGCCGGCGGCGGCCTCGGCGAGGTCGACCCGGACGAGATCGGGCCGATCGCGATGCAGGCCGGCAACGGGGTGGTCGATGTCGTCGCCGCCGACGAGGCCGAGGCGACGGCGGTGACCAAGCGCCTGCTCTCCTACTTCCAGGGGGCGACGCCGCCCGGCCCCGAACCCGACCAGGCTCGCCTGCGCGAGGCGGTGCCGGAGCGGGCGCGCCGCGCCTACGACGTGCGTCCGGTGATCGAAACGCTCGCCGACCAGGGCTCGGTCACCTTCCTGCGCGAAAGCTTCGCAAGGGAGATGGTGGTCGGGCTGGCGCGGATCGAGGGGCGCCCGTTCGGCTTCATCGCCAACGACAGCCGCCACGTCGCCGGCGCGATCACCAGCGAGGCCTCCGACAAGGCGGCGGCGCTGCTGCGGCTCTGCGACTCCTTCGGGCTGCCGGTCCTCTCGCTGGTCGACACGCCCGGCTTCATGGTCGGGCCGGAGGCCGAGGCGACCGGCCTGGTGCGGCGCGCCTCGGGCCTGCTCACCGCCGGCGCCGCGCTGCGGGTGCCGCTGGTCGCGGTGATCCTGCGCCGCGGCTACGGCCTCGGGGCGCAGGCGATGACCGGCGGCAGCCTGCACGAGCCGCTGCTGACCGTCGCCTGGCCCGGCGCCCACCTCGGCCCGATGGGGCTGGAGGGGGCGGTGCGGCTGGCGCTGCGCAAGGAGCTGGAGGCGATCGCCGACGAGGCCGAGCGCGAGCAGCGCGTCCGCGACCTGACCGCCGCCGCCGAGGAGAACGCCCGCGCCCTCAACGCCGCCGCCCTGTTCGAGCTCGACGACGTGATCGACCCGGCCGAGACCCGCCGCCTCGTCGCCGCGACCTTCGCCGCGGCGGAGCCACGGGAGTGACAATTTTCCGCCCATCGCTTGCGCGATAACAGTTAGTACCCGAAGAAGACAGGATGGCGCGG
The DNA here is from genome assembly GCA_963728025.1 of uncultured Actinomycetes bacterium. Taxonomy (GTDB): domain Bacteria; phylum Actinomycetota; class Thermoleophilia; order Solirubrobacterales; family 70-9; genus VAYN01. The sequence continues at coordinate 812,156 of CAVSIF010000005.1, read as the reverse complement.
CGAAAAGACAGCCAGCCGGACGACAGGAAGCCCTGGTGGCGGCGATGGCGCTTGGGGGACGAGCGGCGCTCCCGCTGGAGCGAATGGGCGCAGATAATCGGGCTACTGGTCGGAATCGCCGCATTGGCGGCCACGATCTACGCCATCGCCAGCTCGAGGGGCAATGGGAGCGAGGCTTCCGTGCGGAATCCTCGGGAGGCTGGCCTGCGCAGCGTCGGGTTGACTGTCAATAACAACGCCACGGGGAGACAGCAGGGGCAGGGAATCGAGCTTCTGCTCCAGAACACCGGCACCGGTAGAAGCGTCGTCAGCGAGGCGCAGATCGAGGTCAAGCGGCTCGACCGGCTGCCACTTTGCTTCACGCAGGGCGAGCTGCCGCTGAGCGAGCGCTACGGAGCGTTGCTGCCCTCCGATGCGCGGCCCGGAGAGGTCGTCAAGGCCCCGCTCCACCAGCAGCTTGCGGCCGACCGGGCCGATCGCTTCGAACTCGCGCTCGGTCTCGATCCCGATCCGGCGGAACTGGATGTCGAAGGAAAGTTGCCGGGCGTGTATCTGTTCGAACTCGACGTTTCGGTGTCGAGCGATGGCAAGGAGCGCCCCCTGGAGGTCGGGAAGGCACTGGTCTCGCTGCCGGAATTGCCGACGCCGTTCGGCGTCTACCTGTGGAGCCCGAGCACGCCGCGCTTCCTTGCCACCAACTTCGGTAACCCGGACGGCCGCTCAGCCGAAGAGCTCTGGTCGGCTTATATGCCGTGTTGGCGTAAGAACACGGCGGCGCTGCGACGCGCCCTTGCCCAGTTGGCGGCACGGTCGCCCAGCATGGAAGCACTGGGCCGCGAAATAGTCACTCCCAGCTACGCCGCGATCGAGAAATGGCTTCCGCTGGCGGAAGAAATGTTGGCCGACTTCTAGGAAACGGGATCACCAGACCGCGTCGTGTTCCTCCATCACGCCGAGGCCCTCGGCGAGGGGGACGCCGGCGAGAGAGCCGGAGAAGGTGCCGAAGCGGTGGCGGTAGCGGGAGCGGATCAGGAGGAAGTTCTCGTCGCGGGCGTGGGCCGACTCGGAGGCGAAGTCGAGGCGGTCCTCGCCGGCCAGGTCGATGCCCTCCATGCTGCGGAAGCGGACCGGGGCCGGCTCGAGTGGCTCGCCGTCGACCCAGATCGCCCGCTCGCTTTTCTCGACCGGGTCGTTGATGCCCTCGACCAGGTTCCAGGCAAGGCGCCGGTCGTCGCCGGCGCGGCCGACTCCGGCCGACCAGCGCCAGCTGGTGTGGCGCTGCTGGTAGCCGGCGGACTCGTCGTCGACGCCGCGGGCCGAGATCTCCCAGCGCCGGCCGGGAACCTCGACCGTGCCCTCGACCGGGACACCGGCCCGCTTGCGGGTCCAGCCCCAGCCGGAGCCGCTCGGGCTGGGGCAGATCGTCTCGATCGGCAGGCACTGGCCCAGTCGCAGGCTCGCCCGCAGGCCCGGTGACTGGATCTCGACCCGGGGGCCGTCCATCGTCACCGCGCGGCTGCCGGGGCGGAGGAACGTGCGGGCGTCGTGATCACGGCCCTCGCGGTCGAGGAAGACCCAGAACGACTGGGCGAGCGGGCCGACCTCGGCCCGCGCCGCGCACAGCATCAGCTCCTCGCCGAAGACCCCGACGTAGCGCCAGCGCTTGCGCAGCTGACCGTCACGTCGCAACGGCATCGGCCCGGGAGGCAGGGGCAGGTCGGGCCGGTCGTTCCCCGGCCCGCGCCACGGGATCTGGGCGGTCGGCATCCGTGCACCGTACCCTCCCGCCTATGGACCAGCTCATCCAAGTCATCGGCGCCCTTCTGATCCTCGCGGCGTTCGCCGCGGTCCAGTTCGACCGCATGCGCCCCAACTCGCAGACCTACCTGACGCTCAACCTGGTCGGCTCGGTGATCCTCACCGTGCTCGCCTGGGTCGAGTCCCAGTGGGGCTTCCTCTTGCTGGAGACCGTCTGGGCGATCGTTTCGGCCATTGGCCTTGCGGCAGCTCTTCGTGAGCCGGACCCGTCCCGGTAGGGGTGGAGCGTCTTGTACTTTTTCGCCGCCGCTCGTCCTCGGACGGCCGCAGGCGATCGCGAAAAAGTTAAGCGAAACCCCTACCGGGACGGGTCCGACGCAGCCAGCCGCTCCGCCAACCGGTCCATCCCGTACCGACGAGCCCCCGCCGCGGCCCCAGCCCAGTCGGTCGGCGCGTCCGGAGGCCGGTCGACGCCGGCGTCGCGCAGGGTGGCGATGTCCTTGAAGGCGAGCAGGTCGTCGCGCGCTTCGATCAGGGCGGCGCGCAGTTTCGGGCGCCGCTCGCGGATCGCGCTCTCGAGCACCGCCTCGAGCGAGCCGTGCTCGCGCAGCAGTTCCGCCGCCGTCTTCGGGCCGACCCCCTTGGCGCCGGGCAGGCCGTCGGAGGGGTCGCCGCGCAGTGCGATGAAGTCGGGGACCAGCTCCGGGCCGATCCCGTAGCGCTCGCGCACCTCGTCCGGCCCCACCTCTTCCGCCCCTTTGCCGCCGGTGCGGACGTAGAGCACGGTGACGCCGTCGCCGGCGCACTGGTACATGTCGCGGTCGCCGGTCAGCAGCAGGGCACGGCCGCCGGCCTCGGCCTCGCGTTCGGCGTAGGTGCCGAGCAGGTCGTCGGCCTCGAGGTCGTCGCTGGTCGCGACGGTCCAGTTGAACGCCTCGAAGAAGTCGCGGCAGGCGGCGAACTGAGGCGAGAGCGCGTCCGGCATCGCCGCCTCGCGCTCAGCGTGGTAGCTCGGGTACAGCTCGGTCCGGTAGCTGGCCGCGTCCGGCCCGAAGGTGAGGACAACGGCACGCGGCTGGTGCAGCTCGACCTCTTTGAGGATCAGGTTGGCCGTCCCCAGCAGCGCGTTGACCGGCTTCCCGTCCGGCCCGACGATCGAGTCGGGCAGCGCGTAAAACGCACGAAAGAGCATCGAAGGCGTGTCGACGGCAAGCAGCGGCGCGCTCATCGCCCACTTATATCGGGACCGCCACGGGGGGCGTGTCTGAGCTAGGGGGTCTATATGACCCCTTTAGCTCAGACACGCCCCATTCGGCTACGGTCGGCGGGTGGGGGATGAGCGCAAAGTGCGGATTCGGCCTGGCACTCGCCGCGAGATCGGGCTGGTGAACGCGGGGATCGTTCGGGTGCTGGGGCTGGCGACCGGCGGGCGGCCGCCGAACATCTTCACGACGCTGGGACGGCACCGCGGGCTGTTCCGGCGCTGGCTCTGGTTTGCCGGCGGGCTGATGCCGGGCGGCAAGCTGCCGCGGATCGACTCCGAGCTGGTGATCCTGCGGGTCGCGCACAACACCGGCAGCGATTACGAGTGGGGTCACCACGAACGACTCGGGCAGAAAGCCGGCCTCAGCGCCGAGCAGGTGGCGCGGGTTCGCGAGGGCGCCGACGCCTCCGGTTGGTCGGAGCGCCAGGGGCTGCTGCTGCGCGCCGCCGACGAGATGCACGCCGAGGGGCGGATCGGTGACGAGCTCTGGGCGCGCCTCGCCGCCGAGCTCGACGAGGTTCGCCTGATCGAGCTCTGCATGCTGATCGGCCACTACGAGATGCTGGCGATGACCCTGAACACGCTCGGGGTCGAGCCCGAGCGGCCGCGGGATCGGCTCGGCTAAGGCGATGCCGGTCGCCGACCTCAGTGGCAAGCGCTGCTTCGTCACCGGCGCCGCGAGCGGGATCGGCCGCGCGACCGCGCTGCTCGCCGCCCGCAAGGGCGCCGCGCTCTACCTGACCGACATCGACGCTGTCGGTCTCGACTCCGCCGTCGCCGAGATCGAGCGGGCCGGCGGCCGGGTCGCCCATGCGCGGGCAATCGACCTCCGCGACCACGAGGCCGTCGTCGCCCTCGCCACGGAGATCGATGCCGCCCACGGCAGCATGGACGTGGTCATGAACGTCGCCGGGGTCTCGACCTGGGGCACGATCGAGAAGCTCGAGCACAGCGACTGGCAGCAGATGATCGACGTCAACCTGCTCGGCCCGATCAGCGTGCTCGAGTGCTTCGTGCCGGCGATGATCGAGGCCGGCCGCGGGGGACACGTGGTCAACGTCTCCTCCGCCGCCGGTCTCTTCGGCCTGCCCTGGCACGCCGCCTACAGCGCCAGCAAGTTCGGCCTGCGCGGCGTCTCGGAGGTGTTGCGCTTCGACCTGCGCCGGTACGGGATCGGCGTCAGCCTCGTCTGCCCGGGCGGGGTCCGGACGCCGCTGGTCGACAGCGTGAAGATCGCCGGGGTCGACCGCGACAGCCCGGCGATCCGCAAGCTCGTCGCCCGCTTCGAGAAGCGCGCCGTCACCCCCGAGCACGTCGCCGAGAAGATCGTCGAGGGGATCGAGAAGAACCGCTACATGGTCTTCACCTCGCCCGACATCCGCATCGGCTACTGGTTCCAGCGCAAGTTCGCGCCGCCCTACGAGCTGACGATGCGGTTGTTCAACGACTACCTGACGAGGGCCGCAGGCCGCGGTTGAAGGCGTCCGCGCTGTCCCGGGAGGGGCCGGCACGAGCGGTTCACTAGGTTTGAGCGCGCTCATGGCCGCGCCCGCACTGCAGATCGAGAACCTCGCCAAGCGCTACCCGACCGGGGTCGAGGCGCTGCGCGGGGTCTCGCTGGCGATCGAGCCGGGCGAGTTCTTCGGCCTGCTCGGCCCCAACGGCGCCGGCAAGTCGACCCTGATCCACTGCACGACCGGGCTCGCGCAGCCGACCGGCGGTGAGATCGAGGTCTTCGGCCACGACGCGATCCACGATTACTCCGAGGCACGGGTGGCGGTCGGGCTGGCGCCGCAGGAGCCGAACCTCGACTGGTTCCTCACGGTCGAGGAGACGCTCGACTACCACGCCGGCTACTTCGGGGTGCCGAAGCGCGAGCGCCGCGAACGGACCAAGGAGCTGCTCGAGACCTTCTCGCTGACCGACAAGCGAAACGAACGCACCCGCACGCTCTCGGGCGGGATGAAACGGCGGCTGATCCTGGCCCGGGCGATGATGCACCGGCCGCGTCTGCTGATCCTCGACGAGCCGACCGCCGGGGTCGACGTCGAGCTGCGGCTGGAGCTCTGGCACTACGTGCAGCGGATCAACCAGGAGGGGACGACGATCCTGCTCACCACCCACTACCTCGAGGAGGCGGAGCAGCTCTGCAGCCGGATCGCCTTCATCAACGAGGGCGAGATCGTCGCCGAGGGAACCAGCCGCCAGCTCGCCGACCGCTTCGGCGTGCCCAACCTCGAGGACGCCTACCTCGCCCTGGTCGGCCGCGGGGAGCTCTCGCGTTCCCACATCGAGGCCGAGGTCGCCCCATGAGACGTCCTGTGTCAACCCCTCGCCGTCCGCAGGCGGCCGAGGTTGCCGTGTCGAGCCGGGTCATAGGGCACCCGATCGCGCCAACAGCGCCAGAGGACCCGGATCCACGCTCGCCCCAGGGTGCGGATCGCATGTGGGTGGCCTTGACCCCGCTCCCGCGCCCGCCGGTAGACCTCACGCGCCCAGGGATGCCAGTGGCGGGTGGAGTCGGCCAGGGTCGAGACCGCAAAGCGAAGTCGCTTGTCGCAAGCCCGCCTGAAGGTCGCGACCCGCAGCTTGCCCGACTCCATTGCGACCGGGCTCATGCCGGCGTCGGCGGCCATCGCCGCCTCGGTCGGATAACGCCCGCGGGCGTCGCCCAGCTCGGCGATCAGAGTCGCCGGGCAGATCGTCGTCTTGGGATCGCGAAAGAGCGGCCGGAAGATCTCCGCGTCGGGATGGGCAGCAAGGCCCTCGCGGATCTGGGCATCGAGCTTGGCGATCTCGGCGACGATCGACCCGAGAGCCTCAACCAGGCCCGCGACCACGCCACGACGAGCCTGGCACTCGGCCTTCGCGGCGGTTCCCCTGGGTGCCGCTTTGATTCGCGCCACCAGCTCAGCGGGATCGGTGCGGCCGCTATAGGAGTTGCGGGTCAGGAAGGCGGCCATGCGCCCGGCGCCGAGCCCCTTGGCGTCGGCCGGGCTTGGGTAGCGGGCCAGGAAGGCGAGCGAGATCGGCGAGTCGACCTCGTTGAAGATCAAAGCCCCCGGCCAGAAGGCCTCGAGCTGAGCGCGCAGCTGGTTTGCCAGCTCAACCCGCACCCCGACCAGGTCCTCGCGGGCGCGGGTGAGTGCCCGCAACGCCTTGGTCTCCCCGCCATCGGGGACGAGCGCCCGGAAGCGATGGGCGTTGGTACGGGCCAGCTCCGCCAGGACATAGGCGTCGAAGCGATCGGACTTGCCCCCGGCGACCGCGAAGCGAGCGCGAGCGGCCTTCACCTGGTTGGGGTGGATCGCCAGCACCACCAGGCCGGCACCGAGCAGGCGCTCGACCAGGATTCCGTCGGGTCGCTCGATCGCGACCCGGCAGACACCGAGCTTGACGAGCCTCTCGGCAAGAGCGGCAATCCCGCGCTCCTCATGGGCGGCGGCGAAGCGCTCTGTGACCTCCCCTTCCTCGCTGATGCAGACCTCGTGGGCATCGCTGGCCCAGTCGACTCCCGCGGTCCTCGTTGCTGCCATGCTTCCTCCTCGGTCGATTGCGGTTGATCGAGAGCCGGCCAAGGAGCCGTCGCGCATGCTCATAGGGTGGTGCTCTCGGGCACCACGTCCTGTTGGCGCTTCTGGCACCTCGCACCGCCGGGAGGCACTGGTCTCACGCGGGCCGTCTACGCGGCAAGCGCCACGGGTGCTCTCCCGGCGGGGCTCGGCTCTACTTGTGCCTCGGGATCTTCGACGGCCTCGCTGCGCTCGGCCTCTCAATCTCTGGGGAACACGGGGGAGGTTGGCCTATGAGCGCCGCCCAGATCCGCTTCGCGACGCTCTGGCGCCGCGAGGTCAACCGCTTCATGAAGATCAAGAAACAGACGCTGGGCGCGCCGCTGCTCGAAACCTTCCTCTACATCTCGGTCTTCGGCGCCGCCCTCGGCTCGCGGATCGACAAGCTGCACGGGATCGACTACGTCGTCTTCGTGATCCCCGGCCTGATCATGATGGCCTGGTCGATCAACGCCTTCACCAACAACTCCTCCTCGATCCTGCAGCAGAAGTTCCAGGGCGCGATCCAGGACCAGCTCTCCTCGCCGGCCTCACCGATGGAGCTGCTGCTCGCCTTCTCGCTCGGCGGCTTCATGCGCGGGCTGATCGTCGCCCTGCTGACCTTCGTCGCCTCCTCGTTCCTGGTCGACCTCCCGGTCGACCACATTCTGGTGCTGGTCCCGTCGCTGTTCCTGGTCGGCTTCTTCTTCTCGCAGCTGGGGGTGCTGATCGGCGTGCGGGCCGAGCAGTTCGACGACGTCGCCTTCGCCCAGACCTTCGTCCTGCAGCCGCTGATCTTCCTCGGCGGCGTCTTCTACTCCGCCTCGCTGCTGCCGGAGCCGTTCCAGACCCTGACCCACTTCAACCCGATCTTCTACATGATCAATCTGGTCCGCTACGGCTTTGTCGGCTTCTCCGAAGTCAGCATCGCGCTCTCGCTGCTTGCCCTGACCGCGGCCACCGCGGCGCTCTTCTTCGTCAACCTGCGGCTCTTCGCCCAGGGCTACAAACTGCGCGCGTAGGTTGATTCAACACTTGACCCCACCATGGTGGGGTCAAGTGTTGAATCGTCGAGGCTGTCCGTCGTCTAGCCCGGGTCGGCGACCGGAACTTTGCGCCCGCTGTCGCCGTCGGGGAGGACGAGGATCGCGCCCTCGCCGGTCACGTAGGCCTCCTCGCCATGCTGGACCACGTCCATGCCGATCGCCTCGTCGCGCGCGGTCGCCCGCAGCGGCATCACCGCACTGACCAGCTTCAGCAGGATGAAGGTGGCGATGAAGGCGTAGGCGGGGGTGGCGATCGCCGCCACGACCTGGGACCAGAACTGGCCGGCGTCGCCATAGAAGAGCCCGTCGGCGACCCCGTTCCAGCTCGCCTGGGCGACCAGGCCGAGGAAGAGGATGCCGGTGAACCCGGCGAGGCCATGGGCGGCGAGCACGTCGAGCGTCTCGTCGACCCGGGTGCGCGGCCGCCACATGATCAGGGCGTAGCAGGGCAGCGCCCCGACGAACCCGAGCACCATCGCCCAGCCCGGGCTGATGAAGCCGCCGGCCGGGGTGATCAGCACGCAGCCGACGATGATCGCGGTGGCGGCGCCGATCGCGGTCACTTTGCGGCCGCGGATCAGGTCGAGCACGAACCAGGTGATCAGCGCGCAGGCCGGGGTCAGCAGCGTGTTGACGAAGGCGAGGACGCTCTGGTCACCGACGCCGAGGCCGCTGCCGCCGTTGAAGCCGAACCAGCCGAACCAGAGCAGCCCGGCGCCGAGCAGCACGTACATCGCGTTGTGCGGGAGCAGCGCCTGCCGCCCGTAGTCTTTGCGCGCCCCGACCACCAGCGCCGCGGCGAGCGCCGAGAAGCCGGAGGCCATCTCGACCGGGACACCACCGGCGAAGTCGAGCGTCCCCTGCTCGGCCAGCCAGCCGCCGCCGAAGGCCCAGTGGGCGAGCACGGCGTAGACCAGCACCGACCAGAGCGCGGCGAAGACCATGAAGGCGCCGAACCGCATCCGCTCGACCACGGCACCGGAGATCAGCGCCACGGTGATGATGCAGAAGGTCCCCTGGAAGGCCATGAAGACGAGGTGCGGGATCGTCCCTTCGCCACGCGGCTCGAAGCCGACGCCGTCGAGCGCGAAGTGCCCGAGGCCGCCGATCAGCGCGCCTTCGCCGTCGAAGGCGAGGGAGTAGCCGATCAGGGCCCAGGTGACGCCGGCGATCGCGATCGCGGCGACGCACATCATGAAGGTGTTGAGGGTGTTCTTGGAGCGGACGAGCCCCGCGTAGAAGAGGCCCAGCGCCGGCGTCATCAGCAGCACGAGCGCCGTCGCGGCCAGCATCCAGGCGGTGTCGCCCGTGTCGATCGCGGCGATCATGATTTCGCCAGCGGGGTCACGGCGGCCTCGTCGGGCTCGCCGGTGCGGATGCGGACCGCCTGCTCCAGCGGCAGCACGAAGATCTTCCCGTCGCCGACTTCACCGGTGCGGGCGCCCTCGCAAAGGGCTTGCACCGTGGTCTCGACGAACGAGTCGGAGACCGCGACCTCGAACCGGACCTTCTCCGAGAGACCCATCTGCACGGTGGTGCCGCGGTAGGTCTCGACCCGGTCGAGCTCACCGCCATGCCCCTGCACGCGACTGACCGAGAAGCCTTTGACCTCAGCTCGGTAGAGGGCCTCGAGGACCTCGTTCGCCTGCTCGGGCCGGACTATGCCGATCACGAGTTTCACAGCTCTCCTTCCTCTCCCAAAAGAGGAGCATTCTGGACTGGACCAGGGCGAGCCTACCCGCTCGGCAAGGGGGATTGCGCTGCCCCCGACCCGGTCGGGCCGGAGCCGGGCGCTCTCTACAATCGCTGGCCCGATGGCGACTCGTACTCGTAGGCGGCGACGCCAGCCGCCCGTTTCCCACTGGCACAAGTTCGCGATCCCGCTCGTCGTCGCCGGCGCACTGGTCGCGGTCAGTGCCGGGATCGGCGCCTCCTGGGCGCTCAGCGTCTACAACTCGGGCCCGCCGCTGAACAGCCTGCAGCCGGTGTCGAAGGGCCGCTCCTCGGCGATCTACGCGGCCGACGGCAGCCTGATCGGGTTCATCCGCTCCGACAGCGTGCGCCAGCCGGTGCGCGGGCGGGCGCTGCCGCTCTCGCTGAAAGAGGCGACGATCGCGATCGAGGACAAGAACTTCTACAAGCACGGGGCGATCGACCCGGAGGGCATTGTCCGCGCCGCCTGGAAGGACCTGCAGGCCGGCGCGATCGTGCAGGGCGCCTCGACGATCACCCAGCAGCTGGTCCGCAACCTCTACATCCAGAACCCCGAGGACACGCTGAAGCGCAAGCTGCGCGAAACGCGGCTCGCCTTCGAACTCGAGGAGGAGCACGACAAGGAGTGGATCCTCAACTCCTATCTCAATACCGCGCCCTACGGGACGGTCGAAGGCCAGACCGCGGTGGGGGCGGAGGCGGCGGCCCAGACCTACTTCAGCAAGCCGGCCAAGGACCTCAACCTGACCGAGTCGGCGCTGATCGCCGGCCTGCCGCAGGCGCCCTCCGAATACAACCCCTTCCTCGACCCGGGGGCGGCGACCGCGCGGCGCAACGACGTCCTGCGGGCGATGGAGGAGCAGGGCTACATCACTCTCGAGGAGTACCGCGAGGCGATCGACAAGGGCCTCGGCCTCGACCCCGGCACGAAGTACCAGACGATCCGCGACCCCTTCCTCTTCGATCTCGTCCAGCAGCAGCTGATCGACCGCTACGGGATCAACACCGTTCGCAAAGGCGGCCTCAAGGCCTACACGACGATCGACCCCGCCCTGCAGGCGAAGGCCGAAGAAGCGGTCGAATTGTGCGGCGTCTGTTACCCGGAAGGGGGGCCGGCGTCCGGCCTCGCCTCGGTCGACCCCGAGACCGGTGAGATCGTCGCCCTCGCCTCGACCGAAGGCTACGCCTCCGAATCCCAGTTCAACTACGCCTGGCAGGCGCACCGCCAGCCCGGCTCCTCGTTCAAGACCTTTGTCCTGACGACCGCGATCAAGCAGGGGATCGACCCCGACTCGACCTACTACGACGGCAGCTCGCCGAAGACCCTGGCGATCGACGGCGGGCCGGACTGGGTCGTCAACAACGCCGAGGGCGAGGGGGGCGGGACGATGGACCTGACCAGCGCCACCTGGCACTCGGTCAACGTCGTCTACGCCCAGCTCGACCTCGACGTCGGCCCCGAGAACGTGACCGAGACGGCGGAGGAAATGGGCATCGAGGCGCCGCTCGAATCGGTGCCGGCGGAGGGGATCGGCGGTCTCGCGATCGGGGTCACCCCGCTGGAAATGGCGAGCGCCTACGCGACCCTCGCCAACGGCGGTGTCCACCACGAGCCGACCGCGATCAGCAAGGTCGAATTCCCCAACGGCAGGGTCGACGAATCCGGCACCGACGAAGGCGAGCGGGTGCTGACCCCGGGCGAGGCCTACGAAGTGACGCGGGTGCTCGAGGGCGTGATCACCTCCGGCACCGGCGCCGGCTACACCGCGACCGCCTGCACCTCGGCCGGCAAGACCGGCACCTCCGAGGAAGAGTCCGACGCCTGGTTCGTCGGCTACACGCCGCGCTTCTCGACCGCGGTCTGGGTCGGCCACCCGCAGACCCGCGAATACACCGGCTATGGCGGCACCACCGCCGGCCCGATCTGGCAGTCCTACATGGAATCCGCCCAGGAAGGCGAGTGCGAGGAATTCGAAGTCCCCGAGGGCATGCCCGAGCTCTCCGGCCTCGACAGCGAACACACCTCCTCGGGCTCCTACGGTGGCTACTACGAAGAAGAAGAAACGTACGAATCCGAAGAAGAAGAGGAAGAGCCGAAGGACAAAGGTGGCGAGGAAGGCGGTGGCGAGGAAGGCGGCGAAGAAGCGACGCCTCAGCCCGAAAGCGCCCCCGCTCCGGCCCCGACGCCGGCCCCCTCCCCGAGCACCCCGCCCCCAGCCGGCGGCGGCATCAGCCCGGGTTAGCGCATCCGCGCCATCTGCTGATATGCATGGGCCTTATTCGCCGGGGGATGGGTGATCGATTTGGGGCCGACGGGGAGGCGCCGTGACAAACCAGACGAAGCCCGAGAAGAAGGGCTCGACCAGTTCGCGAAAGACGTTCTTTACGGCGCGCTCGTAAGCGTGACGGCGAATGTGCTCGGCTGGACGGCCCTCTTGTTTGGAGCGTTGCTAGTCGCATTGGTGGTAGCCGGCTGGGAGGTGCCGGCCTGGACGCTCGTGGCAATGGCGTTTGTTGCTCTTGCGCTCGTGTATCTGACGAGGCGCGTTGCTGGGCGGGAGACCCGTGAATTACGGCTGAGGCAGGAGGAGGCAGAGAGCCAACTAGACCGGCACGACTCCTATGGGAGCAACCTCTGCTCCGTGCTTGACACCTTCCAGAAGATCAACGCGGATGACATCCCTGGCATGACGATGCGGAGCTTTATCGAGCGCGGCATCCTCGGGCCGGCCAGGGACGTCATGCGCGAGAACGGTCATCCGCACGACCTTCGCCTATCCGTTCTCCTGGTCTCGGAACGGTGCTTCTCGATGGTGTGGGCATCCGGCCATAGCCTCGAGAGTCAGAAGAAGTACAGGGTGCCGATCGAGAAGACGATCTCCTATGTCGCCTACGAGAAGCAGGCGATCCAGGTCTGGAAGAACGCGCCTGAGGAAGAGCGGAGCTTTGTGCGGAATCCAAAGGCGACGCGCGGCTTCAGATCGATGGTCTCCATCCCAATTCTGATGGGTCAAGACACCCTCGGCGTTTTCAACGTTGTCACGGATCTCCAGGATGCCTTCGACCCGGCCGACGTCAATTACCTCAACTCCCTTGGTTCCATCATTCAGCTGGCATTTGGCATGGCGGTGCAAGAACTCGACTCGCAGGAGACCCAGACGGTGGCAAGGCGACCCCCGGAACCGGCTATGGCGGGTTCGGGCAAGGCTCGAGCGGCGCTGCCCGTGAAAGCGCCGAGGGGCGATGTAGGGTCTCCAGACACTGCCGACGGAACGGAGGCCTCGGATGAGTGAGTCGTCTGCTTACCGAAAGATGCTCGAGGGAAAAATCAGCTCGAAGACTTACGCTCGCGAGCTGAAAAAAGAAGTTCGGCGAGCTCGAAGCGCTTCTACTGGCCGCTATGTCAGTCGCGGCGAAAGGCGCCAGACCGCAGCCTAAGGCTCGAGGCGCAGGAGGCGCGCTACGCGCCGATCAACTCGATGCGGTAGCCGTCGGGATCGCGGACGAAGCAGATGCGGTGGCCCTCGGTGCGGCCGCCGGGGCGGTAGGGCGGCTTTTCCGGCTCGACGCCTTCGTCGGCGAGGCGGGCGAGGGTGGCGTCGAGGTCGTCGACGCCGAGGGCGATGTGGTTGTAGGCGGTGCCGTGGTCGTACTCGGCGACGCCGTGGTTGTAGGTCAGCTCGAGCACCGGGTTCTCGCCCGGGAGGCCCATGAAGACGTTGATCGCCTCGTCGCCGATCGGCATCCGCCGCACCTCTTCGAACCCGAGCTTGGCGTAGAAGCTGACCGAGCGATCGATGTCGCCGATCCGGTAGCAGGTGTGGAGAAAGCTGGTCATTGGCCGCTTCAGAGGCTACATTGCTGAACTTGCAAGAAACTCGTGCACCGCTACGCAGGGGAGCGGCGGTGCCCAGAAAGGAATCTCTTGAAAAAGCATTTCGTCCTCGCGCTTGCCGCGACCGCCGCGGTCGCCGTTCTCGGCACCGGCTCGGCCGCCGCTCTGACTCCCGCCACGCCGGCGACGGTCTACGCCAAAGAAGTCAAAGGCGCCTTGAAGTTCGTCGCTCCGGCTTCGGTTCACCAGGGTGAAGACCTCACCTTCCTCAGCGAAACGAACCCGAAAAAAGTCGGCCCGCACACCTTCTCGCTGGTCACCGAGGGCGTGCTGCCGAAGACGAAAAACGCGCGTAAAAACTGCTTCACGCCGAAACACATCTGCATGTCAGTCGCCAAATGGCACGGGTTCAACCCGAAAACGGAACGGATCAGCATCAACCCGGTGGAAGCCGGCCCTGACGGTTGGAGCACCCTCGGCAACAACTCGAAGGAGGGCGACTCCTGGTTCAGCGGCGAAACCAAGGCGGGCACCTCGATCACCCAGCCGGTGACCGCGGACCCGGCGACGACGCCGACCCTCCACTTCTTCTGCGCGATCCATCCCTGGATGCAGGCGAAGACCACGGTTCTGCCTCCCGTCGTGCCGCTCGGCGGCTAGCGGCACGTCTGGGCAGCGGACAGCCTCACCCCGCCTGGGGCGCCGAGCTTTCCTCGGCGCCCTCGGCGGCGGTGCGCTCGCCTACCTGCTGCCGCTGCGCGGCGGCGGGCCGCTGCCGTTCGGCGCCGGGGTCCCGGAGGCGCTGGCCGCGGTGCCGTTCCAGGCGCCGCTGCGGATCCCGCGGGAGCTGACCGATTCCCACATCCGGATTCCGATCCGCGAGGCCGAGGCCCAGATCCTGCCCGGCCCGAAGACGCGGCTCTGGACCTACGGCGGCAGCTTCCCGGGGCCGACCGTGCGCCGCCACGCCGGCCAGCGCACGCGGGTCACCTTCAGCCACGAGCTGCCGGCCAGCGCCGGTGAGCTCTCGGTCCACCTGCACGGCGGCCACAACCGCAGCCGCTTCGACGGCCAGCCCGGCGGCCTAACCAAGCGCCAGCCGATCTCCAACTTCTGCCGCATCCCGCTCGGCCTCTCGCCGCGCCAGTCCGGCAACGACCTCCTGCTTGCGCCCGGCGGGCGCAAAACCTACGTCTACGACCTGCGCGAGGACGGCCGCCCGGAACGGGCCTCGTTCCAGTGGTACCACGACCACCGTCTCGACCGCACCGCCCCGCACAGCTGGAAAGGGCTGGTCGGGATGTGGATCGTCGACGACGAGTTCGACGACTCGCTGCCGCTGCCGCGGGGCGAGCGCGACATCCCGCTGACGATCGCCGACCGCAGCTTCGACCGCCGCAACCAGCTGACCGACCCGTTCACGAGCGGGCTGCGGCCGCCAGCCGACGGGATCGCCGGCCAGGCCGTGCTCGTCAACGGCGTCTTCATGCCCCACCACGAGGTGCTGGCCTGCCGCTACCGGCTGCGGATCCTCAACGCCTCGCAGTTCCGCTCCTACAACCTGCGGCTCTCCAACGGCGCGCCGCTGGTCCAGATCGGCAGCGACAGCGGCCTGATGCCGCGGCCGGTGCGGCGCCGCGAGATCCTGATCGGGCCGGCCGAGCGGGTCGAGGTGATCGTCGACTTTGCCGGTGCCGGGGGCGAGTCGGTGGAGCTGCGCAGCGGTCCCCACGGCGGCCGCAGCCCTGACGGCTCGCGTGCCTACGCCGGCGCCCTGATGCAGTTCCGGGTCGCGCCGGGACGGGTGCCGGACCGGACCCGGGTGCCGCGCCGGCTGCGGCCGCTGCCGGAGTGGGCGGAGCGGGCGCGGAAGCGCCGTGACCGCAAGCCGGACCAGCGCTGGACGATCGAGGTGGGGGGTCTGTTCAAGACGACCTGGCTGCTCAACGGCAAGACCTTCAACCCGGCTCGCTCCGACGCCTTCCCGGTGCTGGGGACGACCGAGGTCTGGGAGTTCCACAACCGCACCACGGTCGCCCACGTGATGCACATCCACCACAACGACTGGTACCTGCTCAGTCGCGACGGCAAGCCGCCACCGCCCTGGGAAGACTGCCTCAAGGAGACCTTCTTCGTCTACCCCGGCGAACGGATCCTCCTCGCCGGCCGCTTCGTCGACCACACCGGCAAGTTCTCGATCCACTGCCACATGTTCGACCACGAGGACCACGGCCTGATGGGCCAGTTCGAAGTCGTGCGGGCGTAGCTCCGAGCGGCCTACAGCAATTTCTCGATAGCTTCGTCGAACACCCGCGATTCTTCCAGCGAGAAGTGCCGGAGTGGCCTTGCCTGGCCGCCCGTCGGGCCGATCAGGAAGGAGGGGGTTACGTACAGCCCGTTCGCGTGCGCCAGGTCTTCGTCGGCATTGATCTGCGTTACCCAGTCTTCGGACTGCTGGCGGGCCTCTTCCCAGCGTTCGAGGTCGAGCCCCGCCTGTACCGCGATCTCCTCGAGGAAGTCTTCGTCGACATAGCCGGTCAGTTCCGGCCTTTGTTCGCGGTAGAAGACGCTGATGAAGTTCCAGAGCTTGCCCTGCTGCCCTGCTGCCAGCGCGGAGGCCTGCTGTTCTCTGAATTCGAACCAGCCGCCTGCTGCCTTGGTGTCAACTTCCATCGAGCGGAAGCGGATCTGCAGCTTGCCCGAGCGCACCCAGCGGCGGATTACAAAGGGAAGCGCGCCGAGCATCGCCCGGCGGGATTCTTTGCACTGCAAGTCGCCGACGAACTGCAGCGTCACTGGCGCCTTGCGGTAGCCGAGGGTTGCCCCATGCTGAGGGATCCCGGCGAGCAGCGTGTAGGTACGCCCGGCCGCGTTCGGTACTCGTGGCGTCACGGGCTGACGCTCAGCCGTCGAGCTGCCGTTACTCGCCGCGAGCACAATCAAGGCGGATAGCAGGGCAAACGAGAGAAGGAGAAACAAACACTTTATTTTGTTTTCCTTTACTACTTGCATCCTTGTGATCATAGGTGCATACTGCGCCAATGGTCAAGGATTCCTATCTTTACGACACAGGTTGATCCCATGACCCTCTGGGCCAGAGCTTTCCTCGCCTCGCTCCTGGCCCTCCTAGCGCTAGCCGCACTCGCCGCCACCTACGCCGCAGCCTGCTCGACCGAGCCGCCAATCAACCAACAAGAGAGCACAGGCGGGCAAAACCCATCCAACCCGAACGTCCAACAATGCAAGAAGGGCAAGCCAGTCAACTGCGCAAGCGGCAACCAGAGCGAGGAACAGACCGATCTCGTCTTGGGCGGTCGCGGCCCTGCCCTGCACCTCACCCGCTCTTACAACTCGCAGGCCGCCGCCGAAGCCAAAGAAGCTGGCCCCTGGGGCTACGGCTGGTCGGGCCCCTACAGCTCCCACCTGGAGTTCAACGCAGAATCCGGCGCGGTCACGGTTGTGCAGGAAAACGGCGCCACCGTCACCTTCAACCTGATCGGCGGCAATTACGTTCCCGGCGCCTGGACCCAGTCGACCCTGGTCAAAGAAGGGACCAATTACATCTTCACCCTGCCTACGCAGGAAAAGCTCAAGTTCAACTCCGAAGGCAAGCTGACGGAACAGAAAGATCGCAACGGCAATGCCCTCACCTTCGCCTACGAAGCGGGCAAGCTCACTACCGTTCAGGACGCCGCAGGCCGCCAACTGTTCTTCTTCTACGGCGGCGCTCAGGTGGCGTTCGTCGTAGACCCGATGTTCCGCGTGGTCAAATACGGCTACGAATCGGGCAACCTCGCCTCCGTGACGCTGCCGGGAGAAGAAACCCCGCGCTGGAAATTCAAATACGACGCCTCCCACCAGCTGACCGAAATGACCGATGGGCGCGGGGGCGTCACCAAAACCGAATACGACGGCTCCAAACGGGTAAAAAAACAGACCGATCCAATGGGGCGGGTACTCCAATTCGTATACAGCGAATCCGAAGGCAAAAAGACGACGACGATCACCGAGCCAAATGGGTCGACCACCTTTCAGAAGTTCAACGCAGCGGGTGAGCCGCTGGAAGTGATCAGGGCCAAAGGCATCGAAGGCCTGGAACGGAAAACTACCTACGAATACAACGCCGCCTACGCAATGACGAAAAGCACCGACGCCCTAGGCCATTCGACCACCTACGAATACAACGGGACGGGCGACCTCGCGCTCGAAAAAGACGCGGAGGGCAACGAAGCGAAATGGACGTACAACGGCACGCACGACGTGCTGACTGAAACGACGCCCAAAGGCGAGGTGACCACCTATAAACGAGACGCCAAAGGCAACGTAGAAGCGATCGAACGTCCCGCGCCCGGCGAAACGACCCAGAAATCGACCTTCAAATACGCCGCCAACGGCGATCTGCAATCCGCCACCGACCCACTCAGCCGTGAAACGAAATTCGAATACGAGACCTACGGCAACCTCAAAGCCGAAATCAATCCGGCGGGCGACAAAACCACTTGGACCTACAATAAAGATGGTGAGCAGCTAACGGAAGTCAGCCCGCGTGGCAACGAAGAAGGGGCCAAAGCCGAAGAATTCGAAACGAAAACCGAACGCGACTCGCAGGGCAGACCGATCAAAATCACTGATCCGCTAGGCCGCGAAACCAAATTCGCCTACGACAAAAACGGCAATCTCGAATCAACGACCAACTCCCTCGGCCAGACGACCAAATTCACCTATAACGCCAGCGACGAGCGGACCAAAGTTGAAAAGCCTAACGGCGACACCTCGGAAACCGCCTATGGGAACATGGGCGAAGTCAAAAGCCGCACGAACGGCAATGGCTACACGACCAAATATGAACACAACGCGCTCGCCTCGCTAACCGAAACGATTGATCCACTTGAACGTAAATCGAAACGGGAATACGACGCCGTGGGCAACCTAAAAAAAGCCGAAGACGCGCTCGGTCGCACGATCTCCTACACGTACGACAAAGCGGATCGTCTGACGAAAGTTGACTACTCTGAAGCCTCGACTTCCGACGTCACCTTCGAATACGACAAAAACGGCAACGTGACCAAAATGGTCGATGGCACGGGCACGACCACCAAACAATACGACCAGCTTGGCCGCCTGACCGAAGTCAAAAACGGCAAAGTCGAAGTCGTCAAACACAAATACGACCTCGGCAACCAGCAGACCGAAATCGTCTATCCAAACGGCGAAACGGTCAAACGTGCCTTCGACAAAGCCGGTCGGCTTGAAAAAGTCACCGACTGGCTCGGCAAAGAAACCACCTTCTCTTACAACCGCGATTCGCAGACCAAAGCGATCACCTTCCCCGCCGCGACCGAAAACGTGGATGAATACTCCTACAACAGGGCCGGGGAGATGACGCTGGTATCGATGAAGAAGAAAGCCGAAGTCCTGGCGTCGATGACCTACACGCGCGACAACCTCGGCCGGGTCGAAAAATCCGTCGATACCGGCTTCGCTGAAGAAGCCGAACGCAATTACGAATACGACGCCGTCAACCGGCTGCTCAAAAGCAACGGCACGACGTTCGAATACGACAAAGCCAACAACGTAAAAAAAATCTCGCCGGTGACCTACACCTATGACAAAGCGGACCAGATCGCGACGGCAAGCAACGCGACCTTCGAATTCAACAAACTCGGCCAGCGCGTCAAAGAAACGCCCACGGGCAAATCGGCGATCCCCTATTCCTGGGACCAGGCAGGGAACCTGACCTCGACCAACAGCGAAGGGTTTGAAAGCACCTTCAAATACGACGGGACGGGTCTGAGGACCACCGAAACGAGGAACGCGTCGACCTATCCCATGGTCTGGGACACCACCGCCGGGCTACCGCTTCTGATCCGGGCAGGTCAGAACTACTACATCTACGGCCCTGGCGGCCTACCGATCTCGCGGATCACCTCAGGCGTAGCCAGCTATCACCACCACGACCAGCTGGGGTCGACCCGCATTCTGACCGACTCAAGCGGAGCAGTGGTCGGGACTTATCGATACGGCCCTAACGGCGCCCTTTGGAAACAGACGGGGACCGGGACCCAGATGGGCTTCGCTGGTCAGTTCCGAATGAACACCCAGAAGCAGTTGATCTACCTGCGAGCTCGAACCTACGATCCGGCAACGGCACAGTTCCTCAGCCCCGATCCACTTGCCGCAGTCTCGGGGGAAACGTACGCCTATGCGGCGGCCAACCCGATCAACGCCACGGATGTTTTGGGCCTTCTTACCGAAGGATGCAGCTGTCCGCCTCCACCGTGTCCGCCAGAGCGACCCGATGGCGCGGCAGTGGCCCCTCCTCAGCCTCCGAAGCCGGAGCCTAGTCGCGGTGAGAAGGTGGCAGGCGAGATGATATCCGGGGCAGGGAAGAGCGCAGCGGAGACGTATGCTGGCGATCTACTGATGGATAGAGTAAATGCCACTACTATCGACAAGATGGGAAAGGCTGGTCTTATTGGTGCCCTTACCCCTTTCGCGATCGAGGGACTCAAGGCAAGCGGCTACGAGACGACGGCAACGGTGGCTGATTGGGGTAGCAAGCTGCATGACCTTTGGGGGAGGGCCGCGTTGGGTGCTGAGGTTCTAGGGGCGTTCGGCATCCGGATCTTGACGGCCCCGTTGCCATTCTTCGTCATTCCTTCACAGTTCCAACCGTCGAAGCCTTACCTTGGTGCCTAGTCGAAATGTCACAGTATTGTAAGGCATCAGGATGATCAATGAGATCCCGGCGCTGCCGCCGTGGGCTTGAGCGCGAGCACTGGATCGCTGCCAACTGTTTCCAGGTCTGCCTGTCGAACGCGTCAGATCCGCAAGCGTCACGTAGAAGTGGCAGCCACTAGGTTCGTCAAGGTCGTCGCCGCGACCATACACGGCATGTCTGGGTTGGGAAAGAGAAGGGTTTCTCCGTACATGGTGTTGAACAGACCGATCAGCGCGAGCTGTGCCCGCTCTGGCAAGTCCAGCCGTACTGGATCGCGAGGCGGCCATGTTCGAAAGAGTGCACGGCACTAACCGGTGGGGGAATCTCGGCCATGGCGCGTGGCATTGCTGCTCCCATCACCAGTAGGTTCACGTAGAGAGGCAAGGTGACTATCTAATTTTTTATCTCCGCCAAAGTTTTGGCACCCAAGCCATTCATGTTCCACCCAACGCCTATGCAGGTAGTGCTGCGACAGGAGACGCCGAAAAAAGAGCTAACGATCGAAAAGCCTCCGGGATTCGAGGTGCCCTGAATCGACCAGCTGGTCCCATTCCACTTCTCGGCGAGGGTTCGGGTCGAGCCGCTGCCACTCCCGGCCGCCGTGCAGGACGTTTCGGTAGCGCAGGAGACATCCTGGAAGACGCTTGCGGTGCTTCCAGAGGGGTTGGGCGTGCTCTGCAGCGTCCAGGTCGACGAGCCGTTGAAGCGATAGGCCAGCGTGAACTGTTCTTTGGCGCTGTTCTTCCAGCCCCCCACTGCCGTGCAGCGGTTAGGCGTGTGCGTGCAGGCCACGTCGAGGAGGGTGCTCTCGACGGCTCCTTCGGGATCCGTCACGCTCTGCAGCGACCAGCTGCCGTTCCAGAACATAACGAGGCTTTTGATCGTGCCGCCGCTGGTGGTGTAGCGGCCGACCGCAACGCAGAAGTTCGACCAGTTGCAGTCGACGCCGTCGAGCTGGCTCGAGGTGGCCCCTTCGGGAATCGGGACCGTCCGCAAGGTCCAGGTGGGACTATTCCACTCCATCGCGATTGCTTTTTTGACCCCGCCGATCACGGCCGAGCCCACCGCCATGCATTCCGCGGTGTTGTTGCAGCCAATCGCCGCCAATTCACTGGAGGTCGATTCGGATGGAACCGGCGTCGTCTGGACGGTCCATTTGCCTTCGTTCCAGAGCTCCGACAGGACCGATGGGCCTTCTGCGGACTGATGGTTGCCGACCGCTAGGCAGCGGGTTTCCGAGGGGCAGTCGACGCCGAGCAGGCGGGTATGAGTTGCGCCAGCCTTTTTCGCGGCAGTCTGTTCGGTCCACGAGCTGCCGTTCCAGCGCTGGGCTATCGGGACGTCCGCGCCTGAAACGGTGCCCTTGCCGACCGACGTGCAGGCGCTCGTGCTAGGTTCGCAGCTAACGTCGTAGAGGTGGCTGTAGATCGATCCTGCCGGGTTCGGCGTTGAGAGCATTTCCCACGAGGCGGTGGTGAAGGTCCGATCTTCACCTTTGGTGGTTCCGTCGGCGTTGGTTGCCACCAGCCGGAAGTGATAGGTGGTTTCAGTTTCCAGGCCGTTGATCCCGTTGATGATTTCGACTGGGCTGGTACCAATCGATTTCGGCAATGCAGGGGATTTCGAGCCGTATTCGATAGTCGTGCCGTATTCGAACTGGTAGGTCGTTTCCAAGCCATTGGGGTCGACCGAGCCCCACAGGGTGGCGCTATCCGCATTGGTGTCGGTAGCCGCTCCGGTGACCACCGAAGGTTTAGCCGCATGCGCCCCCGTTGGCCCGCTCAGTGCGACCGCGCCCATAACGGCCAGCGTTGCGACTAGGATCCGCATTCCTACGCCAAGGCTCGGCATTCGCTCCTCCTTGTCTCGCCACCGATCGTCTTCTATAAGACCCGTGGCGCATACGCAAGAATATGTGAGTATTTAATCTCCTTGCCTGACCCGTGGGATCGGAGCAGATTCGGCGCGCTTGGCACCTTCCGGCTGAGGTTTCCTAAAGCTCGGGCGAACGCTGCCGATGCTTAGGGCGCGTTGGCTTCTCTACCTAAAAAGCAGGAGGATCTGCGGCCGCCGGGACGCTCCGAGGCGCGGGCGACCGGGGCGCTGCTGATCACCGGCGCCGGCCTCGTCGCGATCTCGCTCTCGCTGCCGCACCCGAGCGGCGCTGATGTTTCGGTTCTGATCTCGCTGGCGGTCGGGATGGCGGTCGCAGGGCTGTTGCTCTGGTTCCTCGCGCGCCGCGTTCCGCTGCTCGTGACCCAGCTCGCGCTCGGCCTCGCCGCGGTGATGTCCGGCCTGCTCACCTACGAGAGCGGTGTCGCCGCCGGCCAGTACGGCGCGATCTTCGTCTGGGTGGTTCTCGTCGCCGCCTACTTCTTCCCGCGACGCGTCGCGATCGCCTACCTCGCCTGGATCCTCGCTGTCAACGGCGTCCTCCTGGCCGCGGTTGAGAGCACGGCCGGGTACTCGCCCTTCACGCGCTGGGTCTTCACCGCGGTCTCACTGAGCGTGGTGATGCTGCTGACCAACGCGATCGTCGCCCGCCGCGCCGCGGCGGACCGGCGCGCCCGCCGCTTCTTCGAC
Source organism: uncultured Actinomycetes bacterium (assembly GCA_963728025.1). GTDB lineage: Bacteria > Actinomycetota > Thermoleophilia > Solirubrobacterales > 70-9 > VAYN01. The sequence continues at coordinate 789,685 of CAVSIF010000005.1, read as the reverse complement.
CTCTCCCACGACATGCTCTGCACCTCCAACCTCGACGGCTACTTCGTCGAGGTCAACGCGGCCTGGGGGCGGCTCGGCTACACCCCCGAGGAGATGCGGGCGATGCCCTTCATCGATTTCGTCCACCCGGAGGACCGCGAGCGCACCGAAGCCGAGGCCGCGTCCATCTTCAAAGGGATCGAGGCGGTCGGGTTCGAGAACCGCTACCGGGCCAAGGACGGCAGCTGGCGCTGGCTGCGCTGGAGCTCCATCCTGGCACCGGACGAGTCGCTGCTCTACGGCCGCGCCACCGACGTCACCGAGTTGAAGCAGATCGAGGCCGAACGCGAGCAGCTGCTGGTCGAGGTCGAGGCGCTGGCCCGCAGCGACGCGCTCACCGGGCTGCCGAACCGGCGCATCCTCGAGGAACAGCTGCCGCGGGAGATGGCGCGGGCGCTGCGGGCCGAGTCGGATCTTTGCCTGGCGATCCTCGACCTCGACCACTTCAAGGACTACAACGACACACACGGTCACCTCGGCGGCGACGAGATGCTGCGCCGCTGCGCGATCGCCTGGGACAGCGAGCTGCGCGGCGAAGACACGATCGTCCGCTTCGGTGGCGAGGAGTTCCTCGTCGTCCTGCCCGACACCCGGCCCGACCTCGCGATCGAGATCGTCGAGCGGCTGCGGGCGGCGACGCCTTCCGGACAGACCTGCTCGGCCGGCCTCGCCTGCTGGGACCTCAGCGAGTCGGTCGAGGACCTGCTCGACCGGGCCGACAGCGCCCTCTACCGGGCAAAGGAGGCGGGGCGCGACCAGCTGATGCTCGCGCCGCAGGTTTCGATCGATCCTGGGTCATGATGCGGGCATGGGCGACCATGACCGCACGGTCCGCTTCCGCAAGGCGCGGCGCGACCCCGAGCTGACCGTCGTCGAGGGCTTCCATGCGCTCAAGCACGCGCTGCGCTTCGGGGCGGAGCCGGTCGAGGCGGTCGCGGTCGACCCCGAGCACCTCGAGCAGCTGGCGGCGAAGCTCGCGCCGGACCTCGCCGGCCAGCTGGCCGGGCGGGTCGAGCGGGTCGACGCCGAGACCCTGGCTGGGCTGACGCCGCTGGTCCCGCACACCGGCGTGGTCGCGATCGCGCGGCGGCCCGCGCTCGACCTCGGCGCGGTGCTCGCCGACCTCGCGCCGGCCCCGGTCGTCCTGCTCGAGCAGCCGAAGAACATGGGCAACATCGGCGCCTGCATCCGGGTCGCCGCCGCCGCGGGCGCTGCCGCCGTCCTCACCACCGGCGAGAACGACCCCTGGTTCCCCGACGCGGTGCGCGGCGCCGCCGGCCTGCACTTCGCCCTGCCGGTCGCCGCGGTCGAGGCGTTGCCGGCGAGCGACCGCCCGCTGCTGGCGATCGACCCCGAGGGGGAGGAGCTGCGGCCGGGCGGCCTGCCGGACCGCGCCGTGCTCGCCTTCGGCACCGAGCGTCACGGGATCAGCGCCGAGCTGCTCGAGCGGGCCGACGGCCGCATCGCGATCCCGATGCGTGAGGGCGTCTCCAGCCTCAATCTCGCGACCTCGGTCGCAATCGCGCTCTACTGCCAGCGCTTAGGATGACTTCGCGACTCGAAAGTTGCGAACCGGTCCCTTGACGAAAGGAAGCGCCTTGTCCTTGCCCTTTGCCGAGATTAGCTTCGGCGAACTCCTACTGCTGACGCTGGAGATCTTTTTCTTCGTGATCTGGATCTGGATCCTGATCACGATCATCAGCGACCTTTTCCGCGACCACGAGATCTCGGGCTGGTCGAAGGCCGCCTGGGTTCTGTTCCTGGTCTTCATCCCGTTCCTGACCGCGCTGATCTACCTGATCGTCCGCGGTAGTGGCATGCGCGACCGCACGATCAAAGCCCAGGCGGAGGCGAAAGCGCACTTCGACGAATACGTCCGCGAGCAGGCCCACACCAGCCCCGCGGACGAACTGCACAAGCTCAACGAGCTGAAGGAGAAGGGCGCCCTCAGCCCCGAGGAGTTCGACAAAGCAAAGGCCAAACTCCTCGCCTAGCGAGACTCTGGTCGCCGACGGGCCGATTTCCACTGATATAGAGCGGAAATCGGCCCGTCGGCCGTCGTTTTCGGGGTCGCGACTCCTGCAAATTGCGGGATTTGCATGGGAAGTTGCAGGTTATTTGCAACCGCTCATAGTCCTTAGGGGCCTTCGCTAGCCTGCTCACTCGCTGCCGGACCCTCCTGGGCGGCGCGAAACTCGATGCGGGCCTTCCTCCTCGACACTCCGGGCGCGACCAAGCGCCGGGCGTTGCTCTTCGCGACGCTGCTGCTGGCCGCGGTCTGTGGGCTGGCGCTGGCGCTCGCGAGCACGCCGGCGGTGGCGACCCCGCAGGAGAAACTGGAGCGGACCCAGAGCAAGCTCGACGACGTGCGCGCGGACCAGAGCGCGCTGGCCGAAACGATCGCCGAGCAGAACGCGGCGATCGACTCGATGATCGGCGAAGTCTCGCGGCTGCGCCGCGAGCAGCAGGCGCTGGAAGCCGAGCTGGTCGAGAAGCAGGCCGAGCTGGAGCGGGCGACCGCGGCGCTGCGCAAGGAACGGGAGCACCTCGAGCAGGTGCGGGCGCAGCTGCGCCGCGCGCTCGGCGTGCTCAGCGAGCGCCTCGTGGCGATCTACGAAGCCGGCTCGCCGGACCTCGTCAACGCGATCCTCGACTCCGAGGACTGGTCGGAGATGGAGGCCCAGACCGAATACCTGAACCGGATCCAGAGCTACGACGACGCGGTGGTCGAGCGGGTCAAAGGGCTGCGCGACGAAGTCAAGGACGCGGTCGCGAAGCTGGCCGAGAACCGCGACGAGATCGAAGCGGCGCGCGACGAGATCGCCGCCAAGGAGAGCGAAGCCGCCGCCGCCAAGGCCGACGCCGAGGCCCGCTTCGGCGAACTGAAGGCGGCCCAGGCCGAGCGCCGCGAGGCGATGGAGGGGCTGGAAAGCCGCGAAGAGGCGCTGAGCACGAACCTCGCCTCGATCGCCAACCAGATCGCCTCCGAAGGCGGCTCGGCGCCGATCGCCGAAGCGCCGGCGCCGCTCACCCCGGGCCAGACCGCCGGCTTCATCAACGAAAGCGAAGCGAGCGCTCCCGCCTCCGCCCCGGACGCGGTCAAGGCGGCGATCTCAGCCGCCAACGCGATCGCCCACACGCCCTACATCTGGGGCGGCGGCCACGGCTCCTTCGAAGACTCCGGCTACGACTGCTCGGGCGCGGTCAGCTACGCGATGCACGCGGGCGGCTGGCTCGAAAGCCCGCTCGACTCGACCGGCCTCTCGACCTGGGGCGAACCGGGCCCCGGCAAGTGGATCACCGTCTACGCCAACTCCGGCCACGCCTGGGTGATGATCGCCGGCCTCGCCTTCGACACCTCCGGCGGCGCCGGCCCCCGCTGGCACTCCTCACCGGCCAGTTCCACGGAAGGCTTCATCGCCCGCCATCCCCCCGGCTACTAGGACGCGCGCGACCGGCGCATATCGGCGTCCTCGGTCGCTTGTGCCCAGGGGGCGCGTGGCACGGCGCAATCTGCGTCTTCGCTCGCTCGTGTGCAGAGCACACTTCGCTCCCTGCATCCTTGATCTGCTTGGCCACGGGCCCCCTGGGGTAGGTTTGGGTCCATGAATCTTGAGCGGGAGCTGGAGGAGCTGCTGGAGGTCGAGAAGTTCGAGCCGCCGGCGGAGTTTCGCGAGCGCGCGACCTGGAGCGATCCCGCCATCTACGACGAGGCCGCGGCGGACCCCGAGGGGTGGTGGCTGCGGCAGGCGACCGAGCTGCTCGACTGGGACGCCGAGCCGACGCAGGCGCTGAACGACTCCAACCCGCCCTTCTACAAGTGGTTCGAGGACGGGCGGCTGAACGCGTCCTACAACTGCCTCGACCGCCACGTCGAGGCGGGCAACGGCGACCGCGTCGCCTACCACTGGCGCGGCGAGGAGGGCGAGGAGCGCGACGTCACCTACGCCGACCTGCACCGCGACGTCCAGCGCTTCGCCAACGCGCTCAAGGATCTCGGCGTGGAGCAGGGCGACGTGGTCGGGATCTACCTGCCGATGATCCCCGAGGTGGTCGTCGCGATGCTCGCCTGCGCCCGCATCGGCGCTCCCCACAACGTCGTCTTCGGCGGCTTCTCGGCCGAGTCGGTCAGGGAGCGGATGGAGTTCTCCGCGGCGAAGGCGCTGATCACCGTCGACGGCGCCCGCCGCAAGGGCAAGACGGCGCCGATCAAGGCGGCGGTCGACGAGCAGATGGGCGACCTCGGCTCGCTGGAGAGGATCGTCGTCGTCCGCCACACCGGGATCGAGTGCCCGATGACCGCGGGGCGCGACGTTTTCTACGACGAGGCGATCGCGGCCGCCGACCCGGAGTGCCCGGCCGAGCCGATGGACGCCGAGCAGCCGCTCTTCATCCTCTACACCTCCGGCTCGACCGCGAAGCCGAAGGGGATCCTGCACACGACCGGCGGCTACCTCGCCGGCGTCACCGCCACCCACCGCTACGTCTTCGACCTAAAGCCGGAGCAGGACGTGTACTGGTGCGCCGCCGACGTCGGCTGGGTCACCGGCCACTCCTACATCGTCTACGGGCCACTCGCCAACGGCGCGACCAGCGTGATGTGGGAGGGGGCGCCGGACTACCCGCACCAGGGGGTCTGGTGGGAGACGATCGAGCGCTACAAGGCGACGATCCTCTACGCGGCGCCGACGGCGATCCGCACCTTCATCAAGTGGGGGGCGGAGATCCCCGAAAAGTTCGACCTCTCCTCGCTGCGCCTGCTCGGCTCGGTCGGGGAGCCGATCAACCCGAAGGCCTGGCTCTGGTACCACCGGGTGATCGGTGGCGAGCGCTGTCCGATCGTCGATACCTGGTGGCAGACGGAGACCGGCGCGATCATGATCACGCCGCTGCCTGGGATCACCGCGACCAAGCCGGGCTCGGCGACGCAGCCTTTCCCCGGGGTCGCGGCCGAGGTGGTCGACGAGCGCGAGGGCGAGCCGCTCGCCGAAGGGCAGGGCCTGCTGGTCCTGGAGCGACCTTGGCCCTCGATGCTGCGCGGCCTCTACAAGGAGGACGACCGCTTCGTCGAGACCTACTTCTCGCGCTTCGGGGTCGAGCGCTATCTGGTCGGCGACGCCGCCCGGCGCGACGCCGACGGCTACTTCTGGGTGATCGGCCGGATCGACGACGTCGTCAACGTCTCCGGCCACCGGCTCTCGACCGCCGAGGTCGAGTCGGCGATCGTCGCCCACGAGACGGTCGCCGAGGCGGCGGTGATCGGCCAGCACGACGAGGACACCGGCCAGGCGATCTGCGCCTTCGTCACCCTCCGCGGCGGCACCGAGCCGAGCGAGGCGGTGGTGGAGGGGATCCGCGCCGCGGTCGCCGCCCGGATCGGCAAATTCGCCCGCCCGAAGCGGATCGTCTGGGCCGACGACCTGCCGAAGACGCGCTCCGGCAAGATCATGCGGCGGCTGCTGCGCGACATCGCCGAGGGCCGCGCCCTGGGCGATGTGACCACCCTGCGCGACCCCGAGGTAATGAAGGAGCTCGAGGCGAAGATCGCCGCGGAGCAGGCGCGCGAGGACTGAGAACGCACTTAGTTCCGGTATGCGGAACTAAGTGCGTTCGGACCCGGCCGCGCGTTCGCGGGCGAGGCGCTCGACCGCCAGTTGGAGCGCCTGCAGCTGTTGCTGAACGCTGCGCAGCTCGCGCAGGGCAACCTCCTCGGCGCTCAGCTCGTCCTCCTCCAGCTCTTGCTCGAGCTCGGCGATTTCGGGAGCGAGGAAGCGCTGCGCGAAGGAGCCGGTGAGCAGGGCGACGAAGCCGATGCCGGTGAGGAGGACGGCGACGGAGACGATCTCGCCGCCGGTGCTGGTCGGCTCGATGTTCGACCCGAGCGTGGTCATCGTCGTGATCGCCCAGTAGATGTCGTCCCAGAAGTCGAGGTCCTGGCGCTGCTCGAAGGCGTCGAAGAGGGCGGCGCCGCCGAGCGCGGTCAGCACCGCCAGCAGCGCTGCGTAGCGGATCCCCTCGAGCGAGAAGACCTCGCGCGAGAGCTGGGCGAGCCGCAGCAGGCGCAGCAGCCGCAGCAGGCGCAGCACCCGCAGGCTCTGCAGCCCGGGGGGCAGGACGGGCGGGGTGAAGAAGACGATGATCAGGTCGAGCGGGTGGTGCCTGATCCATTTGCGGCGATTGGGGACGACCGAGAGCATGACCACGAACTCGACCAGGAAGGCGGTCCAGGTGATCCAGTTGAGGGCGATCGCGACGTCCTCGAGCAGGCCGCCCGGCTGCGACTCGGTGATCGCCACCGTCGGCAGCGTCAGCGCCGCCGCGATCAGCATCGGCGTTTTCAGCCGTTCCGCCACCCGCATGCTGCGCGCGTCCATCCCCGGCGGGTAGCGCAAGGGCTTGGTAGTGGCCTCGGAGCTCACCGCGATTGATTCGACGTGGGCGGACCGACCCCCTTCGCGTACCATGGGCCGGGCAACCCAACTAACTCAGGAGACTTCGACCCAATGACCACCGGTACCGCCACGCAGGACTACAAGGTCGCCGACATCGGCCTCGCCGACTTCGGGCGCAAGGAGATCGCGCTCGCCGAGGTCGAGATGCCGGGCTTGATGCAGACCCGCGACGAGTTCGCGGCCGAGCAGCCGCTCAAAGGCGCCCGCATCACCGGCTCCCTGCACATGACGATCCAGACGGCGGTGCTGATCGAGACCCTGGTCGCGCTCGGGGCCGAGGTGCGCTGGGCGAGCTGCAACATCTTCTCGACCCAGGACCACGCCGCCGCCGCGATCGCCGCGGCCGGGATCCCGGTCTACGCCTGGAAAGGCGAGACGCTGGAGGAGTACTGGTGGTGCACCGAGCAGGCGCTGCTCTGGCCCGACGGCGAGGGCCCGAACATGATCCTCGACGACGGTGGCGACGCGACCCTGCTCGTCCACAAGGGGGTCGAGTTCGAGAAGGCCGGCGCCGTGCCGGACCCGGCGACCGCCGACTCGGAGGAGTTCCGGATCGTGCTCGAGACGCTGCAGCGCGGGCTCGAGGCCGACTCGCAGCGCTGGACCAACGTGGCGGCTCAGATCCAGGGCGTGACCGAGGAGACGACGACCGGCGTCCACCGGCTCTACCAGCTGGCCGAGACCGGCGACCTGCTGTTCCCGGCGATCAACGTCAACGACTCGGTGACCAAGTCGAAGTTCGACAACCTCTACGGCTGCCGCCACTCGCTGGTCGACGGGATCAACCGCGGCACCGACGTGATGATCGGCGGCAAGGTCGCGGTGATCTGCGGCTACGGCGACGTCGGCAAGGGCTGCGCCTCCTCGCTGCGCGGCCAGGGCGCCCGCGTGATCGTCACCGAGATCGACCCGATCTGCGCCCTGCAGGCGGCGATGGAGGGATACGAGGTGCGCACCCTCGACGAAGTCGTCGAGACCGCCGACGTCTTCGTCACCGCCACCGGCAACAAGGACATCATCACCGTCGACCACATGGCGCGGATGAAGCACAACGCGATCGTCGGCAACATCGGCCACTTCGACAACGAGATCGAGATGGCCCAGTTGGAAGCGAGCGACGCCGAGCGGGTCAACATCAAGCCGCAGGTCGACGAGTGGCGCTTCGCCGACGGCCACTCGATCATCGTCCTCTCCGAAGGCCGGCTGCTCAATCTCGGCAACGCGACCGGGCACCCGAGCTTCGTGATGTCGAACTCGTTCACCAACCAGGTGATCGCCCAGATCGAGCTGTTCGGCAAGAGCGTCCAGTACGAGGCGAAGCAGGTCTACGTCCTGCCCAAGCATCTCGACGAGAAGGTAGCCCGCCTCCACCTCGACGCGCTCGGCGTGAAGCTGACCAAGCTGAGCGACGAGCAGGCAGCCTACCTCGGCATTCCCGCCGAGGGCCCCTACAAGCCGGAGCACTACCGCTACTAGTCAGAGGAGGACGTCATGTGTAGGAACATCCGCACCCTGCACAACTTCGAGCCGGCGGCGACCGAGGAGGAGATCCAGGCCTCGGCGCTGCAGTACGTGCGCAAGATCAGCGGCTCGACCAAACCCTCGCAGGCCAACCAGGAGGCCTTCGACGAGGCGGTCGAGGCCGTCGCCGAGGTGACGGCGAACCTGCTCGACCGGCTCGTGACCACGGCGCCGCCGAAGAACCGCGAGATCGAGGCGGCCAAGGCCAAGGCCCGTTCCGAAGCCCGCTTCGCGGCGTAGGCCCTGTCGGGCGGCCTCAGAAACGACAAGACCCGCCGGAGCGGGTCGAGTCTGGCGAAGCGGGGAACCACCCCGCACATAGCTGAGACCCATACCCACCGTACCACGGTGGGCGGTATGCCCAGACTCGACTCGGTCCGGCGGATTTCAACTGCGGAGGGCGCCGGACTCGAACCGGATCCGAGTGGTTGGGTCGGACACGATGGGCCTCAGCCATGTGGAGCACGCCTGTCTCCTTCACCCTCCTGCGCGCGACCATATGCGCGAAATCCGAACCTGGAATGGATGTCACTCAATTGGCACAGTCTTTTGACAGATCCGTGTGTTTGTGCGCGCAAAACTAGTTTGCTAAACTAATTATCAAGGCTAATCAATGAGTTCGCAGACCAAGGACAGCTCGCTTACGGACGCCGCGGCGCGGCTGCGGCTGGGGATCGTGCGGACGGCGCGCAGGCTGCGGCAGGAGGCGGCGGCCGAGGCGACCGGGCTGACGCCGACCTCGACCTCGGCGCTGGCGACGATCGAGCGGCACGGGCCGCTGACGCCGAGTGAGCTGGCGGCGCTGGAGCGGGTGCAGCGGCCGACCGTGACCCGCACGCTCGGCTGCCTCGACCGCGAGGGGCTGATCGAGCGCACGCCGGACCCGGCCGACGGGCGCAGCTCCCTGGTCAGCGTCAACGCTGCCGGCCGCGAGCGGCTGCGGCGCCTGCGCGGGCGCAAGAATGCCTACCTGGCGAAGCGGATGCGAGACCTGCCGCCGGCCGACCTGGCGACGCTGGAGCGGGCGGCGGCGATCCTCGAGGGCATGTTGGAGAGTGACTCCGCGCCGGCCCGGCGCGGCAGCTCTTGACCGCCGCCCTGCGCCGCTCGTTCGACTCGCTTGAGGTTCCCAACTACCGGCGCTACTTCGCCGGCCAGCTGATCTCCCTCTCGGGAACCTGGATGCAGACGGTGGCGGCGCTGTGGCTGATCCTCACCCTGACCGGGAGCGGCGTCGCGGTCGGCCTGACCACGGCGCTGCAGTTCCTGCCGATGCTGCTGATCGGCGCCTGGGGCGGCTTGCTCGCCGACCGGATCCCGAAACGGCGCCTCTTGATCGCGACCCAGGCGCTGATGGCGATCCCCGCGCTCGGCCTCTTCGCGGTCACCGCGACCGGGGTCGTTCAGCCCTGGATGGTCTACCTGGCGGTGTTCGCGATGGGCTCGGTCAACGCGATCGACAACCCGGCCCGGCAGAGCTTCGTCTACGAGATGGTCGGTCCCGACCGGGTTGTCAACGCGGTCAGCCTCAACAGCGTGATCGTGCAGATGGCGCGGATCGCCGGCCCCGCGGCGGCCGGGATCCTGATCGCCGGCTTCGGCGTCGTCCCGTGCTTCGCCCTCAACGCGCTCACCTTCGTCGCGATGATCGTCGCGCTCTGGGGGATGGACCCGCGCGGCCTGCACACCGAGCCGGTCGCCCCGCGTGAGCGGGGGGCGATCCGGGCCGCCCTGCGCTACGTCGCCCGCACTCCCGAGCTGGCCCTGCCGCTGGCGTTGATGGCGCTGGTCGGGACGCTCGGCTTCAACTTCCAGGTGGTGCTGCCGCTGCTCGCCAAGTTCAGCTTCGACGGCGGCGCCGGTACCTACGCGGCGATGGTCTCGGCGATGGCGGCCGGCTCGATCGTCGGCGCCCTCGTCACCGGCGCCCACGGGCGCACCGGGCCGCGCCTGATCGGCGCGGGCGCGCTCGCCTTCGGCGTCCTCGGCCTGCTCGCCGCCTCGATGCCGGTGCTGGCGCTAGAGCTGGTGATGCTGGCCCTGCTCGGCGCCGCCGCCGTCACCTTCGCGGCGACGATCAACTCGACCCTGCAGCTCGCCGTCGCCCCGGAGATGCGCGGCCGTGTGATGGCGCTCTACTCGGTCGTCTTCCTCGGCTCGACCCCAATCGGCGGCCCACTGACCGGCTGGCTCGCGGAAACTTACGACCCCCGCGCCGCCCTGTTGCTGGCCGGCGTTACCGGCCTGGTTGCCGCCTGGGCCGCCCGCGTCAGCTTCTCCCGACTCCGCAGCCGCACCTCGAATCCGCACTCGCTCGTGGCCTAGCTAGCTGCGGATTGGGGGTCCGGCGGGAGGGACTCGACGGAGCCTCTCCGCTGTTGCTCCGACGAGTCCCTCCCGCCGGACCCCTACTGCTTAGCCCACGTACCCCGCGGATTTGAGGTACGCGGCCGCCGCTTCCTTCGGCGTCTGCCGTTCGAGTTCGACCCGGGCGTCGAGCTCCTGCATCACCTCGAGCGTCAGCCCTTCCTGGACCTGGAGGATCGTCCCTTCGTAGTCGGGCCCGGCTTCTTCGGCCACTTTCTGCGTGGTCACGAAGATCACGTTGCCGGCCGGGAAGACTTCTTTGTCGTCCTCGAGGATGACGAATTTGTCTTTCTCCGCCGAGAGCTGCGGGTCGGTGGTGAAGAGGATCGAGAGGTCGGCCTGGCCTTTTTCGAGCACCGTGTAGCGGAGGCCGATGTCGACCGGTTTGAACGACTTGAATTTGAGCCCGTAGAGTTTTTCCAGCCCGGCCAGGCAGTCGATCCGCTGGCGGCACTCGGGCGAGCCGTAGAGGGTCAGTTCTTCCGAGACGCCCTCGAGGTCGGAGACGTTTTCGAGGTCGTATTTCTCCGCCGTCTCGGTCGTCGTCCCGACCGCGTTGGCGCTGGCGAACGGGGTCGGTTCGAACGCCGTCAGGCCTTCCTTTTCGAATTCGGCTTTCGCCTCTTCGTAGGCGCCCTGGGCGTCGGCGGGCACTTCTTCCGGTTCCTTGCCGAAGAAGGAGGTGAGGGCCGTGCTGGCGTACTCGGGGTAGCCGGAGATCGCTCCGGATTTCACCGCTTTGCGGGCGATGGTTTCCGAGCCGAGGTTGAGGTCGCTCTTGACTTTGTAACCGGCCGCGGACAGTGCCTGGGCATAGATTTCGCCGAGGATTTCCTGTTCGGGGAAGTTCTTCGAGCCGATCGTCAGGCTGACTTTCCCGTTGTCGGAGTTGGAGACGATCGCGCCGCCACCGCCGTTGCCTTCGGTCGTGCCGTTGTCATCGTCGTCGCTGCCGCAGGCGGCAACTCCGAGCGTCAACGCGAGCGCGAGCAGCAACGCAGCCACTCCCCACAGCCTCGTCGTCTTGGTCCTCACTGGTGTCCTCCTTGGTTGGTGGGCAAATCAAGTGGTCTTCAACTTCAGGCCCGGCGAGGTGAGCCGGCGCTGCAGCCCCGCGAGCGCGAGCTCGAGAGTGAGGGCAAGTAGGGCGACGACAATCGCCCCCGCCAGCACTCCGTCGGAGCCGTAGACGCCTTCGCCGAGGATCAGGTCGCCGAGGCTTTCGACGCCCGCCAGCGGCGCGATCGTCGCCGTCGCCACGATCGCGATCGAGGCGCCGCGGATGCCGCCGAAGAGGGTCGGGATCGCCATCGGCAGCTCGACCCGGCGCAGGATCTCGAACTCGGTCATCCCGATTCCGCGGGCAGCGTCGACGCTGGCCCGGTCGACCTGGCGGATGCCGACGAAGGCATTGGTGAGGATCGGCGGGATGCCGAGCACCGCGAGGGCGATCGTGAGGTTGAACAGGCCGACCCCGATCGCGGCGGCCATGAACGCGATTAGCGCCAGCTCGGGGACCGCGCGCCCGGCATTGCCGAGTCCGATCGCGAACAGTTCGCCGACGCCACGGTGGCCGAGGTAGAGCCCGATCGGCAATGCGATCAGCAGCGAGAGGCCGAGGGCGAGGACGGTGATTTCGAGCTGGGCGATGGTCAGTTCGAGGATTTGGTCGAAGCCGCCGACCTTCTTGCCGCCGGTCACGTTCGAGCTCTGTTCGCTGAAGATGAAGTCGAGCGCTCCGCCGATGGAGGCGGAGGGCAGCTCGACGATTCCGGCGCCGTTCATGCCGCCGCCCGCCGCCACGGGGTCATCAGGCGCTGCAGCAGGAGCACGATCAGGTCGAAGGTGAGCGCCATCAGGATCGCGATCCCGCCGGCGATGACGATGCTGGTCGTGAAGTTGAGGTTGCCGCCGCTGTAGATCTCCGTCCCCAAGCCGCCGGCGCCGGCGAAGACGGCGAGGGTCGCGATCGCGACCGTGCTGACCGTGGCGATGCGCACCCCGGCGACGATCTCGGGCGTCGCCAGCGGCAACTCGACCTTCCAGAGAACCTGGCGGTCGGTCTGGCCGATCCCGCGGGCGGCGTCCTTGACGTCGGCGGGGACGTTGTCGAGTCCGACCATCGTGTTGCGATAGATGATCTGCAGGGTGAAGGCGCTGAGGGCGATGATCGCGGTGTCGCGGCCGCGGCCGGTGACTGGGAGCAGCAGGAAGAAGAAGGCCACGCTCGGGATCGTGTAGAGGACCCCGGTCCCGACAAGCAGCGGCGGTCGCAGCCAGCGGTAGCGGTGGGCGAGGAGCGAGAGCGCAAAGGCGATCGCGAACCCAATCGCCACCGAGAACAACACGAGTTCCAGGTGCTGGAGCGTCGGGGTCGCGTAGCGGTCGATGTTTTCCGTCGCCCAGTCCCAGCAGAAAAGGTTCGATTTGTCGGCCTGGCAGGGCAGTCCTTCGGCGGCACGGTCTTTGAAAAAGTCCGAGCCGACTTCGCCGGCAGCCGCGATCGGCACCCCGCTAGTCATGCGGGCGCTCCACGGCGCTGTGCTCCTCGGTCTTCGCTCGCGGCGATTTGAGGAACTCAGAGATGATCTCGACCGAGAGCACGCCCGCGATCCGGCGCTCGGCGTCGACCACCGGCGCGTACTGGGACTCGGCCTGGAGCAGGTCGGCGAGCGCGTCGCGCATCACGTCCTCGCGGTCGAGGACCGGGCCGAGCGGCGAGTCGGGCCGGTCGGGGACGACGGCGGCGGCGAGGTCGCGCTCGGAGAGCCAGCCGAGCGGGCGGCGCTCGCCGTCGACCAACAGCGGGTAGGGGACTTCGACCTCGGGTGAGTCGAGCTTCGCCCGCACCTCAGCGGTCGCCTGGCCGACGAAGGCGAGCGGCGCCTCCCAGAGGTCGATGTCGGCGACCCGCATCAGCGCCAGCCGCTTCAGCGCCCGGTCGGCGCCGACGAAGTCCTCGACGAACCCGTCAGCGGGGCTCATCAGGATCTCGGCCGGGGTTGCGTACTGGGCGACTTTGCCGCCCTCGCGCAGGATCGCGATCCGGTCACCCATCTTGATCGCCTCGTCGATGTCGTGGGTGACGAAGAGGACGGTCTTGCGGACCTGCGCCTGCAGGCGCAGGAACTCGTTCTGGAGGCGCTCGCGGTTGATCGGGTCGATCGCCCCGAAGGGCTCGTCCATCAGCATCACCAGCGGGTCGGCGGCGAGCGCGCGGGCGACGCCGACGCGCTGCTGCTGGCCGCCGGAGAGCTGCGCCGGGTAGCGCTCGCCGAGCTCGGGTTCGAGGCCGATCAGCGTCAGCAGCTCAGCCGTGCGCGCCGCGATCCGGTCCTTCTTCCAGCCGAGCAGCTGCGGCACCGCGGCGATGTTCTCGGCGATCGTGCGGTGCGGGAAGAGGCCGATCTGCTGGATCACGTAGCCGATCTCGCGCCGCAGCTGGGCGGGGTCCTTGGCTCGCACCGACTGCTCACCGATCAGGACGTCACCCTCGCTGATCTCGACCGTGCGGTTGACCATCCGCATCGCCGTCGTCTTGCCGCAGCCGGAGGGGCCGACGAGGACGCAGATCTCGCCCGCCGGGACCTCGAGCGTGAGCCGGTCGACGGCAGGCCGCTCGGCGTTGCCATAGCGCTTGGTCGCGCCCTCGTACCTGACGGAGGAGGCTCCGGATTGGGATTGCGACTCGCTGGTGGCCATGCCCTCGGGTACTGGAGTCGAGCCTATACCCCGCTACAGCACTTTCACCACTTCAAAGAACGACGCGGTCGATTAGAGGCCGAGGCGGCGCGCGCGCTCGGCGGCGCGGGTGACGATCTCGCCGAAGCCGGGCAGCTCGCCGCCGCGCATCAGCACTTCGCCGCCGACCACGGTGGTGTCGACCACCGCGCCGCTCGCCGCGTAGACGAGGTTGGAGGTGAGCTCGCCGATCCCGAGCTCGGCGGCGTCGGGGCGGAGGAGGAGGAAGTCGGCCGGGGCGCCGACGCGGAGCGGCTCGCCGGCTCCGAGCAGCGGCGCCCGGGCGCCGGTCGCGACATCCCAGGCCTCGGCGGCGGCGAGCGCGGTCGGGTCGGCGGCGGCGTGCTTCTGGGCCAGCGCGAAGTGCTTCAGGTCGGTCGAGTAGGTCGAGCGAGTCGTTGGAGCCGGCCCCGTCGGTCCCGAGCCCGACGGGAACGCCGGCCGCCCGAGCCGCCGGGTACGGGAAGACGCCGCCGACCGCCAGCTTCATGTTGGCGACGGGATTGGTGACCACGGTGCAGCCGCGCTCCGCGACCAGCTCCAGCTCCTCGTGGTCGAGCCAGACGCCGTGGGCGAGCACGGTGCGCTCGCCGAGCAGGCCGAGCTGGTCGAGGTAGGCGGCGGGCCGCAGCCCGTGCGCCGCGAGGCAGTCCGCGACCTCTTTCTCGGTCTCGGAGAGGTGGATCTGGACCGGTACCGCGCGCTCGGCGGAGAGCTCGCCGATCCAGCGCAGCGACTCCTCGCTGACCGTGTAGATCGAGTGCGGGGCGAGGGCGGGGGAGACGGCCGGGCCGAGCGCGGCGAGGTGCTCGAGGCTACGCAGCGCCGTCTCGCGCATCCCCTCGGCGTTGCCGTCGTGGTCGAAGAGCGGGGCGCCGATCGTCGCCGCGATCCCGGCGTCGGCGACGGCGCGGGCGGTCGCCTCCGGGTGCCAGTACATGTCCCAGAAGCGGGTCGTGCCGCTGCGGATCATCTCGGCGCAGGCGAGCCGCGCGCCCCAGTAGACGTCCTCGTCGGCGAGCTTCGCCTCGACCGGCCAGATCTTCTCTTCCAGCCACGGCATCAGCGGCAGGTCGCCGCCGCTGCCGCGGAACAGGGTCATCGCCGCGTGGGTGTGGCCGTTGAGCAGCGGCGCGACCAACGGCGCCCCGGCGGCCTCGATCGTCTCCTCGCCGGGCCTCGCGACCACGTCTGGGCCGAGCGCGGCGATTCGCCCGTTCTCGCAGCGCACCCCGACCGTCTCGCCGTCGAGCACGGCGCCGGTCACCGTCAGCGTCACCGGCCGACCGCCCCGAGCTGCGGCAGCACCGCTGCCAGCCCCTCGCGCAGGCGCTGCGCGTTGGCGAGGCGGTCGTCCTCGAGCGCGGCGACGTCGAGCTCGCCGTCGCCGACGCCGTTGGCGAGGTTGTCGACCACGCAGAGCGCCGCGTAGGCGAGCCCGAGCTCGCCGGCGACGACGCACTCGGAGGCGATCGTCATCCCGACCACGTCGGCGTGCGGGGCGATCAGCCGGATCTCGGCCGGGGTCTCGAAGCGGGGCCCGATCGTCTGCCAGTAGACGCCGCCGTCGCGCGGGCGCCTGCCCGCTCACCGCCCAGGCCGCGAGGACCTCGGCGCGCCAGCGGGGGTCGAAGCCCGGTGCCGAGTGGGCGCGGGCGTCGGTGAAGACCGAGAGACCGAGGTGGAGGGCGATGAAGTCGTCGGGGCAGAGCAGGCTGCCGACCGGCAGCTCGGGGCTGAGCGAGCCGACCGAGCCGATCGCCAGCACCCGGTCGCAGCCCTGCTCGAGCAGCGGCCGCAGGTTGGCGGCGTGGTCGATCGTGTGAGGGAGGACGTAGGCGCCGTCGGCACCGCCGTGGCGCTGGACGATCGCCGCGCCGTGCTCGTGCGCGGCCGCCGCGATCTCCTCGCCGCCCGGGCCGAGCGCGTTGCTGCCGAGGATCACCGCGAGCCGTCCCACGCGCCGATCCTATGAGCTGCGGTGCGCCCTGAACGCGGCCGCCGCCTCGTCGTGGTCGACGATCGGCTCCGGGTAGTCGAGCTTGGCAAAGCCCTCGAGCCGCCAGGGCCGGTGCACGGCGCGCCCCGCGACCGACTCCAGCTCCGGTAGGTAGCGGCGCACGTACGTCGCCCTCGGGGTCGAAGCGCTCGGCCTGGCGCAGCGGGTTCAGCACCCGGTTCGGCCGGGTGTCGTTGCCGGTCCCCGCCACCCACTGCCAGTTGCCGGCGTTGTTGGCGATCTCGCCGTCGCTGAGCAGGTCCCAGAAGTGCCAGGCGCCCGCCCGCCAGTCGATGTAGAGGTCCTTGCAGAGGAAGGAGGCGACGGTCATCCGCGCCCGGTTGTGCATGAAGCCCTCCGCGGCCAGCTGCCGCATCGCCGCGTCGACCAGCGGGTAGCCGGTGCGTCCCTGCTGCCAGGCCTCGAGCGCCCGCCGCGAGCGCGACCAGCGGTCGCCGCGCGGCCGGTAGTCGCGGCGGGGCAGGGAGGGAACGGCGGCGAGCACCTGGTGGTGGAAGTCGCGCCAGCAGAGCTGGCGCACGAAGGGCGCGCCGCCCCGGCGCTCGCGCGCCTCGCGCATCAGCTCCAGCGGCGAGAGGCAGCCGAAGCGCAGGTGGGCGCTGAGCCGCGAGGTCGCGTCGCCGGGGAGGTCGTCGTGGCGCTCGTCGTATGCGGCCAACCCGTCGCGGAGGAAGGCGCGCATCAGCCGCCGCCCCTCGCGCTCGCCGCCCTGCGCCCGCCGCGGCGAGGGCGAGCCGCCGGTGAGCTTGCCGAGCGCCGGCAGCCTGCCGGCGCGGACCCCGCCCGGCACGGCGAGCTTGCGCGGCGCCGGCGCCCGCTCGCGCAGCGGCAGCCCGCTCCAGGCCCGGTGGTAGGGACTGAAGACCTTGAAGTGGTCGCCGCCGCCCGGGGTCACCGCGCCCGGCGGCACGATCGTCACCCCGGGGTGGGCGTGGAAGGCGATCCGCTCCTCCTCGCAGGCGCGCGCCAGACGCCGCTCGCGCGCGGTGGCGTAGGCGCTGTGGTCGGCGCTGACGTGCAGCTCGGTCGGCGCCGGCCGCGCGCGCGACGCGGACCGCCTCCGCGACCGGGTCGCCGCGGCGCACGAACAGGCGCGCGCCGGCGCGCCGCAGCGAGTCGTCGAGGTCGAGCAGTGCCTCGCGCATGAACGCGACCCGGTTCGGGGCGGCGAAGCGCGAGCCGAGCAGCCGCTCGTCGAAGACGAAGAGCGGCACGGTGCGCTCGGCGCGGGCGGCGGCCGCGAGCGCCGGGTTGTCGTGGATCCGCAGATCGCGGTTGAAGAGGACGAGGGCGGTTTTCACGTTTCTCACTGCTACCCAGGAGGGTAAGGTCGATCGCATGGGTCATGAACGTCCCTCCGGACGAGAGGAGACCGAGGGCGAACGCCTCGATCGCAACCTCGGCGAGCTGCTGCAGGAGCTGCGCGTGGCCCTGCCCGGCGTCCAGGTTCTCTTCGCCTTCCTCCTGGCGGTGCCGTTCCAGCAGGGCTTCGAGAAGATCACCGAGTTTCAGAAGGACGTCTACTTCGCGACGCTGCTCCTGACCGCGCTCTCGGCGGCGCTGCTGATCTCGCCCTCGGCCTACCACCGGATCACCTTCCGCATGCAGCAGAAGGATCACCTGGTCCTCCTCGCCAACCGCTTCACGATCGCCGGCCTCGCCTGTCTGGCGCTGGCGATGACCGGTGCGATCCTGCTGGTCACCGACTTCCTCTTCGGCACCACCGCGACGATCGTCACCGGCGCCACCGCCCTGTCGGTTTTCGTCCTCTTCTGGTACGCGCTGCCGCTGAAGCGGCGGCTCAGCTCTGACCAGGAGCCGGACCCGCCGACTGAGTCGTCTTAGCGCGAGCCTCACGCAACTTCTGCAGCTCGCTCGCGAGGGCGTCGACGCAGGGCAGCTCGGGCGCCTCGCGGCGCAGCATCTCGAGATCGCCCTGCCAGATGGCTTCCTTGACGTCCAACGGCGCCTTGAACTCTTCGCCGGCCGGCTCCCCTTCGTTCGCGTAAGCGCGGCGCAGGACGCGTACGTTGGAGAGCTTGTCCGCCGCGTAGATCGCCAGGGCGTCACCACCGGCCTCCTCGACGTGGCGCCGGTGCTCGTCCTTGCGGCGCTCGTAGGGCTCGACCGATTCGTCGTCGGTCATCACCTCGACCAGGCTCGCCACCCGCGGCCCGAAGCGCTCGGCGATTTCCTCGACCCCGACCTCGCTGTCCTCGACGACGTCGTGCAGGAGGGCAGCTGCCACCGTCTCCTCGCCGTAGCCCTGTTCGGCCAGCAGCTCGGCGACCGCGACGGGGTGGTGGATGTAGGCCATGCCGCCGCTGCCGCTGCGGACCTGTCCCGCGTGAGCCTGCTCGGCAAGCTCGAGCGCATCGCGAATCAAGTTCGACTCGGCGGCGGCGGCCTCGATGTCGGGCGACGGCATCCGCGTCAGCCTAACGTGCGGTGCGCCTCACTCAGGCCGGGGCGGCCGCCGGCCGCGGCGCCCGCACCGGCAGCTCGTACTCGGCCCGCTCCTCGCCCAGCTCGATCGCGCCGCCCTCGCCGCCCAGCGCCAGCCAGCGCTCCCGCGCTTCCTCGCCGAGTCGGTCGAGGAAATCGTCGGAGTGCATCGGGTCGTGGTGGAAGAGGATCGTGCGCTCGGCGCCGGTGCGGCGGGCGAAGGAGAGCGAGTGGCCGAGGGCGGAGTGGCCCCAGCCGAGGTGGTCGGGGTACTCGGCGTCGGAGTACTGGCCGTCGTGGATCAGCAGCGAGGTGTCGCGGGCGAGGCCGAAGCCGGAGATCCAGTCGTCCTCGAGCCGCTCGAGGTCGGCGCCGAGCGCCGGCTCGTGGTCGGGGATGTAGGTGAGCGAGGAGTCGCCGTCGTCGATCCGGTAGCCGAGCGTCGGCCCGCGATGGGCGACCGAGGCGGCGCGGATCCGCGCCGAGCCGATCTCCCACTCGGTCTCGGGCGCGTGGCGGAAGGAGACGTCGCAGGGCAGCTCGCGCACCTCGACCGGCGAGAGCGGGGCGGAGATGTAGCGGGCGATGCGGTCGCGCAGCGAGGCCTCGGGCGAGGCCGGCCCCCAGATCACGATCTCGGTCTGCGGCGCGGAAGGCGGGGGCGAAGAAGACGAGGCCCTGGATGTGGTCGAGGTGGAGGTGGGTGAGCAGGATGTGCAGCCGCGCCGGCTCCGTGGCCAGCGCCAGGCCGAGGCTGCGGATGCCGGTGCCGGCGTCGAGCGCGAGCAGCGAGCCGTCGGAGAGGGTAACCCCGACGCAGGAGGTGTTGCCGCCGTAGCGGATCGTCTCCGGCCCCGGGGAGGGGATCGAGCCGCGCGTGCCCCAGAGCTTGACCTTCATGCCGGGCCGGCTCCGTCGCCGTTGGCCGCGGCCGGCCAGAAGATCGCGATCCCGCCCTGGGACCCGTGCGCGGTGAGGATCGGGAAGGCCGAGACCTCGACCTGGTGGCTGGCGCCGTCGGTCGAGTGGATCTCGAATTCGGCGTGGGCGGGGCGGCCGTCGCGGACCGCGGCGACCAGCGGCAGGTCGTCGTAGGGGATCGGCTCGCCGCCCTGGTCGAACGGCCCGAACAGCGAGCCCCACTCGTCGGCGCCGACTGTGCCCAGCTCCTCGAAGCGTTTGCCGAGCATGATCCCGGCCGCCTCGTTGTAGAAGACGAGCAGGCCACCCTCGTCGACCAGGAAGGCCGGAGTCGAGAGCGCCGACATCAGGTTGCGCGCGAGGATCAGCTCTAGAGGCTTCTGCGTCACAAATGACACTTTAGTTTCGTCGTGTGCATAGCGCTAGGCATGACCGAGATTGCCCGGCAGAAAGCCAGACGGGCAGCCTCCTCGGCAGCCCTACCCGACAGCGTGACTTTCATCACACCGCGGAATTCCCGCTAAAGCAGAAGACCTCTGATCGGCCCCAGCGCATAGAACTCAGGTCCCTGATGCGCGAGCGCACCCGCACCTACCGCGTCGCGATGGCCGTCAACCGGCCGGTCGCGCTGTGGGGGCGGCTGCGGGTCGAGGGCGTGGAGGTGCTGCCGGAGAGCGGGCCGCTGCTCGTGATCGGCAACCACGACAGCCACTGGGACCCACTGATGGTTGGGATGGCGGCGGTGAAGCGGCGCCAGATCCGGGCGCTGGCCAAATCGGACCTCTGGAAGGTGCGCGGCCTCAGCCCGATCCTGAACGGGATGGGGCAGATCCCGATCGAGCGCGGCAAGGGCGACAAGGAGGCGCTGGCGCGGGCGATCGAGGCGCTGCGAGCGGGGGTCTGCATCGGCGTCTTCCCGGAAGGCACCCGCTCACGCGGCAAGGTTCTGCGCGCCCGCAGCGGCGTCGGCCGGCTCGCCCTCGAGGTGCCGGAGGCGCACGTCACCCTGGTCGCGATCGAGGGCACCTCGGACCTGACCGGCTTCCCGCGGCGGCCGCGGGTCCGGATCCGCTTCTTCGACCCGGTCGGTGGCCAGCCGCGCCCCGACGAGGACCCGGCCGAGCTCTCGGCCCGCCTCCTGGCCGAGATCCGCGCCCACGTCCCGCCGACGATCTCCTACCGCAAGCGCGGCGCTAGCTCGCCGCCGGACTGACCGGGGCGACGAAGGTGCGGTTGCCGGCCCGGACGCTGATCGCGCGGGTGCGGGAGAGATCGAGGGCAGAGCTCAGCACCGCGGTCGAGCCCTCACCCCAGCGGTAGCGGAAGGTGCCGGCGGAGAAGCGCTCGCCACGCGGGCCGCGCAGGTCGACCTGGCAGAGGGTGCCGGAGCGCACTCCCCTTACGTAGACGTGGACCTCGGTCCCGTAGGCGTGCGGCTCGAGCGTGGCGTAGATCCTGACGCCGCCGGGGAGCGAGCCGAACTCGACGTGCTCGACCGGGCTCTCGCTGCCGCCGCCCGGCAGGATCGCGACTGCCAGCACGACGGCCGCGGCCGTCGCCACGCCAGCCAGCGCCAGGCCGAAGCGCCGCTGTCGGCGCCGCCGGCCGCTGCGCTGCTCCCCCCCGATCGCCGCCGCCACGCGCTCGCCCAGCTCCGGCGGCGGCTGCGGCGCGGGGCGGCTGAAGCGGGCCGGGTCGGCCAGCGGCAGCAACTGCGCGACCGCTCCCAGCGACTCGGCCTCGGCCCGGCACTCGGGGCAGCCCTCGAGGTGGGCCTCGAGGCCGGCGCGCTCGCCCGGCGCGAGGTCGCCGAGCGCGTAGGCGCCGAGCAACAGCCGCCACTCGCGGCAGCCGCCGGGTCGCTCAGCCTTCATAGCCCATCTCCTCGAGCACGACCCGCAGCGCCCGCAGGCCGTAGTAGACGCGGCTCTTCACGGTCCCTTCCGGGACGCCGAGCTCGGCCGCGACCTCGGCGTAGGGGCGGCCGCGGAAGTGGGTCTCGACGAGGACGCGGCGGTGCTCGGCGCCGATCCGCCGCATCGCCTCCTCGACCTGCCAGGCAAGCAGCGCTTGCTCGAGCGGTTCGACCGCCGGCTCGATCCCGCCCTCGCCAACGCGGGGGCGGGAGGCGCGGGCGCGGCCGAGGTCGATGACGACGTTGCGCAGGATCGCGAACAGCCAGGTGCGCAGCGAGCCGAGCTGCGGGTCGAAGCGGTCGCCGGCCCGCCAGGCGCGGACGAAGGTCTCCTGCACCGCCTCTTCGGCGAGGCCGGCGTCGCCGAGCGAGCGCAGGGCGAACCCGTACAGCTCACCGGCGTGCGCGGCATAAGCCTCGCGCACGTCCCGCTCGCCTCTCAATGCACCGGACTGCATCCGCCTTCATCTACGGGGCGGATGCAGTCCGGGTTCAAGCCCTTCAGCCTTCGAGTTTCCCGATCTTGAAGATTTTCGTCCCGCAATCGGGGCAGACACCCTGAATCGCCGGGCGACCGTTTTTCATGGTCACCTGTTTGGCGTCTTTGATCTCAACCTTCTTGCGCTCTTTGACGCAGTAACCCTCCGGCATGACCGGGCCTCCTTTCGCTGCCGCTTCGCGGCAAAGCTCGCGTTGCCGCGAGGTGGATTGAGGCGAATGTAACGCAGCTAGGGGACACAACCGCGCCAGCTCGTGCGAATACGCACAAAACGCTGGGGTAGCGGGTCAATTACCCTGCGGCGCGCACGGCAGCACTAACCAGCGTTAAGGAGAAACGTATGCCCGAGGCAGTAATCGTCGACACCATCCGCACGCCGATCGGCCGTGCCTTCAAGGGCTCGCTCGCCCAGCTGCGCCCGGAGGAGATGGGCGCCTTCGTCGTCGACCAGCTGCTCGAGCGCAATCCGGGCGTCGACCCCGCCCTGGTCGAAGACATCTTCTGCGGCGTCGGCATGCCGCAGGGCCTCGAGGCCTTCAACATCGGCCGGATCATCTCGCTGCTCTCCGAGAAGCTGCCGCAGGAGGTCAACGGGGTCACCGTCTCCCGCTACTGCTCCTCCAGCCTCGACGCGATCCGCCACGCCGGCAACGCGATCAAGGCCGGCGAGGGCGACGTCTACATCGCCGCCGGGGTCGAGTGGGTGAGCCGCTTCAACGAAGCCGCCGAGCCTGTTCGCGTGGACGACCGCAACCCGAACCTGATCGGCGAGAACGGCCAGCCCAACGCCTACATCGACATGGGCCTGACCGCGGTCAACGTCGCCGAAAAGTACGAGGTCAGCCGCGCCGACATGGACAAGTTCGCGCAGCGCTCACAGGAACTGGCGGTGAAGTCGCAGGAAGACGGCTTCTTCGACCGCGAGATCGTCCCGGTCACGCTCGCGGATGGCACCGAGGTGAGCAAGGACGACGGCCCGCGCGCCTCCTCGACCCTGGAGAAGCTCTCCGAACTGCCGGAGGCGTTCGGCGGCGGCGGCGTCACCGCCGGCAACTCCTGCCCGCTCAACGACGGCGCCGCCGCGGTGCTGCTGATGAGTGACACGAGGGCGAAGGAGCTGGGCCTGACCCCGCGCGCCCGCATCGTCACCGCCGCCACCCACGGCAACGAGCCGGAGCTGATGGGCGTGGCCCCGATCGGCGCGATCAAGAAGGTGCTCGATCGCGCCGGGATGACGATCGACGACGTCGACCGGGTCGAGCTGAACGAGGCCTTCGCCGCCCAGGTGATCCCGATCATGAGCGAGTGCGGGATCGCCGAAGACAAGCTGAACACCCACGGCGGCGCGATCGCCCTCGGCCACCCCTTCGGGATGACCGGGGCGCGGATCATGGGCACCCTGCTCAACGTGCTTGAGACCGACGATCAGCAGGTTGGGATCGAGACGATGTGCGTCGCCGGCGGCCAGGGCAAGGCGATGATCGTCGAACGGGTCTGAGAAGGCCCCTCGAAGATTCCCTGCGCCCGTCTGGCGGCGGCGGGCCGGCGCGGGGCGGTGTCCTCAGAGCCCTGAATAGCGCTGCTATTCAGGGCTCTTGCGTCCTTGCCCCGCTTGCCCCGGCGCTCGCCAGCCAGGCACATTGAATCTCCGAGTGACCTTCCCAGCCCGGGAAGGTGGGAATAGGGTCGGAATATGGAGACGCTCCTCTACGAGGCCGATGGCCGGGTCGCTCGCATCACTCTCGATCGGCCGGAGCGGGGGAATGGCATAACGCCGCGGATGCCCGTGGAGCTTGCGGAGTGTGTGGAGCGGGCGAATCTTGATCCGTCGATTCACGTCATTGCGCTGGCGGGGAACGGGAGTGGGTTCTGCGGGGGGTACGACCTGGTCGCTTCGGCGGAGGGGGATATGAGCGAGTTGGGGGGTGTGGAGGCGCCGGCGGGGTCGCCGTTGGATCCGGCGACGATCGCCGCCAACCACGCGCCGGAGTCGAACTGGGACCCGGTCGTCGATTACCAGTTCATGGCCCGCAACGTGCGCGGCTTCATGAGCCTCTTTCACTCCGAGAAGCCGGTGCTCTGCAAGGTCCACGGCTACTGCGTCGCCGGTGGCACCGACATGGCGCTCTGCTCCGACCTGCTGGTGGTCGCCGACGACGCCAAGATCGGCTACCCGCCGGCGCGGGTCTGGGGCTCACCGACGACGGCGATGTGGGCACTGCGGGTCGGGGCGATGCGGGCCAAGCGGCTGCTGCTGACCGGCGACTCGCTGACCGGGGCCGAGGCGGCGGAGTGGGGGCTGGCAACCGAGGCGGCGCCGGCCGCCGAGCTGGACGAGCGCTTCGAGCGCCTGCTCGGGCGGGTGGCGCGGCTGCCGGTCAACCAGCTGGTGATGATGAAGCTGCTGGTCAACCAGACCCTGGAGACGCAGGGCCTGAGCCAGGCGCAGACGCTCGGCACCTTCTTCGACGGGATCGCCCGCCACACCGAGGAGGGGCACGGCTTCGTCCGCCGCGCCAGCGAGTCCGGATTCCGCGAGGCGGTGCGGGAACGCGACGAGCCATTCGGCGACCACGGCCTTGATGGTCACGGCCTCGGTTAGTAGGGACTAGGCTGCCGCGGCGATGAGTGACGAGGCGCCGCACCCGAGCCTCGGCAATCACCCCGGAGAGCGTCCGCGCCTTCCTGCCCGGCAGCTTCCCCGGCGACCTCGGGATCGAACCGCTCGAGGTCGAGGACTCCCATTCGCGCGGCCGGATCGTCGTCGACAAACGCCACCTGCACCCCGGCGGCTTCGTCCACGGCGGCGTCTGGACCGCGCTCGGCGACACCGTCGCCGCCTGGTCGACCTTCCGCAGCATCCCCCCGGGTCACAACTTCACGACGATCGAGCTGAAGCTCAACGTGTTCGCGGCCGGAGTCCTGGGCGACGAGATCGTCGGCCACGCCGAGCCGCTCCACGTCGGCAAGAGCACCGTCGTGATCGAGGTCCGTCTCGACCGCATCCGCGACGGCGACAAGAAGCTGGCGGCGAACCTGATCGTCTCCCAGTTCGTATTACCGCCCGCAGGCTGATCAGGGGGCGGCTTCGCTCTCCGCCGGTGCTTCCCACTCTTCGATCATCGGCAACTTCCAGAGCAGGCTGGCGATCGTGAGGCCGATCGCGGCGGTGAGCAGGGCGAGGAACCACTCGGCGGCGGTCAGCATCTCCATCTCGAAGAAGTGGCGCAGTGGCGCCAGCGCGAGGATCCCGGCGAAGAGCGCGGCGAGCCCGGCGACCATCGCCAGCATGTAGCTCTGGATCGCGATGTGCTCGCGGCCCGGCCCGCGCTCCAGCAGCAGCACGAAGCAGAGGCCGAGCACGATCAGCGTCGTCGTCGCGGCGGTGCGGCCGGCCTCGAGCGAGCCGCCGAAGACGGTGTCGACGAGGAAGAAGGAGAGGATCGAGCCGAGCGCGGTGGCGAGGCCGGCCGGGACCGCGAAGGCGGCCAGCGCGCGCAGCAGCCGGCCACGGTAAAGGGGGCCGTCGGAGGGCATCAGGGCGAGCACGAAGGAGGGCACGCCGATCGTCAGGAATACGGCCAGGGTGAGGTGGCGGGGCAGGAAGGGGAAGGCGAACCCCGGCGCTCCGACCAGCAGGATCAGGGCGGCGGCATAAACGGTCTTGGTCAGGTAGAGGCGGCCGAGGCGGTGGATGTTGCGGGCGATCCGGCGACCCTCGCCGACCGCCTCGGGCAGGCGCGAGAACTGGTCCTTGAGCAGGACGACGTCGGCGACGCCCTTGGTCACCTGGGCGCCGGAGCCCATCGCCACCGCCATCCGTGCCTGCTTCAGCGCCGGCACGTCGTTGACCCCATCGCCAATCATCGCCACGTAGCGCCCGGCTCGGACCAGCGCGCCGACCAGCGCCTTCTTCTGCTCCGGCTTGATCCGGCAGAAGATCGTGTTGGCGAGCGCGACCTCGGCCAGCTGCTCGGGGTCGTCGGGCAGTTCGTGGCCCTCGACGACGCCGGCGTCGCGCGGCACCCCGACCGCGTAGGCGACCGCGGTGACGGTGGCGCGAGCGTCGCCGGAGATCAGCTTCAGGTCGACTTCCTCCGCCCGCATCGTCGCGATCGTCGCCGCCGCGTCGGGCCGCAGCGTCTCCTCGAGCACGACCAGGGCCAGCGCCTGCAGGGCCGGCGGCCCGCCCACCCCCGGGTCGCTCGGCAGCGCCTCGCCGGACTCGCCGAAGGCGACCACGCGTCGCCCCGCCGCGGTCTCCTGCTCGAGCTTGCGGGCGAGGCCGGGGGGGAGGCTGAGCGCGCCCGCCGCGGCCAGCACGTCGGGGGCGCCGAGCACGTAGGTCGAGCCAGCGGCGCCGTTGCCCGAGAGGGTGACGCCGCTCCACTTCCACTCGGAGGAGAACGGGACCTCGGCGCTGACCCGGCCGGCCTCGCCGGGGAAGCGCTCGGCGATCGTCTCCAGGGTGCGGTTGCGGTCGCCGGCGCTGGCGGCGAAGCGGGCCAGCGCCGCTTGCGCGGCGCCGGCGTCGGCCTCCTCGGCGAACTCGACCCCGGCCAGGCGCAGCTCCCCTGCGGTCAGCGTCCCGGTCTTGTCGACGCAGATCGTGTCGACCGCGGCGAGGCTCTCGGTCGCGCTCATCTGCTGGACCAGGGTGTCGCGCCCCGCCAGCCGCACCGCGGCGACCGCGAAGGTGACGCTCATCAGCAGGACCAGGCCCTCGGGGATCAGCGTGATCAGGCCGGCCGTCGCGGTCTGCGCCGCCTCGACCAGGTCGACGTTGCGGACGGCGAGGCTGAGGATCAGGACCGCGGCCAGCGGCAGCATCACGTAGGTCGAGGCGACGATCACCCGGTTGACCTCTTTCTGCAGCGGCGAGGGCGGGTGGCGGAAGCTGCGCGCCTCGCCGGCGAGGCGGCCGGCGTAGCTCTCCTCGCGCACCGCGTCGACCAGGTAGTAGCCGGAGCCGGAGACGCAGAAGGAGCCGGAGAGGACGCGGTCGCCGGGGGCCTTGCGGATCCCGTCGGCCTCGCCGGTCAGCAGCGACTCGTCGAGGGTGAGGCCGCGGCTCTCGAGCGTCTCACCGTCGGCGACGAGCTGGTCGCCCGGCTCGACCCGGACGATGTCGCCGGGGACGATCTCGTCGGTGCCGAGCTCGGCGACGGCGCCGTCGCGGAGAGCCTTGGCCCGCGGCGCGACCAGCACCGCGAGCTCGTCGAGGGTCGCCTTCGCCTTCAGCTCCTGGCGGATCCCGATGTAGGAGTTGACGATCGCGATCAGGCCGAAGACGGCGTCGGCGAAGAGGCCGAGCGAGAGGATGAGGACGAAGAAGACGCCGATGATCGCGTTGAAGAGGGTGAAGACGTTGCCGGCGACGATGCTCGCGGTCGAGCGCGAGGAGGTCTCCGGCGGTGGGCCGAGCCGGCGCAGCCGCTGCTCCGCCTCGGCGCTGGAGAGGCCGCGCTCGGCGAGTGGCTGGCTGGTGGCCATGACGAGTATTCAATAGGGTGCGAGCCGGATGGCTCTGAAGCTTGGATTGAACCTCGGTTACTGGGGCATCGGCCCGTCCGGTGAGGACGCGGTCGAGGTCGTGACCGCGGCCGAGAAGCTCGGCTACGAGTCGGTCTGGGCGGCCGAGTCCTACGGCTCCGACGTGGTCAGCGTGCTCGCCTGGCTGGCGGCGCAGACGCGGGAGATCAAGCTCGGCGCGGCGATCCTGCAGGTGCCGGCGCGCCCGCCCGCGGCGGCGGCGATGGCCGGGGCGACGATCGACAAACTCTCCGGCGGCCGCTTCCTCTTCGGCTTCGGCCCCTCCGGCCCGCAGGTCTCCGAGGGCTGGTACGGCGTCCCCTACGCGAAGCCGTGGGGCCGGACCCGCGAGTACATCGAAGTGGTGCGCGAGATCATCGCCCGCGAGGGGCCGGTCGAACACCAGGGCGAGCATTACCAGCTGCCGCTGCCGGGCGGCGAGGGCAAGCCGCTGAAGCTCAACTTCCACCCACTGCGCAACGAGATCCCGGTCTTCGTCGGCGCGATCGGGCGCAAATCGGTCGAGATGGCGGCGGAGATCTGCGACGGCTGGATCCCGATCTTCTTCAGCGTCGACGCCTTCGAGGCGACCTGGGGCGAGCACCTCGAGGCCGGCTTCGCCAAGGGCGGCCGGCAGCGCTCCGACCTCGAGGTCAGCCCCTCGCTGCAGGTCGCGATCGACGGCGACCTCGAGGCGGCGAAGAGCGTCGTCAAGGCCGGCCTCGTCCTCTACTTCGGCGGCATGGGCAGCCGCAAGACCAACTTCTACGTCGACCTCGCCCACCGCTTCGGCTTCGGCGACGTCGCCGACGAGGTCCAGAAGCGGTTCCAGGACGGCGACCGCGCCGGCGCCTACGAGGCGATGCCCGACGAGATCGTCGAGGCGACCTCGCTGGTCGGGACCGAGGCCGAGGTGACGGAGCGGGTCGAGCGCTTCCGCGGCGCCGGCATCGACCGCCTGATCGTCTCCCCGGTCCACGTCGACCGGGCCGAGCAGCTGCACACCCTCGAGCGTCTGGCGGCTGCTGCCGGATGACGCACGTGGCGCGTCGCATCTCTGCGTCCTCGATCGCTTGTGTGCAGAGCACACGGCGCTCCCTGCGTCCTTGACCTGCTCGGCCACGTGCACCACAGCCAAGTCGGACATCCCATAACCTTCCGCGCCGCGTGAAGATCGGAGTGCCGAAAGAGACCGCTGCTGGGGAGCGTCGCGTGGCGCTGGTCCCTGACATCGTCAAGTCGCTGAAGCAGAACGAGCACGTCGAGGTGCTGGTCGAGCGCGACGCCGGCGACGCCGCCGGCCATCCCGACTCCCAGTACGAGGAGGCGGGGGCAGAGGTCGTCGAGGGCGAGGTTACGTGGGGCGCCGACGTGGTCCTGCGCGTCGCCGCCCCGTCGAGTGAGGAGATCGGCAAGCTCAACTCCAGCCAGGTCCTGATCGCCCACCTGTCGCCGTGGACCGCGGCCGAGTCGAACAAGGCGTTGGCCGCCACCGGCGTCACCAGCTTCGCGATGGAGGCGATCCCGCGCACGACCCGCGCCCAGGCGATGGACGCGCTCTCCTCCCAGGCCGCCGCCGCCGGCTACGCCGCGACCCTGATCGGGGCGCGCGAGTCGGGCCGCTTCTTCGGGATGATGACCACCGCCGCCGGCACCGTGCCGCCGGCCAAGGTGCTCGTGCTCGGCGCCGGCGTCGCCGGCCTGCAGGCGGTCGCCACCGCCAAGCGCCTCGGCGCGATCGTCACCGGCTTCGACATCCGCCGCGCCGCCTGGGAGCAGATCGCCTCGCTCGGCGGCCGCCCGCTGGAACTGGACTTCATCCCCGACGCCGAGGGCGAGGGTGGCTACGCCCGGCCGCTGACCGACGAGGAGAACGCGCAGGTGCGCGACGCCCTGACCGAGAACGCCGCCAAACAGGATCTGATCATCACCACCGCCGCGATCCCCGGCCGGCCGGCGCCGCTGCTGATCACCGCCGAGGCGGTGCGCAACATGTCCCCCGGCTCGGTGATCGTCGACCTCGCCGCCGAGACCGGCGGCAACTGCGAGCTGACTCAGGCGGGTGAGACCGTGGTCGAGAACGGGGTCAAGGTGCTCGGCCCGCGCAACCTCGCCAGCGAGATGCCGGTTCCGGCCTCGCAGCTCTACGCCAAGAACCTCGAGAACCTGCTCGGCCTGATGATCACCGAGGAGGGCCAGCTGAACGTCGACTTCGAGGACGACATCATCGCCGCCGCGTGCATCACCCAGGGTGGCGAGATCAAGAACGAGAGGGCCGCCAAGTAATGGGACTGATGACCGAGATCACGATCTTCGTTCTCGCCGCCTTTGTCGGTTTCGAGGTGATCTCGAAGGTGCCGACGACCCTGCACACGCCGCTGATGTCACAGACCAACGCGATCCACGGCATCGTCATGCTCGGCGGCCTGATCGTCCTCGGCTACGCCGACGATGGGCTCGAGTACGTGATCGGCACGATCGCCGTCGCCTTCGGCGCGATCAACATCGTCGGTGGCTTCATGGTCACCGACCGGATGCTCGGCATGTTCAGCAAAAAGCCGAAACCCAAGGCCGAGTCTGACGGGAAGGGCGGGGCCTGATGATCCGCGCCGTGCTCGAGCCGGGCGGCGACGCCGCGACCGCGCTCTACATCGTCTCCTTCTCACTCTTCATCATCGGGATCAAACAGGGCACCCACCCGACCACCGCGAAGCGCGGCAACCTGATCGCCGCGGGCGGTATGGCGATCGCCGTCGTCACCACCCTCTTGCTCGACGGGATGGGCAACTGGGGCCTGATCGCGCTCGGCCTCGGGATTGGCACGGCGGTCGGTGTGATCGCCTCGATCCGGGTGCAGATGACCGAGATGCCGCAGATGGTCGCTCTTTACAACGGCGTCGGCGGCGGCGCCGTGGCCCTGATCGCCTGGTCGGAGATCCGCAATGAGATCGCCGAGATCAACGCGGGGCATCTCTCCTCGGTTCCGCTCGACATCCTGATCCCGATCCTCTTCGCCGCCGTTGTTGGCTCGGTCTCCTTCTGGGGCTCGAACATCGCCTTCGCCAAGCTCCAGGACCTGATTCCGACTAAGCCGCTGGCGGTGCCCGGCCAGCAGGTGATCAACGCCGTCCTGCTGATCGGCATCGTCGCCGCCTGCGTCAGCATCGCGGTCGGCAACGACGACCCATCGCAGCTCACCTTCATCGGCATCCTGATCGCCGCCGGGCTGCTCGGCAACCTGGTGGTGCTGCCGATCGGCGGCGCCGACATGCCGGTTGTGATCTCGCTGCTCAACGCCTTCACCGGCCTTTCAGCGGCTGCCGCCGGCTTCGCGCTCGACAACGTGGCGCTGATCGTCGCCGGCACCCTGGTCGGCTCCTCGGGAACGATCCTGACGATGGAGATGGCGACGGCGATGAACCGCTCGGTCGCCAACGTCCTCTTCGCTGGCTTCGGCGGCGCTCCGTCGGGAGGTGGTGGGGCTCGACCGAGGAGCGCCCGCACGTCTCGATCGGCGCCCAGGACGCGGCGATCAAGCTCGCCTACGCCGACACGGTCGTGATCGTGCCCGGCTACGGCCTCGCGGTCGCCCAGGCCCAGCACGCGATCAAGGAGGTCGCCGACGAGCTCGAGAAGCGCGGCGTCACCGTCAACTACGCGATCCATCCCGTCGCGGGGCGCATGCCCGGCCACATGAACGTGCTCCTCGCCGAGGCCGACGTGCCCTACGAGAACCTGAGGGAGATGGAGGAGATCAACCCCGAGATGTCGCGCACCGACGTCGCGGTCGTGGTCGGAGCCAACGACGTCACCAACCCGGCGGCGAAAAACGACCCCGACAGCCCGATCGCGGGGATGCCGATCATCGAGGTCTCGGAATCGCAGCAGGTGATTGTGATCAAGCGGTCGTTGAGCCCCGGCTTCGCGGGCATCGATAACGATCTCTTCTACGAAGCGAATACTTCGATGCTGTTCGCTGACGCGAAACAGGCTGCGGCGGACATCGCGGCCGAGATCCAGAATCTTTAGGGGAGTCGGCTCAGTCGGCGCTCGCGGTCTCTGACGGCGGCGGACCGGCGCGATGCCGCGTCCTCAGTCGCCTGAATAGCGCTGCTATCCAGGCTCCCTGCGTCCTCGCCTCGCTTGGTCCGGCGCTCGTCAGAGCCTCGCGATCCCCTCCCTCCCCGACTCCAAGGGGGAGAACATGGCTTTCTCTGGCCCTTGTCCCCTCATGGGCGACAGGGAGCGAGGGCAATCAACTGTTGAGTGGGTGGGATTGCTGGCGCTTGTCAGCTTGTTGCTGCTGGCGTTGCTTGTCGCCGGGGTTCGGGTGCCGGGGCTGGAGCTGGCGCGGCTCGTTGCGTCGCGGATTCTTTGTGCGGCTTCGTTGGCTGATGGGTGTGGGGATCAGCCTCGGTTGATTGCGGCTTACGGGACGGAGGTGGGGGAGCTGGTGCGGGAGCAGATGCCGATGTTGGCGTTTGAGCGGGGGGCGCGGGCGTTGCCGGTGGACTTCAGGCGGTGTCGGAGCAGTGATTGTGGGGATGGGTCGGAGCGGGGTTTAGTGCACCGAACCGATGAGGGGTTGGCGGTGACGGCGTTCGTCCACGTTGTCGACTGCAGGGTGGGGGAGACGGGACGTTCGGAAGCCGAGGGTGCGGACTGCTCCGGCGAGCGCGGTGGGAATCTCTACATCCAGTACTGGCTGTACTACGCCGACTCGGCGACGCTGCGCGATATTCCGATCGCCGGTGCGCAGGGTTATCACCAGGACGACTGGGAGTCGGTGCAGATTCGGGTCGGGGCGGACGGGCGTGTGGATCAGCGGGCCTCTTCGCACCATGGGTACAACCACGGGCGCGGCGTTGCCAACTGGGGCTCGGATGCCGGCTTTGCTCCGATCAACGCCGCCGCCGAGGCGATCGGTGTCCGTGAGGCCAACGGCTGGGGACCGAGGACCGGGATCCTGCTCGTCTCCGGCGGCAGCCACGCCGGCAACGCCGCCGGCATCCCGCACGTCGACCGTTTCACCCCCGGCCGCCGCGTCCACTTGATCCCGCTCGAGCCGATCGCCGCCACCGACAGCACCGCTTTCGCCGTCAGCCCACCGTGGCAAAAGCGCGTCTGGCGCGACCCCGAGGCAGCGGGGACCGACTGACTATTTCGCCGATGAGTTTTCGTCGATGAAGCAGTCGGCGAGGGTGGCGATCTCTCCCACCCGCGTTTTCAGGGCCCTGGCCACCCGCACGAGCGTCGAGTAGCTCGGGTTCCTGGTGCCGCGCTCGAGGCCGCCAATCTGGGTCAGGTCGGTCGACGCTCGTTCGGCCAGTTGCTCCTGGCTGAGGCCGGCCTCAATGCGCAGCTGTTTGATCGCATCGCCGAGGGCGCCCAGCTCCGGCGTTCGCGGTTTGCTCCTGCGGGGCGGTGGCATCGCCCCCAGCCTTCACCTTCCGCTACTCAACTGTTAGGGTATTTATGCCCTAACTGGTACCGAGTGCGAGCAGGGGCGTCGAAACACTATGAGTCTTTCGACAGGGGCTCGCACACTGAAACAAAAGGATTTGCCGCCCCCAATGGCCGCCGACGCAAGGCAGTGGATCATGGCGTTGAACCATCCCCTGAGGCGGCAGATCCTGCGTACCATCAAGCCCAGGGAAGTGGCCAGCGCCACGGCGCTGTGCCGGCTCTTCGAGCTGCCCCGCAGCAATGTCTCCTACCACGTCAATGTGCTGGTCGAGCTGGACGTGCTGAAGCTGGTGCGCACGCGGAAGGTGAGGGGCACGGAAGAGCTTTTCTACGGCGTTGCCTTCGAGGGCCGCGCGGAGTGGGTCCAGACGGTCCTCGAGGACACCCGCGGCAGCGACAACAGGTCAAGGCGCATCGTGAACAGTTAAAAGAGTTAGGGCATTTATGCCCTAACATCCGCGCCGCAGGGCGGGAAGGCTCCGTAGGATGCCGCCCCGCCGTCAAGTCAAAGCGCGAAGCCCTGAGCACGCCGCCCTCGGCGAGGCGATCAGGCAGGCGCGCGTGCGGGCGGAGCTGAGCCAGGAGGAGCTGGCCGACCTTGCCGGGACCGACACCACGCAGATCGGTGGCCTCGAGCGTGGGGTGAGGAATCCCTCCTACGCGACCCTGCTGCGCTTGGCGACAGCTTTGGAAATTCAGGTCGGCGCTCTCGTGACCCTCGCGGACCAGCTCTACGCCGAGCGAAAGCCCGCCTGACCCACGATTACCTCGGCGGCATCCGCAGGGCGCCGTCGAGGCGGATCGTCTCGCCGTTCAGCATCGGGTTGGCGACGATCTCGAGGACGATGCGGGCGTACTCCTCGGGGCGGCCGAGGCGGGAGGGAAAGGGGATGCCCGCGCCGAGCGCGGTGCGCGCCTCCTCGGGCAGGGCAGCGAGCAGGGGCGTGTCGAAGAGGCCGGGGGCGATCGTCACGACCCGCACGCCGCGGCCGGCCATGTCGCGAGCGGCCGGCAGGGTCATGCCGACGATGCCGCCCTTCGAGGCGGCGTAGGCGACCTGGCCGATCTGGCCGTCGAAGGCGGCGATCGAGGCAGTGTTGACGCAGACGCCGCGCTCGCCCTCGTCGTCCGGCTCGTTCTCGCTGATCGCGGCCGCCGCCAGGCGCAGGACGTTGAAGCTGCCGATCAGGTTGACCTTGACCACGTTGGCGAAGTATTCGAGGTTGTGCGGCCCGCCCTTGTGCGCGACCCGCTCGGCCCAGCCGATCCCGGCGCAGCAGACCGAGACGCGCAGCCCACCCGCGGCGCTCGCCGTGCGCGCGACCGCGACCCCGACCGCCTCGGGGTCGGTGACGTCGGCGGCGACGAACGTCGCGCCGATCTCGCTCGCCAGCGCCTCGCCCTTCTCGGCGTTGAGGTCGGCGATCACAACGTCGGCACCGGCCTCCGCCAGCGCCCGTGCGGTCGCCGCGCCAAGCCCAGACGCCCCGCCCGCTACAAGTGCCCCTGCTCCCTCGGTCCTCATCCCGCCGCACCCTACCGCTCGATGCATTGAGCACACCAGGGGGTGTCCAATGCATCGAACGACGGGTTCACACGCAGGTGAACCGACCGCTATAGGGTTTTCGTATCGCCACCGAGGTGACGGCAAACTCCAAGGCAGCGATCGCAGAGCGTCTCGCCGACGCGCGGCAGCGGACCCTGGCCCTGATCGGGCCGCTCGACGACGAGCAGCTCAACACCGTCTACTCGCCGATCCTCAGCCCGCTGGCCTGGGACCTCGGCCACATCGCCAACTTCGAGGAGCTCTGGCTGGTGCGGACGATCGGCGGCCGCGAGCCGCTGCACGGCGAGCTCGGCCGCTTCTACGACGCGATCGAGAACCCGCGCAAGACCCGCGGCGAGCTGCCGATCCTGCGCGACGCCGAGCTGCGCGCCTACATGGCCGACGTCCGCGAGCGCACGCTCGAGGTGCTCGACGAGGTCGACCTCTCGCCCGAGGCCGAGGACCCCCTGCTGCGCGAAGGCTTCGTCTACGAGATGCTGCTCGCGCACGAGCTGCAGCACAACGAGACGATGCTGCAGCTGCTGCAGATGGTCGACGGCTACGAGTCGGCGCCGGTCGACGCGGCGCTCGACCGCGGCCGCTCCCGGCCGGCCCGGAGACGATCGCGATCGAGGCCGGCGAGTACGAGATCGGCGCTCCGGCCCGCGGCTTCGCCTACGACAACGAGCGTCCTCGCCACACGGTCGAGCTTGGCGCCTTCGAGATCGACCGCCTGCCGGTCGCCAACGGCGCCTACGCCGAGTTCGTCGAGGCGACCGGGGCCGAGCCGCCGCTCTACTGGGAGCGCGACGGCGCGGACTGGGTCAGCGCCGAGATGGGGCGGCGTGAGCCGCTCGACCCGGGGCTGCCGGTCCTCCACGTCTCCTGGGAGGAGGCCGACGCCTTCGCCCGCTGGGCCGGCAAGCGGCTGCCGACCGAGCACGAGTGGGAGGCGGCCCGGCCCGAGCTGGACGGGGTCGGGTGGGCCTGGGAATGGACCTCCTCCGACTTCCTCGCCTACCCCGGCTTCAAGGCCTTCCCCTACCGCGAGTACTCCGAGGTCTTCTTCGGCGACGAGCACAAGGTGCTGCGCGGCGCCTCCTGGGCGACCCACCCGACGTCGTCCGTCCGAGCTTCCGCAACTGGGACCTGCCGCGGCGCCGCCAGATCTTCTCCGGCCTGCGCTGCGCGAGGGACGCATGATCGCGATCGACGTCCACCTCGACGCCGACGCCGCCGCGACGATGGCGCGCGACGTCCGCGCCGGCCTCTGCGCCTACCCGAAGGAGCTGGCGCCGAAGTACTTCTACGACGAGCGCGGCTCGCAGCTGTTCGAGCAGATCACCGAGCTGCCCGAGTACTACCCGACCCGGGCTGAGCGGGAGATCCTCAGCGAGCGCGCGGCCGAGATCCTCGCCGCGGCCGGCGATCCCGGCGCGCTGGTCGAGCTCGGCTCCGGCTCGGCGGCGAAGACCCGCCACCTGCTCGACGCGATGCGCGACGCCGGCTGCCTCGAGACCTACGTCCCGGTCGACATCTCCGAGGAGATCACCCAGCGGACCGCGACCAGCCTCGTCGACGAGTACCCGGGCCTCGAGGTGCGCGGCCTCGTCTGCGACTTCGAGCAGCACCTGGAGCGGATCCCGGGCGACACCGGGACCGCGGCTGATCGCCTTCCTCGGCGGCACGATCGGCAACCTCTACCCGCGCCAGCGCCACGCCTTCCTCGAGCGGATCGCCGCCCTGCTCGGCCCCGGCGACCACCTCCTGCTCGGCACCGACCTGATCAAGGACCGCGCCCGGCTCGAGGCCGCCTACGACGACGCCGCCGGCGTCACCGCCGAGTTCAACAAGAACGTGCTCGAGGTGCTCAACCGCGAGCTCGGCGCCGACTTCGACCTCGACGCCTTCGAGCACGTCGCCCGCTACGACGCCGAGGCGGAGCGGATGGACATCCGCCTGCGCTCGCTCGCCGACCAGGAGGTCCGGCTCGACGGCCTCGACCTCGAGATCGCCTTCGCCGCCGGCGAGGAGATGCGGACCGAGATCTCGACCAAGTTCACCCGCGAGCGGCTCGAGTCGGTCTACGCCGGAGCGGGCCTGGAGCTGGGCGGCTGGTTCACCGACGCCGCCGGCGACTACGCGCTCAGCCTGGCGCGACCGGTACCTGCTGCGTGATGCAGTGGATGCTGCCGCCACCGAGCAGGATCTCGCGGCTCGGCACCCCGACGACCTCGCGCTCGGGGAAGCACTCGGCGAGGATCGCCGCCGCCGCGTCGTCGTGGCGCTCGTCGAGCAGCGGCATCACCACGCGCCCGTTGGCGAGGTAGAAGTTCGCGTAGGAGGCGGCGAGCCGGTCGCCGGCGCGGCGCGGCAGCGTCGCCTCGCTCGACTCGACCCCCGCCGCCTCCTCGGCCGTCGCGTACAGCGGCCCGGGGGAGGGGAGGCGCACCACCTCGAACGGACGGCCGCGGGCGTCGGTCGCCGCCTCCAGCCGCGCCAGGGCGTCGGCTGAGATCCTGTGCTGGGGATCGGCTCGTCCTCGCTCCAGGTAAGCAGGACGAGGCCGGGGCGGGCGAAGCAGGCGAGGTTGTCGACGTGGCCGTCGGTCTCGTCCTCGTAGACGCCGCGACCGAGCCAGACGACCTTCTCGGCGCCGAGGTACTCGAGCAGCGCCCGCTCGATCTCCTCCCGCGACAGCTCCGGATTGCGATTCGGGTTGAGCAGGCACTCTTCGGTGGTCAGGACCGTGCCCTCGCCGTCGACGTGGATCGAGCCGCCCTCGAGCACCAGCGGCGCCCGGTAGCGGTCGGCGCCCTCGACCTCGAGCACCCGCGCCGCGAGGCGTTCGTCGTGGTCCCAGGGGGAGTAGATCCCGCCCCAGGCGTTGAAGCGCCAGTCGACGCCCCGCCGCCCGCCGCCTCCATCGACGACGAAGGTGGGGCCGGTGTCGCGCGCCCAGGCGTCATCGCTCTCGATCGCGACGATCTCGACCGCGCTGGGCAGCACCTCGTGCGCGCGCTCCAGCTGCGGCTCGGAGACGGCCACTGTCACCGGCTCGGCGGCGGAGATCGCCGCGGCCACCGCCGCGAATGCCTCCTGTGCCGGGCCGGCCCCGAGGCGCCAGTTGTCGGGCCGCCGCGGCCAGACCATCCAGCAGCCGTCGTGCGGCTCGAACTCGGCCGGCATCCGGAAGCCGTCGGCGGCGGGAGTCGACTCGATCGCCGTGCTCACGGGCCAATCATCCTCCGTGCGAACGTACTTATTGCCGCATAGCGGAAGAAAGTGCGTTCGGAGGCTCCGCTGATGGCTACAGTCGTCCCATGGAGGAGATCCGGCTGATCGTCGCTCCGGAGCCGCCCGAGTCGCCGGCCCGCACCCGGCCGCCGAGCCGGCCGCCGTTCCGGATCGGCGCGGTGCAGCAGCGCTGGCACGCCGATCCCGACGAGCACGAGGCGGCGCTGGCGATGGGAGTCGAGCTGGCCGCGCGGGAGGGGGCACGGCTGGTCTGCCTCCAGGAGCTGACCCTGAGCCGCTACTTCGCCACCGACCCAGGCGGGCCGGCGGCGGCCGGCGCCGAGCCGGAGGAGCTGCCCGGCGGCCGTACCCACCGCTTCGCCGCCCAGATCGCGGCCGCGACCGGCGTCCACCTCCACGCCTCGCTCTACGAGCGCGCCGACGGTGACGACGGCCTCGGCTTCAACACCGCGATCGTCGTCGCTCCCGACGGCGAGCTGGTCGCCCGCACCCGCAAGCTGCACATCCCGGTCACCGCCGGCTACCACGAGGACCGCTACTTCCGCCCCGGGCCGGCCGGCGCCGAGGCCTTCCCGGTCCTCGCCCTCGGTGAGGCCCGGCTCGGCCTGCCGACCTGCTGGGACCAGTGGTTCCCCGAGGTCGCCCGCGCCTACGGCCTGGCCGGTGCCGAGGTGCTGGTCTACCCGACCGCGATCGGCTCCGAGCCCGACCACCCCGGGTTCGACACCGAGCCGCTCTGGCGGCAGGTGATCGTCGCCAACGGGATCGCCAACGGCACCTTCATGGTCGCCGTCAACCGCACCGGCTCCGAGCCGCCGCTGCGGTTCTACGGCTCCTCCTTCATCTCCGACCCCTACGGCCGCATCCTCGCCCAGGCCCCGCGCGACCAGCCCGCCGTGCTCGTCGCCGACCTCGACCTCGACCAGCGCCGCGACTGGCTGGCGCTGTTCCCGCTGCTCGCGACCAGGCGCCCCGACGCCTACTCGCGGCTCACCGAGAGCGGCGACTAAGCGGGCGCCAGCGCCGCGATCGTCTCGCCGAGCTGGTCGGGGGCGACGATCGGGGTGAGGATCGGCAGGGTGATCCCGCCCGCGACGAACTCCCCAAGGCGCTCCTTCATCGCGGCCGGCTCGCCGAAGATGAACATGTCCTCGATCAGTTCCCAGGGCGCCGCGGCGGCGGCGCCCTGGCGGTCGCCGGCCTCCCAGGCGGCGACCATCGGGTCGATCTGCTCGCCGTAGCCGAGCCAGCGGTAGAAGGCGGTGTAGACGGGGACGGTGATGTAGGAGGAGAACATGAAGCGGGCCAGCGGCTCGACCTGCTCGCGCTCGCCGGGCAGGCAGAAGAAGCGGCAGAGCAGCTCGAAGCCCGCCGGTGCGCCCTCGAGCTGCGCCGCCACCTTCGGCAGCCCGCCCAGCGGCAGGAAGTTGGTGAAGGCGCCGGCCGCCCGCTCGACCGCGAGCTCGAGCATCTTGCCGCGCAGCGCCGCGAGCACGATCGGGATCGGCTCCGCCGGCGGCGTTTCCAGCTTGAAGCCGGTGGCGGTGCGCTCGCCGGCGAGGGCCGCGTCGAGGAAGTCGAGCGTCGCCCGCACCTTGCTCAGCGGTTTCTCGAAGGGGATGTCGTTCCAGCCTTCGACGATCCGGTCTGAGGAGGAGCCGATCCCGAGCACGAAGCGCCCGCCCGAGGCGCTGGCCAGCGCCGCCGCCTCCTGGGCGAGCAGCGCCGGGCCGCGCTGGAAGACGCCGACGATCCCGGTGCCGAGCCGCGCCCGCTCGGTCCAGGCGGCGCTGAGGGTGAGCGGCGTGAAGCCGTCGGGGCCGGCGGTCTCTCCCGTCCAGAGGTCGGTGTAGCCGGCTGCCTCGGCCCGCCGCACGTGCTCCTCGTGGTCGGCCAGGGAGATCCCCGGCAGCGGCAAGGTCAATCCCCAGCGCTGAGACATGGCGCGACCCTATAGCCTGCGGCGCCGATGCCCGAGAGCACCCAGGCCCAGGACCAGGCCAAGCCAGACCGCAACCTCGCCCTCGAGCTGGTGCGGGTGACCGAGGCGGCGGCCCTGGCCGCGGCTCGCTGGGTCGGCCGTGGCGACAAGATCGCCGCCGATGGCGCCGCGGTCGACGCGATGCGCTTCGTGCTCGACTCGGTCGCGATGGATGGCGTCGTCGTGATCGGCGAGGGCGAGAAGGACGAAGCGCCGATGCTCTTCAACGGCGAGCAGATCGGCGACGGCAGCCCGCCGGTGGCTGACATCGCCGTCGATCCGCTGGAGGGGACGACGCTCTGCGCCCGTGGCATGCCCAGCGCCCTGGCCGTGATCGCGCTCGCCGAGCGCGGCTCGATGTTCGACCCCGGCCCCTGCGTCTACATGGAAAAGATGGCCGGCGGGGAGGAGATCGCCGACCTGCTCGACCTCGACCGGCCGCTGCCGAAGACTTTGGAGCTGATCGCCGAGCGCAAGGGCAGCGGCATCGGTGACGTGACCGTGGTGATGCTCGACCGGCCGCGCCACGAGGAGGCGATGCGGGAAGTGCGCGAGGCCGGCGCCCGCATCCGCCTGATCAGCGACGGCGACGTCTCGGCGGCGCTGCTGGCGGTCAGCGAACGCTCCCCGGTCGACCTGCTCTGGGGGATCGGCGGCA
This sequence comes from uncultured Actinomycetes bacterium, assembly GCA_963728025.1. Classification (GTDB taxonomy): domain Bacteria; phylum Actinomycetota; class Thermoleophilia; order Solirubrobacterales; family 70-9; genus VAYN01. The sequence goes on along the minus strand of CAVSIF010000005.1, from coordinate 749,324 downwards.
CGCCCGAGGGCGTGCTCTCGGCCGCCGCCCTGAAGTCGATGGGGGGCGAGCTGCTCGGCCGGCTCTGGCCGCGCGACGACGGCGAGCGCCAGGCGGCCATCGACGCCGGCTACGACCTCGACCGCGTGCTCACAGCGAACGACCTCTGCGCCGGCGAGGACGTCTTCTTCTCCGCCACCGGGGTCACCGACGGCGACGTGCTCCAGGGCGTCCGCTACCGCGGCGCCGGCGCGACCACCGAATCGCTGGTGATGCGCTCCCGCTCCGGCACCGTGCGCCGCGTCCACGCGCGCCACGACCGCTCGAAGCTGCGCGCTTTGATCGGCGAGCGCTACGGCTGAGGCGCCTCAGACCTCGGCGAGGTGGCGCTGGGTCCGCGCCACCTCTTCGCCGACGAAGGGCACGAGAACCTCGTAGGTGAGTTCGGGCAGGAGGCTTGGCAGCTCCGCGGTACGGCCGCGCAGAACCTCCTCGTAGACGCGGGCGATGCCAGCGCCGACCGCCAGTTCCGCTGCCTGTGGTCGCGCGGTTCCAAGTCCCGCATCGTCGTACCCCGCTGCGAGCAGCTGGGCGAAGCGGCTGAAGTTCTCGCGGAAGCGCTCGAGGGCGACCGGGCCGACGGTGGCCAGCTCGACCAGGGTCACCCGTGCGGCGGCTGGGTCGGCGGCGAACCAGTCGAGCATCGCGGCGATGCTTTGGCGAACCCGGCCCGCCCAGTCGCCGGGTTGGTCGTAGGCGTCCTTGACGGTGGTCTCGAGGTGGTCGACGAGAACCGCGTGGGCGGCCAGCAGGCAGCTGAGTTTGTCGTCAAAGAGCTCGTAGAAGGACTCCCTGCCGACTCCGGCTTCGGCGAGGACGTCGGCGACGGAGGTCCCGTCGTAGCCCTTGCGGGCCGTGACCCGCACGATCGCGGCCAGCAGCCGTTCGCGCTGGGAACGCTCGACCAGCTCACGCGGCAGGCCGTGCCGGCCGCGCGGCAGTCGCCATTTGCGCAGATCCTCGCGCTCGTCGGTCACCGCGTGGCGGAGCCGTTGGAGTGGTTGTCGTCGGCGACCAGTTGGGCCTGCCTTGCCGCTTCCTCGTGGCCGGCCATCGGCAGCAGGCCGATGTAGACGATTTCCGGCAGCAGCGCTGGAAGCCGCTTGGTGTGACCAGCGGCAATCTGGCTGAAGATGAGGACCTGCACCCGGCCGAAGGCGAGGCCGGGATCGGTGTGGGGCTGCTTCGGGCCATCGCCGTTCCAGAGCTCTTCGACGGCGGGGATGACCAGCTCCCGGTAGCGGTCGACGATCGCCGGTTCGACCGTCATCGCATCGCCCAGAACGAGTTGGGCCAGGGCTGGTTTGTCCGCCATCAGCTCGAGCATCGCCGTCGCGGCCTTGCGCAGCGCCTCAGCCGGCGAGTCGGCCTGGTCGCGGGCCTCCAACGCCGCGGTTTGCAGCGTCTCCAGGCAGTCCTCGAGCGCCCCGTCGAAGCAGGCGCGCTTGTTGGAAAACCTTTTGTAGAAGGTGGTGCGCGAGATACTCGCGCGTCTGACGATGTCGGCGATCGTGGTCGCGGCGTATGTCTTTTCGGCGCAGCTTTCGATCATCGCGTCGATGATGCGTTGCCGCTGGGACTGCTCGCCAATGTCGACCGGAATCGTCGGGTCGAGTACTCCAGGCACGATGTGAAAACTCCCCCGTTTTTGCATCAAAGCAATTGTTTCAATTATTTGCCGTACCCGATTGTTCAGTCGCAAAAACGGCCAAGCACCGGGAGAAGGCTCCCTCCATAACAGAATATGACAGTTTTTATTGTCCGGTGGGGGCGTTTTCTGCATTTGCCGCGTCCGGGCAGTCCCGGCAGGGCTTGGCTCCGTTGCCGTAAGGCAGCTCGCCGGTGTCGTGCACCTCGTAGCGCAGCGAGTTGATTACGGCCCCGACCATGAGGGCGAGGCTGAGCACGTAGAACCAGAGCAGGGCGATGAGGATGAAGCCAACGGTTGAGCCGAAGCGCGAGAGGCTGGAGACGTTGGCGAGGTAGATCGGGAAGAGCCAGTTGGCGAGGCCGGCGGCGATCGTGACGAAGAGCGCGCCGGGCCAGACCGCGCGCCAGGGCATGTGCCCTTTCGGCACCGCCCAGAAGATCACGCAGCAGATCAGGAAGGTGACTAGCAGTGCCGCGCCGAGCAGCAGGACCGTGTCGATCGCCTTGATGTCGGAAAGGCCGAGCGGCAGCCGGTCCGTGCTGGAGAGCAGCGTGCTCTCGATCGCCGGCACGAAGATGCTGGCGGCGATGAAGAGCAGGACGACCACCAGCATCGCGAAGGAGAAGCGCTTCTGTTCGACCCAGCCACGGCATTCGACGTGGTAGATGCGGCAGAAGGCGGTGTCCATCGCGCCCCAGAAGGAGGCGCCGATCCAGAGCGAGCCGAGGCCGGCGGCGATCCCGATCGTGGTCGAGTTGTCCTGGATCCGGGTGAGCACGTTGGTCAGCGTCTCCTGCTCGACGCTGGGGAAGAGCCGCTCGAGGTCGTTGATGACGCTGGTCTCGACGCCCTCGATCTTCAGCACCTGGCCGAAGACGAAGAGGACGAGCAGGGCGAAGGGGAAGATCGCCAGCATCAAGTTGTAGGCGACCATCGCCGAGAGCCCGGTGACGTTCTCGCGGTACGCGCGCTCCCAAAAAGCACGGAGCCAGGGTTTGGGGTGGCGGAGCGAGTTGGGCATTGACTTTACAAAATGAAGCACTAAGATGCGAACAGGCGTTTGACTCCGCGACTTTCGCCAGCGCGGGGTCTTTTCATGCCAGGACTAAACACCACGCGCAAGGGAAATGAGTAGAACAGGATGCTGGTAGCTGAGCTTCAGGAGTTGGAGGAGGTCAAAAACCTCATTAATCGCGGGCAGCAGCTCGGCGTGCTGACCTTCGGCGACATCGCCTCGGCAGTTTCCGAGGTCGATCTTGACGAGTCAGACGTCGAGGACCTCTACGGGCACCTCGAGAAGTCGGGGATCGAGCTCGTCGAGGACATGGACCCGGCCCAGAAAGCCGCGGCCGAAGCGATGCCGATGGACACCGGCAAAAAAGGCCGGCGCCGCCAGAAACAGGCGCTCGACCTGAAACCGGACATGACCACGGACTCGCTGCAGTTGTTCCTCAAGGACATCGGCAAAGTCCGCCTGCTGACCGCCCAGGAGGAGGTCGAACTCGCCAAACGGATCGAGCGCGGCGACCTCGACGCGAAGCAAAAAATGGTCGAGTCCAATCTGCGCCTGGTCGTCTCGATCGCGAAAAATTACCGGAACCAGGGGCTTCCTTTCCTCGATTTGATCCAGGAGGGGACGCTCGGCCTGGTCCGCGCGGCGGAGAAGTTCGACTACCGCAAGGGCTTCAAGTTCTCGACCTACGCGACCTGGTGGATCCGCCAGGCGATCGCCCGTGCGCTCGCCGACAAGGCGCGGACGATCCGGATCCCGGTGCACGTGGTCGAGAAGCTGAACAAGATCGGCCGCGCCGAGCGCAAGCTGGTCACCGAGCTGGGCCGCGAGCCGACCCCGGAGGAGATCGCCGAGGTAACGGGGATCGACCCGGAGGAGGTCGACTCGATCAAGCGCTCCGCCCAGGCCCCGGTCTCGCTGGAGAAGCCGGTCGGCGACGAGGAGGAGTCCGAGTTCGGCCAGTTCATCGCCGACGAGAAGGCCGAGTCCCCGTTCGACCGGGCCGCGGACCTGCTGACCAAAGAGGCGCTGAAGGAGGCGCTGGAGAACCTCTCCTACCGCGAGCGCCGTGTGCTCGAGCTGCGCTACGGCCTCGGCGGCGAGCACCCACGCACGCTCGACGAGGTCGGCCGCACCTTCAACGTCACCCGCGAGCGGATCCGTCAGATCGAGAACCAGTCGCTGAAAAAGCTGCAGAGTCTCGGTGAGGCGCAGAAACTCCGAGAGGTTGCTTAAGCACCTCAGGCGGGGGAGGGGTTCATTGACCCTCCCCCAGAAGCCGTTCCGCAGCCGGTCGAGCGCCACAGCTTCGGTGCGTTAGTCCTTGAGCTTCTGTGGGAGGGTCAATGAACCCCTCTCGCAGTTCTCCGCCGCTTCAGCTCACGCAAGGTCTACTCGAGCTGGCGACCGTGTAGCTGCCGCTTTTTGTCTTGTGAGTGAGCTGGCGAGGGACGGGCACCCTCTCCGGAAAGCTCCAGGACCAACAAGACAGGTCGCCGCATCCAACCGGCTGCGGAACGGCTTTCAGGGGAGGGTGCCCGTCCCTCGCCACCCTGTCTTGCACCGTTAAGTCATGCGGAATTCCGGTCGATACAGGCCGGGATGTTTGACATCGATTCAGCCCTGCGCACCCTCGTCGAGCGGGAGGGGTCGGACCTGCATGTCAAGGTCGACTCGCCTCCGGTCGCTCGCATGCACGGGGAACTGATCCCGCTCGAGGGGTTCGGCACGCTCAGTGCCGAGGACACTGAGGGGGCGTTCCGCAGCCTCGCCGAGGCGCGCTCGGTGGCCGAGTTCGAGGAGGCCGGCGAGGCCGACTTCTCCTATGCGCTCGAGGGCGTCTCCCGCTACCGCGTCAACGTCTTCAAGCAGCGCGGGGCGGTCTCGATCGTCTGCCGCGCGATCCCGTTCCGGATCCGCTCGGTCGAGGACCTCGGCCTGCCGCCGATCGTGACCAGCCTGGCCGAGGAGAACCGGGGAATCATCCTCGTCACCGGCACCACCGGCTCGGGCAAGAGCACGACGCTGGCGGCGATGATCGACCACATCAACCGCACCAAGCCGCACCACATCATCACGCTCGAGGACCCGATCGAGTACCTGCACCAGGACAAGCGCTCGATCGTCAACCAGCGTGAAGTCGGATCGGACACCGAGAGCTTCGGGCGGGCGATGCGGCGGGTTCTGCGCCAGGACCCCGATGTGATCCTGGTCGGCGAGATGCGCGACGAGGAGACGGTGCGGACCGCGCTGTCGGCGGCCGAGACCGGCCACCTCGTGCTCTCCACCGTGCACACGCTCGACGCGACCGAGACGATCAACCGGATCGTCGACTTCTTCCCGCCGCACCTGCAGCAGCAGGCGCGGGTGATGCTGGCCTCGACCCTGCGGGGGGCGATCGCCCAGCGCCTGGTGCCGGACATCACCGGCGAGGGCCGGGTGCCGGCCTCGGAGATCATGGTCGTGACCGGCCGGATCCAGGACCTGATTCTCAACCCGGAGGAAACCGGCCGGATCACCGAGGTGATCGCGGAGGGCGAGTACTACGGGATGCGGACCTTCGACCAGTCGCTGCTCGGCTACGCGATGGAGGGCCGGATCAGCGAGGAGACGGCGCTCGACTACGCCTCTAACCCACACGACTTCAAACTGATGCTCGCGGCCGGCGGCCAGCGGGCCAGCGGGATCGAGCAGCTGCAGCGTGACGAGGAGCCGGTGGCCCAGTGAGGGAGAAGCTGAACGACAACCCGATGGCCCAGATCGGCCTGGTGGCGATCCTCGTTGTAGTGGTCGCCTTCATGTTGCTGAAACCTGGCGGTGGTGAAGAAGAAGAAGCCGCGGTGCCAACTGAAGCGACCGTGACCAACGCCGAAACCGGGGTGACCAGCACCGCCACCGGGGCGAGCGCGGGCGAAGCCGTCGAATCCGCCGTCGAAGGCGCCATCGCCGGCGCTTCCGCCTCGGCCGCCGCTGCCGGCGCCGCGATTCCGGCGCCACCGATGCCGGCGCCGGTCGCGCGCGCCTACGACGCCGGCAAGACCGTGGTCCTGCTCGTCGTCCACGACGGCGGGATCGACGACCGGCTGGTCGAGGGCACGACCCGCGGCGTCGCCGGTTACGAGGACGTCGCGCTCTTCGTCGTCCCCGCCAAACAGATCGCCCGCTACGCGGCGATCACGCTCGGGGCCGAGGTCCAGCAGGTGCCGGCGCTGATCGTGATGCGGCCGCGCCGGCTCAGCGGCGGCACGCCCCAGGCCTCCGTCGACTACGGCTTCCAGACCTCCCAGAGCGTCGTCCAGGCGATCGTGGACGCGCGCTACAAGGGCCCCGAAGAGACCTACCACCCGGACTGAGCCGGCGATGAGCACTGACGACAGGTTCCAGTACCCGAGCCACCTGCAGCCGGTCCCCGACTCGGGTGGCTCCGCCGCGCCGGCGCTGCCGGGGCCGGAGCAGCAGGGCACGCCGGGGCTGACCCCGCCGCTGCACCGCGGCCACTCGCACGGCTTCATCACCGACGTCCTGGTTGAGCTCGGCTACGCCTCGGCGGAGCAGGTGGCGGCGGCGATCGAGGCGGCCCGTACCGCCGGCCGCACGCCGGAGTCGTTGCTGCTCGAGCAGGCGACGATCAGCGAGGAGCAGCTCTCGCGGGCGACCGCGGAGCGCTACGGCCTCGACCACGTCGACCTCACGCTCTACAACGTCGACGTCGCCGCGGCGGCGCTGTTCCCGGTGACGATGGCGCGCCGCTACATGGCGGTCCCGGTCGGCTACGTCGACCAGCACACGCTGCTTGTCGCCGCGGCCGACCCGGCCAACGTGCTCGCGGTCGACGACATCCAGATCGCCACCGGCCTCGACTGCCAGATCGCGGTCGCGGCCAAGGGCGACGTCGAGTCGCTGCTGGCCCGGCTCGGGACGATCCAGAACGCGGCCGCCGAGGCGATCATCGAGAAGGAGGTCGAGGAGGAAGACCTCGAAGAGCCGGGCTCGCCGAAGTCAGCGAGATGCAGGTCGGCGCCGAGGACGCGCCGGTGGTCAAGCTTGTCTACAGCCTGCTCGCGCAGGCGGTGGGGGAGGGGGCCTCCGACGTCCACCTCGAGCCGGCGGAGGGCGAGCTGCGGGTTCGCTTCCGGGTCGACGGCGTGCTGAAGGAGGCGGCGCACGTTCCGAAGCGGATGATCAGCGCGGTGATCTCGCGGCTGAAGATCATGAGCGAGCTCGACATCGCCGAGAAGCGCGTGCCGCAGGACGGCAGGGTCAGCGTCGCGGTCGAGGAGCGCCGCATCGACCTCCGTGTCACCACCCTCCCTACCCAGCGTGGCGAGGGGGCGACGATCCGCATCCTCGACGAAAGCAACTCGCAACGGACGCTCGACGACCTCGGGATGGACGGCTCCGCGCGCGCCCGCTTCGAGGACTCCTTCCGCCAGGCCTACGGCGCGGTGCTGGTCACCGGGCCGACCGGCTCGGGCAAGAGCACGACCCTCTACGCGGCGCTCGGCGCGCTGAACCAGGTCGAGAAGAAGATCATCACGATCGAGGACCCGGTCGAGTATCGGATCGACGGGGTCAACCAGATCAACGTCAACCGCAAGGCCGGGCTCGACTTCGCGCGCGGGCTGCGCTCGATCCTGCGCGCCGACCCCGACATCGTGATGGTCGGCGAGATCCGCGACGCGGAGACGGCCCGGATCGCGATCGAGGCCGCCCTGACCGGCCACATGATGCTGACCACCCTGCACACCAACGACGCCCCCGGCGCGATCGCGCGGCTGAACGAGATGGGGATTGAGACCTTCCTCACCGCCTCCGCGGTCGACTGCGTGGTCGCCCAGCGGCTGGCCCGCAAGCTCTGCTCGAACTGCAAGCGGCGGGCGGTGATCCCGGCCCAGGCGCTGATCGAGGCCGGGGTGAAGGTGGGGGCGGACGTCGAGGCCTACGAGCCGGGCGGGTGCGGGCGCTGCGGCAACAGCGGCTACCGCGGCCGGGTCGGGATCTACTCGGTGATGAGCCTCAGCGAACGGCTCAAAGAAATGACGATCTCGCGCGCTCCCGAGCCGGAAATCGCCGCCGTCGCCCGCGAGGAGGGGATGCTGACCCTGCGCGAGGACGGCGTCTCCAAGGTCCGCGCCGGCAATACCAGCCTCGAGGAGGTACTCCGTGTCACTGCCTGAGTTCGACTTCTCCGAGGTCCTGCGCAAGATGGTGGAGACCAAGGCCTCCGACGTCCACCTCACGCCCGGCTTCCCGCCGGCGATGCGCGACAAGGGCAAGATCCGCCCGCTGGAGGGCTTCCCGGTGCTGAACTCGCAGCAGACGCGCGAGGTCGTCTACGGGATCCTCAACGACGACCAGCGCAAACGCTTCGAGAACAACCAGCAGCTCGACTTCGCCTACGCGATCCCCGGCGTCGCCCGCTTCCGCGTCAACTGCTTCTTCCAGCGGGGGACGGTCAGCGCCGCCTTCCGCCTGGTGCCGCAGGAGATTCCGGCGCTCGACTCGCTCGGGGTGCCGCAGGTGCTGCGCGACCTCTGCGAGAAACCGCGCGGCTTCGTCCTGGTGACGGGGCCGACCGGGTCGGGCAAGAGCACGACCCTGGCGGCGATGATCGACGTGATCAACTCCACCCACCAGGACCACATCCTCACGATCGAGGACCCGATCGAGTTCCTGCACCAGCACAAAAGCTCGATCGTCAACCAGCGCGAGATCGGCTCCGACGCGGCCGACTTCGCGCTCGGCCTGCGCGCCGCCCTGCGAGAGGACCCCGACGTGATCCTGGTCGGCGAGATGCGCGACCTGGAGACGATCTCGACCGCCCTGACCGCGGCCGAGACCGGCCACCTCGTCTTCGCCACCCTGCACACCCAGTCGACCGCGCAGACGGTAGACCGCATCATCGACGTCTTCCCGCCCGAGCAGCAGGGGCAGGTGCGGACCCAGCTCTCGATCGCCCTGCAGGGGATCGTCACCCAGCAGCTGCTGCCGACCGTGGACGGCAAAGGCCGGACGGTCGCGACCGAGGTGCTGATCCCGACCCCGGCGGTGCGCAACCTGATCCGCGAGGGCAAAACGCACCAGATCTACGCTGCCCTGCAGACCTCGGGCGCGGTCGGGATGCAGACGATGGACGCCGACCTGGCGCGCTTGGTACGGACCGGGAAGATCACCCGCTCGCTGGCCGAACAGCGGGCCACCGTGCCGGAGGAGCTGAGCCGGCTCTTGGGCGGGGCGCCCCTCAGCTACGAGGAAGCCGCGACCGCGACGGCGGGCGCACCGCCGCCGGTCTCGATCCAGGGGGGCTAGCGGGCGATGTCGGCGACGACTTTCGAGTTCCGGGCGATGGACCTGGCGGGGTCGACCTCCGCCGGCGAGCTCGAGGCCGAATCCAAGGCCGCGGTCACCGAGCAGCTGCGCCAGCGCGGCCTGATCGTGCTCGACGTCAGCGAGAAGTCGAACCCGCTCAACGTCGAGGACCTGCTCAAGAAATGGCAGGGCGTCGACATGCGCGAGCTGGCCGTCTTCTCGCGCCAGTTCGCGACCCTGATTGCCTCGGGGATGCCGATGCTGCGCACCCTGCGCACGCTTGAGGATCAGACCCAAGACGAACAGATCAAGGCCTCGGCCGCGGGCGTTCGTGCCGACGTCGAGGCGGGCAGCTCGCTCGAGCAGGCGATGGAGCGCTACCCGAAGGTGTACGACCGCCTGTTCCGGGCGATGGTCCGCTCGGGCGAGCAGTCGGGCCGGCTCGACGAGGCGATGGACCGGATCGCCTTCCAGGTTGAGAAATCGGATGCGCTGAGGCGTCAGGTCAAATCGGCGATGATGTACCCGGCGCTGGTCTTCGGCTTTGCGGGGGTGGTTCTGATCGCGATTGTTGCCTTCGTGATTCCGATTTTCGCCAAGATCTTCGAAGAACTGGGCGAAGAAAATCCGGACGAAGCCGCAGGCCTGCCGTTGCCGACGCAGATCTGTGTTGACGCCTCCAACGCCCTCACCGGCTACTGGTTCGTGATTATTCCCAGTCTGGTGCTTTCCTTCGTGGTCTTCTTCAAATGGAAGAAGACCGATCGTGGCAACGAGCTCTGGGATCGGTTCAAACTGCGTCTGCCGGCGAAGATCGGCGACGTGATCCAGAAGGTGGCGCTGGCCCGGTGGTCGCGCACCTTTTCTGGCGCTGTTTCGTCCGGAGTACCAATGCTGCAGGCGATCAAGCTGACCGGCGATACGGCGGGAAACGTCGTGATCGAGAAGGCGATGGAAGACGTGTACGCCTCGGTCAAGCGCGGCGGCACCCTGGCCGGCCCGATCGAGGAAAACCCGATCTTTCCGCCGATGGTCGGCCACATGGTCGCGGTCGGCGAGGAAACCGGGCAGCTCGAGCACATGCTGGGCAAGGTCGCCGACTTCTACGAGGCCGAGGTCGACGCCAAGGTAAAAGCCCTCACGGCGCTGATCGAGCCGCTGATGATCGTCTTCGTCGGTGGCATCGTCGGCTTCATCGTGGTCGCGATGTACCTGCCGATGTTCAGCATCTACGAACAGATCCGTTAGCCGCTAGACGTTCGTTCGGGAGGCGCACGCAAGTATTGCGGTTGGATCCCGGTTAGATCGATATTTTTTTGTGTCGGTACCACCCACTTTTCGCCATTCGACAGCGAAAAATCGAAGTTCCCGCACTTGACCGTGCAGGAGCTAAAGGTGGCTCGCCGAGCGCCGATGAGGAGAGGGCAAAGAACTGCCAGTGCCTCGGTGCCGATTGGCAAATCCCGAGTCCTGGCGCAAACGATAGGTCCACTAGGAGGTACCTATGTTGCTCCAGAATCTCCGGGCAAAGATTGGCGCCCGGCTCAACGGTGACAACGAGAGCGGCTTCACCCTGATCGAGCTTCTCGTCGTCATGCTCATCCTCGGAATCCTGGCCGCGATCGCGCTGCCCGCCTTCTTCAACCAGAAAGACAAGGCTGGCGACGCTCGGGCCAAGGAGTACGCACACTCGGCCCAGGTTGCTATGGAGACGTATGCGACCGACCATGACGGCAGTTATCTCGGAGCCGATGAAGCAGATTTGGAGGCCATCGAGCCGTCCCTGAAAAACGCCAGCTTCGATGCGGTTACGCCGACCGTAGCCGGCGACGGTTACACGATCACCATTGAAGGCAGTAAAGCCACGCAGACCTTCTCGATCGTGAATGACAAAGGCACGCTGACGTTCCCCTGCACCGTCGCGAAAACCGGCGGTTGCCCGGAAGGCGGCTGGGGGGGCTGATCCTCTCTAGTCACGTCGCTTAGGCATGACTGAGCTAGGCAAGAACGCTGTCGAAGGGCGGGCCATTCTGGCCCGCCCTTCGTTGTGCTTGAAAGCCCTCGCAGCGCTTCTCGTATGTGGAGCACTAACCGCTCCACTTGCCCAAGCGGCGCCGCCGAAACCACTGTTGACCGGCACCAATCCCACCTCTCCAGGCGCCTCCTTGACGCCGCGGATTCAGGGTCTGGCGGGAGAAATAATCACCTCGGTAGTCCGCACGAGCGCAAGCGCCAGCGGCGCGATCGGAATGGCGCTCGACCCGAACGCCACCATCACCATCTACGAGAAAGACTCGACCTGCCTGGACGCGGGCAAAGTGGTGGCGACGGGCACCGCCGCGGAACTGGAGGGCGCCGGCATCATGATCCCGAGCGGCGTCATCTCGCCCGACACGACCACGACCTTCCACGCGACCCAGACGGACTCGAACGGCACCTCGACCTGCTCGGCCGGGGTCAAATACCGCCAGGTGACCGAGCCGCCCGAGCCACCCGTTCTTGGTTCGGCCAGCCCCGCTTCGCCGGCAAACGACAACTTCCCGCGGCTGCTCGGCACCGCCGATCCGGAAGCGACCGTCTCGATCTATTCCAACGCGAGCTGCTCAGGTGCCCCGCTGGGCAGCGGCAGCGGGGCGGCGTTCGCCGGAAGCGGAATCCAGGCGTCAGTTCCCGACAACTCGACCACGACCTTCTACGCGGAGGCCACGCTTGCGGGCATCTCCTCCGGCTGTTCCAGCTCCTCGATCTCCTACCAGGAGGTGACGCCGCAGCAGGAACCGCCGGGTAATCCTCCCGGGAATCCGGGTGGAAAAGACCCGACCAAAGAGTCGTCCGCGGTCGACGTCCCCGGCAAGCCCCCGGCGCCGAAGCTGCGCACCCTGCCCGTGGGGACGGCCAACGACAACACGCCTTTGGTTACGGGCAGCGCTCCCGGCGCCGGCAAAGTCGAGATCTTCGTCGAGGAGGGTTGTAAGGGCGCGCCCGTGGCGAAGGGGAGCGCGGTTGAGTTCGCCGCCGGTCTGAGGATCCAGGTCGCCGACAACACCACGGTCACCTTCTACGGCGTCTCGGTCGACGGCGGCAACGACCGCTCTCCCTGCTCTCCCGTCCCGGCTGTCTACGTCGAGGACTCGACCAGGCCGCTGACCCGGATCACGATGGGCCCGGGTGTGAAGACCCGCAAGCGCACGGCGGTGTTCCGCTTCCTCGACACGGCGGGGGATACCCCTGGAACGACCTACCTCTGCAAGCTCGATCGCCGTAAGTGGAAGCCCTGCTCGACTCCCTTTCGCGCTAAGCGACTGGGTCGCAAGACCCATCTCTTCCGGGTGAAAGCGATCGATCCGGCCGGCAACCGCGAGGAGCGGCCGGCCAAGCGCCGCTTCAAAGTCGTCCGCTAGCCGCGGCGGCCGCCGCGCGCTCGGATACAACTCCGCACCGATGCTCGCCGGCGGCCTGATCGCTTTCGTAGTGGGGCTTGCCTTCGGCAGCTTCGCGACCGCGGTCGCCCACCGGGTGCCCCGTGGCGTCTCGATTGCCGGAGCACGCTCGCAGTGCCCCGCTTGCGGCGCTCAGATCGGCGCCCGTGACAACGTGCCAGTGTTCTCCTGGTTGCTGCTGCGCGGGAGGGCGCGCTGCTGCGGCGCGCGGATCTCGCCCCGCTATCCGCTCACCGAGCTGACGGTCGCGGCGCTTTTCACGGCGGCCACCCTCGTTCACTGGGACGATCCGGCGACGATCGCGATCAACTGGGTCTTCGTGACGATGCTGGCCGTGATCACCCTGACCGACCTTGAGCAGCGGATCATCCCCAACGTCGTCCTGCTCACTGGTGCCATCCTCTGCCTCGCGATCGCAGCGCCCACCGACCCCAGCAGCCTCGCCGAGCGCGCGATCGCCGCCACCGCGTCCGGCGGCATCCTCTTCCTCGTCGTCCTCGCCTACCCGCAAGGCATGGGCCTCGGCGACGTCAAGCTGACCGCGACGATGGGCCTCTTCCTCGGCCGCGCCGTCGCCCCCGCGGTCCTCATCGCCCTCCTCCTTGCCACCGCCGTCGGCCTAACCCTGATCGTCCGCCACGGCTCCCAAGCCCGCAAAATGGCGATCCCCTTCGGCCCCTTCCTCGCCCTAGGAGGAGTCATCGCCATGCTCGCCGGCGACCAGCTGGTCGACCTCTACCTCGGCTGAGTCAGCCTTCCGTCGCTCATCAGGTCGGAAGTCGGCGCATTCCGCGCGCCACCAGTGTGATCTCTCCCGTCATGGTCTAGGCGGAAGCTAACCCGTCGAGAGGCATATGATGTTCCGTATGAAGGAGCGTGTGACGATTTCGATCGAGCCGGCAGCATTGGAACGGGCCCGGGCAGAAGTGGAGGCAGGGTCTGCGCCAAATCTTTCCGTCGCCATCGAAAGGGCGCTGACTGCTCGCGGCAAGACTCAGGCTCTAAGGGAGGCGTTGGAGCTGTCGGATGCCATTCACGGGCCGATCAGCAAGGAGGAGGAAGAATGGGGTCGGAAGGAACTCGATCGGGCGTTTCGGGAGATCTCGTCCTCGACGCGGGAGCGTTGATCGCATTCGAACGTGGCGGTCACGCCGTCAAGTCGCTTCTTCGACGTGCGGTCGCGCTTGAAGCCCGGGTCGTCGTTCCGGCAACCGTGTTCGCGCAGGTCTGGCGTGGTGGACCGCAAGCAGCAGCACTCGCGCGACTTGCGGACGCGATCGATGTCGATGTGCTCGATGAGGTGCGGGCGAAGGAAGTCGGGGTTCGGTTGGGAGAGCGGGGCGCAAGCGACGTCGCCGACGCTCACGTTGTTTGTTGCGCGCTCACCCGCCGGGCAGCAGTGGCCACGTCCGACTCCGGTGACATTCGCGCATTGGTCCCCGCATCCGAAGCCTTGAAGCTGATTCCCGTTTGAGCGATCGGGCTGTCCTCGGCTATGGCCGGGGGGCAAGCTGGGCTAGGCCCTCGGCAGAGTTCTTGTTCCCGCCCCTTTTCTTGTCCTTGCCCGACCCTAGGGGGGCGCGGTTGAGGTGGTCGGTGTTGAGCAGGCGGAGTTTGAGGATTTCGATGCGGAAGGTTCGTTCGGCGGGGCCGTAGACGAAGGTGACGGGGAGGCCGGGCTCCATTGCGAGGAGCTGGCACTTGGTCGATCCGAGGACGCAGGTGGCGTCGCCGAAGATGCCCTGGACCTGGTCGGAGACCATCATCAACGCCTTCTTGCCGTCCTTGGTCACGCCCATGTAGATCGCGGCGGGGGCGTCGCGGCTCGGCAGCACGGTCAGCTCCGGCAGGTTGCGGCGGATCGACGTGTTGCTCTCGCTTGCGCCGTTCTCGGAGGGGCCGCCGGCCTCGCCCAGGGAGACGACCCGCACGTCCATCGCGTAGGAGAACCAGGTGATGCCCGGCGAGTCGGCCGAGGGTTCGTCGGGGAGGGGTTCCGTCGTCGGGCCAGGTGCTGGGCTTTCGGGGGAGGGGACGGAGCCTTCGGTCGACGCCGTCGAGCCGCTGCCACCGGAGCTGACTTCGCCGCTCGTTGCGGACGTCGCTCCTCCGCCCCCGGAGAACTGCTGCACGAAGGGGTTCTTTTCCTCGAGATCGCTGAGGCGGCGGCGGTAGTCGCGCAGGCCTGGCGCTTCCTTCGCCACCAGCTCGCCCGTGGCGACCGGCACGGCGCTGGCGCCGGCGATCTCCTCGGCGACGGTCCCTTCCTCCACCTGTTCCTGCCAGCTCGGCTCCGACGAGCCGCCGCCGAGCGCCGGCGGCACCGCGACGATCGCGATCAGAAGGACCGCCACGGCCGGCAGCAGGTAGCGGTCGCGCAGGTCCCAGTAGAGGTCCGAGAGAACCTGCGGGACCTTCAGCTCGGAGAGCTTGATCTCTGGGCCTTTCTTCAAAAAGTCCATGTCAGCGGGCTTCGGCGACGGTGGTGGGCGATTCTTCGGTCGGTTCGGTCGCTTCCGTCGATTCGGTCGATTCGGTCGCCACCGGGGCGGCCGATTCCACCGGGGCTGCCGCCGCGGAGGCTTCCTGTCCGGGCGGGGTGAGGTAGGTCGTTACCGAGAAGTTCGCTTCCAGGTAGGGAAAGCCTCGCTGCTGTTCTTCCGCCAGCGAGAACCCGTTGAGGGTGACGAGACGGCCCTCCACATCAACCTGCTCGCCGCTGCCGCGAACGAGCGAGTCGATCCCGGCGATGAAGTCGGCGATCTGGAAGAAGCTGCCGCTGAAGGAGAGTTTGTAGGGCATCACGCCGAGGCCGGCGGGGCCGATCGTCGCCCCCAGCGGCAGTAGCGCCGCGGCCGCCTCGGTGGGCGGAACCGCCGCTGACACCGGCACCCCAGCCGGGCTGCCGGACGTGGGTGGGGGCACCGGCGGCGCGGTTTCCGTCGCCGCCGTTTCGCCGCTTTCGCCGCTACCTGCTTCCAGCTCGATCCCTTCGAACCTGACCTTGGCCTGGCGGGCGATGCGGTTCACCTCGACCAACAGCGAAGACGTTTCCTCGTTGCTCGGGACCGCCTGGCCGAGTACGACGAGGCGCTGGTAGTCGCCGGGGAAGGCGCGTTTCGCCGCTTCCGCTTCGGTGACCTGGAGCTTCCGATTCGACCAGGGAGGCGCGCAGCTGATCGGCTTCGCTCGAGAGTTTGCTCACTTCCTCCCGCTTCGGGCTGAGCAGAAGGATCCAGAAGCCGACCGCCAGGGCGGCGACGACCAGGATCGCGAGGATCGTCTTGTTGCTCTCGCTCAGCTTCATTCGATTCCTCCGCTCGACGCCGCCACCGGGGCGGCGTCGAAGGCGACCACGATCTGGAATTCGGCGATGAAGGCCTCGGTCTGGCAGTTACCGCCGCTGGCGGAGGATTCCCCGGGGGCGGCTTCGGCCTCGTCTTCGCGTTCCCCCAGGTTGGAGGACTGAACCCCGACCCGGGTGACGCCGTCGATCTCTTTCAGCGCCTGCACGAACCCGGCCACGGATTCCTGGCCGTCGGCGCAGCCGGAGAGTTCGAGCGCGGGGCCGGGGACCGACGAGCGCATCTCGATGCCGCTCGATCCTTCGACCGCGGTTTCGGCGGTCGCGGTCGCGGTCAGGTCGGTCAGCCAGACGTCGCCCGGCAGGACCAGGGTCAGCTCGCGCATCACCCGCTCCCAGTCGAAGCGGCTGTCGGCGAGGCTGGTCACGGTGGCGACGCGCTGCTCGCTGACGCTGTGGAACTGGGTGTAGCCGGAGAGCTGGGCGGCACGCGCTTTGGCGGCCGCGCCTTCGCGCTGCAACTGCGCGATTTCCGCTTCGCCATCGGAGATCTGGTTGCCGGTCACGACCAGGGCCGTGACACCGAGCAGGACGGCGGCTAGCGCCCCGACCACGATGTAGGCGAGGGGGCCGGTGCGCAGCGGCTTGCGGGCGCCCTGCTGCCTGTGCTCGGGGATCAGGTTGACGGGCCGCATGGCTACTCCTCCAGCGCCAGTCCGTAGGAGAGGGTGAGGCGCGCCGCCGTGCCCGCGTCGAGACCGGAGAGGGCGGTGGGGAGGCGGCTCTCGATTGGCAGTCCGAGCGCCGGTTCCATCCGCTCGGCAAGGCCGGGGAGGGTGCTGCCGGGGCCGCTGAGCACGATCCGCTCAATCGGGACCGCGCCCTCCTGGGCGCTGTAGAAGTCGAGCGAGAGGCGCAGCTCGTCGAGCAGTGCCGAGGCGCCGCTCTCGAGCGCCGCCCGCACCCGGGAGATCGTCTCCAGGTCTCCTTCGAGCGACTCCGGCGGCTGCGCCAGGCCGACATAACCGAGCCACTGCTGAGCGTGTTCGCGGCTCAGACCGGTGGCGCCGGTAAGCGAGGCGATGATGTCCTCGAGCCCGACCGGGGAGACGCGCGTGAACAGGCAGGCGCGGCCGCGGGCGACCGCGAGGTTGGTGACGTCGCCAATGTTGCAGTAGAGGGTCGCGGTGGTGGGCCTGGTCGGTCCGCCCTCGCCGACCTCCGGCACGTCGCCCAGCGCCCGGATCAGGCCGAATGCAGAGAGGTCGATCCCGACCGGCTGCAGGTCGGCGGCCCGCAGCACCTCCAGCCAGGCGTCGATCATGCCGCTGCGCGCCGCGACGACGACGACGTCGAGCTGGGGCGGCATCCCCTCGCTCGCGGGGCCCCGCCGACCACGCGGTGGTCGAGCACCGCCTCCTCGATCGGCATTGGGATCTGCTCCTGGGCGCTGAACCGGACCGCGGCGGCGAGCTCCTTCGGATCCTCGATCGCCGGCAATCGCAGGGTCCGCACGACGACTCGCTGGTTGGCTATCCCGAGCCGCACCCGGCGCGAGAGCTTGTGCGTCGAGAAGAGCGAGCGCAGTGCCTCGGCCACGGCGTCCGCGTCGGCAACCTCGCCATCGTCGACCGCGCCCGGGGCGAGCGGCGCGATGCCGCTCGCGACCAGCTGGGCGGTGCCATTCACATGCACTTCGGCAGCCGCGACGCTGTCGGCCTCGACCTCGAGGCCGACCACGCCATCGTCACTGCCTCCGCGCAGCCGTTGCAGGGTGGGGAAGAGGTCGCCGATCATTCGATCGTCTCCCTGCCGATCGTCCAGTCGACCGACTGCTCCGGTTTGATGAAGCTCGGCGGCGTCAGGAAGCGCAGGCGGTCGTCGTAGTTGTAGTTCTTCAGGTAGCCGGTGTTGCCGCCGGTGGTGCCGACCGCGCCGCGGAACTTCTGCGCGATCGCCCCTTTCACCGTCAGGGTTCCCTGGCTGTTGCCGCAGTCGTAGTGATCGACGACGAACGAGTGGTTGATCGCGAGGAGCGCGGCTTCGATCGTCACGTTTCCGAGCCCGTCTCGGTTCCGCTGTTGCATTTCGGCTCGAGGGTGGTGGGGTCGATCGACTGGCCGGTGTGGCCGTGGTAGACGCGGACGAAGTTGTTGGCGATCAGCCCCAGCACCGCGCTCTCGCCTTCGCGGATCAGGTCCTCGTCGACGACGATGTCGTTTTCGGCGGCGACCGTGAGCTGGCCGGAGTATTTGCCGTGGATGTAGGCGTTACCGCATCCGGAGCTGGCGGGATAGGTGGCGGTGAACGGCGAGTACGGTTCGGAGCAGACGTCGCTTTCGACGTAGATCACCCCGTTGGCGGGGTAGGAGCCGTTGTAGACACCGGTGCAGGTGCCGTTGTTGCCGACCGTCATCGTCGCTCCGTTGAGGCAGATCCGCACCTGCCCTTTGAATTTGAATTCCGGTTCGGCGATGTTCTTCAGTTCGGCGTTGGTAGGCGGTGGCGACAGCGCCGGGGCGTTGATCCTGAAGGTGCCTTTGAAGTCGGGGCTGCCGCCGCAGCCCGATCCCGAGCTGGGAATTTTGCTGGTCGAGTACCAGCCCGGCGAGAGCGCGCCGACCTCGATCGAGTCGTTCTTTTCGGGGCGCCCGAATCGCGGGCTTCCGCAGATCGCGAAGGTGTCGTTGGTGTGCACGGGCCCGTTGAGGAAGTCGCCGGTGACGAAGGAGATCACCCGGCAGTACTTTTTTTCGAGGACGTTTTTGGTTACGGGATCGACTTTGGTGTAGAACGGGACGCTGTTACGGCCGGCTTTGTCCAGCGCGAGCGCGTTGCCACTGAGGTCGCGTGCCTGCAGCGTCGTTTCGCACTGCGTATTGGCTCCGTCGAGCTGCGGGGACGGGTTCGGGAACCCGTAGCTCACCGGGTCCGAGGTCTCGTACTCGGTGAAGTAGACGTAGTCGAGGAAGGTGACGGGCCGGAAGGTGGCGACGATCGCGACCTTCGACTTACCCTCGAAGCCGGTCGAGCGGATGCGGAACGTCCCGCGCAGGGGTCCTTCCGGCTCGAGCATGCTTTCGCTTGCCGCCTCGATGCTGCTCGAGTCGCACTCGTCAGCGCCGGTGGCGGGCAGCAGCTCGATCGCGTATTTCGCGCCGGTAGCTCCGGGCACGTTCCTCGTTTTGAGCGGTTTGTCGCCTTCCTGGTTGACCGCGTTCGGCAGTGCCACTTCCGTGCATTTGGTCCAGTAGCTGTTGTTGGCTTTGAGCTGGAAGGCGTACTCGTTGACCCCGGCTTTCGCCGCCTCGTAGGCCTGGCGGCGGTCGAGGTCGCCGCGGGTCAGGTTGATGTCGCCGCTGACCGCCGCGACGGCGACCAGGGTGAGGGTCGCGACCAGCGACATGCCGGTCACCGCCGCGATCATCGTGAAGCCACGCTCGTCGCGGGGGTTCAGAGGCATGGCTCGTCCGTTTCTTTGTTGAAGGCGAGGGAGGTGAGGCGGAGCAGGGCGGTGTCCTGGACCTGGGCGGCGTTGCCGGCCGGGCCGCTGCGGGGGGCGGCGCTGAACGCGACTTTGACCGCCACCGTCCTGGCCGCGTCCGTCGAGCTGAGCGGGGCGGCCGGGAGCGCCAGGTTGATCGCTTTACCCGAGTAGCCCAGATAGGTGAAGATCGCTTCGCTGGGCGCGATCGGGCTGATCCCGGTCGCGAGCTGCCGCTGCGAGGTCGGAGCGAGGGCGAAGTTCCAGTTGGGCATCGCCCCGGTCGTTTTCGGGTAGTCGTACTGGGTCAGCGTCCCACCGACCAGCTCGATTTTGCTCAGCACCGGATCGAGTACCACCCCCGAGCCTTTCTGATGGATGAACTGCAGCGAGGTCCCGGTGCTACCGGCTCGCACCGGGGCGATCCGCGGGGCGACGCAGGAGGAACGCAGCTGTTCGGTGACATTGGTGATGGTGAGGCGGGCATTGCGGGTTGCGTCGACGCGGGCGCTGACCCGGGCGGTGGTGTGCATGGTGACGACGAGCATCATCGTCAGCGCGAAGAGCACGACCATCCCGGAAGCCAGCCCGACCATCACCTCGATCAGGGTCGCCCCGCGCTCGTCCGCGATGTCAAGGCGGCGCCTCACGAGCACGCGCTTTTCCCGGTTTCGGTGAGATCGAGAGTGACCACTTTCGCCGTGGCAAGGCTCTGGACTGCGTTCGCGCTCGTTTTCCTGCGGTAAGTCGCTCCCGAGAAGCTGGCCGAAGCGCAGAAGTCGTAGACACCCCATGGCAGGCCCGGTTCGGCTTCTCCGGTGCTGCTCGCGCTCGGCTTTCCTTCGCTGTTGGTCGTGTAGACACGTTTGACCGGGTTGCCTTTGGCGTCGTTGCAGTTCGGGTCAGTGATGGTGACCGTGGCCCCTTTGACGACTTCACTTCCTTTTTTGACGGTCAGGTCCAGAGCCGGCAGCTGCAGTTCGAGCGCGGTCGTGGTGCCGCCGGCGGGGACGACAGCGGTTCCCCTTCCCGCCCCCGCCCCGGGGTCGTTGCTGGCGCAGGATCCGGGGTAGATCGTGTAGGAGGACGTGAAGGGGAAGAGGGGCGTCGCTTTGACTTCGGCTTCCCGGGCACCGCTCGGCGTCGAGGACACCTTTGCGGCTTTCATCACGCTGTGGTAGGCGACCACCGAGTCGGCCGACGCCGGTTTGAAGGTCGTGGTGCTTCCGACCCGGTATTTGAATTTGACCGGGACCGTCCCCGGACTGTCGTAGATCAGTTTGGTCATTTTCGCGGAGCCGGCCCCGACCCCGACCCCGGTGTTCTCCACGTAGACGCTGTTGGGACTGACCAGGGACGCGTATTCGCCGTTGGATTCCAGGGTGTGGCTGCCCTGCGCGAGGTTGGGGAAGGTCGCGCAGCCGTCGGCGTTGGTCGTGGCGCTGTAGATCCCGGTTTTGAGTTTGACGTTGGCTTTCGGATCGCCGTCCTCGTCGGTTACCGAGACGGTCAGGGTGCCGTTGTTGGAATCGATCGAGCTGTTCGAGGGCGCGACGATGCTGCGCAGCACCGACTTTTCGTCTTTGGTCATCCCGGGCCAGGAGACGATCGAGGTGACCTGCGCGTAGTCGGCAGAGATGCTGTCGCCGACGCAGGAAACCGACGAGGTTTTGTTGTTGATAAAGAGGCCGGTCGAGCGGACCGTGAAGGTGGTGCCTGCCAGTTTTACCGTTCTCGATTCGTCGAGGTGGCTGAGCGCGGTCAGCCGCATCGAGCGCAGGCGCGCCTGGTCTTCCTGGGCGAGCGCGAAGGCCTGGGAGCTGTGGCGCTGCTCGCCGGAAGCCCGGGTCATCGCCTGCAGCAGGCCGAAGGTGCCGGCGGAGACGACGACGATCACGGCGGCGCTGACCAGGACCTCGATCAGGGCGAACCCGTCTTCCGCAGGGGGCAGCTTCTGGCGCCTCGGCGACATGCACTCCTCATCGGAGGCCCGTGGTTGCGGCTTTAGCCACGGGCGCTGGTGAATGCCAGATCCCATCTGGTTTCCCGCAAAGCTTCAGTTTGTGAAGCCATGTGGCTACACTTGGTGAAGCAAGTCGTTTGGGACCGCTGTCTCGATTCGTCCTATGAGCGCCGAGAGCAACTCAACCTGCCCCGTCTGCCGCACCGCTGAGGTGGTTTGCGGAAAGTGGACGCTTTTGCTGATCCGGGATTTAGCCGCCGGTAGCAGCCGTTTTTGTGAGTTGGAGCGGTCGCTGGAGGGGATCAGCCCACGCACGCTGTCGCTGCGGCTGCGGGCGCTGGAGGACGAGGGGATCGTCGAGCGGCACACCTTCCCGGAGGTTCCGCCGCGGGTCGAGTACGCGCTGACCGAGAAAGGTGAGGCGCTGGTCCCGCTGATCGAGGACATGCGCAACTACGGCACCCGCTGGCTGTTCGCCGGCGACGCCGAGCCCGCCGCGGTTTAGATCAAGCGTCCAAATCGGCGTCCCTGGTTTTAGGTGGCGCGTTTTGCAAGGCGCCGTGCAGGCGCAGGAGGCCCAGGCACGGGGCGGAAGCCTGAGCCGTGCGTGATTTCCTCCTCAATGAGGCGCTGAAGCGGCTGGCCACCGAGGCCGCTACGCACTTCAGCTCCCTGGTCGCCAGCGGCGAGTCGATCCCCTTCGACGTCGCCGCCGAGAGCGGCGACGAGTCGGCCTTCTACAGCTACGTGCCGCTGACCTCGCGCTTCGTCGAGGAGCGCTCCGAGGAGCTGCGCTCGCTGCCAAGCTTCGGGCCGGCCCGCGAGGCCGTGACCGAGGCCGGCGTCGCTGCCGCCTACCTGGAGGAGCGGGGCGAAGCCGTTCCCGCCGACCCGGGCGAGCGGGCGGAGCGGATGCTGACCACCTTCATCGCCGCCCTCTGGGACGGCAGCACCGAGTTCTCGCTCGACCGCGCCCGGCTCGAGAGCGCGCTCTCGACGCTCGACGCCGAAGCCCGCGATGCCGACGACGCCGACGTCCTGATCGTGCCCCTGGTCGGGCTGCGGATGTCGACCGCCCGCCTGCAGCTGCCACACGGCGTCCGCATCGTCCGCGCTGACTCGATCGAGGCCCCGGTCGAGGCGATGCGCAGCGAGGGCATGGGTCGCGCCGCCTGGGAGCCGCAGTACCTGGCGGTCGCCGAGCAGGATCCCGAGGGCGGCGCCGACTCGGCCCTGCACCAGCTGCGCGAGCTGATCAGCGTCATGCGTCTCTTCAAGGTCGGCGGGATCGGCCTCGGCCCTCACGCCTTCGCGCCGACCGGCGAGGACTGCTGGCGGCGGATCCCGACCGGCGCCACCGCGACCCGCCCCGGCGGCTACCGCCTCAGCGAGGCCGAGGCGAGTGAGCTGATCGAGCTGGCGAGCACGCTCGAGGCTCGTCCCGACCCCGACAACGCCCTCACCTGGGCGGTCGGCCGCTTCGAGATGGGCTGCGAGCGCGAGAGCGCGCTCGACGGCCTCAGCGACCACCTTCTGGCTCTGCGCGCCGTGCTCGAGGGCCACGGCCCGGTTGGCGCCTCACTGCCGCTGCGTGCGGCGGCGCTGATCCCGGACGACACCCTGGACCGGTTCGAGGCTCGCGAAAAGGTCGAGGACACGCTTGAGCTGGAGCGGGCGCTGATGAACGGTCGCTCGCTGCCCGACGCGATCCGGCTCGCCGGCTGGGCCGAGGAGAGCGTGCGCCGGCTGCTCCTGCAGGCCGCCCTCGGTGAGCTCGGCAGCGACCTCAGCGCCACCGCCGACGAGACCCTGATCGCGACCGGCCTCGAAGCCGGTGACGCCGAGATCGCCGTCACCGCCGAGCCGGAGATCACGATCGAACAGCTTCCGCCCCCCGTAACGCCCCCAGAGCCAATCGACTCAATTGAGGTGAGCTACGACATGGAGCAGGAGACCAGGATCATGGAGCCGATCCCAGCTGAAGACGAGATCAGGATCACAGCGACCCCGTGGCTGGACGAGGTCTCGGACGAGCGCCGCGGCGACTCGCTCGAATGGCCGGCCGACGCCCAGCGCGACATCGAGCATCGCGAGCGGATCGACACCCCGCGCGTGCGCCATCTCTTCCCGGTGCCGGACTCGGACTGGGACGTTTCCGACCTCGAGTTCGAGTACTCGCGCCGCAGCGCCCCCTGAGCGTCAGGCCCTTCCGGCGGCCATGGCGATTCTCTCGTCGCCCGTCGCGAACAGGTAGCGGTTGATCTGGGCCAGGCCGGCGAGGTCGTGGACGTCCTCGTCGAGGTAGGGGACGCGGATCACGCCTTTGGCGCTGCAGCTCGCGGGCGAGGTGCTCGATGTTGCGGGCGTCGCGCTCCGCCAGCGCCTGGTAGTCGGAGAAGTTGGCGGCGACCCGGCGCGCCAGGTCCGCGTCGCCGAGCGGCTCCGCCAGTGCCGCCGGCAGGTCGTCTTCCTCGCCGCGTAGCTGCTCGGCCGGGTAGTGGACCTTGTTCACGATCACGCCGCCGAAGGGAAGCTTCGACTCGACCAGTTTGCGGTGGAAGTAGACGGCCTCGTCGATCGGCTCGCCCTGCGGGCCGCAGACGACCAGGAAGCAGGTGCCGGGATCGGCGAGCAGCTTGTTGACCCGCTTCGCCCGCGCCTGGAAGCCGTCGACCATGCCGCTGAAGGCGTTGAAGAACTCGGCCAGGTCGGCGAGCAGGTCGAAGCCGACGATCCGCTTGAAGATCCCCAGCGCGACCGAGGCGCCGCGGCCGGCGACCTTCGCCGCCAGCCCGGTCGGCTTCATGAACATGCGCAGCGAGCGGCCCTCGATGAACTGGGTCAGCCGTTTCGGCGCGTCGAGAAAGTCGAGCGCGTTGCGGGTCGGCGGCGTGTCGAGCACGAGCAGGTCGAAGCGGCCCTCGGTGTGCAGCTCGAACAGCTTCTCCATCGCCATGTACTCCTGCGAGCCGGCGAGGGCGCTGGAGATCTGCTGGTAGATCCGGTTGTTCAGCACCCGGTCGCGCGACTCCTCGTCCGGCGCCTGGCGCGCGATCAGCTCGTCGAAGGTTGCTTTCGCGTCGAGCATCATCGCCCACAGCTCGCCCTTCATCTCGACGCCCTGCTTTTCGAACAGGGCCGGGTCGACCCGGCGCGCCTCGTTGCCGAGCTCCTTCAGCCCGAGCGAGTCGGCGAGCCGCTTCGCCGGGTCGATCGTCAGCACGCAGACCTTCAGCCCCTGGGCCGCCATCCCGGTCGCGATCGCCGCCGAGGTGGTCGTCTTGCCGACCCCGCCGGAGCCGGCGCAGATGCAGATCTCCTTGTCCTCGAGCACGTCGTGCAGGGTTGGCATCAGCCGAGCCTCTTGGAGAGCCGGCGCGCCGCCTCGGGGCCGAGATCGGGCTCGAAGAGGAAGGGCAGCGTCTTCACCGGCGCCTCGACCCGGCGCCGCAGGCGGGCCAGCTGGGCGCGCTGGGAGCGAGCGCGCCGCTGCTCGGAGAGCGCCGCCCGCGCCGCCGCCCGCACCGCTCCGTCCTCGCTTGCGGCGACGCCGGCGAGCTGCTCAGCCTCGGCTTTGGAGAAGCGCTCGGGGTAGAGGCCGTTGAGGTAGACGCGGTCGACCGCGACCCCGACCTCGTCGCGCAGGTCCTGCTCCAGCGCCGCCGACTCGTTGACCGGCATCTCCTCCGGCAGGGCGACGATCGCGGTGCCGGTGTGCTCGTGGTCGGTGATCAAGCGATCGAACTGCTGCGCCTGCGAGTGGATCGGGCCGACCCGGGCGATGTTGGCGAAGGTGCGCGGCGTCTGCAGGAACCCGACGCCGTGGCCGGTGGCGGGGGCGTCGACGATCACCAGGTCGTACTTGCGCCCCTTCTTGACCTTGCGGTCGAGCTGCGCCAGCTCCCAGATCTTGCCGATCGTGACCAGCTCCTTGAGGCCCGGCGTGGCGGCGGCGAGGTAGTTGAAGATGCGGCTGCGGAAGAGCATGTCGCGCATCGCCCGCACCTTCAGCTGCAGCAACACGTACTCGCGCATCGACTCGTCGGGGTCGATCGAGATCGACCAGAGGTTCTCCTCCATCTCGACCTCGTGGAACCCGACCTCGGTGTGGTCGAACATCCGCGAGGCGTTCTCCTGCGCGGCGACCTCGCAGACGATCGTGCGCTTTCCTTCCGCCGCGGCGCGCATCCCGAGCGCCACCGCGACCGTCGTCTTGCCGACGCCGCCCTTGCCGGTGACGATTACCAGTCGCTTGTCGAGCAGCTCGGGGATCGGGCAATTCCTAGCAATTTCGGCGACGAGCAGGAAAAGCGGGTGCCTATACGAATATCCGCGCAATGGGATTTCTAAGCCGCAAGCGCAAGCCAGCCCCTGTACAGGTCGAAGAGGACCACCCGATCGTGGAGGAGCTCCAGCGGATGGAGGAAGCCGTGCCGGAGCGTCCAGTCGAGGAGCCACGCGTGGAGCTGCCGCCACGCCCTGAGCCGGAGCCGGCCCCCGAGCCGGTCGCCGTCGAGCCGGAGCCGGCACCGGTTGCCGTCGAGCCGGAGCCGGTGAACGCCGAGCCAGAGGAACCGACGCGGTTGATGCCACGGGACCTGATCGCGCCCAGTCGCTTCGAGATGACCCGGGACGAGACTGAGCAGGAGGAGCCGGTCGGGCATCCCGAGGTGATCGCCTTCGCGAACCAGAAGGGCGGGGTGGCGAAGACCACCACGACCCTCAACCTGGCCGTCGCCTTCGCCGAGTCCGGCTACCGCGTGCTCTGCATCGACCTGGACCCGCAGGGCAACCTGACGATGAGCCAGGGGATCGATCCCGACAAGGTCGAGAAAAGCCTTTACGACGTGCTCGTCAACGACATGCCGATCTCGGAGATCATCGTCAAGCGCGAGATCGACATCGCCGTCGCCTCGATCGACCTGGCCGGGGCGGAGATCGCGATGAGCACCAAGATCGGCCGCGAGCGCTCGCTGGAAAAAGCGCTGAAAGAGGTCGCCGCCGACTACGACTTCGTCTGCATCGACACGCCGCCCAGCCTCGGGCTGCTGACGATCAACGCGCTGACCGCGGCCAACAAGGTGATCGTCCCCGTCCAGTGCGAGTATCTCTCGATGCGCGGGCTGGTCCAGCTCCAGAACACGCTGCGGATGATCCAGGAGAACCTCAACCCCGACGTCAAGATCGAGGGCATTCTGCCGACGATGCTCGACTCGCGGACGATCCACGCCAAGGAGGCGGTGGAGATCCTCGAGGAGAACTTCGGCGACCTCGTCTTCCGCTCCCGCATCAAAAAGGCGATCAAATTCGCCGAGGCACCCGTGAAAGGGTCCTCAGTGCTCAAGTACGATTCGGACTGGAGCGCCGCGAACTACTACCGGGAGCTGGCGAAGGAGGTTTTGGCAAATGAGTCGCCGTAAGCGGGCGAGCATGCGCGAGGGTCCCCTCTCCGACCTCTTCCGCTCGACTTCAGACGACGCGCCGAGCGACCCGCCCGAGGCGCCGCGCTACGGCCGCGAGGATCCGGCCGAGGCGAAGAAGGCGGCCGCGGAGCCGCCTCCCCCGGCGCAGGAGCCGGTTGCGGATGCGCCGCCGGTCGAGCCGGTCGAGGAGGCGCCCGCGGCCAGCGAGAAGACCTTGTACGACCAGGACGTCGAAGGCCCGGTGATCGAGAGCGAGTCGGCCGAGTCCGCTCCCGAAAGGCTGAAGCGGGTCTTCTCGGAGGAACCGAAGCCGCGCGGGCGTGAGGACTTCTCGACCGCGAACCCGCGCTACGGGCGCGAGGAGCCGGCCTACGAGCCGCCGGGCAGCGGCGAGCCGCACCAGCCGGTGATCAAGGTGGTCGGCGTCGGCGGCGCCGGCGTCAACGCGGTCAACCGCATGGTCGAGGCGCGCATCCCCGGGGTCGAGTTCATGGCCGTCAACACCGACCTGCAGTCGCTGCAGCTCTGCGTCGCCGACGTCACCGTCCACATCGGCGACGAGCAGACGCGCGGCCTCGGCGCCGGTGCCGACCCCGAGGTCGGCCACCGCTCCGCCTTCGAGGAGCAGGACAAGATCAAGCGCCTGCTCAAGGGCTCCGACATGGTCTTCGTCGCCGCCGGCGCCGGCGGTGGCACCGGCAGCGGCGCCGCCCCGGTCGTCGCCCGGCTCGCCCGCGAGGTCGGCGCGCTCACGGTCGGGATCGTGACCAAGCCGTTCAGCTTCGAGGGCAGCCGCCGCGGCACCCAGGCCGAGAAGGGCATCGAGGAACTGGCCGCCGAGGTCGACACCCTGATCGTCGTCCCCAACGACCGCCTGCTCGAGGTGCTCGACCAGCAGACCTCGATGGTCGAGGCCTTCCAGGTCGCCGACGACGTCCTGCGCCAGGGCGTGCAGGGGATCTCCGACCTGGTCACGCTGCCGGCGGTGATCAACCTCGACTTCGCCGACGTGCGCACGATCATGGCCGACGCCGGCCGGGCGTTGCTCGGGATCGGCATGGCGCACGGCGAGACCCGGGCGATCGAAGCGGCCGAAAAAGCGATCTCCTCGCCGCTGCTCGAGACCTCGATGGACGGCGCCCGCTCGATCCTGCTCTCGATCACCGGCGGCGCCGACCTCTCCCTGGTCGAGGTCTCCGAGGCCGCCAAGGTGGTCGGCGAGGCCGCCCACCCCGAGGCCAACATCATCTTCGGCGCCAACGTCGACGAGGAGCTCTCCGACCAGATCTGGGTCACCGTCGTCGCCACCCGCTTCGACGGCCGCCCGAGCGCGCCCCGCCGCTCCGCCGAGCCGACGATCCGCCGCACCAAGAGGGCGGCCGCGGGCGCTCGCCCGAGCGCGGTGGCGAGCTCGGCATCGACGTCCCAGAGTTCCTCCCCGGCTGAGCGCCGCCCCGATGAAAGGGGTCGTCGCCGCCGGCCACCCGCTCACCGCCGAGGCCGGCGCAAGCGTGTTGCGCGAGGGCGGCAACGCGGTCGACGCTGCGGTCTGCGCTGTGCTCGCCTCGTTCGCGGTCGAGAGTCCGCTGACCGGGTTCGGCGCCGGTGGCTACATGATGGTCCACCGCGGCGCCGAGACGACCCTGACCGACTTCTTCGTCGCCGCGCCCGGTCTCGACGGGATCGAGCGCCGCGCCGAGCTGGTCCCGGTGCCGGTCCGCTTCGACGCCGAGACCGTGCAGACGTTCAACGTCGGCCCGGCCTCCTGCGGTGTGCCGGGGACCGCCGCGGGACTGGTGCGGGTGCTGGAGCGGTTCGGCTCGGTGCCGCTCTCCGACCTGGTCGGGCCCGGGGTGCGGCTGGCCCGCGAGGGGGCGCCGGTCAACGCCGAGCAGGCCTACATCCTCGAGATCCTCGCCCCGATCCACGAGCGCCTGCCGGCTGCGCGGGAGCTCTACGCGCCCGGCGGCAAGCCACTGCGCGAGGGTGACACGTTTCGCTTCCCGGAACTGGCGGAAGCGCTGGAACGGTTCGGCGCCGATGGGGCGGAGCCGTTCTACCGCGGCGAGGTCGCGGCCGCGCTCAGCGACCACGTGGTCGAGGGCGGCGGCAGCGTCGGCCGCGGCGACTTCGCCGCCTACGAGGCGATCGAGCGCAACCCGATTCGCGCCCCGTTCCGCGGCGCCGAGGTGCTGACCAACCCGCCGCCTTCCTCGGGCGGGATCCTGATCGCCTTCGGCCTCGGCCTGCTGGAGCGGATCGGGCCGCGGAGCGGCCCCGAGCAACTGGTCGCGGCGATGGACGCCGCCAACCGCCGCCGCGGCGCCGAGTTCGCCGAGGCGCTCTACGAGGAGGGGATGGAGGCGGGCTTCCTCGACCCGGGTGGGCTCGACCTCGCCGCCGCCGACCTGCTCGGCTCGACCACCCACATCTCGGTGCTCGACGGCGACGGGATGTGCGCCAGCGTCACCTGTTCGAACGGCTCCGGCTCCGGCATCCTCGTCCCCGGCACCGGCGTGATCCTCAACAACATGCTGGGCGAGGAGGACCTCAACCCGCTCGGCTTCCACCGCATCGCGCCGGGCCGCCGGGTGCCCTCGATGATGGCGCCGACCGTGGTCCTGCAAGAGGGCGAGATCGTGCTCGGGGTCGGCAGCGCCGGCTCGAACCGGATCCGCTCGGCGATCCTGCAGACGGTGGTGCGGGCGATCGAGCAGCGGCTGCCGGTCGCGGCGGCGATCGAGGCCCCGCGGCTGCACTTCGAGGGCGGGGTCGTCCAGGCCGAGCCGGGGATCGACGAGGCGGCGCTGGCGCGGCTCGAGGCGCGCGGCCTCAGGGTCGCGCGGCGGCCCCAGATCAACCTCTTCTTCGGCGGCGTCCAAGCGGTCGCCCGCGATCCCGAGAGCGGCGCGCTCAGCGGCGGCGGCGACCCGCGCCGCGGCGGCGCCGTCGCCTACGCATAAGGTCGGCGAGAATGCCGCCGATGGCCACCCCGCCCGAGATCGACTTCGCGGCCGAGGGGCTGCTCGACGGCCTCGAGCCCGAGGCGCGTGCGGCGCGGCTGACCCTGCTCGAGGAGCTCGCCGCCGACGGGATCTCGCTGCAGGAGCTGCGCGAAGCGGTCAACGCCGGGCGGCTCGCCCTGCTGCCGGTCGAGCGCGCCTTGGCCGGCGACGGCCGCCGCTATTCGGCCCGCGAGATCGCCGCGATCGTCGGCATCGACCTCGAGCTGCTGCGCCGCTTCAGCGCCGCTCTCGGGGTTCCCTACGCCGATCCGGACGAGCCGCGCGGGACCGAGGCCGACCTCGAGGCGGCGCGGCGAATGAAAGCCTTCCGCGACGCCGGCCTGCCCGAGGACGGGATGCTGCAGGTGGCGCGGACGATCGGGATGGGGACCGCCCGCATCGCCGAGGCCAACCGCGAGCTCGTGATCCGCACCCTGACCCAGCCCGGCGATAGCGAGCGCGACGTCGCCCTGCGCTTCGCCGCGGCGGCGGACGCGATGATGCCGCTGGTCGGCCCGACCGTGGCCCACGCGCTGCAGGCGAACATGCTGGAGCAGATCCGCCGCGACGTGATCGCCACCTCCGACCTCGCCACCGGGGCGCTCGGCGGGACCGCGAAGCTGACCGTCTGCTTCGCCGACCTGGTCGAGTTCACCCGCCTCGGCGAGGAGATCCCGGCCGAGGAGCTGGGACTGGTCGCGGGCCGGCTGGAGGAGATGGCGGCGGCGGTCGCCGAGCCGCCAGTACGGCTGGTGAAGACGATCGGCGACGCGGTGATGTTCGTCTCCACCGAGACCGAGCCGATGCTGAGCGCGGCGTTGCAGCTGATTGCCGCCGCCGAGGCGGAAGGGGAGGAGTTCCCCTGGCTGCGCGCGGGCCTGGCCTGCGGCACCGTGCTCCCCCAGTCCGGCGACTACTACGGCCGGCCGGTCAACCTGGCGAGCCGCGTCACCGGCGTCGCCCGCCCCGGCAGCGTCGTCGTCGACGAGGCGGTCAAGGAGGCGGCGGGGGAGGGCTTCGCGTACACCTACATCGGCGAGCGCCGGCTCAAGGGCATCGACGCGAGGGTAAAGCTGTTCCGCGCCCGCTCGTAGGATGCACGATCCTACATTTATTGCTGGGATGCCCTCCAGCACAGACTGCATGATACGTATAGTGCATGATCATGCATGCCGATCAGAGCGTTCCAACCCTTGCTCAGGGGATCGGCGCTGCCGTTCTTCGTGAACGCAATCGACTGGGTCTAAGCCAGGAGGAGCTTGCCTTTATGGCAGGGACTAGCACTCGGCTCGTTCACCAGATAGAGCATGGCAAGGAGACGAGCCGCCTCGACGGCATCGCGGCAGTGCTGAGCGCGCTCGGGCTGACCCTTGTCATCGAGCCGGACGAGTTGCGTGATGGAACTGGCGCTTCATGAGCTCCCGGCCCGGAGACCGCTTGCACGTCTTCCTTGGTGAGCGGAAGCTGGGCGAACTGGAGCGTCGAGGCCCGTCTCGTTACCGGTTCGAGTACGAGGCGTCGCTGGCTGAGGAGCAGTCGGGAGCTGTCGTTCTCTCCGCTTCGTTACCGATCCAGAGCGATTCGTTTGCCCCGGGCCAATCGGCTCCGTTCTTCGAGGGCCTCTTACCGGAGGGTGCGGTCCGCGCGACCATCGCCCAGCTGTTGCACTTGAGTGAGGAAGACGGATTCGGTCTCTTGGCCGCTCTGGGACGAGAGTGCGCCGGCGCAGTTTCCGTTCTGGCCCCGGGCGTGTCGCCCGTACCCGTCGGGGGAGGACGTTTCGACGAACTTCGACCGGAGCAGCTTGCGCAGCGGATTGCAGAACTGCCTCGGAGACCGCTGGGCGTGGATCCGCACTCAGACGGAACGCGGCTCAGTCTCGGCGGCCTTCAGCACAAGCTCGCCTTAGTGCGAAACCCTTTCTACGGATTCGGCAGTGGTCGTCGGATTCCCGCCGCATTCAGCCTTCCGCTCGATGGTGCCGCTAGCAACTGTTTGCTGAAGCCCGAATTCAGCCAGTACGAGGATTTGGTCGTCAACGAGCATTTCTGTATGCGAGTCGCAGGCAGCGTTGGTCTTGAGGTCGCTGAAACCGACTTGATCATGGTGGCCGACACTCGGTGTCTTTATGTCGTTCGCTTCGATAGGGAAGAAAAGGGATTCCAACAGATAAGCCGCCTTCATCAGGAGGACTTTTGCCAGGCCTTGGGCGTTCTTCCGGCTGCGAAGTACGAAGAGAATGGAGGCCCCTCGATTCCGCGGATCGTGGGTCTGCTGCGAGACCTGCGTGGACGTCGCATGGCGCGAGATATCAACGACTTCATACACGCGACGATGGTGAACTTCCTATTGGGAAACAGCGATGCCCATGGAAAGAACTTCGCGTTGCTGTATCAACCGAAGACTGGAGTAAGACTGGCTCCCTTCTACGACATCGTTTCGACGGCCGTTTACCCAGATGTCACGGATCGCATGGCGATGTCGATCGGGGGCGTTGATGACCCTCGGCAGGTCGACGTCGATGCGTGGGCGAGGCTCAGCGAGGAATGCCGGTTTGGTGGCGGGGTTCGTTCACTCCTGCGAAAAAGGGCAGACAAAGTCTTGTGGTCGGCAGAAAGCAACCGAGAATTCGCTGTGAAAAGCGGCTGGCACCGCCCCGTGATCGACGCGATCGTCGATCTCTGCCGCGAACGTGTCGCGGCGCTCACCTGATCCCGGGTTACCTGGGCTTGCGCGCCGAGAGCAGCAGGTTGTAGAAGAGCTCGGCCGGGAGGCGCGGCTCGAGCAGGCGGGTGTCGACCTTCTGCAGGGCGATGTAGCTGCGGAAGGCGAAGTTGCGCCAGGCCCAGGAGACCGAGTCCGGCTCGGCGCTCGACTCGACCGTGCGCAGGCCCCAGCCCCAGGCGTTGGAGAGCAGCTCCTCGCCGCCGACGTGGCGCTCCACGAAGCCGCCGTCGCGCAGCAGCCGGCGCAGGTCGGCGGGGGCGAAGGCATGGACGTCGACCTCGCCCTCGAGCGCGTGCCCGTGCGAGAGGTCGGCCTCGGCGACGGCGCGCTCGCGCGCCCCGGTCGCCCGCCGCCAGAGCGGCGCGGCGAGGATCCCGACCCGCTTCGGCAGCGCCGCCAGCCGGTCGCCGTAGCGCGAGGGCTCACCGGCGAAGACGACAGCGCCGCCGGGCCGCAGCACGCGGAGAAATTCGGCGAAGGCGCGGTCGAGGTCGGGGATGTGATGGAGCACGGCGTGGCCGAGGATGAGGTCGAAGCTCTCGTCCTCGAAGGGCAGCGTCTCCGCCTCGGTGACGACCGTGGTGACCTCGCTCAGGCCCAGGCCCGCGGCGGTGGCGCTGAGCTGCTCCAGCATTCCCGGCGAGATGTCGGTCGCGGTCAGCCGCTCGATCGTCCCCAGCTGCATCAGGTTGAGCGAGAAGTAGCCGGTGCCGGAGCCGATCTCGAGCGCGTCGCCGAAGCGCTCACCCCTGCGTCCGCCAAGTGCCTTGACCAGCTTCAGCCGTACCTGCTCCTGGCCGGTCTCGCCGAAGTCGATCCCCCACTTGGAGTCGTATTCGTGCGCCGCCGCGTCGTGGTAGCGCGTATTGACGTCCTTGATGTGCTCGGGAGTCGCGGTGGGGGAGGCCGGCATTCGGCCGGGAACAATACGGTCCCGGCCTATGGCGCGTGAGTACGTCCAGCTGAACCAGCCCCCGGGCGTGCCGCCCCTGCCGCTGACCGGCGAGCGCACCCTGCCCGACGTCCCGGAGGAGAACTACTGGTACCGGCGACACCTCGTCGTCTACGAGTGGATCGCGGCCCGGGTCGGCGGCCTGCGGGTGGTCGACATGGCCTGCGGCGAGGGCTACGGCTCCAACGTGCTGGCCGGCACCGCCGCCGCGGTGGTCGGGGTCGACGCCAACCCGGAGGCCCACGAGCACGCCCGTCTGCGCTACGTGCGGCCCAACCTGCGCTTCGAGCGCGACCTGGTCG
The DNA here is from genome assembly GCA_963728025.1 of uncultured Actinomycetes bacterium. Lineage (GTDB taxonomy): Bacteria > Actinomycetota > Thermoleophilia > Solirubrobacterales > 70-9 > VAYN01. The sequence continues at coordinate 715,713 of CAVSIF010000005.1, read as the reverse complement.
AGAGCTTCGCCGAGCCCTGCGACGCGGTCGTCTTCCTGCAGACGATCGAGCACGTCCAGGACCCGGGCGCGATCCTCGAGCACTTCAAGTCGATGCTGGCGCCCGGCGGCGTCGCCTACGTCTCGACGCCGAACCTGCTGACCCTGGCGCCGGCCGGGGCGGAGAAGTCGGACAACCCCTGGCACGTGAAGGAGTACCGGGCCGAGGAGTTCCGCCGACTCTGCGCCGACCATTTCCCCGCGGTCGAGCTGCACGGCCTCTTCCACGCCCGCAAGCTGCGCGCCCACGAGCTCGCGATCAAGCTCGGCTGGGACACGGTGCACAAACGGCTCGGGCTGACCAAGCGCTTCTACGACCGCTTCACCCCGGCGATCGCCGCCTCCGACTTCTGCTTGAGAAACGACAACCTCGACGCGGCGCTCGACTTCCTCGCGGTCTGCCGCAGGGCATGAGGGGGTCGCCGGCATGAGCCGGCGCGAGAGCGCCGGCGACCTGGCGCTGGTCCTCCATTCCCACATGCCCTACGTCGAGGGCTTCGGGACCTACCCGTTCGGCGAGGAGTGGCTGTTCGACGCGGTGATCCGCTCCTACCTGCCGGTGCTGGAGGTTGCTGAGCGGCTGACGATGACCGTGACCCCGGTCCTCGCCGACCAGCTCGAGGACGCCGGCGTGCACGAGCGGCTGCGCCGCTTCCTGGTCGAGTGGCGGGTCGGCGCCGCGCAGGCTGACCTGGCGGAAGTGCCGGCCGAGTGCCGCCCCGCGGTCGCGGCGGAGGGCGAGCGTTACCGCCACGCTCTGGCCCTGCTCGACGCCGCCGCCGGCGACCCGCTGCGGCCGTTTCGGCAGGCGGCGGCGGAGGGACGGGTGGCGCTGGCGAGCCTCGGCGGCGACCCACGCGGTGCTGCCGCGGCTGGCGACGCGGGCCGGCCGGCGCCTGCAGCTCGACGCCGGGATCCGCTCCCACCGCCGCCGCTTCGGCTGGGACGGTGGCTTCTGGCTGCCGGAGTGCGCCTACGTCCCCGGGCTCGAGTGGGACCTGGCGGAGGCCGGGGTCGGCTGGTTTTGCGTCGACCAGAGCGCTCATGAGCAGCCGCTGGAGGCGCTGGCGCCGGTGCGGACCGCGGCGGGCCCGGTGGCGCTGCCGATCGACTGGGAGGCGATCGGCTGGCTCTGGTCGCTCGACGGCTATCCCTCCGATCCCGCCCACGCCCAGTTCGCCGGTAAATCGCTGCGTGGGATCCGGCTCTGGAAGGTGGGGGGCGGGGCGTATGACCCCGATGCCGCGGCGGCCGCGGCACGGCGCCAGGCGGACGAGTTCCTCGCCGCCGCCGCCGCGCGCCTGCGCCGCTACGCGGAGCAGAGCGGACGGCGCGGCCTGCTCGTCTTCGCGATCGACACCGAGTTGCTCGGGCACTGGTGGTCGGAGGGCCCGATCTGGCTGCGGGCGGTGCTGGAGGGCGCGGCGGCCGCGGGGGTGCGGACCGTCACCGTGCCCGAGGCGCTGGCCGAGCACGAGCCGGTCGAGCGCGACCTGGTCGCCTCGACCTGGGGCGAGGACAAGGACTTCGGGACCTGGGACTCGCCGCCGGTCGCCGACCTCGCCTGGGCGGCGCGGCGGCTGGAGCTGCGGCTGCTGCGGGCGCTCGCCGACGGGCTCGAGGGGGCGGCCGCGGGGCGGGCGGCGCGCGAGCTGCTGGCGATGCAGGCGAGCGACTGGGCCTTCCTCGACAAGCGCGGCCAGGCCGGCGACTACGCCTACCGGCGGGCCACCGATCACGCCCAGGCCTTGTTCGAGGCCATAGACTCCCGCACCGTTACCGACCCGCGTATGCGTTCACTCGCCCCGGACCTGAGTCTCGCTCCGCTGTTGGAGCCCTAGCGGCCGCCCGCACGATGACCCGCGTCCTGATCCTCTCCTGGGAGTACCCGCCGCTGATCGAGGGCGGCCTCGCGCGCCACGTCCGCAAGCTCTCCGAGGCGCTGGTCGAGCGCGACGTCGAGGTCCACGTGCTGACCAGGGGCGGCGAGGAGTCGCCGGCCGAGCAGCTCGCCAACGGGGTGATCGTCCACCGCATCCGCGAGCCGAAGCGGCCGACCGACCTCGGCGAGTTCGTCGCCTGGGTCGAGCGGATGAACTCCGACATGCTCGCTGCCGGGGTCGAGCTCGGCGACCGCTACAGCTTCGACCTCGTGCACGGCCACGACTGGCTGGTCGCCAACGCCGGCGACCACCTCGCGAAGCGCTTCGAAGCGCCGCTGGTGACGACGATCCACGCGACCGAGTACGGCCGCCACCAGGGCTGGGTCGACAAGCACCCGCAGACCTACATCCACGGCGTCGAGCGCTGGATCACCAACCGCTCGCAGCGGGTGATCGCCTGCTCCCACTACATGCGCGAGCAGATCGCCGACATCTTCGGCGTCGCCGAGAAGCGGATCAGCGTCATCCCCAACGGGATCGACCCCGACGACCTCCAGGCCCCGGACGCGGCCGAGCTGACCCGGCTGCGCTCCGAGTTCGCGGCACCGGAGGAGAAGCTGGTGCTCCTGATCGGCCGCCTCGTCTACGAGAAGGGGTTCCAGCTGGCGCTGGAGGCGATGCCGCGGGTGCTCGAGGCGGCGCCGAACACGCGCTTCCTGGTCGCCGGCTCCGGCACCCACGAGGCCGAGCTGCACCGCCAGGCCGAGGAGCTGGGGCTGATGGACCACGGCACATTCCTCGGCTGGATCGGCGACGACGTCCTCCACTCGCTCTACCGGATCGCCGACCTCACCGTGGTCCCCTCGATCTACGAGCCGTTCGGGCTGGTCGCGCTGGAGGCGATGGCCTCGGGCTGCCCCTGCATCGTCGCCGACACCGGCGGCCTGCGCGAGGTGGTGCCGCACGAGGAGGCCGGGCTGCGCTTCCGCGCCCACGACCCGGAGGCGCTGGCCGAGGTCGCGATCCGCGTCCTCTCCGACGATGACCTCGGGCGCCGCCTCGTCGCCGAAGCCTACGAGCACCTGCGTCGCTTCGACTGGGGCGACGTCGCCGAGCAGACCGCCGCGGTCTACGCCGACCTGGTCGGCGAGGCAAGCCCGGCTTAAGGCGCTACTCGCGCCCGCGCCGCCGCGGCGGTTGCGGCGGCCGTGCGATCGCGAAGCGGCCGGTGACAGAGTCGCCGGGGTTCCAGTGGATTCCCTCGAGCAGCTCCTCGGGGCGGATCGACATCGCGCCGGCGAGCTGGACGAGTGTGTCCACCCGCGCCACCCGCCGCCCGTTCTCGAGCAGGCCGATCTCGGTCCGGTGCAGTGAGGCGCGCACCCCGAGCTCCTCCTGTGAGAGATCCTCCCGGCGCCGGCAGCGGACCAGGTTCTCGCCGAACTTGATCGCCACTTCTTCGGCTCGCGTTTTGCGCTCTGGGCCGCGCACGCGCTGACCGTTTGTGCCGCAGTGTTTTGTCCGTCGGACAACTAGCGTCATCTCTGTTAGGATTCTTGCAGACAGAAAGCCTACGGTGGAATCAGCCTAGAATTCCACCATGGCACTCAACATCAAGGACTTGGAGACGGAGCAGTTGGCCACGGAAGTCGCGGAGCTCAGCGGTGACTCGAAAACCGGCGCGGTCCGTCAGGCGTTGCGCGAACGACGCGACCGCCTGCGCCTTGAAGGCGCCGGGGTCGGGAGTGGCGAGAAGCCGTACCGGGGCATGCGGCAGTGGCTCGAAACCGAGATCTGGCCGCAGATCCCCGCGGAGCTGAAAGGGCGACCGCCGATGACGAAGGACGAAATCGAGGAGATCCTCGGGATCGGACCGGAGGGATATTGATCCTCGACAGCTCCTCAGTCCTCACCGTTCTCTTCGAAGAGGAGGGCCATGAGCTTGTGGTCGATGCCCTCGAAGAAGCCACGGTCGTCGGTATCGGCGCGCCCACCCTGGTCGAGACGGGGATAGTGGCCATGAAGGTTTTCGGCCTGCACGGCCGAGCGTTGGTCGCGCAGTTCCTCGAGAGCTGGAACGTCGTGGTTGTCCCCTTCGGCGACCGGCACGTGCGTACCGCGCTCGACGCCTTCATTCGCTACGGCAAAGGCCGCCATCCGGCCAGGCTCAATCTCGGCGACTGCATGAGCTACGCGACCGCGAGCCTCGCGAGCGAGCCGTTGCTGTTCGTAGGCGACGACTTCGCGCAGACCGACCTGCCTCCGGCGCTCGGCTGAGCTACGCGGGCGGCTGCAGCGTCGTCTGCGCGGCCGGGTCCGGCTCGACCGGGCGCGGCCAGCGCAGCTGCTCCGGCGCCTCGCGCATGCGCACGATCCGGGCCGGGATGCCGGCGACGACGGCGTTGGCGGGCACGTCCTTGGTCACCACCGAGTTGGTCCCGATCACCGAGTTGTCCCCAACCCGGACCCCGCGCAGGACACAGGCGCCGTAGCCGATCCAGACGTTGGAGCCGACCTCGACGTCGCGCATGTAGATGCCCTGGAGGCGGATCGGGCGCTCGACCTCGACGATCCCGTGGTCGAAGTCGATGAACATCGCGCGGTCGGCGATCACGCACTCTTCGCCGATCCGCACGTGCCGGTAGGCGGAGATCGTGCACTCCTGTCCCATCACCGTCTTCGCGCCGACCTCGACCTCGCCCTCGTGGCAGCGGATCTTCGAGCCGTCGCCAATCCAGACGAAGCGGCCGAAGCGGACCTCGGCCGCGCGGCCGATCTGTAGTTCGAGCCGCTTGCCGAGGAAGACGAAGCCGTCGGTGCGCCAGCGCCGGCCGGCCCGGGTCAGCAGCCGCCGCCACGCGTAGCGCCAGAGCAGCCACGCGTAGCGGTGGTTCAGCATCCGGTTGCGGGCGAGGAAACGGAGCATCGCGGCGGGGACTCTAAGGTCTCAGGGGCGAACGCTCCACGGACCCCTAGACTGCGCCGCCGATGCCCGACACCGCCAAATCCGCGTCCCTCGCCGAGCGCCTCGTCGCCGGCGACAAGCGGGCGCTGGCGCGGGCGATCACGCTGATCGAGTCCGACGACCCGGCCGGCTGGGAGCTGGTCCGCGAGGTCTACCCGCGCACCGGCAAGGCCCGCATCGTCGGCTTCACCGGGCCGCCGGGGGTGGGGAAGAGCACCCTGATCGGGGCGCTGACCGCGGAGCTGCGCAAGACCGAGCGCGCCGTCGCGGTGCTCTCGATCGACCCCTCCAGCCCCTTCACCCAGGGCGCCCTGCTGGGCGACCGGGTGCGGCTCTCCGACCACTTCCTCGATCCCGGCGTCTTCATCCGCTCGATGGCCTCGCGCGGCGCCCTCGGCGGCCTCTCCGAGGCGGCCCTGCAGGTGGCGCTGGTGATGGACGCGGCCGGCAAGGACGACATCCTGATCGAGACCGTCGGAGTGGGGCAGGCGGAGATCGACATCGTCGACCACGCCGACACGATCGTGCTCGCGCTGATGCCGGGCTCCGGCGACTCGATCCAGGCGCTGAAGGCCGGCGTGATGGAGATCCCCGACGTGATCGTCGTCAACAAGGCCGACCACCCGATGACCGACACGATGGTGCGCGAGGTGCGCGGGGTGCTGGCGCTCTCCCAGGACCCGGAAGGCTGGAAGGTGCCGATCCTGCGCACCGAGGCGGCCCGCGGCGAGGGCGTCGAGGAACTGGCGGTGAAGATTGACGAGCACCGCGCCTTCATCGCCGAGGCGGGGACGCTGGCCGAGCGCCGCGCCCGCAACCTGCGCAGCGAGGTGCTCGGGATCGCCACCTCGCGGATGCGCCGCCGGCTCGAGGCGACCGCCGCCGAGGACCCCCGCACCGCCGAGTTGCTGGAGCGGGTGGTGCGGCGTGAGCTCGACCCGGCCAGCGCCGCGACCGAGCTGCTGGAGCGGCAGGCCGATGACTGAGGCGGCGGCGATGCCCTCGCTCGCCGAGGCGGCCGGTTGGGTCGGCGCCGAGCTGAGCGACATCGAGGGCAGCGCCGCCGGCGAGGTCCAAAGCGTCTACGTCGACCGGCCCAGCGGCGAGCCGGCCTGGCTGGTCGCCCGCGTCGGCCGCCGCCGCGGCGCGCGGCTGGTCGCGGTGCCGCTGCGGATCTGCGCCGGCGCTCCCTTCGGCGTCTGGGTCGCGCAGGAGGGCGAGCGGCTGCGCAGCGCCCCCGCCGTCGACCCGACCCGGCCGCTGCGGCGCGAGCACGAGCTGACGATCTGCGCCCACTTCGGGATCGGCAAGGCGGTCGGCCGCGCCGCCGAGGTCGCGGACCGCCCCGAGGGCGAGGTCACGTCCGAGCCGGCGCAGTAGGGAAGCCGGTCATGCCCGTGAGCGAATTCAGTCGCGCGCCCCGAAGGGTGCGCGACTAAATTCCGCCGGAGGAGACCTCCATCTCTCCTCGCCGCGCGGCCGCTGGCTAGCAGCCGAGCTGCCGGGCGATCACCATCTGCTGGACCTCGTCGGTCCCCTCGCCGATCGTGAGGATCTTGGCGTCGCGGTAGAAGCGGCAGACCGGGTACTCCTCGATGAAGCCGTAGCCGCCGTGGATCTGCACCGCCTCCTCGGTGGCGCGAACGGCGAGGCGGCCGGTGATCAGCTTCGCCTGGGCCGCGGTCAGGGTGAACGACTGGCCGGCGTCCTTCTCCAGCGCCGCCCGCCAGGTGAGCAGGCGCGCCGCCTCGATCTGGGCCGAGAGGTCGGCGATCTTCGCCTGGATCGACTGGAACTTCGAGATCGCCTGGCCGAAGGCCTGGCGCTCCTTCGCGTAGGCGATCGCCTCGTCGAGCGCGCCCTGGGCGAGGCCGACGCCCATCGCGGCGACGCCGATCCGGCCGCCGTCGAGGATGTGGAGGAAGTTCTTGAAGCCGTCGCCGCGTCGCCCGAGCAGGCTCGACTCCGGCAGCCGGCAGCCCTCGAAGGCGAGCGGGCGGGTGTCGGAGGCGTTCCAGCCCATCTTGCGGTAGGCCGCGCCGATCTCGTATCCGGGCGTGCCGGTGGGGACGATCAGGTTGGAGATCTCCTTGCGGCCATTGGCCTCGCCGGTCACGGCGGTGATCGAGACGCAACCGGAGATCTCGGTGCCGGCGTTGGTGATGAACTGCTTCGCCCCGTTGATGACCCACTCGCCGTCCTCGAGCTTGGCCCTGGTGCGGACGTTGCCGGCGTCGGAGCCGGCCTCCGGCTCGGTCAGGCCGAAGGAGGCGAGGCGCTCGCCGCCGCAGAGCCGCGGCAGCCATTCGTCCTTCTGCTCGTCGCTGCCCCAGAGGTAGATCGGCATCGTCCCGAGCGAGGTGTGGGCGGCCATCGTGATGCAGACGGAGGAGTCGACCCGGGCCAGCTCTTCGACCGCGAGCACGTAGGAGAGCGTGTCCGCACCGCCGCCGCCGTACTCCTGCGGGAACGGGATCCCCATCAGCCCAAGCTGACCCAGCTTGGCGACGATCTCGTAGGGGAACCGCTTCTCGCGGTCGAGCTCCTCGGCCACCGGCGCGACCTCCTGCCGCGCGAAGTCGCGGACCGTGTCGCGCAGCATTCGCTGCTCGTCTGAAAGCTCGAAATCCACGGCTGGCAGCCTATGCGGAACTAGAGCTGCAGGCTCTTCACCTGCAGCAGCTCCTCGATCCCGTACCGCCCGTTCTCGCGGCCGTGGCCGGACTGGCCGTAGCCGCCGAACGGGGCGAGCGGGTTGAAGGCGCCGCCGTTGATCTCGATCTGGCCGCTGCGGATCCGCTTCGCGACCGCGACCGCGCGCTCCTGGTCGCCGGACCAGACGCCGCCGGCGAGGCCGTAGGGGCTGTCGTTGGCGATCCCCACCGCGTCGTCCTCACCGTCGTAGGGCTGGATCGCCAGCACCGGACCGAAGATCTCCTCCTGGGCGATCGTCATCTCCGGCGTTACCTCCGAGAAGACGGTGGGACGGACGAAGTAGCCGCGCTCGAGGCCGTCGGGGGCGCCGGCGCCCCCGGTCACGAGCTTCGCGCCCTCGGCCTCGCCCTTCTCGATGTAGCCGCGCACGCGCTCGCGCTGGACCGCGGAGACGAGCGGCCCGAGCCGGGTCGACTCGGCGAACGGGTCGCCCGGCGTGAAGCTCTCGGCGGTCGCCGTGGCGATCTCCTCCGCTTCGGCCAGCTTCGCGCGCGGGACCAGCATCCGGGTCAGGGCCGAGCAGGTCTGGCCCGAGTTGAGGAAGCACTTGGCGACCCCGTCGGGGACCGCCCGGGCGAGGTCGGCGTCGTCGAGGATCAGGTTCGGCGACTTGCCGCCGAGCTCCATCGCGACCGGCTTAACCGTCGCCGCGGCGAGCTCGCTGACCCGTTTGCCGGCCCGGGTCGAGCCGGTGAAGGAGACCATGTCGACGCCGGGGTGGGCGGCGATCGCCTCGCCGACCACCGGGCCGGTCCCGGTGAGGAGGTTGAAGACCCCCGGCGGCAGGCCGGCGGCCTCGATCACCTCGGCCAGCTGGAAGGCGTTCAGCGGCGTCACCTCGCTCGGCTTCAGGACCACCGTGCAGCCGGCGGCGAGGGCGGGGGCGACCTTGGCGGCGATCTGGTTCAGCGGGTAGTTCCAGGGGGTGATCGCGCCGACCACGCCGGCCGCCTCGCGCAGCACCCGCGAGTTGCCGATCTCCTCCTCCCAGGCGATCTCCTCCATCAGCCCGGGCATCGCCGCGAACTGGCCGGTCGGCAGCCCGACCTGGATGATCTGGCTCAGTTTCAGCGGCATCCCCAGCTCCTGGGTGATCGTCGCCGCGATCTCCTCGCTGCGCTCGCCCAGCCCGGCGGCGATCGCGGAGAGATAGCCCGCCCGCTCCTCCCGGGGCGTTTGGGACCAGGAGTCGAAGGCCGCGCGAGCCGCGGCGACCGCCCGGTCCGCGTCCTCGGGCGAGCAGGCCGGGACCGTGCCCATCACCTCCTCGGTGGCCGCGTTGACCACCTCGATCGGCTCCGCCCCCGCCGGCTCCACCCACTCACCGCCGATGAAAATCCTGTCCCGCACCTGAAGCTCCGCCGCAGTCGCCATGCCCATCCTCCTCGCTCGCTCACCCGATTGGCTGTCTGGCCAACGGTAACGCGCTTCGGCTCCTGGCGGTGCGGGATAGGATCTATAGCAAATAAGCAATAAGTACATATATGCTATAAATACATCGAACATGGTATCCCTTGATCCTGCGAATCGTCGTTCTGGGCTTCCCCCGGGTGAGCTTCTAAGAGAAGCGCGTCATCGCCGCGGTGTCTCCCAGCAATCGCTGGCGATCAGGGCCGGGACCACCCAGTCGGCGATCTCGCGAATCGAGTCCGGACGCGTCTCTCCGTCGGTCGACACGCTCTGGGAACTGCTCTACCTCATCGGTGAGGATCTCGAGCTGTCGTCACAAGAGCGCGATTCCGGCATCGATGCCACGCTCAATTGGGAGCGGTTGAGACATTCGCCGTCCGACCGTCTGGACTACGGCGTCGCCTTTGCGAACCAGGTGATCGGGATGAGCCCGAATCCGAAGCGACCCGGATGGTCCTCATGATCGACCGATCCTTACCGCAGAAGGCTCCCGAACTCCCAAAGTTGCTGGAGCCGCTTGTTCGCCACGGTGTGGACTTCGTCCTGATCGGCGGGATGGCTGGGATCGCGCAGGGGTCCTCATATCCGAGCTATGACCTCGACATCGTGTACGCCCGCGGCCGCGCCAACGTGTCGCGGCTCGTCGCCGCGTTGCAAGAGATCGGAGTCCGCTTGCGCGGCGCGCCCCCAGACCTTCCCTTCATGCTCGATGAGCAGACGATCGAAAACGGGGCCAACTTCACCTTCATCACTCCCTATGGCGACTTCGACATCCTCGCCGACGCGGCAGGCGCTCGCTCCTACGAGAAACTGGCAGCTGCTGGGCAGGAGATGGAGGTCCATGGCATTCCGGTTCGTGTTGCCTCGCTCGATGACTTGATCGCGATGAAGCGTGCCGCCAACCGAATCAAGGATCAGTTGATGGTCGAGGAGTACATCGTCCTCGCTGACGTGCAGAAGAAGCGGGATGGGGAAGAAAAGGAAAGGAGCTAGGGGAAGTCTTTGGCGGCCGCGCTGGCCGCCGCCAGCGCGGCGGTGCGTCCCGGACCCGGGATCTGGATCGCGTCGCGGGCGTGGAGGACCTGGCCGCACTCTTCGCAGATGCCGCGCTCGCTGACGTGGCCGCCGCAGACCTTGTGGCGGATCAGTTTCGGCGGGCCGCCGGGGGAGGGGGAGTAGCGGTCGCCCCAGTTGAGCAGGGCGATCAGGGTCGGCCAGAGGTCGAGGCCCTTCTCGGTCAGGAAGTACTCGTAGCGGGCCGGGCTCTCCTGGTACTGGCGGCGCTCGAGGATGTCCTCGTCGACCAGCCGCTGCAGGCGGGCGGAGAGGACGTTGCGGGCGACTCCGAGCGAGGCCTGGATCTCGCCGAAGCGGCGGTTGCCGTTGAAGACGTCGCGGACGATCAGCAGCGACCAGCGCTCCCCGATCACCTCCAGCGAGTTGGCGATCGAGCAGAGCTGGTTCGGATAGTCGCGGCGCAGCACGGGTGTGATCTTCGCACACTTGGTTGCATCAAGCAACTGACTGCGGTAGGGTGGCGCCAGACATCGGTTGCTTGAAGCAACCAAGTCCCGACAAGTCGAATGGAGGCCCAGATGAGGCTGATTCCAAGACACCGCAACCGGCACCAGCACAAGGCCCCGCGCATCGCCATCTCCCAGGCCGAGATCACCGCCGACCTGCTCTACCCGGGCGGGGCGCGACCTGGTCGGCAGACCCCCCTCGCCACCCGGAGGGGCGGCCGGTGAGCAGCGCCAAAGACAACGGCGCCGACGGCCTCGTCGTCGCCCCGGAGGGCACCGCGCTCGGCGTCGCCGAAGCCTTCGCGGCCGAGAGCCCGGAGGCCTCCCGCAGCCGCACCCTGGTCTGGCAGGACCCGGTGTCGACCGCTGCCGCCGGGGCGACGATGACCGGCATGGAGTACATGTCCGCCGTCGTTCGCGGCGAGGTGCCGCCGCCCCCGATCGCGGTGACGATGCGGCTGCGCCCGGTCGAGCTCGAGCAGGGGCGGGTCGTGTTCGAGGGCGAACCTGGCGAGGAGCACTACAACCCGATCGGGGTCGTCCACGGCGGCTACGCCGCGACCCTGCTCGACTCGGCCCTCGGCTGTGCCGTCCACACGACGCTGCCGGCCGGCGTCGGCTACACCTCGCTCGGCCTCGAGGCGAAGTACGTGCGGCCGATCACCCGCGACACCGGCCGCGTGCTCTGCGAGGCGAGCGTCCTCTACCGCGGCCGCAAACAGGCGACCTCGGAGGCGACCCTGACCGCCGCCGACAGCGGCAAGCTGCTCGCCTCGGGTACGGCGACGAGCATGATCCTCGGCGAGGCCTAGGCGGGCTCTTGGCGCGCCAGCTCGACCAGCAGGCGGACGCCGAAGCCGCTGGCTTCGGAGCCGGTGTACTCGCGGCCGACGTCCCAGGCGACGCCGGCGATGTCGACGTGCGCCCAGGGCGTCTCGCCGACGAACTCCTCGAGGAAGGAGGCGGCGGTGATCGTCCCGGCCTTGCGCTTCGAGGCGAGGTTGGAGAGGTCGGCGACGGTTCCCTTCATCAGCGCCTTGAACTCGGGGTGGAGGGGGAGGCGCCAGACCAGCTCGCCGCTCTCGCTGCCAGCCCGTTCGACCGCGGCTGCGAGCTCGTCGTCGTTGGAGATCACGGCGGCGTAGGTCGAGCCGAGCGCGATCGTCACGGCGCCGGTCAGGGTGGCGAGGTCGACCAGCCGCTCGGCCCCGAGCTCGACCGCGTAGGCGAGCGCGTCGGCGAGGATCAGCCGGCCCTCGGCGTCGGTGTTGTTGACCTCGACCGTCTTGCCGTTGTACTGGGTGATCACGTCACCCGGCTTGACCGCCGTTCCCGAGGGCATGTTCTCGGTCGCGGGCACGATCGCGACGAGGTCGACCGCGAGGCCGAGCTCGGCGATCGCGGCGACGCTCTCCAGCACCGCTGCCGCCCCCGACATGTCGTACTTCATCTCGTGCATCCCGGCTCCCGGCTTGAGCGAGATGCCGCCGGTGTCGAAGGTGACGCCCTTGCCGACCAGGCCCAGGGTCGGGCCGGGGCCGCCACCGGCGTAGCGGAGGACGATCAGCCGCGCCGGCTCACCGCCGCCGCGGCTGACCGCGACCAGGCCACCCATCCCCTTGGCGGCGATCTGCTCCGGCCCGAGCACCTCGGCCGTGACCCGCTCGTGGGCGGCGGCGATCTCCTCGGCGCGCCCGGCCAGGAAGCTCGGCGTGGCGACGTTGGCCGGCGTCATCTGCAGGTCGCGGGCGCGGTTCGCCGCCTCGGCGTACGCGCGAGCCGTCTCCGCCGCCGCGGTAACCGCATCCGGTGCCAGCAGCGTCAGCGACTCGATGCCGGACGGGGGAGGGTCGTCGGGGTCGGCGCCCTTGAAGCGCTCGTAGCGGTAGGAGCCGAGGATCGTGCCGGTCACCAGCGCTTCCGCCGCGGCGTTGTCGTCGGCGCTCTCCGGCAGCGCCCAGGCGACCGAGCCAGCTTCCAGCCGCGCCGCTTCCTTGGCCGCGATCGCGGCCACGACCCGGAGACGCTCGGCGTCCGCCTCCTCGCGCTTGCCGAGGCCGACGATCAGCACCCAGCCCTCGCTGGAGCGCAGCAGCGCCCGCTTTTTGAAGCCGCTGGGAGCGTCCGCGGCGCCGGGCAGCGCGGCAACCGCGCTCGGCGGCGACCCGCCCTCGTGCAGGCCGACGACCGCCAGCTCGGCTCCCGCTGCGGTCAGCTCGCCCTCACGCACCTCGACCTTCATCGGGCGCGAGTCTATGCGCTCGCAAGTGGTGGGCTGGTACCTCCCGGTATCTTCCCGTCCGGGCCTCGCGCCCGCTGGATCGGACCCAACGACCTCGCAGAAGAAAGGCAGTAGATGCCCAGCTCAGTCATCCTCGGAACCGCGCGTACCCCCTTCGGCAAGATGGGCGGGGCACTCTCCTCGCTCGACGCCACCGACCTCGGCGGCGAGGTCATCGCGGCGGCGTTGGAGCGCTCGAACGTCGACCCCGAGCAGGTCCAGCAGGTCGTCTTCGGCCAGGTCCTCCAGGCCGGCCAGGGCCAGATCCCCTCGCGCCAGGCCCAGATCAAGGGCGGCATCCCGAAGGAGGTTCCCTCGGAGACGATCAACAAGGTCTGCGCCTCGGGCATGCGCTCGCTCGGGATCGCTGACATGGCGATCCGCGCCGGGGACACCGAGATCGCCGTGACCGGTGGCATGGAGTCGATGAGCCAGGCCCCGTATCTGCTCCCCGGCGCCCGCTTCGGCTTCCGCATGGGCGACGTCAAGGCGATCGACGCGATGACCCACGACGGCCTCACCAACCCCTTCACCGAGAAGCAGATGATCAACGAGGCGAGCGAGGTCTCGAACGAGCTCGAGATCACCCGCGTCGACATGGACCGCTTCGCCGAGCGCTCGCACCGGCTCGCCGCCGAGGCGACCGACGCCGGCCGCCTCGCCGAGGAGATCGTCGGCGTCACCGTCAAGTCGCGCAAGGGCGAGAGCACGGTCGAGGCCGACGAGGCAATCCGCCCCGACACGACGTTGGAGACGCTGGCGAAGCTGAAGGCGATCGGTGGCGATGACGCCACCCACACCGCCGGCAACGCCCCGGGCGTCAACGACGGCGCCGGCGCGATCGTGGTCGCCTCCGAGGAGTGGGCGCAGAGCGCGGGCAAGGCCCCGCTGGCCCGGATCCTCGCCTACGGCACCGTCGCCGACGACTTCCCCTACCTGGCGAAAACCCCCGCCAACGCCGCCAAGCAGGCGCTCGAGAAGATCGGCAAGAGCCCGGAGGAGGTCGACCTCTGGGAGATCAACGAGGCCTTTGCCTCGGTCGCCCTCAACTCGGTGCGGATGCTCGGCGTCGATGAGGACAAGGTCAACGTCAACGGCGGCGCGATCGCGCTCGGCCACCCGATCGGCGCCTCGGGCGCCCGCATCGTCGGCGCCCTCGTGCACGAGCTCAGCCGCCGCGGCGGCGGCCTCGGCGTCGCCGCGATCTGCTCCGGCGGCGGCCAGGGCGACGCGATCGTGATCGAGGTCTAAGCCGTTGCAGCGGGCTGCTGCCTTTTTCGATCTGGACAAGACCCTGATGGCGGGGTCGTCGGGGATGCAGTTCGCCCGCGTCGCCGCCCAGCAGGGGATCGTCAGCCGCCGCCAGCTCGCCAGCTGGGGGGTCGAGCATCTGCGCTACCGCCTGCGCGGGACCACCGACGAGCGCACGAGCGACGTGCTGCGGGTCGCGCGCGAGCTGATCACGGGCGTGTCGGCGGTCACGGTCGAGCGGATGGGCCCGGCGGTGATGACCGCGATCCTGCCCCGCGTCTACCCGGAGATGCTGACCGAGGTCCACGCCCACCAGGACGCTGGCCGCCCGACCTTCATCGTCAGCGCCGCCGGCAACGACGTGGTCGAGTCACTGGCCCGGGTGCTGGGGATGGAGGGGGGGATCGGCACCCGCTACGAGGTCGGGCCCGAGGGCAGCTTCACCGGCCGCTTCGACGGGCCGTTCGTCTACGGGCCCGGCAAGGTCGAGGCGATGGAGGCATTCGCGGAGAGCCATGAGATCGACCTCGACGCTTCCTACGCCTACTCGGACTCGCTCTCCGACCTGCCGATGCTGCGCGCGGTCGGCAACCCGGTCGCGGTCAACCCCGACCCACCGCTGGCCGCGATCGCCAGGGAAGAGGGCTGGCAGACGCTGCGCTTCGAGCGCCTCGGCCGCCGCCTGCTCGCGCTCGCGGTGACCGTGGTCGCGACGGCGCTCGGAGTCAGCGCCAGGAGGGCCGCTGCCCGCCGCAAGCCGCCGCCGCGCCGCTTCGCGGTGCGACGCTGACGCGCGGTGGCGCTTTTGCAAACCATGGGTTGACAAAAGCGCCACAGGGACGATCTAGACTGGCGCGATGGCGATCGAGCCCAGGGACAGGCCCGAGTTCAAGCAGCGCGAGGCTGAGTTCTCGACCATCTCCGGTCAGGAGATCGAGCCGCTCTACACCGAGGATGACCTCGACCCCGGCCTCGAGCAGCGGGTCGGGCGCCCGGGCGAGTACCCCTTCACCCGGGGTCCCTACCCCTCGATGCACCGGGGCAGGCTCTGGACGATGCGCCAGTTCGCCGGCTTCGGCACGGTCAAGGAGACCAACGAGCGCTTCCATTACCTGCTCGATCACGGCCAGACCGGGCTCTCGACCGCCTTCGACATGCCGACCCTGATGGGCTACGACTCCGACCATGCCCGCAGCCTCGGCGAGGTCGGCCGCGAGGGCGTCGCCGTCGACAGCCTCGACGACATGGAGGAGCTCTTCGCCGGCATCCCGCTCGGCGGCGTCACCACCTCGATGACGATCAACGCGCCGGCGGCGATCCTGCTCGCCTACTACGTGCTGGTCGGTGAGAGCCAGGGCGTGCCGCCGGAGAAGCTCGGGGGGACGATCCAGACCGACATCCTCAAGGAGTACATCGCCCAGAAAGAGTGGTGCTTCCCGATCGAGCCCGCGCTCAGGCTCGTCACCGACATGATCGAGTGGTGCACGGAGAACATGCCCCGCTGGCACCCGGTCTCGATCTCCGGCTACCACATCCGCGAGGCTGGCTCGACCGCCCAGCAGGAGCTCGCCTTCACCCTGAAGGACGGCTTCACCTACGTCGAGCGGGCGATCGAGCGCGGCATGGACGTCGACGATTTCGCCCCGCGGCTCTCCTTCTTCTTCAACGCCCACGTCGACTTCTTCGAGGAGATCGCCAAGTACCGGGCGGCGCGGCGAATCTGGGCCCGGGAGCTGAAGGAGACCTACGGGGCCAAGCGCGAGGAGTCGATGCGGCTGCGCTTCCACACCCAGACCGCCGGCGTCTCGTTGACCGCCCAGCAGCCGCTGAACAACATCGTCCGCACCTCGCTGGAGGCGCTCGGGGCAGTGCTCGGCGGGACCCAGTCGCTGCACACCAACTCCTACGACGAGGCGCTTGCCCTGCCGACCGAGGAGGCGGTCCGCGTCGCCCTGCGCACCCAGCAGATCATCGCCACCGAGTCCGGGGTGACCAACACCGCCGACCCGCTCGGTGGCTCCTGGTTCGTCGAGAAGCTGACCGACGAGATGGAGGCCGCGGCCTACGGCTACTTCGAGCGCATCGACGAGCTGGGGGGGATGGTCGAGGCGATCCGCCGCAACTTCCCCCAGCGTGAGATCGCCGACGCCTCCTTCACCTACCAGCAGGAGCTGAACGAGCGCAAGCGGATTGTCGTCGGCGTCAACGACTTCACCCAGGACGACGAAGAGGCGACCCCGATCCTGAAGATCGACCCGGCGCTCGAAGGCAGGCAGGTCGAGCGCCTGCGGGCGACCCGCGCCCGTCGCGACGCCGCCGCCGTCGAGCGCACCCTCGCCGACCTCAAACAAGCCGCCGCCGGCGAGGCCAACCTGATGGAGCCGATCCTCGCCGCCGCCCGCGCCCGCGCCACCGAGGGCGAGATGATCGCGGCGCTGCAGGAGGTCTTCGGGACCTACACCGAGAGCCCGGTGTTCTAGGCTTGCCGCCGCTGATGGAGGCCGCAACCGCCCGCAAGATCCGCGTCGTCGTCGCCAAGCCCGGCTTGGACGGCCACGACCGCGGCGCCAAGATCATCGCCCGCGCCCTGCGTGACGCCGGCATGGAGGTGATCTACACCGGGCTGCATCAGACTCCCGAGCAGATCGCCGAGACCGTGATCCAGGAGGACGCCGACGCGGTCGGCCTCTCGATCCTCTCCGGCGCCCACATGACCCTGGTCCCGAAAGTGGTCGAGCTGCTCGCCGCGCAGGGCGTCGACGACGTCCTCGTAACCGTCGGCGGCACGATCCCCGCCGACGATATCCCGGAGCTGAAGAAGCTCGGCGTCGCCGAGGTCTTCACTCCCGGCGCCGGCACCGACGACATCGTCGAGTTCATCAGCGCCGGGGCCAAGGAGCGTCACGAGCTGGCCGGTTGAGGCAGGGGCCCGGCGCCCCGATTGACTGGTCAATCAACCAGTCGCCCGCAACCGATAACATGCCCGGCCGCAACCGGCCCGCGAGGCGCACACCGCAGCCCGCGACCACCTGAGAATCGTTTCCCCAAGGAGGCTTCACTTGAAGATCTGCGTCCTGGTCAAGGAGGTTCCGGACGCCGCGGTACAGAAGCGCATCGACCCCAACACGATGCGCCTCGACCGTGGCGGCGAGAAAAACCTCAATCCCTTCGATACGCACGCCCTCGAGGCGGCCATGCAGATCAAGGAGGGTGGGGCGATCCCGGTTCGAGGAAGTCGTGGCCGTGACGATGGGCCCCGATTCCGCCGTCCGCGCCCTGCACAAGGCGGTCGCGCTCGGTGCCGACCGTTCGGTCCACCTCTCCGACGACGCTCTGCAGGGCTCGGACGTCTGTGCTACCGGTTACTCGCTGGCGAAAGTGCTCGAGTCCGAGAGCCCGGACCTGGTCCTGCTCGGCCAGCAGTCCGATGACGGCGAGTGCTACACGATCGGCGCCGTCGTCGCCGACCACCTGAAGATGCCCTCACTGACCCAGGTGATCAAGATCGACGTCACCGACGGCAAGCTGCGCTGCGAGCGCCAGGCCGAGTACGGGTACGACACCGTCGAGATCCAGCTGCCCGCCGTGATCAGCGTCGGGGACGCGATCAACGAGCCGCGTTACCCGAGCCTGAAAGCGATCATGGGGGCGAAGAAAAAACCACTCGACGCGAAGGCGACCGGCGACGTAGGCATCGACGGCGGCATGGTCGGCGAGAGCGGCTCGAAGACCAAGGTCCTGGCGCTGAACCCGCCGCCCGCCAAGGAGGCCGGCGAGATCATCGAGGACGAGGACACCAACGAGACGGTCGAAAAGATCGTCGCCTGGCTTGACGAGAGGAAGCTGATCTAGATGGCAGGCATCCTGGTTTACGCCCTCCACGACGACGAGGGCAACTTCAACAAGAACTCGCTCGGGGCGATCTCCGAGGCGGCCAAGCTGGCCGGCGAAATCGGCGGCGAGGCGGCGGCGCTGGTCGTCGGCGAGATCGCTGACGACGCCTGCGCCTCGCTCGGCAACTGGGGCGCGGCCAAGGTCTACCGCGCGAAGAGCGTGCCGGAGGGCCTGGCCCAGCCGATCGTCGACGCGATGGCGAAGGTGATCGAGGACAACGGGATCTCCTACGCCCTCTTCGGCGGCGGCCTGCTCGGCTTCGAGATCGGCGCCGGCCTCACCGCCCGCCTCAACGCCGGCGTGACGATGGAGGTCACCGAGGTCAAGGTGCAGGACGGCAAGCTGGTCGCCGAGCGCCCGATCCTGCAGGACTCCGAGATCGCCGACGTTGGTTACGTCAGCGAGCCGGGGATCATCATCGGCCGCCTCAACGCCTTCGACGCGAAGGAGAGCGGCGGCTCGGCCGAGGTCGTCGACGTCGACGTCGAGCTTCTCGGAGTGGTCGACCAAGGCGACGATGGTGCAGCGCGGCGAGCAGCGCGGCGCCGACGTCAACATCGAGGACGCCGAGATCCTGGTCGGCGGCGGCCGCGGCCTCGGAGCCAAAGAGGGCTTCGACCTCTGCGAGCAGCTGGCCGAGTCGATGGGCGGCGCCGTCGCCGCGACCCGTGCGGTCGTCGACGCCGGCTGGTACCCCTATGCGGCCCAGATCGGCCAGACCGGGAAGACGGTCGCGCCGAAGCTGTACCTGGCGGCCGGCGTCTCCGGGGCGATCCAGCACAAGGTCGGGATGCAGAACTCGGAGAACATCCTCGCGATCAACAAGGACCCGAACGCGCCGATCTTCGAGTTCTCGGACCTCGGCGTGGTCGGCGATCTGCACAAGATCGTCCCCAAGCTGACCGAGGCGATCAAGGCGAAGAAGGGCGGCTGAGCCAGATGCCCGCCGTCGCGCCGAGCGAGTTCCCACCGCCGTTCGATTCCGCCGAGGCGATCGGTCCCCCGACCGACGCCCCGGACGATCGAATCGAGGTAGGAGTCGCGATCGTCGGCGGCGGGCCCGCGGGCCTCGCCTGCGCCAACAAAGTCATGCAGCTCCTGGAGAACGAGCCGGAGCTGACCGAGAAGCTCGGCGAAGTCCCGGTGGCGGTGATCGAGAAGGGCAAAGTCGCCGGCGCGCACCTGCTCTCCGGCGCCAACATGAAGCCCTCGGCGATGGAAGAGCTGTTCCCCGACCTGCCGAAGGAGGAGTGGCCGGTCTACCAGGAGGTGACCAAGGACGCGGTCTACCTGCTGACCTCGAAGGCGGCGCTGCCGTTGAAACCGATGCCGCCGAACTTCAAGAACCACGGCAACTACGTCACCTCGGTCTCGAAACTGGGCCGCTTCCTCGCCGACAAAGCCGAGGAAGCCGGCGTCTACATCCTCTCCGAGACGGCCGCGACCAAGCTGCTGGTCGAAGATCGCGTCGTCAAGGGCGTGCGCTCCGGCGACCGCGGCCGCGGCAAGGAGGGCGAAGAGCTCGGCAACTTCGAGCCCGGCTCCGACGTCGTCGCCAAGGCGACGGTCCTCGCCGAGGGCACCGTCGGCCACCTCACCTACGCCGCCTACGACTACTTCGACATGCACGGCGCCGACCCGATGCGCTGGGAGCTTGGGGTGAAAGAGGTCTGGGAGGTGAAGGAGCCGCTCGACCGGGTGATCCACACGATGGGCTGGCCGCTGCGCAAATCGCCGCGCTTCAACGAGTTCGGCGGCAGCTTCATCTACCCGATGGGGGACGACAAGCTCTGCATCGGCCTGGTCGCCGGGCTCGACTACACCGACGCCACCTTCTCGGTCCACGACGCCCTGCAGCTGCTCAAGACCCACCCCTTCATCAAGAAGCTGCTCGAGGGCGGCAAGCGGGTCGCCTGGGGCGCCAAGACGATTCCCTCCGGCGGCTATTTCGCGATGCCCAAGCGCCTCGCGGTCCCCGGCATGGTCGTCGCCGGCGACGCCGCCAGCATGGTCAACGTGCCGACCCTGAAGGGCGTCCACTACGCGATGCACGCGGGGATGTACGCGGCGGAGACGATCGTCGAGTCGCTGAAGCAGGACATCGACGCGGTCAACTTCGAGGCCTATGACGAGAAGGTCCACAACTCGCTGATCGAGAAGGACCTCTACGAATCGCGCAACATGCGCCAGCCCTTCTCCAAAGGCTTCTTCATGGGCGGCGCGCTCGCCTCGGCGATGACGGTCACGAAAGGCAACTTCCCCGGCGGCCACTGGAAGCAGGAGCACGACTCCGAGGTTCCGATGAGCATCGACAGGGCCGGCGACAAGTACGTCAAGGCCGACAACGAGCTGACCTTCAACAAGCTCGACTCGGTCTTCCTCTCTGGCAACGCGACCCGCGACGACGCTCCCAACCACGTCCGGATCCAGGCCAAGGTCCCGCGTGAGATCGCCCAGACCTGGGTCTCGATGTGCCCCGCCCAGGTCTACGAGATCCCCGACGAGCAGCTCGAGAACGGCGCCGCCACGGTCGACGTCCACGTCACCGCCTCCAACTGCGTCCAGTGCGGCGCGATCACCGCCAAGGGCGGCCGCCTCACCCTGCCCGAGGGCGGCGACGGGCCTCTGTACCAGGAGACGTAGGACTTTCGAGACACAGCTGGCGTGATCTGCGCGCCAGCTGTGCGAACTGCATTCCTAGGGTTGGGCGATGTTCCCCGTCGCCTCGATCTCCGCTGATTTCGGTGCCGCCATTGGAGTCTTGGCCGGCATGATTGCGGTGTCTGGATTTCTTGCGCACGCGGGGCCGGTCTTGCGCGGGGCGCCCGAGCAAGAGGTTCGGCAGGCGACCGTGAGAGGTGGGTTAACCGGCCTCCGTATTGGAATCTTTGTAGTTGTTTTGTCTGCATTCATCGATAGGATGGGTATATGAATGAAGGAAGAGCCTTCGCTCTCATCTCGATTGGCTCCCTCTTCTTCACCGGAGTCGGAGTTCTCGGCCTCGCTGCGTTGGGCGTCAGGGGGCCGGGTCTGACGCTCGGTGCGCTGGTTCCCTTGATCGTGAGCGCGGACGTCGTCTCCAGGGTGGTAATGCACTACGGCGAGGCTCGTCGGCGGGAACGCCAGTAACCCGGTGCAACGACTAGGTCGCGCCGTGCGATCGCGCGTCGCGCAACCACCGGGCCTCGGGGCCGGGGACGTCGTCCTCTTGCACGACGCCGACTACTACAGCGCGCCGGGCGCCTGGGTCGGCACCGTCGCCGCGCTGCCGATCGTCCTCGAGGAGCTCGAGGCGCGGGGGCTGGGCTCGATGCTGCTGCGCCGCGGCGGTGCCGCGACGACGGTCCACTGATCGCAACCGGCGAAGGCTTCGTCGAGAAGCTGCGCCATCGTGCTGCGCGGACGCTCCTGGTCGAAGATCTGCTTGGTCACTAGCTCTCCCGTCCTGTAGGGGTTTGAGGAAGACTCACCCCCCGGTCGGACGAAAAACGTGCACTTTGCGAATTTTGGGAACGCCTGTTCGGTCTCCGCGTATCGATGGGCCGAAAACCCGCCTATATGGAGGGAAATCGGCCCATCGACCGCTAGGGGCCGACGAACCCGGCGATCTCCTCGGCCAGGCGGCCCGGCTGGTCAAGCGGCACGAAGGTGCGCGCGTCGGGGATCTGGACGAGGCGCGCGTTCGGCGTCTCGCGGGCGAGTCGCTCGGCGTACTTGAGCGGGAAGATGCGGTCGCCGGGGGCCCAGGTGAGCAGGACCGGCAGCTCGGCGGTTTTCAGCTTCTCCGCTGCCTCCAGCGTGTAGCGCCTGTGCATCCCGACCGTCACCTTCTTGGTGTCGCGCTTGACGTCGGGATCGTGCAGGCTCGGCTCCATCCAGGAGGCGATCAGCTCGGGCGGGATCGGGCGCTTCGTGAACGGCCGGAAGGCGGCGCGGGCGATCGCGCCGATCCGGAACGGGGCGGCGATCAGGTCCATCCCGCCGGGCAGCTTGACCAGCGGCGGCAGCGCCTTGAACGGCCCCGGGGGGAAGTTCTGGTGGGTGTCGCAGTTGGTCAGCACCAGGCGGCCGATCCGCTGCGGGTGGCGGGTCACCAGCACCTGAGACATCGCGCCGCCGGAGTCGTTGCCGACGATCGTCACCTCGTCGAGGTCGAGCGCCGCGAGGAAGCTGTCGATCAGCGCCGCGATCCCGTAGGGGGAGAGGTCGGCGTCGGGTTTCATCGCGATCTGCTGGGCGCCGATCGGCCAGTCCGGGGCGAGGCAGCGGTAGCGGTCGGAGAGCCGGTCGACGACGCCGTCCCAGAGCCGGCCGTCGACCAGGTAGCCGTGGACGAAGACGATCGGTTTGCCGCTGCCGGCCTCGCGGTAGCGGATCCGACCCGCCGGAAGCTCGATCTCCTTGCGTTCACTGGTCGTGCTCATCTCGTCCCCCTCGTGGTTAGGCTCCGGTCCCGGTTAGTTCTAACATACATACAGTATGAATGTAAATTCCAAGCCAGAGGACCGGTCCGGCAGCGGCACCAGGCGCCGCACCCAGGCAGAGCGGACCGAGGCGACTCGCGCCGCGCTGATCGCCGCCGCCCGCCGCCTCTTCACCGAGCGCGGCTACGACGCGGTCGGCAGCGAGGAGATCGTGCGCGCCGCCGGGGTCACCCGGGGCGCCCTCTACCACCACTTCGGCGGCAAGCCCGGGCTGCTCGAGGCCGCCTACGAGCAGCTCGAGGCGGAATCGACCGAGCGGGTCGCGCGGATCGTCCTCGGCTCTGGCCTGGATAGCCCGCTGGCCGCGATGAAGGCCGGGATCGAGGCCTTCCTCGACGAGTGCGCCGAGCCGGAGCTGCGGCAGATCGCCCTCCACGACGCCCCGGCGGTGCTCGGCTGGGAGCGCTGGCGCGAGATCGGCGCCGCCCACGGCCTCGGCCTGATCGAAGCCAGCCTCGCCGCGGCGATCGAGGCGGGGGAGATCCGCGAGCTGCCGGTCAGGCCGATGGCCCACTTGCTGCTCGGCGCGCTCGACGAGGCGGCGATGCTGGTCGCCCGGGAGGACGATCCGGCCGGCCGGGCCGAGGTGACCGCGGTGCTACTGGCCGTGCTCGAGAGCTTCGCTGTCGCGCGAGCGGCTTAGGCGCAGGGAGCCCTCGCCGGCGTCGATCTCGATTGGGTCGCCGGGGGCGACCCGGCGCGACTCCTTCTGGGCGTACATGCGCACGTCGGCGAGTTGCATCGCCTCGGCGGGGGCCTCGGCGTCGGCGGGGATCGCCACCTGGCCCCAGGAGGCACTGACCTCGAAGCCCCTGCCGCTGGTCGTCAGTGCTTCCGCGGCTCGCTTCATCACCCGTTCGCCACGGTCGCCGTCGCTGTGGTCGACCAGGACCACGAACTCGTCGCCGCCGATCCGGTAGGCGGTCCCGTCGGCGCCGACCGCCGCCCGCAGCTCGGAGCCAAGCCGTGTCAGCAGCTCGTCGCCGGCCGGGTGGCCGAAGGTGTCGTTGTAGCTCTTGAAGCCGTTGAGGTCGAAGAGGAAGAGCGCCGCCGGCCGTTCGGCGTCGGCTCGCGCGCAGGCCTTGGCCAGGTCGACCTGCATGCGGCCGCGGTTGCCGAGGCCGGTGAGCGGGTCGGTGCGGACCTGTTCGAGCAGCTTGCGGTTCTCGCGGTCGCTCATCGTCAGGCGGATGATCACCGCCGCCATCGTCGCCGCCCAGAGGACGGTCGAGAGCGACCCGGTGGCGTCGTAGTAGCGCATCGCGAAGAGGCCGATCATCACCGAGGCGAAGACGGCCGGGACGACGATCTCGCGGCGGTCGTCGCTGGGCGAGGTGATGCTCGCCGCCGCGGTCGGCTGCCAGACCGCGGCGGCGAGGCAGACCGCGGCTATCAGGTAGATCGGGTCGACCCAGTCGCCGCCGGGCAGGGTTGCGTCGGTCGACTGCAGGGTGAAGGCGATGTCCGCGATCACCATCGCCGCGAGGCCGGCGAGCAGCAGCGACCAGGTCCGCCCGGGCCTCCAGCCGGTGAGGGCGATGACGCCGACCACGAGCGAGAGCATCGCGATGTCGGCCAGGGGGTAGGCGAGCGTCGTGACCGTTTCGACCGTGGAGCCGGTCGCCTTGTCGGCGACGAAGTCGAAGACGAAGGCGGTGCCGAGCGCCGCAGTGCCGAGCGCGGCGATCAGGCCGTCCATCCAGAGCCGCCAGTTGATCTCATCGGCGCGGGCGCGGACCAGCGAGGTCAGGCCGGCGTAGGCGAACGGGTAGAAGGCGAGGTAGCCGACGTCGGCCAGGGAGGGATAGGGGGCGTCGGGGTTGCCTTCGATCTCGAGCGACCAGTAGACCTCCGCCGCGCCCCAGCAGAGGATCGCGATGCCGAGCAGCGTCCAGGCGGTGTGCTCCGGGCGGTAGTCCGAGGCCCGCAGCAGGCAGGCGAGGCCGGCGCCGAGCACGACCGCGTCGTAGAGCGGTTCGCCGAGGCTCGATCTGGAGGCCGGCGCCGAGGCCGAGCCAGTCATGCAGGGCGACTAGCGCGGTCCCGCCGAGCAGCAGGGTCGCGAGCAGGCGGCGCAGTAGGCGCCCTCCACCCGACCGTGGGATGCTCGCTTCGCTCGCTGTCCTCGCTGTCATTGGGGTGCGTATCGGCAGGCTGGCGGCGATCCCCAACCCCCTGAACGAGCAAATTACGCGCGTGATCTAAACTGGTCGAAGATGAAAGCCGGAACCCATCCCGAGTACACCCTTGCCAACGTGCATTGCTCGTGCGGCAACCAGTTCTACACGCGGTCGACCAAGGCCGACCTGCACGTCGAGCTCTGCTCCGAGTGCCACCCCTTCTACACCGGCAAGCAGAAGCTGGTTGACACCGGCGGCCGCGTCGAGCGCTTCCAGCGCCGCGCCGCCAAGCACAGGGCCGGGAAGTAGGCCGTGAGCCCGCCGGAGGGCTCGGCGCAGACTCCCACAGTCTCCTCCGCCAACGGGGGAGACCCCGTTCGCATGCCCGATGGCGCCCTGGTCGCGAAGCGCGACGCGCCGGTCGGCGGCCAGGCGGTGCTCGAGGGCGTGATGATGCGCGGGATCTCGGTCTGGGCGGTCGCCGTGCGCACCCCCGAGGGCGAGATCGAGATCGAGTCCGACGGGATCAAGCCCTGGGCACAGCGCCACCGGATCTGGCGCCTGCCGGTGATCCGCGGCGTCGTCGCCCTCGGCGAGTCGCTGAAGATCGGCTTCAAGGCGCTGGCGATCTCGGCCAACGCGCAGATGGAGGAGGACGAGGACGGCGAGAAAGAAGAAATCGGCGGCTGGATCTGGGGCTTCACGATCTTCCTCTCGCTGCTGCTCTCGATCGGCCTCTTCTTCGTCGTCCCGGTCGGGCTGACCAGCCTGATCAAGGACGAGCTCGGCTCGGCCCTGCTGTTCTGGCTGGTCGAGGGGATCCTGCGCACGGCGATCTTCATCGGCTACATCGTCGTGATCAGCAAACTGCCCGACCTGCGGCGGGTCTTCGAGTACCACGGGGCCGAGCACAAGACGATCTCCTGCTACGAGGCCGAAGACGAGCTGGTGCCCGCGCGGGCGAAGCTCTACTCGCGGCTGCACCCACGCTGCGGGACCAGCTTCCTGCTGATCGTGATGGTGCTGGCGATCTTCGTCTTCGCCCCGATCGGCCTGCCCGAGTGGTACTGGCTGCTGCTCTCGCGGATCCTCGGCATCCCGCTGATCGCCGGCCTCTCCTACGAGGTGATCAAATGGGCTGGCAAAAACAGGCGCAAAGCGTGGGTGCGGGCGGTGATGTGGCCGGGCCTGATGCTGCAGAACCTGACCACGCGTGAGCCGAGCGAAGAGCAGCTGGAGGTGGCGATCGCCTCGCTCGAGGCGGTGCTGGCCCGGGAGAACCCCGAGGAGGCCGCTAAGCAGCAGCACATCGAGATAGTGGCGTAGCGCCCGTCTAGGGTTGGTTCGGTGATCGAGCAGCTCGTAGAGCAGATTCAGACGCGCTTCGCGGAGCTGGAGCAGCAGATGTCCGACCCCGAGGTGATCGGGGACCGGGCGCGCTACGCCGAGGTCGGGCGCGAATACCGCGAACTGCAGCCGGCGCGTGGGCTGGCGCTCGAATACGCGACCCTCAAGGACGACCTCGAGGGGGCGCGGGAGCTGCTCGCCGAGGACGAGGACGAGGAGCTGCGCAGGGTGGTCGAGGAGGCACCGGCCCGGCTCGAGCAGCTTGAAGAGGAGATCCGGCTGGCGATGGTCGAGCGCGACCCCAACGACGCCAAGAACGTGATCGTCGAGATCCGCGCCGGCACCGGCGGCGACGAGGCGGCGCTGTTCGCCGGCGACCTCTACAAGATGCTGGGCCGCTACGCGGAAGAGCGCGGCTTCGCGACCGAGGTGCTCTCGCAATCGGCTTCCGAGGCCGGCGGCTTCAAGGAGGTGACTTTCGCGGTCAAGGGCGAGGGCGCCTACTCGGTGTTCAAGTTCGAGGGTGGCACGCACCGCGTGCAGCGGGTGCCGGAGACCGAGTCGCAGGGCCGCATCCACACCTCGACCGCGACGATCGCGGTCCTGCCCGAGGCTGAGGAGGTCGAGATCGACATTGACCAGAACGACCTGCAGATCGACGTCTACCGCTCCTCCGGGCCCGGAGGGCAGTCGGTCAACACGACCGACTCGGCGGTGCGGATTACCCACAAACCGAGCGGGATCGTGGTCTCGATGCAGGACGAGAAGTCGCAGCTGCAGAACAAGGAGCGGGCGATGCGGGTGCTGCGGGCGCGGCTGCTCGAGCGTGAGATCGCCGAACAGCAGGCGAAGATCGCCTCCGAGCGCAAGGCCCAGGTCGGCAGCGGCGAGCGCTCGGAGAAGGTGCGCACCTACAACTTCCCCCAGGGCCGGGTCACCGACCACCGGATCAAGCTGACGTCTCACAACCTCGACGGCGTGCTCGGGGGGGATCTGGGGGAGTTCACTGACGCTTTGGCCGCGGAGGAGAAGCGCGAACGGTTAGAGGCCGCCGCGTCGGCTGCGTGACGGCAGTGGCCGCGGCAAGCGTGCGCGAGGCGCTGGGAGCGGCGGTTGATGGGCTTGCGGCTGCCGGTGTGGAGGATCCGCGGCTCGACGCGGAACTGCTGCTGGGTGAGGCGATGGGGCGCGAGCGGGCGGCGCTGATGGCCGACTCCGGGGCGGAGGTGCCGGCCGGGGCGGCGCGGACGTTTGGGGAGATGGTGCGGCGGCGGTTGCGGCGTGAGCCGGTCGCCTACATCCTGGGACGGAAAGGCTTTCGCGGGATTGAGCTGGGGGTTGACCGCAGGGTGCTGATTCCACGGCCGGAGACGGAGCTGCTGGTTGAAGTGGCGCTGGAGCGAGCGCCGGCGCGGTTGCTCGACGTCGGTACCGGCTCGGGGGCGATTGCGCTGGCGGTCGCCGACGAGCTGCCTGGGTGCGAGGTGACGGCGACCGATACTTCGGCCGGAGCGCTGGAAGTGGCGCGAGCGAACGCCGAGCGCCTCGGCCTCGCGGGCCGTGTCCGCTTCGTCGAGGGCACCCTGCCCGAGGCTGGGGAGTTCGATCTGATCCTCGCCAACCTCCCGTACGTGGCGGAGCGCGACTGGCCCTCGCTCCAACCCGAGGTCACGCAGTGGGAGCCGCGCGAGGCGCTGCTCGCCGGCGAGGACGGCCTCGACGCCTACCGGGACCTCATCGCTGCGTGCGAACGTAGTTTGTTCCGCTATGCGGAACTAAGTGCGTTCGCACCGCCAGCGATCGCGCTCGAGCTGGGGGAGGGGCAGGCGGCAGCGGTCGCCACGCTGCTCAACGAGGCCGGCTTCGCGAGGACGCAGATCCGCCGCGACCTGGCTGGGATCGAGCGGGTGGTGGTGGGGGAGCGGCCGGCGTGACCGGCCTCGCTCGTGGCGACGGCGGTGCCGAGACCGAGATCGTCGGGATTGAGGGCGATGGCCCCGAGGTGGCCCGCGCGGCGCTCGAACGCTGCATCGCCGGCGGCGGCGTCGCGGTCTTCCCGTCCGACGGCCTCTACGGCCTCGCCTGCGACCCGCTCGACCCCGCGGCGATCGCTCGCATTCACGCGCTGAAGGGCCGCGACGACGGCAAGCCCTCGGCGGTCATGTACTTCTCGCCGCTGGCGCTGCGCGAGCTGCTCGCTGGGCTTGGGCCCCGCACCGCGGCCGCGGCCAGCGCCCTCTTGCCCGGCCCGGTGACGCTGGTCGTCGCCAACCCCGAGCATCGCTACCCGCTCGCCTGTCGCGAGGATCCGGCGCGGCTCGGTGTGCGGTTGCTCGGCGGGCCGCTGGCCGGGGCGATGTGCCCGGTCTTCCAGACCTCGGCGAACTTCAGCGGCGAGCCGGCGCCGGGGCGGTTCGCGGACGTCCCCGAGGAGATCGTCGCCGGCGTCGACCTCGCGATCGACGGTGGCGAGCTGACGGGGCTGCCCTCGACCGTGGTCGACCTGACCGCGATCGAGGCCGACGGCAGCTGGACGATCCTGCGCCAGGGGGCGCTTTCCGAGGGCGACCTGGCGAGCGCCCTCGCCTCGGTCGGGCTCGGCTGAGCCGGGCGCCTTACCGACAGCCGGTCTCGCCCCTGAAGGGCAGCTGCACGGTGCGGACCGAGGTGTTGTCGTCCTCGTTCGACTCGAAGAGCAGTTCCTCCGGGTCAACGATCATTTCGAAGGCGAAGCAGCCGCGCAGGCCGGCGACGTTGATCCACTGCTGGTGGTAAGGCGCCGGGTAGATGTCCGACCAGCCGACCGAGGTTCCGAGCGTGACCCCGTCCTGGTAGGGGTTCTGGTTGCAGCCGGGGTAGTGGCGGCTGTTCGGCGCCCGCTGGCCAGGCCGGGTCAGCTCGAGGTCGCGCAGGCAGTAGTTGAGCTTGGGGCTGGTGCGGACGACGCCCCCGAGCGTGCCGTCGTCTTTGACCCGGCGCAGGTCGAAGCGGGCGAGCTGGTGGACCTTCCAGTAGAAGCCGCCGAAGTAGGCCCCGACCCCGGTGAAGCGGAGCGTCGCCCCGCTGCGCGCGTCGAGGTGGCCGCCGCCGGCCCGGTAGATGCGCTGGACCGTGCGCATCGTGCGCCAGCCGTTGCGGGTGCCGCGCAGCTCGATCGGGCCGCGGCCGCGGCTGCGCACGTCGCTGGTCGCCCGCAGCAGCTTGCGCCCGGAGCCGCCGTCCTGCAGGTAGATCTCGCTCGCCGCCCCGATCCGCAGGTTGGGGCAGAGCAGGCTGGGGGCTTCGGGGCCGTGGCAGGGGTCGGCCGCGGCGGCGGGGCTGGCGGCGGCCAGGGCGCCGCCCAAAGTGAGAGTTGCCATCGTCATCGCGATCCAACGCATCCGGGCAGGCTATCCACCCAGGCAGCGCCCGTAGAGAGGCGAAATCAGACCGACCACCGCTGGTAGCATCGCCGCAGTGAGCCGCCCTGTCGAGATAGCCGATCCCGAGCTCGCGGACCTGCTGCGAAACGAGGATGAACGCCAGGCGAACTCGCTCTGCCTGATCCCTTCCGAGAACTATTGCTCTACCGCCGTGTTGGAAGCAAACGGCTCGGTGCTGGCGAACAAGTACTCAGAGGGATACCCCGGGCGTCGTTACTACGAGGGGAACGAGGTGATCGACGAGGTAGAGCGTCTGGCGATCTCGCGAGCCAAAGAGCTGTTTGGCGCCGAGCACGCGAACGTCCAGCCCTATTCCGGGTCGCCGGCGAACCTCGCGATCTATCTCGCCTTCCTCGAGCCAGGCGACACCGTCATGGGCCTGTCCCTGCCCGCGGGCGGGCATCTAACGCATGGCTGGCAGGTCTCCGCCACCGGGATCTGGTTCAACGCGATCCACTACGGGGTCGACCGCGCCACCGGCAGGGTCGACATGGATGCCGTGCGGGAGATGGCGCTGACCCATCAGCCAAAGCTGCTGTTCTGCGGCGGCACGGCGGTGCCGCGGACGATCGACTTCGCCGGCTTTGCCGAGATCGCCCATGAGGTCAACGCGCTCATGGTCGCGGACGTTTCCCATCTCGCCGGTCTGATCGCGGGAGGGGCACATCCTTCTCCCATCCCGCACGCGGACGTTGTGATGACGACCACCCACAAGACGTTGCGGGGCCCCAGGGGCGCGATGCTGCTCTGCCGTGATGAGCACGCAAAGGCGATCGATCGGGCCGTCTTCCCCGGCCTCCAGGGCGGGCCTCACCAGCACCAGACCGCGGCGATCGCGGTGGCCCTGGGAGAAGCCCTTTCACCCGACTTCAGCGACTACGCACACGCGGTCGTTGCCAACGCGAAGGCGCTCGCGACGGGGTTGCTCGATCGTGGTTTCGAGCTGGTCTCAGGGGGCACCGACAATCACTTGATTCTGCTCGATATGACCGTGAAGGGCCTCAGCGGCAAAGAAGCCGCCAGCGCCCTTTCTCGTGCGGGGATGGTCTCCAACGCGAACTCGATTCCCTTCGACGAGCGCAAACCCTTCGACCCCTCCGGGGTCAGGATCGGATCTCCCGCCGCCACCACCCGGGGATTGGACCAGGACCACATGGGCCAGGTCGCCGAGTGGATGGACGAAGTCGTTTCCGCCCCGGAGGACGAGGAAGTGGCCGAGCGAGTCCGGGGCGAAGTCCACGAGCTGATGAAGCGCTATCCCGCGCCCGGCTGTCGGACTGTCAGCGGCGAAGTAGTCTGATCGCCCCGATCGACAGGCTCCAGGCCCAACGGCCTGATTGATCTCACTGAGATGACGCTCGGTCCCGGCAATATGGTGCAGGGGTGAAGATCTGGGTCGACATGAGCGCGCCGGCGCACGTGCTGGTGCTGCGCCCGATCATCGAGCGGCTGCAGGGGCAGGGGCACACGGTCGAGGTGACCTCGCGCGACTACGCCCAGACCCAGGCGCTGCTCGACCTGCACGAGATGCCGCACACGCCGATCGGCCGCCACGGCGGCGCCTCCCGCGTCCAGAAGGCCTACCGGCTCGGGGCGCGCACGGCCGGGATGCTGCGCTACGGCCGCGGTCGCTCCTTCGACCTCGCGCTCGCCCACGGCTCCAACGACCTCGCGCTCGCCGCCCGCGCGCTCGGCGTCCCCGAGGCCAACATGCACGACTACGAGTACGCGGTCACCCAGCACCGGATCGGCTGCCGGCTGGCGAAGCGGGTGATGTTCCCCGACTCGGTCCCGGCCGAGCGGCTGCGCCGCTTCGGGGTCACGCCGGAGAAGCTCTTCCCGTACCCCGGCCTGAAGGAGGAGTACTACCTCTACGACTTCGAGCCGGACCCGGAGGCGCTGACCCGGCTCGGGGTCGAGACCGAGCGGGTCGTGGTGGTCGTCCGCCCGCCCCCCGACGTCTCCCTCTACCACCGCAAGTCGAACCCGCTCTTCCCCAAGGTGCTGGAGCGGCTCGGGCAGGACACCGACGTCCACGCCGTCGTCCTGCCACGCACCGAGGCCCAGCGCGAGTTCATCACCGGCCTCGCGCTGCCCTCGCTGATCGTGCCCGAGCAGGCGGTCGAGGCCCAGAGCCTGGTCGCCCTCGCCGACCTCGTGCTCTCGGCCGGCGGCACGATGAACCGCGAGGCTGCTGCCCTCGGCACCCCCGTCTACACCACCTACGGCGGCCGGCTCGGCGGGGTCGACGAAGCGCTGATCCGCTCCGGACGGCTGCGGCCGCTGACCGACCCGCGCGCCCTGGTGCTGGAGAAGCGAACCGCGGAGGCTGCGCCGATCAAGCGCGACCCCACCGCTCTCGTCGAGACCATTCTCGGTACCGTCGGGGCCTCATTGCGCGGCGAGTCCCACCCAGTAACGCCCTCCTAGAAGAGGTCGAGGCCGAGTCCAGCTTCGAAGAGCTGGTCGCGCTTGCCGCCGAGAGTGAGCACCGTCCGGTTGACGCCGTGTTGCGGGCGCTCGACATCCTCATCTCCGGCTCGGTGCTGCTGGTGCTCTCACCGCTGCTGGCGCTGGTCGCGGCGGCGATCGCGCTCGGCTCGGGCCGGCCGGTGCTCTACCGCGGCGCCCGGGTCGGCCGCGCCGGCGAGCTGTTCTGGATGTACAAGTTCCGCACCCTCAAGCCCGACGCGGAAGAGCGGCTGGGGCCCTACTACGGCGAGGAGCTGACCCGGCGCACCGAGGAAGAGCGGACCTGGATCGGCGGTGCCCTGCGCGCCACCCACCTCGACGAGGTCCCGCAGCTCTGGAACGTCCTGCGCGGCGACATGGCGATCGTCGGCCCGCGCCCGATCCGTCCCTCCTTCTTCGCTGAGCTCTGCCGCGAGATCCCCCAGTACTGGCAGCGCCTGGTCGTCCGTCCCGGAGTCACCGGCTTCGCCCAGACCCGGATCACCAGGGAGGAGTCATGGGCCAACAAGCTCGCCCACGACATGGAGTACATCGCCGACCGCTCGGTCACCCTCTACCTCAGCGTCCTCTTCGCCACCGTCTCCAAGGTCGCCGGCCGCGGCCCGGCCGCTCCAGCGAAGGACTAACTCGCTGGAACCTCGGGAGGCATGCGTCTGCATTTAGGCCCGCTATAGGGGCCTAACTGCAGACGCGCGGGGTCGGGTGCTTCTACAAGAGGATGGTCGTGATGTCTGAGGCGAAAATCCCAGCGAAGGTAGAGGGCACCCCAACTCCTCTCACGCCCACCGCTACTGCGAGACTGCCGCCCCATGTGCGGGATAGCCGGAATTGCGAGCGCCAAAG
The DNA here is from genome assembly GCA_963728025.1 of uncultured Actinomycetes bacterium. GTDB lineage: Bacteria > Actinomycetota > Thermoleophilia > Solirubrobacterales > 70-9 > VAYN01. The sequence goes on along the minus strand of CAVSIF010000005.1, from coordinate 683,065 downwards.
GGTCGCCTGACCTCGAGGCCGTGGGGCGGATGAGCGCGAAGCTCGTTCATCGCGGGCCCGACGACGATGGGTTGTTCGAGCGCGGGCCGGTGGCGCTGGCGGCGCGGCGGCTCTCGATCATCGACCTCGACCACGGGCACCAGCCGATCGCCAACGAGGACGGCAGCGTCGTCGTCGTCCAGAACGGTGAGATCTACAACTTCCGCGAGCTGAAGCGGGAGCTCGAGGGGCGCGGCCACAACTTCACGACCGATTGCGACACCGAGGTCCTGGTCCACCTCTACGAGGAGCACGGCGAGGGCTTCGCCGAGCGACTGCGGGGGATGTTCGCGGTCGCGCTCTGGGACGACCGCGAGCAGCGGCTACTACTGGTCCGGGACCGCTTCGGGATCAAGCCGCTCTACTACCGCGACATCGGCGGCGACCTCTCGTTTGCCTCGGAGCTGCAAGGCCCTGATTCAACAGCCGGGCTTCTCGCGCGAGATCGACCCGCGCGCGGTCTCCGCCTATCTCGCTTTCAACTCGATCCCGGCGCCGCTTACGATCTTCGCCGAGGCCCGCAAGCTGCCCCCGGGACACCTGCTCTCCTGGCGCGGGGGAGAGGTGGAGATCCGCCGCTACGCCCGTCCCGCCCCGGTCCCCGCCGCACAGGTGCGCGGCGAGCCGGCGGCCGCGCTCGAGGCGGAGCTGCGCGAGGTTCTGCGCGACTCGATCCGCGCCCACCTGGTTGCCGACGTCCCGGTCGGGGTGCTGCTCTCCGGCGGCGTCGACTCGGGCGGGATCACGGCGCTCGCCGCGGCCGAGGCTCCGGAAGCGCTGAAGACCTTCTCGATCGGATTCGAGGAGGGCGGCTTCGACGAGCTCGAGCGGGCGCGGCAGGTCGCGGAGCGCTACCGCACCGACCACCACGAGCTGATCCTGCGGCCCGACGCGGTCGAGCTGCTGCCGCGGCTGGTCGAGGCCTTCGACGAGCCGTTCGGCGACTCCTCGGCGCTGCCCACCTACCTGGTCTCCGAGCTCGCCGCCGGTGAGGTCAAGGTGGCGCTCTCGGGCGAGGGTGGCGACGAGCTCTTCGGCGGCTACTACACCTACGTCGCCGACCTGCTCGCGCCCCGCGCCGGCCGCCTCGCGGCGCTCGCCTCGCCGCTGATCGAGGCGCTGCCGAGCCGCCACGACCGGGTCGGGTTCGACTACAAAGCGAAGCGTTTCGCCCGCGCCGCGAAGCTGCCGCCCCTGGAGCGCCACCACGGCTGGAAGGAGATCTTCTCGGCCGAGCTGCGCGGCTCCCTGCTCGGGCCGCACGACCCCGGCTGGGACCCGCTCGACCTCTACCGCGAGCGCTACGCGGAGACCGCCGGCGCCGAGCCGCTGGCGCGGATGCAGGACGTCGACCTCGGGATCTACCTGGTCGACGACCTCCTGGTCAAGACCGACCGGCTCAGCATGGCCCACTCGCTGGAGCTGCGCGTTCCCTTCCTCGACCAGCGCGTCGCCGAGTTCGCTCTGGCGCTGCCGACGCGGCTCAAGGTGCGCGGCTTCGCGAAGAAGCGGCTGCTGCGCCGGGCGCTGGCGCCCCTCTTGCCGCGCGAGGTCGTGCACGGTCGCAAGCAGGGCTTCTCGATCCCGCTGGCCGCCTGGCTGCGCGGGCCGCTGGAGCCGTTCGCGCGCGAGACCCTCGCCGCCGCGACGCTCGAGCGCCAGGGCCTGCTCGACCCGGCCGTGGTGGCGCCGCTGCTCGACCGCCACTGTTCCGGGCGGGAGGACCTGAGCCGACAGCTCTGGGGCCTGATGGCGCTTACCCTCTGGTTCGATCGCTATGCCCTCTAACCTCGACGCGCTCTTCGCCTTCCTCGTGGCGGGAGCGCTGGCGCTGCTGCTGACGCCGCTGACGATCCGCCTCGCCGTCCGCGTCGGCGCGATCGACGAGCCCAACGAGCGCTCCCTGCACACGGCGCCGATGCCGAAGCTCGGTGGCCTCGCGATCCTCGCCGGAGTGCTGGTCGCCGGCCTGATCTGGCTGCCCTGGGACGCGGAAAGCGAGGCGATCCTCGGCGGCGCCGTCGCGATCGCCGCGATCGGCATCCTCGACGACATCTTCGACCTCAACCCCGGGCTGAAGCTGCTCGGGCAGGCGGCGGCGGTGATCATCCCGGTCGCGGCCGGGGTCACGGTCGACAACTTCACGATCCCCTTCTTCGGCCGGCTCGCGCCCGGCACCGTCGACCTCTTCACCCTGCCCTGGGGGGGCGTGGTTCACCTCGGCGACGTGCTCACGGTGATCGGGATCGTCGCCGTGATCAACGTGATCAACCTGATCGACGGCGTCGACGGCCTCGCCGCCGGCGTCTGCGTGATCTCCGCCGTCACCCTGGCGGTGGTCGCGCTCTCGCTCGACCGCACCGCCGCCGGCGTCCTCGCCGCGCTCACCGCCGGCGCCTCGCTCGGCTTCCTGCGCCACGGCTTCCCGCCCGCCAAGACCTTCATGGGCGACACCGGCTCCAACCTGCTCGGCTATCTGCTCGGGGTGATCGCCGTCCAGGGGGCGCTGAAGACGAACGCGGTGATCGCCCTCTTCCTGCCCCTGATCATCCTCACCGTGCCGATCCTCGACACCGGTTTCGTCGTCGCCAAGCGACTCAAGTACCGCCGCCCGATCTACAAAGCCGACCGCTGGCACTTCCACCACCGGATGGCGAACATCGGCTTCTCGCAGCGCCGCACCCTGCTCTACCTCTACGGCTGGACGCTGGTGATGGCGGCGCTCGCCCTCGCCCTGCGCTTCGTCCCCTACAGCGACGACCACGGCAGCTTCGATCCCGCCTGGACCGCGGTGATGCTGATCTGTGGCGCGCTCGCGATCGCCGCCAGCATCTACCTCGTCTCGGTGCTGGAGATCCTCACCCTGCGCCAGCTGCGGCTGCGCCAGCTGGTCAGCCTCCGGCGCCAGGCCGGGGCGGCCGAGCCGGCGGCCCAGGAGGTCGACCAGGCGGTCGCGCGGGAGCTTGAGACCGGCAGCTTCCCCGCGGTCGATCCCGAGACGGGGGAGTTCGAGGCGGTCGATTCGGAGCCCCTCCCGGGGGTAGTGGCAACCCTCACAAGTGGCTTCAGAAAGCCATTCGCGGGGCCTTTCGGATATAGTCGCCAGTCCGCCCGCTCGCCCGAGCCGGGCACTGATTTTCAGCTGATCAAGCTGTTCAAGAGCCGCTCAAAGACTCTATGTCTCCTCCCAAGTACGTCGACCTAGTGCTGCTGGCCGCCGCTTTCGCAGTTTTCCTGGTGGCAGGTCTGCCGATGCTCGGTTTCGCCGTCGGCGCCGCGGCCTGGCTGGTCCAGCGCGGCGTGCAGATGCTCGCCGCCAGCCGGGTGCGGGCTGAGCTGAAGGCCGGCAACCGTCAGAAGGCGATGGGCATCGCTGGGATGACGACGCTGGGCCGGGTCTGGCTGATGGCGACCGCTGTGCTCCTCGTGGGCCTGAGCGAACGCGAGGCCGGGCTTGCCGCCGCCGTCCTCGTCCTCGCCCTCTTCACCGTCTCCTTCGCCGCCCAGGGCATCTCGCACCTGTTCGGCGAGCCCGAGGGACAGGGGGCGTAGTGAGCACCAAGGCGAAGGTCTTCATCGGCCTCGGCGTCTACTTCGCGATCGCGATCCTGCTCTTCCTGATCTTCGGCAGCGACGGCAAAAACGAATCGTTCCAGCCGCAGAACGAGTTCAAACTGGAACCGTGGATCACGCTCGAACTGGGCGGGATCGACTTCTCGATCAACAAGGCCGTGCTCTACCTGGTCCTGGCCAGCGCGCTGACGATCGGCACGATGTTGTGGATCGCGAAACGGATGGAGCAGAAGCCGAACCGGGTCCAGACCGCGATCGAGGTCGCCTACGACATGACCAAAAACACGATCGCCGGCGGCAGCCTCGACACCAGGATGGCGCGCAAATGGTTCCCATTTCTGGCAGCCCTGTTCTTCTGGATCTGGTTCTCGAACATGATCGGGTTCCTGCCGCTGCCGACCAACACCGAGCACGCGGTCAACGTCTTCGGGGTCGAAATCCCCTCCTTCGCGATCTACGCCGCGACCGCCAACCTCTCGATCCCGCTCGTCCTCACCCTCGTCGTCTGGATCTCCTACCACGTCGAGGGCATCCGCGATAAGGGCTTGATCAAGTACCTGGCGAGCTGGCTGCCGCCTGGCCTCGAGGACATGAACCCGGCCGCCAAGGCCTTCATCTTCGTGATCGAGGCGGTCTCCCACGTCGCCCGCCTGATCTCGCTCTCCGTGCGGCTTTTCGCCAACATCCTCGCCGGCCACCTGCTGCTGCTCTTCATGGGCGGCGGGCTGGCGGTGCTGCTCGGGATCGCCGCGCTCGGCGCGCTCACCTTCCCGCTCGCCTTCTTCTTCTTCATCCTCGAGGTCGGCCTTATCGCCACCCTGCAGGCTTTTATCTTCTCCACTCTCACTGCCATCTATCTCGGCGGAGCAACCTCCGCCAGTCACTAGAAAAGGAGCACTTTTCCAATGGACCTGTCCCCTGTCGTCGCCGCTATATCCGACGAAGGCATCGAAGCCGCCGGCAAGGCGATCGCGCTCGGCGTCGGCGCCGGGCTCGGCTCGATCGGCGCCGGTATCGGCATCGGCATCATCTTCGGTAAGGAGATCGAGTCGGTCGCCCGTCAGCCGGAGATGAAAGACGAGCTGCAGAGCATCCGCTGGCTCGGCTTCGCGCTGACCGAGGCCGTGGCCTTCTACACGTTCATCTTCGGCCTGATCGCCTTCTTCCTCTAGGTCGATGGAGCCGCTCGGCTACATAGCCGCGATCCTGCCGTTGGCAGCGGAGGCGGGGCACGACGAAGGCGGTGGCAGCTTCCTCGTGTCGCCGGGCCTGGGTCTGATGATCTGGACCCTGGTCCTCTTCCTGTTCACGATGTGGGTCCTGAGCAAGTTCGCCTTTCCGAAAATCCAGGAGGCGCTGGACAAACGGGCGAAAACGATCGCCGAGTCGATCGACGCGGCGGAGCGCCAGCGGCGCGAATCCGACGAGCTGCTGACCGAGTACCGCGGCCGGCTGGCCGAGGCGCGCGAGCAGGCCGACGACATCATGGCCCGGGCGCGCAAAGCGGCCGAGACCGCCGAAGCCGAGGCGACGACCGCCGGCCGCGAGAAACGCGAGGAGCTGGTCGCCCAGGCGAAGCGGGACATCGAAGCCGAGACCCGGCGCTCGCTGGAGCAGATCCGCGGCGAGGTGGCCGACCTGACCGTGCTGGCGACCGAGAAGGTCACCCGCAAAAGCCTCTCCGGCGAGGACCAGAAACGGCTCGTCGAGGAGGCGCTCGCCGAGGTCGACTTCTCTTCGCTCTCAGGGGCGGACAAGAACTAAATGCCCGAGGCCGCCCGCGTATACGCCGACGCCCTGTTCGAGGCCGGCAAGGACAGAGGCAAGCTCGACTCGCTGCAGTCGCAGCTGGGCCAGTTTGCCGATGCGGTCGACCGCAACCGGGAGCTGCAGGTGTTCCTCTTCAGCCCCTACCTCTCTTCCGCCGAGAAGCGCGAGGGCCTGGGACGGGCGATCTCCGGGGCCGAGCCGGAGTTGATCAATTTCCTCGAGTTGCTGATCGAGAAACACCGGATGCCGGAAATCTTCCGCATCCGCCGTGAGCTCGACGAGCTCTGGAAAAAGGAGAACCGCCGCCTTGACGTCACCGTGGTCAGCGCGGTCGACCTCGACGAAGCCGTGATCAGGAAGATCGGCGAAGAGGTCGAACGTCAGACCGGCGAGCAGGTCGAGCTGTCGAGCCGCGTCGACGACGGCATCCTCGGCGGCATCGTCCTGCAGGTCGGCAACATGGTTTTGGACGCGAGCATCCGCAGTCGCCTGGAGAAACTTCGAAAGACCGTCGCGAGCGCGGCGTAAGGAGGAGCTGAGCACCCGATGGAGATCAAGCCGGACGAGATCGCAAGCATTCTGCGGGAGCGAATCGAGGGGTTGGAGACCGACTCCGCCGACCTCACCGAGGTGGGCACCGTCCTCTCGGTGGCGGACGGGATCGCCCGCATCCACGGCCTCGACAACGTGATGGCGCTGGAGATGCTCGAGCTGCCCCACGGCGTCACCGGGCTGGCCCTCAACCTCGAGGCCGACAACGTCGGCGCCGTGCTGTTCGGCGCGTGGGACAAGGTCGTCGAGGGCGACACCGTCAAGCGCACCGGCCACCTGCTCGAGATCCCGGTCGGCGAGCAGCTGCTCGGTCGCATGGTCGACCCGCTCGGCCGCCCGCTCGACAACCGCGGCGAGGTCGCCACCATCGAGACTCGCCCGGCCGAGTTCAAAGCGCCCGGCGTGGTCGAGCGCCAGCCGGTCGAGGAACCGGTCCAGACCGGCCTGATGTCGATCGACGGGATGATCCCGATCGGCCGCGGCCAGCGCGAGCTGATCATCGGCGACCGCCAGACCGGCAAGACGGCGATCGCGATCGACACGATCATCAACAACAAGGACAAGGACCTGATCTGCATCTACGTCGCGATCGGGCAGCGGATGTCGACCGTGGTCCAGCTGAAGGAGACGCTGGAGGAGAACGGGGCGATGGAGAACACGATCATCGTCGCCGCCCCCGCCGACGAGGCGGCCCCGATCAAGTACATCGCCCCCTACGCGGGTTGCGCGATGGGCGAGCACTTCCTCTACAACGGCAAAGCCGCCCTCTGCGTCTACGACGACCTGACCAAACACGCCGCCGCCTACCGGCAGATGTCGCTGCTGCTACGGCGCCCGCCGGGCCGCGAGGCGTATCCGGGCGACGTCTTCTACCTGCACTCGCGCCTGCTCGAGCGCGCGGTCAAGCTCAACGACGACCTCGGCGGCGGCTCGCTGACGGCGCTGCCGATCATCGAGACCCAGGCCTCCGACGTCTCCGCCTACATCCCGACCAACGTGATCTCGATCACCGACGGGCAGATCTTCCTCGAGTCCGACCTCTTCTTCTCCGGCGTTCGCCCGGCGATCAACGTTGGCATCTCGGTCTCCCGGGTCGGCGGTAACGCGCAGACCAAGGCGATGAAGAAGGTCGCCGGAAAACTGCGCCTCGACCTCTCGCAGTACCGCGACCTCGAGGCCTTCGCCCAGTTCGGCTCCGAGCTCGACGCCGAGACGCAGAAAGCGCTGACCCGCGGCGAACGGCTGGTCGAGCTGCTCAAACAGAAAGAGCGCGAACCGCTCTCGGTCGGCGACCAGGTCGCCTCGATCTACTCCGGCACCGGTGGCTACCTCGACCGGATCAAAGTCGAGCGGGTGGGCGAGTTCCTCGCTGACCTGCGGGTCCGCCTGCACTCCGAGAAGGCCGAGCTGCTGAAGCGGATCGAAGATAGCGGCAAGCTCGAGGAGGCCGACGAGGAGGAGCTGGGCAAGGCGATCGCCGACTTCGTCGACGATTTCGGCCCCGACTTCGACGAGCACGGCGACGCGCTCGAGGCGGGCGAATCCGACCGCGTCAAGTCGAAAGAGGAGCGCGAGGCCCCAGGCCGCACCGCCGAGGAGTCCAAGGAGGCCACCCCGGCGTAGTTTCGCCCGGGTTCCGTCATGGCCAGCCAGAAGGAAGTCAAAAATCGCATCGCGTCGATCAAGAACATCAACAAGATCACGCGGGCGATGGAGATGGTCGCGGCGGCGCGCCTGCGTCGCGCCGAACAGCGGATCGACCATCTGCGGCCCTACGCGGAGGGGATGCGCAAGCTGACCCGCCAGGCCGCCGAGCGGGCCGGCGGCATTCCCCGGGTGCCGGTGATGATCGAGCGCGAGAAAGTCGAGCGGGTCGGGATCGTCCTCGTCACCGGCGACCGCGGCCTCGCCGGCGCCTTCAACTCGAACATCATTCGCGAGGGCATGCGGACCGCGGCCCGGGTGCGCAGCGAGGGGGCCGAGCCCTCCTTCGCCGTGGTCGGCCGCAAGGGCGTCTCGGCGATGACCTTCCGCAAACAGGAGATCACCGGCTCCTACATCGGCTTCACTGACCGCCCCGCCTTTGCCAACGCCCGTGAAATCGGCGAGGAGATGACCGCCCGCTACGTCGACGAGGGCGTCGACCGGGTCGAACTGATTTACAACCGCTTTGTCTCACCACTGACCCAGCACGTCTGGCGCCAGACCCTGCTGCCGCTGCAGCAGGCGGAGGTCACCGGCGAGGGGGCCGAGCAGGACGCTGGCGCCGAGGAGGAGGCTGAGGGCGAAGGCGATCAGAACCGCTCGCAGTGGGAGTTCGAGCCGGAGCCCGAGGATCTCCTCGCCCGGCTGATTCCCGAGTACGTGACGATCTCCGTCTACCGGGCATTGCTCGAGTCTGCCGCCTCCGAGCTGGGGGCGCGGATGACCGCGATGCGCAACGCCGCCGAGAACGCGGAAACGATCATGGACGATCTGACGCTCGAAATGAACCGGGTCCGTCAGTCGGAGATCACGCAGCAGATCTTGGAGGTCGTCGCCGGGGCCGAGGCCCTCGGTTAGGCGACGACACAGTTTGGAGACGAGAAAAGGAACCCATGGCTGAGAGCAACGGAACCAACGGAACGAATGTAGGTCGAGTCGAGCAGGTGACCGGAGTGGTCATCGACGCGGTCTTCCCTGAGCAGCTGCCGGAGATCTACTCGGCGATCACGATCGAGACGGGCGGCGACGGCGACGGCGAACCGACCCAGCTGGTCTGCGAGGTGCAGCAGCACCTCGGCGACGACCGCGTGCGCGCGGTCGCGATGGACGCGACCGACGGCATCCAGCGTGGCGCCAACGTCACCGACACCGGCGGCCCGATCTCGGTCCCGGTCGGCGACGCGACCCTCGGCCGTATCTTCAACCTGCTCGGTGAGCCGATCGACAATGGCGCCGAGATCGGCGACGGCGAGCGCTGGCCGATCCACCGCCCGGCCCCGAAGGCCTCTGACCTGACCCCGACCCAGGAGATCCTCGAGACCGGGATCAAGGTCATCGACCTGCTCGCGCCCTACGCCAAAGGCGGCAAGGTCGGGCTGTTCGGCGGTGCCGGCGTCGGCAAGACCGTGCTGATCCAGGAGCTGATCCGCAACATCGCCGAGGAGCACTCCGGCCTCTCCGCCTTCGTCGGCGTCGGCGAGCGCTCCCGCGAGGGCAACGACCTCTGGCTCGAGATGAAAGAGTCGGGCGTGCTCGAGAAGACGATGCTGGTCTTCGGCCAGATGAACGAGCCCCCGGGCGCGCGTCTGCGCGTCGCCCTCTCCGGCCTGACCATGGCCGAGTACTACCGCGAGCAGGGTGGCCAGGACGTGCTCCTCTTCATCGACAACATCTTCCGCTTCGTCCAGGCGGGCTCCGAGGTCTCGGCCCTGCTCGGCCGGATGCCTTCCGCGGTCGGCTACCAGCCGACCCTGGAGACCGAGATGGGCGAATTGCAGGAGCGGATCACCTCGACCGATCGCGGCTCGGTGACCTCGATCCAGGCGGTCTACGTCCCCGCCGACGACTACACCGACCCGGCCCCGGCCTCGGTCTTCGCCCACCTCAACGCGACCACCGCGCTCTCGCGGGCGATTTCCGAGAAAGGGATCTACCCGGCGGTCGACCCGCTCGACTCGACCTCGACGATCCTCAAGCCCGACGTCGTCGGCGACGAGCACTACCGCACCGCGACCGAGGTCCAGCAGGTGCTGCAGCGCTACAAGGAGCTGCAGGACATCATCGCCATCCTCGGGATCGACGAGCTCTCCGATGAGGACCGCCAGACGGTCTCCCGCGCCCGCAAGATCGAGCGCTTCCTCTCGCAGCCGTTCTTCGTCGCCGAACAGTTCACCGGCCGCAGCGGCGAGTACGTGCCGGTGGCGGAGACGGTCCGCGGCTTCCGCGAGATCCTCGACGGCGAGCACGACGAGCTGTCCGAGGGAGCCTTCTACATGCAGGGTTCGATCGACCAGGTCACCGAGAACGCCAAGTCCGCCGCCTAGGACGCCCGGATGGCTGCCGACCATAAGCTCGACGTCGAGGTCCTGACCCCGGAGGGGGAGGTCTTCGAGGGCGAAGTCCAGCAGGTCTCGACCCGCACCGAGGTCGGCGAAATCGGCATCCTCGCCAACCACGCGCCGCTGCTGGCGGCGCTGCGCCCGACCGAGCTGCGCCTGCACGTCTCCGACTCCGAGACCAGGCGCTACGCCCAGGCTCACGGCTGGCTGCAGATGTTCGGCAACCGCGCCCGGCTCCTGGTCGAGGAGGTGATCCCCCCCGAGGATCTCGACGCGGGGACGCTGCAAGAGCAGCTGAACGACGCCGAGCGGCGGTGCTCTGAGCACGACGAGGGCAGCGCCGATTACGCGCGGGCGGCGAAAGACCGCGACAGAGCGGAAGCATTTCTCGCGATAGCTCAGGGATGAACCTGGAGAGCCGGCGCTCTCAAGGTGGATGCGTGGGCGAGGGACCCGATACCCCTCCTCTGGAATTCAGTCGCCGGCCCTGCGGGCCAGGCTCCCTGAGATGCTGCGCGCCTATGGCGCGCAATAACCAGATTGCATATCGCCGCTTCGCGACATTCCGCCGGAGGGGTATCGGGCCCCTCGCTTCAGGCCGCCGTCGAGGGACCACCACCTCGGTTCGCGCACAGCCCCACTCTCAGCACGAAGAAATTCGCGCCCCGAGGATTGGGCTTCGTGCTGCACCGAGTCGAATCCCGTGGCCCCCGTGTGCTTCTTCGCTTGAAGTAGCCGGTACGCCATCGTGGGAGGGAGTCCAGTTGCCCTCCGCCGGAATGTGGCCGAAGGCCGCGATATGCAATCTGATTCCTGCGCCCCATAGGGGCGCAGCAACATCCGGAGCGACGCCCGAAGGGCGCGCGACTGAATTCCGCCGGAGGGCAACTGGACTCCCTCTCGCAGTGCCTCCGAAGCACGGAGCTTCAAGCCCATGAGCACCGAACTGGTTGCCCTGGCCGAGCGCCTGATCAGCTATGAAACCTGCGAGCCGGAAGCGATTTCGGAGTGCGCGGGGTTTGTCAAAGGCTGGTTGGAGGCGCGGGGGATCGAGGCCGCGCGGGACGAAGTGCGGGGGTTGCCCGTAATCAAGGCCGAGGTGGGACCGGCGGACGCGCCGACGGTGGTGCTGCACGGACATCTGGATGTGGTGCCGGGATTGGCGGGGCAGTTCGAGCCGCGGGTCGAGGGGGACCGGCTCTACGGGCGGGGGGCCTACGACATGAAGGGGGCGCTGGCGGCGATGCTGGTCACGCTGGCCAGGATGAGCGACCAGGACACGGTGCGGGTGCGGCTGGGGATCGTCGGCGACGAGGAGTCCGAGGAGGAGGCCGAGCGCGGCTCCGACCATCTGGTCGACAGCGGCTTCACCGGCGACTTCGCGATCACCGGGGAGCCGACCGACCTGCACATCGGGATCGAGGCCAAGGGCGTGTTGGCGCTGCGCCTGCAGGTGGGGGGGACCGCCGCCCACGGGGCCACCCCGTGGCTCGGCGACAACGCCGTGCTCAACGCGATCGACGTTTTCCGCAGTATCGAGTCGCTACCGTTTGCCCGGCACAGTTCGGAGCTGTTCGACCGCCCCTCGATCAACCTGGGCCGGATCTGGGGTGGCGACGCGCTGAACAAGGTGCCCGACCGATGCGTGATCGACGTCGATATCCGCTACCTGCCCGAACAGGACCCCGCCGCCATCCTCGAGGAAGTGCGCGCCCTGCCCGGCAACGAGGCGACCGCGCTGTTCACACGGCCGCCGGCCACGGTCGACCGCGACTCGCCCTTCGTGCGGGGGCTGCGGGACGCGGCGACGGCGCACCACGACGGCGAGCCGATGAGCGTCGGCCGCGACGGCGCCTCCGACGCGGTCTCCTTCCTGCGCGTGGGCGTTCCCGCGGTCGAGTTCGGCCCGATCGGCGCCGGCCACCACGGTCCCGGGGAGTGGGTCTCGGTCTCCTCGCTGGAGACCTACCGGCAAGCGCTCGACTCGTTCCTGCGGGCGATCCCGGGCCGGCCCGATGAGTGATCCTCGCGGCGCCGACTGGGGCGCGAAGAAGCCGCCGCCGTCGGGCGACTCCGAGCCGGCGCCGAAGCCGAAGCGCTACTGGCTCCGCTTCACCGTCGCCTCGCTGATGATCGTCGCCGTCTCCGCGGCGGCGACCTCGATCGCGATCCTTAACTACTTCGACAGCGTCGCCAAGGCGCTCTCCGACAACGGCGCCTTCAACGACAAGGTCGACCGCTTCCTCTCCAAGGTAAGCGGCGGCGAGCCGCAGAACATCCTCATCCTCGGCTCCGACAAACGGGCCGGCGCCGAATTCGAAGAAGACCCGGGTCGCTCTGACACGACGATCCTGCTCCGCCTCGACCCCGACAAGAACGCGATCGCGGTGATGTCGATCCCGCGTGACCTCAAGGTCGAAATCCCTGGCGTCGGCACCGACAAATTCAACGCCGCCTACGCCTACGGCGGGCCGAAGCTGACCCTGCAGGTGGTCAAGGAACTGACCGGGCTGCCGATCAACCACGTCGTCAACGTCGACTTCCTCGGCTTCGTCCAGGCGGTCTACGCGATCGGCTGCGTCTACGTCGACGTCGACCGCCGCTACTACCACTCGAACGAAGGCCTGGCGGCCTCCGAACAGTACGCCGAAATCAACGTCAAGCCCGGCTACCAGCTGCTCTGCGGCAAGCGCGCGCTCGAGTACGTGCGCTACCGCCACACCGACACGGACATCGTCCGCTCGGCCCGCCAGCAGGACTTCATCAGCGCCGCCCGCCAGCGGATCTCCGTCAACGACCTGGTCAGCGACGTCTTCTTCGGCGGCGGGCGCAAAGACCTGATCGAGATCTTCACCAAATACACGACCTCCGACATCAGCGACGAGCAGACGATGCTCGACGTGATGAAACTGTTCGTCTCGGTCCGCGGCGCGGCGCTGAAGGAGGTCGAGTTCCCGGCCGAACTCGGCCCCAGCTACGTCTACGCCTCGCCGCAGGCGATCAACGAAACCGTCAACGACTTCCTCGGGATCGAAGCCACCGGTGGCGCCACCGCCAATCAGGAAGGCGTCGAAGAAAACGAACAGGACGAGAGCGGCGAGAAGAAGCAGCGCAAGGACAAGGACAAGGGCAAGGGCAAGGGCAAGGGCAAGAAAAAGAAGAAGCAAGAGCCGATCGTTAAGTCGATGAGACGCGGCTCCGACGAACTGGTCCCCGCTCGTGAAGCGGGCGAAGCCGAGGCGAAGATCGCCGCCCGCCGCGCCCGCGGCCACTTCCCGATCTACTACCCGACCCGCCTGCCCGCCGGTGCCTTCTATGTCGAAAGCGACCCCTCACAGAAGATCATCGATCCGTTCGTCTACGGGATCAAGGACGAGGACGGCAACCGCCATGAGGCCTACCGGATGATGCTGGTGATGGAAATGTCGGACGGCACGCATTACTTTGGCGTGCAGGGGATCCGTGGCTGGGGCGACCCGCCTATCCTCAGCAACCCGACCGAAACCCAGGAGATCAACGGCCGCGAGTACGAAATCTTCGCCGACAGCGGCCGGGTCAGGCGGATCGCCTGGCACCGCGGTGACAACACCTACTGGATATCGAACGATCTCTTGCGCAGCCTCAGCAACGACCAGATGGTCGGGATGGCGCGCTCGGCTGCCGTGATCGTCCCGAAGAAGAAGCCGAAGCGGGGAGGAAACAAGTGAGCACGCAGAAAGAGCCGGTCGGAGTCATCGGGGTCGGCTGGGTCGGCCTCGTCACCGCCGCCTGCTTCGCCGAGCTGGGCCACCCGGTCGTCGCCCGCGACATCCTCCAGGACAAGGTCGACTCGCTCGCCCGGGGAGAGGTGACGATCCACGAGCCGGGACTCGCTGATCTCGTCCGGCGCAACGCCGAGCGGCTCACCTTCACGACCGAGATGTCAGAGCTGCTCGATTCGGCCCGGCTGCTCTTCGTCTGCGTCGACACCCCGCCGACCTACTCCGGCGACGCCGACCTCTCGCGGGTGCGGACCGTGGTCGAGGGCCTGCCCGCCGACAGCGAGCACGTGCTGATCATGAAGAGCACCGTCCCGGCCGGGACCGGCGAGTCGATCCGGCGCGACCGGCCCGGGCTGCCCTACGTCTCCTGCCCCGAGTTCCTCAAGGAGGGGACGGCGGTGGCCGACTTCATGCACCCCGGACCGGGTCGTGATCGGCGCCGACGCCGGCGACGACGGCGCCGCCGCGGCGGTTGCCGCCCTCTACGCGCCGCTCGGCGGCGAGATCCTGCGCACCGACGTCGCCAGCGCCGAGATGATCAAGCTCGCCTCCAACGCCTTCCTCGCGACCAAGATCTCCTTCATCAACGAGATCGCCAACGTCTGCGAGGAGGTCGGCGCCGACGTCGGCGAGGTCGCCCGCGGCATGGGCCTCGACGAGCGCATCGGGCAATCCTTCCTGCGTGCCGGGATTGGCTACGGGGGCTCCTGTTTTCCGAAGGATGTGAGCGCGCTGAAGATGCTGGCCGGCAACACCGGCTACCACTTCCAGCTGCTGACCGCGGTGATCGAGGTCAACGAGCTGCAGAAGCGGCGGGTGGTCGGCAAGCTGCAGGCGCACCTCGGCTCACTGCTGGGCAAGCGGGTGGCGCTGCTCGGCCTCGCCTTCAAGCCCGACACCGACGACATGCGCGAGGCCTCGAGCCTGGTGCTGGCGGCGCGGCTGCAGGGCGAGGGGGCGGAGGTGGTCGCCTACGACCCGGTCGCCAGCGAGCGGGCCGGGGAGCTGCTCGACTCGGTCGCGATGGCCGGCTCGGCGCTGGAGGCGCTCGACGGCGCCGACGCCGCGGTGCTGGTCACCGAGTGGGGCGAGTTCGCCGCGCTCGACTGGGCCGAGGCGGCGGGCCGGATGTCGAACGCCCTGCTCGTCGACGGCCGCAACTTCCTCGATCCGGAGAAGCTGCGGGCTGCCGGTTTCGAGTACGAGGGCATCGGCAAGAAGCAGGAAATCGGGGCGCCGTCCTAAAGGCATCAGGACGATGCAGGCAATCGTCCTAGTCGGCGGAGAGGGGACGCGGCTGCGGCCGCTGACCAACGACGTGCCGAAGCCGGCGCTGACCCTGGTCGACCGGCCTTTCCTCGCCTACATGATCGAGTGGCTTGCCGGCCACGGGGTGACCGAGGCGGTGCTCGCCTGCGGCTTCCTGCCCGACGCCCTGCGTGAGGCGCTCGGCGACGGTGAGCACGGCGGGGTGAAGCTCACCTACGTGACCGAGCCGGACCGGCGCGGCACCGCGGGGGCGATCCGCTTCGCCGCCGACGCGCTCGGCGAGCGCCTCGACGACCGCTTTCTCGCCCTCAACGGCGACGTCCTCACCGACCTCGACCTGAGCGCCCTGATCGCCGCCCACGAGGAGCGCGTGAGCCGGGCGACGATCGCCCTCTACCCGGTCGAGGACTCCGCCGCGTACGGGCTGGTCAGCGTCGATGACGCCGGCCGGGTGACCGCGTTCGTCGAGAAGACCGGTGAGCCGGTGCCGGCCGAGATCAACGCCGGCGCCTACCTGCTCGAGCGCTCGGTGCTGGAGCTGATCCCGCCCGGTCGCGAGGTCTCGATCGAGCGCGAGGTATTTCCCCGCCTGATCGGCGACGGCCTCGCGGCTCTTTCGCTCGACGGCTACTGGATGGACATCGGCACCCCGGAGCGCTACCTGCAGGCGACCTGGGACATCCTCGAGGGCCGGGTCGCGACCGCGGTGCGGCCGACCGCGCCCGGCCTGTTGATCGGGTCCGGTGCCGAGGTCGACCGCTCCGTGACCGTCGGCCCGCGCGCGGTGGTCTCGCCTGGCTGCCGGGTCGGCGCCGGAGCCGTGGTGCGCGGCTCGGTTCTGCTTGACGGCTGCGGCGTCGGCGCCGGCGCGCGGGTGATCGACTCGGTGCTCGGGCCGGGCGTTACGGTTGATGCAGGGGCGGAGCTTGACGGCGCGATTCTCGGCCGGGGTGAGAGAGTGCCGGCTCCCCGATGATCAACACCATCACATGATCGACGACGTCCTCGGCATCCCGGATCAGCTTCGCGACGCGCTCTGGCGGATCGAGTCGGCACGGCTCGAGCCGGCCGACGCGGCCGGTGCGATGGTCTGCGGGATGGGCGGCTCGGCGATCGGCGGCGACCTCGCCGCGGCGGCGCTCGGCGATCGCCTCACGCGGCCCGTGGTCACCGTGCGCGGCTACGAGCTGCCGAGCTGGGCGACGCCGGAGTGGACGGTGCTCTGCTCCAGCTACTCGGGCAATACCGAGGAGACGCTCGCCTGTTTCGCCGCCGCCGAGGCGCTCGGCGCCCGCCGCATCGTCGCCAGCACCGGCGGCGAGCTGGTCGAGGGCGCCCGCGAGGCCGGGGTGCCGGTCGTCGGCCTGCCGGGAATCTTCCAGCCGCGAGCCGCTGTCGCCTACATGTTCGCCGTCGCCGCCGAGGTCGCGGCGCTGGCCGGCGCCGCGCCCGGCCTGCACACCGAGATCGACGCCGCCGCCGCTTTCCTCGAGGGTGAGCGCGACGCCTTGCGCGCCCGGGCCGCCGAGGTCGCCGCCGCGCTCGGGGACGCCTTCCCGGTTATCTACGGGGCGGATCTGACCGCGCCGGTGGCGCGCCGCTGGAAGACCCAGGTCAACGAGAACGCGAAGCTGCCCGCCTTCTTCTCCGAGCTGCCCGAGGCCGACCACAACGAGCTCTGCGGCTGGGCCGTTTCCGACGCCGGATTTGGCGGGGTCTTCCTCGAAGACAGCGACCAGCACCCGCGCGAGCGCCGCCGCATCGAGCTGACCGCGGCCGCGGTTGCCGCCGCGGGCGCGCCCGCGGTCCGGGTCGAGACGGCCGGGGAGACCCGGGTCGCGCGCCTGCTCTGGGCGGTGATGCTCGGCGATCTGATCTCGCTCGAGCTGGCCACGGCGCGCGGGGTCGATCCGCTCCCGGTCGAGGCGATCGAGCACTTCAAGGCGGAGATGGGGCGGCCGTGAGGGCGATGGTCCTTGCCGCCGGCCTCGGCACCCGCCTGCGGCCGATCACCTTCGACATGCCGAAGCCGATGGTCCCGGTGCTGAACCGCCCGGTGATGGAGCACATCCTGCGTCTGCTCGCCCGTCACGGCTTCAGTGAGGCGATCGCCAACCTGCACTGGTTCCCCGACCTGATCGAAGGCCATTTCGGCGACGGCAGCCGCCTCGGGGTCGAGCTCAGCTACAGCCGCGAGGAGCAGCTGCTCGGGACCTCCGGTGGCGTCCGCAACGTCGCCGACTTCCTCGGCGACTCGTTCCTGGTCATCTCCGGCGACGCGCTCACCGACCTCGACCTCGGCGCGATGCGTGAGTTCCATGAGTCGCACGACGGGATCGCGACCCTGGCGACGAAGCGGGTCGACGACACCAGCCAGTTCGGGGTCGCGATCACCGGCGCCGATGGCCGCATCCAGGGCTTCCAGGAGAAGCCGGACCCCGCCGAAGCGCTCTCCGATCTCGCCAACTGCGGCATCTACATGTTCCGCTCTGAGATCTTCGACTTCTTCCCCGCACCTGGAACCAGCAAAGCCGCCGGGCCGGGCGATCCGCCCGGCTTCGCCGACTGGGCGATGGACGTCTTCCCACGCCTGCTCGAGGGCGACGTGCCCTTCTACTCGCACGAGATCGAGGCCTACTGGGACGACATCGGCAACCTCGAGGAGCTGCGGGCCAGCACCCTCGACGCGCTCAGCGGCGCGGTCGAGGTCGAGCGCGAGGGGGAGCTTCTCGAGCGCGGCTTCCGCAGCGGCGAGCCGGCCGGCGACGAGGGGAAGCTGCAGGGCCCGGTGCTGCTCGGCAGCGGCTGCGAGATCGGCGACGACGTCCGCATCGACGGCCCTTCGGTGATCGGCGACGGCGCCAAGGTCGGCGCCGGCAGTCGCCTCAAGGAAGTGATCGCGCTGCCCGGCGCCGAGATCCCCGCCGGCTCGGTCCTGATCGGCGCGGTCGTCGGCAAACGCGGCTGACGGGCGTGGGGGGAGAGGGAGTCGGTACCCCTCCTCTGGAATTCAGTCGCCCGCCCCGCGGGCGAGGCTCCCGAACATACTGCGCGCCTATGGCGCGCAATGACCGGATTGCATTTCCGCCGCTTCGCGACATTCCGCCGGAGGGGTACCGACTCCCTCTCCAACGAGCGGTCAACTGCTACCTGCCGTGGGGAGGGGCCGGTCGTCCCGTGGGGGAATGTGGCCGACAGGCCGCGATATGCAATCTGATTCCTGCCCGCCATAGGCGGGCAGCAACATCGGGAGCCTGGCCCGCAGGGCCGGCGACTGAATTCACCCACGGGACGACCGGGCCCCTCCTTGGGAGTCGTGTGAGTTGCGACCCGATCCCGTTTCAGAAACCTGACATTCGGCGCACCACGCGTGCGTCCGCGCCGCCGAGGATCGGGGCATGGAAGTGCTGCACGCCGTCACCGCCGCGATCGCCCCGCCGCTCTGCGCCTCCTGTGGGCGCTCCTGTCGGCCCGAGGCGGTCATCTGTACCCGTTGTAGCCGTCGCCTGGCGGCGGCGGAACCGTTGCTCGGCAGGGGGTCGCCTGGCCTCGACCGGGCCTGGTCCTCGGCTCCGCACGAGGGCGTCGCCCGCAATCTCGTCGCGGCGTTGAAGTTCCGCCACCTGCTGCCGGTCGCCGAGCTGATGGCCGACCGCATCCACTGGCTCGCCCCGGCCCACATGCTGAGCGGGGCGATCGTGCCGGTGCCGCCGGCACCGGCCCGGCTGCGCCGCCGTGGCTTCGACCCGGCCGGCGAGCTGGCGGCGGCGCTGGCGCAGCGGCTCGAGGCGCCACTGGAGCCGTGTCTGGCGCGGCGTGGTGGGCGGCGCCAGGTCGGCCGACGGCGAGCCGAGCGGCTTGGCCAGCCACCGCGCATTCACGCCACCGGCAGCGTTCCACGCAGCGTGCTTCTGGTCGACGACGTACTCACCACCGGAGCGACGATGACTGCCTGCGCGCAGGCCCTGCGGGCGGCCGGGGCCGCCCGCGTTTGCGCCGTGACCTTCGCTCGGCGCCTTTAGGCCTAGCTCACTAAGGGTGAGACTCCACCGGCCGGCCGCGCATGCGGCTGACCAGCTTGCGGGTCTGGCGCCGCTTGCGGCGCAGCTCGCGGTGCTTCTTCACCTGGCGTCGAAGGTCCTCGGCCAGTTCGTGCACCGAGTGAGCCATCTCCGGCGAGGCCTCGCGCGCGTGCAGCGTCGCGCCCTTGAGATAGAAGGTTGCCTCTGCCACCTGGCTGTCGGCGATCGAGGGGTTGCGCTCTTCCGAGAGCACCACCTCCAAAGTCGCCAGCCCTGACACCTGCCTGCCGAGTCGCTGGAAACGTTTCCTCACAAGCGTCTCCAGCTCGTCGTTCAACTTGACGTTGCGGCCACGAATCTCAATCCGCATGGGAGCGCCTCCTGTTCGGTGTCTGCAGATCGATCGTAGCCCCGCTACCCGGATCAGGCAAGGGGTACGCGGCAGCCCCTCCGCACCGCTACCCTTGACCGATGCCTGCAATGGACCTTGTGACCAAGGCCTTGCGCACCGGGGAGGGGCGCAAATTCAAGGCCTACCAGAAGCGCGTGGGAGCGATAAATCGCTTCGAGCCGGAGATGGAAACCCTCTCCGATGAGGAGATTCGCCGGGAGGCGGACTCGCTGCGTGAGCGCGCCCGCAACGGCGAGTCGCTCGACGACCTGCTGCCGGCGGCCTTCGCGCTGACCCGCGAGGCCTCGCGCCGCAGCACCGGCCAGCGCCACTACGACGTGCAGATGATCGGCGGCATGGTCCTCCACGACGGCGCGATCGCCGAGATGAAGACCGGCGAGGGCAAGACCCTGACCGCGACCCTGCCCGTATTTCTCAATACCCTGGCTGGCGGCAGCGTCCACTTGGTCACCGTCAACGACTATCTTGCCCGCCGCGACTCGGAATGGATGAAGCCGATCTACGACGCGCTCGGGGTCAGCGTCTCCGCCGTCCAGGACGCCGACGACCACGCGACCCGGCAGCGCAAATACGCCGGCGACGTCACCTACGGGACCAACTCGGAGTTCGGCTTCGACTACCTGCGCGACAACATGTCCGCTTCGCTCGAACACTGCGTCCAGCGCGACCACCAGTTCGCGATCGTCGACGAGGTCGACAACATCCTGATCGACGAGGCGCGGACGCCGCTGATCATCTCCGGTCAGCCCGAACAGGCGGCCCAGACCTACTACACCTTCGCCCGCCTCGCCAAGCAGATGACCGGCGTCCCGGCCAAACAGAAACTGAAATCGCTGGGCGAGTCCAAGGACACTTCCGACGTCGACTACGACTACGAGTACGACGAGAAACACAAGACCGTCGCCCCGACCGAGCGGGGCGTGAAAAAAGCCGAGCAGTTCATCGGGGTCGACAACCTCTACCTCGGCGAGCACGGCAACCTCGTCAACCACCTGGTCCAGTCGCTGAAGGCCGAGTCGCTCTACAAGAAGGACAAGGACTACGCGGTGATCGACGGCGAGGTGATGATCATCGACGAGTTCACCGGCCGCATCCTCGAGGGCCGGCGCTGGTCCGAGGGGCTGCACCAGGCGGTCGAGGCGAAGGAGGGGGTGGCGATCCGCGAGGAGAACCAGACCCTGGCGACGATCACCCTGCAGAACTACTTCCGCCTCTACGACAAGCTCTCCGGGATGACCGGAACGGCGCTGACCGAGGCGACCGAGTTCATGAAGATCTACAAAATGCCGGTGGTCGAGATCCCGACCAACCGGGACATGGTCCGGGCCGACCACAACGACCAGATCTTCAAGACCAAAGACGGCAAGTGGCAGGCGGTGCTCGGGGAGATCTTCGAGCGCCACGAGAGAGGCCAGCCGATCCTGGTCGGGACCGCCTCGGTCGAGGTCTCCGAGATGATCTCGGAGGCGCTGAAGCGGGAGGGGATCGACCACGCGGTGCTGAACGCGAAGCCCGAGCACGCCGAACGAGAGGGCGAGCTGATCGCTCAGGCCGGGCGCAAGGGCGCGGTGATGATCGCGACCAACATGGCCGGCCGTGGCGTCGACATCAAGCTCGGCGGCGATCCCGAGCACCTCGCGATCGCGGAGCTGAAGAAGAAGGGCATCACGCACGAGAGCGAGGAGTACGAGGAGGCGCTGGCGGCGCGGACGGCTGAGCTGGAGCCGCAGTGCAAGGCCGAGGCCGAGGAGGTGCGGGAGCTCGGCGGGCTGTTCATCTGCGGCACCGAGCGGCACGAGTCGCGGCGGATCGACAACCAGCTGCGCGGCCGCTCCGGCCGCCAGGGCGATCCCGGCGAATCGCGCTTCTACCTCTCCGCCGAAGATGACGTGATCCGGCTCTTCGCCGGCGATCGGATCTACAAAATCCTCGACCGCCTCGGTCCCGTCGACGACGACGGCACCGAAGTGCCGCTCGAGGCGAAGATGCTGTCGAAAACCGTCGAGAACGCCCAGAAGAAGGTCGAGGAGCAGAACTTCCTGATCCGCAAACGCGTGCTCGAGTACGACGACGTGATGAACGAGCAGCGCCGCGTGGTCTACAAATACCGGCGCGAGATCCTCGAAGGGCGCGACATGTCGGAGACCGCCCGCGACGAGGTCGAGGGCGTGATCGAGCGCCTCGTCGACGAGTACACCTCGGCCGAGCTGCTCGAGGAATGGGACATGGAGGAGCTGGAGACGCAGCTGCGCCAAATCTGGCCGATCAGCATCGACGTCGCCGGCATGGCGCCGGAGCAGGTCGACCGCGAGCAGCTCAAGGAAGACCTCGACGACGACGCGATGAACGCCTACGACGAGCGTGAGCAGCAGCTCGGCAAGGAGCTGCTGCGCCACCTCGAGCGCTCGATCCTGCTGCAGGTGATCGACAACCGCTGGCGCGAACACCTCTTCGACATGGACTACCTGCGCGAAGGCATCCACCTCCGCGGCTTCGCCCAGATCGACCCCCTCGTCGCCTACAAAAACGAGGGCTTCACGATGTTCGAGGAGCTGATGCACTCGATCTGGGACGAGTTCAGTCACCTCGTCTACCGCGCCGAAATCGAAATCGACCCGAGCCAGGCCGGCAACGGCGCTGCCGCCAACGGCGGCAACGAGCCGACCGCGCTCGACTACTCCGGCGGCACCGCCGCCGCCCAGCCCTCAGCGCTGGAACAGGTCGCGGTCGCCGGCGGCGGGGCCGGTGCGGTCGACGCGGCCGCCTCGCAGGCGGTCGGCGGCGACGTGGTCGAGACCGTGGTCAAAGACGAGCACGACAAAGTCGGGCGCAACGACCCGTGCTGGTGCGGATCAGGGAAGAAGTTTAAGAAGTGCCATGGGGCCTGAGGGGCATCCCGGCAGGGGTTCCACTTAACTTTTTCGAGATTCGCGGTTAGCTGGCGCCACGGGCCGTGCCGACGAAAAAGTACAAGACGTTTCACCCCTGCCGGGATGCCCCTCTGTGATCCACGATCCGGTTAGAGAGTTCATCCGGGCGTTCAACGAGCGAGACCTCGATGCGTTTGTCGACGTGCTCGATCTCGAAGTTGAGCTGCATGCGAGCCGGGGGGTGCGCAAGGGGCGTGAGGCGGCGCGGGTTTGGGCGACGCGGGCGCCGGGTGGGGCGCAGCAGACGATTGAGCTGGAGCAGCTCTATGAGGACGGGACCGAGGGCGGCGGCGGTCGCGCCGTGGCGCTGATCGTCAGGCACTGGCACTGGGAAGAGGACGGCTCGGTGGCCGGGGCCGACGAGATGGCCTGGGTCTTCGAGCTGCGCGACCACCGGGTGCTGAGCTGGCGGCCGCACGAGGACCGCGTCGAGGCGCTGCGAGCCGGCGGCTTCGGCAACACGGCCGACGCGGCCGGATAACCTGCAAGGCATGGCCGACGCCGCCCCGACCGAAGCGATCGCACCGCGCCTGGCCGCCGTCCGCGAGCAGCTGTCCCTGCTCTCGGACTACCTTTGACCCCGCTGCGCTAGAGGCGGAGGCCGGCCGGCTCGAGGCCGAGATGGGCCGGCCCGGCTTCTGGGACGACCAGGAGAAGGCGGCCCGGACCTCGGCCGCGCACGCGCGCGCCCAGAAGCGGCTCGAGACCTTCCGTGGCCTCGAGTCCGACGTCGCCGACCTCGTCGAGCTGGCCGAGATGGCGGCCGAGGACGAGGAGATGGCGGCGGAGCTCGAGACCCAGCTCGGCGCGGTCGAGCTACGCCTCGGCGAGCTCGAGGAGGCGCGCCTGTTCAGCGGCGAGTACGACGGCGGCGACGCGGTCGTCACCGTCCACGCCGGGGCGGGGGGGACCGACTCCCAGGACTGGGCCGAGATCCTCCTCCGCATGTACCTGCGCTGGGCCGAGCGGCGGGGCTTCGAGGTCGAGATGAAGGAGGCCTCGCCGGGCGAGGAGGCCGGGCTGAAGTCGGCGACCTTCCTCGCCCGCGGCGAAAACGCCTACGGCCTCTTCGCGGCCGAGCGCGGCGTCCACCGGCTGGTCCGGATCTCCCCCTTCGACTCCTCCGCCCGCCGCCACACCAGCTTCGCCCAGGTCGACGTCGGGCCGCTGGTCGACGCCGGGGTCGAGGTCGAGATCGACGACACCGACCTCCGCATCGACACCTACCGCGCCTCCGGGGCCGGCGGCCAGCATGTCAACAAGACCGACTCCGCGGTGCGGATCACCCACCTCCCGACCGGGGTCGTCGTCCAGTGCCAGAACGAGCGCTCGCAGCTACAGAACAAGGCGGTGGCGATGCAGCTGCTGCGCTCGAAGCTGATCGAGCTGGAGGAGCGCAAACGCTCCGAAGAGCTGGCGAGGCAGCGGGGTGAGGTCAAAGACGTCGCCTGGGGCTCGCAGATCCGCAGCTACGTCCTCCATCCCTACACGATGGTCAAGGACCACCGCACCGAGCACGAGGTCGGCGACGCGCAGCGGGTGCTCGACGGCGATATCGACGAGTTCGTGCGCGACTACCTGAACAAGACCGCTGCCTCCTCGGCCAGCTGATGGCGGTGCTGTCCTATCTGGAGCGTCCGGCCGCGGACGCCCCCGAGGGCCTGTTAGTGCTCCACCACGGCCGCGGCACTGAAGAGCGCGACCTGCTGGGACTGGCCGACGCGCTCGACCCGGAGCGGCGGCTGCGGGTGGTGACGCCGCGAGCGCCGTTGCAGCTGCCGGGGTCGCCCGGCTACCACTGGTACCTGGTGCCCCGGGTCGGCTACCCCGACCACGACAGCTTCCACGCCGCCCGCGCCGCGCTGGCGCAGCTGCACGACCGGCTCTGGGAGGAGACCGGGGTCGGGCCGGAGGAGACCGTGCTCGGCGGCTTCTCGATGGGGGCGGTGATGAGCTACGCGATGGCGCTTGGCGCCGACCGGCCGCCGGTCGCCGGCATCCTCGGCTTCAGCGGCTTCGTGCCGACCGTCGAGGGCTGGGAGCCGCACTTCGTCGACCGCGAGGCGACCCGCGCCTTCGTCGCCCATGGCCGGCGCGACGCGATCATCGAGGTCGGCTTCGCCCACCGGGCCAGGGAGCTGCTCGAGGGCGGCGGGCTGGCGGTCGAGTACCGCGAGTCCGACCTCGGCCACCAGATCGACCCCGCCCACCTCGCCGACGCGACGCGGTGGCTGGCGGAGACGCTCCCCGGCTGGCGCCTATTCGGACGGCGCCCAGGAGAAGCCGCTGGGGGTGGCGCGCCTGAGGTCGAGCTGCCGCTCGAAGAGGGGCTGGCACCAGCCCGGCGCCCCGGCCACCCGGATCCGCACCGTGAAGTCCTTCGCCGCGACCACCTTCGCCATCTGGGCCTCGGTCAGGTCGCGGTCGAAGCGCAGCACGCCTTTCCTGCCGAGGCGTTTCTTCTCGCTGCCGAGGTAGAGGGCGCCCTTGCCGCCGTGCAACCCGTAGGCAATCGTGGCGGTGGTCGGCGTGGCGGTCTCGTAGCGGATCTGGAGGCGGACGCGGTCGCGGTTGGAGGCGGCGAAGGCGACCGGCTCGGCGCTGCTCAGCAGGCACTCGGGTGGGGCCACCGAGCGGCCCTCTCCCTCTTCTTCAGCGCATTCTTCTTCCTCGTCTTCGACGCATTCCTCGACTTCGAATTCTTCGTCTTCGCTGGCTTCGGCTTCGATCTCGGCTTCTTCCGAAGCAGAGGCGATCGCGACCGCCGCCGGTTGGGGCAGGAGGCCGGCGCCGTTCAGCGCCTCGGCCGCGGCGGCGAGGCCGAGCAGGGCGATCAGCACGAGGGTGGCGGAAAGGGACTTGCGGCGCATCCGCCTCTAGATCGGCCCGCGGCGCCAAACCCTTTAGCCATGCGGGTCAGCCGCTTAGCACGCCCTCGAGCCGCAGCAGCTCTTCCTTCATCGGCAGGCCGCCGCCGTAGCCGCCGAGCGCGCCGCCGCTGCGCAGCACCCGGTGGCAGGGGACCACAACCGGGATCGGGTTCGAGCCGCAGGCGCTGCCGGCGGCTCGAACGGCGCGCTCGTTGCCGGCGCTGCGCGCCATCTCGGTGTAGCTGCGGGTCTGGCCGTAGGGGATGCGGGCGATCGAGCGCAGCACGCGGCGGCGGAAGTCCCTGCTGAGGCTCCAGTCGAGCGGCAGATCGAACTCGGTCAGCTTGCCCTCGAAGTAGCGGTCGAGCTCACGCCGCGTGGTGTCGAGCTGGGCCGGCGACTCGAGCACGCGGGGGGAGACCCGGGTCGCGAGGTCGACCAGCAGCTCGTCGGCGTCCTGGCTGGGCAGGCCGACCCGGACCAGGCCGCGCCGCGTGCTCGCCAGCAGCAGCGGCCCGAAGGGCGAGTCGACGCTCGTGTAGGCGACGTCGAGCAGGCCCTCCTCGGCGGCGCGCGCGGTCAGTCGGTCCAGCGTTGCCCTCATGCCAGCTCCTTTCGCAGTCGTTTGATTCCCTCGTGCAGGCTGCGCCGCGCCGCCTCCGGCGAGCAGCCGAGCGCGGCCGCGATCTCGGCGTGGGGGAGGTCGCCGGCGTAGCGCAGGGTGACCGCCGCGCGCTGCTTCGGCGGCAGCGCCCCGACCGCCTGCCAGACGCCGCTGTCGGAGCCGGCGGCGAGCAGCCGCGCGTCGTCCTCGGCCCCCGCGGCCACCTCGATCTCGGCGACCGGCAGCGGCCGGCGCCCGTTCGCCCGGTGGTGGTCGATCGCCTTGCGGTGCGCGATCGTGATCAGCCAGCCGCGCAGGTTGCCGGCGTCCCTCAGCTTCGGGTAGCCGCGCAGGGCGGCGATGAAGGTCTCCTGAAAGCAGTCCTCGGCATCGGCGCGCCCGACCGCGCCACGGCAGACCGCCATCACGTCACCGGCGTGCGCGTCGATCAGGCTCTGGAACGGGGGCAGCTTGGTCACCTCTGGGATTAAACGCTGCCGCCGGGGGAAGCGTGAGACGCATCCGACTTTGACCACAGCGGGGTGGGGCGAAAGTCGGATGCGGCGTTCTTTAGGCTGGCGCGATGCCCGACCGCGGTGAGCCGCTGAGCGAGACCGTCCGCCGCGCCCTCGCTGAGGACGTCGGCACGGGTGACGTGACGACCGCGGCG
This sequence comes from uncultured Actinomycetes bacterium, assembly GCA_963728025.1. GTDB lineage: Bacteria > Actinomycetota > Thermoleophilia > Solirubrobacterales > 70-9 > VAYN01. The sequence goes on along the minus strand of CAVSIF010000005.1, from coordinate 656,550 downwards.
ACGGTGCCCGCCGATGCTCGCGCGCGGGCGCGGATCGTGCAGAAACAGCCGGGGGTCGCCTTCGGCTTCGACCTGGTCGAGGAGGCGATGCGCCAGTGCGGGGCCGAGCACGTCGACCGGCTGGTGGTAGAGGGCCAGTGGCACGACGGGGTGCCGGCCGAGGTTCTGCTGGCCAGCGGGCCGGCGGCGGCGATCCTGGTCGCCGAGCGGACCGCGCTCAACTTCCTCGGCCACCTCTCTGGCATCGCCACGCTGACCGCGCGCTATGTCGAGGCGGTCGCCGGGACCGGCGCTCGCGTTCTCGACACGCGCAAGACGACGCCGGGGCTGCGAGGGCTGGAGAAGGCGGCGGTCGCGGCGGGTGGCGGCGTCAACCACCGCATGGGCCTCGACGACGCGATCCTGATCAAGGAGAACCACATCGCCCTCGCCGGCGGCGTCGCCAAGGCGGCCCACGCGGCCCACCGCGCCCAGCCGGACCTGCCGATCGAGATCGAGTGCCGCGACCTCGAAGAGGTCGCCTACGCCCTCGGCGTCGGCGCCGACCGCCTCCTGCTCGACAACATGGACCCCGACACCCTCCGCGAGGCGGTGCGCCTGCGCGACCAGAACGCCGGCGCCGACCCGGTCTCCCTCGAGGCCTCCGGCGGAGTCTCACTAGAGACGGTCCGCGCGATTGCCGAAACCGGCATCGACTTCATCTCCGTAGGGGCCCTCACCCACTCAGCCCCCACGCTCGACTTCAGCCTCCTGCTCGAACCCGCCTAAACGGCCCGTTGAGGGAGGGTTGAGGAGGGCCTGGCGGAGCCTCCCCATCTGTTGCTCCGGCAGGCCCTCCTCAAGCCTCCCTACTTCAACAGTTTCGACAACCGGCGATCCTTCAGCACGCGCCCCTCAGTCTGCTCCTCGGGGCAGTAGTTGGTCTGGTGCTCGGAGAAGAAGACCGCCTCGATCGTCGTCCCACAGCGCGGACAAGGCTCCCCCTCGCGCTTGTGCACCCGCAACGGCATCGGCACCTTGTCGGGCACCTCGGGGCCGATCGTCTCCTCGTAGTGCTCGATCGCGTCGCCGAGCACGTGCAGCGCGGCGTGCAGGCGCTCGACCTCCGCCTCGCTCAGCTCCGAGCCCTTCTTGAACGGCGAGAGGCGCGCCTCCCAGAGGATCTCGTCGACCCAGGAGCGGCCGATCCCGGCGATGTCTTTCTGGTGGCGCAGCAGCGGGTGCAGGTGGCGGGGCTGATCGATCGCGGCGGCGAACTCGGCGAGCGGGGGAGGGGGCCAGGCTTCCGGGCCGAGCGTCGCCACCATCTCGTCGGCGGCGACCGCCTCGACCGGCAGCAGCTTCGCCCAGGCACGCTGCTTGGTCCCGAACTCGCGCAGGCGCAGCTCGCGCCCATCCTCGAGTCGAACCAGCACCCGCGAGGCACGGTCTTTGGCGGAGGCGCGCTTGTCGAAGGCGCGCAAGCGGCCGGCCGACATCAGGTGGACCAGCAGCGCCAGCTCGCCGAACTCGACCACGGGCATCTTGCCGATTCGCCGCACCCCGGTCAGCTCGCGACCAGCCAGCGTTTCCAGGGGCGGGTCGAAGGTCTTCATCACGTTCATCCCCGGCGCGACCGCTGATTCCACGGTGGCGCCGGACAAACTAGAGCTGAGGCGTCGCGCCACAATCTCGACCTCGGGCAACTCAGGCATGGAAGAAGTCTGCCGTGTCGTGAGGCCGGCGTTGGGAGGGTCCGAGAACGGAGCCAGTTTGCCCCGCCCGCAGAACCCTCCCAAGACCGGCCCCGCAAGCCCCAAGCGTTAGACTTCTTCCACGTTCATTCGACTGGCTTGAGGCCCCGTGCCCAACCAGCGAACATCAGGAAAGAGAGGGCTGCAATGCAGGAGCTCCCGACGATCCAACCAACTTTCGGGCCGGAGCTGACGCCGGAGCAGATCGGCGAACTCAGCGACGAGATCCGCGTCCTCGCGGCCGAGCGCGACGCGGTCATCCTCGCCCACAACTACCAGCTGCCCGAGATCCAGGACGTCGCCAACTACCTCGGCGACTCGCTCGGCCTCTCGCGCCAGGCGGCGGCCACCGACGCCGAGGCGATCGCCTTCTGCGGGGTTCACTTCATGGCCGAGACCGCCTCGATCCTCTCGCCCGAAAAGACCGTGCTGATCCCCGACCTCGACGCCGGCTGCTCGCTCGCCGACTCGATCACTGCCGCTCAACTACGGAATTGGAAGGCTCAGTACCCGGACGCCCGGGTCGTGATGTACGTCAACACCTCGGCCGAGGTCAAGGCCGAGACCGACTACTGCTGCACCTCCTCCAACGCGGTCAAGGTGGTCGAGCACATCTGGGCCGAGCACGGCCCCGAGACCGAGATCCTCTTCGGCCCCGACATGTGGCTGGGCGCCTTCGTCGAGCGCGAGACCGGGCTGGTCGACGACCAGGAGCGGCGCGGCCGTTTCCACATCTGGGACGGCGAGTGCCACGTCCACGCCGGGATCCGCCCCGACGACATCGCCCGCACCCGCGAAGAGCATCCCAACGCCGAGTTCCTGATCCACCCCGAGTGCGGCTGCTCGACCCAGGCGATGGAGTACGTCGCCGCCGGTGACATCGACGCCGAGGGCGTCCACATGCTCTCCACCTCGGGCATGCAGCAGCACGTCGAAGCCAACCCGGAAGGCGAGTTCATCGTCGCTACCGAGAACGGGATGCTCTACCCGCTGCGGCAGGCGGCGCCGCGAGCGACCCTGACGGAGGCCAACCGGATGGCCTTCTGCAAGTACATGAAGATGATCACGCTGCCGAAGCTGCGCGACTCGTTGCGCGAGATGAAGTTCGAGGTCAGCGTCCCGGCCGCGGTCGCCGAGCGGGCGCGGATCCCGATCGAGCGCATGGTCGCGATCGGGTAGCTCTTTCGACGGTGGCGCTTCGCCGCCGCTCTCTGCACACAGAACCGGGGCGTTTGCTTAGGAATTCTTGATCGCTTCCTTCAGCTGCGGTAAGGATGCTCGCTGAGGCGGGGCAAACGCAACAGGAAGGAAGCGATCACATGTCTCGCAATCTCAAGGCGCTCGGCCTGGCTGCCCTCGCGCTGCTCGCGATCGGCGCGATGGCTGCGCCCGCGGCCCAGGCGGGCAAATTCACAGCCGGCACCTACCCGGCGACAATCACAGGCCAGAACATCGGCTTCCACCACCTCACCACGGTGGAAGGCACAATGACATGCGCCGAAACCAAAGCCCACGGCGTGCTGACGGAAGAATCCGAAACCCTCACAATCACGCCGGAATTTGGCACAAGCTGCACGCTCGAAGGCAACGTCGTCCACGTCAAAAACAACGGCTGCGACTTCCTCTACAGAGCCGGCGCGACAACAGGGACGCATAAAGTCGACGGCACGGTCCAGGTCAAATGCCCGACCGGCGCCAAGATCGACTTCGAAGTCACAGGGCTGCAGGTCTGCCACATCACAGTCGGCGAACAAGCGGCTCTCCAGCACGTCGTCTACACAAGCAACACAGAACCCAGCGACGTCGACGTGCATACGCACCTGACAGGGCTGATCTACCAACTCGACTTCGGCTGCCCGAACGTCGGGACCTTCGGCGCGACATACGTTGGCACGACAACATGGAAAGCCGACGCCATGGGCGGGGTGGGCACGGCCCTCGGGGTCGATTGATCGCAACATAAGCATTTGCTCACAATGAGCTAAGATCTCGCAAATCTGCGGTGGGCGCGGTCTTGCGCGTCCGCGGGGGCGAAGGAGTCACCCTGTATGCGCAGAACCCACCCACCGCATGGCGAGATCGAAGAAGAGACAAGCGCGCGAGGAGGAGCCGCGGCCGCCGCGAGGCCGCCGGGCCCCGATCATCGAGCTCAGCGACGTGACCAAGGTCTACTCGGGCGGCCACATGGCGCTCGACCGGGTCAACCTGGCAATCGGCCGCGGCGAGTTCGTCTTCCTGGTCGGCCCGACCGGGTGCGGCAAGTCGACCCTGATCAAGATGCTGATCCGCGAGCTCTCCGCCACCGAGGGCGCGGTGAAGATCGCCGGCCGCGACATCGGCGCCCTGCCGGAGAAGAAAATCCCGCAGCTGCGGCGCAACATCGGCACCGTCTTCCAGGACTTCAAGCTCCTTCCCAACCGGACTGTCTACGACAACGTCGCCTACGCCCTGCAGGTGCTCGGCGCCAGCCGCCACGAAATCCGTGAGCAGGTGCCGGCGACCCTGCGCCTGGTCGGCCTCTCAACCAAGCTGCACAGCTACCCGGACCAGCTCTCCGGCGGCGAGCAGCAGCGCGTCTCCGTCGCCCGTGCCTTCGTCAACCACCCCCCGTTGTTGCTGGCTGACGAGCCGAGCGGAAACCTCGACCCGGTCACCTCGATCGGGATCATGCAGCTGCTCTACCGGATCAACAAGACCGGGACCACGGTCGTCGTCGTCACCCACGACCGCGAGATGGTCGACAACATGCAGCGCCGCGTGGTCGAGCTCTACGAGGGCCGGGTCGTCCGCGACGAGGTCAGCGGCGGCTACACTGAGGAGTCGACGACCGAGTTCGGCCTGCGGATGCGGGCCGAGATGGGGGTCGGCCGCGAGGGCGAGGGCCTCACCAACGGCCACGCGGACCAGGGTTCGCTGCTCTGATGTCGCGCCTAGTCTTCTTCTTGCAGGAGGCGCTGCGGGCGCTGCGCCGCAACGGCGCCCCGACCCTGGCCGCCGTCGTGACCACGGTCGTGACCGTGATCCTGCTCGGCGTCCTGATCCCGATCTTCCAGACCACGCAGGCGAAGAGCGAACAGGTCCGCAGCGAGCTCAACATCCAGGTCGGCCTCTACGACGACGCGACCAAAGCTGAAAAGGACGCCCTGCTGGGCGAGCTGGAGGCGCTCCCGCACGTCGACCAGGTCACCTACATCAGCAAGGGCGAGGCGCTGAAAACGCTGACCGGCGAACTGAAGGACAAGACGATCGTCGCGCAGCTGAACAGCAACCCGCTGCCGGCCAGCTTCGAGGTCAAGGCCGACGACGCCGGCAACCTGCCGGCGATCCGCGAGGCGATCATGCCGCTCGGCGCCAACGGCAAACCGCAGCCGATCTCCCCGATTGTCAGCAACATCTTCGACCGCCAGCAGGCCTCCGAGCAGATCGAGGAGGTGACCAGCGCCCTGAAGATCGTGCTGACGGTGATGACGGCGCTGCTGATCGTCGCCTCGCTGATGCTGGTCGGCAACACGATCCGGCTCTCGATCTACACCCGCCGCCGCGAGGTCGAGGTGATGCGGCTGGTCGGCGCCACCCGCTGGTTCATCCGCTGGCCGTTCATGATCGAGGGCGTCGTCGTCGGCTTCGCCGGCGGCCTGGTGGCCATACTGATCCTGTGGCTGGGCAAGATCACCGTCGTCGACCCGCTGAGCGATTCCTTCTCCTTCCTCGCGGCGCAGAACAACAGCACGCTCTCTTTCCCGGCCCTGATCGCGATCCTGTTCGCCGCGGCGGTGCTGGTCTCGACGATCGGCTCCGGCATCACCCTGCGCCGCTTCCTCAAGGTCTGAGGCCGGCGACGTGAGGGCGCGCGGGGCCGTGGCCTATGCCGTCGGGCTGCTCGCCTTCCTCTGTCTCGGCCTCTGGCTCGGCGGGCATCCGGCGAAGCTGCCGGAGCCGATCCGCGACGTTTTTGTGGGCTCCGCCGCCGGCCTCAGCGCCGAAGCCGCGGAACTGATCGAGGACAACTACTACCGGCCGGTCGGCGAGACGGAGCTTGGCAACGCTTCGCTGCAGGGGATGGTCCGGGAGCTGCGCAAACGCCACCGCGACCGCTTCTCCGAATACTTCTCGCCGCAAGCCTTGGCCAGCTTCAACGAGGCGATCGAAGGCCGCTTCTCCGGGGTCGGCCTCTCGGTCGTGCCGGTCAAACGGGGGCTGCGGGCGGTCCAGGTCTTCGAGCGCTCGCCGGCCGACCGGGCCGGGATCGTCGCCGGCGACACGGTCGTCGCGGTCAACGGCGAATCGATCGCCGGTGAGAGCAGCACCGAGGCGACCGCCAAGATAAAAGGCCCGGAAGGGACCGAGGTGACGCTCGGCGTCCGCGACGGCGCCAGTGGCAAGGTCCGTCAGCTGCGCCTGGTCCGGGCCGAGGTGGCGCTGCCGAACGTGAGCAGCCGGGTCGAGACCGTCGCTGGGCGCAAGCTCGGCTACGTGCGCATGCTCAGCTTCAGCGAAGGCGCCCACGGCCGGCTCGCCGCGGCGGTCCGCAAGGTGCAGCGCGAAGGGGCGGAGGGAGTCCTGCTCGACCTGCGCGGCAACCCCGGCGGCCTGCTCGACGAGGCGGTGCTGAGCGCCAGCCTCTTCCTGCCCGAGGGCGAGGTCGTGGTCCGGACCGAGTCCCGCAGCCAGGGCGGCAGCGTGCACGAGACGGTCGGCGATCCCCTGCCGACGCGGCCGATGGCCGTCCTGATCGACCGCGGCACCGCCTCGGCGGCGGAGATCCTCGCCGCGGCGCTGGCCGACAACGCCGGCGCGACGGTGGTCGGGACGAACTCGTTCGGCAAGGGCGTCTTCCAGCAGGAGGAGAAGCTCTCCAACGGCGGCGCCCTGAAGCTCACTGTCGGCGAGTACTTCACGCCCGACGGGGTCAACCTGGCCCGCAGCCGCGGCATCCATCCCGACGTGAAAGTCAGCGACGACCCCGCGACGCCGGCCGACGAGGGGGAGGAGCGGGGCTCGGCGTGCTGGCCGGTCAGGTCGGCGGGTGAGCCGGCGCCGGCAGGCGCGACCGGGACGCGCCCGTCGCGCCGAGGCGGGGCGGGGCCAGGCCCGAGACCGGCGCGGTCGGCGCGAGCCCCGCCCAAGGCCCGTGACGCGGTCGAGGCGCTGCTACGCGAGCGACTCGGTTTCCGCGGCTTCAGTGCCGCGCTCGAGGTCGAGGCCGGCGGGGCAGCGGCCGTGGCGGAGCGCGACTCGCCGGCGCGACGCGACCTGACCGCGCTCGCGACCTTCACCGTCGACCCGGCCACGGCCCGCGACTTCGACGACGCGGTGTCGGCCCAGCGCGAGGGCGACGGCGCCCGGGTCTGGGTCCACATCGCCGACGTCGCCGCCCACGTGCCGCCCGGTTCGCCGCTTGACCTCGAGGCGCGGCGGCGCGGCAACAGCACCTACGTCCCGGGGGCGGTCGAGCCGATGCTGCCGCACGCGCTGAGCAGCGACGCCTGCAGCCTCGTCCCCGGCGCCGATCGCCTCGCGGTGACCGCGGAGATCGAGCTGGGGCCGGGGGCGGAGCCGCGCTCGACCCGCTTTTACCGCAGCCGCATCCGCTCCGACGCCCGCCTCGACTACGACCAGCTCGACGCGATCTTCGCCGGCCGGGTGGCACCGCCGGAGCCGGTCGCCGAACCGTTGATGGCCGCGCGTGAAGTCGCCGCCGCGCTCGGCGAGCGGCGCGGCGCCGCCAGCCTCGAGGTCGAGTCCTTCGAGCCGGAGTTCCGCTTCGACGCCGGCGGCGACGTCGTCGCCGCGCACGGGGTCGAGCAGACCGAGGCGCACCGCCTGATCGAGCGGCTGATGATCCTCACCAACGAGCAGGTGGCGCAGCGGCTCGAGCGCGAGCGGGTGCCGGCGATCTACCGCGTCCACCCACCGCCGGACCCGACCCGGGTCGAGTGGCTGATCGAGCAGCTGGCGGCGCTCGGCGTGCCGACCCCGCCGCTCGGCCAGGGCTCTCGGCACAGCAGGCGGGGATAGTGGCCGCTGAAGCGAGCCGGCTCGCCAAGCGCGAGGCCGCACGGCGCGGGCACGGCATCGGGGCGTATACATCGCTCGTGCTCCGATCGCTCAAGCAGGCCACCTACAGCGAGCGCAACAGCGGCCACGCTGGGCTCGGCAGCGCCGCCTACACGCACTTCACCTCGCCGATCCGGCGCTATCCCGACCTCGTCGTCCACCGGGCGTTGCTGGCGGCGCTGGGGGAGGGGGAGGCGGCGCCGCGCCTCGCAACGGCCCGCGAGGTCGCCGCGGACTGCTCGGCGCGCGAGCGCGAGTCGGCGAAGATCGAGCGCGGGGCCGACGACGTCTGCGCCGCCTTCCTGCTCGAGCGCGAGCTCGGCGAGCGCGGTCTCGACGCCGAGTTCGAGGGCGAGGTCTCAGGCGTGATCCGGGCCGGCGCCTTCGTCTCCTTCGGCGGCGAGCTCGGCGACGTCTACGAGGGGATGCTGCCGGCGCGACGGCTGCCCGGCGGCCGTTACGAGCTCGACAAGGCCGAGGTCGCCCTGGTCGACCGCGGCTCGAAGAAGCGGCTGCGGCTCGGCGACCCGGTCGGCGTGCGGGTGACCGGCGTCGAGGCGCCGCGCGGTCGCGTCGACCTGGAGCTGAGCGGTGGCTAAGAAGCAGAAGAAGCAGCGCCTCCCGGCCTCGGGGGACGTGGTCACCAACCGCCGCGCCCGCCACAAGTTCGAGTGGGTGGAGAAGATGGAGGCGGGGATCGTGCTGACCGGCTCCGAGGTCAAGGCGCTGCGCGGCGGCAAGGCGCAGATGACCGACGCCTACGCGGTCGTCAACGACGGCGAGGTCTGGCTGCGCAAGCTCCACATCCCGCCCTATGAGTTCGCCAACGTCGACGCCCACGACCCCGAGCGGCCGCGCAAGCTGCTGCTGCACCGCGAGGAGATCGAGCGGCTGATCGGCAAGACCGCCCAGAAAGGGCTGACCCTGATCCCGACCCGGATCTACTTCAAGGGGCCGCGGGCGAAGGTGGAGCTGGCTCTGGCCCGCGGCAAGGAGGGCCGCGACCGCCGGCGTGCAGCTCGCCGACCGCGACGTGCGCCGCGAAGTCGAGCGGGAGTTCAAGGGCCGCATGCGCTGATCGCGCCGGGTCCTCGAACGTAGGTCCGTTGCAGGGACTCTCCCGCGCTTGCATCGGCCGCCTCACATGCAAGGATGCACGGGCATGCGGACTCGTACGTTCCTCCCCTCGTGCCTGCTCGGGCTGGCCTTGGTGGCGATGATCGCGCCGGCGACCGCCGCCGCCTCCTTTGCCGACGACGCCAGCGACTACATCAGCGACAACACCGTCTACTTCGTCGCCGCGCTCGTGCTGGCGATCCTGCTGCTCCTGCTGGTCGTGCGGATCAGCAACCGCCGCGACAAGGAAAAGAAGGAGAAGGCGAGCGCCCAGGCGCCCGGGGCGCCGCCCACGCCGGGATCCGCGCCGCCGCCGGTTGGCGCTGTTCCGCCGCCGCGCGCCGGGGCGATGCCGCCCGCCGCGGGAGTGATGCCGCCGCCCGCCGCGAGCGTGCCGCCACCACCGCCCGCGGCCGCGCCTACCGCCGAAATGGCGGCAGTGGCGCCGCCGGCCGCACCGGTTGCCGTTCCCGGCGCCGCGGCAGCGCCGCCCCCCGGGCAGCCCGAGAGCACCAAGGACCGGCGCCGGCGCCTGCGTCAGGAGCAGCAGCAGAAACGCAACGAACAGCGCCAGCAGCGCCGTGAGGAGATCAAACGCCGCAAGGAAGAGCGCGCGGCGAAGCGCGGTCGCGGCCCCGCGCCGGCCGCTGCGCCACCAGCTCCAGGCCAGCCCCCGGTCCCCGGCCAGCCCCCGGTCGAGGCGCCGCTGCCGGAGCCGAAGCAGAAGAGCTTCTTCGGGATCAAGTACGGCGGCGGCAAGCGCAAGCAGGAAGCGGCGCTGGCCGAGCAGCGGCTCGCCGCCGCCCGCGCCGCCCGCGAACGCGAACTGGCCCAGGCCGGGGCGCCCGCGGCACCGGGCCAGCCGCCGGCCGCGGGGCAGGCCGTGCCACCGCCACCGCCCCCGCCGTCCCCGGGCCAGCCACCGCCGATGCCGCAGATGCCGCCTCCGGTCGGCACCCCCGTGGCGCCGGCGCCGACTGAGTACGACACCGTCGCGGCCCAGCAGCGGGTGCGCGACAAGGTCGAGGAAGTGCGCCAGGAGGAGCAGCGGATCCGCGCTGCCGCCGAGCAGAGCCAGGGCCAGGCAGTGGCGGCTCCGCCTGCCGGCGAAACCGGATCGTTCGCCCCGGTCGCCGATCTACAGGGCGCCGAGCAGAGGCTGCGCGAGGAGCGCGAAGCCCAGGAACGCTCGCTGACCGAAGCCGAGGAGCGGCTGCGCCAGATCGAGGAGCGGACCAGAGCGGCCGAAGAGCGTGCCGCCGAGGCGAAACGCCTCGAGAGCATGCGCGCCGAGGACGAGAGCCGCCAGCAGCGCCTGCGCGAGATGCAGCAGAGCGTCGCCGAGGCGGAAGCGCGCGCCCGCGAGGCGGAGCGCCGGGCCGAAGAGGCGGAGCAGGCCGTGGTCCAGTCCGTGCAGGGAGGCGCGGCAGCGCAGTTCCAGCCGCCGCCGGCAGCCATGCCTTCTGCACCGACCCCGCCGCCCCCTCCGGCCCCGCAGGCGGCCCCGCCACCACCACCTCCGCAGCCGACCGCGCCGCCGCCCGGTCCACAGCCAACCCCGGTCCCGCCCGCGCCGCAGCCGGTCCCGCCACCACCACCCGAGCCGCCGACCCCGCCGCCACCTCCGGCCCCGAGCGCGCCACCCGGGCCGACCCCGGTGCCCGAGCCGCCGGCTCCCGCGCCGCTGCCGCCGCAGCCCGAGCCGCCGACTCCGCCGCCCGCCGCCGCTGTCAACGCCCCTGGGCCGGCCGGCGCCGGCGCTCTGATCAACCTCAACACGGTCACCTTCGAGCAGCTGCGCGAACAGAACCTCTCGGTCACCCAGGCGACCCGCCTGCTCGCCCAGCGCGAGCGCCTCGGCGGCTTCCAGTCGGTCGACGACCTCGACCAGGTGGCGGGCTTCCCCGGTGATCTGCTCGCGGATCTGAAGAGCCGTTCGACGCTTTAGCGGGGGCCAGGAGGCGGGGCACCCCCTCCGGACACATCTCGCTATGGCTCGATGTTGAGTGTCCGGAGGAGGTGCCCGCCTCCTGGCCTCAGGCGTTTGCGTTGGCTTCTTCGGCCTTCTCCAGCAGCTTTAGCCAGACCTCGCTGCGGGAGGGGTATGAGGCTACTGCGTGCCTTAGTTTTGAGAGCGGGATCTCTCCGACGATGGCTACGGTCGCCGCCTGGAGGAAGTCGGCGGTCTCGAAGCCGGTGAAGGTGGCGCCGACGATCGTCGCGCGCGCCTGGTCGACGACGATCCGTGAGCTGCCGCCGGTGCCCTTGCCCTGGAAGCTGGCGCCGGGGCTGCCGTCGGTCGGGACGTCGATCGCGATCGCGTCCAGCCCGGCTTCCCGTGCCTGGTCAAGCGTCTTCCCGGCCGCCGCGACCTGGGGGTCGGTGAAGGTGACCCGGGGTGAGCCGATTCCCTCCGCGACCGCCTCGACCGCGCGCCCGAGCAGGTTCTCCGCCGCGACCCAGGCCTGGTACTTGCCGATGTGGGTGAACAGCGCCCGGCCGTTGACGTCGCCGATCGCGTAAAGCCAGTCGCGGTCGCCGACCCGCAGCCGGTCGTCGGTGGCCAAAAAGCCGTGTTCGTCGGGCTCGACACCGGCGCTTTCGAGGCCGAGGTCGCGGGTGTTGGGGACGCGCCCGACCGCGATCAGGATCTCTGCCCCCTCGACCCGGCTGCCGTTGCTGAGCTCGGCGATCACACCGGCGCCGCCGGCCTCGATCCGCTGCACCTGCACGCCGGTGTGGACCTCGACGCCAAACCTCTCGTCCAGCGCCGCCGCCACTTCCTCGCCGGCGAAGGGCTCCTCGCGCGAGAGCAGGTGGCCGTTGCCCTCGACCAGCGTCACCTTGGTCCCAAGCGAGGCCCAGGCCTGGGAGAGCTCGCACCCGACCGGGCCGCCGCCGAGCACGATCATGCTCGCCGGCACCTGCTTGGCGGTGGTGCCCTGGCGGTTGTTCCAGGGTTCGACCGTGTCGAGGCCGTCGATCGGCGGCATCGCGGCGCCGCTGCCGGTGGCGACGACGACAGCGGTGCCGGCGCTGAGCAGGTCGCCACCCACCGCGATCCGCCGCTCGCCCTCGAAGCGGGCGGCGCCGCGGAAGAGGTCGATTCCCCGTTCCTCCAGCCAGGGCAACTGGCCGGAGTCGTCGAGGCCGTGGATCACCTCGTCGCGACGGTCGAGAATTGCCTGGGGGTCGAGCGCGTCGCCCGCCGGCACACCGGGGACCCGGCGTGCCTCGCCGAGCACGTCGGCGGGGCGCAGCAGCGCCTTCGAGGGCATGCAGGCGTAGTAGGAGCATTCGCCGCCGATCAGGTGGCGCTCGACGATCGCCACCTTCATGCCGCCGTCGGCGAGACGGCCCGCGCAGACCTCGCCCGCCGGCCCTGCTCCGACAACAATCGCGTCGTAGGCGCGCTCGGTCACAGGTGCACCATGCCCGACACCGTACAATTCCATGCACATAGCACGGGGGCGATAGGCTTCGACGTGGTCGACTCGTGCGAACGGTTGCAGGTCGAGGTTGCCGGAGGCCTCGTTAAACACCGGCACCAACCAATACGTGCGGACCATGAGTTCGCCCTCGCCGCTTAGCTAGAAACTAAGCGCTGTGAGAGTCGGTCCTCCCTCGCCCGCAGGGAGGGGAGCCGGCTTCAGAATGCGGGCTCACCCAGGCGGATCGCCCCGTCCGCCAGGGGAAATTTCAGAGGGCTTTGTCTCCTGTAGTGCCCGCCGGCGCGGACCCCGGGAGACGAGACTCAAGCGCCGGCTAAACCTGTAGACACCTTCGCGCCGCGTCCGCGGATCCGAGTTCGAATCTCGGCGCCTCCATAGAACATAGGCTGCCCCCCGTGAGAGCGGGGTCGCAGCCAACCCGACGGTGCCTGATCGCCTAGATGGAGTGGTGGGAAGCAATCCTGCTCGGCGCGGTCGAGGGCTTCACCGAGTTCCTGCCGATCTCGAGCACCGGGCACCTGACGATCCTCGAGCGGTTGCTCGGCTACTCGACCGACAGCCCCGACATCACCGCCTTCACGGCGATCATCCAGGTCGGGGCGGTTGCCGCGACGATTCTCTTTCTGCGCCGCGACATCGTCCGCATCGTCGCCGCCTGGGTGCGGGGGCTGGCGCGGCCGGCGCAGCGCGCCGACCGCGACTACCGCTTCGGCTGGGCGGTGCTGCTCGGCTCGCTGCCGATCGCCGTCGTCGGCCTCACCTTCAAGGACGAGATCGAGACGACGCTGCGCAGCCTCTGGTTCGTCGGCAGTGCGCTGATCCTCTGGAGCGGGGTGATGTGGTTTGCCGACAGCCGCGCGACCCAGCGCCGCCACGAGTCCGACGTGACCTGGCGCGACACCCTGATCATCGGCCTCGTCCAGTGCCTGGCGCTGATCCCTGGCGTCTCCCGCTCGGGGGCGACGATGTCAGCGGGCCTGCTGCGCGAAATCGATCGCGTCGCCGTCACCCGCCTCTCCTTCTTCCTCTCGATCCCGGCCCTGACCGGCGCCGCGATCTTCCAGACGATCGACGAGTTCGACAACATCTCCAGCGGCGTCGGCTGGGCGCCGACTCTGCTCGCCACCGCGGTCAGCTTCGTCGTCGCCTTCGCCGCCGTCTCCTGGCTGCTGCGCTACATCGCCGGCCACAACTACATGATCTTCATCAAATACCGGGTCGTCCTCGGCACCCTGGTGCTGCTGCTGGTCGCCAGCGGCACGGTCGCGCCGACCTGAACCGGTTGGTCAGGCTTGGCCCGAGATGCGGGCGCCGAGCCAGGCTAGCGCTGCGGTGGCGTCGCGGTCGGGCGGGAAGACAGGGTAGAAGACCTTGACGATCTCCCCGGCCTCGGCGACCAGGGTGAGGCGGCGGTAGAGGGTCATCCCGTCCGCTGCGAAGGTCGGTAAGCCGATGGCCTCGGCAAGCTCGAGGCCGGGATCGCTGAGCAGCGGGAAGGGGATGTGCTCGCGAGCCGCGAACCCGCGCTGTTCGTCGCCGCCCTGGGCGCTGATCCCGACCAGGTTGGCGCCGAGCCGCTCGAACTCGGCGAGGCTGTCGCGATAGGCGCAGCTCTGCGGAGTGCAGCCACGAGCGCCGGGGATGTCGTCCCAGCCGTCCGGGGAGGGCTGGCCGGGAGTGCCGGTGCGCGGGTAGAGGTAGGCGACCAGCCGGTCCCGGGCGAGATCGGCGAGGTCGAGGCGATCGCCGATGGTGGCGGGCAGGCAGAGCGACGGCAGCGCCACGCCCGGCAGGTGCTCGGCGGCGCCGTCGTCCTCGGGCGCGGGAAGATCAGGCGGCAGCGAAGTGAAGTCGTTACTCACCGCCTGATCGTTCCATGTGCGGCGGCGAGTGGCGTTTTTGTCAACCCATGGTTTGCAAAGGCGCCCCGTAGGCTGCGGGGATGGAGCGCTACGTGGCCTTTCTGCGGGGGATGAACATCGGCGGGCGGCGGATCAAGAACGACGAGCTGCGAGCCGAGTTCGAGGCACTTGGCTTCGAGGACGTCTCCTGCTTCCGCGCCAGCGGCAACGTGATCTTCGGTACCGCGGGCGGTGAGAAGAAGGCGGCGCTGACCAGCACGATCGAAGCCGGCCTCGGCGAGGCGCTCGGCTACGAGGTGCCGGTCTTCCTGCGCAGCGGCGCGGAGACGATCGCGATCGCCGCCCAGGCGCCCTTCGACCCCAAGCTGGTTGCGGGCTCGAAGGGACAGGTCCAGGTTCTCCTGCTGCCGAAGAAGCCGACCGCGGCGGCTCGCAAGCGGGCGCTGGCGCTGAGCGACGAGGTGGACCGCCTCGCGATCGAGGGCAGCGAGCTGTTCTGGCTGCCGAGTGGCGGGATCAGCGAATCCGACCTCGACCTGAAGGCGATCTACGCGACGCTCGGCGACGGCACCATGCGGACCAAGGGCACGGTCGACCAGATCGCCGCCAAACTCGATCACTAACTGTTGCTGTAGCCCCAGTTAGTGATCGACTCGCCTGGGACGCGATCCGCGCGCGGTAGCGCCGCCACTTCGATGTCGCGGCTGACGGCGGCGATCTCGTCGGGGAGGGCGGCGAGCTGGACGTTGGCGACGAACTCAAGGTCCTGGCCGAGCGGGCGGAAGAAGTTGTCGTAGTGGGTGGGGACGACGGCGCGGGGGTTGAGGCGGGGGAGGACGCGCTGCCAGTAGCGCTCGGTGAAGCCGCGGCCGGCAACCCCGGCGAGGAAGACGTCGACGTCGTGCTCGCGGATCGCGTCGTCAACCAGGTTGGCGCTGCCCTGGTGGTAGAAGCGGAGGCCGGCGACGGCGATCGAGATTCCCCAGACCTGGCCGCAGCGGTAGGCGCCCGGGGAGAGCGAGTCGAGGTGGTCGCAGCAGAGTTCGCCGTCGTAGGGCACGGCCAGCCCGAGCAGCAGCTTCGAGTGGACGCTGGGCGTGAAGGAGACCTCGAACGGGCCGAGCTCATAGGTGCGGTAGGGCTCGACCACCACCGTTTGCTCGGCGAGGCCGTGCAGCGCCATCAGGTTGAGCAGTGATTGCGAGCCGTAGGCCTTGCAGCCGGTCCGCCGGGCGAGCGCCGGCGCGTCGACGGCGTGGTCGAAGTGGGTGTGG
Source organism: uncultured Actinomycetes bacterium (assembly GCA_963728025.1). Classification (GTDB taxonomy): domain Bacteria; phylum Actinomycetota; class Thermoleophilia; order Solirubrobacterales; family 70-9; genus VAYN01. Next base: position 641,056 of record CAVSIF010000005.1, on the reverse strand, counting down.
CCGACGAGGACGCCGACCGTCTCGCCGGGCGCCGTGACGAAGCGGTCGAGCGCCGCCGGGTCGGGCAGGGCTTGGCGTCGCAGGACGAGGTCGCGGAAGGGGACCCGCGAGAGATATGGATCGACGAACAGCGTCTGGCCCTCGTAGCTGAGCCGGTAGCCGGAGACGCCGAGCCACTCGACCTCGAGCCCGGCCGGCAATACAAGCGGCCGCGCTTCCAGCTCGGAGAGCGCCTGGCCGTCGGCGCGCTCGGACGCGCGCCGCGTCGCCCGCGCCCTCGCCAGTTCTCCCAGGTGCCGCAGCGGACCCGCCATAGCCCAAGACTAAGACCGATCGCGTCGCTCGATGCATTGACCACACTGGGGTGTGGTCAATGCATCGAGGCGTGATCTAAGTTGGGCGGCGATGGCGATCGCGACCGCGACCTCACTCGACGTCTATGTCGGCGGCAAGCTGCTGTTCGGCGACGTCGGCTTCAAGCTCGAGCCGCGCGAGCGGATGACCCTCTCCGGCCGCAACGGCGCCGGCAAGTCGACCCTGCTGCGGGTGCTGGCGGGCGAGCTGGCGCCTGACTCCGGCTCGCTTACCGTGCAGCGCGGGGCGCGGGTCGCCCTGCACGACCAGCGGCCGCCGCGCGACTCGAGCGCCACACTCGGCGAGTACGTCTACGCCGGCCGCACCGACATGCTCGAGGCCGAGGCGGAGCTGGAGCGGCTCGAGGCGGAGATGTCGCGCGATGCCGGCGAGGAGACGATGGCCGCCTACGCCGCCGTCCAGCAGCGGCTCGAAACGGGTGGCGGCTACCGCTGGCGCGACGGGGTGCTGGAAGTGCTGCGCGGGCTCGGCTTCGACGAGGAGCAGGCGGGGCGGCCGCTCAGAACCTTCTCCGGCGGCGAGCTGACCCGCGCCTCGCTGGCCCGGGCGCTGGCCACCCGGCCCGACCTGCTGCTGCTCGACGAGCCGACCAACCATCTCGACATCCCCTCGCTGGAGTGGCTCGAGTCCTACCTGGTCGAGCTCGACGCGGCGGTGGTCCTGGTCGCCCACGACCGCTGGTTCCTGGAGGCGGTCGGGACCTCGGTGCTGGAGCTGGAGGCGCAGCGCGCCCGCTTCTTCGCCGGGCCCTGGCACGCCTGGCGCCAGGAGCAGGCGGCGCGCCAGATCGCCCTCGGCAAGGCGATCGAGCGCCAGCAGGCCGAGATCGAGCGGATGGAGCGCTTCGTCGAGCGCTTCCGCTACAAGGCGACGAAGGCGCGGCAGGCGCAGTCACGGGTCAAACAGATCGAGAAGAAGAAGCGCGACGGCCCGGCCGTCGAGCGGCGTGACGCGCGCCGCCTGCGCTTCTCCTTCAAACCGCCGGAGCGACCCGGGCGGGTCGTGCTCAACATGGTCAAGGCGCGGCTCGAGGTGCCGGGGCGGGTGCTGCTGGAGAGCGCCGACCTCGAAGTCGAGCGCGAAGAACACCTCGTCCTGGTCGGCCCCAACGGGTCCGGCAAGACGACCCTGATCGAGACCCTGACGGGTGAGCGGGCCCCGCATCGGGCAGCGTCCGCAGTGGCCACAACGTCAAGGTCGGTTACCTCTCCCAGCACGCCGACACCGCGGCGGGGGAAGGGACGGTGCTCGACGCCGCCCAGCGCGAGACCGGCCTCACCGGCCCGAAGGCGCGGGCGCTGCTCGGCGGCTTCCTCTTCTCTGGCGCCGACGCCGAGAAGCAGCTCTCAGACATCTCCGGCGGCGAGCAGCGCCGGCTCTCGCTGGCGATCCTGGTCGCTTCCGGGGCCAACGTGCTGATCCTCGACGAGCCGACCAACCACCTCGACATCGAGAGCCGCGAGGCGCTCGAGGACGCGCTGACCGAGTACGAGGGCGCGGTCGTGCTCGTCTCCCACGACCGCGCCCTGCTCGAGGCGGTCGGCAGCCGCACCGTGGTCTGCGAGAACGGCGAGCTGCGGAGCCACCCGACCGGCTGGGCCGAGTACCAGCGGCGGCGGGACGAACGTGAGGCGGAGCAGGCCGCGGCGGCAAGGTCGGCAACCCCGGCCGGCGGCCGCAAGTACAGCGCCACGAAGCCGGCCCAGAAAGCGGCGAAGCGGGCGGCCCGGCTGGAGCGGCAGATCGAAAAGGCCGAAGCCGAGTTACGTGAGATCGAGGAGGAGCTCGCCGACCCGGCCGCCTGGGCAAGCCCCGGGCGGGCCGAACGGGCCGAAGCGCGGCACCGTGACGCAAGGGCCGCAGTCGACGATTTGCTGGCGGAATGGGAGGAAGCCCAGCAAGCCGCCGAGTCAGAGCCCGCTGCCAGCTAGCACTACTCGGGCGCCCTTGGCGGGGACCAGGGTGATGTTGCGGACCTTGACTCGCTCCGGCTGTGGGTCGACCGCAGCCAGGTCGGCGCGGGTGACGAACTCGCGCAGGATCGTCCGCATCTCGTATTCGGCGAAGGCGGCGCCGATGCAGCGCCGCACGCCGCCGCCGAACGGGATCCAGGCGTAGTTGTCGACCTTGCCCTCGAGGAAGCGCTCGGGGCGGAACTCCTGCGGCCGCGGGAAGGTGTCCTCGCGGTAGTGGAGAGCGGCGATCGCGGCGAGGACGAAGCTGCCGGCCGCGAGCTCGTAGCCGCCGATCGTCGCCGGCGCGGTCAGCTTGCGACCGACGTCGATGATCACCGGGCGTGCGCGCAGCGTCTCCTTGACCGTGGCGCCGAGGTAGTCCTCCTCGCCGGCGGCGAGGGAGTCGCGCAGCCGCGCCAGTACTCCCGGGTTGCGGGTCAGGCGCTCGATTGCCCAGGCCAGCCCGGTCGCGGTCGTCTCGTGGCCGGCGCCGAGCACGGTCACCATCTCGTCACGCAGTTCCTGGTCGCTCATCGGCCGGCCGTCCTCGTCACGGGCATCGAGCAGCAGCGAGAGCACGTCATCGCGCTCCTCGTGAGCGGGCTCGGCCCGGCGCAGCGCGATCTCCTCGTAGATGAAGGCGTCCAGTGCCCGGCGTGAGCGTAGGAACCGGCCCCAGGGGCTGAGCGGGCCGAGGTCGCGACGCAATGGCGGTACCGAGGCGATCAAACCGACCTTGCGGGCGAAATCGTCGGTCAGTCCTTCGAAGCGCGCCAGCCGCCCCTCGTCGTGGACGCCGAATACGGCCCGCATGATCACGGCCAGGGTGATGCGCTGCGTGTGGGGCCGCATCGCGAACGGTTCTCCGACCGGCCAGCTCTTCATCTCCTCGCGGGTGATCGCGGTGATCAGCTCGCCGTAGCGCTGCACCCGCTCGCCGTGGAAGGGCGGCAGCAGCAGCTTGCGCTGGCGCAGGTGCGGCTCGTCGTCGAGGGTGAGGACCGAGTGCGGGCCGAGGGCGGGCTCCAGCACCGAGGCGTTGGCCTCGCCGGCGTGGAAGAGGGCCGGATCGCCGGTGAAGAGCGCTTTGACGAGGTCGGGCCTGGCGACGTAGGTGATCCGCCCGAAGTAGGGGAAGCGGACGCCGAAGATGTCCCCGAAGCGTCGCTGGTGGACCGAGAGGAAGCCCAGCGGGTCGCGGGCGTAGCGGAGCAGCTGCACGGCGCTGGGGGCACGTCGCCCGGGGGCGCCGCGGAGATGCCGCGGCCGAGCGCGGCCTGGGGGAGGGTTGCCTGCTCCATCGAGGGAGACCTTACGCCATCGACTGGCTGAACAGCCAGTTTCTGGTGGCGCTAGAAGACGACCGTGCGCTCGCCGTCGAGCAGGACCCGGTCGTCGAGGTGGGCGGCGACGGCGCGGGCGAGCACGAGGCGCTCGATGTCGCGCCCGATCCGGACCAGGTCGTCGACCTCGTCGCTGTGGCTGACCCGGGTCACGTCCTGGTCGATGATCGGGCCGGCGTCGAGCTCGGCGGTGACGTAGTGGGCGGTGGCGCCGATCAGCTTCACCCCGCGCTCGTGCGCCTTGCGGTGGGGCTCGGCGCCGACGAAGGCGGGGAGGAAGCTGTGGTGGATGTTGATCGCCGGCGTCCCCAGCCGCTCGAGGAAGTCGGCGGAGAGGATCTGCATGTAGCGGGCGAGGACGAGCAGGTCGAGTTCCTCGCCGAGCAACTCGAGCAGCCGCCGCTCCGCCTCCTCCTTGTCCGTTGCTTCGACCGGAACGTGGTGGAAGGGGAGACCGACCGCGGCGACCTGATCGGCGTGGTCGGGATGGTTCGAGATCACCGCCGTCAGCTCGCAGTCGAGCTCACCGACGCGCCAGCGCCAGAGCAGGTCGGAGAGGCAGTGGTCTTCGCGCGAGACCATGATCGCGACCCGCTTGCGGTCGGCCGACTGGGCGAAGCGGTGCTCCATCTCGAACGGCTCGGCCAGCTCCGTCGCGAAGCGCCGCTGCAGCTCCTCGCGCCGCTCGGCCGGGACCGGGTCGAAGACCATCCGCATGAAGAAGCGCCCCTCGGCGGTCGAGTGCTGGTCGGCGTCGACGATGTTGAGGCCGGCGTCGGCGAGGAAGCCGCTGACCCGGGCGATCAGGCCCGGCCGGTCGGGGCAGGCGAGCAGCAGCCGGGTCGTCGAGTGCTCGGCCATCGCGGCGGATGATGCCGCAAGAACCGCTGCACCGGGGGTGGCGAGCACAACTGGTTCGTGCCTGGGCTAGTGCGGATCGTCTCTTTTATCCGTCTTTCTGTGATGGGGGTCACCCAAGCAAGCCGGAAAGACCGCCACGGTCCCGCGCTTGCTTACAAAACGCTCACATATCTTTCCCGCCCTCTTCCTCACCCTTGCCTTCCCGGCCGTCGCCCTCGCGGCGACCGGCTCCGAGGGCGACGAGCCGCGGTCGCGGTGGCCGACACGAAGGAGGTGCGGATCGCGCTGCTGCGGCAGCCGATCGACCGCTTCCACCGCACGATCGACGTTGTCACCGAGCGGATCCGGGCCGAACGGCGCGCGGCCGAGCGCCGCGAGCGGCGCGAGCTGTTCGCCAGCCTGCCCGGTGGCGTGACGATGGCGACGCTCGAATCGATCGCCGCCTGCGAGTCCGGCGGCGACCCGGCCGCGGTCTCCTCCGACGGCAGCTACCGCGGCAAATACCAGTTCCACCCGAGCACCTGGGAAGCGGTTGGCGGCAGCGGCGACCCGGCCGCGGCGCCGGAGGACGAGCAGGACTACCGGGCGGCGCTGCTCTACACGCAGTCCGGCTCCAGTCCCTGGCCGGTCTGCGGTTAGAGTCCGCCGGGTGAGCGAGTCGGTTCCCACGCCTGACCCTAAGGGGCCGACTCGCAAGCCGCCGAAGGAAGCGATTGCCGAGGCGCAGGTGCGGGCGCCGACGCGGGGAAACCGCAGGCTGGAGAGCTTCCTGGCGGCGGCCAACGGCGATGAGCAGGTGCGGGCCTGGTGGTACATGACCCAGGTCCAGTCGGAGCGGCTGGGGATGTCGGACCACTCCTGGGTCCACATGCAGATCGTCCTCAACATCGCCCTGCGGCTATTGCGCCTGCTGGTCAAGGCTGGGGTCGAGCCGGCGATGGTTGCCGACCACGGGATGCGCGATCGCGACGCCGAGGTGGTCGTTGCCGGCGGCGCCCTCCTGCACGACGTCGGCATGTCGATCCACCGCGCCGACCACGAGGCCTACTCTCTCTTCCTCGCCGAGGGCGCGCTCGACCGCCTGCTCGCCGACTGCTACCGGCAGCCGGAGCGCACGATCGTCGCCGCCGAGATCCTGCACGCGATCATCGGTCACCGCCGCCGCGGTGAGCCCTACACGGTCGAGGCCGGGGTGGTCCGGGTCGCCGACGCGCTCGACATGGCCCAGGGCCGCAGCCGGATCCCGCTCGAGTCCGGCCAGGAGGGGATCCACTCGATCTCCGCCGCGGCGATCGACGAGGTCCGGATCGAGGCGGGGGAGGAGCGGCCGGTGCGGATCGAGATCGACCTCAACAACTCGGCCGGCATCTTCCAGGTCGACGACCTGCTGGCGACGAAGATCCGCGGCACCCCGCTGGAGGGACGCGTCGAAGTCGTCGCAGCGATCGACGGTGAGACCGAGAAACGCCTCTTGAGCGGCTTCCGGCTTAGTTGAAGCGCTGCAGGTCGGAGCGGCGCTGTTCCTTGCGCTTCTCGAGTCTGCCCTGGATCAGCGACATCACGATCACCAGGGCGGCGAAGAAGAAGATCACGCCGAAGCAGAAGAAGGTGATGTCCTTGTCGGTTACCGGACCGGCCAGTCCGACGCCGTTCTCGGCCAGCGCCGCGGGGGCGAAGACCAACATCGCCGCCAGGGTCGAGATCAGTGCTGCAACGGTTCGCTTCACGGGGCTGGAATCTAGCGAACTGGCCGGGGAAGCGGCGATCTCGGCCCTCCCAGTCGACAAGACGCCGCCTTTCCCGCAATTTGGTGGTGACCAGGCTGTGAAAATCCTGTAAACGCAGGCTGTTTCGGTATCCGCAGTGCATACAATCGAGCTGCCTGCCGGCTGCGACGCCACCGAGACCGAACCGGCACTGGCCAACCACTTGAACCCACAGCAGACCATCCGGCTCGCGGTCATCGATAGCGACAGCGGCTTTGTCACCGTCCTCAACAAGCGGGCGGAGGCGGCCGGCTGGCAGCTGCGCCAGGGCACCGGCGCGATCCCGACCGAGGAGCTGGTCGCGATGAAGCTGAACGCGCTGCTGCTCGACCCGGCGCTGCTCGGCGACGAAGGCTGGGGATATCTCGAGCGTGTGTGCGGGCTGCTGCCGGACCTCGGGGTCGTCGTCTGCACCGGTCGCTCGACCGTGGCCCAGCGGGTCCGCGGCCTGCGCCTCGGCGTCGATGACTGGATCACCAAGCCTTGTCACCCGGAGGAGGCGATGGCCCGGGTCGAAGCGGTCTCGCGCCGCCACCGCCGCGGCCGCGCCGAGCATGACTCCGGGCCGGTCATCGCCGGCGAGCTGGAGATCCGGCCGGACCAGTTCCAGGCTTTCGTCGACGCCTCCAGCCTCGATCTCACCCGCCGCGAGTTCGAGCTGCTGCAGCTGCTCGCCGACGCGCGCGGCCAGGTGCTGGAGCGGGAGACGATCTACCAGCGGGTCTGGGGCTACGCGATGGCCCACGGCGATCGTTCGGTCGACGTCTTCATCCGCAAGCTGCGCCAGAAGCTGGAGAAGCGCTCGCCGGGCTGGAGCTACATCCACACCCACTTCGGGGTTGGCTACCGCTTCGACCCGGAGGCGCCGGTGGGCGCCGCCACCGAGGCGGCGGAAGCGCTGCTGGAGCCGTTGCCCCCAGCGCGGCCGGAGTCGGCTTCACAGGTCGTTCACAGCAGCTTCACGCCGGGATAACCGAGAGGCGACCGCCGGTCGCCAAGCTCGGCGATCATGGCGATCGGTAGTGGGCATCCCCCGCAACGGCTCGGCAGCCGCCTCGAGATCCGGCCCGAGCAGCACGCTGCCCTGGTCGATGGCCGGCCCCTGAGCCTGACCATGCGCGAGCTGCAACTGCTCGTCACCCTCGCCTCCCACCCGCAGCGGATCATGACCCGTGAGGAGCTCTTCACAGAGGTCTGGGGCAGCGAGCCGCGCCGCGACGACCGTTCGGTCGACGTCTACGTCAGCCGCCTCCGCGCCAAGCTCGGCGAGGCGCTGCCGGAGCTGCGCCTGATCCACACCCACAACGGGATCGGCTACCGCTTCTCGCCGGACGGCTAAGTGCCTTGGAAGCGCCCATCTGGGCCTTTTACATCTTTTTTACATCCTCGACACACGCGCGTAACAAGGTCCCAGGTGCCCGCTGCGAGTGTCCTCCGGGCCTGGCCCACCGGCCGGCAATCTGAGTGAACCAACCAGAAGGAGACAGAGTGACTAGCTCTAAGTGGCTCGCGGTCCTCGCCTCCGCGGCGATCCTCGTACTCGGGGTCGCGGCATGCGGGAGCGACGACGACAGCGCGACTGGCAGCGGCGGGGGAGAAGACCTGTCGGGCTCGATCCGGATCGACGGGTCAAGCACCGTGGCCCCACTGACCGAAGCGGTCGCCGAGCAGTTCATGGCCGAAAACTCGGATGTCCGGGTCACGGTCGGAACCTCGGGCACCGGCGGCGGCTTCGAAAAATTCTGCGCCGGCGAGACCGACATCAGCGACGCCTCGCGCGCGATCGAGCCCGAAGAGGTCGACGCCTGCAAAAAAGACGGCGTCTCCTACGAGGAGGTCCACGTCGCCACCGACGCGCTGACCGTGATGATCAACAACGAGAACCCGGTTGCCTGTCTCACCGTCGAGCAGCTGGCAGACGTCTGGGGCCCCGACTCGACGATCTCCAACTGGAGCGATATTCCCGGCCTGGAAGAGAGCTACGACGAGGAGCTGGCGCTGTTCGGCCCCGGCACCGACTCGGGCACCTTCGACTACTTCACCGAATCGATCAACGGCGAAGAGGGCGTCAGCCGCCGCGACTACAACAACGTCGGCGAGGACGACAACGCCACGGTCAAAGGCGTCGAGGGCTCGCCTGGCGGCATGGGCTACGCCGGCTTCTCCTTCTACACCGAGAACGAAGGCAAGCTGAAAGCGCTCGAAGTCGACAACGGCAAAGGCTGCGTGCCGCCGTCGGTCGAAACCGCGCAGAGCGGCGAATACGCACCGCTCAGCCGCCCGCTGTTCATGTACCCGAGTGAGAAAGCGCTGCAGAAGCCCGAGGTGAAAGCGTTCATCACCTACTACCTCGAAAACGTCAACTCGGTGGCCGAATCGCTCGGGTTCGTACCGCTGACCGACGAACAGCTCGAAGAGTCGGAAGCCGCCGCCGAAAAAATCGGCGCCTAGCGGTTCGAGCAGCTCTCGATGAGCAAAGAGACCACGATCGCGTCGCAGCCGGCGGGGGGACCCCCCCGCCGGCTGCAGGCGTCGAGCAAGCGCTACGGCGAGAAGGCGATCCAGTGGGTGCTCGCCTCCTGCGGGGTCCTCTCGGTCCTCACCACGACGGCGATCGTGATCTCCCTGATCGGCCCGACGATCGGCTTCTTCGAGATCGTCCCCGCCGACGAATTCTTCTTCTCGGTCGACTGGACCCCCCAGTTCGAGCCGCCCAGCTTCGGCGTCCTCGGGGTCGTCATCGGCACCCTCAACGTGACGCTCTGGGCGATGCTGTTCGCGATTCCGATCGGGCTCGGGACGGCGATCTACCTCAGTGAGTACGCCTCTCCCCGCGTGCGCAAGACGATCAAGCCGACCCTGGAGGTGCTCGCCGGCATTCCCACGGTGGCGATCGGCTTCTTCGCGGTCAGCTTCATCCTTCCCGAGATCATCGTCCCGCTCTGGCCGGGCGAGTTCCTCGGCGGTGCCGAAGGCAAGCCGTTCATGGCGCTCGCCGCCGGGCTCGGCATCGGCCTGATGATCGTCCCGATCATTGCCTCGATCTCCGAGGACGCGATGTCGGCCGTGCCGCGCGGCCTGCATGAAGGCGCCTACGCGCTCGGCGCGACCAAAGCGAAGGTGGCGCTGCGGGTGATCTTCCCGGCGGCGCTGTCCGGGATCGTCGCCTCGATCGTGCTGGCGATCTCGCGCGCGGTGGGGGAGACGATGATCGTCGTCCTCGCCGCCGGCTCGACTCCCAACGCGACCTTCAACCCGGTCGAGGCGATCCAGGCGATGACCGCCTACATCGCGACCACCGCGACCGGTGACATCTCGACCGGCTCGATCGACTACAAATCGGTCTTCGCGGTCGGCACCGTGCTCTTCTTCATGACCCTGATCATGAACGTGATCGCGATCAGGCTGGTCCGCAGGTACCGCGAGGTCTACGAGTGAACGGCCTCGGCGGGGCGAGCGCCCCGCGCAACCGGCTCGCGGTCGCCGGCGCCCGCGCGACCACCCAGGCGATGCTGCGCAACCAGCCGCGCGCCGACGTGATCCGCAACACCGTCTTCGCCGGACTGCTGCTGCTGGCGGTCCTGATCGCCCTCGCCGGCCTGCTCGCCCTCCTGATCCAGGCGTTCGCCAAAGGCTCCTCCGCGCTCAGCACCGACCTCTTCACCAACCCGCCCTCGACCGCCTTCCCGGAGAAAGCCGGCTACCGGCCGGCGATCATCGGCTCGCTGCAGCTGATCGCCGGGGTGATTCTCTTCGTCATCCCGGTCGGGATCGGCGCTGCCCTCTACCTCGAGGAGTACGCCGACAAGTCGCGTTGGTGGAACACCCTGATCGAGGTCAACATCCAGAACCTCGCCGCGGTGCCATCGATCATCTACGGCATCCTCGGCCTCGCCTTCATCGTCCGCGGCCCGCTTGACCTCGGCTTCATCCTCGCCGCCGGCTCGCTGACCCTGGCCCTGCTGGTGCTGCCGATGGTGATCATCGCCGCCCGCGAGGCGATCCGGGCGGTGCCGGACTCGATTCGGCAGGGGTCGCTGGCGCTCGGCGCGACCAAGTGGCAGACGATCCGCACCCAGGTCCTGCCGGCCTCGATCCCGGGGATCGCGACCGGAGTGATCCTCGCCGTCTCGCGGGCGCTGGGGGAGACCGCGCCGCTGCTCCTGGTCGGGGCGACGGTCTTCATCACCTTCGACCCGACCCCGTTCGGCGCCGACGGCTACTCAGCGATGCCGGTTCAGATCTTCAACTACGCGTTGCGACCGCAGGAGGAGTTCCAGGCGCTCGCGGCGGCGGGAATCATCGTGATGCTGATCGTCTTGTTGGCGATGAACTCATTCGCGATTTGGCTACGGAATCGTTACGAGCAGAGGTGGTAGGTGAGCTACGGTGAGCGAGCAGATGACGCAGGACGATAGGGCGCAGACGAGCAGGGACACGCGCGAAGCCGCTGCGGAGCGGGCGGGCATCGCCGTGCGCCCGGAGGAGTTCCAGCAGCAGCGCTACAGCGGCGAGCGCGAAAAGGTCTTCGAGCTGAACGGCGTCGATGTCCTCTACAGCGGCGTCACCGCCGTCAAAGGGGTCTCGATGGACATCCACCGCAAGGACGTCACCGCCCTGATCGGTCCGTCGGGCTGTGGCAAGAGCACGCTGCTGCGCTGCTTCAACCGGATGAACGACCTGATCCCGGGGGCGGAAGTGAAGGGGGAGATCCTTTACCACGGTGAGGACCTCTACGGCTCGGAGGTCGACCCTGTGCAGGCGCGCAAGCTGATCGGGATGGTCTTCCAGAAACCGAACCCGTTCCCGAAGTCGATCTACGACAACATCGCCTTCGGCCCGCGCATCCTCGGCCGCAAGGATGGGCTCGACGAGACGGTCGAGAAAGCGCTGCGCGGCGCGGCGCTCTGGGACGAGGTCAAGGACCGGCTCAAAGACAACGCCTTCGGCCTCTCCGGTGGCCAGCAGCAGCGGCTCTGCATCGCCCGCTGCATCGCGGTCGAGCCAGACACGATCCTGATGGACGAGCCCTGCTCGGCGCTCGACCCGATCTCGACCGGGAAAATCGAGGATCTGATGATCGAGCTGAAGAACGAGTACTCGATCGTGATCGTCACCCACAACATGCAGCAGGCGGCGCGCGTCTCCGACCGCACCGCCTTCCTCATGGTCGAGCTCGACGCCGACGAGCAGAACCGCTGGGGGCGCCTGGTCGAGTACGACGAAACCGAGAAGATCTTCACCAACCCCGGCGACAAGCGCACCGAGGACTACGTCTCCGGGAAGGTCGGTTGATGGCGGAACAGGTTCGCGTCTATTACCAGGAGGAACTCGAGCAGCTCGAGGCGAGCGCCCTCGGCGGCCTCGACCTCGTCAACACCGCGCTCGAACGGACCATGGAGGCGGTCGAGCACACCGACGTCGAGCTGGCCGCGATCGTCGTCGACGACGACGATCGCATCGACGGCCGCTACCTCGAGGTGCACCAGAGCCTGATCACGCTGCTGGCGACGCAGTCGCCGGTGGCGACCGACCTGAGGCTGATCTCGGCGCTCTTGCACGTGCTGAAGAACATCGAGCGGATGGGCGACCAGTGCGTCAACGTCTGCAAGCTGATCCCGCTGACCGGCAACGAGCCGCCGGCCGACCAGGAGATGGTGAAGCGGATCATTACGATGGGGCGGCAGACGCGGACCCTGATCACACAGTCGAAGCGCGCCTTCGCCGAACGCGACGTCGAGATGGCGCGCGACCTGGTCCGCCAGGATGACGTCGTCGACAACCTCAACCGCGAGTGCTTCCACCTGGCGCTGGCGATCGGCGACGACGCCGACAAGCGCGAGTGGGCGATGACGATGCTGCTGGCGGCGCGGGCGATCGAGCGGATCGCCGACAACGCGGTCGACATCGGCGAGCAGGTCGCCTTCGTGGTTACGGGGCTGTTCCGGGAGTTCGAGGACGCCTCGCACCCGAGTGCCTGAAGTGTGAGATCCGGCCTGTCTGGGAACATCCCGGACACCTCGCGATGCTCTGTGCCGCCATAGATATAGGAAGCAATACGACGCGCGTGCTCGTGGCGGAGCCGGTTGATGGGCAGTTGAAGAAGGTGATGGAGCAGCGTGCTTACACGCGGATCGGGAAGGCGCTGGACGGGGGCGGGGCGATTGGCGAGGCGAAGGTCGCGGAAGTCTGCGAGGTCGTCGCGACCCAGGTGCGGCTGGCTCAGGAGCTGGGCGCGGAGACGATCCGCGCTGTGGCCACGGCGGCGATCCGCGAGGCCGCGAACGGCGAGCAGGCCGCGGCGGCGATAGGTGAGGCCGCTGGCCTCCCGGTCGACGTGCTCAGCGACGAGGAGGAGGGGCGGCTCTCCTTCATCGGCGCGACCAAGACGCTCGGCCACCCGGTCGCGGGCAAGGTCGGGGTCGTCGACGTCGGCGGCGGCTCGACCGAGGTGATCCTCGGCACCGTTTCCGGTGGGGTCGAGCGGGTGCGCTCCTGGCGGGTCGGCTCCGGCGCACTCGCCGACGAGCTGATCGCCTCCGACCCGCCCTCGGCGGCGGAGATCCGCCGTGTCCGCGACCGCATCGAGGACCTCTTCGAGGGAGTCGAGATCGAGCGTCCCGCCCAGGCCGTCGCGGTCGGCGGCAGCGCCACCTCGCTGCGGCGCCTGGTCGGCGCGGTGCTCGAGTACGAGACGCTGGAGCGGGGGATCCGCGTGCTCTGCGGTGACCCGGCTGCCGAGGTCGCGCGCCGCTTCGAGCTCGACCCACAGCGGGTGCGGATCCTCGCCACCGGCGTGCTGCTGCTGGAGAAGGTCTCCGAGCTGCTCGGGCAACCGCTGCAGATCGGCAAGGGCGGTCTGCGCGAGGGGGTCATCCTCGACCTCCTCAACGGCAACGCCAACGGTTCCTCGCCGGTTCGCCTCGCCGCCTAGCGAAGGCCGCGTAGCTCGGCTAGCCTGCGCCCGTGGCTCGCGCGCGCGAGGTACCGGGGTTCGATTGCGACGAGCCGTTCGCCGCCGCGGCGGCGCGGGTCGTGCGGGTACGGGCGGCGGAGGTCTTCGAGCACTCCGAGGGGGTGCTCGAGATCGACGAGATCGAGCACCTGCACGACATGCGGGTGGCGACGCGGCGGTTGCGGGCGGCGCTGGAGATCTTCGCGGTCTGCTTCCCGCGCAAGCGCCACCGCAAGGCGCTGAAGGCGGTCAAGGCCCTGGCCGACACGCTCGGCGAGCGGCGCGACCGCGACGTCGCGATCGAGTTCCTCGCCAAGTTCGGGGAAACGGCGCCGGAAGCGGAGCGCGGCGCGCTGGCGGCGCGGATCGAGGCGTTGCGCGAGGAGCAGCTGCGGGCGAACGAGGCGCTGGCGCCGTACCTCGCCGAGAAGCGGCTGCGCAAGCTGGGTCGGCGGCTCGAGCAGCTGGCCGCGGAGGCGAAGCGGTGAAGGCGCGCGCGGTCGCGGGGCTGGACCCGAAGCAGCCGCTGCGCGCCAACGCGGTCTGCATCGTCGCGACCCGACTGGCCGAGCTGCTCGCCCTCTCCGGCCCGGCCTTCGACCCTGCCGCGGCCGCGGCGCAGCACGACCTGCGGATCGCCGCCAAGCGGCTGCGCTACGTGCTCGAGCTGACCGGCCCCTGCTTCGGGCCGGAGGCCGACGCGGCGCGCAAGGCGGCGAAGGAGCTGCAGGGCGTGCTCGGCGAGATCCACGACTGCGACGTGATGCTCCCCGGCGCGGCCGGGATCGAGTCGCTGCGGACGCTGCTGCGGACCAGGCGCGAGCTGCTCTTCCAGCGCTTCCGCGAGCTCTGGCTGAGCGAGGCCGAGCGCGGCACCTGGTCAGGGCTGGAGCGCTCGTTGCGGGCCTAGGGCCTCCCGCGGTCACGCGAAGTTCACACCTCGTTCGCGGCCGCTTCACAAGTTTCCCCTGCTATTTGGCGAATCTGGGGACGACAGAGAGATCCCAGGTAAGGGAAATCCCAGATAAGGGAACGCCCATAAGGGAGACACCGATGACTTCCCGCGTCGATATGCACTGCCATTCCAGCGCCTCCCAGCTCTCGCGGCTGGGCGTCCAGCGCTCGCTCGGCCTGCCCGAGTGCGCGACCCCGCCGGAGGAGGTCTACGAGTTGGCGAAACGGCGGGGGATGGACTTCGTCACGATCACCGACCACGACACGATCGCGGGCTGCCTCGAGCTCGAGGGCCGGCCCGACTGCTTCGTCTCCGAGGAGCTGACCGCCCGCTTCGCCGGCGAGCCCCAGGCGGTTCACGTCCTTTGTTACGGGATCACCCCCGGAGACCACGAGTGGCTGCAGGCACATTCCGGCGACGTCGAGGCCTGCGCCGCATACCTGCACGAGAACGGGATCGCCTGCGCCCTCGCGCACCCCTTCTTCAACGTGGCGGCGCCGCTGACCCAACGCCATCGCCGCCGCCTCGCCGAGCTGTTCCCGGTCTGGGAGGTCCGCAACGGGTCGCGGGCCGCGGAGCTGAACATGCCGGCCGCCCTCTACGTCGACACGCGGGGCGGTGCCGGGATCGGCGGCTCCGACGACCATGCCGGCGTCGACGTCGGCCGCACCTACACCGAGGTGCCGGCCGCGCGGACGCCGGAAGAGTTTCTGCAGCAGGTTCGCCGCGGCAACGCCGACGCCGGCGGCGAACAGGGCAGTGCCGCCAAGTGGGCGCACGCGGCGATGGCGCTGGCCACGCGTGCGCTTGTCCTCGGCGACGGCGACGGCGACGGTGCGAACGTAGTTTCCGCCGGTATGCGGAACGAAGTGCGTTCGCAGCGGCCCGACCCGGGGGCGGTGCTGAGGATGGCGGAACGGGTGATCCGCGAGGGCGACGCCCGCGAGGGCAAGGTCGCCGCCGACATCGGCCCCGACGACGCCCGCTGCCTGCTCGAGGCCTGGCTCGGCGGGATGCGGATCGACCTGCGCGGTCGCGCGCTGCTCTCCCACCTGCAGTCGGACGCGTTCTCCCACGCCGACCTCTACCGGCGTGCTCGCCGCATCCACGACCGGCGCCTCAGCGCCGCGGTCGAGAGCGGCACCGCCGCGGTTGCCGCCGGCGACCTGGCCAGCGCGGTCGAGGGCGTCTTCGAGGCGGTCGTCCCGGTCATCCCCTACGCGCCCGCGACCGCCTTCCTCGGCGCCGAGAAGGCGAAGCTCGCGGGGCGCGATCAGCAGCCGCGCCGGGTTGCCCTGGTCGTCGACGGGATCGCCTCGATGCACGGCGTCACCCACACGATCGAGCAGATCCGCGAGCGCGGCGTGCCCGGCTTCGAGGTCGACGTGATCGGGACCGACGCCGGGGTCGACCGCCGCCTGCCGGCCGCGACCGAGCTGGAGATGCCCTTCTACGAGGGGCTGCTCGATCGGCGTGCCGGGCCTGCCCGACCTGGTCGAGACCCTGGCCGAGGGACGCTACGACCTCGTTCACGTCACCGCCCCCGGCCCGGCCGGGGTGGCGGCGGCGCTGCTGAGCCGGATCACCGCGATGCCGCTGCTGGCCAGCTACCACACCGAGCTGGCCGCCTACGCCGGCATGCGCAGCGGCGACGGCGGAGTCGAGGCGATCGCGCGCGGCGCCCTCGCGACCTTCTACGGTGCGCCGGGCGTGGTGCTCTCGCCGAGCCCGGCGGCCGACCGCTCGCTGCTCGGCCTCGGCGTCGGCCAGGATCGGATCGGGCGCTGGGAGCGCGGCGTCGACAGCGATCGCTTCGACCCGGCCAAGGCCGACCGCGACGCCTTCCCCGGCGAGGTCAAGGTCCTCTACGCCGGCCGCCTCACCCGCGAGAAGGGCGTCGACCTGCTCGCCGACAGCTTCCTGCGGGCGCGGCGCTCGGACCCGCGCCTGCACCTGCTTGTGGCCGGCGGCGGGCCGGAGGAGGGGGAGCTGCGGGAGCGCCTCGGCGAGCACGCGACCCTGCTTGGCTGGCTGCGGGGGGAGGAGCTGGCCCGTGCCTACGCCAGCGCCGACGTCTTCCTCTTCTGCAGCAGCACCGACACCTACGGGCAGGTGATCCTCGAGGCCGCCGCCAGCGGCCTGCCGGTGGTCGCCGTCGCCGAGGGCGGCCCGGCGGCGCTGGTCGAGAACCGCCACACCGGCCTGCTCTGCCGCCCCGACGCCGACCACATCGCCGGTGGCCTGCTGCAGCTGACCTCCTCGCCGCTGCTGCGCCAGCGGCTCGGCGCGGCGGCCGTCGAGTCCGCCCGCGAGCGGTCCTGGGAGTCCGCCCTCGACCAGCTTGCCGCCGGCTACCGGCGGGCCCTCGAGGCCCGTCCGCAGGCGGGCCGGCAGGCCATCTCCCAGGCCGCCTGAGCGAGCCGGCGGGCTTCCGGTGCCTCAGTACGATGCGTTGATCGACGATCCGGCCCTCTACTTCAACCGCGAGCTTCTCCTGGCTCGACTTCAACCAGCGGGTTCTGGAGCTGGCCGAGGACACCGAGGTGCCGCTGCTGGAGCGGCTCCGCTTCTGCGGCATCTACGCCTCCAACCTCGACGAGTTCTTCATGGTTCGGGTCGCCGGGCTGTTCGACCAGCTCGACGCCGGGATCGACGCGCGCGGGCCGGACGGGCTCGCTCCGAGCGAGCAGATCGACGCGATCCAGGCCCGCGTGCTCGAGTTGGACCGGCGCCTGCACGCCTGCTTCGGTGGCATCCTGCGGCCGGCCCTGGAGCAGGAGGGGATCCGCATCGTCACCCTCGACAGCGCCACCGAGGCGGAGCGACGCGAGATCGACGTGCGCTTTCACGAGCAGGTCTTCCCGGCGCTGACGCCGCTGGTGATCGGCCTCGGCCGGCCCTTCCCCTACATCTCCAACCTCTCGCTCAGCCTCGGGGTGCTGCTGCGCGATCCCGAGAGCGGGACCGAGATCATCGCCCGGGTCAAGGTGCCGAAGGAGCTGCTCGGGCGCTTCCTGCCGCTGGGCCAGGACGGCAAGGCGTTCGTGCCGCTGGAGGAGGCGATTGCCGCCAACCTCGACGCGCTCTTCCCCGGCACCGAGGTGATCGACCACGGCTACTTCCGGGTCACCCGCGACGCCGACTTCACGGTCAGCGACGAGGCCGACGACCTCCTCCAGGCGGTGCAGGACGAGATCCGGCGCCGCCGCTTCGGCGAGGTCGTGCGGCTCGAGGTCGAGGCCGGGATGAACCCGAAGCTGCGCGAGCAGCTGGTCGAGGCGCTGCGGCTCGAAGACCGCGAGGTCTACGACGTCGACGGGCTGATCGACCTCGGCGACCTCGGCGACATCGCCGACGTCCCCGGCCATGCCGAGCTGCGCTACCCGCCCTGGTCGCCGGTGACGCCGCCGCGCCTGCAGGGCGAAGACGGGGAGCCGGTCGACATGTTCGCGGCGATCCGCAGGGGCGACCTGCTCGTCCACCATCCCTACGACTCCTTCTCCTCCTCGGTCGAGCGCTTCGTCGAGCAGGCGGTGTCCGACCCCGACGTGCTGGCGATCAAGCACACCGTCTACCGGACCAGCGACGACTCGCCGCTGGTCCCATCGCTGATCCGCGCCTCCGAACGCGGCAAGCAGGCGGTCTGCATGGTCGAGCTGAAAGCGCGCTTCGACGAGGAGGCCAACATCCACTGGGCGAAGTCGCTGGAGGAGGCCGGGGTCCACGTCGTCTACGGGATCCCCGGCCTGAAGACCCACGTGAAGGCGATCCTGGTCGTGCGCCGCGAGGGCGAGCGGGTGCGCGAGTACGTCCACCTCGGGACCGGCAACTACCACCCGAAGACGGCCCGCCTCTACACCGACTTCGGCCTCTTCACCGCCGACCCCGACGTCGGCGCCGACGTCGCCGAGATGTTCAACTTCCTGACCGGCTACGGGCGCCCGGCCGAGTACCGCAAGGTGCTGGTCTCGCCGACGACGATGCGCGACCGGATCGTCGCGGAGATCGAGCGCACGGCCGCCGCCCACGAGGCGGGGGAAGAGGCGCGGATCGCGATGAAGATGAACTCGCTGGTCGACGCCGGCTGCATCCAGGCGCTCTACGAGGCCTCGCGGGCGGGGGTCCGGGTCGATCTCAACGTGCGCGGGATCTGCTGCCTGCGCCCCGGCGTGGCGGGCGTCTCGGAGAACATCCGCGTGGTCTCGATCGTCGGCCGCTTCCTCGAGCACTCGCGCATCTACGCCTTCCAGCGGGGCGAGGAGACGCGGGTGCTGATGGGCTCGGCCGACCTGATGCCGCGTAACCTCGACAGCCGGGTCGAGCTGGTCGCGCCGGTCGAGGACCCGGAGCCGCGGGCCGAGATGCTCGACGTGCTCGAGCGCTGCTTCGCCGACAACGCCAACGCCTGGGAGCTCGACTCCGAGGGGCACTGGACGCGGGCCATTCCCCCGGCCGGCGAGCGGCGCAGCGTCCAGGAGGAGCTGCGCGAGCGGCATGCGGTGCGGGCGGCGGAGCAGCTCGCCGCGGCGACCAGCTGACGCCGCCTCCAGCCCGCCTCGCTCGCCACTAGGATGCGGTGGCCTTGGCGCGCTTCTCGCTTCTCCCTCGCGACCGCACCTTCTTCGACCTCTTCATCGAGGCCGGCAAGAACAGCGTGGAGGCGGCGCGCCTGCTCGACCGGATGATGCACCAGTGGCCCGATGACGAGGGCCTCTCACGGGACATCGTCGAGGCCGAGCACGAGGGCGACCGGATCACCCACGAGATCATCCAGCGCCTCAACTCGACCTTCGTGACGCCGATCGACCGCGAGGACATCTACGGCCTGGCGACGCAGATGGACGACATCGTCGACTTCACCGAGGAGGCCGCCGACTTCCTCGGCCTCTACAAGATCGAGGCGCCGATGGAGCAGGCCGGGGCGCTGACCAAAGTCCTGGTCGCCTCCTGCGAGCAGCTCGCGATGGGACTCGAG
Source organism: uncultured Actinomycetes bacterium (assembly GCA_963728025.1). Lineage (GTDB taxonomy): Bacteria > Actinomycetota > Thermoleophilia > Solirubrobacterales > 70-9 > VAYN01. The sequence goes on along the minus strand of CAVSIF010000005.1, from coordinate 621,871 downwards.
CATTTGCCGGAGTTCAAGGACCTCGACAAGTACTGGATCGAGATCCACCGGCTTGAGAACGAGGGCGACCGGATCTCGCGCGACGCCGTCGCCTCGCTCTTCTCCAACGGGATCGACCCGATGTTCGTGATCCGCTGGAAGGACATCTTCGCGGTGCTCGAGGAGGCGATCGACGCGACCGAGACGGCCGCGCAGATCATCGAGGGCATCGTGATTAAGAACTCGTGACGGGCTCAGACGTCGCCATGCCGCGTCCTCGCTCGCTCACGTGCGGAGCACGCTTCGCTCACTGCGTCCTTGCCTGGCAACGTCTGAGCCTCGTCACCTCACATGGACTCTGATCTGATCCTGATCATCGTCGTCGGCACGGCGCTGGCCTTCGACTTCACCAACGGCTTCCACGACACCGCCAACGTCGTCGCCACCTCGATCTCGACCGGGGCGGCGCGGCCGCGGGTGGCGATCGCGATGGCGGCGCTGCTCAACTTCGCCGGTGCCTTCATCTCGATCTCGGTCGCGGCGACGGTCGCCAACGACGTCGTCAATGCCGACGTGATCACCCCGACGATCGTCTTCGCCGGTTTGATCGGGGCGATCGCCTGGAACCTCGTCACCTGGTACTTCGGCCTGCCCTCTAGCTCCTCGCACGCGCTGATCGGCGGTGTCGTCGGCTCCGCGGTCGCCGCCGTCGGCTTCGACGCGGTGATCGCCGAAGGGCTGGTCGGCAAAGTGCTGGTGCCGGCGATCGTGGCGCCGCTGCTGGCCTTCTCGGTCGCCGGGCTCTCGATCGCGCTGATCTACCGGGTGGTCGGCAAGCAGCGGCCGGGAGTGGTGACCCGCGGCTTCAAGTACGGCCAGATCGTCTCCGGCGGCCTGCTCGCGCTTGCCCACGGGACCAACGACGCGCAGAAGACGATGGGCGTGATCACCCTGGCGCTGATCGCCAACGGCAGCCTCGCGGCGGCGCCGACCCACCGTTCTGGGTGATCTTCTCCGCCGCCGCGGCGATCGCCCTCGGCACCTACAGCGGCGGCTGGCGGATCATCAAGACGACCGGGACGCGGATCATCAAGATGGACGCCGCGCAGGGCTTTTCCTCGCAGGGCGCCGGCTCGGCGGTGATCCTCGCCTCGACCCACTTCGGCTTCCCGCTCTCGACCACGCACGTGATCAACGGCGGGATCATGGGTGCCGGGGCGGCCAAGCGCCTCTCGGCGGTGCGCTGGGGGGTGGCCGGGAACATCGTCACCGCCTGGGTGCTGACGCTGCCGGCGGCGGCCGCGATCGGGGCGCTGACCTACGGCGTGACGCGGGTCTTCGGCACCGGCGCCCTCGGCCCGGTCGTGGTCACGATCGCCTCACTGGTGCTGATCGCCGCCCTCTTCGCGCGCCGGGCCGAGCGGGGGGCGCCGGTCGCGGCTGAGGGCGCATGATCGCGACGCTGGTCGAAGGCAAGGCGGTGCTGGAGACCGTGGTCGCCTCGATTATCGCCGGGATCGGGGTCACCTTCGTCTTCTCGCTCGCGATCTGGGGCGCGGCTCGCTTCGTCGACCTCAGCCGCGAGGAACGGCCGCTGGCGGCGGGCGCGGCGGCGCTGGTCGGTGGGCTCGCTCTGGTCGCGACGCTCGCGGCGGTGGTCGTCGGCATCCTCGTGATGACCGGCGGCTAGCCGGGTCGAGGCACTGGCAGCGCTCGATCGCCGGTCGTACACTGGGTCCGTGCGCACCGCCCGCAACGTCGCCATCGTCATGGCCCTCGCGTTCGGCGTCGCCTTCATCCCCGGCGGCGGCAACGTCGCCGACGCGGTCTTCACGGCGCTGACGATGGGATTCCTTGCCGGGATCGCCTGGATGCTCTACACGCTCAGCCGCCAGAATCAGCTCACCCTGGCGACGCTCAGCGACGGCCGCCGGGCGCTCTTCTACGGCGCCTTCGGGATGCTGGTCCTGATGGTGGCCGGCTACAGCAAGCTGACCGACACGGGCGGCGGCACGCTGCTTTGGATCGTCCTGCTCGGCGCCTCGGTGGCGGCGATCTGGCGGATCTGGACCGAGGCGAATTCCTACTGATGTAGGAGAGCCCTGACGCAAGCGTGAGCTTGCGCGCGCCACGCGTGCGCATTTGCCTGGGACGGTTGGCCGGTGCCGCCAAGGACCGCCAGCAGCGCAGGACGTAGGGAGGAAGGGACCGCGTCGGTCGAGCTGGTCGCCGTGGCCCCATTCCTGCTGCTGGCGGTGCTGGCGGCAGTCCAGCTCGCCCTCGCCGGCCACTCGCTGTGGGCGGCGGGCGTGGCGGCCCGCGCGGGCGCGCGGGCCGCCCTGGTCGGCGGCGATGCGACGGCGGCGGCGCGGGGGGCGCTGCCGCCGTCGCTACGCGACGGTGCAGAGGTCGAGGCCGGCGAAGAGGTCTCGGTGCGGGTGCCGGTGCCGCGCTTCCTGCCCGGCCTGCCGCGGGTGATGGTCGGCGCTGGGGCCGACCTGGGAGGGGCCTGACGTGTCTGACCAAGCAGGCCAAGGACGCAGGGAGCGTGGCGTGCTCTGCACGCGAGCGACCGAGGACGCAGGCATGCGCCGGTCAGACACGTCAGGGCAGGCGACGGTGGAACTGGTGGCCGCGCTTCCGGCTCTCCTGCTCGCGGCTCTGGTAGCGCTGCAGTTGCTCGCCGTCGGTCACGCTGCGAGCCTGGCCGACGGGGCCGCCGAGGCGGGGGCGCTGGCCCTTGCCTCCGGCGGGGCAGCGGGCGAGGCGAGCCGCGCCGCCCTGCCGGGCTGGGCGGAGGACGACGTTGCCGTCTCGGTTCAGGGCGGGACGGTCACAGTGCGCCTCGCGCCGCCCTCGCTGTTGCGGGCCCTCGCCGACCGGCTGACCGTGACCAGCTCCGCCAGCGCGAGGCCGGCGCGATGACGGCGAACCCGCTCGTCGACGCGCCGACCGTCGCCGTCACGGCGGTGGGGAGGGCGGAGGGCGCACGTGCCGCCGCCGCGGCCCTTGCCTGCGCCGGCGCCGACCTCGACCGGGCCGCGCTCCTGGTCGAGGTCGACGGGCGCCAGCCGCGCCCGAGCCTGCTCGCTTCCACGGCCGCCCAAGACCTCGAGCGGCGGCTGGCGGCGCACCTGCCGCAGGCCCGCGCGGCCGCGCGCGGGCAGATCTGTCAGCTCGCGGTGCCGGCCGGGCCGGAGGGCTTCGCCGCCGCCGCCGCGGCGGTCACCGTCGCCCGCGGCGCGCTCGCGGTCCTGCACCTGCCCCCGGAGCAACTGCAGTCGCTGCTCGTCGACCCCTGCGGCCCGCGGCTCTCCGGCGTCCTCCTCCGCGCCGACCTCGCCGAGGACCGCGCCCTGCTGGCCCTGCTCGCCCGCGATCTGCGCGCCTGCGACCTCCGCCTCGCCGTGCTCAAGCGCCGGCTCCACTGGGTCGCCGAGCGCCGCGCCCTGTTCGGGGCGCTGGGCGCGGAGGCGGCAACCGCCGCGCTGCCGCTGGCGCTGAGAAACCTTTTGTCTGAGCGGTCCCATATCACCGCCAAACTCGATCACTGACTGTTGCTATAGCCCCAGTTTCTGATCGCGTTCTCCTGCTGATGTCCGCGATCTCGGCTAGTACGGGTACGGGTAGGGCGAGGGTTCGGGCTGGGGCTGTGGCGCGGGCGGCAGTTTGCCGGTGACCGCGGCGTGCCAGGTGCCGACGTCTTTGATTCCCTCACCGTTGACGTCGCCGGCTTTCGAGTCGCCGCTGAAGGTGTAGAGCGGGCGGCCCTTGTAGGTGACCTGGATCCTGCCGTCTGGGCGCTCGACCCGGGCCAGGTTCACCGGACCGACGGGCTGCACGCTCCGCGAGATCAGCAGCGGCCGCCAGTCCGAGAGGCAGTAGCCCTTGCAGATGAATTTGCCGCCGGTCTCGGCGCTGAGGCTGTAGAGGGTGCGGCCTCTGAGGGTGGTGAGGATGGTCTTGCCGAGGGCAGCGCTCTCTGCCTCCTTGGCGACCTTCTTCGTCGCCTGAACGGCGCCGGTCGCGGCGGGCGCGAGCAACGCGGTCAGCGCCATCGCCAAGAGGGCGAGGCGGGCCTGGAAGCGGGGACGGTGAGTGATCCTCGGGTGCGGCATGCGGAAGCTCCTCTGCTCGGCTCTTGCTCGAACGGTCCTACGGGGCGGACCCGGGAAAGGTTCGCGTAGACAGCCGATTTTTGCGAATCGGTCACCTCGCGGGCGCGAAAATGTTCGCTTGCGCGCACCACGGGTGCGCTCGCGGGCGGCAGGGTCGGCCGATGCGTCGCGACGAGAACGGGCAGGCCCTGATCCTTGCCCTGGGTGGGGCCTTCGTGCTGCTGGCCGGGGCGCTGGCGCTGGTCGCGATCGCCGGCGCGGTGACCGGGAAGGGACGGGCGCAGCGGGCGGCTGACCTCGCGGCCATCTCCGCGGCGCGCGCGATGCGGGACGACCTCCCTCGCCTAATGGCGCCACCCGTCCTGCCGAACGGGCTTCCGAATCCCGCCCACCTGCCGAAGCCGCTCTACCTGGCGCGGGCGCGGCTGGCCGCGCTCGAGATCAGCACGGGGAACGGCGTCGACCCGGCACGCCTCGGGATCGCATTTCCCGACCGTGCCTCGTTCGCCCCGGTCCGCGCCAAGGCCACCGTGGTCGCCCGCCTGGAGGTGGGAGGGGGCGGTCAGGAGGTCGAAGCCTCGGCGGTCGCGGAAGCCGCGGCCCCGCTCGGCGCGGCTTCCGCAACGACGGCGATCGCCAGCGGTGGGGGCTACGGCGGCCCACTGGTCCTCCGCGACGGCGAGGGCATGCGCCCCGACGTCGGCGCGGCCTTCGACCGGCTGGTGGCCGCCGCTGAGGCCGACGGCGTCGAGCTGGTCGTCGTTTCGGGCTTCCGCTCCGACGCCGAGCAGGCAGAACTCTTCGCCGCCCACCCCGATCCGCGGTGGGTGGCGCCACCGGGCCAGTCGCTGCACCGCTGCGCGACCGAGCTCGACCTCGGTCCGGACGCGGCCTATGGCTGGTTGGCCGCGAACGCCACCCGCTTCGGCTTCGTCCGGCGCTACAGCTGGGTATTGCCCACTTTCGCGGCAGGGTCAATCAGCGTCGGGAATGGCTCTGCATCGCCCCCGTTGTCGAAGGTGACGAGGCGAGCGAGGCAGCGCGGCTCGTCGTCAACGCGGGTCGCTTCCAGGTGGACGACGGCGGGGATCCCCGACCTCAGCTCCGGGTAGATACCGATGCCCGCGACCGTCGTGTCGATGTGGAAGCTCTCGAACGTCTCGGCGAGGCCCGCCCGGACCTCGGGGATGCGGTTGCGGGAGAGGACGCCCTGCACGTTGCCCCGCAGATCGTTCCAGAAGTCCAGCACCGCATCGGCGGGGGAGTCGGTGGGCGCGTCCAGCAGGCCGTCCAGCTCGGCGATCCGGGCCTCGACCTGCCGGGCCTCGGTGCGCTGCTGGGCCAGCGTGTCTTCCAGCACGTCCACGTCCGCGCCCTCGCCGATCTTGGCCGCCATGCGCTCGCGGATTTTCACCTGACGCCGCTCCAGCTCGGCGAGGCGGTCGGCCTCTCGGGTGCGGTCGGCTTCGATCCCGCCGCGCTCGCGGGCCCGGGTCGCGTCGAGCTGGGACAGGAACTGCTCGGCGTCGAGGAACAGCCCCGATAGGTGGGCGATCATTTCGGCGTCGATCAGCTCGGCGTTGACGCTCGGGGCATCACAGAGGCCCGTCCCGGCCTTCACGTTCTCGCACAGGTAGCTCCGGGCCTTCGTCCCGTCCTTGCGCCGGTAGCTCGACGTGATCGGGCGCATCTTCCCCGCGCACCGCTGGCACCGCGCGAGTCCCGCGAGAAGGTGGCGCTCGTTCGGGCGGCCCGGGGTCCGGTCGCTGCCGCGCGCTCGGTCGCGACCCTTGCGCATCGAGGCGAGCCGGTCGAAGTCCTCGCGGCTGAGATAGGTGGGGTGGTGCCCGTCGAGCCAATGGACCTCCTCGCGCTCGGTCCCCCGGAAGTAGACGACGGCCCCGGCGTAGAAGGCGTTGGTCCACTTGTCCTCGACGTTGCGCCGTTCCCACGGCTTTCCCTCGCGGGTGCGCCGACCCTCGCCGTTCAGGACGCGGGCGGCTGGCGCGGGGGCCATCCCCGACAAGCCCAGCTCGAACAGCCGCGTCGTCGTCTCCTCGCGCTCGGGGTCGAGCGCGTAGACGGAGTTGTCGTCGGCGTCCTTCACCAGCACGTAGCCGTCACAGGTGACGCCGCCGTGAATCTCGCCGCGCTCGCGCTGGCGGCGCTTCCCCGCCTTCACGGCCTCGCTCAAATCCTCGCTGTATTTGTTCGCCATCTTCGAGGCCATGCCGATCATCGCCTCGTCCTGCACGTAGGCGTCGTCAAGGACAGAGCGCAGCGTCACCCCGGCGCGCTTGCAGCGGGTGTAGACCTCCAGCAGGGACCGGGCCTCGTCCTTCTTGCCTGAGCCTCGCGCCAACCGCTCGGATTTCCAGACCCATAGCTCGGCGGTGCCGTGCCGTTCGGCGGCGTGTTCGGCGGCGACGAGGGCGGCCTCCAGTTCGGGCCCCCGGTCGCCCTTCCAGCCTGAGCGCTTTTCCTCCTGAAAGGGACCGGCGACGGTGAAGCGCTCGCCGTCGATCTTGCGCGCGATCTCCTCCAGCTGCGTCGGGATGGAGTCGTGGTCGTCCTTGCTCGACTTCGAGGCGTAGGCGACGACGGGAATCTGCGGGGCAGCCACGGTCAATTCAGGGGGGCCTCGCCCCAGCCTTTGCGGTAGCTCTCGCGCTCGAACTCGGAGAGGTCGGGGTGCCAGACGACGAGGCTTTCGCCGACCTTCTCGACGGGCTCGCCAAGGCGCTCGGCGACGAGGTAAAAGCGCCGCATCGTGTCCTCGACCTGCGCCGCCGTGACCAACTCGGGCGGCGGCGCGATCCGCAGGAACCGCTGCTGGTTGAGGACGCCGCGCGCCGTCTCGGTCAGCGCCTCGATGCTGGGCGGCGGGTTGGTCGGGCCTGCCATCGGGAGATCATTGCTCGTTGCCCGGCCAGCAGCAACCAGGCCCCCCGGTCAGGCGGCGATCCGGTCCACCCCCACGATGCACTCCACGATCCGCGAGGCCGCGTCGGGGTCGGCGAAGACTCGGGCGGTCGGCGTCATCACGCCCTCGTAGGCGGCCTGCCACTCGGCGGCGGTGGAATCGACCAGCTCGCGGTATTGGAGGCCGCGCAGGCCCTCGCCGCCGTTGTGCTTGCTCCACGCGACCGCGCGCAGCGCCTTCGGCCACGCGACGGCGAAGGGCTCGCCGCGATCCCGCGACTCGCTGAGAGACGCCCGCAAGGCGTCCCAGAGCTGGCGGCTCATCTCCTCGGGGCTACGTTTCGCCGTCACCATCGGGCGGCGTCCCAACCGTCCCTGACCGCCAGGCGAAGCCATGCCCCGACAGCTCCTCGATCATCTTCGGCGCAGGCGGGCGAGGCTGATCGGTGAACTGCACCGACCCCGCCGCCTCGATCCCGGAGTCACCTTCGGCCAGCGCCTCCTCGGTCTGTAGCGCGCGCCACTCCACCGCCGCGCACGTCGCCCGGCTGAGCGCCTCGACCTGCACGACGGAGAGGTCGGCCAGGGTCAGCTTGCGGCCGGTCAGAGGGTCGCGGGGAAGGCTCGGCGAGAGGATCCGGTCAACGTCCAGCTCGGCCGTCTCGATCATCGCCTCCAGGTCGTCGTCGTCTTTCGGCAGCAGCACGGCGGCCTCCATGCAGACGTAGGCCCGGGCCTCCTCGGTGGTCGCGTAGGTGCTCACGGGGGCGAGATTGGGGATTTGGGTTTCGGCGCGGTCGGTTTCGGCGGCGCGGCCTTGATCGGCGTCGGGGCCGGGTGCAATTTCCCCAGCACCTTGAACCCTCGGAACCGCCCACACAGTTCCTCCTTGGTGACGGTGATTCTGCGGCGCCCAATGGCGATGATGTACAGCGGCTTGCCGGGCCTAGCCCTCCTGCCGGTTCCCCCGCTGACCGGGGGCCTGTGGATCGGAGTCCCGACGCTCACGCGAGTTCCACCGATTCCCTGCGCAGGAGACGGTCGGCGTCGCGGCGCTCGACGTGCAGCCGTTCGCCGGGTCGCCACCAGCGTCCGTTGCGGTAAATCTGCGCACGGTCGCGAACGCGGACCAAGATCAGCGGCCCGGTGTCCTTGCTTTTCACCGCGCGGTCCCCGCACTCGGTCCGCCTTTCCGCTCGACCAGGCGCCGGTATCGAATCTTGGCCCCGCCCTTGGTCGCGTGGGCCTTCCCGTGGGCGAAGCGGCTCAGGACCGGATCGGCGAAGAACTTGCGCCATTGAGCCTTCGAGACGAATCCCCGGGGCTTGAGTCGAGCAAGCCGCCCGGTGAAGAGTTTGGGCTCGCCCTCCAGGCCGGGGGTGCGTTTGCCGGGAAGGACTTGACCGGGCTTCATGTTCGCGTAGGGGCTGCCCTTCGCGGCGACTTCCTGCCGCCATTTCAACCCGGACAGCTCGACGCCGGGGATCGACCGACCCGACGCCGGGACGCGGACGACCTCCATGCGCTCGGCCGGTCCCCTCTCGGGGGTGGGCGAGGAGACACGCGGGGCGGGGGTGACGCGGGGCGGGGACGCCTTCGCGATGGCCTCGCTCGCCGCTGGAGTCGCCGCAGGGGTGCGCTCGACGGCCCGGCGCCCGGGCCAGACCGCATGGAACAACTCGGCCCCCCAGGAGGGCTTAGAGCTACTTCTGAGGATTCGCGGCTTGGGCGCATCGGGAGGAGACACCAATCCGCCGCCCGATGCGCCCGTTGCCGCGAGGCCAGCCGCCGCCACCGTCGTCCCGACATGTCCCTGACCAGGAGGCGGGGTGGCGACAGGCTGACGCGGAGACGCCGAGGCAGGCGTCCCCTTGACCCGGCCGGAAAGGAGTGCCCGGGTCAAGCTTGGACCTACAGAGTGATCGCGGGGGTCGCGACTTTTTCGATCTCGACCACGGCCTCCTCGTGCTGGGTGCCGAGGATCGCGCGAGCGCGGCCCCGGACCAGAACGCCGTCGATATCGAACTCGCGCGAGCGGTCCACCTCGATCGTCGCCTCGCGCCGACGCACGCAGGCGAGCTGCGCGGGGGCGTAGATGACGATGCTCGACGTGTCCGGTTTGCCGCTCGCGGTTTTGATCGGGAGCTGGCTCGACGTGTAGACGGGCGGCAGCGACCCCGGACGCGGAAGCGGCGAGTTGACCTGCACCAGCTCCGGTCCTTCTTCACCCGCGACGACGCCCTGCTGACGCAGCCGGTCGAAGTGGGTTGCGAGCCGGGGGTGCATCAGCGTCACGTAGGGCGGCGGCACGTTGGCGGCGAGAAGCAGGCCGACCCCCGCGATGATCGCGTCGTAGGAATCGAGCAGGGCTTCGGCGGCGTTGAGTTTCTGCCGCCCCGTCCATTTGAGCATCCCGTTGAAGCCTTTGGCCGACCCGCCGAGGATGCCCTCGCCGTCGAACTTGAAGGCCATCGAGGTCTGCATCGAGGTCTGCACAATCTCCATGAGGGCCGGATCGGCGGAGTCCTCGAACGCCTCGGTCGAGCCGAGGGTCAGGCCCTTGATTGCCTTCGGTTCCAGGCTGAATTCGTCCAGCTCGGGGTCGTCCTTGGGGATTTCCTCCAGCTCGCCGACGAACCCGACCTGAATGTCGCCGGTCAGCGTCGGCCAGGTGAACTTCTTGCGGTCGGTCGAGATGATCGGGATCCCCGTGCTGAGCAGCACCGAGGGCTCGCGCAGCTTGTCCCAGAGGTAGGTCGCGAGGTCTGGCGGTTCGATGGGCTCGCTGCCGATGGTCGCGTGGGTGAGGTCGCGGGCCTCGCCTTTGGGGACGCTGCGCATTGCGTCGAGCACGCGGCTCTCGACGTTGGCCTCAGAGGGCGCGGTGCGGTCCTCGACCGTGAGGCCGCCGCGCGGTTTCTCGCGGTCGTTGTTCTCCACTTCGTTCTCCTGTGGTTTGTCCGCCGAGGTCGGCGGGGTGTTGGTGGGGGTGGGGTGCTCGCGCAGCTCGACGCGCGTGCTGTCGGCGGGGTAGGCGCCGGTCGTGACCACGGCCACGTCTTTCAGCGCGCGGATCTCCTCGACGTGGCGGGTCGTGCCCTCCCAGCGGTCGCGGCTGACGACCATGCGCCAGCTCGACTCCCGGAGGTCGCCGCGAGCGACGGCGGCGCGCACGTCCTGCGCGGTGGGCCCGTCGCCCAGCTCGACCGACCAGGCGAGCCCGTCGCTGCGGTCCTCGACGTTCAGCGTCGAGTCGTAGCGGCCGAGCGGGACGCCCGCGTGGTTGAGGGTGGCGACGAGGTCGGAGAGGTCGGCCTGCGCGAGCGCGCCCGGCCGGATCACCTCTTTCCAGCCGCCCAGGTCGCGGCTCTCGACCCCGTAGGGGATCAGGCCGGAAAGGCGGTTGCCCTCGACGGTCAGCTCGGCGGGAGCGCTGCGCTCCTCGACCTCGCCGGGGGTGGGTTTGGTCACGACGGTCATGCGGTTGCCTCCTCGGCGGGTAGATCCTCAAGAGCGCGGACCTCGGCCCGCGTCATCCATCCGGTGTTCGGGTCGAGCGCCTTCGCGTAGAACTCGGCGCGGGCGGCGGGGTCAGCTCGCAGCAGCCCCTCCAGGTTGAAACGGCAGTAGTGGCCGGGCTCGGGAAACAGCACGTCGCTCACGGATAGGCCCTGCTCGATGAGCCGGAACCACGGGCCGAGCGAGAAGGTCACGAATGCGCGGGCCTGCTCGGCCACGGTCGAGTACGTCAGCGAGTCGCCGGTCTGCGCCGCGAGCATCCACGGCGGCACGTGCAGGATCCGGCACACGTCGAGAGTCGAGAGGCGCCGGGTCTCGATGAACTCGGCGTCCGCCGCGGACATGTTGATCTGGTGGAAAGTGACCTCGCCAGTGGCGACGCCGAGCCGCCCCCGGTTCTTCGGCCCCTTGTGCCGGGCCTCCAGGTCGGTCAGCAGGGCGGCGGCCTGATCGTCGGCGCCGGGCCCGGGCGGGATGGAGAACAGCCCGCTCATCTCCGCGCCGTTCGCCCAGGTCGCGGACGCGGCCTCGGCCAAGCTCTTGCCGAGCGCCATCGCTTCGCGGCAGACGCGGATCGGCGAGGCCCCCCGGATGCCGTCGAGGGTGAACCCGGAGCGGATGTGAATGATGTCGTCGCGGGTCAGGTTCTCGACCGGCGCGCCGTTGACCGGGTGGTACTTGAAGCGCGACTCGCCGCCGATCAGCTCGACCTCCATGCGGTCGGGCGGCAGGATCGCGAGCTGCTGAACGGTGCGGTCGGGGCCGTAGTAGACGCCTACGAACGTCTCGCCCCAGAGGGCCAGATAGGAGACGAGGCCGCCGACGAACGCGGCCTGCGTGACCCCCGGCGCGGGCTGGTCGAGGAGGTCGGCGGTGCCGCCGCTCTCGATCTGCTCGCGGCTGCCCTGCGCGGTGCGGCGGAAGACCTGTAGGGGTGCCATCGTCGCGCCGTCGTGGAGGCAGCGGACGGCCCCGAACACGTCCGCGATCCCTGCGGCCTGACGGACCCCCGGCGCTTCGGCGGATGCAGAGTCCGGGAGGAACGCGGCGGGCAAGCTCTCGCGGGTGAGGGCGCGGTCCTCAGCGCGGCGTAGACCGAACCAGCGACGACGCGGAGCCTCGGTTGCAGCATGGGACATGCAACCAGGGTCACTCGTGATTTTCGAGTTGACATGAACGGACTTCTGCGCCGGGTCCGATCATGTCCGTCCCGAAAATCGGCCGGACGCTGGTGGGGTGAAGTTCACCCCCGGCCTTCGCGGCTTCTACGCCTTCACGCGCGCGGTCGACGCGCAGCTCGAACCGTTCCAGCGGAAGATCGCGCGGGCCCACTTCGGGCCCGAACGCGAGGCCGTCGTGATCCTCCCGCGCGGGTCGATCAAGAGCACGACCGCCTCGCTGATCGCGGTGCATCACGTCCTGACGACGCCGAACCCCGGGGTCTACATCGGCGCGGCCTCCCGCGAGCAGGCCCGGGTGATCGGCGGCATGGTCCGCGAGCTGGTCCGCCACCCCGCGATCAGCCCGCACCTGGTCTGGCGCACCGATGCGGTCCGGTGGGCCCACGATCCCAAGGGGCCGGCTGTGCTCCAGGTGGTCGCCTCAGACGGCGAGAAGGCCCACGGCTGGCCCCGGCCAACCCTCATCATCGGCGACGAGATCTGGTGCTGGGCCGACCGCGAGCCAACCCTGCTCGGGGCGATGATGACGGCGATGCTGAAGGTGCCGACCTGTCGGTTCCTCGGTCTCTCGGTGTCGGCCTCGCAGCTCGACTCTCCGCTCGGGCGGATGCGCGTTCGGGCCCTCGGCGCGCCGCACGTGAAGCGCTCGGGGCGCGGCGGCGTCGAAATCGAGGCGAAGGGCGACGGCCTGCATTGGCTGGAGTGGTCCGTGCCCGACGACGCCGACCCCGACGACCTGCGCCTGGTCGCGGCCGTGAACCCCCTGCGGACCGTCGCCGAGCTGGCCGAGCAGCGCAAGCGGGTGACGGAAGTGGAGTGGTTGCAGTTCCACCTCTGCCGGTGGGGTGTTCTCTCGGCGCGCTGGCTACCGGCTGGGGCGTGGGCGGCGCGGCGCGGCGTGGTCGATGCGGACGGGGAGCCGGTCTGGCTCGGGGTCGATATCGGCGGCAGCCGGTCGGCTAGCGCCGTCGTCGGCGTCACGGCCGACCTGCGCGTCTGCGAGGTCCACGTCTTCCAGGGTGACGGGGCGGTGCTCGAAGTCACCGACCGCATCCTCGAAATCGCGGCACGGCGGCCCATCCAGGAGGTCGCCTTCGACCCGATGCGCTTCCAGGCCGAGGCCCTACGGCTGGAGCGCGACCACGGGCTGATCGTCGTGCAGTTCGACCAGTCGCATAGCCGGATGGTCGCGGCCTCGGAAAACCTCCACCGGGTGATCGTCGGCGGGGAGCTGACGCACCCCGGGGATCCTGAGCTCGACCGGCACGTCGCCGCCGCCGTGGCGAAGGCGACGCCGCGCGGTTGGCGGCTCGACAAGATGAACGACGCCGCGCAGATCGACGCGGCGGTCGCCCTCGCGATGGCCTGCCAGCGGGTCGAGCAGAGGCCCGCCCCGGTGAAGCTGCACGGGTGGGCCTAGCTGGAGGGCGCGCCCTCTCTGAGCGCCGCTTCGACCTTCCCTAGAACCTCGCGCAGCTCGGCGATCTCGTCGAGACTGAGGAGCGCCGCCGTCGCTGGGTTCTGATCGTCGGTGACGGTGACGTAGGCCCCCAAGGGATCGTCGTGCGGCTCGATTTCGACAACGGTGTCTCCCTCGCTGGGAGCAACGCGGTAGGTCACCGTCATGCCACGACCCCGACCTTGGCTTCTTCCTCCGGGGTGGCGGTGCCGGTCAGGACGCTGAGGACGGCTTTCAGCTCCAGCGCCTCGTCCCGCTTGAGCCGGAGGAGGCGCTCGTCGCGGTGGTTGGCCATCGGCGTGTTGAGCCACACCACCGGCTCGCCCTCCACTTCGTTCGCGCTCAGCTCGAAAGAGGTCTCGCCCTCGTCACAGTCGAAGTGCAGCCGGTACTCGGGTCTGATCGACATATCTCTCCTTTGGTCGGGTGCCTTTCGACCATAGGGGGTACGGCGGCGAGGTGCGCCCCGTCGAGGTGCAAATCCCGCAGAAAAACGGGTCAGCGCAGGCGGTAGGGCCCGCCGACCTCGCCGACCGCCCGGCCCTCGTCGTCGAGCCGGTCGAGCTGGAAAGCGACCTCGGATAGCGACACGTCGGGGGTGCTGAGCTGGGGGAGGAGGTCGGCGGCGTTCTGGGCCCCGGCTGTCAGCCGCTCCAGTAGTTCGGCCCGGATGCCTTCGCCCCGTGCTCTCGCGCGTGCCTGGTCCTCCGCGTCCGCCATCGCCCCTCCCAAGTAGGTGTGCCCCCGACCGGTCAAGAACCTACCAACTACCTGACAAACTGGCACGTCGGGAGCAGCGCCACAGGACAAGGCTGCTCCGGTGCCCGCTCGCTCCGACAACCCCGCTGCGGTCTTCGCCGCCAACGTGAAGCGGCTGCGCGAGCGCAAGGGTCTGACGATGGAGGAAGCCGCGTGGTCGGTCGGGATGCACCACACGGCATGGGGCCGCATCGAGGCGGGCGAGCGCAAGCCGACGCTGGAGACGATCTTCAAGCTGGCGCGTGGCCTCGACGTGGCGCCCGCCGAGCTGTTCGACGGCATCAGGTAGCGGGCCCGCCCGGCGATTTTTTTACGCAGCCGACTAGAGCCCATACTGCTCGGCGCGTCCTCAAAAAACCGGGCCCCTGCGTAGGCTGGGGGAGTGCTGGGCGAGCTGGGGGTCGAGGTCGCGGCAGGGCTGATCGTCGCCGGGCTGCTCGCGCTCGCTGCCATCCTGCGCAGCCACCCTCGGCGTCAGCGGATCGAACGTTGGATCAAGCCGCGCATCTGTCGCCACGACTGGCGCACCATCGAGACCGATCTAGGGGGCGGCTTGGTCCTCGTCACGCAGTACACGGAGCAGTGCCGCAAGTGCGGGGAGAAGCGCTAGCCGGTCCTCTCCCGCTCGGCGGCGGGGTGGCAGGTCGAGCAGAGCGCTTCACCGTTGCGCGGGTCGTTGGTGCCGCCGTCGCGCAGGGGCTTGCGGTGGTGGGCTTCGAGCCGACGCCGCCGACCGCACCGCTCGCACCGTCCGCCAGCTCGGGCGAGCACGGCGCGGCGGAACTTCGCCGCCGTCCATCCCGACCCGCGCCCCGGCGTCCGCTTCGCCTCCCTCTCGCAGCTCGGGCAGCGCGAGCCGTTGCGGGTCAGGGCGCCGCAGCCGAGGCAGGGGCGGCGGATCACCTGAGCGGGCACAGCTCGACGGCGACGTTCCCCGGCAGGCCGAGCGTCAGGTGATCGGTGCCGCTTTCGAGGATCGGGTCGGAGACGTGCTGCTCGCCCAGGTAGAGGGAGAAGCCGCCGAGCTGGAGGCGCAGGATCGTCGGCACCTTCCCGGGCCTCGCGTCCTCCGCGTAGAGGATCGCGGGGCCGTCGAGCAGCAGGCCCCCGGGGTAGGTGCTCACGGTCACGTCCACCGGCCACCCCTGGTAGGTGACGAACCAGCTCAGCACGTCGGGCCAGTCGAGCGCGCGGAGTGGGGGAGCGGTCGGCACCCCGGGATCGTTGCTCGTCGGTCGGCGTGTCTCCTCTGTCTCCCATAGGAGACATTCCCGACCGGCCCGGTCCCCTTCCCTTCTGCTTTGTCCCATAGCTAGCCCTTAGTCCTCGGCATCCCCCCTGACTCGGGTGGTCCTGCGCCAGCCGGTCCCGCCGATGAGGTCGGGCTAGCTCTGTAGCTCCCTGGTCGGATCAGCGATCAGGCCCTCGGCACACCGGGAGTCGCCCGATTGGGACCAGGGGCGCCAGTCACCTGACTGCACGGCCGCGCGATGCCTCTCCCTCGGGGTCTTGCCTTGCCGTAGGCGGTGCGGGCTTACCTGCCGCCGCCGTCCGTGGGGCGTTGTCAGCTAGGGGCGGTCTGCTGGCCCACCCCGCTCGCGGTCGTGCCATGAGGATGAGTCCTTGGTCGGGCCCCCGGGTGGGGGATAGGCACGATGCGAACGGGCAGCGAAAACTTCTGCTGACGCTCTCGATACAGTGGGTCGGCCTACTTGCATTGGCACCGATCCTGCACCTCGGATCGGACGGACTCGCCCGGTTTGGTCGCCGGGCGTTTCTGCTTCTAGGAGCGCTGCGCCGCGAGCATCAACGGCGGCAGGAACGCGGACCCTGAGTGAAACGGGCGGATCACTTGGGAGGCCTGGCATTACGGGTTCGAAGCCGGCCCGCCACCCTGCTCGCCGGCGGGCGAATCGGTGACCGCGACCGGGGGAGCGGGGACTGGGCCAAGCACAGCCCTGCCCTCGTTCGTCCCCGCCCGCTTCCGCGCGCCGCTGCTTGCCGCCGCCACCCGCTGGCGCGTCCCAGTGGCGCTGCTCGCAGCCCAGCTGATGGCCGAGTCAGGCTTCGACCCGTTCGCGGTCTCGCCCGCGGGCGCCCAGGGCATCGCCCAGTTCATGCCAAGCACGGCCGCCTCGTACGGCCTCGACGACCCCTTCGACCCAGTCGCCGCGATCGATGCCCAGGCCCACCTGATGTCTGACCTGTTGCGCCAGTTCGGCTCCCCCGAACTCGCCCTCGCCGCCTATAACGCCGGCCCCGGCGCGGTCGAAGCCTGCGACTGCGCCGGCCCCTACGCCGAGACCCGCGCCTACGTCACCCGCATCCTCGCTCTGCTCGGCGGCGCCGGAGCACTTGCGCTGCCCAGCTTCGAAGTTCGGCTGATCGCCTGATCCATTTCGTATTACGATATGAGCGATGACCGCGACGACGACACCCGGCTGTATCTCGGAGCCGCGCGCGATGCCACCTTGCTTGAGGTGACAACGATCATTCGCCCGGATCGATCGCAGCTTGCGATCCACGCAATGCGAATGCGCTCGAAGTACGCGAGAGTTCTTGCGGAGCACTGATGACGAGCGAGAAGAAGACATATGGGACGACTGCTAGCGGCGTGCCGATCACGGACGAGCTGGTCGAGGAACTTGCTGCAAAGGCAGAGGCTGGATTCGACGTTGACGAGATTCTGCGCCGCCGCCGTGGTCGTCCACCGATGGGGTCCGGACCGGCGAAGGTCGAGTCTGTGCGCCTCGACCCAGAGTTGCGTGTAGCTCTCACTCGGCGCGCAGATCTCGACGGCGAAGCCATCTCATCTGTGATCCGAAAAGCGCTGCGTCAGTACCTCGCTCTAGGTTGACGCTTGAAGGCCAATCGGCCGGGTACCTGTTAGTCCGCAAAAGGAGGCAAGGTGGTAAGACCGTTCACCCACAAGAAGCTCACCGACGTCAAGGACTCGGCGCCCGAGTTCGGAATGGAAGAGACGCAAGAAGCGCGTTTCGCGAACGACGACCTCGAGGCTGAGCGGACCGGCGTCAGCCACCACCGGCTGAAGCCCGGGCGGCGCACCCCGTTTGGCCATCGGCATGAGCAGGCGGAGGAGGTCTACGTCGTGATCGCCGGCTCCGGCCGGCTTAAACTCGACGACGAGATCATCGAGGTGGAGAGGCTGGACGCGATCCGGGTCTCACCGGAGGTAATACGCGCTTTCGAGGCCGGCCCGGAGGGGATCGAGGTGCTCGCGGTCGGCGCCCGCCATGACGGCGACGGCGAGGTCCTTCCCGGCTGGTGGAGCGACTGACGGCGCTCCGAGCGGGCCTCGCCTAGACTCCCGGCGATGGCAACTGTCGAGGTACAGGGCGTCGAGGGGATGCAGGCGCTGGCCGGGCAGGAGATCGGCCCGAGCGAGTGGCGCACCGTCACCCAGGACGACATCGACACCTTCGCGCGGGTCTCCGGCGACGACCAGTGGATCCACGTCGACGTCGAGCGGGCCAAGTCGGAGAGCCCCTTCGGCACCACGATCGCCCACGGCAACCTCACCCTCTCGCTGGTCGACGGCTTCCGCAAAGAGCTGATCAGCTCGACCGGCTTCACGCTCGGCGTCAACTACGGCTGGAACAAGATCCGCTTTCCCGCGCCCGTCCCGGTCGACTCCAAGGTCCGCGGCCGCGCCGAGGTCGTCTCGATCGACGAGAAGGGCGGCGGCTGGTGGGAGGTCGTAACGCGCTTCACCCTCGAGGTCGAGGGCAACGAGAAGCCGTGTTTCGTCGGTGACAGCGTCACCCGCGTACTGGCCTGAGGACTCCTGGCCGGCGCCTGCCGGCGTCCTCGGTCGCTCGCGTGCAGAGCACGCCACGCTCCCTGCGTCCTTGGCCTGCTTGGCCAGGCGCCCTCAGCTGTTCATCTATTTGACCGTAAGGTCGCCTTCCATGCCCGCCTCGCGGTGGCCGGGGACGGAGCAGAAGAAGGTGTATTCGCCGGATTTGAGGTCGACCTCGGTCGAGTCGGAGCCCTCGCCGATCACTTCGGTCGCGCCGACCTCTTTACCGCCGGCGTCTTCGATCGCGACGTCGTGGCTGAGCTGCTGCGGGTTGGTGAAGTTGACCGTGACTTTGCCGGGTTTGCTGGTCGCGGTTGCGGCCGTGTAGGCGAGTTCGCCACCCGGGTCGGCTTCGAAGTCGAGCGTGGCCGCGCCGGCGGTCCCGCCTTCGGCTTCGCCGCCACCGCCGCCGGAGGCGCCGCTTTCCTGGGTGGTTTCACCGCCGCCGGTCGTGGTCGTGTCGTCGTCATCGCCACCGCAGGCGACGAGGGCGAACGCGGCGAGGAGCAGGGCGAACAAGAACGCGGCTTTCTTCATGACGGTCCTTTCCGGCTGGCGGACTGGGATTGACTGCCTTGACTGTAACCCGGATACGGGCGGATCGCAGCCCCGGTTCAGCGGCCGTGGAACCGCGGCTCCTCGCCGCCGAAGAAGGCCTCGACGCCGTTGCGCAGGTCCTCGGTCGCCATGCTGTCGGCGATTCCGTGCCGCTCCAGCTGCAGGTGCTCGGTGAGGCTGTTCTCGATGCTGACCCCGCAGAGCCGCTTCGCCATCCGCACGTAGTGCGGGGCTTTCGCGGCCAGCAACTCGGCCTTGGCCCGAGCGGCGTCGATCAGCGCCTCCGGGGCGACGACCTCGCTCACCAGGCCCTCCTCGAGCGCCTCGGCGGCGCTCAGGTTGGGGTCTTCGAGCAGCAGTTCCGTGGCCCGGCTGGGGCCGACGACGCGGGGCAGGAAGTAGGTCATGCCGCCATCCGGGGAGGCGCCGATGCGGCCGTAGGCGCAGGCGAGGAAGGCTTGCTCTGAAGCGATCCGGATGTCGCAGGCGAGCGCCAGTGAGAAGCCGGCGCCGGCGGCCGGTCCGTTGATCGCGGCGATCACGGGGTAGGGGATCCGCCGCAGGTCGACGATCGCCGCGTGCAGCGCCTCGGCCCCGCGCCGTACTTCGGAGGGCAGGTCGATCTCCTCCGACTCGACCCCTTTGCGGAACCAGGTGACGTCGCCGCCGGCGCAGAAGGCTTTGCCGGCGCCGGTCACGATCAGCGCCCGCAGCGGCGCCCGGTCGGCGAGCCAGGCGAAGACCACGGTCAGCTCCCCGATCATCTCCGGGCTCATCGCGTTGAAGGCGTCGGGACGGTCGAGCGTCAGGGTGCCGACATCCCCCTCGATCTCGATCCGCAGGGTGTTCAGCTCCGGGGGGCTCAGGGTCTGGCTGGTCATCTCGCTCTCTCCGTGTTCGCTTCCTGTTTGGCCGAGTGGCCAGCAGCCTACCCTTAGGGCGATGGCGGAAGGCAGCGAGAACGGCAGCACGTCGCGCGCCGAGCGGATCGCGCAGCAGCGCCGTTCGCTGCCCGATTCGCCCGGGGTCTACCTCTTCTACGACAGGCGCGAGGAGCTGCTCTACGTCGGCAAGGCGCGCTCGATCCGCAAACGCGTCGCCTCCCACTTCTCCGGCGGCGAGCCGCGCCTGACCTCGCGGGTCGACCGGATTGAGACGTTGGTCACCGCCAACGAGGCGGAGGCGCTGCTGACCGAGCAGAGCTTCATCAAGCGCCACCGGCCGCGCTTCAACATCCGCCTCCGCGACGACAAGTCCTACCCCTACGTCGCGGTCAGCCTCGACGAGGACTACCCGCGCGTCTACTTCACCCGCGAGAAGCACCGCCCCCACCGGGCCTACTTCGGCCCCTTCTCCAGCGCCAAGCGGGTGCGTGAGACGCTCGACCTGCTCGGCAAGCTGTTCCAGTTCCGCACCTGCGAGGGGGTGGAGCCGGGGCGGCGCTCCGGCAGCCCCTGCCTCGACTACTACATCAAGCGCTGCGGGGCGCCCTGCGTCGGCCACGTCAGCCGCGAGGAGTACCGCCACAACATCGACGCGATCGTCGACTTCCTCTCCGGCCGCTACCGCCAGGTCGAGGCCGAGGAGGTGGCGAAGATGAAGGGCGCGGCGGAGGCGGAGGAATTCGAGCGCGCCGCCCTGCACCGCGACCGGCTGAAGGCGATCCGCTCGCTGTTCGAGCGTCAGCGGGTCGCCGGCGGCTCGGTCGGGACCGCGGACCTGATCGGGGTCGCGGTCGAGGGCGCCGACGCCAACGCCCAGGTCTTCCAGGTCCGCGACGGGATCCTCGCCGAGCGCCAGAGCTTCTACCTCGAGAACGAGGGCGAACGCGACCTCGGCGAGGTGACCGAGGAGTTCATCGGCCAGTACTACTCGGCCTCGCCGGCGATGCCGAGGACGATCGTCGTCGGCCCCTACCTGCGCGAGCGCACCGCGGTGATCGCGGCGGCGCTGAGCGAGCGCCGCGGCTCCCCGGTCGAGGTGCGCGCGGCCGAGCGCGGCGACAAACGCCGCCTGCGCGAGCTGGCCGAGCGCAACGCCCGTCTCGCCCTCGACCAGGACCGGCTGCGGCGCGAGCACCGCCGCGCGCGCCGGGTCGAGTCGCTGAGCGCGCTCGGCGCGGCGCTGGGGATGGAGGAGCTGCCGGTGCGGATCGAGGGCTTCGACATCTCCAACATCGGCGGCGAGCACACGGTCGCCTCGATGGTCGTGTTCGAGGGCGGCGCGACCAAGAAGGCCGATTACCGGCGCTTCAAAGTCAGGGGGGAGAAGCGCGCGGCCGGTGGCAACGGCGGCCCCGACGACTTCGCCTCGATCGAGGAGGTGCTGGAGCGGCGGGTCGCGCGCTACCTCGAACAGGTCGACCTCTCGCCGCACGACGGCAAGCGCGACGCCAGCTTCGCGGCGCTGCCCGCGCTGGTGATGATCGACGGCGGCAAGGGCCAGCTGGCGGCGGGGATGAAGGCGCTGGCCCCGTTCGTCGAGCGCGGCGTCACCGTGGTCAGCCTCGCCAAGCGGCTGGAGGAGGCCTACGTGCCCGGCCGCACGGCGCCACTCGACCTCGCCGCCGACTCGGAGGCCTCGAAGCTGTTGCAGCGGGTCCGCGACGAGGCGCACCGGTTCGCGATCGAGCACCACCGCGGCCGCCGGGACCGGGCGATGACCGGCTCGGTGCTGGACGAGCTGAAGGGGATCGGGCCGGCCCGCAAGCGCGCCCTGCTCAAGCACTTCGGCTCGCCGGAGCGGTTCCTGGCCGCGACTCGGGAGGAGCTCGAGGCGGTGCCCGGCCTGCCTGGCAAAGTAGGGCGCGAGATCCACGAGCAGCTGAACAGGACGAGCTAGATGAGCGGCAACGGGGCAATCAGCAACGGCGGCGTGACGATGGTCGTGATCACCGGCCACTCGGGGGCCGGCAAGTCGGAGGCGATTGCCGCCTTCGAGGACGGCGGCTACTTCTGTGTCGACAACCTGCCGCCGCGGATGATCGACAGCCTCGGCGAGCTGTTCCGCCACGAGGGCAGCGGGGTGAAGCGCGCCGCGGTCGTCTCCGACGTGCGCGGCGGCGAGTACTTCGACGAGCTGCTGCAGGTGCTCGAGGACCTCGGCGGCGACGGGCTGAAGCCGCAGGTCATCTTCCTCGAGGCCGACGAGGAGACCCTGCTCGACCGCTACAAGGAGACCCGCCGCCGCCACCCGCTGGCGCCGGAGGGCCGGATCGTCGACGGGATCCGGGCCGAGCGCGAGCTGCTGGCGCCGCTGCGCGAGCGCGCCGACGTGGTGATGGACACCAGCGACCTGACCGGGGCCGAACTGCGGCGGCGGATCGCCGAGGAGATGCTGGGCGGCGAGGACGGGGGCGAGCTGGCCCTGACCCTGCTCACCTTCGGCTTCAAGAACGGGCCGCCGCGCGACGCCGACCTCACCCTCGACGTCCGCTTCCTGCCCAATCCCCACTACATCGACGAGCTGCGGCCGCTGACCGGCCTCGACGAGTCGGTCCGCGCCTACGTCGAGTCGGGCACCCAGGCGGGCGAGTTCTACGGCCGCCTGCTGCCGCTGCTCGAGTTCCTCGTCCCCGCCTACGTGGCCGAGGGCAAGAGCCACCTGACGATCGCGGTCGGCTGCACCGGCGGCCGCCACCGCTCGGTCACCGTCGCCGACCGTATCCGCCGCGATCTGGCGGAGCGCGATGACGTGATCGTGAGGATGAAGCACCGCGACGTCCCGCTCGACGGCTGAGCCCCCTAGAATCGCCCGCCTTGGCTGATCCGATCATTTCTGTCCGTGGCCTGCGCAAGAGCTACGGGGACAACGAAGCCGTGGGTGGCATCGACCTCGAGGTGCTCTGCGGGGAGGTCTTCGCCTTCCTCGGGCCGAACGGGGCCGGCAAGACGACCACGGTCGAGATCCTCGAGGGCTATCGCAAGCGCAGCGGGGGGGAGGTCGAGGTGCTCGGCGAGGATCCGGCGCGGGCGCGGCGCCAGTGGCGCGAGCGGATCGGGATCGTGCTGCAGAGCTGCCGGCTCGACCCCTACCTGACCGCGCGCGAGTCGCTCGCGCTCTACGCCGGCTACTACTCGCACCCGCGCCCGGTCGACGAGGTGATCGAGCTGGTCGGCCTCGCCGGCAAGGCGGACGAGCGGACCGGCCGGCTCTCCGGCGGCCAGCAGCGGCGCCTCGACGTCGGCATGGCCCTGATCGGCGATCCTGAGCTGCTCTTCCTCGACGAGCCGACCACCGGCTTCGACCCGGCCGCGCGGCGCCAGGCCTGGGAGGCGATCGCCGGCCTGCGCGAGCTCGGCAAGACCGTCTTCCTCACCACCCACTACATGGACGAGGCCCAGCACCTGGCCGACCGGGTCGCGATCCTCGCCGGCGGCGAGATGGTCGCGCGCGGCCGGCCGGAGGAGCTCGGCGACCGCGGCAGCCAGCCGACCGTGATCAGCTACCGCGGCCCCGACGGCGAGGTCTCGCTGACCACGACGACGCCGGTCGAGACGCTCAACGAGCTGACCGGGAGGGCGCTGGCCGAGGGCTTCGAGCTGGAGAACCTGGAGGTGAAGCGGCCGACGCTGGAGGACATCTACCTCGAGCTGACCGACCAGGAGGCGCCGCCGCCCGCGCCCGCGCCGGCGCCGGAGGCCGAGCGGGTGCCGTCGCGATGAGCCTCGTCCTGCACCAGCTGCGCTACGACCAGAAGGCCTTCTGGCGCAACCCGGCCGCGGTCTTCTTCACGGTCATGTTCCCGGTCGTGCTGCTGCTGATCTTCGCCAGCGTCTTCAACGGCGAGACGATCGCGGTCAACGGCGGGGTCGAGATCACCGCCTACTACGTGCCGGCGATCATCACCCTGGCGGTGATCTCGGCGACGATGCAGAGCCTCGCGATGTCGCTGGTGATCGCCCGCGAGGACGGCCGCCTCAAGCGCGGCCGCGGCACGCCGCTGCCGGCCTGGGTCTTCATCGCCGGCCGGGTCGGCAACTCGATCGTCGTCGCGCTGCTGATGCTGGCCCTGATCGCGCTGCTCGGCCGCGTCCTCTACGGGGTCGCGATCCCCTGGGGCGAACTGCCGGCGATCCTGGTCACGCTGGTGATCGGCGCCGCCGCCTTCAGCTGCCTCGGGATTGCCCTGACCGCGGCGATCCCCTCCCAGGACGCCGCCGCCCCGATCGTCAACGCGCTGCTGCTGCCGCTCTACTTCCTCTCCGGCATCTTCATCCCCGACGACGAGCTGCCCCAGGGCGTAATCGACTTCGCCAACCACTTCCCGATACGCGACTTCTTCCAGGCTTTCCTCACCGCCTACCTGCCGGGCGGCGACTCCGGCCTCGACTGGGGCAACCTCGCGGTGGTCGCGATCTGGGGCGTAGCCGGCCTCCTGCTCGCGATCCGCTTCTTCCGCTGGACGCCGCGCGGCGGCTGAGCCGTATAGCCTCCGCGCCGCAATGCTCCACCACGTTCTCCTGGAGGTCTCCGACCTCGAGCGCTCCGCCGCCTTCTACGACTCGTTGCTGGCCCCCCTCGGCTGGCGCCGCCATTTCGAGGAGGACGAAACGATCGGCTGGGGCATCGCCAAACCGGTCTTCTTCATCGCCGCCCACCACGACCCGCAGCCGGGCTTCGGCCTGCTCAGCTTCTCCGGCCTCGGGATCGTCGCCGTGAAGGCAGCCTGGGAAGGCGGGATGCGGGCCGGCGGCACCAACGTCAGCGACCCTGGCGAGCAACGCTCGCACGGGTCCGGCTCCTACTCGGCTTTCCTCAAGGACCCGGACGGGTACGAGATCGAGATCACCATCGGTTCCGACTAGGGCGACCCCCTAGGATCGGCTTTCCCAAACGAATTCAGGAGGCAATGACTTCATGGCTGTGAAGGTCGGCATCAACGGTTTCGGGCGGATCGGGCGCAACGTCTTCCGCGCCGCGCAGGCGGCGGGGGCCGACGTCGAGTTCGTCGCCGTCAACGACCTCGTCGACACCGCCACGATGGCGCACCTGCTCAAGTACGACTCGATCCTCGGCCGCTTCCCGGGCGAGGTCGCGGTCGCCGGCGAGGGCGCGATCTCGGTCGACGGCAAGGAGCTGAAGATGCTCTCCGAGCGCGACCCGGCGGCGCTGCCCTGGGGCGACCTCGGGGTCGACGTGGTGATCGAGTCGACCGGCTTCTTCACCGGCCGCGAGGACGCCGCCAAGCACCTCGAGGCCGGCGCCAAGAAGGTGATCATCTCCGCCCCGGCCAAGGACCCGGACGTGACCGTGGCGCTCGGCGTCAACTTCGAGAGCGACTACGACCCGGCCAGCCACCAGATCATCTCCAACGCCTCCTGCACGACCAACTGCCTGGCGCCGCTGGCCAAGGTGCTGAACGACTCGTTCGGGATCGAGCAGGGCCTGATGACGACGATTCACGCCTACACCGCCGACCAGCGCCTCCAGGACATGCCGCACAAGGATCTGCGCCGGGCGCGCGCCGCGGCGCTCAACCTGATCCCGACCACGACCGGCGCCGCGAAGGCGGTCGGGCTGGTGCTGCCGGAGCTGAACGGCAAGCTGAACGGGTTCGCGATGCGGGCGCCGGTCGCGACCGGCTCGGTCGTCGACCTCGTCTTCAGCACCCCGAACCCGGTCGACGCCGACCAGGTCAACGCCGCCATCAAGCAGGCGGCCGAGGGGCCGCTGCGGGGGATCCTCTCCTACACCGAGGACCCGATCGTCTCCACCGACATCGTCGGCGACCCGCACTCCTCGATCTTCGACGCCGGCCAGACGATGGTGATCGGCGACGGTCGCATGGTCAAGGCGGTCAGCTGGTACGACAACGAGTGGGGCTACTCGAATCGCTGCGTCGAGCTCGCCGGCAAGGTCCTCGGTTAGCCCGCCGGGACGGGGGTTGAGGGCACCCTGACGGTGTTCGCCAAGGCAAGCGTCCGCGACGCGGAGGTCGAGGGTCGGCGGGTCTTCGTCCGGGTCGACTTCAACGTGCCGCTGGCCGACGGGGCGGTGGCCGACGAGATGCGGATCCAGGCGGCGCTGCCGACCCTGGAACTGCTGCGCGAGCGCGGCGCCGCGCTGGTCCTCGCCTCGCACCTCGGCCGCCCCAAGGGCAAGCCCGACCCGGCGCTCTCGCTGGCACCCGTCGGCAAGCGGCTCGGCGAGCTGCTCGGGACCCCGGTGCAGCAGGCGCCGACGGTGGTCGGCGGCGACGTCGAGCTGCTCGCGCGCGGGCTTGGGCCGGGAGACGTGCTGCTGCTCGAGAACACCCGTTTCGAGCCGGGCGAGACCGAGAACGACCCGCGGCTGGCCGAGGCGCTGGCCGAGCTTGCCGACCTCTTCGTCAACGACGCCTTCGGCGCCGCCCACCGCGCCCACGCCAGCACCGTCGGCGTCGCCGAACACCTGCCCGGCTATGCCGGCCTGCTGCTCGAGCGCGAGGTGGTCGAGCTGAGCGCTGTGGTCGAGTCGCCGCGGCGGCCGCTGGTCGTCGTCCTCGGCGGCGCCAAGGTCTCCGACAAGATGGGGGTGATCGAGCGCTTCCTCGAGGTCGCCGACCAGATCCTGATCGGCGGCGCGATGGCGTTCAGCTTCTTCCGCGCCGAGGGGATCGCGACCGGCGACTCGCTGGTCGAGGACGCGGGGGTCGAACTGGCGGCGGAAGCGCTGGAGCGGGCCAAGGGTTCCGATTGTGAGCTGATGCTGCCGGTCGACCTGGTGCTCGGCGAGAGCTTCGACGCCGCGACCGAGCGGCGCGAGCAGGACTGCGTCGAGGTCGCCGACGGCTGGATGGGCCTCGATATCGGCCCGCGCACGGCGGCCCGCTACGGCGAGGCGATCGCCGCGGCTGGGACGGTGCTCTGGAACGGCCCGATGGGCGCCTTCGAGCTGGAGCCGTTCGCGGCCGGGACCCGCGCCGTCGCCGAGGCCGTCGCGGCGGCGCCGGGGACGACTGTGATCGGCGGCGGCGACTCGGTCGCGGCGCTGCGCCAGTTCGGGCTCGACGAGGAGGTCGACTGGCTCTCGACCGGGGGCGGGGCTTCCCTCGAGCTGCTCAAGGGTAAGAAGCTGCCCGGGGTCGAGGCTCTGCTCGACAAGACCGCGAACGAGGAGGGCCAGGATGCCTGAGCGCACGCCGTACATCGCCGCCAACTGGAAGATGCACAAGACCGCCGCCGAGGCGGCCGAGTTCGTCGACGCGCTGCTGCCGCGGATCGCCGCGACCCAGAACGACGTCGTGATCTGCCCGCCGTTCACGGCGCTGACCGCGGTGGTCGAGCGCCGCTACGGCACCGCCGTCAAGGTCGCCGCCCAGAACATGCACGAGGAGGGCTCGGGGGCCTTCACCGGCGAGGTCTCGGCGCCGATGCTGGCCGAGCTCGACGTCGAGGCGGTCGTGCTCGGCCACTCCGAGCGGCGCCAGCACTTCGGCGAGACCGACGAGGCGCTGGCGCGCAAGGTCCCGGCGGCGCTCGCCGCCGGCCTCGAGCCGATCCTCTGCGTCGGCGAGAGCGAGGGGGCGCGCGATTCCGGCGAGACCGAGGAAGTGTTGGAGCGCCAGCTGCAGGCCGACCTGGCCGGCCTCGAGTCGGCAGACCTGAGCCGCGTGGTGATCGCCTACGAGCCGATCTGGGCGATCGGCACCGGCCGCACCGCCAGCGCCGAGCAGGCCCAGCAGGTATGCGCCTTCATCCGCGACGTGGTCCGCATGCGCGGCGCCACCGTGGACCAGCTGCGAATCCTCTACGGCGGCTCGGTCAAGCCCGACAACGCCGCCGAGCTGCTGGCGCTGCCCGACGTCGACGGGGCGCTGGTCGGCGGCGCCAGCCTCGACCCGGAGGCGTTCGCGGCGATCGTCGAGGCGGCATGACGGTCTCGTCGTGATCATCCCCTCAGTCGCGCTGGTCATCCTCGACGGCTGGGGCCTGGCCGAACCCGGTCCCGGCAACGCGATCTCGCTCGCCGAGACGCCGGTCTTCGACCGTCTCTGGGAGCGCTACCCGCACACCCAGCTCTCCGCCCAGGGCCCCGACGTCGGCCTTCCCGAGGGGCAGATGGGCAACTCCGAGGTCGGCCACCTCAACCTCGGCGCCGGCGCGATCGTCAAGCAGGACCTGGCCCGGATCGACGACGCGATCGCCGACGGCAGCTTCTTCGAGAACCCGGCCCTGCTGGCCGCCTGCGCGCGTGCCCGCGAGAGCCCGCGCGGCCGTCTCCACCTGCTCGGCCTCGTCTCCGACGGCGGCGTCCACTCCGGCTGGGAGCACATCGAGGCGACGATCGAGCTTGCCTCGCAGGAGGGCGTGCCCGACGTCGTCTTCCACGCCTTCACCGATGGTCGCGACACGCTCCCGCACGGCGGCCGCACCTACCTCGCCGAGCTCGAACGCTGGCTGCGCCACGCCGGTCTCCTCGCCACGGTCAGCGGCCGCTACTACGCGATGGACCGCGACACGCGCTGGGAGCGGACCAAGCTCGCCTACGACGCGCTCGTGCACGGGCGCGGGCTGCACGCCGCGAGCGGGCTGGCGGCGGTCGAGGCCTCCTACGAGCGCGGCGAGACCGACGAGTTCGTGCGGCCGACCGTGATCGGCGACTACGACGGCGCCGCCGCCGGCGACGTCGCGATCTTCATCAACTTCCGCCCCGACCGGGCGCGGCAGCTGACCCGGGCGCTGGCCGAGCCGGGCTTCGACGAGTTCCCGCGGGCCGGCGGCGCGACCCTCGACCTGACCACGATGACCGCCTACCGCAAGGGCTGGCCCTACCCGGTCGCCTTCCCCGAGGACCGGCCTGACGCGACCCTGGCCGAAGTGATCGCCGCGAGCGGCGGGCGGCAGCTGCACGTCGCCGAGACCGAGAAGTACGCCCACGTCACCTACTTCTTCAACGGCGGCCGCGAGCAGGAGCTGGAAGGGGAAGAACGCCACCTCGCCGAGTCGCCCCGCGACGTCCCGACCTACGACCAGAAGCCGGAGATGAGCGCCCGCGCCGCCGCCGACTCCTTCATCGAGCAGTGGGGGGCGGGGGAGTACCGCTTCGGGATCATCAACTTCGCCAACCCCGACATGGTCGGCCACACCGGCGTGATCCCCGCCGCGGTGCGGGCGGTAGAGACCGTCGACGCCTGCCTCGGCGACGTCTTCGCCGCGGTCGAGGCGCGCCACGGCGCTTGCATCGTCACCGCCGACCACGGCAACTGCGACCACATGCTCGAGCCCGACGGCTCGCCCAACACCGCCCACTCGCTCAACCCGGTGCCGCTGATCGTCACCAGCGAGGGCCTCGAGCTGCGCGACCGCGGCATTCTCGCCGACGTCGCCCCGACTGCCCTCGACCTGCTCGGCATCCCCCAGCCCGAGGCGATGACCGGCCGATCACTCCTTGCCGGCCGCGAGTGATCGCGCCGTGCGATGCATTGACCACACTGGAGTGTGGTCAAGTGAACGAACGGCGCGATGAGGGTTGATTCGGACAGGCTGCGGTTCGAGATCGAGGCCCGCGACGGCACCGCCCGCGCCGGGACGATCCACACCGCGCACGGGCCGATCGAGACGCCGGCCTTCATCCCGCTCGCGACCAAGGGCTCGGTGCGGGGGCTGGAGGCGCGCGAGGTCGAGGCGCTCGGCTACGAGCTGATCCTCGGCAACACCTACCACCTCTTCGTCTCGCCGGGCCCGGAGCGGATCGCCGCCGCCGGGGGGCTGCACGGGTTCATCGGCTGGGAGCGGGCGCTGATCACCGACTCCGGCGGCTTCCAGGTTTTCTCGCTCGCCCACGGCGGCGTCGCCAACGAGGTCAAGGGCAGCGGCCGCTCCGGCGGCGAGCACGGCTCCAAGGTCGAGATCAGCGAGGAGGGGGCGCGCTTCCGCTCGCCCCGCGACGGGGCCGAGCTGTTCATCTCGCCCGAGGTCTCGATGCGGGTGCAGGCGGCGCTCGGCTCCGACATCGCCCTCGTCTTCGACGAGTGCACGCCGTTCCACGCCGACCGCGACTACACCGCGCGCTCGACCGCGCGCACCCATCGCTGGCTCGAGCGCTGCCTCACCTGGCACGAGCAGGAGGGGCCGGCGCGACAGGCGGTGTTCGGGATCGTCCAGGGTGGGGTTCACGAGGACCTGCGCCGCGAGTCGGCGGAGACGGTCGCCGCCGCCGGGGTCGACGGGATCGCGATCGGCGGCACCCTCGGCCGCGACAAGGCCGAGATGGCCGCGGTGCTGGCGCTGACGGCGCCGCTTCTTCCTGACGCCGCGCCCGTGCACCTGCTCGGGATCGGCGAGGTCGACGACCTGCTCGGCGGGATCGCGCTCGGCCTCGACGTCTTCGACTGCGCGGTGCCGACCCGGCTCGCCCGCCACGGCGTCGCCCTCGCGCCCGACCCCGAGAACCGCTTCCGCCTCGACCTGCGCAAGGCGGGCTGGGTCGGCGACCGCGCCCCGATCGTCGCCGGCTGCCCCTGCCCGGCCTGCCAGCGCCACGACCGCGACTACCTCAGCTACCTCTCCCGCGCCGAAGAGCTGACCGCCGTCCGCCTCCTCGTCCTCCACAACCTCACCTACATGCACGAGCTCACCGACCGCGCCCGCACCGCAATCGCCGCGGGCCGCTTCGCGGCCTACCGCGCCGCTGTCATGTCCGGCTCCACTCCCTGGGACGCGTAACTCCGGAGAGGCCGGGGGGAGGGGCCGAGTGCCCCTCAACCGAACCTCCCGCTGTTGTGAGGGCGAGGGGCACTCGGCCCCTCCTCTCGCAAGCCCTATTCGGTGTTGCGTTCGACCAGTTCCTTCACTTCGTCGACGACCTTGTCGACGGTGTCGCCGGCGACTTTTGAGACCTTTACTCCCGCCGCCTTGTCAGTGGTGATGATCACTGCGGCGGCGACTGCGGCGGCGACGAGTACGAGTGCGACCAGGGCGAGGACGAAGCGGACGAAGCGGGAGAAGGCGGAGCGCTGGGAGCGGGCGGGGGCGCGCGGGGGCGGCGCGGACGGTGGGGGAGGGGCGACCCTTGGTTGTGGCCGCCGGGTCTGCGACTGCGCCGGGCGGTACTCGGTCTGGGCGGTGGTGCGGTCGAGGTGGCGGGTGGCGGCGGTGTCGCCGCCGAGCACGCCGGTCTGGGCCGTCCCTTCCTGCAGCGGCAGGGTCGCGTCCTCCCCCTGGAGGCCGAGCCGCAGGCCGCTTTCGAGCTCGCTGGCGCTGGCGTAGCGCCGGTTCGGCTCGCCTTCGAGGGCGCAGAGCACGGCGTTGCCGAGGCTTTCCGGGACTTCGTCGTTGTAGGTGCTCGGCGGCAGCGGCTTCTCGTTCTGCTGGCGCACCGCCAGCTCGGCCAGCGAGGAGCCCTCGTAGGGGAGGCGGCCGGTGAGGAACTGGTAGAGGACGACCCCGAGCGCGTAGACGTCGGTCGCCGGCGTCGCCTCCTCGCCGCGCACCTGCTCCGGCGCCAGGTAGGCGGCGGTGCCGACCACCGAGCCGACCTGGGTGATCCGGGTCTGCTCGATCGCTCGCGCGATCCCGAAGTCGGTCAGCTTCACGGTCATCTCGCCGCCGCCGACCGGGCCGCCGACGACCATCAGGTTGCCGGGCTTGACGTCGCGGTGGATGATCCCGCGCCGGTGGGCGTAGTCGAGGCCGGCGCAGGCCTGAATCCCGACCTCGGCCGCGATCTCCGGGCCGACCGGCCCCTGGCGCTGCAGGATCTGCGCCCCCGAGCGCCCCTCGACGTACTCCATGACAATGTAGTGGCGACCGTCGTCGACGCCGGTGTCGTAGACCTGGACGATGTTGGGGTGGATCAGCTTCGCCACCGCCAGCGCCTCGCGCCGGAAGCGGGCGACGAAGCGCTCGTCGTCGGAGAGGTGCTCGGCCAGGACCTTGACCGCGACCGTGCGCTCGAGGATCAGGTCGGTCGCCTTGTAGACGTTCGACATCCCACCGGAGCCGAGCCGCTCACCGGTCTGGTAGCGGCCGGAAAGGGTTCCCGCCTCCATCAGCCGTCGCCCTCTTCTTCGCCTTCGACCGGCTCGCTCGGTTCGATCCCGCCGGACGGCGTGCCGCCGCTTTCGCTCGGCGGCGCCGTTTCTTCTTGCTTTTCGTGGCCTTTGGCTTTGCCTTCGGCCTGCGGCGGCAGGGTCGGCTCCGTTTCAGCTTCTTCCCCGTCTTTTTTCGACTCGGGCTTTTCCGCTTTCGGCTTCTCTTCTTCTTCCGGCTCTTCGGCTTCTTCGATCTCCGGCGCTTCTGCTTCGACTTCCTCTTCTTCGCAGCCGGCGACGACTTCGTTGAGGCGGGCGGCGCCATCGCTCAGCGCCCGCTTCAGCTCCGCGTCGACGCCACCCAGTTCTTCCACCTGCGAGCTGACCGTCGCCGCCGCTTCGGCGGCGCCGCTGCAGTCGCCGCCGTCCGCCAGCTGCTCGACCTGGTCGAGGTTGGCGTTGATTTCGCTAGCGGTGCTCCCGGGCAGCAGCTCGGCGTCCTCGCCGCCGCAGGCGACCAGGCCCAGCGCCATGGCGGCACCGAGGGTAAGGACGATCAAGGATGCGCTCAAGCGACCCATGAAGCGAGTCTAGACAACGCTCGGAGGGCCGTATTTTCCCTGCAATTGGGCGTCACCGCCCGACCTCCAGGCGGTCCGCCAGCTGGCTCGGCAGGCCTGCCGTGAGGATCGTCTCGGCCGCTGTGGCGACGTCGTAGGGGACGCGGTGGAAGCGCGCCGTCCACGCCTCGGTGTCGAGCTCCAGCCAGGCCGCCCGCGGGTCGCCGTCGCGCGGTTGGCCGACGCTGCCGGGGTTGAGCAGCCACTTGCCGGTATCGAGGGAGAGCAGCGCCTGGTCGCCGGCCTGGGCGCCCTGCGTCTCCCCGGAGCGCGCCTCCTCGGGCCGGCGGAAGAAGAGCGCGACGTGCGAGTGGCCGATCAACCCGACCCGCTCCGCCTGCGCGTCGAGCCCCGCTTCCGCCTGCTCGACCGAGAGCACGTACTCCCAGATCGGGTCGCGTGGCGAGCCGTGGAAGAGGCCGATGCCGGCGCGGGAGCCGGCCGGATCGAGGCCGCGCAAGAACTCCAGGGTGGCCTCGCTCGCCGCCTCCCGCGTCCACTCGACCGCCGCCGCGGCGGTCTCCGAGAAGGAGGAGATGTCGAGGCCGCCGAGCACGGCGAGGTCATGGTTGCCGACCAGGCAGATGTCGCAGCGCTCGCGGATCAGCTCCGCGCAGGCGTCGGGCTGGGCGC
The DNA here is from genome assembly GCA_963728025.1 of uncultured Actinomycetes bacterium. GTDB lineage: Bacteria > Actinomycetota > Thermoleophilia > Solirubrobacterales > 70-9 > VAYN01. The sequence goes on along the minus strand of CAVSIF010000005.1, from coordinate 589,348 downwards.
CATACCCGACCACGTCGCCGAGGCACCAGAGCTGCTCGACCCCGGCCGCGTCAACCCCGGCGAGGGTCGCCTCGAGGGCGGGCTGGTTGGAGTGGACGTCGCTGAGAACGGCTACGCGCAAGCGGCCAGCGTACTCGCCGCCGTGATCGCTCCCCGGGGCCGAACGGTCAAGGCGCTTGAGCAGTCCATACGATGAGCCGGTGATCGCCAGCGATTCAGTCGCCGAGCTGCGCGGCGCCGTCGAGGGCGCGGCGCGGGCCCTGCGCGACGGTGAGCAGACCGAACCGGCGCCCTCGCTCGACCGCCCGCCGAAGCCGGAGCTGGGCGACTACAGCTCGAACGCGGCGATGCTGCTGGCGGCGCCGCTCGGTGACAACCCGCGCGCCGTCGCCGCCCGTCTTCAGGCCGAGCTCGAGCGCGACCTCGGCGCGGCCGGCAGCCTCGACCGGATCGAGGTCGCGGGGCCGGGCTTCGTCAACCTCTTCCTCTCCGACGCCTGGTACCGGCGCGCTCTGACCGGCCTCCTCGCCGCCGGCGAGAGCCTCGGCCCGGCTCCGACCACCGGCCCGGAACGGATCCTGGTCGAGTTCGTCTCCGCCAACCCGACTGGCCCGCTGCACGTCGGCGGCGGCCGCCACGCCGCCTACGGCGACGCGATCGTGCGCCTGCTCGAGGTGGTCGGGCACGAGGTCGAGCGCGAGTACTACGTCAACGACGCGGGCGCCCAGATCGACCGCTTCGCCGCCTCGATCGCCGCCCGCATGGAAGGCAAGGAGCCGCCCGCGGACGGCTACGGGGGCGAGTACGTGATCGAGCTGGGCGCGCGGCTCGCCGCCGAGGGGCTCGCCCCTGACGAGCGCGAGGCGCTGGGCCGGCGCGGCGTCGAGCTGATGCTGGAGGAGGTGCAGGCGACGCTCGCGCGCTTCGGCGTCCCTGTCTACGACACCTGGTTCCACGAGCGCGACCTCTACACCCGCGGCGAGGTCGACTCCGCCCTCGCTGATCTCGACCAGCGCGGCCACACCTATCGCCACGAGGAGGCGCTCTGGCTGCGCACGACCGCTTTCGGCGACGACAAGGACCGGGTTTTGATCCGGGCAAACGGGGAGCCGACCTACCTCGCGGCCGATGTCGCCTACCACTGGGACAAGCTGCAGCGAGGCTTTGGTCGCCTGGTCAACGTGCTCGGCGCCGATCACCACGGCTACGTCGGCCGGGTCCGGGCGGCGCTCGAGGCGCTCGGTGCCGACCCGGAATCGTTCGAGGCGCTGATCATGAACCTCGTCCACATCGTCGAAGGCGGCGAGCGGGCGCAGATGTCGAAGCGCAAAGGCGAGTTCATCTCGCTCGACGAGCTGGTCGACGACATCGGCGTCGACGCGGCGCGCTGGTTCATGCTCTGGCGCAGCCACGAGACCACGGTCGACCTCGACCTCAACCTGGCCCGCAGCCAATCCAGTGACAACCCGGTCTACTACGTCCAGTACGCGCACGCGCGGATCGCCAGCATCCTGCGCAAAGCCGGCGCCGCCGCCGAGGAGGCCGCCGCCGGGCTCGACCCCGAGGCGCCGGCGGTGCCGCTCGAGCCGAGCGAGAAGGCGCTGATCAAGCGCCTGCTCGAGTTCCCCGACGAGGTGCGCGAGTCAGCGGCGCGGCGGGCCGCACCGGATCTGCGCCTACTCGACCGCGGTCGCGGCCGACTTTCACGCCTTCTACCGCGACTGCCAGGTCGTCGGCGCCGAGGGAGAGGGGGTCGAGCGCTCGCGGCTGGCGCTCTGCCTCGGCACGAAGCGGACGATCGCGCGGGCGCTCGGCCTGCTCGGCATCTCGGCCCCCGAGCGGATGTGATGCTGGGCGGGCGCGGCAAGCTGCCCGTTCTGGCCGAGATCTCCGGCTCGGCGTCCGGCGCGGCGCGGCCCTGGTCGCTACGGCGCGAGGACCTGCGGACGCTCTCGCGGCTGCCACGTTCACTGCGCGAGCGGCGCGTCGTCCTGGTCAGCGGCGAGGAGGCGATGGCCGCCGCGACCGCCCTCGCCGGGGCCGCCGGCGCCGCCGGGCGGCGCAGCGTCCTGGTCGAGTGCGACCTCGTCTACCCGCAGCTGGCGGCGGAGCTGGGCCTGGCGGAGACGCCGGGACTGCACGAGTACCTGCGCTGGGAGGCGACCGCTGCCGAGATCCTGCAGCCGCTGAGCCTGGCCGGGCCGGCCTCGGCCGGCGCGGCCCACCCGCTGGTCTGCGTCGTCGCCGGCCGCCGCGCCTCCGACCCGGCGACCCTGATCGGCCTCGAGAGCTTCGGCCACGCGCTCGCCAAACTGCGCCGTGCCTACGACCTGGTCATCCTCGTCGGCGCCGAGCCGGAGTTCGGCTACGGGTCGCTGGAGGCGCTGGCGGGCCAGGCCGACGTCCTCCTGGTCGCGATCCCACCGCGGCAGGCCTCCGGCAAGTCCAGCCGTCGCCTGCGCTCGGGCCTGCGCAAGCTGCCGGTCGAGCTTGCGGGCGCGATCGTGGTCCGCCCCGGGCCAGCCAGGATTGAGCACTTGACGCCCCCATAGGGGAGTCAAGTGCACAGGGAAGTCTCAGAGGTCGTAGCGAGCGAGGTCGGCGTCGAGCCGCTCAGAGTCCTCGCTGCTTGGCCCCGGCGGCGGTGGCTCCTCCTCCGCCGGCGCACCGGCGTGCCGCCACCTCAGTACGCCCAGGCCAAGCGCGACCAGGGCGACGACGAAGGCGACGATCGGGACAACGTAGGCGGAGAGGTCGAAGCCGGAGCCACGCGGCTGCGCCAGCACCTCCTCGCCGTACTCGGCGACGAGGGCGTCCTTGATCTGCTCCTTCGTCCTGCCGGCGGCGATCAGCCGCGCGATGAAGGCTTTCTGCCGCTGCGCCTGCGGCGCTTCGGCCAGCTCCAGCAGGGTGCCGCAGACGGGGCACATCACTTCCGAGGAGATCTCGCCGACCGTGGGCTTGCTCTCGCTCGCGGCCGCGGGACTCACGGCGCCGATCGCGAACAGCGCCAGCGCCGCCAGGCAGAGGGCGAGGCGTGCGCTCCCCGTTCTCACGAGCGGCCTCGCGGCAGCAGCGGGGCGACCTCCTGGTCGAGGTACTTCTCGCTGACCGGGCCGCGGAACAGCAGGCGCACCTTGCCGGCCGGGTCAACGAGGTAGTTCTCCGGCACCCCGGTCGTGCCGTAGTCGCGGGCGGCGGCGCCGTCGCCGTCGCGCAGCTGCGGGTAGGTGAGGCCGTAGCGCCGCACGAAGGCGCGCCCGTCGCCGCTGAGGTCGCGGCTGTCGATCCCGAGCACGGTGAACTCGGGACCGCCGTGGCGGCGCTGGAAGCGCTCCAGGGCGGGCGCCTCCTCGCGACAGGGGAGGCACCAGGAGGCCCAGAAGTTGACCAGCACCCAGCGCCCGCGGTAGTCGGCGAGCGATTCGGCGCCGCCGCCTTCGAGGCGGGGCAGGGGAGAGTCCGGCGCCGGCTCCCCCAGCGCCACTCCGGAGGACCCCTTGCTGAGCAGCCCGAAGGTGAGCAGGCCGACCAGGGCCAGCACGGCGAAGACGGCGATGGCGGAGCGGAGGCTCAGAAGCGGACGACGGGGGTCGAACCCGCGACCTCGAGCTTGGGAAGCTCGCGCTCTACCAGCTGAGCTACGTCCGCGCCGGCTCTGATTCTAGGGCGGTCCGCAGTTCCGGCGCCCGCTCCTTGGCCGGTGGGATCCGGTAGAAGTGCTCGGTCGCGCCGCGCACCTGGCGTTGGCTGACCAGCTCGATCAGGCGGGCTTTGGCCAGCTCGGTGACGTGGTAGTTGGTGTTGCTGAGGGGGATCTGCAGCTCCTGGCTGAGATCGCTGGGCGAGAGCGTGCGTCCCCCGTCCAGGCCGAGGATTTCCAGGATCGAGATTCGCAGCGGGTGCGCGGTCGCCCGCGCCAGTTGCTCCCAGTTGAGGGAGAGGGAGGGACGCTTCCCGTTTCCGTTTGCGTGCCCGTTGCCGTTCCCGTTGCCGTGAATCCCGTCATGGCTGCCGTTGGGGTGACCATTGGGAATTTTCATGAGCGGACGATACCAAAAAATATTGATTTGGATCATCAAAATCGGGTAAGTTCGCCTTGGGATGAATCGCGGGAGAGGAATTTCGACCTTGGCACGAGCGATCGCGATCGCCGGCCTCGTCCTCGCCACCTCCCTGCTCCTGGCGCCGCTGGCGCCGGCCAGCACTGACGACATCATCGCCCCGAGCGACCCGCTCGACCCCCAGGTCGATTCCGGCTGGCAGGCGGGAACCTGCTCCGAAGAACCGCCCGAAAGCGCCGCGTTCTGCTCGGTCGCGACCAAAAGCCAGTTCTTCGAAACGGCCGCCGCGCACCCGAAATGGGGCTTCACCCAGTTCATCGTCAGGGCCAATCCGCCGCCGCTGTCGGGGCCGGCCGGCGAACTGAAAACGGTGCGGGTCGACCTCCCGGTCGGCCTCAGCGTCAACCCGAGCGCGACCGAGCAGTGCCCGCTCGCGACCTTCCAGGCGGACCCGGCTACCTGTTCGGAGGACTCAAAAGTCGGGACCAGCATCGTCACCGCCGCGCTGCCGACCGGGACCGAACTGCTGCCGCTCGAAGCCGACGTCTACAACGTCGAGCCGGTCTTCGGCGAGGCGGCCCGGTTCGGGCTCGAACTGGTCGGCAACGAAATCTTCCTCCGCGGCGACGTCGACTGGGACGGCGACTACCACGAGGGCTTCACGATCGACGTGCCGGGCACCCTGCCGTCCGGGCTCGGCGGCCTGATCAAGAAAAACCGGCTGGTCTTCGAAGGGACCGCCGGCGACGGCACCTTCATCACCACCCCGAGCACCTGCCTCGGCGAAGGCTTCCCCGGGCCCTCCGGCCACGTCTACTCGACCTACCTGCTCGCCGGCTCCTACGAGGAAGCCGAACAGCCCGGCTACAGCTTCCCGCAGAGCGCCCAGCCGCCGCTCGAGTCGGTGATTCCCCCCGGCACGTCGCCGAAACAGTGCGACACGATCCCGTACGACCCGGGCCTCGACGTCGACCCGCAGAGCACCGTCACCGATTCTCCCAGCGGTGCCAGGGTCGGCGTCGAGGTCCCTCACATCCTCGGCGGCGACAAACAGGACAGCTCGAACACGCGGCAGGCGGAGGTCTCCTTGCCGGTCGGGTTCGGCCTCAACCCCTCCGCGGCGACCGGCCTGCAGGCCTGCAGCGACGAGCAGTTCGGCAAGGGGACGCGGAGCCCGGTCGCCTGCCCGGCCGGATCGAAGATCGGCACGGTGACGATCGACTCGCCGCCGCTGCGCGACGAGGACCTCGTCGGCAACGTCTACGTCGGCCGCCAGATCGGGCGCGAGCCGGCCAGCGGCAACCTCTACCGGATCTTCGTCAACGCGGTCTCCACTCGCTACGGCGTCGACGTGCGGCTGCTCGGCAACGTCAGCGCCGACCCGGTCAACGGCCAGCTGACCACGACCTTCCGCGAAAACCCGCAGGTGCCGTTCACCTCCTTCGTGCTCGACTTCGACGACGGCCCGCGGGCGGTGCTGAGCAGCCCGCCGACCTGCGGCCCGAACGATGCCCGCGGCGAGATGACGCCGTGGTCCGGCAACGCCGCCGCCGGCCCGGCGGCCCCGATCGTGCTGAGCAGCGCTCCCGGCGGCGGCCCCTGCGCGAAGACCCTGGCCGAGCGACCCTTCGGGCCGGCCTTCGCGGTCGCACCCGACGGCAACAAGGCCGGCGCCTACAGCCCGATGACGCTGCGGATCGCCCGCGGCGACGGCCAGCAGGAGCTGAAAGGGGTCGACCTCACCCTGGCGCCGGGGATGAGCGGCAAGCTCGCCGGCATCCCCTACTGCCCCGAGGCGGCCCTCGCCGCCGCCGCGGCGAACGGCGGCGAAACTGAGGCCGCGACCCCGAGCTGCCCGCCGCAGAGCCAGGTCGGGAGCGCCTCGATCGCCAGCGGCACCGGCCCGGCGCCGATCCGCATCGGCGGCAAAGTCTTCCTCTCAGGCCCCTTCCGTGGGGCTCCTCTCTCCCTGGCAGTTGTCACCCCCGCCACGGCCGGTCCCTATGACCTGGGAACGGCCGTGGTGAGGGTGGCGCTGTTCGTCGACCCTGACACGGCCCAGATCCGCGCCGTCTCCGACCCGCTGCCGAACGTCTTCGGCGGCGCCCAGCTCAGCATCCGCGCCGTCGACGTCGCGATCGACCGCGGGGAGTTCACGCTCAACCCGACCAGCTGCGGGCCGCTGGCCAGCGCCGGCGCCCTCGCCGGTGGTGGCGCCAACCCCGCCGACCCGGCCGCCTTCACCGCCTTCCCGGTCAGCACTCCGTTCCAGACCAGCCAGTGCGAGGCGCTCGGCTTCAAACCGAAGCTGTTCACGCGGCTCTACGGCGGCAAGAAGAAGACCAGGCGCGCCCAGCACCCGAAGTTCCGCGCCGTCCTCGCCGCCCACGGGGGCGACGCCAACATCGGCCGCGCCGCGCTCACCCTGCCGCCCGCGCTGATCCTCGACCAGTCCCACATTCGCACGATCTGCACCCGGGTCCAGCTCGCCGCCAACGCTTGCCCCGAGGCGGCGATCTACGGCTATGCGCGGGCGCGGACGCCGCTGCTCGACCGTGAACTGGCCGGGCCGGTCTACCTGACCTCTTCGAACAACCCCCTGCCCGACCTCCTGGTCGACCTGCGCGGCCAGGTCGACGTGCGCCTGCGCGGCACGATCAGCTCGAGCAAGGCGCGGATCAAGAACGTCTTCTTCCCGCTGCCCGACGTCCCGGTCAGCCGCTTCGTGTTGACGATGAAGGGCGGCAAGAAGGGGCTGCTGGTCAACTCACGCGACCTCTGCGCGCGCCGCTCCTTCTCCTTCCTCAACTTCAAAGGCCAGAACGGGAAGCGGCTGCGAGTGAAGAAACTGCCGCTGCGGGTTCCTGCCTGCAAGCAGGGCAAAAAACAGCACCGGGGCTGATTGGGATGGCTCGGGAGCGGGTAGCGCCGAAGCGATGAGGAACGGGGGAGGGAAAAAGGGCGCGCTGCTCCTTGCCGTGAGCGCGCTGGCGCTGGCCTTCGCCGCGCCCAACGCGGGGGCGGTCAACATCATCGAAGAACAGAGCAACCCGCCGAAAGCCACGGACGGCTGGCAGGCGGGAACCTGCACCGCGGACCCCTGCTCGGTCGATACTCCCGGGCTTTTCTTCAAGCAGGCGGCCGGCCATCCCCCGAAAGGCTTCACCCAGATCATCGTCAGGCACGAACCCGGCCCCCTGGGCAGCAAAGTTCCGGTCGGCAACCTGAAAACCGTCCTCGTCGACCTTCCCCCGGGCTTGAGCGTCAACCCGGAGGCGACGCCGCAGTGTCAGCTACCTCCGAGCGGGAGTCCAGCGGGTTGCCCGCTGAACACCAAAGTCGGAATGAGCAGCCTGGCCGCAGTCAATCCCCTTACCGGGCTTGGCCTTCCCCTGAGCGCTCCCGTCTTCAACATCGCACCGCGTTTCGGTGAACCGGCCCGCTTCGGGTTTAGCCTCGTCGGCAACGACATCTTCCTCAACGCCGGCGTTGCCTGGGAGAGCGACTACCACGAGTACTTCACGATCCACGCGACCCAGCTCAGCCTCGGCCCCGGCTTCGAACTGGCGCGGATCCTCGAAAACCGGCTGGTGTTCGACGGCCTTACCGAACTGCAGCCGGGGGGAGGTCGCTTCCTCACCACTCCGAGCACTTGCGAGAACTCCGAAGTCCAACCGTTCAAGCGCCAGTACACGACCTTCCTCCACGCCGACTCCTTCGAGGAAGAAGCGCCGAACAACAACTACGACGTCGCGGCACCGGCACCACCCCCGACCAGCTTCGTCAACGGCTCTGAGCCGGTGGAGTCGCCGCTGCCCCCGGGCGCGAAACCGGAAGGCTGCGGCAACGTCCCCTTCGCCCCCTCGACCGCGGCCGACCCGGGCACCAACCAGACCGACTCACCGGCCGGCGCCACGGTCGACGTGACGGTTCCGTTCGACCCGACCGCGCCGATCTACCAGTCGAACGTGCGGGTGGCGCGAGTGACTTTGCCGCGGGGAATGGGGGTCAACCCCTCGGCAGCGCCGGCGCTGCAAGCCTGCACCGACGCCCAGTTCGGCAAGGGCACGAGGAACCCGGTCGCCTGCCCGCCCGGCTCGAAGATCGGCACCGTGGCGATCAACACGCCGCCGCTGCCCGACGGCACCCTGACCGGCAACGTCTACCTCGGCCAGCAGCTCAGCCGCGACCCGCTCTCCGGTGACCTCTACCGGATCTTCCTCGCCGCTGAGTCGGCGGCCCGCGGGCTCTCGGTGCGGTTGGTCGGCAACGTCAGCGCCGACCCGGTCAGCGGCCAGCTGACCGCGGTGGTGCGCGAAGCCCCGCAGGTCCCGTTCGACCTGGTCCGGGTCAAGCTCGACGGCGGCGCCCGCGCGACCCTGAGCAGCCCGCCGACCTGCGGGCCGAACCAGACCGGCCACGCGATGACCGCTTGGTCGGGCACGCCCGACGGCGGGCCGCAGGACAAAGGCTTCACGCTGAGCAGCGCCCCCGGTGGCGGCGCCTGCGCGAAAACGATGGCCGCGCGGCCGTTCGGGCCGAGCTTCGTCGCCGCGCCGAAAAGCAACGAGGCCGCCACCTTCACGCCCTTCTCGGTCCGCATCGCCCGCGGCGACGGCCAGCAGGAGCTGAAAGGCGTCGACGTGACCCTGCCGCCCGGCGCCACCGCGAAGCTGGCCGGCGTCCCGTACTGCCCGCCCGCCGCGCTCGCCGCCGCGGCGACGCGCACCGGCGCGGCCGAGAAAGCGGACCCGAGCTGCCCCGGAAAAAGCCAGGTCGGTGTCGCGACCGCCACCGCCGGGACCGGTCCCTCGCCGCTGCAGATCGAGGGCAAGGCGTTCCTGATGGGTCGTTACAAGGGGGCGCCGCTCTCGATCGCGGTCGTCACCCCGGCCGTGGCCGGGCCGTTCGACCTCGGCAATGTGGTGGTCAGGGTGCCGCTCTATCCGCACCCGGAAACGGCGCAGATCCACGTCGTATCCGACCCGATCCCCGACGTCTTCGGCGGCGCCAAGCTCGACATCCGCTCGGTCCTGGTCAACGTCAACCGCAAAGAGTTCACCCTGAACGGGACCAACTGTTCGAAATTCGCCACCGCCGGGGTGCTGCGGGGTGGCGGCGCCGACCCGGCCGACCCGGCCGACCCGGCCGCCTTCTCGGCCTTCCCGGTCTCCGACCCGTCGCAGTGGGTCAAGTGCGATCCGCTGCGCTTCCGGCCGAAACTGAGCCTGCGCCTCTTCGGCAAAGTCAAACGGGCGCAGAACCCGAAGCTGCGGGCGACCCTGAAAGCGCGGGCCGGCGACGCCAACATCGGCCGCGCCGTGGTCGCGCTTCCGCACGCGCTCTTCCTCGACCAGGCCAGCCTCTCCACGGTCTGCACCCGGGTCCAGTTCGCCGCCGGGAACTGCCCGAAGAAATCGATCTACGGTCGCGCCCGCGCCTTCACCCCGCTGCTCGGCCAGCCGCTCGAAGGCCCGGTCTACCTGCGCTCCTCGGACAACCCGCTGCCCGACCTCGTCGCCCACCTCGAGGGGCAGGTAACGATCGACCTGGTCGGGCGGATCGACAGCTTCCGCGGCGGCATCCGCACCACCTTCGGCCGCGTCCCCGACGTCCCGGTCTCGAAATTCACGATGAATCTGCGCGGCGGCAAACGCGGCCTCCTGGTCGCCTCGCGCGACCTCTGCAAACGGCCGGCGAAAGCGATCGTCCGCCTCAAAGCTCAGAACGGCAAGAAGGTCAAGCGGCGGTCGCCGCTGCGCGCGCCCTGCAAGAAGCACTCCGGTAAGCCAAAACGTCAGGGCCAGCCCGGGAAGCAGAACGGCAAATGATGTCCATCAAGGCGCAAAAGTTGCATTTCGCACTTGATTTGATCGCACCGGTCTGTAATGTCTTCAGCGGGAGAAGTTCTGAGCGCTACGCAGGGGAAGCGTCAACGCTCTACGGGGTACAAGGAGGGATTAATGGTTAGGCGCTTGCTGATCGCAATGGCGGTTATGGCGTTCTTCGCAGTCTTCGCTGCGCCCGCCATCCAGGCGGACACCGGCGACATCATCGAACAGCAGCACGATCCCCCCACCGAGGAAGACGGCTTCCAGGCGGGGACGTGTCTCTTCAACAAAGAACCGGCACCGCCGGAAAAATTCTGCTCGCCGGAAACGCCCGACCTCTTTTTCGAAGAGGCGGCTGGCCATACGCCGATCGGCTTCACCCAGTACATCGTCAAACACATCCTTCCCAATCCGGCGGAACCCGCGCGTCAGATTCCCGTGGGTCTGCTGAATGAAATCCGGGTCGACCTGCCGCCGGGGCTCACCGTCAATCCCCAGGCGACTCCGCAGTGTGAGATAGCGGTATTCGAAGCGGACGAGACCAACTGCCCGCCAGGATCGATCGTCGGCAAAGAGGAACTCACCGTCGCCACCGTCGTGGAACTCAATCCGAACCCCCTTCCCTTTGGCCCCAATCCTCTTCCCTCGGGCTTCCAGATCCCCCCCAACCCAATTCTCAATACCGAACCGCCGCTGTACAACCTCGTGCCTGAAAACGGCGAGCCGGCCCGGTTCGGCTTCAAGATCGGTACCGCCAAAGCAAAAGTCTTCCTGAGGGGGACGGTTGACTGGGCGGGCGACTATCACGCGGGCTTCTTCATCAAAATCCCGCCGCCCGCGAATCCAGCGATTCGATCCCTGAAAAGCCGGCTCGTGAACATCGGGACTTCGGGCAACGGCACGTACATCACCAACCCCACGACCTGCTTCGATCCTGCCAGTGGGGCCTACTCGACCTTCCTGCGGGCCCAGTCCACCACCGACCTGACTCCGGGCTTTCCGGACAGCTTCACGCCATGGGAGGCTGCGCTTCCCGAAGGCGTGGGACAGAAAGGCTGCGACGAAGTGCCGTTCGACCCGAGCCTCAGCGTCCTGCCGGGGACCGACAAAATCGACTCTCCGGCCGCGCCCGAGGTGACGGTGAGCCTGCCCTATCTGCCCGATGAAAACGGGAGGGAACAGTCGCATGTGCGCGACGCCAGCGTGGCCCTGCCGGTGGGGATGGGCCTCAACCCGTCGGCGGCTGCTGGCCTCCAGGACTGCACCGACGCTCAGTTCGGGAAAGGGACTGAAAACCCGGTCACTTGCCCGCCGGGGTCGAAAATCGGCACGGCCGAGGTGGAAACCCAGCCGCTGCCGCCAGGCTCCCTCAAAGGAGACGTCTATCTTGGGCGGCAGATCGGGTCCAATCCCGAATCAGGGGAGATGTACCGGATCTTCATCAACCCGAAGTCGGACCGGTACGACGTCGACGTGCGCCTGATCGGCAACGTCAAAGCGAACGCCCAGAGCGGTCAGCTGACCACGGCGCTGCTGGAAAACCCACAGGTGCCGTTCGAATCGGTGAAGCTGAAATTCGACCAGGGCAAAGGTGTTCTGACCAGCCCGCCGACCTGCGCCAAACAGACCTCGACCACCGAACAGGAACCGTGGGCGAGGCTGGGCACGTTCGTGACCAGGTCGGCCGAGTTCACCCTCTCCAGCGACCCGAATGGGGGCACCTGCCCGCAGACGCTGGCCGAGCGTAAGTTCACGCCCGGCTACACGGCGAAATCGGACAGCAGCAAAGCCGGTGCCTACAGCCCGTTCCGGGTTCGCATCACGCGCAGCGACGGCCAGCAGGAGCTGAAAGTCGTCAACGTGACGCTGCCGAAGGGCCTGACCGGCAAACTTGCCGGGATCCCGTACTGCTCCGAGGCGTCGATCGCGGCGGCGGCGGCGAGCCCGGGTAAAGCCGAGCTGGCCAACCCGAGCTGCTCCTCGGCAAGCGGGATCGGGATCGCGACCACCGAGTCCGGGAGCGGCGCCAACCCGCTGAAAATCAGCGGTAAGGCGTATCTCGCCGGCCCGTATAAAGGCGCGCCACTCTCGATGGTGGTGATCACGCCAGCGGTGGCGGGGCCATTCGACCTCGGCACCGTCGTGGTCAGGGTCGCGCTCAACGTCAACCCGAGCACGGCGCAGATCAACGCTGTGTCTGACCTGATCCCCGACGTGTTCGGGGGCACGACGCTGGATATCCGCTCGATCGTCGTCGACGTCGACCGGCCCCAGTTCATGCTCAACCCGACCAACTGCGCCGCGCAGGCCACGAGCGGCGTTATCAACGGGGGCGGGAGCGGGCAGTCGCCGCTCAGCGCCTACAACGTCAGCGCTCCGTTCCAGGCGACCGAATGCAACAAACTGGCCTTCAAGCCGAAGCTGTTCACGCGGCTGTTCGGGCCGACCAAGCGGGCGAAGAACCCGCGCATCCGGGCGATCCTGGAAGCCCGCAACGGCGATGCCAACGTCGCTCGCGCGGCGCTGACCCTGCCGCGCTCGCTGTTCCTGGACCAGAGCCACATCAAAACCATCTGCACGCGGCCACAGCTGGCCTCGTTCACCTGTCCGAAAGGCGCGATCTACGGCCAGGCGGAAGCGAAATCGCCGTTGCTGGACAAGAAGTTGAAGGGGCCGGTCTACCTGGTCGCCTCCGACGACAAACTCCCGAACCTGGTCGCCGACCTGCGCGGCCAGGTGCGGATCCAGTTGCGCGGCGTGATCAGCTCGAAGCGGGGCGGTCTCAAGACCGTGTTCCCGGAAACGCCCGACGTTCCCGTCAAGAAGTTCATCCTCAACATGAAGGGCGGGAAGAAGAGCCTGATCGTCAACTCGCAAAACCTCTGCGCGAAAAAGCAGAAAGCCGTGTTGAACCTCAAGGGCCAGAACGGGAAGAAAGTCAAGAACAACAAGCACAAGCTGCGGATCAGCAACTGCGGCAAGAAGAAGTAGCCCGCGGCTTGTAGCGGCGCGAGCGCCGGCGCGGAGGGCCGAATAGCCTCCGCGCCGGTGCCCCCGACGCTCTCCGTCCTCATCGTCGCCTGGAACAGCCGCGAGGAGCTGGCCCGGACCCTGCCGGCGCTGCTGCCGGAGCTGGGCGAGGGCGACGAGTTGATCGTCCTCGACAACGACTCCAGCGACGGCACGCCCGAGGCGGTGGAAGGGCTGGCGCCGCGGGCCCGGGTTGTGCGGGCCGGCGCCAACCTCGGCTTCGCCGCCGGCTGCAACGCAGGCGCCGCGGCGGCGAGCGGCGACCTGCTGGTGATCCTCAACCCCGACGCGGCGCCGCTGCCGGGCTGGGGCGAGGCGATCCGCCGGCCCTGGAACGACGGCCGGGGCTGGGCCGCCTGGCAGGCGCTGGTCGCCGACAACGGGGCGACGGAGATCAACTCGGCGGGGAACCCGATTCACTTCACCGGCATCGTCTGGGCCGGGGGGCATGGCGATCCGATCGCGACGGCGCCGAGCGCGGCGGCTGAGGTCCCGGTCCTCTCCGGTGCCTGCCTGGCGATCCCACTCGCGACCTGGCGCCAGGTCGGCGGCTTCCCGGAGCGCTTCTTCCTCTACCACGAGGACGTCGACCTCTCGTTGCGGCTGCGGCTGCGCGGCGGCACGCTCGGGATCGAGCCGGCGGCCGTGGTCGACCACGACTACGAGTTCGGCGCCCGCGAGCACAAGTGGCGCTGGCTCGAGCGCAACCGCCTCGCCTTCCTCGTCCGCGCCTACCCGGCCCCGCTGCTGTTGCTGCTGGCGCCGGCCCTGCTCGCGACCGAGCTGGCCCTGCTCGCCGTCTCCCTCGCCGGCGGCTGGGGCCGCCAGAAGCTGGCGGCGAACTGGGAAGCGCTGCGCTGGCTGCCGCGGCTGCTGCGCGAGCGCCGCCAGCTGCAGGCGGCGCGCACGGTCAGCGCCGCCGAGTTCGCCTCCTGGCTCACCCCCGACCTCGACTCGCCCTTCATCTCGCCCCTGGCCCGCTCACTGCCGGCGCGCCTCGCGCTGCGTTCCTACTGGCGCCTGGCCCGGCTGCTGCTTCGTCGTTCGATGCGTTGACCACACTGGAGTGTGGTCAACGCATCGCGCGGCGCGATCAGAGCGGCTGGTTGGTCGGGCGGACGAGGATCTCGTTGACGTCTACGTTCGGCCCCTGTTCGAGCGCGTACATCACCGCTTTGGCGATGTCGTCGTCCCGCAACGCCCACTCGCCGGGCCGGTTGTCGAAGAAGTCGGTGTCGACCATCCCCGGCTCGATCAGGGTCATCTTGATCGCGGTATTGTCGTGCATCTGGCGCAGCTCCGCCCGCAGTGCCTCGCCGATCGCGGTCGCCGCCCACTTCGTCGCCGAGTAGAGCGAGCCGGGGAGGACGCGGCGGCCGGCGATCGAGCTGGTCACGAGGAAGTGGCCGTCGCCGCGCTCGAGCAGGTGGGGGAGGGTGGCGCGGATCGTCAGCGCGACGCCGTAGACGTTGGTCAGGACCATCGAGCGCCAGTGCTCGACCGACTCCTCGAGGAAGCCGCGGGTGGCGCCGAAGCCGGCGTTGGCGAAGACGACGTCGATGCGGCCGAAACGGTCCAGCGCCGCGTCCCGCATCGCCTCGACCTGGCCCCACTCGGTGACGTCGCAGGGCACCGCCAGCGCCCGCTCCTCGCCGCCCAGCTCGGCTGCCAGCTCCTCCAGCTCCCCCTGGCGGCGGGCGGCCAGCAGGAGGCGGTACTTGCCCGCCGCGGCGCGGGCGGTCGCGGCGCCGATGCCGCTGCTGGCGCCGGTGATCAGCATCACGGGGTCGGGCATGGCCCAATTCTCGCACTTGCGATAATGCCCGTCCCTCGATGGACCCCGATCGCAAGCGCAAGATCCGGCTGGTCTCAGCCCTCAGCGTCGCCGTGCTGCTCGCCGTGGCGCTGGTCTACACCTCGTTCTCGGCCTCGACCGAGGCGAAGGAGCCCTCGCAGCTGCTCGCGGCGGCGCCCGGGACCAGCTACGAGATGAGCGGCCGCGTCGTCAAGGGCTCGATCGAGCGCAGTGGCGATGGCATCGCCTTCGAGGTGGTCGACCGCGACGGTGGCAGCCGCGCTCTGCCGGTCACCTACACCGGCACCGTCCCCGACCCCTTCCGCGGCGGCCGCGAGATCATCCTCACCGGCAGCGTCGAGAACGGGACCTTCGTCGGCGAGCCGGAGACGCTGATCACGAAGTGCCCGTCGAAGTTCACGACCGAGAAGGATGCCTAGCCTCGGCAGCGCCCTGCTGGCGCTCGCCTTCTTCACCACCGTAGCCGCCGCCGCGGTGGCCCTTGCCGGGCGCCACGGGGACCGTCGCCGCCTCGACCTCTCGCGCCGTCTCGTCTACGGGTTCTGCGCCCTGGTCACCGCCTGCGTCGTGATCGTCGAGGTCGCCTTCCTCAGCGACGACTTCGGCTTCAACCTCGTCGCCGAGCACTCCTCCGTCGCGACCCCGACCTTCTACAAGGTGGCGGCGATGTGGTCGAGCCAGGAGGGGTCGCTGCTGCTCTGGGCCTGGGTGCTTTCGATCGCCGCCAGCGCCGCTCTTTACATGACCCGGAACAGGCTGCGCGAGGTCGTCCCCTGGGCGACCGCGGTGATGATGGGCGTCGGCGCCTTCTTCACCGGCCTGATGGTCTTCGGACCCGGGGTCGACCCGTTCGCGACCCTGAGCCCGGCGCCGGCCGACGGGGCCGGCCTCAACCCGCTGCTCCAGCACCCGAGCATGATGATCCACCCGCCGATGCTCTACTCGGGGTACGTCTCCTTCACCGTCCCCTTCGCCTTCGCGATCGGCGCCCTCGTCACCCGCCGGCTCGACGCCGAGTGGATCCGCGCCACCCGCCGCTTCGCGCTGATCGCCTGGGCCTTCCTCGGCCTCGGCCTGCTGCTCGGCGCCCGCTGGTCCTACACCGAGCTCGGCTGGGGCGGCTACTGGGCCTGGGACCCGGTCGAGAACGCGGCGCTGATGCCGTGGCTGATCGGCACCGCCTTCCTGCACTCGATCATCGTCCAGGAGAAGCGCGGGATGCTGAAGGTCTGGAACGCGAGCCTGATCGTCGCCACCTTCTCGCTGGCGCTGCTCGGCACCTTCCTGGTCCGCTCCGGGGTGCTGCAGTCGATCCATGCCTTCGGCGACAACACCGTCGGCCCCTACGTGCTCGGCCTGATCGGGGTCGTCCTGATCGGCTCGACCGTGCTGATCGTCTCCCGCCTCGACGACCTCCGCTCCGAGAAGCGGATCGACTCGCTGGCCTCGCGCGAGGCGGTCTTCCTGGTCAACAACCTGCTCCTCGTCGCGCTCACGGCGGTGGTCTTCTGGGGCACCTTCTTCCCGCTGATCTCGGAACTGTTCACCGGCAGCAAGGCCTCGCTGGCGGCGCCCTGGTTCGACGAGTACACGACGCCGCTGGCGATCGGGCTCGTGCTCTTCACCGGGATCGGGCCGTTGCTCGCCTGGCGCCGGGTCACCTGGGCCTCGGCGAAGCGCCTCCTCCGGCTGCCGCTCGCGGTCGCCGCGGTGGTGGCGCTGCTCCTGCTCGGCGCTCACCGACGCCGCCGGGGAGCCGTGGGCCTTCGTGCTCTTCGTCTTCGCCGGCTTCGCCCTCACCGGCCTCGCCCAGGAGTTCTGGCGCGGCGCCACGGCGCGGCGTTCGCTGGCCGGCGGCTCGCTGCCCGCCGCGCTGGTGGCGATTGTCTCCCGCAACCGCCGCCGTTACGGCGGCTACATCGTCCACGTCGGGGTGATCGTGCTGCTGATCGGGATCGCCGCCTCCTCCAGCTTCCAGGCCAACCGCGAAGAGCAGCTGCGGCCGGGGCAGAGCACCAGGATCGACGGTCGCGAGGTCACCTACGTGAAGCCGACCGTCGACGTCACCCCGGCCTACATCGAGCTCGGCGCCGTGCTCAGGGTCTCCGCGGACGGCGAGCGGGTGGCGACGCTGGCGCCGAGCCGCCGCTATCACCGCCCGACCGGGCAGGAGAGCGGCACGCTCGGCAACTTCTTCAACGGCGAGGCGACCAGCGAGGTGGGGTTGTCGGCCGGGTTCGGCAGCGACCTCTGGACCGCGGTGCAGCCCAACATCGTCGACGTGCAGCGCCGGGTGCGGGCCGCCGACAAGGGCTTCGAAGCCTGCCTCGCGGCCGATGCCGGGGCGCCGCCGCAGTGCGAGGCGCTGGCGGCGATGATGCGCGCCGCCCTGGCCGATCCCAGCCTGCAGCCGGCGGCGCTCGAGCAGATCGCCAAACTGCAGGGACTGGCGATCGACCGCATCGCCCGCAGCTACCTCGAGGACGGCGCGCCGGCGACCTTCAAGCTGATCGTCGACCCCCTGGTCACCTGGATGTGGATCGGCGGCCTGATCTCCCTCGCCGGGGCGCTGATCGCGCTCTGGCCGGCCCGTCCCCGCCGCCGCGGCGCCGTCGTCCGCAGCGAGGCCGACGCGCTGAAGGAAGCGAAGTACCGCGAGATCCGCGACGCCGAGCTCGACCACGCCGCCGGCAAGCTCTCCGACGAGGACTTCGCCGCGCTCGACGCCGAGCTGCGCCGCGAGGCGGTCGAGATCCTCGACCGGGTCGAGAGCGGCAACGGGGCGGGGGAGACGCGTCCGCAGGTCCCGCAGGGTTAGACTTCCTGACCATGTACACGGTGCTGGGCTTCCTGCAGGTGGTGATGTCCGTCGTCTTGATCTTCCTCGTGCTGCTGCACTCGGGCAAAGACGCGGGCCTCTCCGGCGCCTTCGGCGTCGGCGGCGGCGGCAGCTCGATCGGCGGCGGCTCGATGGTCGAGCGCAACCTCACCCGCGCCACGGTCGCGATCGCGATCGCCTGGGCCGTGAACACGATCATTTTGCTCAAGATCTAGCGAAGGCCAGGACCTGTCCTGTCGCGGCCCGGATGAGGCCGAGTGACGCTGCGCGATTCAGGCCCTCCCCGAGATTCCGCGTAGCGCTGCTACGCGGAACTCGTGTCGTGCCTGCCTCGCTTGGTCATCGACCTCCCCGGTCACTCACCAGAACAGATCCTGGCCTTCTGTATCCCTAGTTGACAAATTTGTATTTTGTGTCAATCTCTTGGACTCCGGCACGAGTTTTGACAAGGAGGAGCAGCATGGAGGCGCACGCGGAGCACGCGCATCACCATCACCACGATCACGACGAGGTCGAGGTCAACCCGGCGAGCTGGAGCGATGGCAAGCGCTACGCCTGGCTGCTCGGGATCGTCGTCCCGCTGGCCCCGTTCATCGCTTGGGGCTCGGTCGCGCTGAGCGGCTGGGGCGGCTTCTACTTCTTCGGCCCGCTGCTCGTCTTCGTCGCCTTCCCGATCCTCGACATCGTCGTCGGCATGGACTCGAGCAACCCGCCCGACAGCGTCCTCAAGTACCTCGAGCAGGACCGCTACTACCGCTGGTGCACCTACGTCTTCATCCCGATCCAGTACGCCGGCCTGGTCCTCGCCTGCTACCTCTGGTCGAGCGGCGACCTCGCGGTGCTCGAGAGCATCGGGCTGGCGCTGACCATGGGCGTGGTCGGCGGGATCGCGATCAACACCGCCCACGAGCTCGGCCACAAGCGCGAGAGCTCGGAGAAGTGGCTGAGTCGCGTCGCCCTCGCCCAGACCGGCTACGGCCACTTCTTCATCGAGCACAATCGCGGCCACCACGTCCGCGTCGCCACCCCCGAGGACCCGGCCAGCTCGCGCCTGGGTGAGAGCTTCTGGGCCTTCCTGCCGCGCACGGTCAAGGGCAGCCTCACCTCCGCCTGGGGGATCGAGGCGAAGCGCCTCGACCGGCTCGGCAAGTCGCACTGGGGTTTCCACAACGACCTGATCAGCGCCTGGGCGATGACGGTCGGCCTCTTCGCCGTGCTGGCGATCGCCTTCGGCCCGGTCGTCCTGCCCTACCTGCTGCTGCAGGCGGTGCTCGGGTTCTCGCTGCTCGAGGTCGTCAACTACCTCGAGCACTACGGCCTGCTGCGCCAGAAGAAGGAGGACGGCCGCTACCAGCGCTGCCTGCCCGAGCACAGCTGGAACAGCAACAACGTCGCCTCCAACGTGCTGCTCTACCACCTGCAGCGCCACAGCGACCACCACGCCAACCCGACCCGCCGCTACCAGGCGCTGCGCCACGTCGACGAGGCTCCGCAGCTGCCGACCGGGTACGCCGGGATGATCGTGCTCGCCTGGTTCCCGCCGCTGTGGCGGCGGGTGATGGACCCGCGCCTGCTCGAGC
The DNA here is from genome assembly GCA_963728025.1 of uncultured Actinomycetes bacterium. Classification (GTDB taxonomy): domain Bacteria; phylum Actinomycetota; class Thermoleophilia; order Solirubrobacterales; family 70-9; genus VAYN01. Next base: position 570,188 of record CAVSIF010000005.1, on the reverse strand, counting down.
ACTTCGACGGCGACGTCAGCCGGGCCAACATCCAGCCGCGTCAGCGGGCGAAGATCCTCGCCCGTTACGGCGCCTCCGAGGGGACGCCCGCATGAGCCGCTGGCGCTGCCCCAGTTGCGGCTACGTCTACGACGAGGAGGCGGGGCACCCGCGCGAGGGCTTCCCGGCGGGGACGCCGTGGAGCGCGGTGCCCGACGACTGGGCCTGCCCCGACTGCGGCGTCCGCGACAAGGTCGACTTCAAGGCCGACGAGGACGCATGACCGCGGGCGCTGCGACGATAGGGCGGATGGCGAGCGCACGCACCCCCTATCCGCAGGCGGCCCGCGAGCTGCTGCGCGAAACCCTCTTCGGCGCCGCCCGCGACGAGCTCGAGCGGCGCTCCTGGTCGGAGATCACGATGGCCGATATCGCGACCGCCGCCGGGGTCAGCCGCCAGACCCTCTACAAGGAGTTCGGCAACCGCAACGAGTTCGGCCTCGCCTTCGTGATCCACGAGGGGGAGCGCTTCCTCGACGCGGTCGACGCGGCGGTGCTCGCGCACCGCGACGACCCGCGGGCCGCGATCGGCGCCGCGCTCGAGCTGTTTCTGCGCACCGCCGGCGAGGACCCGCTGATCCGCATCCTGCTCAGCGACGACGGCACCGGCGGCATGCTGCCCTTCGTCACCACCCAGGGGATGCCGGTCGTGCAGTGGGCGACCGCCCGCCTCGCCGAGACGATCGAGCAGGGCTGGCCGCAGGCGCCGAAAGCCGACGTCCGCCTGCTCTCCGAAACGCTGGTGCGGCTGGCGATCAGCTACATCACCGCTCCCAGCGAGTCCCCTGACGCCACCGCTGGCGCCGTCGCCAACCTGCTCGGCCCCTTCATCGACGACGTCCTCGACTGAGCCCCCGCGCGGCGCGGCAGGGCCGCGCTTCCGCTCACCAACATTCGAGTAATAAGTTTGACATCGACGAATTAGCGGCCTAGCGTGGCCGCGGAATCGCGCGTTTTCCTGCGAGTAAGGGAGGAAGTGTTGCGCTGCCGTCCGCCGCGCAAGTCGACTTCGCATCGGCGCCGAATGGGTCCTGCAGGACCGGTTCTGGAGAGCCGAGCGCGCCGGGAGGGCGGATGAGCGAGCGCGAGGCGCGGCGCCGGGTCACGCCCGCGGCGCGAGCCGAGCTGGCCGCGCGGCTGCGCGGCCGCGCCGGCGAGATCGAGGCGACGATCCTCGCCCAGGTTCGCCGCCTCGCCGGCGCCGGCGGCCGTGAAGACGTCGAGTACGTCGAGGGCCTGAAGGCGACGGTCGGCAAGATCGTCGAGTACGGGCTGGAAACGCTCGAGCGGGGGGAGGTGGACCTGGGGCCGGTCCCGGAGACGGCCCTGGCCCAGGCCCGTCGCGCCGCCCGCAACGGCGTCAGCATCGAGGTCGTGCTGCGCCGCTACGCGGCCGGCGAGCGGCTGCTGGCCGACTTCATCATCGAGGAGGGCGCGCCGCTGCTCGGGCCGGCGCTGCGCGAGCTGCTGACCACGCAGCGGCTCCAGATCGACCACCTGATGGCGGCGGTGGCGGAGGAGTACATGCGCGAGCGCGACCGGCTCGGCGCCTCGCCCTCGCAGAAGGTCGAGATGCGCGTCCGGCGCCTGCTCGACGGGGCCGAGGCCGACAACGACGGCGGCTTCGACTACGAGTTCGACAACTGGCATCTCGGCCTGATCGTGGTCGCCGCCGCTCCCGCCGTGCTCGTGCGGGGGCTGGCGGCCGAGCTCGACTGCCAGACGCTGGTCGTGCCGCGCGGCGAGCGCACCGCCTGGGCCTGGCTGGGGAACCGCTCGCGCGGGGCGGTGGCGGAGCTGGAGCAGGCGCTGCCGTGCGACGGCGCCAGGGTCGCGATCGGCGAGCCGCGGCACGGCCTTGACGGCTGGCGCCTCACCCACCACGAGGCGCAGGCGGCGTTCCAGGTGATGCTGCGCCGGCCGCGGCAGGTGACCAAAGCCTGCGACGTCGTCCTGCTCGCCGCGATCCTCCGTGACGAGGCGCTCGCCTCCTCGCTGCGCGAGACGTACATGGTCCCGCTCGACCGGCACGGCAGCTCCGGCCCGGTGCTGCGGGAAACGCTGCGCGCCTACCTCGCCTCCGGCCGCAACGCGGTCACCGCCGCGGCGGCGCTCGGGATCGACCGCCACACCGTGCAGCGCCGGCTGCGCAAGGTCGAGGACACGCTCGGCCGCATCCTCCCCGCCTGTCATGCCGAGCTTGAGGTCGCGCTCGGCCTCGACGAGCTCGAGGCCGCGGCGGAGGGGGCGGACGGGTCCTCTGAGACACATTGGTGAAACCCGGCCCGGCCGACTGGACATATTGGTGTAGCGGCAGGACCGGTCCGTTGGTACATATTTATTGATCAATCACTGATCATCCAAAAGGGAGAGAGATGTCCACCCCAGCCGTCGCCCTGCAAGGGGAGGTTTCACCGTCACGAGCCGCCGGCGGCGGTCGTGAGAAGGAGTCGGCGATCGCCTCCACGGTCGCCTGGCTTCCACAGCGAGACCTCGACCCGCGGGAGTGGGCCGCCGCGGGCCGGCGGCTGGGTGCGATCGGCCGCTGCAGCCAGTGGTGGATCGGGGACTGGGTCAGGTACGGGACCGCGCGTTGGGGCGAACGGTACGTCGAGGCTTCGCGGATCACCGGGTACGACGTCACCAGCCTGCGGAACATGGCCTGGGTGGCTTCGCGGTTCGGCAATTTGTCACTACGTAGTGACAAATTGACCTGGAGCCACCACGTGCTGCTGGCACCGCTCGAGCCCGAGGACGCGCAGCGCTGGATCGAGCGCGCGGCGGAGGAGCGCTGGTCGGTGTCCGACCTGCGGGTCGAGCTGCGCTCGCACCGCCGCGAGCCACGCGAGCTGCCGTCCTTGGCGGGTGAGGTCGCGCCCTCCGGCCCCGAGCCGGACGCGGTGGTCTGCCCCCAGTGCGGGCACCGGCTCTCGCCCCAGCCGGCCCGGTAGTTCACCGGGCCGAGCGGCGCCGCGCTAGGCGGCCGCGGCTAGGTCGCGGGCCGGCCGGGTCAGGTCGTGCACCGCGGGCATCAGTTCCATGCCGCGCCGGCGGTCGACCGTGCCGGTGCCGAGGCAGAAGGTCCAGGCCGAGGTCACCCAGTTGACGAAGTCCTGGCGGGTGCGGGTGTGGCGGTTGCGGTTGAGCATCACCCACATGAACCTGGCGTAGGCGTTCTGGCACTTCGAGCAGTCGCTCTCCTCGCCGACCGAGCAGCGCCGCACCGATTTCAGGTCGGGCATCACCGCGCGGTGGTTGGGGTAGTAGGGCTGGCCGTTGCGCAGCCGTTCGCCGTTGCGCTGCTCCCAGGCCTTGGATCCGTGCCACTCGTCGATCTCCGGGTTGTAGCCGGAGCTGATCACCGGGCAGGTCTCGTGGCCCCAGGTCAGGCCCATCATTTGGCGGCCGCTCGCGACCCGGGCCATGTAGGCGGTGGTGAGGACCTCTTCGGGGTGCTTGTCGATCGCCTTGAAGATCTCCGTCATCGCCCGCGCGTAGCCCTTGGTCTGGTCGTAGTCGCCGCCCCGTCCCGACCAGTCCTCGTAGAAGCTGAAGGCGACCGAGTTGCCGTTCGCGACGATCTCGTCGACGGCGCTGCCGATGCCGCCGGCGTTGGCGTTGCTGACGGTGAAGTAGAAGGTCGCGCGGGGGTCGTCCTTGTAGTGGCGCAGGGCGCGCGCGAAGACGTCGATCTTGCCGGCCCCGCGCAGCTCGCGGTCGACGTCGTGGTCGCCCCAGACCGAGATCGCCACGCCCATCTCCTCGAACCCTTCGATCGGGATCCTGCGCAGGCCATTGGTCACGGTGGCGCAGCGGAAGTTGTCGTGGAGGACCTTGAGCCGCTCCAGCTGCAGGCTCGGCTCGCCGCCGATCACGGTGATGAAGGTGGTGCCGCGCTCGCGCTCGCGGCGGACGAAGTCGAGGAAGACCGCTTCCTCGCGCGGCGCCTTCGAAGCGTCGAGACCCTCTTCGAAGAAGTAACAGCCGTCGCAGCGCAGCTGGCAGACGTGGGTGAGGTCGAGCGTGATCGGGACGAAGGAGCCGGCCCCCAGCGCTTCGTCGTGGAGCTGCCGGATCAGCGGCTCCTCGAGGTACTCGGCGATCCGCGCCTTCATCTCCACCCGTTCCCGCCGCCGGGCCGAGCCGCGCCGGGCGGCGGCGGTCAGGTCGGCTGCGAAGAACTGTGGTTTCACCGTTTGGTCAGTGTGACTTTGACAACGCGATCAGGGCAAATGTACGGTCGCGAAACGGTGAGTCGCACGGTTGACACGGTCAGTTCGGGAAGTTGTGAGGTCACGATGACCCCGACCTCGTGGCTCGCGGCGGACCTCGGTCTGCCCGCCTGGAGTGAGGCCGGGCGGCGGCTCGGGGCGATCGGCAGGGGGGTCGGCTGGTGGATCGGCGACTGGCTGCTCTACGGCAATCGCCGCTTCGGCGAGCGCTACACCCGGGCGCGCCGGATCACCGGCTACGACGTGCAGACGCTGATGAACATGGCCTACGTCGCCTCCCGGTTCGAGCCCTCGCGGCGGCGCGATCACCTCTCCTTCAGCCACCACGCCGAGCTCGCCCCGCTGGCGCCCGCCGCGCAGGAGCGCTGGCTCTCACACGCCGAAGCGGAGCGGCTCTCGGTCCGCTGCCTGCGCGAGGAGCTGCGCCGCGAGCGCCGCGGCCTCGAGGCCGCCGAGCCGCCGCGGCTGAGCGCCGTCACCTCGCCCCACCCCGCCGCGGACGAGGCCCTGGTCTGCCCCCAGTGCGGGGTGAAGATGCGGTCGGTCCCGGAGGCGGCGTAGGGATGGCAGCCGCGAACGGCAACGGCAACCGCGACGTGGTCGTGCTTGGCGGCGGCTTCGCCGGCCTCTCGGCGGCGCTGCAGCTGAAGCAGGCGCGACCGCGGACCAGCATCACGGTGATCGAGAAGCGCTCGCTGCCGGTGCCCGAGGTCGCCTTCAAGGTCGGCGAGTCGGTGGCGGAGATCGGCTCCCATTACCTCAAGGAGACCATCAACTTCAAGCAGCACATGGAGGACGACCAGATCCGCAAGTTCAGCCTGCGAATCTTCTCCAGCGCCGGGGACAACGCCGACATCTCGCGCCGGCCGGAGATCGGGCTGAGCAAATTCTCCCCCCTGCGCACCTACCAGCTCGATCGCGGCCGGCTTGAGAACGCGCTCGCCGACGCCGTCTCCGACGCCGGCATCGAGCTGCTCGACGAGCACAGCGTGACCGGCTTCGACCTCGGCCCCGACCGCCACAGCGTCAGCGTCCGTTCCGCCACCAGTGGCCGCGAGTTCCACCCGCGCTGGATCGTCGACGCCAGCGGCCGCGCCGGCGTCGTCCGCCGCCAGCTCCGGCTCGGGGTCGAGATCGCCCACGACGTCAACGCGGCCTGGTTCCGGATCGGCCAGCGGCTGATGGTCGACGAGTGGTCCGAGGACCCGGCCTGGCGGGCGCGGGTGCCGAGCGGCAAACGCTGGATGAGCACCGTCCAGCTGGTCGGCGAGGGCTACTGGATCTGGATCATCTCGCTGCCCGACGACGCGACCAGCATCGGCATCGTCGCCGACCCCCGCTTCGTCCCCTACGAGCGGATCCGCCGCTACGACGTGATGTACGAGTGGCTCTGCGAGAACGAGCCGCAGCTGGCGAGCCGGCTGCCGGCCGAGGAGGCCGGCCTGCTCGACTTTCGCAAGCTGAAGAAGTACGCCTACGGCGCCCGCCGCGGCCTCTCGCCGCAGCGCTGGGTGCTGACCGGCGAGGCCGGGCTGTTCCTCGACCCGCTCTACTCGACCGGGGTCGACTTCATCGCCATCGCCAACACCCTGGGGACGCGGCTGATCGCCGGCTCGCTCGACGACGAGCCGGAGCTGAAGCGGCGGCTGAAGGCCTACAACGCCTTCTACCTGGGCCAGTTCATGGGCTGGGAGCCCGCCTTCAAAGGCCAGTACGAGGTCTTCCGCGACGCCCAGGCGACCGCCGCCAAGATCCTCTGGGACAACGCCTTCTACTTCATGTTCCCGGTCCTGCTCTTCACCAAGGACGACATCACCGACCTCGACCTGCTCGGCCAGGTGCGCGACCAGATCGCCGCCACCCACCCGCTCAACGTCTTCATGCAGGAGCGGTTCCGCGAGATCAGCCGCTCCGACATCCGCGCCGCCGGGTTCCCGGTCGCCAGCGACCGCGGGGTCGAGGACCTGTTCGAGATCGCCGGCATGTCGCTCGGCCGGGCCGAAGTGCTGGAGCGGATCGAGACCGGGGTGCGCCGCATGTCCTGGCTCGCCCAGGAACTGTGCGAGCGCCTCTACGAGCCGACCGGGACAGCGATCCCGGTGCCGCCCCTCCCGGTCGGCGCCGACAGCGACGAGGCGCTGATGACCTGGGTCCCCTACGCGCAGCGGACCTCCGCTCCGGCGGAGACGCGGCCGCAGCCAGAGGACGCCTGGATGATCCGCTAGCCGTGCCGGCGCCGGCGGTCGAGGCGAGCAGGGCGCCGGAGCAGCGCTTCGCGGGGCTGGACGGGTTCGAGTTCGAGCCGCGTTTCGGGCTCTGGGAGGGGCTGCGGGTCGCCTACGTCGACGAGGGGGACGGGCCGCCACTGCTGATGCTGCACGGCGAGCCGACCTGGTCCTTCCTCTTCCGCCGGATGATCCCGCCGCTGCGCGACGCGGGTTGGCGCTGCGTCGCGATCGACTACCCCGGCTTCGGCCGCTCCGACAAGCCACTCGACCTCGACTGGTACAGCTACGAGCGCCACACCGCCGCCTGCCGCCACGTGGTCGAGGCGCTCGGCCTGCGCGGGATCACCCTGGTCGGGCACGACTGGGGCGGCCCGATCGGCCTCCGCCTCGCGGTCGAGGACCCGGGCCGCTACGAGCGCTTCGTCCTCCTCGACACGCCCTTTTTCACCGGGCGCCAGACGATGCCCCCGGTCTGGTGGCAGGCCCACGACTACCTGGCCGCGACCCCCGACGTCTCGATCGGCGACCTGGTCCAGGCGGGCTGCGCGGCGCCGCTGGCGGCGGCGGCGCGGGCCGGCTACGAGGCGCCGTTCCCCGACGCCGCGTCGAAGGTGGGGGCGCGGGCCTTCCCGCTGCGGGTGCTGCCGCGCGCCCCCGACCTGCCCGCCGCCCAGGCCTGCTGGCGGACGCTGAAGGCGATGCGCAAGGACGGCCGCCCGACCCTGACCCTGTGGGGCGAGCACGATCTTCTGTTCCCGCTCGAGCTGGGCCAGTGGGTGACCGGAGCGCTGCGCCGCGAGCCCCCGGTCGTGGTCCCCGGCGCCGGCCACTTCCTACCCGAGGACCGCGGCCCCAAGGCGGCCGCCCTGGTCCTCGACTGGCTCAGCGCGGTCACCTAACCAGTGGCCGATGGGCCGATAAGTCGCACTGGGGTCGACTTATCGGCCCATCGGCCGGGGGGTTACGGCCCAGGTGATGGTCAGCTCGGCGACCTTCTTGCCCGCTTCGTCGCGGGTCGTGACTGTGCAGGGGAGCTCCGCCTCGCCGTCGCCGCCGAGGTCGCCCCAGCCGGGGTCGGCCGGCTCGGCGACGGTTTGCAGCGGACCCAGCCCGACCGCCGTGTAGGCGATTTCGGTCCTCACCAGGCGCATCGCCGGGGCGCCGCCGTGCGCTTCGAGCGCGGCCACAAGCGCCCGCGAGGCGGCGTAGCCGGCCGCGTGCAGGGCGCTCGCGTGGCGGACCCCGACGTGGTTGTCGAGCTCGGCCAGTGCCGCCTGCTCGACCACGGCCCGATTCGGCCCCGCGGCGACGACCTCGCAGCCGCTGGCGGCGAGGAACGGGTCCGCGGGAAGTGCATGACGAGCCATCCACCGACAGTAGGCCCGCGGCGCACCCCGGCCCAAGTAACCGCCGATGGGCCGATAAGTCGACTCTGGCTCGACTTATCGGCCCATCGGCGGGTTTTTGATTCGGGGTATGGGCTCGGCTATACCGCTGGGGTGAGCGCGAACGCGAGATCGAACGGTGTGAATACCGCGGGGGCGGCGCTGGTCACCGGTGCCGGCCGCGGCCTCGGGGCGACGATCGCCGTGATGCTCGCCCAGGCCGGCCGCCCGGTCTGCGTCAACTACGGCAGCGACGCCGAGGGCGCCGCCGCGGTGGTCGCGCGGATCGAGCGCGAGGGCGGTCGCGCCGCCGCGGTCGAGGCCGACGTCGCCGACCCGGAGGCGGTCGAGGCGATGTACGAGCGGGTCGAGGACGAGCTCGGCCCGGTCGCGGTCCTCGTCAACAACGCCGGCATCCGGCGCGACCTGCCGGCCGGGTTCCTCGAGCCGGACGCCTGGGCGCGGGTGGTCGAGGTCAACCTCTCCGGGCAGTTCCACACGATTCGCCGCGCGCTTGGGGGCATGGTCCGCCGCCGCTTCGGCCGCATCATCAACATCTCCTCGATCTCGGCGACCCGGCCGCTGCCGGGCCAGTCCGCCTACGCGGCGGCGAAGGCGGGCGTCGACGCGATGACCCGCACGATCGCGATCGAGGTCGCGCGCCGCGGGATCACCGTCAACGCGGTCGCTCCGGGGCTGATGAACACGGGCTTCGTGGCGGAGATGGACGAAGACTGGGGGGCGGCGATGCCGCCCCGGCGGGTCGCCGACCCGGAGGAGGTCGCCGACATGGTGCGCTACCTCGCCTCCGAGGGGGCGGCGTACGTGAACGGCGCGGTAATCAACGTCGACGGTGGCCTCACCGCTGGGCTGGCGATCTTCTCGCCCCGCGGCCGGCCGGCGCCGGCCGGCATCGCACCCGACGAATGAGCGAGGAGAAGAGATGGAGCTGACGACCCCACCGACCGCGGAGCAGATGGGCGCCCGGATTCTCGAGGCGCTGGTCGAATTCGGCGCCGACCCGGACGCGATGCGTCCCGAGGCGACGCTCGAGGAGCTGGAGATCGACTCGCTCGACATGTTCGAGCTGGCGCAGATCCTGCACCAGGAGTTCGGCGTCGAAGTCAACCCCGACGACTTCGAAGACGTGGAGACGCTCGGCGACGCCCAGCAGGTGCTGCTCGGGTACCTGAAATGACCCGGGCGCCCGCGGCGATCACCGGCGTCGGCGCGGTGACCCCGCTCGGCGTCGGCGCCGAGACGCTCTACGAGCGCTGGCGCGACGGGCACTGCGGGATCGAGGGCGGCGTCGGCGAGTGCGACGGCTTCGACGCCTCCGAGCACATGTCGCGCAAGCAGGCGCGCCGCACCGAGCGCTTCGTCCAGTTCGGCGTCGTCGCCGCCCGCGAGGCGGCCGCGCAGGCGGGCTGGGAGGAAGGGCAGACGCCCTATGACCCGCACCGGGTCGCCTGCGTACTCGGCGTCTCGCTCGGCGGCACCCAGGTCCTCTTCGACCAGTACCAGACGCTCGAGAGCGCCGGCGCCGATGCGGTCTGGCCGCTGACGATCCCGGTCTCGATGCCGAACGCGACCCCGGCGGTGCTGGCGATGGCACACGGCTTCCGCGGCGAGAGCCGGGCGATCGCCTCGGCCTGTTCCTCGAGCGCGCAGGCGATCGGCGAGGGCCTGCGGATGCTGCGCGGGGACGAGGCCGACGCGGTGATCGTCGGCGGCACCGAGTCCTGCCTGACGCCGTTCATCCTCGCCGCCTTCAAGATGGCCGGGGCGCTCTCGCGCTCCGGCGAGTGCCGTCCCTTCGACCAGCGCCGCGACGGGTTCGTGATGGCCGAGGGCGGCGGCATCCTGATCCTCGAGCAGGTCGAGAAGGCGGAGGAGCGCGGGGCCGAGATCCTCGGCTACGTCTGCGGCTACGGCTCCTCGACCGACGGCTACCACCTGACCGCGCCGGCCGAGGACGGCGAGATCTGCGCCCACGCGATCCGCTCGGCCCTGGCCGACGGCGGCCACGCCAGCGAGGACGTCGCCTACGTCAACGCGCACGGGACCTCGACCGACGCCAACGACCGGGCCGAGACGAACGCGCTCAAGGTCGCGCTCGGCGCGCACGCGCACCGGATCCCGGTCAGCTCGACCAAGTCCGTGGTCGGCCACTCGATCGGCGGCGCCGGCGCGGTCGAGGCGATCGCGACCCTGCTCAGCCTGCGCAACCGGACGGCGCCGCCGACCGTCGGCCTCGAGCAGCCCGAAGCGGGGCTCGATCTCGACTACGTTCCCGGCGCGGCGGTGCCGCTGTCGGCCGGCGGCTCGAACGGCGACGGGCGCATGCTCGCCATCTCCAACTCCTTCGCGTTCGGCGGCCACAACGCCGTGCTCGCGATCGAGGCATGAGCGCGCTGCCGGCGAAGGCGGCCGCCGCCGGCGGGCCGGAGGACTTCTACGGCTTCCGCGAGGTGCCCTTCCACGTCCACCTCGGGATGCGGTTCGAGCGGGCCCGGCCGGGCGGCCCGGCGGTGGTGACGCTGCCGGCCGAGCCGCGCCTGCTCGGCCCCGACGGGCGCCACTCGCCGGCCGCCGTCTACGCCGTCGGCGAGGTCGCCTCGGGGATCTCGGTCTGCGACGCGCTCGCCCTGCACGGCGCCGGCGCGAAGACGACGCTGATGCCGCTGGTGCTGACCCGGCGCACCGTCTTCGTCCCCGGCCCGGCCCCGCGCGGCGCGATCCGCTCCAGCTCCCGCTTCGTCGGCGACACCGCCGCCGCGGCCGAGCGCCTGCGCGGCTCGCGCAAGGTCAACGTCGAGGTCGAGTGCACGATGCGGGGCGAGGACGAGGAGGAGGTCGCGGGCCGCGTCAGCGTCTACTTCTACGTGCGGATGATGGAGCTGTCTCGGCTCGAAGCGATGGCCGGGCAACTGATGCCGGCGATGGCCGAGCGGGCGCGGGCGGTGCTCGGCCTGCGCGGCGCCGAGGCATGAACGGCGGCGGGCAGCTGGCGCCGCCGCGGCCCTGGGGGCGGGCCGGCGCCTGGATGCGGCCCTTCGACCAGCTCGAGGTCGGCGAGACCTACGTCAGCCGCCGCCGCACGGTGACCGAGACCGACATCGTCCGCTTCGCCGGCCTGACCGGCGCGATGAACCCCGCGTTCGGCGACCCCAGCCGTTACGGGGGGCCCGGCAGCGAGGCGCCCGAGCTGCTGCCGCTGGCCTACTCGATCGGCCTCGTCCCCAACGACTACATCCGCGCCCTGCGGCGGATCCTCGACCTGCGGCTGCTCACCCCGGTCCTCAGCGGGGACACGATCCACGTCGAGGCCGAGATCGTCCGGCTCGAGCCGTGGACCGACGAGTACGGCCTCGCCGCCGGCGCCTGGCGGATCGTCAAGCAGGACGGGACCGTGGCGATGACGGTCGAGCTGGAGGCGGTATGGGTGCGCCGCCCGGCCTGAGCGCCGCGCTGACGACGGCCCGTCCCGGCGGCGCCGGCGCCGAGCTGGCGCCTCGCCAGCGGCTCGAAGCGCTCTGTGACGCCGGCAGCGTGGAGGCGATCGAGGCGGTCGGTGGGGCTGGAGTCGCCGCGGCGGCGGGCGCGGTCGAGGGCCGCCCGGTCTTCTGCTTTGCCCAGGACGGCGGCGTCGCCGGTGGCTCGCTCGGGGAGGCCGACGCGGCGGCGATCTGCCGGGTGCTCGATCTGGCGGCGCGCGACCTCGCGCCGGTCGTCGGCTTCGTCGAGTCGGCCGGGGCGCGGATGCAGGACGGCGTCCGCTCGCTCGACGGTTACGCCCGCGTCTTCCGCCGCATGGCCGGGCTCGCGGGCCGGGTGCCGCAGATATCAATCGCGACCGGGGCGTCTGCGGGAGGGGGCTGTTACTGCGCGGCGATGAGCGACTTCACGATCCTCACCGAGGAGGCGCGGATGTTCCTGACCGGGCCGCGCATCGTCGCCGAGGTGACCGCGGAGGAGATCTCCTCCGAGGCGCTCGGCGGACCCGGCGTCCACCGCCGCAGCGGCGTCTGCGATCTGGTCGCGGCGGACGCGCCCGCGGCCGCGGCGCAGGCCCGTGCCCTGCTCGCCCACCTGCCGGCGCGGGCCGGCGGGCCGCTTCCGCGGCGGCCGCCGCGGCCGCCGCGCGGCGGCGACCCGGGCGCCCACCTGCCGGCCCGGCCGAGCCGGGTCTACGACGTGCGGGCGGTGATCGCCGACCTCGTCGACGGCGGCGAGGCGCTGGAGCTGGGCCGCCACTGGGCGCCGAACATGGTCACGGCCCTGGCCCGGCTCGAGGGCTGCCCGATCGGGGTGATCGCCAACCAGCCACGCCACAGCGGCGGCGTGATCGACGTCGACGCCGCTCAGAAGGCCGCCCGCTGGGTCGAGGCCTGCTCCCGCTTTGGGCTGCCGCTGGTCGTCCTCGTCGACACGCCGGGGTTCATGCCCGGCGGCAAGCAGGAGGCGGCCGGGATCATCCGCCACGGCGCCTCCCTGCTGCACGCCTTCGCCGCCGCGAGGACGCCGCGGCTGACGGTGATACTGCGGCACGCCTTCGGCGGCGGCTACATCGCGATGAACTCGAAGGACCTCGGGGCCGACCGCAGCTTCGCCTGGCCGGGGGCGACGATCGGCGTGGTCGGCGCCCAGCAGGCGGTGGGGCTGATCCACCGGGCGGAGATCGCGGCCGCGGCCGAGCCGGCGGCGCGGCGCGAGCAGCTGGCCCGGGCCTACGGCCGCGGCCAGAGCGCCGCCGCGGCGCTGCGGGCCGGGGCGATCGACGCCGTGGTCGAGCCGGCGGCGACCCGGGCGCGGCTCGCTCAGGCGCTCGCGACCCTGGCCGAGAAGCCGCCGATCAGCTCGGCGAGCCGCTGCGGCTGGTCCTCGGGGGAGAGCGTGTAGGCGTCCTCGACCCACTCCAGCCGCGCCTCGGGGAACGACTCCGCCAGCCGTTCGGCGTGCTTGGCCGGGAAGAACTTGTCCTCGCGCGACCAGGCGATCAGCACCGGCCGGTCGAACTCGGGGAACCGCTCGGCGGCCGCTTCGGTGAAGCTCGGGGCCATCCCCGCCATCGCCTTCTTGAGGTCGCGGCGGACGCCGCGGTCGCGCAGGGCGGGGAGCGAGTAGGAGGCGGCCGCCGGCGGCTCGATCGCGCCCTTGTTCAGGCCCATCAGCTTCGCCGTGCGGTTGCGGATCGGGGGCAGGAAGCGCGGGGGGGGCGAGAGGTCTGCCTCCTTCGGCATCGCCCGCAGGTGCGACCCGAGCGGCAGGTCGAGGGCCACGCAGCGGCAGTCGGGCTGCAGCGCGGCGACGACATGCCGCCAGAGGTTGGCGTTGACCAGGGCGCCGTGGACGAAGACGACGGTCGGTCCCTCATCTGGCACTTTGGGAGTACTGAGAGAAGGCTAGATCATTCCGGGTCCAATGGATCGCAAGGAGCAGCCCGGCCTTTTGGCGCTTGGCGCGCCCGATCTGGCGGCGATGCGGGGGCTGCTGGCGCGGTTGCGGGTGCGGGCGGGGCTGGCGCTCGACGCCCCCGACGTCGCTGCGCTCCTCGCCGCGCTGCGCCCGCCGCCGGCGGCCGCGGCGGCGGTCCGCTGCGCGATCGTCGCCGCCACGCCGGAGCAGCTGCGGGCCGGCCTCGCCGACGCCGAGCGGATCGCCGGCGGCGGCCGCTTCGTCACCCGCGGCGCCGCCTTCGCCGGCCACGGCGAGGCGGCTCGGCTCGGCCTCTTCTTCCCCGGGCAGGGGGCGCCGGCCCGGACCGGGCCGGGCGCGCTCGGCGAGCTCTTGCCCGCCGCGGCCGCGCCCTTCGCCCGCGCCGAGCTGCCGGCCGGGGAGGGGGAGCTGGCCGACGAGCTGGTCCAGCTCGCGGTCGTCGCCGCTTCCGCCGCCGGCCTCGCCGCCCTGCGCGAGCTGCGGGTCGGGGCCGACGTCGCGGTCGGCCACAGCCTCGGCGAGCTGGTCGCCCTGCACTGGGCGGGGGCCTGCGAGGAGGCGGCGCTGCTGCGCATCGCCCGCGCCCGCGGCGCCGCGATGACCGCCCACGCCAGCGCCCGCGGCAAGATGGCCACGGTGCGGGCGGCAGCGCCGGCGGTGGCCGCGCTGGCCGCCGCGGCCGGGGTCAGCCTCGCCTGCTTCAACTCGCCCCGCCAGTGCGTCGTCTCCGGCGCCGCCGGCGCCGTCGACGCCTTCCTCGCGCGCGCTCGCGAGGAGGGAGTGCGGGCGATGCCGCTACCCGTCGTCGGCGCCTTCCACTCGCCGCTGATGCGGCCCGCCGTGCCGGTCTTCGAGCGCGGCCTCGCGGGAGAGCGGTTCGAGCCTTTGCGGCGCCGGGTCATCTCCACGGTGACCGGCGCCGCCCTCGCCCCGGACGCCGACCTGCGGGCGCTGCTGCTCGAGCAGATCGTCGGCCCGGTCCGCTTCGCCGCGGCCGCTGCCGCGGCCCTGGCCGACCTCGACCTCGTCATCGAGGTCGGGCCGGGGCGGATCCTGGCGCCGCTGCTGGCGGACATCGGCGAGGTCCCGGTCTTCTCGACCCGGGTCGGCGACAGCTCCCCCCGCGGCTTCCTCGAAGCCGCGGCTGCCGCCTTCGCCGCCGGCCGTGCGGCGGCGGTCGAGCGGCTGGCCCCGGCCCCGGCGGCGGCCCTGTGAGCGTCGCCGAGCGGCGCCGGCGCACCCTGCGCCCGCGCGGCGGGCCGGCCCTCTCGGCCTGGGAATCGGGCCCGCGCGACGGCCCGCCGGTCGTCCTCCTGCACGGTCTGACGATGACCGGCGAGGGGGCCTTCTCGCGGGTCTCGGCGCTGGAGCGGCGCGGCTTCCGGGTCGTCGCCTTCGACGCCCGCGGCCACGGCCGCTCCGGGTCGGCGGCGGGGCCGGCCGCGTACGGGTACGAGCAGCTCGCCGCTGACCTGCTCGCGGTGATGGACGAGTTCGAGGTCGAGCGCGCGGTGCTGGCCGGCGTCTCGCTCGGGGCGCACACGGCGCTGCGGGTCGCCCTGCGCGAGCCGCGGCGGGTCGCCGGGCTGGCGGTCGTCTCGCCGGCCTTCGACCCGGCCCGGCACCCGAACGAGAAGAGCATCGCCGAAGCGGCTGAGCTGGCGACGGCGATCCGCGAGGGCGGCGCCGACGGCTTCGTCGAGGCGATGCGGCTGCCGCCCGCCCTGCGCGAGGACCGCGCCGCGATCAGGGCCAGCAACGCGCTGACCCGGCGGCGGCTGGCCGGCCACCGCGACCTGGCGGCGATCGGCGACGCGCTCGAAGGGGCGATGCGCTCGCGCCCGTTCGAGAGCCTCGACGAGCTCGCCGAGGTCGAGGTTCCGGCGCTGGTGGTGGGCACCCACGACGAGCTCGACCCCCGCCACCCGCTGGCCGTCGCCCGCGCCTACCGCGGCGCCCTGCGCGGCAGTAGCTTCGCCTGCGAGGAGCCGGGCCAGATGCCGCTCGGCTGGGGCGGAAGCCGGCTCACGGCGCTGGTCGGGGACCTCGCCGAGGCCGCCCACCACCCGCCGAATTGACACCCACAGGTGGCCTGCCTACGTTCGCCCGGATGGAACTCTTCGACGCCCTCACCTCGCCGAAGCGGCGCTCGCTCCACACCTGGGCCGGCGGCGAGCTGAGCGCGACAGCGTGGGACGAGGTCGTCGCCGTCGGCCACCGGGTCGCCACCGGGCTGCGCCGCCGCGGCGTCGAGGGGCGCCCAGTGCCCTGCGTACTGACCAACACCGCCGAGGTGGTCAGCGGCATGCTCGGCGTCTGGCTGGCGGGCAGCGCCGTCGCCTCGTTGCCGGTGCCGGCGCGGGCGATGGGGATCGAGGAATACGCCGACCACCTGGCCGCGATCTGCGCCCGCACCGAGTCGCCGATCCTGCTCGTCGAGGATCGCCTCGCGGCCGCCCTCGAGGAGCCGATCGCGGGCCGGGTCGAGCTGGTCGAGTGGGGCGCCCTCCCGGCCGACGGCCGCCACGACCCGGAGCCGCCCGCGCCCGAGCAGCCGGCCTTCATCCAGTACTCCTCCGGCAGCACCAGCGCCCCCAAAGGCTGCGTGCTGAGCGGCGCCGCGATCGCCCGCCAGCTCGAGATGATCGTCGAGGCCTGCGCGATCAGCACCGGCGACACGGTTACGTCCTGGCTGCCGCTCTCCCACGACATGGGGACCTTCGGCTGCCTGCTCAGCCCCTGGGCCTGCGACACCGAGCTGCTGCTCTCCTCGCCGGAGCGGTTCATCCGCGATCCCCGCACCTGGTTCGAGGACTGCGCCCGCCACGGCGTCACCCTGACCGCCGGGCCGCCCTCGGCCCTGCACGCCGCCGCCCGCGCCCAGCGCACGCGGCCGCTGCCCGCTGACCTGCGGCTGCGGGTCTGCTTCGTCGGCGGCGAGCGCATCGCCTGGTCGGCGCTGGCGGCGGCGAACGAGGCCTTCTCCCCCTTCGGGCTGGAGCCGGCGGTCTGGATGCCGGCCTACGGGATGGCGGAGGCGACCCTGATGGTGACCGCGATCGGGATCGACGAGGATCCCTCGGTCCGCTACGTCGACAGCATCGCCCTGGCGGAGGAGCGGATCGAGCACCGCGACGCCGACGGCGAGGGGGTGGCGGCGATCGTCTGCCTCGGCCGCCCCCGCGGTGGGGTCGAGCTGCGGCTCGACGATCCCGGGCAACTGTCCGAGATCCACCTGCGCTCGCCCAGCCTCGCCAGCGGCTACTACCGCGACCCGGAGCACAGCGCCGAGTGCTTCCACGACGGCGAGCTGGCGAGCGGCGACCTCGGCTTCCTCGATGACGGCGAGCTCTACGTGGTCGGGCGCAGCGACGACGTCCTCTCGGTCGCCGGCCGCAACGTCTACGCGCGCGAGATCGAGGCCGCCGTCGACCTCTTCGACGCGGTGCGCGGCGGCTGCTCGACCGTGATCGACGTCTCCGCCGAGAGCCGCTCGCGCCTGGTCATGCTGCTCGAGCTGAAGGAGGAGGCGGTCGACTACCGCGGCCTCGCGATCGCCGCCTCGCGCACCGCCAAGCGCAAGGCCGGCGTCCTTCTCGACGAGTGCATCTTCCTCCCCAAGGGGGCGCTGCCGAAGACGCCGAGCGGCAAGATCCAGCGCTTTCGCTGCCGCCACATGCTCGCCGAGCGCGAACTGGAGCCGCTCGAACGGGTCGCCCTGCGCCCGCTCATCGGCTGAGTCAGAGCCGCGGGCAGCTCGGCTCCGCGCCGCACCCGGGCGCGCTCATCCCGACCCGGCCCGCTCCCCGCAGGTGGGGGCGACCCCGACCCGGAGCAGGCGCGAGAGCTCGGCGCCGTTCTGCCCGCGCAGGGTCGCTTCGGCCAGCATCGAGTCGGCGCCGGCGTCGCGGCAGGGCGGCCGCGCGGTGGTGAAGAACGAGCGGGCGCCGCCGCGCAGCCGCGTGGTCAGTGAGCGTCAGCGGCAGGTCGGGCAGGCCGGCGACGGTGTTGACGATCTGGCCGCCAACCGTGAGCGAGGTCGAGCTGCGGGTGGTCAGCGCAAGGCCCTGCCCGCGCAGCGAGGTCCAGAGCTGCGGCGGGCCGACGTCGCCGGCCTTGACCAGCCGCACCGGGCCGCGCAGCGGCTCGGCCAGCAGCGGCGTCGTCGCGCTGGCGCTGCCGATCCGGGAAGCCGCCGGACAGGCGCTGGCGCGGAACTGCTGGCGGCTGCAGCCGGCGGCGACGGCGTCGGCGTCGAGGCGGACCAGCTCGGGCAGCTTGACCACGACCGAGCGCAGGTTGGCGTCGCCGCGGCGCGGCCTGACCCGCAGCTCCAGCCCGGGGCGCGTCGTCCGGGCCTGGAGCAGCTTCGCTCCGACCCGGGGGGCGAAACGGAGCCGGTTGCAGCGCCGCACCTGGAACGGCGCCGCCGGCCAGGCGGTGGCGCCGCCGGCCGACTCGAGCACCGCCTCGACCTGGGACGGCGCACAGGAGGTCGGGTTCTGGATGAAGCCGGGCCGGTCGATCGCGATCGTCACCGTGCGCAGGCGCAGCGGGATGCCGGCGACGAGCCGCGGCAGCGGGTCGGTTGTGACCGTGAGCCGGCCGCTCTCGGGGTCGTTGAGCAGCGCCGTCCGGATCGTCGTCGTGCCGAGGTCGAAGGGGCCGACCCGGACCGGCAGCGAGAGCGCGAGGCCGAAGGGCGCACCGCCGTAGGGGCCGGTCAGGTAGACGTCGCCGCTGACCGCGAGCGGCGCCGGGCCGGCCCCGGCCTCGATCAGGGTCGAGCCGAGCCGGCTGCCCGGCGGGCAGGCGCTGGCCGCCGCGGCGGCGTCGGCGCAGCGCTGAACGCCGGCGAGGCGAGCGACCAGGCCAGGCGGGAGCTTCGCCCGCACGCGGCCCAGCTCCGCTTCGCCGTCCTCGCGGCGCACGGTCATCGTGAAGGCACTGCTCTTCCCGGCGAGGGCAGGCGAGGAGCCGGCGACGAAGGTGGGCGCGAAACCGGGGCCGCGGCGGCAGGGCGTGCCGCCGGGGCCGCCGCTGATCGCGACCGCGGCGGCGGCGCTGGCCACGGCGCCGCCGAAGGGGACGACGCGGGCGGTCGCGGTGCCGTCGCTGCAGGCCGGAGGCGAGGCGATCGCCGCCCGCGGCCCGTCGTTGAAGCTCAGCTCGAGGCGGCTGACCGGTAGCTGGGGCAGGCCGCTGAGCAGCGCCGTCAGCCGGCCGCTCGCCGGGTCGGCGCGGAGCAGCGCCCGCACCTTGACTTGGCCGCCGGGCACGGCGGCGACGATGAAGACCCGGAACTGCTCGGCCGCGGTCGGGGTGCCGAAGTAGACCGGTCCGCGCAGCGGCGTGCCCACGGCCGGAGAGCGCAGTTCGACCGAGCCGATCTTCGCCGCTGGCGGACAGGCGGCGGCGCCCGCCTCGCCCGCGCCGAGATCGGCGTCGGTGCAGGCGGCGAGGCCACTGGCCACCCCCGGCGCGAGCGAGAAGCCGGGCGGCAGGGTCACCTCGGCCGACTTCACGTGCGCGGTCGCGATCCCGTCCGGGTCTTCGTTCTGCGGCAACACGAGCGCGATCCGCAGCCCGGTCGGCGAGTCGGCCGCCGGGCTCGCCGGGGTGACCTCGAGGCTGGGGGAGAAGGGCAGGCTTTCGCAGCCGATGAGGGGCAGCGGCGGCAGCTCGGTGACCAGCCAGCGGTCGGGCCGCTGCCAGGTGCGCACGCGCACGGCCGGCCCGGCCGCTGGCTCGCAGCTGGTCGGGTTGGTGAGGAAGGGGCGGCGCGGCAGTTCACTGCCGGGCAGGTGGTCGGCCGGCACCCCCCAGAGTTCGATCCGGCTGGCGAGCAGCGGGATGTCCTGGACGAAGCCGTTCGTTTCCAGCCGGGTGCCGTAGTCGTCGCTGCGCAGCACGACCCGGAAGCGCGCCTGCAGGACAAACAGGGTGAACCCGATCTCGGCGAGCGCGTCGTCGCCGGGCTCGATGTTGTAGACGGGCACTTCCAGGGTGCCGAACCCGGAGAGGACCGCCTCGGCGACCCCGACCTGCGAGTTCGCCGGGCAGCTCGATTCGAGGTTGAAGTCCGAGCGTGGGCAGGCCGGCACCGCGCTCGGGTCGCCGACCATGCCGAGCGGCAGGTCGACGGCGACGTCCCTGGCGTTTTCCTCGACCTCTCCGCCGGGGCCGGTGCTGAAGGCGAATTTGGCGATCATCCGGTCCGGGTGGGCGCCGGCCCGGTTCTCCGGCTCTCCTGCCGCGTCGAGCAGCTCGACCGCGGCGCTGCCGGCTCGATCCCGAAGGCGGCGCTGGCCGCGGCGGGCGCCGCGGCAGCCAGCGCGAGGGCGGCGAGGATCGCGGCCGTCCACCTCATCTCGGCGCCCGCAGCTCGATCGTCGCTTCCCGCGCCTTCGCCACCCGCGAGTGGCGGACGACGAGGCGCAGCCGCAGGCGGTGATCGCGGTCGAGGCGGTCGCGGGCCGGCGCGTCGAGCCTGAACGGCAGCTCGATCTGCTCCGCCTCCCAGGCGATCGCCCCGGCCTTCGCGACCGCCACGCCACCCCCGCCGCCGGCGAAAACGGAGAGGTGGATGCGACCGGCGGCCGGGGCGCGGACGATCGCCACGCCCTGACCCGAGGCGACCAGCCGCTCGCGGCTGGCGGCGCTGAGCCGGAAACCGAAGCCGCCGCGTCGCTTTGGCGGCCTGGTTTCACGCCCCGCGGTGAGAGTGGCCGGGCCGCCGACCGCGAGCCGGCCGGGGAGGGCGCCCTGGCAGGCTTCGCCCGCGCACTCGGGAGCCGCCGGCGGTGGCGGGAAGCCGCCGCCGAGGCGGGCGGCGTAGAGGTCGCCTTCGCCACCGTCGTCGTCCTCGGCGAGCAGGCCCTCGCGCGTTTCGAAGAAGACCGAGCTGCCGTCGGCGCTGGCGCCGCGATACAGGACCGCCCTTCCTTTCGCCGTCGGGGTGAGCAGGCCGAGGCCGCCGCCGCTGGTCCACTCGTAGATGTCGAGCGCTTCGTCCGCGTCCTCGGGCAACAGCGCCTCGCCGCTGACGAAGAAGGCCCGGCTGCCGTCGGCGCTGAGTGGGTTTGGCAGCTGGGTGGTGAAGGCTTCTTCGACCCCCGGGATCGTCGCTGGGAGCGGCGCGTTGCCCCGCTCGCCGCTGCCGCGCGAGACCTGTCTCAGCGTCGAGCTGAGCGCGTCGTAGTGGAAGACGTCGGTGGCCGTGTCGGTGTCTCCGGGCAAGGGCGGAACCTGGGCCTCGAACAGAAGCGCACTGCCGTCGGCGCTGGCCGCCGCGCCTTCGAGGCTCTGGCCGCTGATGTTGGCGAGGTAGTGGATCGGCCCGTCGCCATCGCGGAAGTAGAGGTTGCCGGTGCCCTCGCTGCTCTGGCCGGGAACGAGGTTGCCGGTGGCGCGGAAGTAGACGCGGTCGCCGTGGTCGGCGGCGCGGATCGGCGGGATCACGTTTGCCGTGGTCCCTGACGGCCCGGCCGAGACCCGGGCTAGTGACCCGCTGCCGCGGTCGTAGCGGTAGAGGTCGGCGGCGCCGTCGACGTCATCGTCGGTCAGCTGCTGGGTGGTGATCAGATAGGCGCTCGACCCGTCGGCGTTGGCGCCGACGAAGCTGACCGGGGCGGGGGCGTTGCAATCGGGCCGCGTGCACCGTGAGGCGGAGATCGCGATCGTGTGGGCGCCGTCCTCGCGCAGATACACGGCGGGCGGCGTCGCGCAGGCGCCGGTCGTCGGGTCCGGGCTGGTGAAGAAGATCCGCGCCCCGTCGCGCGAGACCGCCGCCCGACCGGCCGGCCGGTCGAATTCGCCGCCGCCGATCCGCGAGCCGCAGGGTGAGAGCGGCTCGCCGTTCTCGCCGACGCCGGCCAGGCGCAGCTGGTTGCCCACCACCTCGTAGGCGCCGACGCCGGCGATCCGGCCGGAGTCGGCGGGAACGAGTGCTTCGTTCAGGTTGAAGCCGACGTGCGTGAGGTCATCGGAGGCGGAGGTCGGGGTGAGAAAGGTGCTCTCGGCGCCGATGCTGCCGATCGGCGTCAGCGCGCCCGCGGCGTCGCGCCGGTAGAGGCCGAGCTGGGGGCTTTCCGGACCGCCCGGCAGCAGCGGGTTGACGCTGCCCCAGAGCCAGCCCGAGAAGTCGGCTCTGACCGCCATCGCGACGGTGCCGAAGAACCTCGCTTCGGGCACGGTGTAGGGCACCGTGACCGGGACGGTCCGCCAACCGCTTGACGTGCGGGTGGCGACGTTGTTCGAGAGCAGTTCACCGGAGGCCGCGCCGGGCAGCGGCCCGACCGTGGCGAAGGCGACGGCCTCGCCATCGGCGCGCCAGGCGCGGGTGAGGATCAGCTGCGCGCCGCGCGTGTCGACCGCGCTGACCAGCTCCCAGCCGCGGTCGTGCGCCGGGACGGCGGCGTTGGCCGGGCCGACGAGCGCGAGCAGGGCGGCGACGGCCCCGAGCAGGCGCTCGCACTGGACGCCACGCCTCTCCACGCATCGGCGAATGGTAGGTAGGAGTAGTCCACTTCACAATGGGTCTAATAG
This sequence comes from uncultured Actinomycetes bacterium, assembly GCA_963728025.1. Taxonomy (GTDB): domain Bacteria; phylum Actinomycetota; class Thermoleophilia; order Solirubrobacterales; family 70-9; genus VAYN01. The sequence goes on along the minus strand of CAVSIF010000005.1, from coordinate 548,319 downwards.
TCCCGATCTTCTTGCTCAAATGCAGGTCACCGCTGGGCGTTTCTTGCGTCACCCCGGCCGATTCGCCACGTTGTCCTCCCGGTTCTCGAAGACAGAGGAGGAGCGCCAAATGCCGCACATCGAACTTCCCGAGGGCCTGCCGGGCATTCTCGGACCGATGGCCTTCAGCCCCACCACCGCGAAGCCGCTGAACGAGCTGGCCGAGGTGCTGCTGCGCGGGCCGAGCAGCCTCAGCAGCGGCGAACGCGAGCTGATCGCCAGCTATACCTCGCGCCGCAACGACTGCCACTTCTGCCAGTCGTCCCACGCGGCTGCCGCCGCGCACCACCTCGACGGCGACGAGGAGTTGGTCTACGGGGCGATGGACGACCCAGAGGCGGCGCCGATCCCGGAGAAGCTGAAGGCGCTGCTGGCGATCGCCGCGCGGGTGCGCGAGGGCGGCCTGACAGTGGGCGAGGCGGACGTCGCCCGCGCCCGCGCGGCCGGGGCCGACGACAAAGAGATCCACGACACGGTGCTGATCGCCGCCGCCTTCTGCATGTACAACCGCTACGTCGACGGCCTCGCCACCTTGGCGCCGCCGCAACGCGAGGAATACCGCGAGCCGGGCAGGCTGCTCGCCGAGCAGGGCTACGTGCGGGCCGGCGAGCGGATCAGGGCGCTGACGGCAGCTTCGGCAGCCACCAGTTAGCCCGGCCCAGCAGCTTCATCGCGCCGGGCAGGAGGACGAGCCGGATCAGCGTCGCGTCGACGATCACCGCGACCGAGAGGGCGAGGCCGAGCTGCCTGGCGGCGGTGATCCCGGTGGTGGCGAAGGAGAGGAAGACGACGGTCATGATCAGCGCCGCGCCGGTGATCACGCCGGCGGTGCGCTCGACCCCGTACCTGATCGCCTCTTCGGTCGAGCCCGTCCGCAGGTATCCCTCGCGCATCCGCAGCAGCAGGAAGACCTCGTAGTCGATCGAGAGGCCGAACATGATGCTGAAGATGCCGAAGGCGGTGATCGCGTCGATGAAGCCGGGGCCGCCGAGCAGCGGCGAGGAGCCGGAGAAGCAGAGCACGGTGACGCCGAAGGCGGCGGCCACGGTGAGCAGGTTGAAGACGACCGCGATCGCCGGCAGCACCAGCGAGCGGAGGACGAAGACCAGGATCACGAAGGTGACCAGCGAGAGCACCAGTGCCAGCCGCGGCAGGCGGTCGGCGGTGGCGATGTCGAAGTCCTGCAGGCCGGTGGCGGTGCCCCCCAGTTCGGCCCTGGCGTCGATCTGCTCCGCGAGTGGCCCCAGCTCCCGTTCGAGCACGTCGCGCAGCGGGTGGCCGGCCTTCTGCGGCTCGCCGTAGCCGATCACCGAGATCCGCGCGCCGCCCCCGCCGCGGTCGACGTTGAGCGCGAAGGAGGCGGTGCGTCGCAGCAGCGGCCGGGCGCGGTCGAGCGCGGCGAGGGTGAAGTAGCCCGACTCGAAGACCGGGGTCAGCCGCACCGTCTGCCGTGACTGGCCGGCCAGGCGGCGGGTCTTGGCGCGGAAGACGAGGGCGCCGCCGAGCACCCGGTCGACGCCTTGGCCCAGCGCCTCGGTCTGCTCGGCGCCGTCGCTGAGGCCGTCGCGCAGGGCGCCGGCGCCGAGCGCGAGCCGGTCGAGTCCGACCGCGAGGGCGTCGCTGCCGTCGCCAAGCCGGTCGAGCCCGCCGGCCAGCGCCGCGTCGCCGCCGCCGAGCCGGTCGAATCCACGCAGCAGCCGCTCGGCGCCGCCGCCGAGCCGCTCGACCCCGCGCGCCAGCCGCGCCGAGCCGGCCCGCAGCCGCCCGAGGCCGGCGGCAAGGGTGCGCGACTGGGCGTGCAGGGTGGCGACGTCGTCGGCCGCGACGGCGGCGGCTTCGCTGGCCGTGGCGAGCGAGGCGTCGAGGCCGCTGTAGCCCGGCTGGACCGGCTGCCCGGTTTGGGGGTCGGTGCCGCTGGCCGCCGCGAGCGCGCCCGAGAAGGCGCTGTAGGCCCGCGAGTAGGCGGGGTCCTGCTGAGCGACCGGGTCGACTTCGCCGAGCGCCGCGAGGCCGTGTTCGAGGCCGCGCTGGGTCGCCTGCGCCGGCGTGCGCAGCCGCTCGAGGTCGCGCGCGGCTTCGTTCAGGTGGCGGCTCAGGTCGTCGATCTGCGGCAGGCCCCGCACCAGTCCGGGACGGGCCAGGGCTAGCCCCAGCTCGAGGTCGTCCGCGCCCTTGCTGGCGCGCCGTGAGCCGGCGGCCAGCGAGCCGACCCCGGACTCGGCTTCGGCCATCCCCTCGCGCAGGTTTTCGGCGCCCTCGCCGGCGCGCTCGAGGCCGACCTCGAGCAGCCGCGCCCCGGCCGCCGCCGCGGCCCCGCCGTCTTCGAGGTCGTCGGCCGCCGCCGCCGCGGTCGAGAGGCCGCCCTGCATCTGGTCGACTCCGGAGCCGATCCGCGAGAGGCCGCGGGCCAGTTGTCGCTGGTTGTCGATGCCTTCGGCGAGGAAGCGACGGGTGCCGGCGAGCCGCTCCGAGGTTTGCTGGAGCGGTTTCGTGCGGCGCAGGATCTGCCCCGGCCCGAGCACCGCGGCGACGTCGGGCCGGGCCGCGAGGCGGCGCTGGAAGCGGTCGAGCGCGACCAGCCTGCTCTGCTCGGTGAGCGGGCCGTCGTCGCTGCTGACGCCGATTTCGTAGGGCGCGATCCAGCCGCCGCCGAGCTCGTCCTTGACCGCGATGTAGTCCTCGCGCGCCTCGCTGCCCGGCGGCAGCCCGCGCGGGTCCGGCGGGCCGGTTTCGAGCGCGAGCAGGGGGGTGGAGAGCAGCCCGACGACGAGCAGGACGAAGGCGACCGCGAAGGCCGGATGCTTGAGCGTGCGCACGGCGAGGCCGCCGACGCGGCTGCCGCGCCGGAGGTCGCCGAAGGCCCAGCGGTTGACGTTGGTCCCGAGCAGGGCGAGCGCCGCCGGCAGCGCGGTCAGGGCGCCGAGCACGGTGAGCACGACGACCGAGATCAGGGCCACGCCGACCCCGACCAGCAGTGACCCGGGGACGACGAAGATCGCCGCCGTCATCGCCACCGCGAGGGCGACGCCGGCGCTGAGGATCGTGTGGCCGGTCCGTTCCGCCGCCTGCCGCGCCGCCGGCCGCGGCTCCAACCCTTCGCGCAGCTCCTCGCGGTAGCGCGAGACCATCAGCAGCGCGTAGTCGACGCCGAGCGCCAGTCCCATCATCGAGGCGACGTTGAGGGCGAGCGCGTCGAGCGGGTAGAAGCCGTTGATCAGGGTCAGCACGCCGCGCGCGGCACCGATCGTCGAGAGCCCGACGAAGAGCGGCAGCGCCGCCGCGACCGGGCTTTTGAAGACGAGCAGGAGGATGATGATCAGCAGCGGCACGGCGATCAGCTCGGCCTGTTTGATCGCCTCGACGGTGCCGCCGTGGATGCCGTCGGCGATGTCCGGGTAGCCGCTGACGTAGGAGCGCAGCGGCGGCCGCACTGCCTGCTCGGCGACCTCCCGGATCCGCGGCGCGACCTCTTTCGAGACGCTGTCGAAGTCGCCAGTGGCGCGGATCACGATCAGCGCCGAGCGCGGGGCCGGCCGCAGGCTGTCGCCGGCGCCGGCCCAGGGGGCGATCAGGCTGACGCCGGGGATCTGTTCCAGCGCCGCCGAGATCCGCGGCCCCTGGCGGTCGAGCGCCGGTCGCGGCCCGCGCAGCAGGACCAGCTCGTCGAAGTTCTGGCCGAACTTCGGCTCGATGCTTTCGACCGTGCGCTGGGTGGTCGTGTCGGGGATCGCGAGGTCGCTGCGGTGCAGCTTCGACTCGAGGCCGAGGCCGATTAGGCCGAGCGCGCCGACCAGCGCCAGCCAGAGCGTAAGCACGAGCCTGGGCTGGGCGACCGTCAGCGAGACCAGGCCGACGCGTTTCATCATCTGGCCCCGAGGCGGGCGGCGACCAGCTGCGCCTGCGCTTCGGCGAGCCGGGCCGGCGAGCCGGCGAGCGGCTCGAGCGGGCCGAGGAAGGCGAGGTTCGGTGCTGCCGCCGAGAAGACGTCGAGCAACGGGTCGTGATCGGGCCCCCGCGCCGGCGGCTGCGCCGAGGGCGGCAGGAAGGGGATCCGGCGGGGGCCGTCGCACCAGACGATCAGGTCCGCCGCGGCGTCGCTGCCGTCGGCGAAGAGAGCCCGGTCGCCGGCCAGCCGCTCGATCGCCGGCCGCACCTCGATCCGGCCGTGCAGGAGGCGCTCGAGCAGCGCCGCGGCGGGCACCGCTCCCACCTCGCCCGGCGCTCCGCCAGGAGCGGGAAGGCCGTGCAGCGCGGGCGAGGTCCAGGCGCGGTACCAGGCAGCGAGCAGGCGCTCTCGCAGGCGCCGCGGCAGCCGCGCCGCGAGGCGCCCGCGCCCGATTCCCCTGCCGCGCAGGCAGGGCAGGCCGGGGCTGCGGTCGAGCGGCCTGCCGAGCACGACCTGGGGCAGCAGGTAGGGCGCGCGCCGGATCGCGAGCCGGGTCGAGCGCGCCACGTAGCTGGCCCGGACCGCGACCTCGCAGGCCTCGGCGCCGGCGCCGGCGACGACGACGTCGCGGTCGCGCAGCGCCTCGGTCGTGGCGCTCAGGGTCTGCTCGCCGGCGAACTCCCCCGGCAGCTCCGGGGGGCCGGTGGGCCGGCCGGCGCAGGCGACGAGCAGGGCGGCGAAGCGGCGCCGCCCATCCGGGCGCAGCTCGATCTCCCACTCGCCGCCGGGAAGCGGCCTGGCCGCCCGCGCCTCGACCCCGGAGCGGATCCGCGAGCTGAGCCCGCAGCGCGCGGCGTACTCAGCGAGGTAGGTCGCCAGCTGGCGGCGGCTGGGCAGCTGCGGGTAGGAGGCCGGCATCGGCCACCCGGCCAGCTGCAGATGCTGGCGGGAAACGTCGAGCCGGGGGGTCGCGTCGCTAGCGTCGCCATCCCCGTCGAGGCAATCGAAGGTGATGCCGCGGCGCGAGAGGGCGCGTGCGGCAGCCACTCCGAAGAGCCCCGTGCCGACGATGCAAACGCTGGCCGGTCCGTCCTCCACTCCCGCTCCGTCCCCACAGTAGGTTTTCAACTACTCCGGAGATACTAAGCAAACGCCAGACCGATCGAAAGCGCCAGCAGGGCGGCCCCGATCAGCAGTGCCCCGGCCCGAGTGAGCTTCGTCCCGGGTGAGGGCAGTGATTTCTCCGCATACGTCATATGCAGGAAAAACCCACCGGACTGGGCGATCACACCGGCCAAAAGAGTCAACCCGGCGAGCCACTGTCCGGCGCTGCTGAAGTCGGTCTTCGGTAGGTAGCCGAAGTAGGCGAGCGAGAGGGCGAGGAGGACGCCGGCGTGGGCGTGTCCGTCGCGGAAGAAGCGCTGCTGGGCGGGGCTGAGGCCCTCGCGGCCGGTGATGAAGGTGAGCAGCGCCCAGCCGCCGTAGATCACCCCGGTGACGCCGAGCAGGGCGAAGATCGCCAGCCAGCGGACCGGGTCCATCTCAGCCACGCCCCCGCCGCGCGCGGCGACGGCCGCGCCGCAACTCGCCCCGTAGCCGCCAAGCGAAGTCGAACTGCTCCACCTGGACAGTGTGTCTCGCCGAGCGGACGACCCGGCTCGCGTCGCGGCGCTGGCGGCGCCCGATCTCGGCCTCGATCTCGGCCCGGCCCGGCAGCGCGTACTCGCCCGCCAGGTAGGACGCGACCCAGGCCGCCTGCAGCTCGGCGATCTGCATCGTCGAGCCGGCCGCCGGCTGCAGCAGGCCGACGAAGGCGAGGTCGGGGGCGCGCGGGCTGAACACGTTCCAGTAGGCGTCGACCCGGTTGCCCGGGCCGAGCGGCGAGAGCGCGGTGGGGAGGAAGGGGAACTCGATCTCGTAGCCGGTGCACCAGATGATCAGGTCGGCGCGGGCGGCGCTGCCGTCGGCGAAGTGGACCAGCTCGCCGTCGAGCCGCGTGATCCGCGGCCGCGGCGTGACCTCGCCGTGCAGCAGCCGGTCGAGCAGGCGCGGCGAGATCGTCGGGTGGGTGGCGCCGAAGGAGTGCCGCGGCCGCGGCAGGCCGTAGAGCTCCATGCGGCCGACGTTGAGGCGGTGGCCGGCCGCGAGCCAGCGCTGGCGCAGGAACCAGGGCAGCTGCAGCCCGAGGCGCCCGCGCCCGATGCCCCGGCCGAGCGCGTACTCCAGCCCCGGGACCTGGTCGTAGGGCCAGCGCCACATCGTCTTCGGCAGCAGGTGGGCACCGCGCCGCACCGAGAGGTGGACGTCGCGGCCGGCCATGCTGGCCTCGACGGCGATGTCGCAGGCGCTGTTGCCGAGGCCGACGACGACGACGTCGCGGCCGCGCAGGACGGCGTCGTCGACGTAGTCGTGCGAGTGCATCTGGGCGCCGGCGAAGCGTCCCGGCGGCGCCGGGTCGGGCCAGCGCGGCACGCTGTGGTGCCCGTTGGCGACGACCAGGGCGCCGTAGCGGGCGGTCTCGCCGCCGCCCAGCTCGATCTCCCAGCCGCCCCCCGGTTCGCGGCTGGCGCGGCGCACCTCGCAGCCCAGGCGCAGGTGGCGGTCGAGGCCGAAGTGGCGCACGTAGTCGCCGTAGTAGCGCGCCAGCTGGGTGTGGTGCGGGTACTGCGGCAGCCGCTCGCCCAGGGGCCGGTCGGCGAACTCGATCCGCGCCCGCGAGACGTTGATGTGAAGCCGCTCGTAGGCGGAGGAGCGGCCGTCCTCGCCGAGCGCCCAGACGCCGCCGACGCGGTCGCGGGCCTCGAACCAGTCGAACTCGAGGCCGCGCTTGGCGAGGGCGCGCGCGGCGGCGATCCCGGAGGCGCCGGCGCCGACGAGGCAAACCGGCGGCCCGGGCATCTCAGCCCTGCGGTTCGCGGCGCCAGAGCGCCTCGAGTTCCATCGTGCAGATCGTCTGGTGGTCCTGGTTTTTGGTGCGCCAGCGGCCGGTGACCATGCCGGCCTCCGGCGACATCTCGCGCTTGCCGGCGACCTTGCCGTGGACGTAGATCGTGTCGCCGAGGAAGACCGGCCGCTTGAAGTTGATGCTCTTGATCCGGCGCAGGGCGAGGATCGCGTCGTTGGGCACGAGCCCGAGCGAGTAGGAGATCACCAGCATCCCGTGGGCGACGCGGCGCCCGAACATGCTCTCGTTGGCCCAGGTCTCGTCCGAGTGGGCCGGGTGCCAGTCGCCGGTGATCGCCGCGAACTGGACCACGTCGGCCTCGGTCACGGTGCGCGAGCGGGTCTGGAAGGTGTCGCCGAGGCGCACGTTCTCCCAGGGCTGGTCGAAGACGCCGACGTCACCCGGCTCGAAGTGGCGGGGCGGCTCGGCGCCGGCGCCGTTGGCCTCGCTGCCGCTGGTCTTCTCGCTGCTCGTCTTCATGCTCTTGCCTCCTGTCTGTCGCGGATCAGCACCCGCCCGGCCGCCTCCTGGCCGGCGCGGACGCAGGCCTCGAGCGAGGCGCCGCGCAGGTAGTCACCGGCCAGCGCCAGCCCCGGCAGCGCCGCGAGTCGCAGCGCCGCCTCGTGCAGGAAGGCGTCGTGGTCGCGGCGGTAGGCGCAGAGGCCGGGCCGAAGGCGCGGGCGGTGAAGTCGAGCCGGCGCGCGGCGCCGACCGGCGCGTGGTGGGCGAGGAACTGCTCGGCCTCCGCGAGCAGGGCCTCGGGGTCGAAGGCGCCCGGCCGCACCCGCTCGCGCGCGGCGCGGCCGCTGAAGGTGTAGCGGACCAGGTGGCGGTCGCGCAGGCCGTAGGACCCGGCGTTGCTGAGCGCGATCCCGGCCGGCGCGGTCAGCGCCGCGAAGCTCCGCGGGAAGGCGGGGCGGTCGTACTCGGCGACGACGACGCCGACCGGGAAGTAGCGGACCGTGCAGAGCAGCCGCGCCAGCTCCGGCTCGCTCTCGCCGATCGTGCGCGCCGCCTCGTGCGCGGGAATTGCCAGCAGGACGCCGTCGAAGCGGTGCTCCTCGCCATCGCCGGTGAGGACGCCGCCGACCCCCGCGCCGGGCTCGGCGAGCAGGCCGGTGACCGGCCGGCGGCAGTGGACGACGTTGGCCGCTTCCACCGTCCGCACCCAGTCGCCGAGGCCGCTGCCCGGGATCTGGTCGAAGCGGTCGACCACCAGCCCCAGGTTCGAGCCGAGGTTGCCGAGGTGGCACTCGTCCGGCTCGGCGCCGTTCATGCGCACGGTCATGTGCCGGACCACGCCCTCGCACATCGCCTTGCCGAGGTAGCGCGGCAGAGCCGGGTCGCCGGTCCGTCGCGCCAGGTCGGCGAAGCCGCGGTCGCCGAGGCAGGCGCTGTCGGGGTCGCGTCCCACTGTCTTCGCCAGGCGCAGGAAGCGCAGCCCGCCTCGCGCCTGTCCGCGCAGCACCAGCTTGGTGCCGAGCCGCGCCCGCATCGAGGGCGAGCGGAACGAGAGCTCCCGCACCCGGCCGCCGGAGACGTGGGCCGATTCGGGGCCGAAGGCCTCGTATTCGGGGTCGGCCCGGCGCGCGATCAGCTCGCGCAGGCGCCGGTAGCGGTGGCCGATGTTCTTGCCGCCGAGGTAGACCTCGCGGGCGCGCAGGCCGGTCGGCGCGATCCGCCCGCCGAGCCGCTCCCCGGCCTCGAAGATCTCCGCCGTGTGCCCGCGCCGGCCCAGCTCCTCGGCGGCGGCGATGCCGGAGATGCCGCCGCCGACGACCGCGATCCGCAGCGAGTTTTCGCCCCCGGCGTGCATCGGTCACACGTGGGCGATGCGAACGCGGCCCTCGCAGCAGACCTTGCCGTCCTGGGAACAGCTGACGCGGCCGCCCCAGCAGTCGGGGTCGGCTCGACCGCGCAGACGACGTCGGGCTGGAACTCGGCGATCCGGGCGAACTTGATCTCGAACCCGGAGACGAACAGGTGGGTGTGGTCGCGGCCGAGCTGCTCGCAGGCGGCGGCGACGCTGACCTGCTGGATGCCCTCGAGCAGGTAGAGGCCGGGGACGTGGTCGAGCGGGTGGTCGAAGAAGGTCGGGTCGTCGGTCTCGATCACCAGCGCGGCCTCGTAACTGCGCGGCCCGCCGCCCGCCCGCAGCGGCGTCAGCACGCTGTTCGCCGGGCTGACCTTGCCGGTCCGCGTCTCGACCTCGCGGCGCGGGCTCGGCCGCGGCAGCCCGCGGCCGCTCTCTGCCGCGACGTTGCCCTTGCGCAGGCTGGCGTAGAAGGACTCCGGCACCCAGGCCCCCATCACCTCGCAGACCCCGGCCGGGCGGCCGCCGATCGCCACCCGCGCCCGCATCAGGCCGCCGGCGATCGCCCGTCCCGGCCGCATCTTCACCTCGCTGCTCGGGTCCTGGGAGATCAGCATCTCGCAGCGCTCGCGGCTCTTGCGCGCGTGCTCGACCGGGTCCAGCTCGACCTTCAGCTCGCGCAGGAGGAACTGGCGGTCGTCCTCGACCTCGAGGATCTCCGAGGCGACGACGAGGCCCGCCTGGCGCACCGTCTCGGCGATCAGCAGGAGGTCGTGGTAGCCGGCGGCGCCGTCGCTGAAGCGCGCGTGGGCGAGCGGCAGGCGGGCGGCGATCGTGCACCAGTCCTCGCCCGGGCCGGGCATCCAGTCGGTGACGAAGACCTGCTCCGGCGCCGCCTTGTGGACGACGTCGCGGGCCAGCGGGCGGCCGCTGTCGAGGTCGGCGATGTCGCGCTGCGCGCTCGCCGTCGCGCTCATAGGAGAACCTCCCCCGCGGTGACCGGGGTCGACTCCGCGCGGCCGGCGGCGGGCGATCGCCGGCGAGCAGCTCCTTGACCCGGCTGCGCCAGGCCTCGTAGGGGGAGTCGTGGCCGGCGACGACGATCCCCTCCAGCGCCGCGTCGGTGCAGCGCGCCGCGGCCAGCGCCGGCATCGCGCAGAAGACGTCGGCGGCGAGCGCCGTGTGCGGCACCGGGTTGCCGCCGGCGAGCCGGGCTTTGATCGCGAAGGCGGCGCCCTGGGCGACGTCGGCCCGGTAGCGCCCGGAGCGGTCGCGGAGGGTGGTGAGCGCCTCGCCGTCGACCCCGCCGGCGTAGGTCGCGGCGCTGGCGGCGCCGCTCCAGAGGTCGCGGTGGCGCGCTGCCGGGAAGGCGGCGATCGTCGCCTCGATCCGCTCGACGTCGGCGCCGCGCACGAACCAGAGGCTGCGGCCGATTCCCTGGTCGTACATCCGCGCGGCGGTGCCGCGCAGCCCGCTCGGGACCCGGCGCTGCTCGACGAACCGGTCGGGGTGGAAGAAGCCGTCGTGGAAGCCGGCGCCGTCGATCGCGAACCAGTCGAGCAGCGGGTCGACCAGGGGCAGTGGCCGCCGCGGCCGCCGTCGCATCTGGGCGCGCGCCCAGCCGAACCCGATCGGCGCCATCCAGGCGTAGGGGAAGCCGGGGCCGCGGAGGAAGGCGCGCAGCCGCCGCCGGGTCGGCAGCACCCCGTCGAGCACGGTCAGCCCCATCGCCGCGCCCTCGTGGGCGAAGCCGCGGAACTCGGCCTCCGTCTCGTCGAGGCGCCGGGCGAGCAGCTCGTGGTCGTCGATCTCGAGCGCGGCGCGGAAGCCGACCAGGAAGGTGCGTGCGATCGTCTCCAGCTGGGCGCGGGCGCGCTCGTCGACCGGGACGAAGCCGCGCCGCTCCATGCTGACTTCCTCGTCGTCGACCCGGAACAGGCGCAGTTTCAGCCGTGCTGCCAGGGAGAGGTCTTCCATCGCCCCATTGCGTCACAACGGGCCGGGCGGGTGCAAGTTTCGGCCGCTCGCCTCGAGCCGGCGGCAGGCGGCGGCGACCCGCTCGCTGTCCATGTACTCGCGGATCTCGTGGACCCGGCCCCAGCGCACGTTGATCCAGGTGACGCCGTGGTTTTCGTAGTCGCTGCCGTCGCCCAGGGTCGCCCGGTCGACCCACTCGGCCGCCGCCCAGGTGTCCCACGGCCAGCCGGTTACGGCCGCCCGTGTGACCTCGAACTGGAGGCCGGGGAAGAGCGCGGCGAGCCGCCGCAGCCAGCGTTCGTAGGCCCCGCGCGAGTTCCGTTCGCCGCTCAGCGCGTGTTCGCCGAAGCAGACGTGGCGCAGGTCGGCGGCGGTGCCCCGCGTCATCGCCTCCCACTCGCCGGCGTTGACCCGGGCGAAGATGGTGCGGATGCGCGCGGCGACGATCGCCCGGTACACGCTGGCCTCAGCTCGCTCGCCGGGCGTCGGCGTCCGCGGCCGGGCCGCCGGCCTCGCGCATCCGCTGGATCGAGCGCTCGACGACCTCCGAGTCGAGGTAGAGGTGGTCGGCCTTGACTTTTCCCCACTCGATCCGCAGGTACTGCATCCCCGGGTTGGCGATCGGCTCGCCGTCGGGCAGGGTGTAGTTGACGACGAAGCGGGTGCAGGCGGTCGTGTGCCAGGGCCAGCCGTTGACCACGATCTGCTGCACGTCGAACTTGAGATTGGGAAAGGTCGCCCGCACTCGCTCGAACCACTCCGCGGCGCTTGATTTCTCGCAGGTCTCCATGGCGAGCTCGTTGTACCCGGGAAAGCGGAAGTGGACGTCCTCGGCGAACGTGCCCAGCGCCACGCTCCAGTCGGCGCGGCTGTTGGCGGCGAACACGCGCCGCACCGTGCGTCTGACGAACCACTTGTACATTGCTTCCTCCCAGGTCTCGTGCCTTCTCCCGACGCCGGTAGGGCCTGGCCGGACGCCACGCGAGCCCTATGATCGATTCGGTGGGCCGGTACCGCAAACTCGTCCGTAGACTCGGCCACGAGCGCTGGGTAGCCTGGTCGACGCGCCGCTTCGGGTGGCGCCTCGACCGCCGCCTCTACCGCTGGAGCGGCGGCCGCGTCTCGCTGATGGGGCCGGACGTGATGCTGCTCACAACCCGCGGCCGGCGCAGCGGCAGGACACGCGAGACCCCGGTCATCTACATCCGCGACGGCGCCGACTTCGTGGTCAGCAGCGAGGACTTCGGGCAGCCCCGGCCGGCGGCCTGGCCGCTCAACCTCGAGGCCGACCCGGCGGCGGCGGTGATGGTCGGCGGCGAGGTGCTGCGCTGCCGCGCCCGCCGGCTCGGGGAGGCGGAGGCGGACCGTCACTGGCCGCGCCTGCTAGAGGCCTGTCCGGCCCACGCGACCTACCGCCGCCGCAGCGGTAGGCGCCATGTCTTCGCCCTCACTCCGGTCGCCTGAAACCCGCCGACTCTTGCGCCGACCCATTTGCTCGGATATAACAGAGTAGATGTATAGGAGTAGAGCAAGCGGCGGGCCTGGCCGCTGATGAAAAGCACGCCGTCCTCCTATCTCGTTCTCGGGATGCTGCGGCTCGGCGCCCGCTCCGGCTACGCGATCAAGAAAGCGACCGACATCTCGATGCGCTTCTTCTGGCCGACCTCGCTGGCCCAGGTCTACCCGGAGCTCTCGCGGCTCGAGAAAGACGGCCTGGTAACCCGCCACGACGACTCGCACGGGGCGCGCGAACGAGCCGCCTACGAGGTCACCGAGGACGGCGAGGCGGCGCTGCTCGAGTGGTTGCGCTCGCCCAGCGAGGCGCCCTCGCGGTTTCGCGACGAGGGAGTGCTGCGGCTCTACTTCGCCGACGCGCTGCCGCCCGACGAGCAGCTGCAGCTGGTCCGCCGCCTGCGCAGCCGGATCGCCGACTCCGAAGCGGAGCTGCAGGAGATCCTGCCGCTGGCTCAGATCCTGACCGAAGCCGGCACCCGCTTCCCCGGCATCGTCGCCCGCTTCGGCGCCGACGCCTTCGCCTTCGTCCAGGAGTGGCTCGACCAGCTCGAACGCGAGCTCGAAGCGGGCTAAGCCGCGCCCAGCTCCGCCGTCCGCAGGGGCGCCGCTCCCTTGATCAGGTCGGCGGCGCGCTCGGCGATCGCGATCACCGGGGCGTTGGTGTTGCCGCGCGGAACCGTCGGCATCACCGAGGCGTCGACCACCCGCAGCGCCTCGACCCCCTCGACCCGCAGCTCGACGTCGACCACGGAGCCGATCGCGCAGGTCCCGACCGGGTGGTAGATCGGGAAGGTGGTGCGGGCGACGTGGGCGCGCAGCGCCTCCTCGGAGTCGCCGTCGGGCGCCGTGAACGGCTCCGCGCAGTAGGGCGCCATCGCCGGCTGGGCGCAGATCTCTTCGACCAGCCGGTGCGCGGCCATCATCCGCGGCAGGTCGTCCGCGGCCGCGTAGAAGTTGTCGCGGACGATCGGCTGCGCGCTCGGGTCGTTGGAGGCGAGGCGGACGCTGCCGCGGCTGCGCGGGGTGAGCAGGCAGGGGGAGACCCAGACGCCGTGCGCGGTCGGGTCGCCCATCCCCTCGTCGACGATCTGGACGGGGGCGACGTGGATCTGCATGTCCGGCGGCCCCTCGCCGGCCTCGGTCCGGGCGAAGCCGCCCGACTCGGCCAGGTTGGAGGCGAACGGCCCGGTCTGGGACGCGGTGAACTCCTCCAGCGCCGCCGGCTCCAGCGCCCGCAGGAGGCTCTCCGGCTCCGGCGTGGTCCAGACGTTGTAGGTGGCCGGGTGGTCGCTGAGGTTCTCGCCGACCGCGGGCTGGTCGAGCCGGACCTCGACTTCGCGCAGGGCCAGGTGCTCGGCCGGGCCGATCCCGGAGAGCATCAGCAGCTGCGGCGAGTTGAAGGCGCCGCCGCAGAGGACGACCTCGCGCTCGGCCCGCAGCTCCCGCGCCTGGCCCAGCTGGGTCGCCTCGACCCCGACCGCGCGGTTGCCCTCGAACAGCACCCGGTTGACGTGCATGAAGGGCATCACGGTCAGGTTGGGCCGGTCGCTGACCGGGTGCAGGTAGGCGACGGCGGCGCTCGCCCGCATCCCGCCCCGCTGGGTCACCTGGTACATGCCGACGCCCTCCTGCTCGGCGCCGTTGAAGTCCTCGTTGTGGGCCAGCCCGGCTTCGGCGCCGGCCTCGACGAAGGCGGGGGTGATGACGTTGCCGGAGCGCTGGTCGGAGACCGCCAGCGGCCCGCCGGTCGCGTGCCACTCGGAGTCGCCGCGCTCGTTGTCCTCGGCCTTGAGGAAGTAGGGGAAGAGGTCCTCCCAGCCCCAGCCGGGCACGCCCCACTCGTCGTAGTCGGCGCGGTTGCCGCGGATGTAGACCATCGCGTTGACCGCGGAGGAGCCGCCGAGCACCTTGCCGCGGGGGAGGGAGATGCGGCGCCCGTCGCAGTTCGGCTCCGGCGCCGTCGAGTAGTTCCAGTCGACCTCGGTCCGGGCCAGCTTCAGGTAGCCGAGCGGCACGTGCAGGTTCTCGTTCGTGTCCGGCCCGCCCGCCTCGAGCAGCAGGACGCTGACCTCGGGGTCCTCGGAGAGGCGCGCGGCCAGCACGCATCCGGCGGAGCCCGCTCCGACGATCACGTAGTCGTACATCGTCTCCTCCTCGGTTGGGCCGATCCCACTCGGCCGACTGCGTAGAGCGTACCCCGCCTCCGACAGCGCGCCTGATTATTCTCGCTCGCGTGCCCGTGGATGACCCGATCGCCGAGCTTGGCCGCTGGATCGAGGAGGCGCGCGCGGCCGGGCTGCCGCAGCCCGGGTCGGTTGCCTTCGTCACCGTCGGCGCCGGCGGCCAGCCGACCGCGCGCACGGTCAACCTGAAGCGGCTCGAGGACGACGCGCTGCTCTTCACCTCGGCGCTCTGGACCCGCAAGGCGCGCGAGATCGAGGCCAACCCGCGGGTGGCGCTGCTCTTCCACTGGCCGGCGCTCGGCCGCCAGGCCCACGTCGCCGGCGAGGCGAGCCTGGCCGAGCGCGCCCTCGCCGAGGAGCTGTTCGACCAGCGCGACCTCCTGCACCAGCTGCAGACCGTGGTCTCGCGCCAGGGCGCGCCGATCGACGCCCTCGACCCCCTGCGCGACCGCCTCGGTCACCTGGCGCGGGTCCAGGAGACGGCGCCCGCCTGCCCCGATGATTGGGGCGCCCTGCGCGTCCGCCCGCGAGCGATCGAGCCTCTGGAGCGAAGCCGATGATCGCCTCCACGAGCGGCGGCTCTTCGAGCGCGAGGACGAGGGCTGGCGAGTGACCCTGCTCTCGCCCTAATTTCGGCAGTGGTTATAGGCTCCCGACCTGAATAGTCAGGGAGGTATCGGGCAAAGGGGGCCTGCGATGTACATCCTCACCAACCGGCTGGTTTCGCTGCGTCGGGGAGCGTTGCCGCTGCCGTGGTATCACCGGGCACCGCTGGGGCTGATGTCGGGCACCCACGTTCACGTCGCCCTGCAGCCGTCGAAAGCCCGTCCCTTCGGCGACCTGATCGTCTCGGTCGTCGATCCCGAGAACTGGCCGTTCGTGTCGGAGGTGAGCGCTTCGCGAGGGGATGAGCCCGGGGTGCTGGCCGACGTTTACAAGGCCGCACCGCCGCTGAACATCGTCTTCGCCGAGGCGGTGACCGTCGACTGGCTGCTCGCCACGACGCGCGCCTGTTGCTCGAGCCGTACTACCGGCACTACGAGGAAGGCGAGGACGAGGTCAATGCCACGGTGATCGCACAGCTCGAGCAGTTGAAGGCCTCCCTGCGCGATCTCAAGTTCAGCGACCCCAAGGACCGCCGGATCCATCCGGATCGGATCAAGCCGGTCTGGATGGACGTCGGCAGCATCAAGCTTGGCTGGGTCCAGGTGGATGGGATGGCCGAGGCGATCGCCCAGCAGGCCGAGGGTGTGCCGGAGGCCGCGAACTACGACCTCGACACCGCGGTCATCTCGGCCGATACCGAGCGACGGATCCTGCGCTATGTGTTTCCTCGCAAAGGCGCGGTTTCGGTGAGCGTCGAGCACTCCGACCGGCCCGGAGCGATGGGGCGGATCGCCGATGCGCTCGCGGGCAACAAACTCAACATCCTCAGCTCACTGCTGAGACGTGGGTCGGCGCCGGCGCACAAGGCGGAGGTCGTGGTGGTGGTCGAGCCGATCGACGGCGTCGCTGACCAAAGCGAGGTCGAGAGCCGTGCTCACGCGGCCCTGGCCGATCTTGACGTCGAGCTGCGGGTGAACGTCGATGTCTCCGGCCCGGTCGCCCCTGAGGAGGTCCTCTATCCTCGCCGGCCTCATGAGATCGCGGTGAGACCGTCGATCGCGCTGGAGGCCGAGATCCGGGCCATCCGCGAGGAACTCCCAGCCGACAAGGTGCCGATCTTCATCTCGCGGCGGTTTGTCGACCTCGGCGACGATTACAGCCGTGATGTGGTCGAGGAGCTGAAAGCCGTGCTTGCGCAGTACGGCTGCGTCGCGGTCGAAGCAAAACCGCGGGGTGGGGACGATCGCACCGCGCCCGATGCGGTGAAGGCGAGGATGTGGGCGAGCGACGCGGCGATTCTGCTCGTCGTCTCAACGCCCGCCGACAAGCGCCAGTTCTCGGAGAACCTCGCGCACGAGTGCGGGTTCATGCAGGGCCAGGGAAAACCCCTGCTGCCCCTGGTCCAGGAGGACCAGGTCGAGGGCGTGATCCGAAACGCGAATCTGCAGGGCCTCCAGCTCAGCACCTTCAGCAAGGAGAGCGCACTGAACCGACACCGGCCGAACTCGATCCACGACGCGATCCGCCAGTGGGTCGCGGCCGAGTTCCCCGACCAGTTCGAAGACGCCGTCGCAAGCGGGTAGTCGGCAGCGGGCGCTCGCGGTCAGAGGGGATGCTCATCACCGCCTGGGCGACGCAGAGGGTGGCGACCTGCGCATCGGTCAATCATCTAGGTGCGAACGTATTTAGTTCCGCATACCGGAACTAAGTACGTTCGCAGTTCTCCGGGCCTGCGGGTCTTCGCACCGCCGACTTCGACCTGCTGTCCTATGCCTCCTGGCAAAGGCCCTTCCACGCCTGGCGGCGTGGAATCAATGATCTGAGCCGTTCAGCGCAGCATCCGCACGAAGCGGCTGGTCCCGGGCTGGCGTTCGTAGCCGACCGCGCGCCAGAGCCGGATCGCCTCGCGGTCGGAGTTGGCGACCAGCGCCGTTAACCGCAGCGCCCCGAGCTGCCGCAGCCGCTCCTCTCCCGCCTGGGCCAGCGCCCTGCCGATCCCGCGCCGCCGCCAGGCCGGATCGACGGCGAGCCGGTAGAAGCTGCCCCGCCACCCGTCCCAGGCGACGATCAGCGACCCGACCACGGCACCGTCGTCCTCGACCACCAGCAGCGATTCCGGGTCGCGCTCGAGCAGAAGGCGGATGCCCTCCTCGTTGTCGGTCGGCGACACCGGCCCTTCCGCGTCACGCCACAGCGCCAGCACCGCCGCCGCGTCCTCCTCGGTCCCCGCCCGGATTGTCCACGCCGCCATGCAGGGGCAAATGTAGTCCGGTCGGCTTTCCAGGGCCGGCTCGCTCGCTGAGTCCGTGACCTCTGACACAAACAAGCGTCGGGGCATCGCTCATGATCCGCTTCATGGCGGATTCGGTGGCGAACGTCTGCGCGGGGCCGTTTGGGGCTTTCTACGCCTTCTACATCGAGCGACCGTGGCTGATGCAGTCGATCGGCCGGGCCGTCTGGGGGATCGACTCCTCGATCCTCTACGCGAGCATGGAGCCGATCGGGCGGGCCGGCCCCGGCGCGACGATCATCGACGTTCCCTGTGGGGGAGGGGTTGCCTTCCGTGCTTTGTCCCCTGGCCAGGACGTGCGCTACGTCGCCGCCGACCTCGACCCGAAGATGCTGAAGCGAGCCGAGCGCCGCGCTCGCTCGCGGTCGCTGGACCAGGTCGAGCTCGTTGTCGCCGACATGACCGCGCTGCCCTTCGCTGACGCCGAGGCCGACCTCTTCCTCTCCTACAGCGGCCTGCACATGGTCGGCGACGTCGAGGTGGCCGTGCGCGAGATCGCCCGTTGCCTCAAGCCCGGCGGCGAACTGATCGGCACCAGCTTTTTCGTCAACGAGAGCAGGCGCGCCCAGCGCATCTTCGACCTCGGCGCCCGCCGCGGCCACGCTGTGCCCCCGCGCCGCGACGACCTGCTCGGCTGGCTCGCCGGCGCCGGCTTGGCGGAGCCGGTGATCGGCCCCCAACCCGGCTTCGCCGCGTTCCGCGCCCGGAAGGAGTGAGGCTGGCTATGTTCAGGCGTCCGTCCGCGCGACGATCGTCCCGGCGTCGACCGCCTCGCGCATCACCGCGTAATCGCGCTCGTTCTGGTCGGCGTAGGCCTCGGCGAACTCGGTGATCGCCCGGTCGAAGCGCTCGCCGCGGCCGAGGTAGCTCGCGATCGGCACCGCGTCGCCGGCGCGCGCGTGGGCGCGCGCGAGCGCCTGGCCGCAGACCCGGGCGTATTCGGCGAGGGCCTTCGCGTTCATCAGCTCGACCTGCGCCGAGCCCTTCGCGTCCCAGAGCTGGCGCACGTAGTAGTCGCGCTCCCGCCCGTCGGGGCCGGCGGTGCGCAGCCAGCCGAGCATGATGTCGTTGGCGGCCTGGGTGAGGCGCTGGCCCTCGACCACGCGCTGCCCGTGGTTGTCGAACTCGCAGCGGTCGAGGAAGGGCTCCAGCACCGAGGCCTGCGCCTCCTTGAACTGCAGGAAGAGCGGGTCGTCCGGCCCCCGGCGGCCGATCAGCAACGCGATCCAGGCGCGGGTGCCGACGCTGCCGACGCCGACGACCTTGCGGGCGGAGTCGACGTAGCGGAAGCGCTCCAGCAGTCGCTGGCGGTCGTCCGCCAGCGTCGAGCGATAGGTCCGCAGCATGGCGTGGATCGCCTCGTCGAGCGCCTCGTGCTCGTCGGGCTCGAACAGGTCCCGGGTCGCGACCAGGCTCGGCGGGTCACTGCGAATCCTCGGCTCCCCGTCGACCACCTCGGTCAGCTTGCGGAGGGCGCGGATGCTGTCCTTCGATCGCGCCTTGGCGATGTTCTTTTCGACGCGTTTCATCTGTTTCGCCGAGGCCGAAGCGGCAAACTGCTCGACCAGCTCGTCGACCGAGAGGCGGGTGTACCAGAGGTCGAGGTCGGCCATCGCCGCGTAGCGGTGCATCGCCTCGCGGTAGGCGCGGGCCGCGGTGGCGTTGATCGCGGCGCGCTGGGGGGCGCTGAAGCCGCGGTCGCGCCCCGCCACCGCGAAGCTGGTGACGAGGCGCTTGACGTCCCACTCGAACGGCCCCGGCAGGGTCTCGTCGAAGTCGTTGACGTCGAAGACGAGGCTGCGGTCCGGCGCCGCGTAGACGCCGAAGTTGGAGAGGTGCGCGTCGCCACAGAGCTGGGTGTGCAGGTTGGTCCGCGGCAGGCCGGCCAGGTCAGACGCCATCAGGTAGGCGGCCCCGCGGTAGAAGGTGAAGGCGGAGACGAGCATGCGGCCGTAGCGGATCGGGACCAGCTCGGGGACGCGGGTGGCGGCCTGCTGCTCGAGCAGCTCGACCGGGCTGGGCCGATCGGCAGGCGGGTCCCAACCGCTGTGCGCGCCCCGCGGCACCTCGGCCCGGGCGGCGCGCCCGAGCGCGACGCGCTCCGCCACGCCGGGATGCTCGACCGCGGCTCCCTTCCTGTTCACCAGGTCAACTCGATCTCCAGCTCGCGCTCGTCGCTCTCCACCTCGAGCTCGATCTTCAGCTCGACCTCGTCCGGCACGTTGACGGTGAAGTGGGTGCCGCCGCGATCGAACTGAATCTCGTTGTGGCGCGCGAGCATGTCGGCCAGTTTGTGCAGCCGCGCCGCGACCTCCTCGCGACTGAGGCGCTCCTTCTGCTCTACCGAAAAGATCTCCATCACCGCTCCTTCGTTGTGGTTGCCGTCTGGGAGTTTGCTGCGACTCGGGTTCCGGCGCGCACCGGGTCGCGGCCGAGCGCGATCCGGGCCAGCGCCCGGGCGCTCTCCGCGAGGCCCTCGGGAAGCGTGGCAGAAGGCGATGCGCCCGGGTGCCGGCGGGCGACGCGCGCGCGCAGGGCTCCGGGGCGGATCTGGAATCGCAGCGGTGGCTGGAGTCGCGCGGCCTCGCCGTCGATGCCGGCGGCGACGGGATGCTCGGCGTCGACCTCGAAGCTCGGCGCCGTCCACGTCCGCCAGGGCCGCTGCGCCAGGCGCCCGCTGCCGGCCGGGGCGCCGAGGACAGTGATCCCGAGCAGCGCGTCGTCGATCCGCGGGCGGGTGCCGGAGCCGACCGCCTTGCCGAGCCGGTAGCGGTTGTTGGAGATGAGGATCACCGCGCCCGAGGAGTGCTCGCGCCCGCCGGGGCCGGTCCAGCGCAGGTCGAGCCCGCCCCCGCCGGGGCCGAGCATCTCGGGCACGGTGTCGAGCAGGGTGCGCAGCTTCGCGTCGCGGTAGCCGCGCTGCTGGACCGCCTCGGCGTAGAGGCCGAGCGAGACGTTGTTGACGAACACACGCCCGTTCACCTCGCCGAGGTCGACCCGGTGCTCGCCGCCGTCGACGAAGGCGTCGAGCGCGCCGACGACGTCTTCGCGGTCGACGCCGAGGTCGAGCGCGAAGTGGTTGCGGGTCCCCGCGGGTATGCATGCGTAGGGGAGGTCCAGCTCCGCTGCGATCGCTGCCACCACCGCCTGGGAGCCGTCGCCGCCGGCCATCGCCAGCCCATCGGCGCCGCTTGCGACCGCGTTGCGGACGAGCTGCTCGAGATCCTGACCGGGGCCGAGCTCGATCGGCTCGATCCCGCGCGCTCGCGCCTCCTCGGCCAGCGAGTATTTCTCCGCCTTGCCGCCACCGGACTTCGGGTTGAAGATCAGCACCGGCCGATGCGGCGCGGGCCGCGACGGCAGCCGCACGCGCACGGTGAACGCCACGTCCGCCAGGACGGCGCTGAGCACGAGCGCCGCGATCACCACGGCCTCCTCGAGCAGGCGGTCGGAGGCGAGCAGGGCCAGCGCGGCGCCGAGGCCGAGCGCGCCGGCCAGCAGCCCCAGCACGCGAAGCGCCCCGGTCCGCAGCAGGCCGGACCAGGCGGCGCTGATCCCGGCCGTCACGCAGGCGAGCGCGATCAGGCCACGCGGGAACTCCTGCACCGCCTCGGTGACCGCGACCGCGAGTCCCCCAGCGCCAAACAGCAGCGCGCCGATCGCCGCCGCGCGCCGGCCGCTCACAGGATCACCGTGCAAGGCGCTGACGATTCGGCCATGACCACAGCCTCGCGCATCTGGACAAAGGTGACTAGAGTGACAAGCGATGACGCTCGCGGACATCAGCTTCGGCGAAGGACTGCTCCTCGTCTTCGAGTTCTTCCTGCTGTTCGCCTGGATCTGGATCTTGATCGCGGTGATCTCGGATCTCTTCCGCGACCACCAGCTTTCGGGTGTTGCCAAGGCCGTCTGGGTGTTCTTCCTGGTCTTCCTGCCGTTCCTCGGGGTGCTGCTCTACCTGATCGTTCGCGGCGACGGTATGCGCGACCGCACGATCAAGGCCCAGGCTGACTCGAAAAAGGAGTTCGACACCTACGTGCGCGCACAGGCGCAGGCCGGCTCTCCCGCGGACGAGCTTCACAAGCTCGCGGCGTTGAAAGACAAAGGAGCGCTTTCGGCCGAGGAGTTCGATCAGGCGAAGGCGAAATTGCTGGGCTGACCGCCCCAGGGCGAGCCGCCCTCTTCGATTCCCAGGAAAGCGCATCGACGTGGCGAAGCCACCCTCATGCTTCCCTTGGCCCTCGCGTTCCGGGGACTCGCGCGCGCGGTCGTCGCCGTTTGCCGTGACCCCGAAACGAAGGCACTGCCATTCGTCGCAGCCGCGTTGGTGCTGACGGGGACGATCTTCTACTGGCGCTTCGAGGACTGGACCATCGTCGAGTCGCTCTACTTCTCGATCGTGACCCTGACGACCGTCGGCTACGGAGACCTCGCCCCGACCACCGCCGGCACTCAGATCTTCACGATCTTCTACATCCTCACCGGGATCGGGGTCTTCGTCGCACTGCTGGCGTCGGTCGCACAGCAGTACATCGCGCAGAAGGGCGAACGCACCTCGGCCCGAGAACGGCTGAGCACCCGTCGCGAGCGCCGCCAGGCCGGCTAGCCAGGACCCAGGCACGGCGGGCCCGGGGGCGGTTCATGCCCATACCCTGACAACGATGCACCGACGTCGGTTCTCGATCAGTCTCGGTATCGAGCCGCCCCCCGCCTGGCTCGGAATCGCCGCGACCTTCGCCGCGGTTGCGGCGGGGACCCTTCTCGTCTACCCACTCAAGCCTCGATCGTCAGCGCCGCCGCCTTCAACTTCTTCCAGATCCCGCCGCTGTATCGCTTCGCGATCGCCGAGGAGGAGAACTGGGTCGCGCTGGTCGCGTTCGCGATCGCGGCGATAATCAGCAGCGCGGTCGCCGGTCTCGCGCGTGCCCGCGCGGTGGAAGCCGAGCGGCGCCGCGAGGAGGCCGACCGGGCGCTCGCCGAGCTGGAGGCGCTGGGCCGCGAGCGGGACCGGATGCAGGCCGAGGCGGTGCAGGCCGAGGCGGTGCGGCGCAGCGACGAGCTCAAGACCGTGCTGCTGCGCTCGGTCTCCCACGACCTGCGGACGCCGCTGACCTCGATCATCGCGGGCGGCTCCGCGCTCGGCTCGGAGAGCTTGACGGCCGCGGAGCGGACCGAGCTGAGCGAGGGGATCGTCGCCGAGGGGAGCCGTCTGTCGCGCCTGGTCGAGAACCTCCTCGACCTCTCCCGGCTGGAGGCCGGGAAGGCCGAGCCGCGGCGGGGGCCGGTCGATCTCACCGAGGTGCTGGAGGCGGCGCGGCAGGGACAGGGCGCGCCGGAGTCGATTCGGCTCGGGGTCGATGCGGATCTGCCGCTGGTCGACGCCGACGCCGCTCAGCTCGAGCGCGCCTTCGCGAACCTGCTCGAGAACGCGGTCCGCTACGGGAGCGGCCGCCCGGTGCTGGTTCGCTCGCGGCTGGTCGGCGGCAATATCGTCGTCCGCGTGGTCGACCAGGGACCGGGGATACCCGAGCGCGAGTGGGAGCGGATCTTCGAGCCCTTCCAGCACGGCGACGCCCGTAACGCCGGCTCCGGGCTCGGGTTGGCGATCGCGAGGGGATTTGTCGAGGCCAACGGGCGAGATCGCGGTCGAGTTGCTGCCGGGGCAGGGGACCAGCTTCGTTCGCCTAGGCGAGGCGCTTTGCCAGCAGCTCCTTGCCCTGCTCGGCGCCCTTGCGGCTCGCCTCCTGCGCGCGGCGGAAGAAGTCGGCCAGCGCGGAGTCGCCCGCGCGGTCGGCGTCTTCGACGTAGGTCTCCAGTCGCAGCACGTTGCTCAGGCACTGCTCGGTGAACCAGATCACGTTGTAGTCCTTGTCCTTGGTGCCGGTGACCTGGCCGGTCTCTTCTAGCCCATCGTCTCCCCCTCTTACTCGCTTGCTGTATTTCGCGAGCTACCCCAGTGACACCCGGGCAAACGATTCGGTCCACTGCGCGGCGCGTTTTGCGCCGGCCCCTGGGGGTAAAAGTGCCTAGAGGCCCAGGGGAGCGGCTCCCGCTCACGCCTCGCCAATTCCGCACCCCAGACCCACGGGAAGGCGAGCAAGAAGATGAAAGTAGTCGTCACTGGCGCGACGGGGAACGTCGGCACCAGCACGGTCAAGGCTCTCGGCGAGAGCCCGGAGATAGACGAGATCGTCGGCCTCGCCCGGCGCGAGCCGAGCTGGGCGCCGGCCAAGACCAGCTGGGTCGAGGCGAACGTCCTCAGCGCCGACCTCGGCAAGGTCTTCGCGGGCGCCGACGCGGTCATCCACCTCGCCTGGGCGATCCAGCCCTCGCGGGACGCGGTGACTTTGGAGCGGATCAACGTCGAGGGCAGCCGCCGCGTCTTCGAGGCGGTGGCGGCGGCCGGGGTGCCGAAGCTGGTTCACGCCTCTTCGGTCGGCGCCTACTCACGCGGCCCCAAGGACCGCGCGGTCGACGAGGGCTGGCCCACCGCGGGCACCCGGACCTCCTTTTACTCGCGCCACAAGGTCGCGGTGGAGCGCGAGCTGGACCGCTTCGAAGCCGCCAGTCCCGCGACGCGAGTTGTCCGGCTTCGTCCCGCCCTGATCTTCAAGGATGAGGCCGCGACCGAGATCCGCCGCCTCTTCGTCGGGCCGTTCCTGCCCAACTTCCTCCTGCGGCGGGGCCTGCTCCCGGCCTTGCCCCGAGTCGACCGCCTGCGCTTTCAGGCCGTCCACTCCGAGGACGTCGGGCGGGCCTATCTGCAAGCCGTGTTGAAGGACGTGGACGGCGCGTTCAACATCGCCGCGGAGCCGCCGCTCAGCCCCGAGGAGATGGCCGAGCGGATCGGCGTGCGCAGCTTCCCGGTCTCGCCCCGGGTTGTGCGGCGGCTGGCCGACCTGAGCTGGCGGATGCGCCTGCAGCCGACGCCGCCGGGCTGGCTCGACATGGCGCTGAACGTGCCGCTGATGTCCTCCGAGCGGGCGCGCACCGAGCTTGGCTGGGAGCCGCGTCACAGCAGCGTTGAGGCGCTGGAAGAGCTGCTCGAGGGCCTGCGTGAGGGGGAGGGTGGCGAGACCCCGCCGCTGGAAGCTGACAGCGCCGCCGCCCGGCTCGAGGACCTGAAGACCGGCGTCGGCGCCCGCCAGTGGGATCGCGATCGCGACGAGCAGCTCGTCAAGTACCTGGCCGACGTGCACTCGATCGAGCTGCAGGCGCTGGCGCAGCTGCGCGCGGCGCCGAAGATCGCCGGGGACGAGCGCCTTTGCGAGGCGTTCGAACGGCATCTGGTCGAGACCGAAGACCAGGAGCGGCGCGTGCGCGAGCGCCTCGAAGCGTTGGGCGGCAAGCCCTCGAAGCTGAAGGACGTGGCCGGCGCGGCCGCAGGTTGGGGGATGGTCGCTTTTGCGGCGGCTCAACCCGATACGCCGGGGAAGCTGGCGATGCACGCCTACTCCTATGAGCACATGGAGTTGGCCGCCTACGAACTGCTGAAACGGCTGGCCGAGCGCGCCGGCGACGAGGAGACGGCGCGGATGGCGACCGCCATCGCCGTGGAGGAGAGGCGGATGGCGGAGCGGCTGGAGCAGTCCTTCGACACCGCGGTCGAGGTCTCTCTGGCGGCGGTCGGCCCGGACCAGCTCGACGCCGTGCTGCTCGCCTACCTGCGCGACGTCCACGCCCTCGAGGAGCAGGCCGAAAAGCTGCTGGAGGCCGGCGCCGAGCGGGTCGATGACGATCACCTCGAGGCCGCTTTCCGCGAGCACCTCGGGGAGACCCAGCGCCACCGCGAGCGGATCGCGAGCCTGCTGGAGGAGCGCGGCGCCGGGCCCTCGCTGGTCAAGGACGCGCTGCTGAAGGTCGGCGCGCTCAACCTCTCCGCCTTCTTCGGCGCCCAGCCGGACTCGACCACCAAGCTCGCTGGCTTCGGGTTCGCCTTCGAGCATCTGGAGGTCGCCGCTTACGAGCTTCTGCAACGGGTCGCCGCTCGCGCGGGCGACGAGGGCGTGGTCACGGCGGCGGAGGAGATCCTCGTCGAGGAGCGCCAGGCAGCTAAGCGGGTTGCCGAGAGTTGGAACCGCCCCGACGTGCCGCTTGGACTCGCGTCGTGAAAGAGCAAAAAAGCAAGGAGGAATGGCGATGAAGGCGCTTACGTTCCACGGCAAGCGCGACGTCCGCGTCGACGAGGTGCCCGACCCGCGGATCGAGCAGCCGACCGACGCGATCGTCCACATCACCTCGACCGCGATCTGTGGCTCGGACCTGCACCTCTACGAGGTACTGGGAATGTTCATCGAGGAGGGCGACATCCTCGGCCATGAGCCGATGGGGATCGTCGAGGAGGTCGGCTCGGAGGTCAGCCAGATCAAAGCGGGCGACCGGGTTGTGATCCCCTTCAACATCTCCTGCGGCGAGTGCTGGATGTGCAAGGAAAAGCTCTTCGCCCAGTGCGAGACGACCCAGAACCGCGAGCAGGAAAAGGGCGCTTCCCTGTTCGGTTACACGAAGCTCTATGGCGAGGTGCCGGGCGGGCAGGCCGAGTACCTGCGGGTGCCGCAGGCACACTTCGGGCCGATCAAGGTGCCCGAGAACGGTGCCCCCGACGAGCGCTACCTCTTCCTCTCCGACGTGCTGCCGACCGCCTGGCAGGCGGTCGAGTACGCGGCGATCCCGAAGGGAGGGAGCGTCGCGGTGTACGGCCTCGGGCCGATCGGCCAGATGTGCGCGCGGATCGCGCGCCACCGTGGCGCCGAGACCGTGATCGGCGTCGACTCGGTCCCAGAGCGGCTGGAGATGGCCAGGCGCCACAGGGTCGAGGCGATCGACTCCTCCAAGCACGAGGAAGTGCCGGAGATGATCAGGGAGATGACCGGCGGCCGCGGCCCCGACGGGGTGATCGACGCGGTCGGGATGGAGGCCCACGGCGCCCATGTCGCCGAGCTGGCCCAGAAGGCGACCGGCCTGCTGCCCGACGCGCTCGCGGCCAAGGCGACCGAAAAGGCCGCGGTCGACCGGCTCTCGGCGCTGCTGGAGGCGATCGACACGGTGCGCCGCGGCGGCACGATCTCGATCTCGGGCGTCTACGGCGGCCAGCTCGACCCGCTGCCGATGATGCAGCTCTTCGACAAGGGCGTGCAGATCCGCATGGGCCAGGCGCACGTGAGGCGCTGGACGGACGAGATCCTGCCCCTGCTCGAAGGGGATGAGGACCCGCTGGGCGTCGACGACCTCACCACCCACCAGCTGCCGCTGGCCGAGGCGCCGAGCGCCTACGAGATGTTCCAGAAGAAGGAAGACGGCGCGATCAAGGTCGTCCTCAAGCCCTGACTTTCCCGATGATCGCGCGAGCGGGCACTGGCCCCCAAAAGCGGCTATCGGAGGAAGCGCCACTGTTGTCGCCAAGGACGAAATAGTGATCTGCCGGGATCTTGATCGCGCGTTTCATGTTGCAGGGACCGAAGTGGCGGCAGGCCTGAATCACGTCAGCCAGGACGATCGAGCCGTTGACGACCGGCTGTCCCTGGCGGATGCTCAATCGATCTCCTGGCGTTGCGACGATGCGCTTCAGGAACATCTGCGGACTCAGCTTCGGAGTCGGAACGCGACAGGGCTGTTTGGGCTGGCGCGGGACGCCGCATTGTTCGGTCTCCATGCCGCGTGGCGGGTGGAAGACCACGGCATCACCGATCGCGGGGCTTGCACTGTCGTAAGCGTCGAGATCGACCGTGACCACCTCCCCGGCCGAGAATGCCGGCTCCATCGATTCACTGGGCATCGTGTAGTCCCTCGTGTGACCGGGGCCGAACCCAAAAAGCACGACGGCGAACGCGAGCAGAAGGAGGGCACTGGCGCGTCGGCGCATGAAGGGAGGCTAGCGAGGCTTGGGTGCCTCGCGGAAGTGGTCGCCGAGCGCGCTGCGCCTCGACAACTGGCGTCGCTTCCCACTTTGACCAGTCCGCGGCCGCCGGCGCCCCAAATCGGGGAGGGCGTGACCGCCCCGTGCCGTGGAGGATCGGGCCATGAACAGGAACCTGACTCTCGCCCTCGCCCTCGTGGTCGGTTTGGTGTTGATCCTTGCTGCCGTCGCCATCGGCAGCCCGAACCGGAAAATCTGGTGTGCCGGCAACATCTGCGTCGCTGACGACGGCGGCATCGCTCCAACCGAACTGCCAAGGCACGGAAAGGCACCGGTCACCGCCCGCCTCAACGGCGAAATCAGCACTCGCGACGGGACCCATCCGCCCGCCTTCCAGACTATGGACCTGAAAATCGACAAGACGATCGAGCTCGACGCGAAGGGCCTTCCGGTCTGCAAGCCCAGCCAGATCGAGGCGAGCACCACCGCCACCGTGAAGCGAGTCTGTGGCGATGCGATCGTCGGCACCGGGGAGGGCGAGGTCGAGGTCGCCTTCCCTGAACAGGGGCCGTTCTCCGCGACGGGCCCGATCGTCGTCCTCAATGGCGGCGTCAAAGGGGCGGTCACCACCGTCCTTCTCCACGCCTACGTCAACGTGCCGGCGCCGACCGCGATTGTCACCAAGGCAAAAGTCACGAAGATCAACGAGGGCCGGTTCGGCATGCGGATCCAGGTGCGCATCCCGAAGATTGCCGGCGGCGCCGGCTCGGTCACCGATTTCGATCTCAAGGTCGGCCGCCGGTACACCTATGAAGGCAAGAAGAAGAGCTTCCTGGTTGCGGGCTGCCCGACCGGCACGTGGATGGCCAAGGGCCAGGCCTTGTTCGAGGACGGAACCAGGCTCGCCATCTCCCACCCCTTCCCCTGCACCCCAAAGGGCTGAGCCGAGACCCCGCCATGTAGCTTCTAATCTGCTTGCATGACGCTACATCGGCCCGAGAGCGAAGTGGGCGTGCGTGAGCTGCATGATCGCCTCAGCGAGTATCTGGAGCGAGTGGAGGGGGAGGCGAGATCGTGGTGACCCGGCGCGGCCGGCCCGTTGCCCGTCTAAGCGGGCTCGGCGAGCGGCCGCTCGATGTTCTCGCGCGCCATGGCCTGGTGCGGATGCCGCGGGGGACGCGCTCTCCTCGGTCGGCGCGGGTGAAGAGCACCGGTTCGGTCTCCGACCTCGTCTCCGAGCAGCGGGCCTGATCTTCTATTTCGACACCTCGGCGCTGGTCAAGCTCATCGTCGTCGAGGAGGCTCAGAGCTGGCGGCTGAGCTCTGGAGCAGCGCGTATCCGGCGGCGTCGAGCACCCTCGCCTACCCCGAGGGCCGGGCGGCTTTGGCGGCAGCTCGGCACCTGGATCGTCTCGGGGAAGAGGAGCACCGAGAGGCGCGCGCGGCCTTCGAGGCGCTCTATGCGGAGCTGACTGCCGTCGGCGTCGATGAGAAACTCGCCGTTCGCGCCGGCGAGTACGCCGAAGATCTGGAGCTGCGCGGCTACGACGCGGTCCACCTTGCCACCGCGCTCGAACTCGGCGACGAGGAAGTCGTTCTCGTCACCTGGGATCGGGACCTCGCTCGGGCGGCTGAGCGCGCTGGGCTGGGTACTGCAGTTCTGGCAAGCCCGTAGGGAGGCTACGACAATGGAGACAAAGCTGATGGCAACTGTCGTAGCCCTAGATTCTTCGCCCGCGAACGTCTTGCGCTCGATGCACGGGCCGATTGTCGATGCTCGCATGGCCTATCCCGGCGTTCTCCACGTCGAGGTCCGCGACTCGGAAGGGGAGCTGTGGCGACTGGCAACCCAGGACGCCGAGTGGACGCCGACCGATCCGGCCGAGCTGGTCGGCAAGGCCATCGAGGACGCCGAGATTGACGAGGAGACCGGCGAGCTGCGCTGTCGCCTCTCTGGCGGTTCCCTACTCGATGTGAAGCCCGTCGCACAAGAGGCGAATGATGATCCGCCGAATTGGGAGCTGATCACTCCGGGCGGGGTGCTGCTGGAGTTCGGCCCCGGCGTGCGCTGGCAGATCAGCAGCGCTACCGATCCGGTTTCGGCTCGGCGCTAGTTGTAGATCGCGCCTACTCTCCTCGGATGAGAAAACCCCCTGCTAACGGGGGTTTTCCGATGCGGCTGAATGGAGTCGAACCATCAACGACGCCAACGGGCCGGTTTCGCTCAAGTCGAAGAGCGCCGACGCCGGATTGAGAAGGCCGAGAAGGCGCGGTTGGGCGGAGCCGCGATGGGCAAGCCCGTCCCCCGCGCAGGCGGTCACGAACTGAGCCGGCTTCCCCCTGGGGTTCAGCTGGTTCGGCCGGCTTGGAACTCATCGCAAGATCAACTCGTCTACTGGCGACGAAGCTGAGTCGCGAAGTTCGAAGCGTCCCTGGCGCACGCGCACGGGGGTAGTCGAGGTGCCACTCCGAAGGAGAACGGTGCGGGTTCCCTTCGGGGCCACACCGACGGTGAGGCGTCTGCCGGAGCTCGGGTCGAGCGAGATGGACGCAATTCCGTGCCGAAGCGCTTGGCTGACACTCCCGCAGCCGGCGCCGGCGGCCGGTGACCCAGGGGTGATTGCCACGACGCAGAGGTCTGCGGGACCGGGAACCAGCCAATACGTGCCTGGTAGGGAGACCGGGATAAGCCGGGCGAGGTCCCAACGTATTCCAGGGATCCGCAGGCTCTGCCTGACAGTGGGAGGGATGCCGTCGGCGGGCGTGCGGAGCAGGGCGAAGTTGGCTGACAGCAGGGGCGATATGCGGCCGACAGACGCTGCCGGTTCTAGGGTTTCGGGTGAGGTTCCGGGAGTCCGCGTTGGCGCTTGTCCGCTCTGCTCCTGCTGCGTGCCGCATGCCAGCAAGCTCACGGAGAGCATGGTTGCGAGCAACAGGCCGAGTCGCCAGCCCTCACGAGGAGAGAGATGCCCGACCTGATGTTCGCGGTGACTCGGTTGTCTTCCGGAGTGCAGAACCTGTGCCCCTGGGGTGCGCAGTTTTGGCTTCGGTTACGTGGTGTAAGAAAGTGGATTGACGACAGTGAAGGCCGAGGCGGTTCCTCTCACCCAAGGGGAATGCCAGTTGTAGGGCACGCCGACATGGGCGGTCTGGCCAGTTGGCGCGCATGAACCTGAATACAGATCTGCGCCAACGCATACACCAGTGCTTTCCCCCACAGCTACGGCTGTAGACATCGGACGGCTGGTCCCCCAACACGTGTTCACATTGTTGACTTTCTGGCCTCCGCAGAACGCGCTTGCCGACGCCGACGACGGCGCGAGAGCCATCGTGGCGGTCAACGCCGCGAGCAAGCTCAGAAGCAAACTGCCCCTCTTTAACGTGAGCCGCATACATCTCCTCCTTTTGGTTGGGATGGCAGTGCTGGCGCCGCCGAAGTACTGATCTCGCATGGCCAGCCATGCACCACCGAGGCCCGGCTCTATAACCAGATTTCTTGAAGAATCCTTGATTGATATGAAAAATTAACTGTATTCACGTAATGGCGATCGCCCGCCGAGGGCTTCTGGGGTCGCTGGGCGCCACTGGCGCACGAGGTCAGTGGCAACTGCGGGCCATGCAGTGAAACCAGACATTCAAGCTTTCATTGCTCCCGCGCACGAGCTGCCCTGACTGGCGCACCGACTGGCGCACGAGCCGTCTCCTCGACCTTCGCGATCTCGTCCTCAAAACGAGAAAACCCCCGCAGAGCGGGGGTTTTCTCATGCGGCTGAATGGAGTCGAACCATCACGGGTGTTTCCACCCACAAGGCCCTCAAAAAAATGGTTTGAGGGCGTTTAAGGTGATGTACGACTCTCTCAGGTCACCCGAGGTGCTCTGAGGTCACGTAGGTTACTGATCTGGAGGTCCGCAAAAAGGTCCGCAGTTCTCTGCTGCTTGAAACCAGCACAAGCCAGGCCGCTGTGACGGAGCGTCGGTCTGTGCGGAAGGCCTTTCGAGCATCCTTGGGCGCGGAACCGGGGCTGGGTGGATCCGAGATTTGGCGCTGTGAGATCGTCCCTCTCGATGAAGCAGATTCCCGACCTCAAGGATGCCCGCGGCGAGCAGGATCTTTCGCGGCATCCGTTTTACCAGGGCGAACGGGAGACCGTTGCACGGCTCCTCGGCCAATTGCGATCCGCGGCCACGCCCCAGGACTTCTACGAGTTCCACCGCGACCTCTTCACTCGCTTCCTTGGCACCCAGCGGCTTTTGGAAGAGCTCGCAGAACAGAAGGAGACCAGCAAGGCCGAGTTGAGAGCGGCAAAGACGCAGGGCGACGATGGCGGCGTCAGGCAACTGTCTCGGAGGCTCGCGAACATCGAGTCCGATCGCCGTGCCGCCCGTGCCGTCTTGAGCATTCTGCGTCAGATTGGCGATGCCCTGGCCTGGACGCTGCTCGGCTTCAGACGCAGCGCCGCGACGGTTCTTGGCGAGGGTAAGCGGGTTGATCGCCTCGCCGCCGCACCTGGCCTGGAAGCCGAGCTGGCGGCGATCGACCGGATGTGGGAGGCGGGGGTTGTGGCAATTCACACCGATATCACCAGCTGCTTGCAGCACGGCGACATCCTCTCGATCACCTCCTTTGAGCCGCGCCGCTATGGGCTGACCGAGGTCAAGGCCGCCGGCAAGGGAGCGGGCCCGTCACAGGAGAAGCGACTCGAGCGTGCGATCCGGCTGCTGAACACCGGCAGCCATCCGAGCGCGGCTGGTGGCGGTCCGCTCGAAATCACCTGCGCCCCGGTCCCCTATCGGTCTCACGTGAGGGAGGCGGCGGCCGCGATCGAGCAGGCTCGCGAGCGCTCTTACGTCGCGCTCGAGTTGGAGGATGGCCTGGCGGCCGAGATTTACGACGAGTCGAACCCCGCCCGACTCTCCCGCCAGGACTTCGAAGCGCGTGAGGCGGCATTTCGCGCGGGCTTGGCATGGAGTGAAGGCGATCGGATCAAATACTCCACCTCCGCTCGCCGACTGCGCGATCGAGCCCAGAGCTTTTCCTCGCTGGCGCCGCTACCGCTGTTGCCGTTCTCGGCCGGGGTGACGGCCGAGCTGATGATGGGCGGTTTCGACATCGTCACCACGATCGACGCATCCCGTCTCGAGCACCGGCTCGCCGAACGCGGGATCGATGCCGAGGTTGCCCGGGGCGAGGACGTCCAGCACACTTTTCTCACCGCCAGCCGCGGCCGCGCAATCGCCACTGTTCCGGCCACCGTTCGCGAGCAGATCTCGGTCGAGCTGATGAGGATGGAGACGCTGATCGAGACGGTCGACTGGCACCTTGGCGAGCTCGCCAAGCTTGAGACCGGTGCCCCGCGGATGGTCATTGACTACGCCGAAGAACCGGTTTATTGGACAACCTACGAACCGGGTGGTTCCATGCCCCCGCGGAGCGGCGGCGATCACGTCCAACCTTCGGCCTAGCGTCCTCAGCGCGGCGGGCTGACTCCGCCTTGGAGGCCGGCCGGTCGTGCGGTCGGGTGATCCATTTACAGCCAAGTGGGATGAAAGCAACAGGAGTTCGCCGCGTATTTTGCCACGGCGCCACTAGCCGCCGAGGCGGTCAGATCCCGGTGTACCGCTGGTAGGAGACGAACAGGAAGTGTTCGTTGTCCGTACCGCAGGCGACGCCCTTCTTCGTCATGAAGCAGGCGTAGCGCCCGAGCGCAGCGTGCTTGCCGTACCGCAGGATCGGCGTCCCGTTGTCCTCGTCGGTGAAGGCGATCAGCGACGAGGCCGAGCAGATCGGTTCGGCCCCCTCGGTGTTCAGGACGAAGGAGTGCCCCCAGATCTCGCTTCCCTCGTTGCAGGTGCCGGGCGGCTTGGCCGGGACCTTGGCGACGGTGTCGTATATGTCGCACCTGACGCCGGAGGTCGTCATCTCGCAGGCGATGTTGCCGGTCGGCGAGCGGAACAGGACAGTCTCGCCGGGCGGGCCGGGGTGCGCCGCGCCCTCAGGGGCGACATGGGCAGCGGGCGCCAGTCCGACCACGTCGAAGCGCTTGGCCCTTCCTCGCATCGGGCCATGAGCGGGTAGTCCGCGAGCGGATATTCCTGGCAAGCCCAGCCGTCCTCCAGTGAGGTCGTCTGCCCGATGCCCCTTGCCGCGCCGCTTTCCACTAAGTCGCGGTACTTGCCGAAGGTGCCCCTGGCCTCAACGCACGTCAGGCCACTGGTGTTGAGTTCGATTTCGCCCTCGCCGCCGCTTAGCTCAAATTCACAGGCCGCACCGCCCGCATCCGCGGTCGTCGCCGAGTCCGTCGACGTGGCGCTGGTGTCGTGGTCGCCGTCCGAGCCGCCGCTGGCGAGCAATACCACGGCGACTGCCAATGCGACGACTGCGGTGGCGAGGCCGCCGATCAACAATCCGGTCCTGAACCCCATGGGCGCAGCATATGCCGGGAGTGACTACTAGTTCGGCGGGAACTTGTAGGGGAAGACCTCGGCCATCTGGTCAAGCACGGCCAAGGCGCCGACTTCGGCTGGCTCGATCCGACTCGTCCCCGAGAATAAACTCGGTCTATGAGCGACGGAGTGCTTCTCGATCTCGTTGATGAGGCCGAATGGCACCTAGGCGTCAAGGTTGACGAGGAAGGCAGCGTCGATCTGCGCTTGGAAGCCCATTCCTTCGGTGGATGGACCACTTCCTTCACCGCGCCAGGCAAAGAATGCGCCGACGGTCTTGAGCGCAATACCTGGTGGGTGACGCAGGAGAGGCTTGACGATGACGGACTTCCTGTAGTCCACCGAGATCGCTCGCTCTCGGTGTCCGAGTTGATCGACAAGGTGCCGGCCCCTTTCGAGGTTTGGGTCTTCGAGATGACGAAGACCTGGATCGAGTTCCTCGAGAGCGCGGCGGAGGATGACTCAGAGGCCGCGGAGCAAGAGATCAAAGCAGGAGGCATTTTGCGGGCCGAGTTCGAACAGGCAAAAGCCCATGCAAGGACTTGGCAGGAGCGGTTTAGCCGTCGATACGGAGATCTGGAACTCTACGAGCTCAATGATGAAGAACCGCTGCGGTGGGAGCGCGGGGAGGCTGGTGGAAAGAAAGCCCTGCTGGTCGGCGAAGGGTCAGACCGCCAGGATATGCGCGCCTATGTCGCCCCCGACCTCGACCATGCGTGGCGCTGGACGTCGGCGCGGCACATCGATACGGCGGGCGAGTACCTGCCGGTTCACGAGGTTCTCGCCAGGGTTCCCGAGGAGCATCAAGACTGGGTGCGGCGCCTCACCGACGAGGCCTACAGCGAAGTTGTCGCGGCGATCGCCACCCTATCCGCCCGAGCTTGCGTCTCTGATCGGCCGGAGGACTTCGCAGAGCTCGGGCGATTGGCCACTCACGCCGAGGCGCTTGCGGCGGGCAGGACCGCCGAGCCGTTCATCCCCCGTCACTGACAAACCCCGGCACGCCGAATGGCTCGTAGGCTGCAAACAGAGCGCAGACCTCTCTGGGCTGCGTGACCGCTAGACGGGAGCATTCACGAGGCGATCACTTTCGGTCGCGGTTATCGCCGCTGTCCGCGGGGAGACGTCAGTCAACCGATGGTGTCTAGTCGCCGGGGTAGTACTGGCGACCCTGCTTTTTGACCCGACCCTCTTTCTCCAAATCACCGAGCACCCGGTAGAGGTAGTTCGGTTTGATCTTCATCTCTTTGGCGATATCCGCGGCGCCGATCCCAGGCTGGCCCTTGATCACGCTGACAGCCTGATCGGCGCGGGTGCCGCTGCGGCGTTTGCGGCGTTTGCGCGGCGTCGAGGTCGAGGGCGTCGCAGAGGATTTGCTCCCGCGCGGTCGACCGGGCGAGCGACGGGTCGCCTTGCCACCGAGCTCGGCCAAAGCGCGCTCAAGGCGCTTGCGCTCGTCGTCAAGGTCGGTCAAGCGCTTTTGGACCAGCTCCCGGGCCTCGTCGAGTACGTTCGTGGTGCTGGGCATCTGGATCCTTTCGCGAAATGGAATCTGGGCTTGTCGAGGGGTCGACTGCAGCCATCGAGCGGGCCACCTTGGAGATGGGCAGTCTCGAGCTTGTTCCCCAGCCGGCCACGGTAGCAATCTGTTACGCACCTACCCTGTAACGAAGGCTTGGGCGATGGCGCCGAACTCGAAGGGTCGTGCCACGGTTGATCCGTCGGCTCGCCGCAGGTAGGCACGCTGAAGGTCGCCGGCGTTCATGTTGGAGGCCAGCCTGAGGCCGTGCCTTGCAAGCAAAGCTTCTCCTTCGCCTGCAGAGATTCCCCACCTCGGCTCCTCGCCGACTTTGGTCGCGTAGGGCACCCACTCCTTGCCGTAGTAGCCGTCCGGGTTGACGAGGACGTCGGCGTCGATGTAGTCGAATACGAGCGAGGTGCCCTCTGACGTGTGGGCGGCGACCTGATCGAACAGCTTGAGCATTACCTCGTCTGGCAAATACATCGAAACACCCGAAAGCAAGAACAAGGTACGTGTCGATCGCTCGTGACCGTGCTCTCCAAGTCGGTTGAGCAAATCGTCCTCGATGAAGTCGACCTCCACGAAGCTGACATTCGCTGGGGCCGAGCTAAGTGCCTCTGTGATCCGCCTTCTCTTGTCCCGAGAGGTTGTCGGGTGATCGACCTCGAAGACGCGCACATCGGCCAACTCCTCTGCCATGCGATAGGGCCGAGTGTCGTAGCCGGCGCCGAGAATCGCCAGGGAGTCGATTCCCGCAGATACCTCTTGGCGAAGGATCTGATCTATGTGATGCATTCGAGCGAGGCCGTATCCATAGATGCCCGGAATGATCCGCTCAATCGCGCGGCGCAATGCAGGGTGAAGCAGTCTCAGCCGCGCGGCCGCGACGGCGCCATCGCTCCAGCGGAACAACTGAGTCCCGATCGCGTCATCGTGGCGTACTGTGGGGTCGCGCTCGCTCGTGGCAATGGAAGCCAGCGCGAGATTCCCGAGCGCGGTTGCCGAGCTCTTGGTCGTGCCCCTGTCTCTTCCCATCGCGACGCGAGGCTATATGGCCTGCTCGTGTCAAATGTCGAAGTCGTCTCTAGCGGCGCCCAGTGGTGGAACTGGTGCCCTCGCGGCTTCAGAGGAGGAACAGAGGCCAATTCGAGGGGGCCGTGGCCTTCCTCTCGATACTGGTCGTCGGGGACGCAAGCTCGGCGATCGGCGCCGCTGCGAACTCCTCGAGCAGTGGCGCGGCGCGGGATGGCAGCTCGGCGTGCTTTTTGACACGGGGGAACTGTTCTATTTTTGGTGGCGGCCGACTTGGAGCCTGACTTCCTGCCTAGGTGACGTTCTCTCGACTGCTGCAGGGACCTCTGAGGGGTCAAGTGCAGCTTGAGGGAATGCGCTGACCCTGCAGTGGAGGGCGAGAGTTGAGAACTGCAAACTCGCCTGATTATCTGGGATTGGCTCCGGGTAGCGGGGTTGTCGGATTTGGGACCGATCTGCCCCTAAGGGGGGTGGCGGGAAGTGCCGCTCGTCCGTGTAGGAGGCAGAGGGCCCGAAGTGGGCCCGCCGAGCCATCCAAGCGGACAAAGGAGAAGCGGAATGCCCCACTCACTTAGGTCGCCAAATACGCGGCAGGCGGCTGCGGCAGTTTTGGCCTTGATGCTGGCCCTGTTCGGAGTCGCCGTGTTTAGCGCCTCAGTGGCAAATGCCGGCTACTACAAGGTGGTCGCATGCGCCGCCGACAATGGCACCACTCCTTTCAATGTCGACACGAATACGAGGAGCGCCGAGACGCCCAACGGCATCTTCAATGTCTTGAACCGATGCAAAGGCGCTGGGGGCGATCCACCCGGGGACGCCGCTCTGATCCGGATTCAGGAGGACCGGGACGCCCCAGGTTCGGTTCGACAGGGCGCATACGCCAACGTTTTCTTCGATGCTCCGGCTTCGACCCACTTTAAGGCTGCCGGAGGATTTACTCGCCAGCCTTACCAGTTCAACGATGGGTGGAGGTCCAGGTTCTGGATAGGCACGGCGAGCTCGACGGAACAGATCCTGTCGCAGGGAGCGGGGGCCACCGGGAGCGGCCAGCTGCCTTCGTCGACCATCTTTACCCCTCACCTCTGGCCAGTGGGCGGCTACCTAGATTTCAATCGCTTCGTCTTTGAGTTGACCTGCGTGAGGGCGAAACGATGCGACGTCAGCGGCAACAACGCTGCAGACCTCAACGGCATCGTCTTCATCCTCTCCGACGACTCCGACCCGCGGGTCGATTTCACTAATACGGATATGGCGCTCCTGTCCGGGCGCTGGGTCAAAGGAACGCAGGACGTCACCTTCAACCTCTCCGATGCCGGTTCAGGGCTTCGCTGGGAGAGGCTCTTTATCGACAACGCGGAACTCTGGAATCTCGACCATGCCTCCGGATGCAATACGTCGAGTAGCCAGAGCAACAGCGAATGGGCGCGCTCTTACACCCCCTGTCCGACGGGGGGGCCGTGGAGCCGCTCAATCTCGATCAATACGGCTGCCTTCAAGGACGGGTCAGGCCACACCGTTCAGGCATGCGCGCAGGACTTCGGGCAGTACCAGGGCATGAACGGGACCGGAGGCCAAACCTGTTCGGCGCGCACCATCGCGACTGACAACACCGCACCGGGGGCGCCGGGGGGTCTGGCCGTCCTCTCGTCGAACCCTGCTCGCTATCTCGATCAGTTCGGTGCTCAGTTCGTCCTGCCTCCGAACGAAGGATCTCCGATCAGGAAGGCCTACTACAACATCGTCGACGCTGCAGGAGAGGTTGTGACGCCGGCCCAAGAGGTTGGAGGGGTCAATCCAACGGCGCTACAGACCATCCAGGGGCCAAAGCAGCCCGGCGACTACCGGCTTCGCGTTTGGCTCGAGGACGAAGTTGGCTTCGCTGGCCCCGCGGCCAGCGTGCCGATCCCGCACGACACGGTCCCGCCGGCCGCTCCCCAGAACCTCTCTGTCGTTGCGCCGAAGACCCCGAAAGGTGCCGATGGATTCGACATGAGTTGGAACAACCTCGTCGATTCCGGGTCGCCGATCGACGCGGCGCACTACCGGGTCGTCGATGCCGAAGGTGGGACGGTCGTTCCCGAGAAAACCGTGACCGGGGAGGGCATCGAGACCATCAAGAGCCTCGACACGCCGCGGAATCGAGGCGGTTTTACGCTGCAGCTTTGGCTTTCGGATGCCGAGGGCAACGTGGGCTCTCCAGTGAGCGTGCCGTTGGTCTACGACTGCGTCCGTGATGACGCCGATTCGGGCGCCCTTCTCAGCAGCAGCCTGGGATCCGAAGGCGCGGGCCGCCAGCTCGTGAAGCAGGGCCGCGGGGCGCTCCTCGTCGGCAAATTGCTCGACGGCAATGGTGCGCCGGTCGCGAATGCGCCGATCTGCGTGTTCAGCCAGGTCGTAACCGATCAAACTCGGAAGTTCCTGGGAGTCGCAGTTACGGGCGCGGATGGCGGCTACGAATTCGCCGTCAAGCCGGGTGCTTCGCGCCACCTCATGGTCGACTATCGCTCGGAGCATCGAGAAATCAGCAGCAAAGTTCAGCTCGTCACGAAGGTGCGGCCGACCTTTGAGGTGCTCGACGCGACCGTCCACAACAAGGGAGTAGCTCGGTTCCGAGGCACGGTGCCTGGACCTCACAACGATTTTGTTCAGGTCGTTCTCCAGGCCCGAAAGGGAAACGGGTGGATCGTGTTTCGCCGCTTCA
Source organism: uncultured Actinomycetes bacterium (assembly GCA_963728025.1). Lineage (GTDB taxonomy): Bacteria > Actinomycetota > Thermoleophilia > Solirubrobacterales > 70-9 > VAYN01. Next base: position 509,510 of record CAVSIF010000005.1, on the reverse strand, counting down.
CCACCGGCAAGGAGGGCAATTATGGGGGCCGCTATTTGTTCACCCGCACCGACGTCGCGACTGAATACATCATGCGGGCCCAGGTGCGGAAGCAGCGCGGTTACCCGTACCACGGGGGAAGCTCAGGGCCACTTCAGGTGATCGTCTATCCCCAGCGACAGCACCGGTCAGGAAAGCATGCAGCGAATCAGGGGAAGGCCGGCGATTCCAAAACGAAGTGCCAGGGCGAGCGTCGGAGGCATCGACGTAGCTGCGCTGAGGGTCGAAGAGCGGGATCAGCGGCAAGCGCAACTTCGAGAAGGGGGGCTGGGATAGGTCCTGAGGCCAGGTGGACATAAAACACTTCGGGTTGACCCGTAGGTTGCGGCACGCCACGCCACCTACGGGGTCAACCGGATAAGCACAGAGGAGGAAGACCCAAGGCCATGGAGGCTGCTCGCCAGGATGTGGTGGTTGGAGCAGGGAGCGGCAAGCTGAGTCCCGACGCGGCTCAGTTTTTTCGCCGTGTCTACGCGCCGGCCAGAGCCGGCTGTCTTCATCAGCTGCGTGGTGCTGGGTGCTCGGAGGAGGAAGCCGAGGAAATCTTCCAGGCGACCCTCGAGCGAGTCATGGAAACCGTAGATCCCGTCTCGCGTCGGTTCGCGGTGCCGCAGATGGTCAACCTGCTGAAGACCGCGTGTCATCGTCGTCTCATTGACGAGCGGCGCCACCAGGGCGTCCTGCGCCAGGCGCCGCTCGTTGAGGCGGGTGCAGTGCCTGATGAGGAATCAGACACGCCTGCCGAAGTGGCTGAAAGCCACGAGATGGTCGCGATGGGCAGAGAGGCAGTCGCATCCCTGTCTGAGCGCGATCGGCAGGTATTCGTCCAGCGCCATCAGCTGGGGCTAGAACCCGATGAGATCCTCGAGAACTTCCCGGGATTGAGCAGGCGCACCTACCGAAAGATCATGCAGCGGGCGAATGCTCGCGTTCTTGCGGCGTTCGAAGAGATTGATCGCGGTGACCGGTGCAGGGACATGAAGCACCACTTCCTGCGCAGATTTGTTGCGGATGAGATCCCAGCGGAAGAAGTGACTGCGATCGAGGCACACCTAAGCCACTGTCGGGCTTGCAGGCTGACGGTCGTGGAAATGCGCGGCTACCTGCACGACGTCGCGAGCGCACTCGGCGTGATCAGCGCTGCGAGCGTCCCCGATCATGGAAACATTCTTGTCGCTGCGGCAAGTCGCTTGGCGGACGCGGGCCAGGCCATTGCTGATTCCTCGCGCGCGCTACGTGAGAAGCTCCGAGAGCAGGCAATCCGGACGGCAACCTCGATGCCGGGCTCTGGTGGCGACGCGGCGACGGGCCAGGTCCTCGGGATGTCTAGTGCAAAAGTTGTCGCCGGCGCTTGTGGCGTTGTCGGCAGCGGGATCGCAGTTGGGGCGACCTGCGCTGTGCTTGGGGTCAGCCCGCTTGCGGCTGTGGGATGGCAGCAGGGGGAGAAAGATCCTGATGTGGTCGAGCAGACGGCGGAGCCCACGTCGCCTGCGGGCCCGGAATATTTGCCAGCTCCCGTGTACGAACCGGCACCGTCACCGGCCGCCGAGCCAAAGGTCGAAGACGAGCCTCAGGCCGCCGATGAAGCAGGATCTGAATCCGGCAGGGAAGAACCACTGAGCCCCACGTCGCCTCCGGGTGCGCGCCAGACCGATGAAGAGCTCGGGTTGGGATCAACCGGCAGGCCGCCGCGGTCGTCCCCTGCGCCCAGTGCGGAAGAAAGCAGTGCAGCGCCTTCTGTTAGTTCGGCTGATCCTGCCGCGAGTAGCGAAGAAGCTGAACCTGCGCCCGAAACCGGGAGTGGGGGCGGCGGCGAAGCGCCCGTGCGCGGCGGTGGGAACATCGGGCTCTGACTTTGGTCGGAGACCACGGCTTCCTCGCGATTAGGTAGCGGGGCTCCATAAGGACTGTGCGGTTACCCGGCCAGATGAGCCAGGGAGGACAACGCCTGTCTGGGCATGTTCGGCTCGAGCTGGAGGCGGCCGGTACTGGCGGCGCGGCGGGACGGCTCGCAGATTAATCGGCCTCAGGGGGTGGCGCGACGCCGCGCTCGCGCGTGTGAGGGGTGCGCGCTGGTGCAGACGGATTCCACGCGCGTCGCACATCACGACACCGAGGAACACGCCCGATGGCACAAGACGAATATTTCTCCTTTGGCGACGAGGATTTGGGAGGTGACCTCGAGGTCCCTGATCTCGAGGAGGATCAATTGCTCGGAGGCTCGGCGGTCGCTCTCGCCGACCCTCCAGAGCATGGCCTCGACGAACTCGGGCATGGCCTGAACGAGCCCGAGGGTGGTCTCGACGAGCTCGAGGATCCTTCGTCCGCCGCGAAGAGGGCCGCGCGCCCCCGAGGCGACTCCAAGCGAGCATCGTCGGCGAGGCGCGGGCCCTCTTCGCGGCGGATGCACCTCTTGGCGGCAACTGCTCTTGCCGTTTTCGCGCTCGTGGTCGGTCGCGCCACGATCGGGGCGATCGACGCCTCCGGGCCCGCCGCGCCGGCCCGCGACGTTGCCGTCGGATCGGAGCGTGCCGTGGAAGAAACGATGCCTGCGAATGCGGCAGCCGAGCGGTTGCGCGCAAGCCGCGAGCGTGCCGCAGAGCAACAGCAGGTGCGCCAGCGACGCGCAAAGACCAGGCACAGGGCTCGCCGGAGTAGGGACCGACGAGCGGCGCAGCGCGAGCGGCGAGCCGAAACGAAGCAGAGGAAACAGAAGGCCCAAGAAGCCAGCGGTGCCTCGGAGGAGATTCCAACCGAATACATCCCGCCGGCGCCCGAAGCTGCTCCGGAAACCACCCCCGAACCCGAACCGAGTCCGCCCCCGTCCAGTAGCGAAGCGGGCCTTCAGGACGGCGCCAACTCGCCGGAGTTCGGGCTCTGAGTGTCGGCGATGGAGAAGTCGACGAAATCCATCACCTCCGCTCAGGCGCGGCTGGCCGGATTGCGATCCTCGGCTCGCTACGGACGCATTCGGGCGCGGGCGCCTCGCTACGCCTTCTTCGCATTCGTGGTCCTCATGTGTTTGGCCGGAGTCCGCTCGGTTCTCGCCCCGCCTTCGCCAAGCATCCCGCTGCCGGCATCCGGCCCGCCCTTGGACTATGCCGAGCAGAGCTTCGCACTCGCCTTCGCTCAGGCCTACCTGACCTACGACAGCGCCAATCCTGAAGAGCGCGAAGCCGCGCTGGTGCCATTCGCCGCGTCCGGCTTCGAAATTGGTGCTGGCTTCTCACCCCCCCAATCTGGTTCTCAGCGGGTGCTGTGGGCAAACGTCGCGCAGGTTCAGCGTCCTCTGCTCGGCGGCGTGGTCATTACGGTCGCCGCCAAGCTCAGCTCCGGCCCGCAGCCGATCTACCTCTCGGTGCCAGTGGATCGCGAGCGAGGCGGAGCGATCTACCTCGGGGGCTATCCGTCGTTCGTCGGGCCGCCGCTGAGCACCACCGGCTCAACTGCAGAACAGGGCGGCGAGCCGGTCGATGACGCCGAAGTCTCATCGCTGGTTAAGCGCGCGCTCGCGAACTACCTGGCAGGCGATGCGGAAAACCTTTCCGCCGACCTGGCAGGCGCGGCGACGGTCACTTTGCCCACGAACCAGCTGAGCCTCGAGGGGGTGGATCAGCTCGACTGGGTGAAGGGCGCCGGCGGCGGCGCTGTCCTGGCGACGATCAGCGCCACCGATGCTCGGGGCGGCGCCTACACGCTGCGCTATGAGGTTGGCGTAGGGAGGGTCAGCGCAGCTGACCCCCGCCTGGGCCCTGGCTGGCGAGTCACTTACGTCCAGACGATCTCCCAGCAGAGCTGACCGCAATGACCGCGGCCGGCCACATCACCCAAACGCACACCTCGAGGAGGGGAATGCCCATGCGCAAATTGACGGCGCTGGGGGTGTTGCTCCTCGTCGGCTTTTTCAGCGTCGCATTGTCGGCGCCGAGCGCCGACGTGAGCTTGCCCATGCCAGCGATCACCACAGTGTCCGAAGCGGACGCGGCGATTGGCCGCGGCGGCGGCGGAGGGGAAGGGGCACGGACCCAGGTTGGGTCTCGTACCGCCAGCCTCCTGCAGAACGAACTCGCCCCGCTGTTCTTCATCGTCGTTGCGATCGCCCTCGCGGTAGCGGTCTTCCAGCGAAACGCCGGGGCGGCAGTCGCGATTCTGGTCGCGGCGGTCGTTGTCGGGGCGTTCCTCCTGGTCCCCGACCAGGTCGAATCGCTCTACCGCTCGATCTACCAGTTCGTGCTGTGAGGGGCCAAGGCCCCCACGGGACGGGCGGGGCCGCTGAGGGGCGCGCCGAGATGGTCGAATCGAGGGGAATCCAGCTGCGGGGCTACCGGCGGGTATTCCGGATCGAGCGCCGGCTATTTCGTCTCGACCGCTTCCGGATCCCGTACCCGCACGGCATTCCGCTGCGTGGCATCGGCTACTTCCTGGTGCTGGAGGCTCTGTGTCTTCGCCGCCTCGCGGTTGCCCCTGCTCGGCGCACTGGTCAGCGTTTGGCCCCCGGCCATCTCCTTCCTGGCGCTGCCGGTCCTCGGCGCATTCCTCCTGATGCAGGGACGGATCGACGGACGGCCGCCCCACCACGTCTTGGCGTCGTTGCTGCGTTGGTCACTTCGCCCGCGCTGGCTGGCCGGCCTGTCGCCATGTCCTGTAGAGGGCCAGGAGGTCTTGCCGCTCGAGGAGGTCGCAGTTGCCTACGACGGCCGGGAGTCCTTCCTGGTCAGGGGGCGGATCAGGGGGCCTGCGCAGGTCACCTTCCGTTACCCGGCGATGGTCCGAGTCGAGGGAGCGCCGCCGTGGGTGCGCGACTCAAAAAAGCGCGCCGCACGGGCGCGCCGCTACCGCGTCCGACGTCGACCGGGGGCGGCGCCGATGCTGCGAGGCAAGGTTGTGGGGGTGCCCCGTGGTCGCGAGGTGGTGGTCGAGTGATTCGCCTCCCGACTAGCGAGCCGCGCCCGCACCCCTCGTTCATCTACGGCAACATCGTCTTCGGGCACGATCTGGGGGACGCCTGGGCTGTCTACAAGCTCGGCAGCCAGAGCTACGCCGGGCTCTCCACCGGACGCAAGCTCGAGGTGATGGGCCAGCTCGAGGGCCTTGTCCATCGGATCTCGGCGGACTTCCAGATCCTCCGCATCTCCCGCCGCTTCTCTGTCCACGAGTACCTCACCTCGACCTGGCGCACCTTCGATCGACGACACGGCAGCGCCGAGGAGATCGAGCGCCGTAAAGCGGCCTTTGAGTCCATGCTCCGCGCCCATGCCTTGGCCCTGTCCGATCGCGAGACGGTGCGCCCCAATGTCTATCTCGCGGTACGGCTCCAGGATGCGAGTACCGGAATCGCCGAGCTCCTCGGGGAAGGCGGCGTCGCCGGCACGTGGAGGCGCTTCGCCGCGGCGATCGGGATCAACGATGCACGCGGCCTGCGCTACTCGAAGCTCGTAGAGATCGAACGCGCCGAGCGGCGCATGCAGGAGCGAATCCTCGACTTCATCGAGGCCGAGCGGGCGCTCGCCTCGGAGATCGTCTGGCTGGTGCGCCACGCCTATGTGCGCGGCCTGGGAGACCCGATGAGCGACGCCAACTATCGCCCTCAGGCGCTGGCGATCACGAACGAGGAGGGCGAGGAGATCGGCTTTGAGCCGGCACAGTGGGACCTGCTCCGGCTGCACTCCGACTACCGCGTCAGGATCGCTCGCCGGCATCTTGAGATAGAGAGCGAGGGGGGAATCTCCAGGCAGGCGATGCTCGTCTGCGGCTCCCTGCCCGAGGAGCGCGAATTCCCGGGCCCCGAGGCCGAGCTGATGTTCACCGCTCTCGACCTCGAGTTCCCAGTCGACTGCGCCTTGCACTGCGAGTACCTGCCGAACCGCGACGCTCAGCGGCTCGCTCGCAAGCGCATGGTCGATGCCGACCAGATGTGGCGAGAGGAGGCATCCGCTGACCACGGCGCATCTCCCGACGCCGAGGACCGGCCTGCCGAGGCGCGGGCGCTGCAGCGGCGTCTCGGTGGCAACGATCACCCGCCGCTTCTTCGCAGCGCATTGACCTACGTTGTCTCCAGCGCGACGGGCGAGGAAGAGCTCGAGGAACGGATCGAGCGGCTGCGGTCGGAGGTGGGCCAACGGATCGAGCTTCACCGCCCGATCGGCGCTCAGCACCAGATTTTCCTCTCGACGCTGCCTGCGCAGCGGTTCCCGCTATCCGCCTACCGCGAGCACCTCCTGCCCGAGGAGGTGGCGGCGATGGTGCCCACCGCCGTTAGCCACGCGGGCTCGGAGATGGGGCCCTGCATCGGCTACACGCTGACGCCCTCTCGTCAGCCGATCCGCCTCGACCTCGCAGAGGCCTCCCAGCAAAACCGTCCCCCGCCAATTCTCATGTCTGGCGCGCAGGGCTCGGGCAAGACGGTCCTGATGGAGTTGCTCAGCTACCAGGCCTTTCTGCAGGGCTCAGGGCCGATCGTTGTGATCGACCCGAAGGGGACGCCGGAGCACCCCGATCATAAGCTGCACCTGATCCCCGAGGTCGCGGCGGAGATGGAGCAGATAGTGCTCTCCGCCGAGGATGGCTATCAGGGCCTGATCGACCCGCTGAGGATCGCATCGCCCGACGGCAGGGCGGACGCGGCATTCGGATTCATCATGGATGTGCTGCCGGCCCCGGTGCCGGCGCCGTGGCAGACGGAGATCCGCGCTGCGGTGGAGCTGGTCTGCGCCGGGGCCGAGCGCAACCATGTTCTCGGCGAGCTCGTCGAGGTGCTCGAGGAAGGCGGCGAGGTCGCAAGAGAAGCGGGTCGCGCCTTGGCGGTCCATGCGAATGCCGGACTAGCGAGGCTGGCTTTCGGACTGCCCGGAAAAGAGGTCGCCGAGATCGGCACCAAGCGGGTGATCTTGATCCAGATCCGCAATCTCGTATTGCCGGGACCGAACACGCCCCGCAGCGAAATGACTACCGAGGAGCGCGTCGGCGTTGCCCTCCTGCGCCTGATCGTGATGTATGCGTTGGCGGTGTGCGCTCGCAATCCGGAGCGCCACTCGGTGATCGCACTCGATGAGGCCTGGGTGCTTTTGAACTCCGCCTTGGGGCGCGCGTTGCTTGAAAGCACCTCGCGCCAAAGCCGCTTCGAAAACATCAGCCTCCTCCTTTCCACGCAGCTGGGAATCGACGCCGAAGAGATCGAAGGCCTGATCGGCGCCTACTTCTCCGGCGGCGTGGAGACCGAGGAGGAAGCAAAGCGCTCCGCGCGCCATCAGCGCCTCGACGACGACGACCCGGCCCTGATCCAGCGCTTCATGACCTTCAAGGAAGGGCGCTTTTACTTCCGCGATATCAACGGTCAGTCGGTGCCATTGCAGATCGACCTCTGCGAGTCCCGGCTGTCGGTGCTCTTCGGCACGCCGCCGCCGCGCGATGACGGGGCAGAGGACCGGGATGAGGCGATCACCGATGTGCCGGTCTAGACGCCCGAGGGCCCGTGCGTCGTTTGGGATCGCGATCGCGATCCTTCTCGCCACGCTGCAGCTAGCCGCTTCGGCCCAGGCCGATTCGCAGATCACGCTGATCCGCGTCTACTCGACCTCCAGCGGCACCGTCTTCGACGTCTGCAGGGGCAAGTTCGACCCTCCGGTGACGGATGCGATGAACCCCGCCTTCTGCAAGGGGGAAGTCCTCAATTGGACCGAAGCCCAGTGGAGGGCCTACAACTCCGGCAAGAAGTCCGATGGGGCCCAGGATCAAGGGAAAGGCAAACAGAAAGACGACGCCGGGAAAGCCAAACCCGGTGTCGCCACCGGAGCCGCGCCGGGCGCAGAAGGGCTGACGACGCCAGTCATTCCCTACGGCGGCTCACTCGACCCGACCGCGGTTCTCGGAATCGAGAACCCGCTCTGTGGGGAACCCAGCGAGCTGAGCGCGCGGCAGATCCGGAACTGCAAATCCTCGCGCTCTCCCGAGGCTGCCTATCCCGTCGGCAACTACGGCTGGGACATCCACATCGAATCGGGCGGCTTCATCAGCTCCCTCTTCGTCCCCGCGGTCTCCTTCGTCTTGCAGCTGCTCTCGGTGCTCTGGCTCGTGCTGCTGATGATGCTGAAGGGCTGCCTGATCATCCTCGGTTTCACCTTCTCGCTCAGCCCATTCACCGACAACCGGATGCTGAGCCAGATCGGAACGGGGCTCACCAGCTTCTTCAACCACTTGACCTCGCCGTGGATGTCGACGCTGTTCGTGATTCTCGGCGGCTGGGGCCTCTACAACGGGCTGGTCCGCCGCAGGACCGGCGAGACCCTCGCCGGGATGCTCATGGCGCTGGTGATGATGCTCGGCGGCTTGTGGATCATCCACTCGCCCCGCGACACCGTGGGCCGGGTCGCCGAGGCTGTCAACAGCGCTTCGCTGACGGCCGTTTCGGCGCCTTCCTCGGGCCGCGTCAGTGCCCCGATGCGCTCCTACAACGACGCGATGGCTTCGGTCTGGGGGCGCATGACGGAGGTGCCGTTCTGCGCAATGAACTTCTCCGACGTCCACTGGTGCATGACGGCAAAACCGTCCGACGACGCAGTCGACGCCGCGCGTAGCGGCCTCGACGACGGCGACGCCTTCACCCTGCAGCTCCTCGCCGGCCTGCCGGCGGCCCCGGAACTCGCGACGCAGGCGCTCGCGGAGAACCTCTCGGGGCTGTTCGGCCGGGCGCCAACCATCCGCGATCTCTACCTGCGCTTCAGTCCGCAGAGCGGTCCTCGGGACAAGCTCTGGGACTACTACAACGGCGAGCCCGACGAACACGTTGGACTGCCGATGAACATCGGCCCGCAATTGTCAATCGGCGGGGGGACCGATGGCGTCGCTCCAGACAAGGTCGCGATGCAGGGTCGCAGCGGCGTCCTGACCCGAATGGTGATGGTCCTCATCTTCACTATCGGCTTGCTCGGTGGCCTGCTGCTCTTGCTCTGGCTGGCGATGAAGTTGGTGATGGCGACGGCGTCCTCCCTCGTCCTCGTCCTCGCGACCCCGCTCGCAATGTTCCTCCCGGTCTTTGGGCAAGCAGGTCGAAACGCATTCACCAAATGGCTCACGGCTCTCCTGGGGGCGATCGTCGCCAAGCTCGTCTTCAGCGGGCTACTCGGGATCGTCCTGCTCGGATCGACCGTTATTGGCTCGGCGATCGGCCGCTCCTCGCCGACGCTGGGCCTGATTGCGGTGATGGCGTTCTGGTGGGCGGTTTTTCTCTCGAGGGATCGATACCTCGCCCTGTTTCAGGTTGACCCCGCAGGCGACCGGGGCGCAGCCGGCCTTTATCGGGCGCTCGCCGGCGGCTATCTCGGCTATCGGATCGCGAGGGGAGCTGCGGGTGCGGTCGGCAATTTCCGCGAGGAGCGGCGCGATCGGCGGCGCCACCATCAAGATGAGGAGGCCCGTCGCCGGCAAAAGGGCGCATCCGACCAGCTCAATGGTCAGGCCCACCAGCGCCTGGACGTCGCCAGGGCAAATGCGGAATCGCGGGAGGGCTCGCGCTCAGCGATGGATCGCGAGATTGGTGATCTGCGCGCGGATCCCGAGGTCAAGAGTCTGCGAGAGGATCCGTCGAGCTTGGACGAGCCCACGCGGCACAGCGCCGCGACCAAGGCTGCGCGACTGCAGGAGCTGCAGAGGGAGCTTCAGGGTTCGAGGCCCCAGGCGCAGGCCGACCGACGTCTGCTCAACCGTGTCCGCGCGAACGAGGCGGCTGGGCTGCCAGTCCACGGGAAGGCGGAAATACAGGGCGCGCGGGAAGCGATCCGCCGCGAGGCGAATCTGCCCGTCGACGCGCCGGAGCATCGCTGGCGAGCTCAGGCAGCAGGCAACGACCCTTCCAGCCCAGAGGGCCGCCACGCGATCGCCGAGAGCCTCGCCGCGACTCATTCCGCCGTCGGCGCGATGTCCGCCGATCGCATTGAGCAGGTCGACATTCACCGTCCAAGGCGAAGCGGCGGGGATCAGCGGCGGCCGAGCAGCGGATTGGGTCGCAAGGGGGGGAGGGGACCAAGCGCAGACGATCACGGCGGGCAGTCCAGTGGATCCAGGCCCAAGCGCCGGTCGCGAGCGCGGGATTGGATCAGCAGGTGATCGGCGATGGGCTCCGAGGCAACGCGCCGCAGGATCGCTTTCGCAGTTGCTGTGGTGGTGTTGGTGGTCAGCGCCTTCGCGATGGCGGTCCTTGACCGCGACGAGGGTGCAGACGCCCCCACCACTGCGGGTTCATCGTTAGGCCAGGCTCGCGATCTCCCCGAGTCGGAGCGCCAGGCCCCACAGCATGGTGCCCAGATGCGCGCGGTGGCGTACTCGGCGCGTCGCTTCGTCAACGCGTATCTGCGCTATCAGGAAGGCCGTCTCGGTGGCATCGATCGCGAGTCCCTGCTCCGCTACTCGACTCCTGACCTTGGTGGTCAGCTGGTGCAGGCACCCGTTCGCGTACCGCCGGGAAGTCGGGTGCCCCGTCAGTTCGTGGCGCGCATCGCGGCGGTGCAGGCTGGTCTCTTCGACGGAAGCCCGGCCTTCCTCGTTGCTCTGGTCGTTGCCGGGAGAACGGGAACCCACCTCCTCAGTACCAGCCTGATCGAGCATGAAGGCGGCTGGGTGGTCGCGGGAATCGGGCCATGAGCGAGCACGGTTCGGCGCTGCGCAGCTATCTGAAGCGAAAGGCGGCGCTGAAGCTGGCGGCCAAGGTTGGCAAAGCAAAGCTGCTGGTCGCGGGCGCGGCGGCGGTCGGAGGGTTCCTGCTCTTGCTCGTCATCTTGGCCGCCTTGGCCGGGGCAACCTCGACCGCCGACAACGAAGGTGGGATGACCTGCAGGGCCAGCGGTGGCGCTGATGGCCCCCCGCCTCGCCTGGTGCCGATCTACGCCGCCGCCGCGCAGGAGTACCGGCTTGGGCCTCGCGGACCCGCGATCCTCGCGGCGATCAACTATGTGGAGACTTCCTTCGGCACCAACCTCAACGTCTCCTCGGCCGGCGCTCAGGGTTGGATGCAGTTCATGCCGGAAACCTGGGAGGGCTACGGAGTCGACGCCAACGACGACGGTGTCGCCGACCCCTACGACCCCGAAGACGCGATCTACGCCGCGGCCAACTACCTCAGCGCCTCCGGCATGCCGGCTGACACCTATGGCGCGATCTTCGCCTACAACCACGCCGATTGGTACGTGCGCAAGGTCGAACGCTATGCCGAGCAGTTCGGCGGTGCTGTCGTTTGCACGCCCGCCGCCGAACAGGTTGTCACGGGCGAGGCGATTCTGCAGAAGGTCGAAACCCTCTATCAGCCGCGCGTCTTCAAGTCTCTTCCTGCCGCTCTTTGGGTCGGCGAAGGCGCTCCCCAGGCTGTCGACTCCCGGATATGGCCTGGCGCCGTCTGGCTGCTGCAGACCTTTCACCTCAGGGTCACCGCCGCACGGGAGGGCGAAGGTCACAGCACGCACGGCGACGGGACCGCTCTCGACATCGTGCCTGAGGCGGGAAAGAGCTGGGACGAGACGGCGCGTGCGGCCGCCGAAACGTTGGGCTGGCGAGAAAGCTGCGGGGAATCGGGAACTGCTCCTGTGTGTCCGCTCGCGCCAGCGATCCAGCTTGTGGCTTACAACGGTTTCCCGAACCACGGCGACCCGGGGGACGCGGGTGACAACGCCCACCTCCACGTCTCCTGGCAGAGCCTCGAGCTTTGGGTGCGGCCCCGAACTCTGCTCGCCTCCAGCCTGGGTCCGCGTCTTCCCGCTCGCCGGGTGAACCGATGCCGCTTACTTGTTCAACTCGTCCTCAAGCTACCTGGAACTTGCCGGACTGCCGATAGGCGCTCAGCAGCTTGAGGACGTGGGCGGTGGGGGGGTGGATCGGCTCAGGGAGCGCTCGCAAGTCAGCGAACTGTGCCTCGACGGTCTCTTCTTCATTCGGGCGGGCGTTACCTTGCCATGTAGTCGCCAAAAAGCACAGAGCGAAGCAATGGGTGACGTCGCCGTTGGGGTAGTTGATCGTGTGCGTCTCGGCTTTTGAGAGGCAGCCGAAGGGCACAAGATCGGACTCCGAGACTTTGATTCCAGTCTCCTCGGCCAGCTCGTCGATCGCAGTGCGGGCAAAGCTTCCACCCGGCTCCGCGGCGCCGGCAGGCAGGCACCAGGTTCCGTCGTCGGTGCGCTTGGTCAGCAGGATGCGCTGATCCTCGCGCTGCAGCGCCACCATCGCGCCGGGCATGAGGACGAGGTCGTGGCCGACGGTTTGTCGTAGCCGCCAGAGGTAGGAGTCTCGATAAGGCATGGCGCAGACTATTCACTACGGAGTCCAGCAGCTCAGGATCGCTCTCCGACCAAGCTCAGGTCAGTGATCGGAGTCGGGGAAGAAGTTGAAAGGATTGGCGGATGGAGAACGGTCTGCCTCGCGAAGTCTCCAAGCCGTGGGGGAGCGAGTTGTGGTTCGCTCACACCGAGCGCTACGCCGGGAAGATCCTTCGCGTTCGCGCAGGCTGTCGCCTGTCCATCCAATACCACGAGGAAAAGGACGAGACCTCATATGTCCTCTCGGGTCGGGTGATTGTCTCGCAGGGTGACTCCGTCAAGGAGATGGCTGCTCAGGAGCTTGGGCCGGGGGAGTCATGGCACATCTCGCCGTTGGCTGTCCACACCCTCGAAGCCGTGGAAGACGCTGAGATCATCGAGGTCTCGACGCCGCAGCTTGAGGACGTCGTTCGCTTGTGGGACAGATACGGACGGGCGCCTGAGGGGGCACCGTCCAAAGCCGTGCCCGGTGGAGACGGCCCGTAGCGCTTTCGCTAGTCGGGGTGGTGTCTACGGGGCTCACGTAGCTGTGAGGCGCAGCCCTCTGATACTCGAAAGCGACAAACCCGGTGGCGTCGAGCCGCGCCCATCCGTGTAGGGGGCGGAACCGATCTCAACGACCGAGGTGGGCTCGACTTGAGTTTGAGAGCTGATCAGGAACGGAAGTAATGGGCGCGATGCGTCGGAGCGGCTGGCTCGTACCGGTCGCCATCGCCTTTGCCGCAGCTGCTTTCGGCGCTATGGCACTGCATCGGCCACTCTCGAGCGTGCCGACGACGCCCGACGGCCGGGCCGCTACTGCGGCGGAAGCCGGTCGGGATCCAGGGGCCCGATTCGCCCGGCCAGCGCCGATTGGCGCGGCGCGCCTCGACGACCCGGGCTCGAGCGGGGTACAGGGCAGCGGCAGGGCCGATGACGTCACCGCCGGCTCGGCGAATTTCGCCCGGGTCCTGGGAGCGGCTTGGACCCTCTTCCGCTGGCCTGTCTTTCTGGTCTCCGCTGTCGCCCTTGTCGTCGGAGCGAATCGGATGATTGAGCGCCGGAGGCGCTCGATGCAGCGGTTCGTGGTCACCCCGGGACGTTCTTCCGAGGCTTCGCCGGCACAGGTCGCCGGGCTGATCGAGTCCCTCGGAACCGTGACGCGGGAGCGCTGGTGGGTGCGCCTGTGGAGAGGCGTCCCCCCGGTCGCGACCCTGGAGCTGATCGCCGGCGTTCATCCGAGTGGAGCCCGCGAGCAGCGCCTCGGAATCGCTGTTCCGAAGAGCAAGGGTCAGGTCGAGGCGCTCCGCGGGGTTCTGGCCAGTCGCTACCCGGACGCGACCCTGACTCCGCTCAGCGAGACGGCTTCGGATGCTCTGCGCCCGTGGCTGCGGGAGATCGTCCGCCTGAAGAAGGCAAAGCCCTTCGCCCGCGCCTTGGACCGACCCCTGGAGCGCAGCCTCTCGAGCGTTGAGCCCTACCAGGAGGCGCCGATCGACGGCCTCCTCTCCGTGATGGCCGAGACGGGGGAGCGCGTCCTGGTCCAGATCACCATCTCGCCGGTCCCGAACCATTTTCAGAGAGCCGCCCGCGGTGTCGCCGTGCAGCAGCGCAGTCCGGCTCGCGAGGCGCCAGCGCCTGACGCCGTGCAGCAGCGAGAGGAGCGCTCGTCCACCGACGTCGTGGTCTTCCGATCACTTTCCTTTTGCGAGATCCGGGTTGGAGCAGAGTCCTACCGGGCCGCCCGTCATATCGCCGGGGCGATCGAGGGTCACGCCGAGGGAGGCGAGAACCACCTGCGTCAGCGCCGGCCGCTGCTTAGGCGCCGCCTCTACATCGAGCGCATGGTGCGGGCTGAGTCAAACCCGCTGCCCTCGTGGTGGCGTGGCGTCTATTCCAGCCTGGAGATCGCCGGCCTCTGGCAGATCCCGACCGCGTTCGCGAAGAACGTCGCGATCGAGCGCAGCAATGTGCCGCAGCTAGCGACGCCGCCCGAAGTTCTGCGGCTGAGCGATGCTCGAAAGGCACTCGCGACTGACCTGCGCGGCAACTACATCGGGATCCGGGGCGAGGACTTCAAGTTTGGGGTGCAGGTCTCGGGAGTCCAGGGTGGCGGCAAGACCTCACTCCTCGCCAGGATCGGTGCGGTTCGCGCGACGGAGCCGAACACGGCAGTGATCGTGCTCGATCCCAAGGGCGACCTCGCCGAGGCGGCCGCGGCGCTGATGCCGAGTTGGCGGACGGTCCGCGTCCTAGATGTCGCCCGACCGCTGTTCGGGATGGCGTTGCGGACGCCCGGACGAGATCTCCAGGCAGAGGCCGCGATTTTCTCGGAAGCCATGGTTGACGTTTCTCGCGACGAGGCGGGAGACAGCCAGGCGTTGAACTCCTCCCAGCGGTATTTCAAGATGGCGCGGGGGGCGACCCTTGCTCTCGAGGAAAATCCAACCTTCTGGCACACGCTGAGATGGTTGGCACCGGACGAGTCGGCAGCGGAATGGCGGGCCGAGAAGATCGCCAAGCTCGCCGGCGATCCTCAGTGGCACGCAGTCTGGGATCACTTCGCGCGCGTCTTGCCTACGCAGCTCGCGAAGTCACCAGCACAGTTCCTCGCGCGCCTCGAGGCCCCCTACAACAAGATCCAGACCCTGCTCGGCGACGAGCGGCTGAACACCGTCCTGCACCATCCGGTCACGGTCAGCTTCGACGAGGTGATTCGCAGGCGCGAGGTTCTGATTGTCGCCGCCCGGGTTCCCGATCATCCCGACGGCGCCGTTCTCCTCAAGTTCTTCATCCAGCTGATCCATCGCTCGATCATGGCCCAGCAGAAGCTGCCGGAGGACGAGCGCGCCCGGGTCGCGGTGATCGGGGACGACGCCGGCAATCTCTTCTCGCCGACGATCGCAAAAATGATGGAGGACGATCGCGCCGCAGGGCTCGACTTTGCCGTGGGCTGGCAGCACGGCGGGCAGATGACGCCCGAGCTTGCCCAGGCGATCGACGCGCTGTGCAGCTCGCGGTTCTACCTGCGCTCATCGGAGGTGGATGCAGAAGGTGCGATCAACCGCCTCAACCCGTCTTACATGGCGCACCGCAAGGGCGACCTTGGCGAGCTGAAGCGGACCCGCGTCGAGGTCAACCAGCTGACGGGTCTCGACATCAACCATGCGATCGCCGTCCTGCAGGCCGGCAAGACGCTCTCCAACTCCTTCACCGTCGTCACGATCCCATGGGAGCGCGACCCGAAAAAGCTGGCCGGGTTCGAGGAGCGGATCCGAGAGGAAGGGGGTTATGACCCGGAAGTGATCGCCCCGCCCCGTGAGCTCACTGGGCGTGGTGACAACGAGGACCTCAGCGACGTCGGGGGCGAAGAGGACGGCGGGGGTGCGAAAGGCGCCGAGGCATCCGGGGGCGATGCTCCCGTCGCGGAGAGCAAGGTCGAGGAGCCCTCAGCGGAGGACGGCGCTCCAGCTAAAGCCCCCCGGCCGGAGAGGGTGCAGCCGAAAGCAGCCAGTGCGGCGCAGAGCGGGGATCGCGGGCGGACGGTTCGCCGGGGTCGTCGAGAGGCAGAGGTGGCGGCGCTCGGCTCGCCCACCGACAAACCCCTCAGAGAGGGCTATCAGGAAGTGGAGCTGCTGAGGGACAAGGCGGCGAGCATCACTTGGGAGAAGCCTAAGGCCGAGCCGCCCCAGCTTCGACACAACGCGATAAACGCCGAGCAGCGGTCGATTCTCGAGGCGCTGTACGAGCTGCGGGTGCTGAGCGCGGGGCAGATCCATCGCGAGTTCATGATGTCTTCGGGTGAGCGACAGGTCCGCCGTGAGCTCTCCCTGTTGATCCGTCAGAGGATGATCAAACGAGCCGAGCTCGGCCTGCGCCAGGCTCGCGGCCGCGGAAAGCGCTTCTACGTTCTTGACACGGCGGGCTTCGAGCTGTTGAAGGACGCCGCCGACCATGGGGCGTCGGGAACCTGGCGAGCTCCGGAGCTGCACAGCGCCCAGCATGTCGTCCACGACCTGGCCCGAAACGAGTGGCTTTTCGGCTTTCGCTCGCTGGCCCCTCGCCATGTTGCTGCCTGGCACGGTCCGCGCTCGGGCAAGATCGAGGTGCCTCTGGTCAAGGAGCGGCGGGAGGCTCCGCGGCGCATGACGCCGAACGATCTGCATGAGAACGCGCCGATCGACTTCGGTGCCACCGAGTTCGGCAACGTGGTCCCCGACCTGACCCTCGAGCTGCTCTTGACTAAGCCCGACGGGGAGAAGGTGAAGACGGACCTGCTGGTTGAGATCGAGTGGGGCAACAACGACGAGACCGTCCGTCGCAAGGCCCTCGACTACGACGGCTTTCTCACCGGCTGGTGGCAGGCGCACCCCCGCTACAAGGATCTCGGGCGGCCGCCGATCCTCTTCTTCGTGGTCCCCGATCTGCAGCGGGCAAACCGCTTCATCGAGATCTTGGACGAGACCCTGATGAGTCATCTGGTCGGGCCTGCCCGAACCCAGACTCGAGACCAGCGCGAGCGTGGCGTGACGCCGACTCCGAGCAAGCTCTACCTCGGCCGCCGCAACATCTTCGTCGCCGTCGCCCGCGACATCCATCAGCGGACCATGCGGGCCTGGAGAGTGCCGGCGGAGCTACCCACGGACCGGATCCGAAGCGCTCGAAACGCGAAGGAGAGGCGCAGCGCCGGGCGGCCGGTCCCCAGGTCGTTCATGTTGATCGAGCCCCGGGATCAGGTCGACCCCGCAACCTGAGCGAGAAAGTCGATGGCGGCCCGCCGCAACCCGATGACGTCGTTGGAGGACCGAGCAGTGGCGGCCACGATGGTTGTGCAGCGCGGCATCGTGCAGGCAGAGGAGAAGTACCTAGTTCACCCGAGTTCGACCCTCGGCACCTGGTTCGCTCGCGTGCAAGAGACGATCTCGGTTGCCTCGCGGGTCACGATCATGCGGATCGACGGCTCGCGATGGCCTTCAGAAGGCGAGGTCGCCGATGAGCAGCTCGGCGTGCACGCCGACGTTTGCGCGGAGGCGATTCGGGCCGCGGCTCAGGTCTGGGGTGGAGGGCCGTCGCCTCATGCCCGAATGGAAATTCTCGACCTTGTCTCCAGTCGCCCGCAGCCGATCCATCAGCTGACCTGGCCGACACTTCTCGTGTCTCTGGCACGCTGTACCGCGGCGCTTGAGCCCTTGGCGAACGGCCTGCGTGATTCGGACCTGCCCATGGGCGAGCCGACGGACTGCGAGATCATCGCGGACTGCTTTCTGGGGGTCGCCGAACCTGCCTTTGGAGCGGTGCATGCGCTCTGCTGATCGAGTCGGAATTACCGGGGCTCTCGCGATCGTCGAAACCGTGCCGTCATCCGCGGCTCCTACCGTGGATCGGATGAATGCGACACAAGCAGCCGGCCACAGCGTCCGTCGCACCTCCCAGCGTCTCTATGGAGAGGCGCTGCTGAGGGCTGCCTGCTCGGTTGTTCTCCTCGCTGCAGGGCTCATCCTCGGTGAGCTTGGAGCACGGGAAGTGGGCGGGCTCTTCATCGTTGTCGGGATCTTGCTTGCCTGGGATGCGAGGCGTCGAGGGCGCGCGGGAACTCGCTTCAAAGTTGGTGCGATCGCCGAGGAGCGGGTCGGCTCGCGTCTTTGGAAGCTGGAAGAGCTTGGCTGGCTTGTGGAGCACGACGTGCAAAAGAGCGGTGGCGGAAACATCGATCACGTTGTGCAGTCACCCGCGGTCACGTTCGTGATCGAGACCAAGGCGGGGGGGTGCGCGCCTCATGATCTCACCCAAGCTTTCCGGCACGCGGAGTGGGCGGCTCAGCGGTATAGAGGGCAGCGCACAGTCGTCCCAGTGCTTTGCCTTCACCATTCCCAGCAGTGCCCCGAATTGGTCGACGGCGTCTACAGGGTCGGGGCCTCCCGCCTCGTCGCCTTCATGCTCGACAGGGGCTGACGACGGTGGCGGGCGGCCACTCACTGAACCTCAAGCAGGGGCCGGGGCCTCGAACCCCGTCCCATCCCGCCCGAATCCGAGCCGGCCAGCTGTTCTTTCCGCGAAAGGGCGCTCAGCGATTGCGGCTCGCGGTCAAGAGAGTCGACGGCGAGTGGGTCCGCGTCATCCGAGAGGACGGATCCGAGGGGAACGTAGCGCTCGATCAGCTACTTGCCCGCGATGAGGCAGGCAACGGGATCCACTATCGCTTTCACGGCTGGAGACGACTTCCGCGCGGATACCGCACCGAAATGATCGTGGCCTCAGTGTCCGAGGAGGGCTCTCGGTGCATGTTGGTGCTGCCCGAGTGGGATCCGAGCTCCGAGATCGAGGTGTTGCTGTCAGCGCTGCCGGCGGAGCTGCGCAGACAAGGCGCAACCGGATCCTGTCGGGCCGACCTGACCTCCCAGAGTGTGGCGGCGCTCGACATCCATTCCTGCAGCACCGCAAAAGTCAAGGGGCTGTCGCGGATTGAAGGCGGACCGTACCCCGACATCCTGGCCGAGGGTCAGGAATATCGGCGTCGCTCGGATCGAAGGAAGTTCCGCCTACTGGATGTCGATCCAGATTCACCGACGGTGCCTGCCTGGAGCGGCACCCGAGTCGTTCGCCTCGATACCTCCAGAGTCCTCGCTACCCGCCACGATGGAATGGGCGCGCACTACGAGTATGTCGGTGGTGGCGTGGCGGCTACGCGGCGGCGGCGCAGCCAGCGCAGCGTAGGATCCGCCGGTGAACGTGCGGAGCATGCGTCCCCATGAGATTGATGCCGCTATCAGCGTGTGGCGCGAGGCCAACATCGCCCGTGGTGCTCCGCACGGGCCTGAGCGCACCGCTCGCATCCGCGCGAAACTCTCAGCCTCAGACGCACTTCCGTTCGTAGCGTCGCGACCAGGCATCGTAGGCATGGCGCTGGCCGAGCCTGGAAGGCTCGACGACGGCGCAGGAGAACCCGACCCCTCGCTCCTGCACATCTCGATGGTATTCGTGCGTCCCGCCGCGCAACGCACAGGAGTCGGGCTCCCCCTCGTCCTTCACATCCTCGACGTCGCCCGCTCGATGGGCTGCGAGCGTGTCGGAGTCTGGACGGTCCGGGAGAACAGCCCCGCTCGCAGGCTCTACGAGCGAGCCGGGATGACCCTCACCGGTAAAACCGCTCCTCTCCGGTCGAGTCTGTCCCTCCAGTACGAAAGCTTCCTCAACGACGGGGAAGCGTCGCGGGTTCAAGGTGGCGACACTGCCCGCTCACGTTGACCTCGCCGACACTTGCGACTCTCCCGGTCAGCCTCCCTGGCGACGAGATAATGCGGAGTCAGCCCGCCGCGCTGAGGAGCTAGGGGGCCGGAGGTCGGACATGATGGCCGCCGCGCCGTTGGGGCATGGAACCACCCGGTCGATACAGCGGCAGTGCCTGCGGTCTATTCGACCTTGGGGACGATCGCACCCGCAAGGTTCCTCAGTGACGCGCCGACCGGCTTGTCCCGAGCCTCCACCACGTTGAAAGAGATCAGGGTTCCGCTGCTCCGGTCCCACCAGAATGCTCGCTGCTTCCTCAGGCCGCCGCTTGGCGCTTGGTAACCGACGGCAGATTTGAGACCGAAGAGGGGCGGCTTGAACGCCTTGCCCCGCAATTGGCCTTCGAGAAACTGAGCTTTGGCTCGGCTCTTCAGGCCTTCGAGCTTCTTCGGGAAATTCGCCAGCCAGGTCCCGGCGGCGGGACCGGAGTCTGCCACCCAGGTTTCGATCCTGTAGGTGGCGACGGTGCCGGCGAGCAGACCGTCGTGTTGACGCGCGGCGTTGGTCGGCTTCCTGCCTTTCCAGGCGAATGCCTGGCAGCGGATGTGCACGACGCCCGCGGGATTGCCAGGGGCCCGGAGGACAGACTTATGCTGAACCGAGTTCGTCAATCCGAAGGCTCGGGCCATCGCGTGCTGCGTGACCAGCCCACAGGCGTCGGGGTTAGCCGCGGTAGCCGGCGCCACAGACAGGACCATTGCCCCAAACGCTGAGAGCGCGGCGATCGACACGAAGTGGCTGATGGCATTTGGCAGACGTCGTGAACTCATGGATTCTCCTCTCGCTGTACTACCCGGCCGCATCGGGATCGACTCCAAAGGAAACCACGCGGGACTCGATTGGTCGCGGTCTGGACTCGGTGGGTTGACGCTGGCACAGGTTCATGATTGCACTCGAATCCGTCGTGTCCTCTAGGTGGAAAAAGGCGTCCGCTAGGCCCGGAAACACGTCCGCCAGATGTCCGCTAGGGCGATTTCGAAGTCCGCAAATGGCCGGCTTCGGGTCTCCTTGGCGGTCGTATTTACCCTCCGTTTTCGGCTCTGTGAAGCGGAACGGCCTGGATGTCCGCAAATCGTCGCTGCGAAGGGGAAGAGAGGTTCAGGCGTAGAGGCATAGCCAGGCGGACATGGCCTTGACAGATCGCGTCCAGCTCCTACTCTCTGCATCCTTATCTCTCAAGCCATTTCACGGCAGTTCCCGCTCTCAGCGGTCCTCACATAGGCACTCGAACAAGAGTCCACCAGCGATCGTCAAGACCAAGCTCTTGCGTCCTTTTCGATCCACCTCCGAGCTCCACGCCAACTCCGTGAAGCCCCGCATCTAGGACCCGCACCGAGCAGCAGCACCCCCAGCCTCTTCCTCAGCGATCGACCTCTCCGCGCACGGCACTGACCGAGCCCGGCGAAGCGACCTCCGAAGCAGGCCCGCCGTGATCGGTGAAACGAAGAGAAGCGCCCTGCGGCGCGAGCCGGCGGAGTCGCGAGTGGGCGGCCCGGCGGAGTTACCCAACCCAAGACAGGGAGGACCGCTCGAACGGCCCTCCCCTCAAAAGATGCGGGGCTATGGACCCCGCGGAAAGGAACAGCGATGAACTCAGGTCACGCTGCCCCTGTACCGACGACGATAACCGATGGTGATGTCCTCACCGACTCGCACCAGCTCATGGTGGGCCACCGCGAGGAAGCCCAGCGGATCTACGACCGCGAATTGAAAGCCGGGATGCCGCCGAAATCCGCGCTGGCGATGGCCGGTCGCGCGATCAAGGCCGCGAGCCGGGCCCGCGTCATGCACCTGGCCGAGCTGCCCTTCGCCACCGCCTGACCCCGGGCGCAGGGCACCAGTTCACGGGCTGAGCGTCGCCGAGGCGGCGCCCGCCCTCCTTCATTGCGAGGACTCGTCTCCGGGCGGGCCCCTCCTGACCCGCTCACCGCCGCTGTCAGAGAAGCGGCGGCGGTGAGAGAGAGGATCACCATGAGCAAGGAAGCAAGTCGTATCCGTCAGATCATCTCCCGGCTGAAGAGCCCCGAGGACTTGGCGGAGATCGTGAAGATGGCCAAGCTCGAAGTCGCCAGCGGCGTTGCCTTCAGCAACGTGGATCGCTTCGACCGCGGCGTGGCGATCTACGAGGCCGCCCGCGAGGCGCTCGGCAACGCCAGGGTCCGCGGGCAGCTGCCCCGCTACACCCAGGCTGCCTGACGCCGACGGCAGTTCCATCGCCGCCCTCATGGCCGGGCTCCTCGAGTCCCGCCCCGGGGTCGGCCCCGAGACGCACCCGGCGCGCCAGGCGGATCTCCGCCTCCGCGACGCCGCACGACAAACCCCGGGCGGGGAGGCCGGCTCGCGCCCGCGAGCCCAGTGCCTCTCCGCCGAGACCTCGCGCACCTGCGCGAAGGAGGACACACCATGACCGAGCACCACATCGAGCCCCTCTGGGTCGGGATGGACGTCGACGCCGAGCTCGCCCGCTACGAGGCGGAGGACCGCCGCCGAGCGGAGGCCGCCGCCGCCAGCCCGAAGCGCTCACCTCGTCGTCGGAGCCTGCGCGCCGCTCTCCCCACGCTGGGGAAGGGAGGCACGCCGCGGGTCCCGCTTGCGGCCTGATGGCCCGCGTCGAGGTCGACGTCTCCCACTCCGCTATCTCCCGCGCGCTTGCCACCTTGGGCGAGTGCGCGGGAGGCGCGGAGGTGGCGAGCGCCCTGCGTTGCGATTGGGAGCCCTTCGAGGCGCAGATGCGTCGTCGTATGCGTTGCCGGGCGCGCGAGCACCGCAGCGCCTACCTCTGCCTCGCGCGCGCGGGCGCGGGGAAGGTCCGCTTTCACCTAGAAGCCACTGGCGTCATCCCTCACCGTGAGGGCGTGCCCCGGCGTAGCCCGGGCGTCGTCATCAGAGTGCGAGACCGACGTCGTCGCGCGCGACGACGGCAAGGGGCCGGTCATTGTGGAGGCGGGAGGTGATGCCGGCGGCAGCGGCCGCTGAGGAGCGCGGCCGGCGAACTCTCGCTGTCCTGGTGGAGCGGTTCGGACTCCTGAGGGGCAACTGGGAGGTCGACTACCCCGAGATGGTCGAGGGGGTCCTCGCGATGTCCTCCGGGCGAGTGCCGCTCTGTGGCCGCTTCGCTGCCGTGGCCGGCGATCCCACCTACACCTTCATCGAGGTCACGGCCACCGAGGCCGAGGCGCTCGAGCTGCTCGCGAGCTGGACGCTTGACGAGCACTACCCCAAGTGCCCCCTCGCGCTGGCCGACCTGCACGAGGGCTGCATCCATGAGGTGCGGGTCACGGTCAGCCGTGGGCCCGCGTCTCCCGACCAAGTTCTCGCAACGCCTAGTCGAAGGGAGACGAGATGAGCCTTGACAGTCAAGCGCGCCGGCGGGAGCTGCTGGAGCAAATCGCAGAGGAGTTCACCGAAGAGATTTCGGAGTCGCATGTCCAAGCCGAACTGGACGGGGATAGGCCAGTTGCGCCCTTCGCCGTCGTTACCTCCGAGGGGTCCATGGGCGGCCAGTTCAAGAACGGCACGCTCTTCACCTGTGCGACTCCCGTCGAACTCGCCGACTACCTCACGACGGCAGCTGAGAACGGACAGGCCAGCTACGGCCGGATCTGGGATCTGCGGACCGTGGACTTCGACCCGGGCGGCAACATCACTGCCCATCTAGATGTACAGCTGCGCGGGGAGAACGGGATCCTGGCCGGCCTTAGCGAGCCGGACTGGCTCGAGGCCCTCGATGCGGTCGATGTCAACGCCCTTGCCTCGCGGGTGATCCGGGAAGACAAGATTCCTGCCCTCTCGCTCGTCGAGTTGATGCGCGAAACGGGCATCGAAGAGGACGACTGGAGGTTGGATCGCGCATGAAGTCGAGCTTCGAGCGCCTCCTAGATGTGGTGACGTTTCGGCGTGTCGTCGCAGTCCTACTGCTCGGCGGCTTTGCCGAAGCGATCGCTTCTTTCCTCAGCTGGCTCGTGTCGGTCGGTTGGGGGCTGAAGGACGTGGCGACGCTGCGTGCGTGCCTGTTCGCCGGGATCGTCTTCGCGGTCGACGCCGCCCTGATCTACCTGGCCCTGCGCGGCCTCGGGTCGCTAATGCGCCACTGGCGGCGGAAGGAGCCGGTGCCGATCGCCGCCGACCCTGCGATCGATACGCAGGACCCAACCGTCTCGCTCGAGGAGATCGATGCGGCGGAAGCCGAGGCGGCCGGTTGGCCGCGGGAAGGAGGGGGGAATGGCCGCGGTCGCGACTACTACTGAGCAGCGCCAGAGGCGGCGCTCCGAAGGGCAGCTCCAAGGAGACGCTTCGTCCCGGAGGGGTGGCGCTGCCCCTCTCACATCCGTGCATGGGGCGAGTGCAATGGCCCCAAGATGCGAGAGCACGAGTGCCGTGGTGATCGGCGGGGAGCCGGTCACCGACCTCGAAGGTTCGGCCTTCGAGCACCTGCTGCGGGTCGGCGGGCCGACGCGCCCAGGCCTCTCGCCTGGCTGCGAGTCAGCGACCGCGACCTGGTGATTTGCGACGGGGCAGGCATCGCCCTCTACTCCTTGCGCATCACCTCGACCACGGTGGGCTGGGAGCAGCGAACGATCTCTTACCCACCTGCGCACGTGCTGCGGGCACTTCGCGAGTACCCCAACTGGGCCCGGCGGGCGAGGCGGCTGTGTCTTACCTCAGCGCAGGCGCGCGCCTGTCGGGTTCCGGTCGGCGTCGTCGCAGCCGAGGCCCGCGCTGCCGAGGATCTCGGCGACTTCTACGACGGCGAGGAGGCCGTGTACAGGCTGAGCGAAGCCGCTGCCGCGGTGCTGCAGAAGCCCGGCAAGCAGGCGGCCAAGGCCGGTCGCCTCTTTATGGCCGACATCGAGCGTGGCCGGCGCCCCAGCCACGTGCCGCTCTACCGTTTGCAGGGTGCCCTCGCCGAGGAGCTCGCCCTCGGGCACTCGGTCGCCGCGATCTGCTCTCGGGCACCCGGCTTCAGCGACTCGACCGAGGAGAGCAAGGTGACCGCTCTGCTGTGTCGGCGGCTCGGCCTGCAGGGCACGCGCGACTGCCAGAAGCGGCTGCGCTACGCGCGCGTCGCGGCTGCGTACACGGCCGAGCTGCTCTGCGAGGCGCTCGACGTCGCACCCGAGCAGGTGGGACTGTGAGCGTGGCAACGGCGCCGCGAGCCGCGGCCACCGCGTCCGGACCCGGCGGCGGACCGTCGGAGTCGGTCGCGATGCGCGATAGGGCCGGGCGCCGGGTCGACCGGATGCTCGGCGCCGACGCTCATGCGGTGCTTCTCACGGAGCTGATCCACACCGCCCGCCCGGGGTTCGTCGAGCTGGCTGGCGCACCGCGCCTTGCCAACGGCCGCCTCGGCGTCTTCCGGCGCAACAACCTCGAAAACTTCGTGCGGGCCGGACGCCGCGAGGAGTTCCTCCAGCGGGTGCGGGCGCTGCGGGCTGAGCCGCAGCGGGAAATCTATTTCACTCCCGCGACCATGCGGGTGCCTGTCCCTGGCAACGACTCGGTCGACCGGGTCGCGATCGCCTGGGTTGACATCGACGATCCCGGGCAGCTCGGCACCCTGCGCCGCTTCGCCCACCGGCCGCACGCAGTGGTCGCCTCGGGCTCCGGCGGCGCCCATGTCTATTGGCTGCTGGCCGAAGAGCTCTCCGGAGAGCGATGCGAGTCGCTCAACCGCCGGCTCGCCGCGGCGCTCGGGGCCGACCCGGTCTCGGCCAACCGCGGCCGCTTCCTGCGGGTCCCGGGAACCCTCAACCACAAGCCGGCGAGCAAGGGCCGTCCTGCCCGCTGGTGCCGGGTGGTGATGTGTGATCTGGCGAAGGCGCCCTACCGGCCCGCCCAACTCGCCGCCGGGCTTTGCGACCCCAAGGCCCCGCGTCCGGCGCGGCGCTCGCGTCGCGCGCCCGAGGCCCGGGGCGAGGAGCCCTGGCGGGCGATGGAGGCGGCCGAGTATTACCGGGCGATCGTCGGCGTCGAACCGGGTCGC
The DNA here is from genome assembly GCA_963728025.1 of uncultured Actinomycetes bacterium. Classification (GTDB taxonomy): domain Bacteria; phylum Actinomycetota; class Thermoleophilia; order Solirubrobacterales; family 70-9; genus VAYN01. The sequence continues at coordinate 483,926 of CAVSIF010000005.1, read as the reverse complement.
GACGGTAAGGTCCGCTGTCCCAACGCCGCCCACACCGACAAGCACCCCTCCGCCCATCTCTACCGCGGGGTCGGGCGCGGCTGGTACTGCTTCGCATGCGGAGCGGGCGGTGGCGCCGTCGACCTGGTGGCCGCTCTGCGCGGCTACCCGACCGGGTCGGCGCTGCGCCGGGAGCAGTTCAACGAGTGCATCGACGAGCTGCGGCGCATCTTCGGTTGCGCCGGACAGTCTCTACGGAGCCCGGAGGACCTGTGAATGAGCGTCGCTTCGCCTCAGAAACCCGCGACCAAGCGCCGTACGGGGGCTCTCCGACGCGCCCCGCCAAGGTCGACACCCGCGAGAAGAAGAGGGCCGAGTCTTTGGAGAAGGCCAACCGCCGGTTGCAGGAAATCGCCGACTTGAAGGCCGAGGCTCGCGCGGGACGCCTTGCTCCGGAAGCTCTGCTCGCAGATCCACGGGCACGAAACGTGAAGCTCCTCACGCTGCTCCCGGTGATCCCTCGCTGCACCCTGCGAGTGGCGTTCGAGGCGCTCTTGGTCTGTCAGATCAACGGTGCTCGTCACTGCGACGACCTGAGCGCCGAGGAGCGTCTCGCGCTCAGCGGAGTGCTCTTTCAAATCGGCCAGGGCATCGCGCCCCCTCTCGTCCCCGCGATGCCCAGCCAGCCCGAGGGGGTCGATCGCGGGCTCGACCGACTGTTGCGCGGCACTCGCCGGGCCGTGCCGGTGGTCGAGCTCGCCCCCTCGGAGTTCGCTGCTGCGCGCTCGGGCCTCGAGCCCGACCCGCAGTTGCTGCGCATGATCGACCGGCTCGTCGATGCGGTGCGCCTCTACGTGGATCACGACGATGGCGGAGTGCGCGCCCGTGTCGTGGCGGAGCAGTGGATCCGTTTCCGCAACTACCGCGCCAAGGTCGCCTCAGGCGAGTACCCGCCGCCGACCCAGCGCGGCCCGGCGGTGGTCGAGTGATCACCCGGACCATCGCTGTCACCCTCGTCGTGCTGGCAGGCCTGTTCACCACGGGCTGCTCGGCACTGTCGTCGGTTGCGGCTCACACCAGTCATGGCCGGATCGTCTCGGTCGCCGACGGCGACACGGTGACGGTGCGCCTCGACTCAGGCGCGGAGAAGAGCGTGCGGTTGTTGGCGATCGACTCCCCGGAGAAGTACGCCACCCGCTACGGCAGCCCCGCAGAGTGCGGCAGTCTTGCTGCCTCGACCTTCATGGAGCGCTTCGACGAGCGCCGCGTCGTCTTGGTCTCCGACCCCAGCCAGGACGGGGTCGATAGCTACGGTCGCTTGCTGCGCTACGTGCAGCTCGAGGGCGGGGCTGATCTCGCCGCTGCCGCGCTCTCCCGTGGGCTGGTTATGCCTTACGTGTATGGCGCGCCGGCGCGCCGCTATGCCCGCTACCGCTCCCTCGCCCTCGGCGCCCGCGCCACGGAACGCGGTAGCTGGGGAAAGCCTTGCGATGGAGACTTTCACTCCTCGCTGGCGGGAGTGCAGGACGGCCTCGATGAGTAGCTCCACCGCGACTTTCTCGGCTCGCTTCAGGCGTGCGACGGAGGTCGAGCGCGACCGTCTGGCTGGTCGCCTGGAGAAGGCCAAGGCCAAGGCCCGCAAGCGCAAGGGCGAGTTGGCAGCTGCGGAGGCGGAGGTGACCGACCTCGAGGCTCAGCTATCGGCGCTCGAGCCCCTGTGTGCCACCGGGCCTGTACGCCAGGAACAGGTTGGCGCCTTGCGCGGCCGCGCGATCCGCGAGGTCGGGGTCGACCTCCTCCTTCGCTGCGGACCGGACGCGGGTCCGATCCACTACCGGACCTGGCTGACCCTGCTCGAACAGGCTGGTCACTCCGTTGCGGGCAGGCGGCCCGACGCGGTCTTCTTGAACCAGGTCACCCGCCACCCGCTGGTCTGCTCGACGACTCGCGCAGGGTTCTACGAGCTCGACCCCTCCGCCCCCGGCCGCCTCGAATCCCAGGTCGCCCAGCTGCGAACTTCGCTGGCCGCTGCCGTCGCGCAAGAGGCCAGTCAGCCGGTCAGCTCGTCGACCCGGCGCGGCTCGCACCAGGTCTCGCTCGAGCTTGGCCGCGCCGAGCGGGCTCTAGCCGAGGCCCAGGGCGCCGTTCCCGCTGGCGTCGGGGGGCAGCCATGACTTCGGCCACTCCCTACAGCCGGTGTCGCTCGCCCTGTGGATGTCAAGGCGTGCCCGAGGACCAGCACCTGCCGGGCTGCTCGCAGCACCGGGGCAAGGAGGCGCCGAGGTGCGAGGGATGCGGTTTTCGGGCGGCGACCGACGAGGGTCGTTGCGCGATCTGCGGCGCTCTCCGCGTTGACGACGGTCCAGTGGCGCCCACGTTGCTGAGCGTGGCCGAGCTCGAGGAGAACGATGTGGGGACGCACGCCGCGCAAGAAAAGGACGGCCCTCCGGAAAAATCCCTATAGGGGAAGAAGCGCATCGTCGGGTGTTATTCCGCCTGACGTACTTCAACGGAGCCGGAGGACCGTCCTGGGATCAACGTAGCGGCCGGTCCCTCTCCTGTCCAGTGGCGACGGTGCGTGACCTCATGCCGCCTCGAACAGCTAGGGCGGTGGACCCGACCCACCAACTTCATCCGCGCCGCCCTGCCTGATCGCGGGGACGGCATTTCCACCTCGCCTCAGCTCGGCGCTGGGCGCGAAGCCTGAACACCTGCCGCGGCAGCTCCTAGCTGGCCGCGGCTTCATACGAAACGAAGCAACCGACCCGCGGCAGCCGCCGCGGGTCCGTCGACCCCTGCCCGGATTCGGGTGAGGAAGGAGCAGTCATGTACCCGAGCTACAAGCTGATCAAGCAGGTCAAGAGCACCGCTGGCGGCGAGATTGCCAAGGAGGGCATCGAGCGCTCCCTGGCGCTGATCGAAGCCGACACCCCGACCGGCGCGCTGATGTCAACCCTTGCCTCGCGCGAGTTCACCGACGTGATGCTCGACGCCGCCCAGAACCGCCCACGCCCCGAGCTGCTGGCGTGGATGACGATCGCCGCCGCCGGCCCCAGCCGGGTGCGCCGTCTCGTTGCCAAGCGGGCGAGTCAGATCGTCCCGCCCCACGAGCTCGTCGAGGTCTTGGTGGCCGGCGGCGACCTGCGCGCGGCTTGCGAGCAGCGCGCCGAGCAGGCCACCAGCGAAGAGGAGTGGGGCGCCTGGCTGCTACTCGCCGGGCTGCGCGGCCGCGAACTGCGCCGCCTCGTTGAGCGCCAGGCCTCGCTTCGACGGCGTTACCAGGCCGCCCGTCGAGAGGCCAAGCGCCCGATCAATCCGCAGCTGCGCAGCCAGCTGGAGGCCCTGGGGCTCGTCTAGGTCCCCAGCGGGACCGCGGCCGACACCGGTCGTGGGCTCGAAATCGAAACCCGCCCGCTCAGTGGGCAGAAGGGAGTCCATGTGGACCCGATGCGTCGAATCGAAGGAATCAAGTGCGCCCTCGGAGGCGGTGAAGAGGAGGCCGCGGAGATCCGCGCCGCGGCGCAGGCCCTCGAGCGGAGCGTCTCGCTCGCCGAGGTCCTCGCCGCGGTGGCCGACCCCGAGTTCCCCAAAGCGCTGGTCGCGGCGGCTGTGGCGCGGAGCCCAGTGAGGAGACGGCCTGGCTGACGCTTGCCGCCGTCGGCCCCCGGCGGGCTCGGCAGGTCCTCGCCTGGCGGGCGAGCCAGCTGCTCGACCCCGCCGAGCTCGTCACCCTGGCAATGAAGCGACGCCGCGCCCACGCGCGCGGTTTCGCGCGCGGTGTCGCCACCGCCACCAATCCCGGCGCGGCCGCTGCCCTCTCTCTGCTCGGCCACCTGAGCTCGAGCGAGCTGCGGGCGATGGTGCGGGCACGTCCGGCGCTAGCCGCTGCCCACCGCCGTACCCGCACGCAGCGCGGCCGCGTCTCGGCGCCGGCTCTTCGACCGGCGGTCGGCTAGTCCTGTCCTCGACTGAGAGGAGGTGGTCGCGATCGCGCTGAAGACGATCGGCGAGGCCGCCCGTTTCTTCCTGACCCGCTACTGGGTCAGGACCCACATCGGGCCCTACGTCGTGACGACGACCGAGGTGCGCCAGAGCGCCTTTGAGACCAGCGTCACCTGGGGCGAAGACGGCCCTGAGGTCGACCAGCTCGGCTCGGGCCTCGCCTTCGAGCTGGCTGACGCTAAGTCAAATCACGAGGCGATCTGCAGTGAGGTCGAAGCCGCGGTCGGACTGGTGCGCATTTCTGCCACCCCGCCGCCCGCCGCCTGATCCAACAGCCGGCCGGCGCGCCAGCCCGACCCCGGGCCCGCGCCCACACGAAGGGAGCCCTATGGCAACCGAACCGATCCCGGTCAAGGCCGCGGATCTGCGCCGTACCGACGTCGCCTGGCACCGCGAGGCTGAGCGTTTCGCGGTCGTCTCGAACCTCTGCGCCGTCCCTGGCACCGAGGAAGTCCAGGTCAGCTTCCTCGGCTCCGGGGAGGAGGAGGTCGCCCTGCAGCGCTACCGAGCCGATGAGGAGGTGTTGCTGAAGCGCCGCGGCCTGAACGCCGAGCGCGTGATCAAACGACTCTGCGTACCGCTTGGGGAGACGGCCAGCGCCTGGCGCTCTGAGCGCCGCGCGGACCACACCTTCCACGCTGGCTTCGTCTTGGTCGGCGACGGCTATGAGTTCGTCGGCGTGCTCGGGGCCTGGGAGAACGGCGGCCACATCCGCCTGCTGCCCGACGGCGGCCAGTTCCCCTACTCGTTCTCCCTAGCCGATGATCTCGGCCGCTCGATCATCGACTACTGCGAAGGCGACATCGGCGTCCGCGTCCTCGACGAGCTGGAGGCCTACGTGCGGGCACTCGACATCTACTCCCGCGGCGAGGTCACAAGCCCCAAACGCTTGGCCGAGCACGAGCGAGCGGTCTCCCACGCTCTTCGCACCGGGACCTTTCCGGGCAGCGTGGAGTTCGAGAGCCGATGAGCGCCGACCAGTTGACCGGCCGGCTGCGAAACGCGCTGCTCGGCAGCGAGCCCGAGCTCGCCGAGCGGGTCCGCGAGGAGCTGCGCTGCGCGATCGGCGGCCTCGACCTCTCGAGCGAGGAGCGCCACGTCGCCCGTGGCGAGGGCGGCTACGCCCTGCAGGTCCTGACCGAAGAGGTCTCCGGCCTCGAGGCGATCGACCGGCCCGGCTCGGGCTCGAACGTGCCGAGCGTCCCCGGAGTGCTTCTGGCCGGCGCTCTGGAGTCCGTCGACTTCGAGGCGATCGCCAATGAGCTGATCGTCGAGATCGAAGAGGGCTCGGGGGCCTGAGCCCCGGTTGCCTCACACACCAAGGCCGTCGACGCATTGCGCCTGCGCGGCCCCACGAAAGGAACTGAGAATGAACCGAACTCTGACCGGGGAGGCGCGATGCTGAGCAGCGTCGCCTCCTTCACCCTCGAGGGCGAGGAGGCCCGCGCCGTCCGCGTCGAGGTCGACGTGCACCGCGGCCTGCCTTCGTTCTCAATCGTCGGCATCGCCGACACCGCCGCCCGCGAGGAACGCGAGCGACTGCGGGCCGCGCTCGTGAACTGCGGCTTCGAGTACCCGATCCGGCGGGTCGTCGTCAACCTGGCGCCCGTCCGGCTGTGCAAGTCCGGTCCGGGACTGGGCCTGGCGATCGCTGCCGGCGTGCTCGTCGCCTCCGCCCAGCTCGAGCCCGAGCGTTTTAAGCGCTTGGCGCTGGTCGGCGATCTAGCACTCTCGGGCGAGGTCCGGGCGGTACCCGACGTCGCCAAACTCGCCGAAGGCGCCCGGGCCGAAGGCCACGAGGCGATCGTCGTTCCCGCCGGACAGGGCGCCGAGGCGGCGCGCGTCACCGGCATCGGCGTCTACGAGGTCGAGCGCCTCGGCGAGCTCGGCTGCCTCGCCTGTGGCGAACTCGAGCCACTGGTGCCCTCGCCGGCGCGCCCGGCGGAGGCCACACCGCCCTGGCGCCCGCACGCTTGCCCGGAGTGCCAGCGTCGGGCGCACCTGCTCGTCGCCCTGGCGCCCCACCTGGAGGCGATCTGCTCGTCCTCACCCAGCCGGTCGCTGCGCGAGCTGCTCTGCCTGCCGAACCACACCCTGGCAGAGACCGCCGCCCCCAAGGAGGCGGCAGAGATCCTCGCCGCGCTCGAGGAGCTCTCTGAGGCTCGCCTCGAGGAGATCAATGCGGAGGCGGAGTGCTGGGCGCTCTGCCGCTGTGCTGCGGGCTTCCCCTACTCGCTGCTCGAGCCCCAGGACGGTCCCTGGGCAATCTTCGGTCGCGGCGACCCCGAGGTCTTGCGCGATCTAGCGCCAGCGGACGCGGTCGCCGTCGTAGGCGCCCGGCGTACCACCTCCTACGGGCGCGAGGTCGGCCGCGAACTGGGTCGCGAACTCGCCGCCGCCGGGCTGATCGTAGTCAGCGGCCTCGCATTCGGGATCGATGGCTGCGCTCACCGCGGCGCCCTTGAAGACGGGCGGACCATCGCGGTGCTCGCCACCGGACCCGACGTCCCATACCCGTCCGGGAACCGGCCGGTCTGGGAGAAGATCTGCGAGCAGGGCGCTGTCCTCTCCGAGATGCCCCCGGGCACCGGCGCCTGGCGCTGGAGCTGCCCGGCGCGGAACCGAATCGTCGCCGCGCTGGCTGCCACGACGATCGTCGTCGAGGCGACCGAGCGCTCGGGCACCTCGGTCACCGTCGAGTTGGCCCGCCAGATGGGCCGCGAGCTGGCGGCGGTCCCCGGGCCGATTACCTCGGAGGTCTCGGTGCTCCCAAACCAGATGCTGATCGAGGGCGCCCGCCTGATCCGCGGTGCGGCGGACCTGCCCGCCGCCCGCGCCCGGAAGGAGGCCTGAGATGGGATGGACCCTGATCGAGCATCGTCCCGCGGGGGAGAGTCACGAGGACTTCTTCGCTCGCGAGCTGCTCGGAGCCAAGCAGGAGATCCTCGCCGCCACCCACCTTGGCGGCATCGGCGGCACCTTCTACGCCGCGGTCCGCGAGAAGGCAAGCGGCGAGGTCTGGGCGATGGTCGTGCTGACCACCGGGCGAGCTGGCTCTCGGTTTGGGTGGAAGGAGATGGAGGAGTCTCAGGGCCCATCGCCGAGCGAGTGTCCCGCCCACATCCTCGACCTGCTGAGTCCGACGACGAACGAGCAGGCACTCGAGTGGCGCTCGCGCTGCCGGGCCCGGTTGCGACACCTGGCGGCGGTGATCCCCGGCGCCCTGGTGCGTTTCGAGTTCGACTACCTGACGCCCGAGGGGCCGTGTCGCAGCTTCGCCGCCGTCGACCCCGAGCAGGGCTACTTCCGCGGCCCAAAGGAAACGGTCTATCGCCTCACCGGCTGGCGCCGGGAGAGCTTCGAGGTCCTCGCCGCCGGCGAGGCGGCCTGATGGAGCGATTCGCGGTCGCCGTCGTCGTCGAAGCCACTGACGCCGAGGAGGCCGAGCGCTTCCTCGCCAACATGCTCAGTGAGGGGGTGCGCTGGGACCGACCGCTCTCCATCCCATACATCGGCGAGGCCTGTCCAATCGGGTCGGCCCGCAGCTACTCGACCGAGGAGATCCACCTGCTGCGCGACGGCATGCGCCAGGTCGCGGTCCCCGAGCGCGGCGCCTGAGCGCCGCCGCCCAACGTACCGCTGCGGTCCGTCGCCGTAGCCGAACGAAAGGAGCCTGATGGAAGTCCACGTGTTCGTCTTCGAGCACCGCCACGGGCGCGACGTCAGCGCCTATGCGAGCGAGGAGCTCGCAGTCGCCGAGGCCGCCCGCATCGCTCGCGAATGGTGGTTGGAAGCCCGAGAGCAGGACGCCTCGCTACCCGAGCGCCCGCCCGCCGATGACGAGGAGGCGATGGAGCTCTATTTCGCCGCCCAAGAGGGCCGCGAGTTCTACGAAATCGCCGCCTGCCCGGTCGACGGCATCCCGGCCGCGCCGGTGCGCCCCGTGAGCGCGATCGCCGACCCCTATGCCCTGCGCTGCGAAGCCGAGCGGATCGTCGGCGAAGACCGCGTCCCGGTCGAGGTTCTCGAGCGGCTCTGCAGCGAATACGGCGGGATCGGGTCGGCCGGCCCGCCTTCTCGCGGGCGGTGGCTGCGCCACCGCGCCGCCATGATCCTCGCCGTTGCGGTGCGCCGGTTCGCACATCGGCTCTGCGTCGAGGCCCCCGCGGCGATCCGCCTCGATGGCGCCATGGCGATCGAGGTGCTTTTCAACGCGGCCTACGACGCCGAGGTGGCGATGCTCGACGAGCTCGTCGAGCGCGCCGGCCTGGGGTGGAAGTGCCGGGCCGAGGTGGCGGGCTTCCCCTGCCACTACATGAACGTCGGCACCGCCAGCTGCGGGGGCTGCGGCACCGGCGAGGCGGAAGGAAAGGAGGAACCGGATGGATGAGTTCACGATGAGCGCCTTCGCGCTCTTCCCGGACGGCAAAAGCGGCGACGCCTTCGCCGAGGTCGCCGCGCCCTCGTTGGTGGCCTGCTTCGCCGAGATGGCGGGCGAGGTCGCCGACTGGCTGCCGGTGGCCCTCGCCCGCGGCGAGGGCGAGCCGCCTCGGGCGATCGAGCTGACGCTCGAGTGGAGCGGCGCTCCAGCTGCCGAGCCGGCGCCCGAGCGGCCCGCGATCCCGAGTGATCCCGCCAGCTGCCGGCCGAGCGCTCCGCGACGCACCCTGCGCTGCGCGGCCCGCCGCCGGCTCGGCTGTGCCCGCGTCAGCCTCGCGGTCGATGCCGAGCTTCGCGGAGCGAGCGCCTGATGGGCGGCGCCGCGCGGCCGGTGTCCACCGGTAGCACATCGGGCCCGCAGTCACACCGAAAGGAGGTGAGATGGCTCAAGCAACTGAGGCGCCCCCGCTCGAGGGGGCAATCGAAGAGGCGCCCGCTCCCGCGGAGGAGCGCAGCCTCGATGCCGACCAGGGCGCGGCGGTCCACGCTTCGCTGGAGCGCCCACTCCTAGTCGTCGCCGGCCCGGGCGCGGGCAAGACCCGCGTCCTGACCCAGCGGATCATCCACCTGGTCAGAGGCGGCTCCATCGCCCCGGCCCAGGTCGTCGCGATCACCTTTACCAATGCCGCCGCGACCGAGATGTCCGAGCGAGTCGAGGCCGAGCTGCCTTCCGAGCAGGTGGGGGTGAGGATCTCGACGATCCACGCGCTCGCTGCCCAGGTGGTGCGGGGCCATCCCGAGGTCGTCGGCCTCGATCCCCAGTTCTCGATCTTCGACTCCGACGACCAGCTGCAGCTGGCGCGCTCGGCGGTCGAGCGGGCCGAGCCCGGCGTCGACGCGCACGAGCTGGTGCGCCGAATCGGCACCGCCAAGGCCAACCTCGAGGACTCCGCGCTGTGGGTGGTGCGCGGTGAGGCGGATCTGGCCCGCGCCTTCGACATCTACGAGGCCGACCTGCGCGCCGCCAACGCGCTGGACTTCGAGGGCCTGGTGCGGGCTGCGGCGATCGTGCTCTCCGACGAGCGCTACGCCGCACCCTGGCGGGCGGGGGTCAAGGCCCTCCTCGTCGATGAGTTCCACGACGTTTCCGAGGCCCAGTTCGCGATGATCCGCCTGCTTGCGTCAAGCGGCGCCGGGCTGACGGTCGTCGCAGACGACGACCAGATCGTCTACGCCTTCCGCGGCGCCGACCCCGAGTTCACGGTCGACTTCGAGCGCTACTTTCCGAGCGCCGCCGCGGTGGTCTTGCGGCGCAACTACCGCTCCCACGGGGGCATCGTCGACTCCGCTCTGCGGCTGATCGCCCATAACGAGCAGCGCCGTCCCAAGGCCCTCGAAGCCGCCGACGGCGCCGGACCCGATCCAATCTATGAGCACTACGACTCCGAGGAGGAGGAGGCTGAAGCGATCGCCGCCTGGGCCCAGAGCCACATCGAGTCCGGCGTCGCGCCCGGGCAACTCGGAGTACTGGTGCGGATGCGAGGCTTGCGGGTCCGCCAGGACCTGGAGATCGCCCTCGCCACCCGCGGCATCCCTTACACCACCCTCGGGGAACGGGCGCTGTGGGCGCGCTCTGAGGTCCGCGACGCGCTCGCCTGGCTGACGCTGACCGTCAACCCGGCCAACTCGGCCGCCTTCGCCCGCGCCCTGGAATCGCGTCCGGGCCTGGGACCGGCGACGGCGCGCACGCTGACCGAGGCGGCCAAGTCCCGAGGGCTTGGCTACGAGCAGGTCTGCCTGGTGCCCTGGGAGGCGGGCATCGGTGAGAGCCGCGGCAAGGCCGCGATCTCCTTCGGCGAGTCGATGGAGCAGATCCGCGAGATCGCCCGCAGCGGGCGGCGAGAGTTCAAGATGCTGGTTGGCGACATCATCGTCATCTCCGGCATCCCCGATCAGCTGCGCCGCCGTGGGCGAGCGGGCGCCGGGCAGCTCGGCAGCGTCCGCGAGCTCTTCCGCGCGGCGCGCTCCTACCAGCAGCAGTGCATGGTCGAGGGCCGCCGCCCGGCGCTGGCGGAGTTCCTGCAGGAGCTGACGCTGTATTCGACGGATACCCGGCGCACCGCCTCCTCACTGGCGCTCGGCACCGTGCATGCGGTCAAGGGCCTGGAGTTCGCCCACGTCTGGGTCGCCGGCCTCGACGAGGGGGTGATGCCCTCCACCCGCGCCCTGCAGGAGGGCCGCACCGAAGAGGAGCGCCGCCTCGCCTACGTGGCGCTGACCCGCGCGCGAGAGAGCCTCGTGATGTCGAGCTGCGCGCGGCGCTGGGGCAAGCAGGTGAAGACCTCACGCTTCGTCATCGAGGCCGGCCTGTAGCGCCCGGGCCCCGAGCGGGCTCGCCCACACACACCCTGAGCACGGCGCCGGTCGGACCGGCGCCGCCGATCCACGGCGCCCGCGCTTGCCGCGGCGTGTCGGGGAAGGAGATTCGATGAGTGCTACCGCAGAGGCCCCCTCGCGAAACGGAGACGGCGCCAAGCACGACGCCCTCCGCTACCGCGAGGCGGTCAAGGCGAAGATGAAGAAGTACGAGGTCGACGAGGGAGGCGCCTCGCGCCGCGTCGCGCCCGACGAGAAGGAGGTCGACCAGTTCCTGCTCGAATGCCGGATCTACGACCTTGCGCCCTGGCCGGCCAGATTTACGCCGTCTGGGAGAACGGCGTGATGCGCGCCGTCGCGACGATCGACGGCATGCGCCTCCTGGCCGAGCGCACCGAGCTCTATGACGGCCAGAACGATCCCGAATGGTGCGATGCCGAGGGCAACTGGACCGACTACTGGTCGGGCGAGGACACGCCGATCGCGGCCCGCGTCCGCGTCCATCGCAAGGGCACCAAGGTGCCGACTACCGGCACCGCTAACTGGCACGACTTCGCCCCCCAGGGCGATGCCGGCGCCGACTCGCTGTGGAACAAGGTGGGTGGCAAGCCCGCCCACATGCTGAGCATCCGCGCCGAGGCCCTCGCCCTGCGCAAGGCCTTCCCCTCCCAGCTCTCCGGCCTTTACACCGCCGAGGAGCTGGGGGTCTCACTGGCCGCGATCGGCGGCGGGGAGGAGGCTGGCAGCTCCGCGGCTGTCGCGGTCGACGTGCCCGCGGCCCCGGGCGCCCCGTCACCCTCGACCGCCGCGCCACCCTCGGCTTCGCCTCCGCCGGCCCCAACGCCGGCTGCGCCGGCACCTCCGCCCGCGACGCTCGAGGGGTCGGGTGAGGACGCCCCGTCGGTGATCGTTGACGCCGCCGAGGGACAGCCGAGCGGCGCCCCGGCGCGCCCGGCCGCCAAGCGCACCCTGGCCGAGGCGCTCGTTAGCGGCGAGTACGAGCGGCTGCGCGGTGAGCTGACCGAGGCGCTCTTCGACCAGATGCCCGACCGGCTCACCGACGAGCAGTCCGCGGAACTGGCCACCACCCTCGCCGAAGCCGAGGGGGCCGGGATCACCGCGGTCGAGCTCGAGCGCCGCTGCAAGGTCGCCCTGAAAGAGGGCAAAGGCAACGTTGAGGCTCGCTCGCGGGAGCTCTTGGAGTGGATCTCCGAGCGCCTCCAGAAAGCCGAAGCCGAGGCGGAGGCCGCGGCCGAGCGCGCCGCGGTGCTGCCCGAGGCAGCCAAGGCGGCGGCGCCCGGCGCCGCACCAGAGGAGCCGAGCGAGGTGCCCTCGCTGCTCGACGCCGACCCAGGGTCCGAAGAGCCCCACTGAGCTCCCACGTCAGCGCCGGCGGATCGGGCGGCCCTGGCGCTAGTCGAGGCTGATCGGGTCGAGGCCGCCCGGGGGGCCGTCCACCTCGAAGGGCACGATCTCCCAGAAGAAGACCGAGCCATCTCCACCCGGTAGGCGGCGGCTCGCCGCCTCGTCGCGGGCCTTCTGCTCGGTCGAGTAGACGCCCTCCACCGTGCCGCCCTCGTTGGCCTCGTTGTGGGTGAGGACGTAGACGATCACGCCGCCAAACCGTACGCCCATCGCGCCGGGCGTGTCCCTGCGCCCTGCGCGAGCTGCGTCGGCGAGCAGATGGCGCTCGCCGCCTGAATCCGAGCGCGATCGAGTGCCGCCCTCGCTTGGGCGGCGGCGATCCGCCTGATCGAGAGGAGACATGGACAAACCCCGACTGCAGATCCTGCACACACCCGCGACGCTCGCCTTCGACCACGAGGCGGGCGCCGAGCGCGAACGCCTGGGCGCGGCCGCGTCGGGCGGCAGGGGCCTCGGCCCCGAGCTGCTAGCCGAGCTGCGCCGCGGAGCCTGGCTCGGCGGCGAGGCCTGGCGCCGCGGCGGCTACTTCACCACCTCGGGCCTGCGCGAGCAGGCCGGGCACCCCGAGCTGGCGCTGCTGAATGTCCCCGGCGCCTTCGCGCCGATGGCCCAGCAGCTGCTGAACGAAATCGGCACCTACGTGCTCGACACCGGCTCGCAGCTGCGCCCCGGCGAAGTCTTCGGCCTGACGCACCCGCGCTTCGCGGAGATGACCGTCACCTTCGAGCGCCTGGCGCCCGGCGAGCTGCGCTCGCCCGAGTTCGGGCGGGAGATGCTGCTCGTCATCCCGCTGCCCTGAGCTGCACCTCGTTCAGGGCTGCTCTGCACCACCTACCCCAAGGAGGGAAAGATGAAGAGACCGCTTGTGCGGAGGGCCGCAGTCGTGCCCTTCGCGCTTGACTGCGAGCGCTTCGCAGCCGCTACTCGCGAGGAGTACGGCGAGCTCGAGGGGATCGACGCCGGCTGGGAAGGCGGCATCGGCGCCGCCCTCTCGCACCGCTTTCACGACGCCCTCGACGCGGGGGCGATCAGCGGCCCGCCCGGGGTTGAGGTGATCGTCTACGCGCTGGAGGACTCCGTGATCGTCGCCGTCCGCGATGAGCAGTTGCCGTTCGAGTTGCCGGTGGCATTGCGCCAGCTCGCCACCTACTCCTTCGAGACCAAGTACGTCGTCAATTTCGAAGACCGCAGCTTCGGCGAGGCCTGCGCGGCGATCGAGGAGCTCTTGCAGCGGGCCAGCGCCCTGCTGCCGAGCTTCGAAGCGCTGCGCCGGGGCGAGCGGGCGCTCGGCCGCGACGGCCGCCGCCAGCGGTTTGTCCGGCTGCGGCGCCTCGCCGCGGCCGCCGCGCGGTGAGCCTCGAGGAGGCCTACCGGCAGGTGCGGCGCACCGGCTGCGTCTATGGCAGCCCGGAGGAGGTGAAAGCCCAGCTCGCCGACATCGCCGCCCACCTGGGAACCAAGGACCCGATCGAGCTCGGCGCGGCCCTGCTGCTCGAGCAGGCGGGCTACGAGCGCACCCAGGTGCAGATGCAGCTGGACATCGCCGGGGAGGCCGCCGCTGGCGCGCCTTCCGCGGCGAACGAAGTCTGAAAGGAGCAAACATGCCCGACGAACAACGAACCCTGGCGGCGATTTTGGACGACATCGCCAGCGAGGCGTCGGTTTCAGGTGACCAGCCGATCCTCGACCTCGTCGAAGAGGTTTGCGACCTCGGTGAGCGCGCCGACGCCGACGAGACGATGCGCCACGTCGTCGAGGTGACGACTGAGGGCTACCAGGTCCTCGACACCCGGACTGAGGCGCTTCTCGCCGACGTCTGGGCATCGCGCGGGGAGGCCCAGACGGCCTGTGACGTGCTGAACGACGTTGCCAGCGCGCCAGCGGCCCCTGCGGCCTGATCGCGCTCGCGACTACCTCGCTGCGAGATCGCCTGCGCCCTTTCTGGGTGCGGGCGCGCCACCCGCGGAGGCGACGCCCCTGCGGAAACAAAGGAGGTTCAGATGGAACTCGTTCAGGGGTTCACCGGGGAGCTGCAGCCCGGCCCCTATGTGGACTGCCCAGAGGAGGACTGCGTCTACGTCCTCGAGGACGGTGTCTTGACCCGTTACTCCCGTGGAGCTGACGAAACGATCGAGACAGAGCCCGTCGTCGTCGATGACGCCGACGTTCCCGCACACAAGCGCCCGCGCCTGCACCGGATCGCGCGGATGTTGGTCGAGAGTAAGGCGACGGCGCGGTTGGCGACCCCCTTTCTCGTATTCGTGCCGCGTGAGGGGGCGGCTGCAGGCATTCGTGCTGGCTCGGGCATCGTCGGTGACCCGATGCCGGGCGAAGAGCTCGTCCGCATCTACTACGAGGGCGCCATCTATGGGCAGTCGGAGATGGCGCGTCTCGCCGACCGCGTCTTCTACGCCCACGGGCGCCTCGTCTTTCGCTACCCGACGGTGGCCCGAATGACGCTGCCGGCCGCCTCGCTGATCGAGGTCGGCACCTTCGACCCGCCAACCGGCACGATCACGCCGGTCGACGCGCACGCTGAACGGGCCCTCGCGGCCTGGCTGGGGCGCGAGACGCTCGACCCTGCTGAGCTGCGGCGCAGCCGGGGCGCGCCTTGAGCGCCATCGCGGCTCCACCCGACAACTTACGCGTCGCGCCGTTGTCGGTGCCGCTGCAGCTCCCGGCGCGCCGCTACGGCCGCCGCCTCCGGCTGCGGTCGCTCTCGCCGGCGAGCATCCGCGCATGCGAGAAGTGCCCGGAGGCATTCCGGCGCCAGTACCTGCTGGGGGAGAAGGCGCCGCCGAATCTGTCCATGACCCTGGGCTCGGTGGTCGGCGACACCCTCGCCCACTACTTCCAAGGTCGGATCGATGGGCGTCCACCGACTCCGGATGACCTTGACGATCTGGCGCTGGAGCTGTTCGCCGCGAAGATCGTCGAAACCGTCCTCGGCGAGGACGATGACCCGGAGCTGGGCAAGGCCCAGTGCCGCTCGGCCGTGGCTGATTACCTAGTCGAGATCGCCCCTCGCGTCGAGCCGGTCTCGGTCGAGCGACGCGCAAGCTTCCGCTTCACAGAGGGGCAGGAGTGGCGCTTCGTCTGTTACTTCGACCTGGAGTGCGCGCATGAGCTCGCAGACCTGAAGTTCGGCCGCTCGGAGGTCAAGGAGGAGCGTGCCGAACGAGATCTGCAGGCGACCGCGCAGACCTTCATGCGTTGGGCGGAGCGAAACCCAGCGGAGTTCGCGTTCCACGCCGCAACGCTCGAGCGCCCCGACGAAGGACCGCGGTGGCGGGTTGTCCCGGCCCCGCGGAGCGTCGCCCAGCTGGTCGCGTTCCAGCACCGCGTCGCTCGCGTCGCACGGCTGATCTCTCACCTCGATCAAACCGAGCCCGCCGAGTGGCCGTTGTCCTCGGACCTCGGCTGGTGGTGCGCGCCGCGCATCGGCGGGGAGGGCTGCCCCCACTGGGAGCGCTGCCCCGTGGGTGCCACCTCGGCTCCCGCTTGAGCGCCGCGAACACAGCCGCGTCGCTCGGGCGCATCGCTGACCCAACCAATTACCGAAAGGAATCCACCATGGGCATGACTCGCTTCGTGGCGATCGTTCCCGACCAGGGATCCGCCTACTACCGCGAACCGGGTGGAGGGCTGATTCAGGTCCCGATACTCAAGGGCGGCATCGTCGAGGTTCCCGAGCCTGGCGCCTTCAAGGGCGGGGACCAAGGCGAAGTCGATTGGCACCGTGCCTTCGAATCAGAGGCGGACGCTGAATCGGTCAGGGCGATCGAGAGGGCATTGCGGGCCGTCCCTGACGACCTTGCAGACTCCATAGCGCCCTACCGCTTCAACCTGAGTATCCGGCTCGGGGCCGACGAGATGAACACCCCCGAGCACGTCGTGAACGCCCTGCGGCAGGCGGCGGACGCTATCGAGGCTGGAGACGAACTCGACGGCGCTATCTACACCGCAAGCGGCAGTGCCCGTGTCGGCCGATACACCGGCTGCCTACCGGGGGAGGACAAGGGCCAGGGCAGGATGACGAGATGAGCCGGCTCCCGATCCGGGGCCGTCCATGAACATCGTTCTGTCCTATGGCCTCGGCGTCGACAGCACCGCCCTTCTGCTGCGCTGGCTCGAAGACCCCGATTCGCGGGATTTCTCCCTTTCAGAGCTACTAGTCGTCACCTCGATGACCGGGGACGAGTGGCCGCTCACCGGCCTCTTGGTGGAACGCCACATCCTCCCTCGTCTTAGCGATGCCGGCGTTCGCTTCGCACAGGTCGCCCGAGGGGGTCGCCTGCAGGAAGAGGGCATCGTCGTATTGGACGACACGGATTCCCCTCGCCGGCTTCACCTCGCCGGGGCATACAAGCTCTCCGAAGAGATGACCGTTGCCGGAACCGTTCCACAGACGGGCGGCAGTCGGCTCTGCTCGATGAAGTTCAAGGGCTGGGTGATCGACACCTACCTCGAGCGCCACGCTCCGGAGGCCACGCGCCATGCCTTCGGCTATGAGGCGGGCGAGGTCTCCCGGGCCAAGCGCTGCGTCGAGAACATGCCTGGCCGTCTGGCTTTTGGATTCGGCAAGTCTGAGGCGGTTCGAGCCCGTCGCGCCACTGAATACGACACGCCGCATCGCCGCGCCGAGTTCCCGCTGATCGAATGGGACTGGGACCGGGAGGCGTGTCAGCGCTACATCGAGCAAGTCACTGGCGTCCCCGACTGGCCCAAGTCAGCCTGCGTCTACTGCCCGTTCGCGTTGACGAGTAGAGCGGGTCGCGAGCGATCCCTTTTTCGCTACGACACTCGGCCCGAGAGCGCGCTTGAAGCCCTGATGCTCGAGCGGCGGTCGCTGTGCCTGAATCCGCGCGGAGGCCTGATCGCCGGCAAGCGACTCGACGAGCTGATCGTGGCAGAGCGTCCTGAGATCGCAGCTGCGTTCCGGATCCGTTTGGACGCGGAGCCCCATTCGGTCTATGAGGTCAAACGGGTTTGGCTGCCAAAGGCCGGGAAGCCCGAGAAGGTCGGCACGGTCTACCGGGACCTGCGCGTCCTCGAGACCGGAACGCGCCGCCAGTGCGAATCCATAGTGAGCCGGGAGGGCGACGTCGACGCCGACGATGGGATCGAGCGCGTCTATCGCATACGACCTGGTCAGACGCTGCCGAGGCGCGAGCATTTCCTCGTCGCAGGACCAGCCGGCGCCGAGCCCAAGGTGCGCCCTGGGTTCAGCAGCGCTTGGCAGCAGCTGGACCACGAGCAGCTGGTCCTCGCGGGAGATGGTCAGCTTGGCCCTGCCTAGAGCTGGCGTCAACCGAGGTGCGTCTCCGCTTTGGCCCGATCGAGGCCGAGCCGCCGAGTGGGCCGTTGTCCAAGGACCTCAGTTGTGTGGCCGCCCCGCCGGGCGCTGGTCGCTTTCGCGACGAGTAACCGAGTTACCCCGATTCGCTGAAGGAGGAATTCGATGGAGGCTGCAACAGCAGCACCACAATCGACGATTGCCCTAACAGGGATCCCGCAGCACTTGAGGGCCCTTGAAAAGGCAAACAAAGTGCGGCTTGCGCGGGCTGAGCTGAAGCGCGCGATCGCGCGAGGCGACATGGATGCCGCGGATGTAGTTCGCCGCTGCCCATGGGAAGCCACGACCATGACCATCGCCGAGCTGCTGACCAGCCAGTGGGGCTGGGGGCGCACCCGCGCCCGCAAGTTCTTGATGCCGTTTTTGATCGGCGAGAACAAGCAGCTGGGGACGCTCACCGAGCGTCAGCGCCGCCTCCTTGCGAGCGAGCTCGCGAAGCGCTCGGCAAGCGGTTCGACTGAAGCCTCAGCTCTCGGGCGGGACCACGGTGAGCCCAGCCACACTTAAGCGAAGCGAACAGGAGGTGGCGCTGAAGGAGGAGCGTCTCAGCGTCGTTCGCATCGACGGTGCTCGCCACAGCTTGGTCTGGGCTTATGACCCCAATCGCTCGGTCAGCGTCCTCATCGACCGCCCCGAGCAGGGCGGCGAGAAAGTCGTCCGCCTCGTCGGCGCCTTCGGGCCCGACGAGGACTTCGATGTTGTCGAGGCGCTTGCCGCCGACTACGAAGCGCATTACGTCAAGTGCCCGCGTGCGGAGCGGATCCGCCCGCGGCCGATCGAACCCTCCGACATGGCGCCGGCTGGCCGTGGGGGAGAGGAGGTGTGTGGATGTACTGGTTCGTGATCTACGCCGCGCGCTCCCGCACGAGGGCGCGGGTCAAGGATCCGCTCGTCGGCCCGCCGGAGGTCGGCGGCTGGCTCAGCTGTGGCTCTTCCCTGCCCGCAGAGCGCTCGATCGGCCGCTACACGGCGATCCTCGCCGAGCGGGAGTGGGCCGAGCTCTGCGAGGAGCTGGGGCTCGACCTCAAGCAGGCCTGCCGCGAGGAGGGGCGCTGCACGGTCTGCGAGGCGGGGCCGCTGCCGGTCCTCTTCGTCGATCAGCAGCCCGTGGAGTTGCCGGGGATCACCGCCGTCACACACGACATGCGCAAGTGCGTCGCTGGCCCGCTGGCAACGATCGCGCTTGAGCTGCCCGGCTTGGCGGGCGCTCGTGGTGCCGCCAGGCGGGAGGTCGGCCTCTGCGTGGCCCCGTTGCCCGAGAGCGACGGCGAGCGCGAGCGGGTGTGCTCGCTCTTTGCGATGGTGGCCTTCGACGTCGGCGGAACCGAGGCGGAGTTGCGCTGCCCGAATTGCGCCAGCCCCGAGCTGCGCTGGCTCGGAGGGTCCGACATCGAGGAGCAGATGGGCTGCGGCAACTGCGGCGCGCGCCTGGCGCGCGAGGCTGCCTTCCTGCGCCTCGGCTACTGCGAGGGGATCCTCGCCACCGCATCCCCGCCTGGGCTCGCCGTGGCCGCCGCCGTTGGCGCGACGCCATGAAGGTGCTTCGGCCCGTGCGTCGGGCGCTGGCGGGGAGCTTCGCCGGCGAGGCGGGCCTGGTCCCGCTGGCGGAGGTGCCGCCGGCGATCCGGCCCCGCTTGGCGGAACTCGGCCGCATCAGCGGCCCGCAGACCTCTCTTGCCCTCGCCGCGCGGCCCGACGGTGTGATCGTCGGTCTGCTTGAGGGCGACGAGGAGGAGCTGCGCCACCTGCGCTTCTCCGCCGAGGGCAGAGTCGCGCGGGGGAGGGGCGAGCCGGCGCTCTATGTCGCCACCGTCGAGGAGCTGCCGCCCTTTTGAGCGACCACCCCGGCGCCCGGCGCCGGCCAGATCTACCCAGTGGCCCCGGCGCCGAGGCGCGCGAGCGGGCCCGACCGAGAAGGAGGCAAACCTTGAGCAAGACGGCAACCGCACCGGCTCGCGCTCCCGCGAGCGCGTCCGGCTCTGCGCCGATCACCCTGCCCGGCACGCCGGCCCCGCCGCCGCGAGGCAGGACGCTCGGCACCAGCCGGCGCGAACAGCGGGCCCGCGAAGCCGCCGCCGCCCAGCGCGAGCTGGCGAAGCGATTCGGCAGCGCCCGCCCGAGCTGCGAGGCGCCGCTCGGCTTCCGCTTCACCCTGCAAGGAGTCGAGCGCTCCGCACTCGGACCCAACCAGTTGCTGCGGCGCTCGGTTCTGGTTCGTCCCTACATCCGCGAGGTCTTCGCCCTGGGGATCACCGCCCGCGAGGGCAGCTGGCGAAGCGAGCGCAGCTTCCAGATCCCTGGCACCGACTCCCGCGCCGTTCAGGCGGTCATCGACCTGATCCCGCCCGAGATCCCCTACACCCAGGGCGCCTGGGCGGCCCAGAACCGCCGTGTCGCGACCCGCCAGGAGAAGCTCGCGAGCGAGCTCGGCAAGCTCGGCTCCGCGACGCCGCGGGTCGCGGTCCGCGAGCACGACGACGATGACGAGCCGGACGGCCCGCTTGTGCAGATGGCGGTCGTCCTGCGCGCCAATTCCAGCGGGGGCCTCTTCGGGCGGATCCTCACCCGGCCGGTCGGCTGGCTCTCAGAGGAGAGCCCGGCTAACGCCTGGCCGTTTGAGACGCCGCGCCCACCCGAAGCGCTGCTCGCCCACGAGGCCCTCGAGCTTCGCCCACCAGATGAGCGAGGCGGAGGTCGAGGTCGACGATCCCGAAGGGATCCTCGAGCCGCTGGAGGCGCTCGCCCGCGAGCACCTGGTCGCACGCCGGGTACCGGGCCTGCCGGGGCTCGCCGAAGTCGTGCACGGGCAGGCGAGCGATTGGCCGCTTGCGATCGCGCGGGAGGTGAGCGCCGAGGAGGCAAGGCGCGAGGTCACGGTCGCCAGGGAAGGGGGCGCGAAGGTCGTCCTCGACCCCGAAGTCGCCGACGTCTTGGCGATGGCGGCGGCGCGCCCCGCGCTCGACGGCGACCTGCTGCCTCCCCAGCGGGGCGCCGTCGCCCGCCACCGGGCGACCGAGGTGGGGATCCTCAACTTCTCCAAAGTTGGGACCGGCAAGACGGCGATGACGCTGATCGCCGCCCGCGGCAAGGCGGCCGAGCCTCGAGGCCTACCGGATGTGCGTGGCGCTGCCCCGCTACATGCGCACCGAATGGGTCGAAGAGCAGATCCCGAAGTTCTGGCCGGGGGTCGCCGTGCACATCGCCGAAGACCGGCTGATCGCCGCTGGGCTGATCGGCTTCGATCGCGAGCTTGGCCTCGAGCCGGGGATCCTGATCGCGACCTTTGAGCAGGTCCGCACCGCGGTCGAGGACCTGCGTGTCCTCACCTACGACGACCTGGTCATCGAGGAGGCCGACGAAGCGCTCGCCAACCCCGGCACGCAGCTCGCCCGGGCGCTTTGGCGCCTGCGCGAGCGGGCCAAGGTCGCGGTGCTGATGACGGGGACGCCGCGGGGCAAGTCAAACGACGAATACGACGCCCTGGAGGCCTTCGCCCGCAACGACCGCGAGGCGCTCCGAGCGAAGCCGCTCTCGAGCCGCTACGCGACCTTCGACGAGGTCTCCCAGCGGCGGCTGCGCCGGGCGATGGGCCCGACGATGGTCCGGCTCACCCGAGAGGACATGAAGGACTACATGCCCGAGCTCGACGAGCCCGAGTTCAAGATCATCGACCCGACCCTCGCCGAGCTGGCGCTGCTCGACGCCGCCGAGGCGCGGATCGCCTCGCTCTTCGGGACGCTACGCGAGCAGGTCGAGCGGGCGGCTGCGCTGGCCCCCGATGACTCAGAGCTGGCGGTGCTGCGAAAGCGCATGGCCTCTACCCGGGGCCTGCTGCTCTCGGCGACCGAGGTGGCGCTGCTCGCCGCCTCCGACGCGGAGGCCTTGCGCGCCTCCAAGGCGGTTGCCGCCGCGCTCCTTGAGTCCGAGGGGCTGATCGACGCGGTGGTGAAGACGGGCCCCAGCAAGCGGGCCTGGATCGCCGGCACCGCGGCCGCCGCCGCGGCCGACGGCGAGAAGACGCTGCTCTTCGCCGAGTCGGTCGAGCTCTTGCGGCTGCTCTCGCGCGAGCTGGCAGAGACCCACGGGGTCGAGGCGCCGCTCTTTATCGGCGGCATCGGGGAGCGCGAGGCGGCTCGCCTCAAGCGCTCCTTCCGGCTCGGCGAGTTCCCGGTGATGCTGATGAGCCCGATCGGCAAGCGGGGCCACAACCTGCCGGCCTCTCTGGTCGGCCACTACGACCTGCCCTGGACGCCGCGGCCCTTCGAGCAGCGGATCGGGCGAGCGACGCGGACCGGCTCGGAGTTCGACACCGTCGGGGTCCTGCTCGCTCTCCTGAACTACCCCTGCGAGCTGCACCGCGCGGGCATTCTGATCCCGCGTGCCGCCGAGGTCGACGGCGTCCTCAACCGCGGCGAAGACGCAAGTGCGGCACCCGGCGAGGGCGGCTCAGAGGAGTTCGCGCGCCAGTTCGCCGGCCTCGCCACCGAGCTCGCCCGACCGCGAAGGGGCCTCGACCAAGATGAAGGTCGCCGCGCAGATATTCGCCGCCCGCCGCGCGGCCGTCCCCCTCGCCGCCTAGCGCGGCCCCACCTACGGCGCCCGGCCCCAGGAGCCAGGGCGCAGACCGAACGCGGGCGCCCGCTAGTGGCGCCCGCCACCTCTCAGAGAGGAGCACGATTTGGCTACTGCAACCGCAACCCCGCCCGCCGGCGGGGTCGACCGCCTGCGCGAAATGGCCGCCGAGGCGGCCGGCGTCGACATCGACGCCACGACCCTGGAGGCCCCGAGGAGGAGTCCTCCGGACGTCGCACCGTGACGCTCGCCGACGGTCGCGCCTATCTGGTGCGCCGCATCGCCGGCATGGACGACGTCGAGTTCATCCGCACCGCGATCGAGGCGAACTTCAACGTCTGCCTCTACGGCCCCCCAGGGACCGGCAAGACGACGCTCGTCGAGGCCGCCCTCGGCGAGGGCCGGGTGATCACCCAGGAGTTCTCCGAGGGGACCCAGGTCGAGGACATCACCGGCAGCTTCTTCCCGGCCCCCGAGAAGGGGTGGGAGTGGGGCGACGGTTCGCTGACCCGCGCCCTTCGCGACGGCAAGCTGTGGTTCGGCGACGACATCACCCAGGGCGACCCCAGGGTTCAGAGCCGCGTCTTCCCCGCGCTTGACTCGCGCCGCCAGCTGACCCTGAACGAGTGCGGCGGCGAGGTTGTCGGAGCGCAGGAGGGCTTCGGCGCAATCATCGCCTACAACCCCAACCTCCCCGGCACGACGTTCTCCGAAGCGCTCGCCTCGCGCTGCGCGATCCACGTCTACGTCGGCTTCGACGCGGCCACCGCGCGCCGCCTCGGCGTCCCGGTCGACGCGGTCTCCGCGGCCGAGAAGCTGAACCGCGAGTTCGAGGCCTCCGACCCGCTCGCCGGCGTCGCCCCGGCCGAGGCGGCCCGCGACCTGGGCCCCGCAGCTGCGGGAGCTCCTGGCCTTCAAGGCGGTCGCGGCGGTCTTCGACCCGCTGACCGCGGCCCGCAACCTCCTCGGGCTCTGCCCCGAGGAGTCGCGCGGGGCGATGAGCGAGGCGCTTCAGGCCCATGTCACCGGCGGCGTCGCACTCGACCCCCTGCGGGTCGAATAGCGATGGGTTGGAAGGAGGCGTTCCAGCGGCTGCCCACCGAACGCGTCCAGCCCTCGGCCCTGCCCGGCGGCTGGGGCAGGGCGAGCGCGGCGCTGACCAAGGCGGCGCTCTCAATCGTCGGCGGCGTCCTCGTTAAGTGCTTCCCGAAGGCCTCGGCGCCGGTCGCCGGGATGGTCAATCGGGTCACCAACGTGATCTTGATCGACGGCGAGCTGCTCGGCTGCACGCCCGAGGAGATCCCCGCCGAACCCCGCGGGGATGAGCTGAAGGCGCTGGTCGTCGTCATCGGCGTCCTCGATCACGAGTGCGGGCACGTCAAGCACACCCCGACGCCGCGGGCGATGCAGGAGATCCCCGAAGAGCTGATCGAACGCGCCAAGTGGCTCGAGGAGGGCCGCATGGAGGCACGGCTGATCGAAGGGGTCCCGCGTGTAGCGCGCTACCTGCGGGCCGCGATCACGAAGATCCTCCTCGAGCACCGCCCCGAAGATTCCTTGGCGCCGATGAGTCGCGCCCGGGCGGTGAAGGGCGCGGTCTTGATCTGCTCGCGCGTGCCCGCCGGCACCCTGCGTGCCGCCGACGTCACCGAAAGCGAAGCCCGCTTCGCCGCGGTCCTGGGCGTGGAAGACCTGGAGACGGTCAAGGAGATCGTCGCTGAGGTCTGCGCCGCGCCCGACGCAGAAGCGATCGCGGCGCTGACCGAGGGCGCCCGGCGCCTGGCGGAGCTCGCCCCGACCGAGGAGGAGGAAGCCGGCGGAGGCGAAGGGGGCGAGGACTCCGCAGGCGGCGAGGGCGAGCCCGATGGCGAAGCGCCGAGCTGGGAGGCGGCCAGCGGCCCGCTTGCCGCAGCGGAGCGCAGCGCCCGCGCCGAGGCGGTTGAGCTCAACCCCAGCGAAGGCGGCGTCGACCCGGAGCTGGCAGCGATCGCCCGCGAGATCGCAGATGGGGGCGCGGCCGCGGCGAAGCGGCTCGCGCTCTTCGGCGGCGGGCATGGCTTCGGCCTCGGGCCGGGGATCCCCGAGACCGGCGGGCGTCCGCCGGTCTCGATCGAGCGGACCGCCGCTCGGCGCCTCGCCCACGCTCTGCAGGAGGCGCGCTCCAAGCGCCTGATCCGCGAGGGCCGGGTCAACCCTCCCGGGCGCTTCTCGGGCCACGGCGCGATGCGCCAGGCCTCAGAGCTCGAGCGGGGGGCGCCGGTGCGCGGCCTCGCCTTCGCGACCAAGCGGACGGTCCTCGCCGAGCTCTGGCAGCCGGTGGTCGGGATCGCGGTCGACGTCTCGGGCTCGATCAGCCCCTTCGAGGGGCCGCTCGCCTCGGTCGCGTGGGTGGTCCACTCGGCCGTCGAGCAGGTCGGCGGTCGCGCGGCGGTCTCGCTCTTCGGCGATGAGGCGGAGCTGCTCTGCCGCCCCGGCCATCGCCTCGGCGAAGTGCCGGAGATCTCGGCGGTCGGCGGCTCGGAGGACGTCGGCGAGGGGATCGAACTGCTGCGCGCGGTGCTGCCGCTCTCCGACCGCCGCCGGCCGCGCCTGCTGTTCCTGATCGGCGACGGCTGTTGGACGTCTGCGCCCTGGGCGGAGGCGGGCGAGCGCAACATCGCTCAGCTGCGCGCGAGCGGCTGCGGGGTCATCTCGATCGGGATCGGCTCCGAGCCCGTCCCCACGGCGAGAGCGCCCTGGTCGCCGTCGGCGAGGCCCTGGAGATCGCCGCGGTGATCGGCAGCGCCGCGGTCAAGGAGACTCGGTGCCCGCTGAGCGAGCAAGGCGGCGCTCTGCGCCGCAACTACGAGAAGAGAGGAGGTGGCGATGAGCACCGCCACTGTTGTCAAGGAGCCCCCGGTCCACATCGAGGGCCAGGAGCAGATAGAGACCGGTATGGGGGAACTGGAGCGCCCGCTCCGCTACCTGCCGGTCGACCAGATCAGGCCGGGCGATAACCCGCGCCGCAAGTTCACCGAGTCGGCCCTCGACCAGCTTTCGACCTCGACCGGGCGGATGGGGACCTTGCAGAACGTCCTCGTCCAGGAAGTTGGCGAGGAAGACTTCGTGTTGGTTGTCGGCGAGCGGCGCTGGCGGGCGGCTCGCCGCGCCGGTCGCCCGCGGGTGCCGGCGATGGTGCTCGGCGCCGACGAGGAAATCGACGAGCCGACCCGGCTGATGATGGCCTACGCGGAGAACGCGGTGCGCGAGAACCTGACGCCGCTTGAGGAGGCGATGCTCCTGGCGGGCCTGATCTCCCGCCTCGGCTACAGCCTCGAGGGCGCGGCGGAGCAGATCGGGATGACGCGGGAACTCGCCGAGGCGCGGATGGCGCTGCTCGAGCTGCCAGAGCGGGTGCGCGAGCACCTCGCCGACGGCAAGCTGAACCTGCGAAACGCTGCCACCCTGGCGCCGATCGCGGCCAAGGCCCCCGGTGTTGCCGCGGCCCTGGCCGAGCGGGTCGCGAGCGGCGCCCAGAGCCAGAGCGCGCTCGACAGCGATCCCGCCGCGGCCCTGCGCCGCCTCGCCGATGAGGAGCGTCCGCCCGAGCGGGCCTTCCTGATCCCCTTCGGCGCCCACGACACCGTCAACCTCGACGAGGTCACCGCACGGATCGCCGCCGCCGCCGAGGGCCTCGTCGCCGAGGCCCAGGTGCCCGACGTCGAGGAGGCGCTGAAGGCGATCGACGAATCGCTGGCCTCGGTCCCCGCCGAAATGCGGACCGCTCACATCAGCGATGCCGACGCCGACCGGGCCCGCGCCTTCGAGGCCCTGATCGAGTACCGCGAGGGCGCCTACCGGCGCTCCGGCGTCCTGATCGACGCCGCCTTCGCCGCCGACTGGGCCCGGGGCGCCGCCGCCGAGCTGGCCGAGACCGGCGGCGAGATCGAGCGCGGCGGCGAGCCGGTCGAGATGCCGGCCGAGCGCGAGGATCCCAAAGCCGCCCGCGAACGCAGCAAGGAAGAAGCCCTGCGCGGCAAGTCCGCCAACGGCCACCTGGACCGCGAGCTGACCAATCGCTTCGACTACCAGAACGAGGTCAGCCTTGACCAGGCGCGGGTGATCGCGGTGCTCTTCCTCGAGTTCCTCGGCCGGGAGATCGCCGGCGGGCACCGGGTCGTGCGCGAGGCCTGGCTCAAACGCGACTTCCGGCCCGGTAGGGGCGGCTCGCGGATGGTCGAGGAATACCCCTCGGTCGATGAGATCACCGGCCTCCTGGAGGCCGAGTGGCGCAAGGCGACCAGCGGTCCCGCCCTGATCGGGCGGATCTTCGCTGCCTGCGTCTCGGCGATCTTCGCCGACCAGAGCGTGCTCGGCGCCGCCGCCCGGCCGAACCTAGAGCTCCCCCTACACCCTCGGCCGCGAGGAGCAGCTGCAGGGCCTGGCGCCGGCGGCGCTGTGGAGGGAGGCCGAGGCCTGCCTCGGCGAAGAACGCGCCGCCGAGATGGCGCCGCTGTTCACGGCGCCCGAGGCAGGTGAGGAGGTGGCTCGCGACCGGCTTGCCCGCAGCGCCGATCTCTCCGGCGAAGCCCTCGAGCTGATGCCCGAGGAGGGCGCCGAGGAGGAGCCGGCCCGCGAGGAGGCGGTGCCGGCGGGGGCGAGCGCGGCCTAGCGCCCGTGGAGGAAGAGAAAGGAGGCTCGATTGCCGAGCACGAGGTTCGATCAGCAGCTCATCGGGCGCGCTCGGGGGTGGCGATATGACTGAGGCCGCTCTCGAAGGGCCCTGCATCGTCTGCGCCTATCAGACCCGGGACAAATCCCATGGCGGGGGCTCCCACGGCGCCCGTCCCTACTGGCACTGGCGCTGCGCCGACGGCGAGGAGTGCGCGGTGCGCCGCAACGCCGGCAAACGCCGGCCGCGGCCCGAGGCCGAGGTCCGCGCGGAGTGGCGGGCGCGGCATCCCGCCAGCAGCGGGCAGGAGGCATCGCCTTGAAGCTGGCCGCGATCAGAGTCCGAGACATCGTCCTGGCCGACGTTCGCGGTGATCGCTTCTACGGCCTGGTCACCGAGCCGGTGGCGATGAACGAGGTCCTGCACCGGCGGGTGCTGACGGTCAGCTCGCTGACCGGGCGTCCGATCCCGACGCGCTTTCTGAGCGCCACCCAGGTGATCGCCCACTACCGGCGCGCCGCCGGCTCGCGCGACTGAGCGAGCCGCCACCCGAACCCGAGGCATGGGCGCGTCCAGTCGGTTGCGCCATGCCCACGACAAGGAGGCTTTTATGGAACACGACAACCGTTCCGCGGGCAGGTCCCGCGGAACCCCGGGTCGCCTTCGGTGAGCGAGCAGCTGCTGAAGGCCGAGGGGGTCGCATGGGCCGCCGAGCGCGCCTGGCACGGTGCCTGCGCCGGCTCCGATGAATGCGCCTGCGTCGGCGTGATCGCCGCGCTCGCCCTGCTCGGGCAAGCCGACCCTCAGGGCCCCGACCCCCGTGCGCAGATCCTCGAACTGGGCGACGAGGAGATCGCCCGGCTGCTCAGCGAGGTCTGGTGCCTGTTCACCATCTCCCGCCCCGAGCTCGCGATGCGCTGTGGGCCCTTTGCGGGGTGGCTGAACGCGGAGCCGCTCGATCGTCATCTCCTCGCCGGCGCCGGCGCAGTTGTCCGCGCCGCGGTCAAGTCCGGCCTGCTCGAGCTGACGCTCGACCTCGAGGTCGCCCGCCAGGTCGACCTCCTCGGCTGCCTCTACACGATGATGCGTGGCAACAGCGCCAAGAAGGCGCGGGGCGAGTTCTACACGCCCCCTGCGGTAGCCGAGTTCATGGCCCAGATCTCGCTCTCGGGCCTTGAGCCCGGGCAGTCGATCTGCGATCCGACGGCGGGGACCGGCGGCCTGCTGCGCGCCGCAGCGGTGACGCTCCGTGCCGAAGGTAAGGACCCTCACGAGTACGTCTGGTACGGGTGCGACATCTCGCCGGTCGCGGTTGCCGGGCTGGCGGTCAACGCCCACATCTGGGGTCTCGGCCGCCAGGTCGTGATCGGCTGCGCGAACAGCCTCGCCGAGCCCGACTGGGAGGTGCGGGCCCTGCGCGAGCAGCGCGAGGCGATTGAGGCCCAGCGCTCGCGGGTGAAGACCGTCGAAGCGATTGGCGCGGTGAGGGCGCTGCTCGCCGGGGAGCCCTCCTCCTGAGGGCGCCGCGACGCAACTCACCCGGACGTCCCGCCCATGTCCCGGCGCCGCCGGAAAGCAAGGCGGCGCGCCAGCGCCGCCTTGAGCTGGTGCGGGCGGAGCTCGCCCGCCGCCAGAGGTGCGGCGGTGCCTCGGGCCAAAGCGAAAGGCGGCGGCCAGAGCCCGTCGCCCCGAGAGAGGAGGTACATGAGTTGAGCGACTCACCGATCCCAGAGGAGCTCGCCTGCCCGCGCTGCGGCGGGCGCCTCGATGCGGTGGCCAAGGTCTACTTCGATCTGACCGCCGCCGAACGGCTCGCCGACGGCGAGCTCGCGGTGACCGGCATCGAGGTCGCCGAGCTGAACGACGCCTTCGACGGCCACCCGGCCGCGATGAAGTCAGAGCTCGTCGTCTCCTGCGTCGACTGCGGCGAGCGGGTCCATTTCCGGCTCGCCGGCGCCGCGCTCGCCCGCACCGAGTTCTACCGGGAACTGCCGGGGGACTCAGAGCTGTTGCTGGCGACGGCGCGGGAGATCTACCACGGTGCCCGCGACGGCCAGGCAGCGGTCGAGGCCTGGGCGCGCGGCCCGCGGGTCGCCCCCCACATCGGCTACCGCCGCTGCGAGCCCTGCGAAGCGAGGACTCCCCACATCGGCGACGTCTGCGCGGTGTGTGAGAGCGCGATCGGAGCCGGCGGCTCGGAGGCCATCCGATGAGCGCCGCCGCGGCCGCCCTGCGAGTCGAGGCCCGCGCCCGGGAGACGATGGCCGAGATCGAGGCCGTGACCGAGCTCGTCAACCGCAGCCTCGGCCGCTCCCCGGCCGAACGGCGCCGGACCCGAGAGCTGATCGGCGTTACCGCCGCCGGCGCCTGAGGGCCATCTCTGGCGCCCGCCCCTGGCGGGCGCCCTCAACCCAAAGGAGGAAAGACGTTTGGACACGCAGGAGAAGTTCACCGCGGCGTTGAGGAATCTGTGCGAGGAGCGAGACCTCGAACTCATCGTCGAAGAGACTTATGCCGGCTCAGGCTATTTCTCGCTGCAGCACCCCGAGAGCTTCGATTCGGTGCTTCGCTTCCCCTTTGAGTTCCGCACCGGCTACTCGTCGTTTGCGGAAGGAATCGGGAATCCGGGGCCGCTCGGAGCGGGGCCCGACGACGCCCCCTACAGCTGCGTGCGTGGCGGCGAGCACGACGAGGTGCTTGCCCGCGTCGCGGCGCTCCTCGACGAGCCCGATAGGAGCCGCCCGCGGGACATCGAGCTGACGGGGGCGGCCAAATGAGCGGGTCCGTGACCCTCGCCCCGCTCGCGCCGGAAATCGGCGCGCTCGCGATCGACATCGGCCGGCGACGCGCCAGCGTCGCCGGCGAGGAGCTCTATCTGAGCGAGGCCGAATTCACGCTGCTTTCGGCCCTGGCCTCGAAGCCCGGCCGCCTCTTCACCCACGCAGAGCTGGGGGAGGTCTGCTTCTCGGGCGTGGCGCGGATTGAGCGCTGCGCCGAGCGGCTCGCCCGCAAGCTCGAATTGCGCGGCGTGAAAGGCCAGCTGCGCTGCGAGCCCGGGGTCGGGCTGGCGCTCGAAGGCACCACCACGCAGCTTGGAGCCCGGTGATGGGCGCCGATCTGCTGATCACCGCGCTGGTCGTCGATGAGAATCGCGAGCTCGACTACGAGGCCGCCGATCGCGCCATCGCGGCGCTGGACGCCCCCGACATCCTCGAACCCGACTTCTTCGACAAGGACCCCGACGAGCCCGAGGGGCTTGAGCAGATCCGTGCCTTGCTGCGCGCCGATCTGCGGGAGCTGCGCGAGGCGATCGAAGGCTACTTCGAGATCGCTTTGGTTCACATCCGTGGCGCCACCGTTTACCTCACTGGCGGAATGACCTGGGGCGATGGCCCCACCGAGGTTTGGGACGTGATCGCCCGGCTGCGGGCGGTCCGCGGCGTCCTCCGGGCTGCCGGCTTCGAGCAGGAGTCCTGAGGGAGACGGATCGGCTGCCCGGTCCGGTTCGGGGTGCCGCTTGCCGGCGCCCCGAGCGCAACGGCCGGGGTTGATCTCCCGGCAACCCTGAGAAAGGAGTTAGAAGCGATGAGCGAGAAAGCGCTCGCCGAGCGCGAGCGAATCGATGTCGACTACCGGGTCCAGATCGCCTACACCGTCCCGGTGGAGGTGATCGTCAACCTTCGGGATGGCATGGTCGACCGCGTAGTCGTCATCCACGAAGGAGTTGCCTTCGACCATGAGGAAGGGGCGCGTCAGGAGAGCGTCCTTCACCCGATCCCGAGTGCGGTTGCCAAGCGCGCGATCGAGATCGCCGAGGCCGGCAACTGGCCGGTTTGGGAGCACGGCTTCTAATGGGCGAGCAGTTCCACTTCAAGGGTGAGCCCCCCGAGCTGGGACCCCGGCTCGAGCAGGACTTCGGCTGTCTCGATGAGTTCTCGGGCGCCGACGACCTGCACCGCGTGCTCGACGAACTTCGGGGGGCGGGGATCCTCGAGTGCCCCGAGAGCCTGGAGATCCTCGTCTACCCGAGCGCGGTCGAAGAGAGTGACGTGGCGCTGATCACGGTCTTCTCGACCCGCAACCCGAACGCCCACGTCGTCGCCGCCTCCGAGGAGATGCGCAAGCTGGCGGACCACGAGCTCTGGGAGGGCTCGGACATCGCCGCGCTGACCGCGGCGATCGTCAAGGGGGCGGTCGGGCTCGCCAACGGCGCGATCGCGGCGGTGCGCGAGCTCGAGGAGCGCGGCGCCGGCCCGGCGGTGAGCGCCCCGGCGCGCTGTCCGCGCTGCGGTGCCGAGGACAACCTCCGCTTCGAGTATCGCTACGACCTGCTCGGCGTCTCGCTCGACGGGACGCCGGTGCTGAGCGAGGGCGGCGAGCTGACCAACATCTTCTGCCTTGCCTGCGGCAAGGAGGTCGACGACGTCCTCGGGCCGAGGGCCCGGTTCTCGCTGGCGCCGGAGGTGAGCGGCGTGCCTGACTGGTGTTTCAACAACCTGTGCCTGCGCGGCGACGCCGACCAGCTGGAGGAGCTGCGCGAGGCGGTGGCGAGCCCGAGGAGCGTGCTCGACTTCGAGCGCGTCGACCCGACGCCCGCCGAGGTGGCGAGCCGCCGCCCCGATCCGGGGACGGTGACCTTGGCGGCGATGTGTGGAGCGGCTGAGGCGGAGGACCCCTACGCCTGGCGCGCGGCGCACTGGGGGTGCATGCGCCCCGCCGACTCCGAGTCGGTTCACCTCGAGGACGCCGAGGAGGGGGTCCTGAGCTACCGGCTCTCGACGCCTTGGAGCACGCCGGACGGGATCGCCGCCACCCTGGCCGCCCGCTTCCCGGCCATCTCGGTCGAGCTCGCCTTCCTACAGCCCGCGCGCGGTTTCGCCGGTGCGGTCGCCTTCGAGGGCGGCGAGGAGGCCAGCCACGAGGAATGCGAGGAGCCCGAGCGGGTGCGAGAGCTCATCGAGCGCGAGTTCGGACCTGAGCGGGCGGCCGAGCTGCTCGACCCCGCCGACTGAGCAGCGCGCGAGGGCGCCGCTTTCACGAGCGCCCGGGCCGGGTGGCGCCTCCGAGCGCCGCTTGGCCATCAGCTTCTAGATCGAAAGGAACCAGATGAGAGAGTTGAGACGAAGGGTCGCGCTGGCGCGCGAGCTCTGGGCGGCAAGCAAGCGCGGCCGGCGCGAGGTCGCGCTGTACCGCGGATTCGCCGACGATCGCCCGCTGGCCGCCGGGCCGCTTCGCGGTTTGGGTCCGCGGGCGGTGCGGGTCGGCTCGGTACGGGTGAGGTGGTCGGAGGTCGGATGGATCGAGGCCTCCCCGTGCGCCCGCTGTCAGAACTGCCTGCGCGAGCACGGCCCGCTCGAGGCCTGCTTCATCGGGGTGATCGCCGGCGTTCTGGTCGACCGAGGGACGAGCGAGGTTACGGCCGAGCAGCTGGCACGGATCCACGTCGATGAGCTGTGGGACCGCTACGGTGGCCCCGCCGTCGATTGGCTCGAAGACCACTTGAGCTGGCTGGAGGCGAACGATGCGGTGTGAACACTGTGGCTCGGAGGATCTGAGCTACGAGCGCGACGCCCTTCTCGTCGCGACCCCGCTGCGCCTCGAGGGCGAAGTTCTCGTCTTGGACGTGGCGCCGCGTCCGGCACCTCTGGACGACGTGCAGGTGTGCTGCCGGAAATGCGGCCTGGAGCAGCGCGGGGTGCAGTGGGGAGAGTGGCGCCCCGAGCAAGCGCCATCCGAGGCCGTCGTGGTCGAGGCCGAGGACGCCTTGGACATGATCGTCGGATACATCAACGAGCAAGGGGAATGCCAGGATGCCGACTTCGTCGGATTCGTCTGTCAGCTGTTGCCTCGAACCGGTCGCCAGGTCGTGGATCCGATGTGTGATCGGACGAAGGGGACGGACCGCGACGATGCAAGCCCACCGCCGCTCTACAAAACGACGGCGGTCATCTGGTCGGAATTTCCAGGCGACGGGGTAGAGCTGGAGCATCTCGCCCGCGAAGCAACCGTTGGCGAGGCTTACTGCTCGTGCTATCGCACTGTGCGGGTCGAGAAGCCAGACCGCGACCCCGCCTGGGACGGAACCGACTTCTTCGCTATGGAGGACTGGGCGTCGGTTTCTCGCGATACGAGGAAAGGCGACGACGAGGAGATCATCGTTGAGATCAAACTCGAGATCGGTGTGACGGATCCAGAGGCGCTTCAGAAATACGCCCGGGATCGCTATGCATCCTGCTGGTTCGCGGATTGGGAGCCGTCCGATCTCAGCGAGGCCGCTCTCGAGGCGCTGGTTATCTCCAACGAGAACCCATCGCCGGCGGATTACGGAATTATGATCCTCGATTCACGGGCGGCGCTGCGAAAACGCAAGTCCTCCGCCAGCGACGACCATGACTAAGCCGCGTTAGAAGTCAGGGCTTTATCGGCTCAGCGATTCGACGGGGAGTAGCGAAGTTGCCCTGCTCCCCGTCGAAGCGAGCCGTATGCGAAATCCACTTGTCCCTTTTTTTGTCCAGAACCGTCTCGCCGGGGCGCGGCGGGCCTGTAGACGGAGCGTTCGCCTCCCGGGAGAAAGGAGGCGAACGCTCCAAACCCCGCCCCCCTCTTCACAAGGCCCTTGGCGAAGTGATCGGTGAGTTGCGAGAAGAAGCGAATCTCACCCTGGAGCAACTGGCCGACAAAGCAGACATGCGATTTCAGCTCGTCAGCGATCTGGAGCGCGGGATGACTAATGCGACGCTACCACGCTCGTCCGTATCACCGAGGGCTTGAACATCGAGCTGAGCGAGCTGGTCGCTCGCCTTGAGAAGATCCGAGACTCCCAGACGGACTAGGTGCGCTGGCACCCATCCAAATTTGAGCTATCCCTTTTTTTGCCTTTTTCGGCCCTGACGTTTGGTCGCCGAGGAAGGCTCGCCCGCCTGCCCCCCGTCTCCGGATGCCGGGTAATAGCTCCTTCCCTTCTTGGTCACGCGGCCTTCATCGGCCAGCTTGCCAAGAACGCGGTAAAGGTAGTTCGGTTTGACCTTCAGGCTTTCGGCGATCTTCGCCGCACCGATTCCAGGATCGTCCTCGATCAGCTTGACGGCCTGATCGGCGCGGGTTCCGCCACGACGTTTGTGACGTTTGCGGGGTTGAGCTGCAGTGGTCGCCGGCGCTCGGGACGTCTTACTGCCCCGTGGTCGGCCCGGGCCACGCCGGGTGACTTTGCCATCGAGCTCTGCGAAGGCTCGCTCGAGGCGCCTTCGCTCATCGCTGATCTCGGCAAGCCTGACGCTAATGAGATCGCGTACGTCGTCTAGTAGAGGACTACGGGTCGGCATCATTCTCCTCCAGGGGGCTGGACGGGCGGTGCAAGGGCTATGGCCGGCGAATCTCCTCGAGCACGCGAGGCTACCCTTATGTAATGAGTGACCGGGATCAAGACTCTGCGGCGAAGCGCGCATACGAGGCGATCGCGCCAGCGTACGACGACTTCACTTCGCACCATAAATACGAGCCATTGATGAAGGAACTCTTGCCTGCACTCCACGGGTGCGGCCTGGGCGGTAACCGGTTGCTTGACGTTGCATGTGGCACGGGGAAGAGCTTCATCCCGATGCGTGAGCGAGGATGGGAAGTCACTGGCTGTGACATCTCGCCAGCAATGCTGAACCTAGCGCGTGCGAAGGTCGGCGACGCCGTGCAGCTGGAGGTTGCAGATATGCGAGACCTGCCGGTATTTGGGGAATTCGATCTAGTCTGGGCACTTGTAGATGCGGTGAACTATCTGCTGGATGGGATGGAACTGAACGCAGCGCTGGCCGGCATGAGGAGCAACCTGGCGCCATCAGGCCTGTTGCTATTTGACGTCAGCACCCTGCTCGCGTATCGCAGCTTCTTTGCGACCAGCGACGTGTTCGAGGAGGACGGAGTACGCCTTATTCGTCGTGGCCGAAGTCCGGCTGATGCGCTACCGGGGAGCTTGTGGTCTGCGGAGTTCGAGGCGCGGGTTGCTGGGAAGGAAGTGCCCCCACACTTGCACCACCAGCGTCATTTCCCCGCAGGGGAGATCCTTTCAACCCTTGCAAGCAATGGGCTGGAGATCCTCGATGTCGCAGGTCAGCACACCGACGGCATTGGATTGCAGCGACCGCTCGACGAAGCCAAGCACACGAAGGCCATCTACATAGCTCGGCGATCCGATGCGCCGTAGTCGCGGTCCTGACCGCATTACGCCGTGTTGGCGCAGACTAAGCAGCTTGCCTCCTGTGTCACGGTTTCACGTTTGAGCTCCATCGTCCGAAGGTCATAGATATGCCCGACCCCTAGGGTGGAGGGCTGAGCGAGTCCGGTGAGATGATGCATCACGTCCAGGGCAACCTGCCCTCCTATCAACGCACATGCGGGTCCCAGCGTCGCGGCGGGGGATGCTTTGGCCCGGAGCTGTTCGACCACGACATCGAATAGCTCATAAGAGCGCCTATAGGCAATCTCCTGGCATGAATAGCAGCCAGTCATTCCGGGTATGTAGAAGGGGCCGACACGAGCAATCGGTGGGGAATGGCTCATGGCGATGAAGGGGATGCCGGCAGCGAAGCACGCGGCGTTGACCCAGTGCTCGACATCGTGGGCCGGCCAGTCGATCGCGTCGATCACGATGTCGTAGCCCTCGATGACGGCAGAGATCTCAGCTTCACTTTCAAGTCGGGTCGTCACCACCTCCAGTCGCATTCTGGAGTTGAAGGACACGAGCCTTTCGGCAGCGGCCTCCGCCTTGAGCCGGTCGATGTCTGCCTCCCCGTAAAGGACCTGCCGATTTAGGTTCGTTAACTCGACGCGATCGAAGTCGACCAACAGCATCTCGCCGATTCCGCAACAGGAAAGAGCCAAAGCAGACCAGCCCCCCAGTCCTCCCACGCCGAGCACTGCGACCTTGGCGCTTTCCAGTTTGCCCTGGCATTGGGACGGCGTTGGGCCTGGCGAGACATCACTGAAGTACCGCAGTTGGCGATCGAATCGAGCGATCACCTCGTCGTCGATCAAATCGTCGTCGGATGCATCCTCGACCACGCCGAGCATGCCAAGTTGGTCAAGCACGTCGTCGACAGCCTGCTCACCGAACTCGTCCACGAGGTCTTCGCGGCTGCGCGTGCCGTCCAAGGCGAAGATCAGCCGCCGCCCGTCCTCGTCAGGTTGTTCGATCTGAATGTCGTCGCCGATTGCGGATCGCATCAGATAGAGATCGCCATCAGGCGACTCCATCCGCTCGGTCGTTCGCTTGATCCGAGGTCGATTCATAAGGACTCCCGCCGTCGGCTGCTGCCCAGCACTGAACGAGACTCACAATAGCCTTGATTGTGCCATTTGGTCAAGCCGGGTAGAGCGGAAAGTGAAGACTTTGTAGCTGTCGTATGGGGCCGATCCAGAGCGACCTGTGAAAGTGACGATCAGGACCGGCCCCGGTCGCCTAAAGGCGCTCATTTCCTAGTTGTTCTTGAAAATGAGCGATGGCTTAACTGCGTCGACAGTCTTGATCTTCACGTAGCTCACCTCCCCTCGAGCGAGTCGCCCGGCCCGTCACCGGACGGGGGAGGTCAAGCTACAAAGGAAACGCTTTGCGCAAAGGAAACGCTTTGCGCAAAGCGATCACTGGTTGTCGCTACGTGTCTATGGTCTGGGCCGTTCGAGTGCCTGGAAAGCCCCAGATCCGAAGGAGAAGCCTTGGCGACGAAGCAGAAGCGGAAACGGAAGCGGAAGACCCTCGTGGAGCTCGCGGCCTTTGCCGTCGGAAGCCGAATTCGGATCGACGCGCTGACGATCTTCAACGAACGCGTCGCGAGCGTGAATCAAGTTGCCGAGGAAATCGGAGAGGGCCTCCAGCTCGTCGGTCACCACGTCAAGGAGCTGGTTGAGACGGGTTGCCTCGAGCTGGTAAAGACCAAGGAGCGGGGAGGGGCAGTTGAGCACTTCTATCGCGCTGTCAGGCGTCCTGAACTGAGCGACGAGGAATGGTGGGCGCTCGATGATTCTGACCGGCGAGAGATTTCCACCGCGGGTCTTCGCAACCTATTCGCGGAGGGACTGGCGTCGATTCAGACCGGGAAGATGAGCACTGATCGCCGGATGAACATCTGGTGGAAGGCGTCGCAACTCGATGACCAGGGGCGTGAGGAAGCGCATAGCGAGCAGGCTGAACACATAGAGCGTCTTCAGGAGATCGAAGCCCGGTCGATCGCGCGTATGGTTGAAGCTGGCGAGGGAGAAGACAAGCAGGCTGCCTCCACCGTAGTTGCGGTACTCGGATTCACTCGAAGCCGAAGCGGCCAGCCGGCAGCCGAAATGCCCTCACAAAGCGACGGCTGAGCGCATAGCAAACGCTGTTTGACGCGCTGCGTGCAATCTGGAACTGTTAAATAGTCAGGATC
This sequence comes from uncultured Actinomycetes bacterium, assembly GCA_963728025.1. GTDB lineage: Bacteria > Actinomycetota > Thermoleophilia > Solirubrobacterales > 70-9 > VAYN01. Next base: position 446,779 of record CAVSIF010000005.1, on the reverse strand, counting down.
AGAGAACCGCTTTCCAAGCTGTCTTCCACCCGACACAGGAAACGACGGATCTGGGCCTTGACCTCCCCCTGGCGCCGGGGGCACGTCAGCACCCCGGCGTCAGGGGTAACTCAAGACGCTCATGCCGAAACGCTTCCTTCACTCGCGCTCCGAATCGAGTAACAACATTCATTTCCATGAGGCGCGCGCGGCAAATGCGAGCGGTGTGGTCCTCGATCGGGCTCTAGCTCTTCATCCCGCGGTATATCTGACGATCCCAGCGCTCGTCAGGTCGATCCCTGTGGACGCTCCTGAGTTTGATGGGGGTGCGGATCTGGAGATCGCGATCCGGGAGCTGGTTGCCGCGGGATCTCTGCGTTGTGAACGAGGTGTGCTCTGGCCGGCGTCTCGGGCGGCAAGCCCAGCTTTCGAGTCGCAAGCAATCACGCAACGAACCTGTGTCGCGCTTCAGCGGGGCTGAGCATGGAAGGCACGTCGTTGCTCGAGCTTTCGCGGCTAGCTGGACTCGGCGGCGAAATCTTCTGCCAGCTTGGCGAGCTCGGAGATCGTCAAGCCCAGGCCCTCGGCGATTCCGCCCAGCACAACCCAAGTGGGGTTGTGCTGGCTTTCGCCGCGCTCGATCTGCGACAGATATCTCCAGGAGATGTCCGCCCTTGCCGCCAGCGTTTCGATGCTGAGGTTTTGCGCCTCGCGGGCTCGACGAATTGCAGCTCCAAGATGATCAGGGCTAGGCGGCACGGGCGGGGAGCCTGCCGCTGCCGAGCCGATCTGACCATGAACTATAGTTCAGGGTCTCCGGCGAGTACAGGAGGCGAAGATGAGTGAAGCGGCCGTCGAGGAGTCGCCGACTCCTCGATTACGACGGGATCGGGCAGGTCAATCGAGGCGGCGCCGCAGGGGGGCATTCGCTCTTGGTTGCTCCGCGCGACGGGAAGTTCAGGACGGCGTCTGATGGTCTCGGCTTTCAGCTTCCAGCGGCTGCGGGCGAGCCTAGACCTGAGTTTGCTGCGGGATCGTCGGGTGCAGCGCCTCACGCTGGCTCAGCTGACGTCGGCGACTGGCGACGGCATGGTAATTGCGGCACTGCCCTTCGCGATTTTGGCCGCCGGTGGCTCCGACGCTCAGTTCAGCATCGCGCTGGCTGTTCAGGCCTTGGCCATGGCGTTGTTGTTCTTGCCGGCGGGTGTTGTAGGGGATCGATTCAACCGCCGGAAGGTCGTCGTCGCATCTGATCTATTGCGTTTCGGAGCACGCGGAGCAATCGCCGTCCTTCTAATCATGGGAGACGCGACCTTCTGGCAGCTTTTGGCTGCACAGGTAGCGCATGGAGCTGGCACCGCACTCTTCAGTGCGACGATGGATGGGTTTGTACCGGAGGTCGTCAACGGCAGCCAGCGGCTGCAGAAACTGAATTCACTTCGCATAGTTGCTGTCTCAATCGGTACCGCCATTGGACCAGCGATAGGCGGTGTGGTTTATGTAGCGACAGGGGCGGGGTGGGCCTTCGCGCTTGATGCCCTCACGTTCCTAGGCAGTGCCCTTCTGATCTGGCGACTGCCTACGCCATACGCGATCGAGGCTTCTGGTTCCGCTAACTTGCGAACGGTAGTTCGGGATGTCGCGGAGGGATGGAGAGCATTTAGGCGGATAGGGTGGTACTGGCGAATCGCGTCGGAGTTTGCGGTACTCAACACGCTCGTCTTCGCTCCGTATTTCGTTATCGGCCCGCATGTCGCCGAGGAATCCCTCGGAGGCTCTGGGGCATGGGCGGCGATCTTGGTCGCGCTTGGAATAGGCGAGCTATGCGGAGCGCTCATCGTCATGGCCTGGGCGCCAGAGCGACCATTGCTCACTGCTACGAAGCTAGTTGCGGTTTGGGTGTTGCCGCTACTGCTGCTCGCTGTGTTAGCGCCAGTCAGCCTGCTTGTCGCGGGTGCCGTAGTCGCTGGCATGTCACTCGCTGTGTTCAGCGCAATTTGGGAAACGGCGAAGCAGACGCACACGCCTTCGCGTCTGCGGGCGAGGCTGGGTTCCTTTGACCATTTGGGATCCCTGGGGCTTGTGCCTTTTGGGTACGTGCTGGGCGGAATGGTGCTCGGGACGTTTGGCGCGGGGCCGGCGTTGATCGCGGGGGCCGCGATTCTTACGGCGGCGACTCTCGCGGTGGCCAGCGATCCGAGTATTCGCGGGCTCGAGCTCGATAGTGAAAAGAGCGCGACTGATCAGCGGCGACGAATTGCCGTCGCGACAAGTGGGAGCGAATGAGTGAGGGCAGGGACAGCAGCTGAACGGCTGGCAGCTGGCCGCAGTCGATGCCGAGAATCAGTGGCTGGAGTTTCCCGCGGCGAGCAATCGCTCCACAACCAGGACATCGCGCCAGACTCCATCAAGTTGGCCATGTCGCCGATGAAGGCCAACGGAAGAGAAGCCACACCGCTCGACCAAGCGAACGCTTGCGACGTTCTCAGGAAAAAGCTTGCCGATCAGCTTGTGAAAGCTTCTCTCTCCGGCTGCAGCAGCGAGCGCCTCGGTCAACGCCGTGCCAATACCGCGCCCGCGCGCTGCCTTCGCGACGTAGATGCTGCACTCGCCGATGCCCGCATAGCATGGCCGGTTGCTGTAGGAAGTGAGACCCGCCCAGCCGATGATGCTGCCGTTAACGGCAGCCGCCAGCCAAGGAAATCTCGCGTTGGTGATGCGCTCGTGAAAGTCCGCCGACGATCGCGGCTCAGTCTCAAAGGTAGACCCCCTCTCTGCAATCGCGACGTTGTAGATCGCGCATATCGGATCGGCATCGTCGTTGGACGCATGTTCTATGACCGCATCCGTTGCCTGGGACATACCTGCATTCTGATGTATGGACCCTGGCTGGCTATGGCCCAGGGGCCAAGAAGCCCTTCCGATGTTTGTTCAACTGAGGAAAGCTGAGGCGCCCGGCAGTGCTGGGCGCGCCGGAAAAGCCGCTGCGCGGGGAGCATATGAGGTTTGCAGAGCCGGGGCGGCCGCGCGGCGGACGCAAGGTACCTGGTCAATTTGCGCGGCTCGCATGCGCTTGGGTACGTTCGGGGTCTTGGGAAATCGGCCAGAGGGGGACATCTTGCTGCGCGTTCATGGAAGACGCGATTGCCTGGGCGGGGGGCGAAAACTAAGCCAGGGCATGGTCGGGCCAGAGTTCCCTGTGCCGCTGCAGGGCCGAGCCAGGGATTCACTCGAGGTACACGGTCGACCGCTGGGATTCCGAACGAGGTTTCGATCGGCGTCGCCTTGCACTCGTTCTTCGCGGCCCTTGCTCATTCGAGCTCCGCGTCGGCGGGGCGGCTAGGGACCTCTCTTTCAGGCGATCGGTTCTCCTGTGAAAAGACGCAAGGACAGCCACGACCCATCGCCGAAGGAAATCCGCGCCGCGCTCTCGGGGCGACTACGGCAGCAGTCCGGGGAGATCGAAGAGCGAATTGTCACCCGAATCCGAGATCTCTCTGAGCCCCGTTGGTGACGAGGATTCTTCGTACCTCGAGGGTCTTCTGAGTGCGGTTTCCGAGGCCCTGAGCTACGGCATCGAGTGCATTGAAAAGGGAGGAAGGTGGGTGGCGCCAATACCGCCGGCCGTCATTCGACAAGCCCGCCGGTCCGCGCGCGACGGGGTGCGACTAGACACGGTCCTCCGACGCTACGCCGCTGGGAACAAGGTTCTCGAGGAGTTCCTGGTGGGGGAGGCCGGTGATATCCCCAGGGAGGTTCTGTGTCGAATACTGAGCGATCAGGGTCCGCAGGTCGACCGACTCATGGAAGCAGTTGCCACCGAGTATGGAGATGAACAAGCCCAGGCAATGCGCTCGTCTGTTCAGAGGCATGCGGACCGCGTTCTCCATCTTCTTGAAGGTGACGAGGATCTAGAAAACGGCGCTGAAGTCGACTACGACTTCGATATCTGGCATGTTGGTCTAGTTCTCACTGGACCCAAAGCAGAGTCAGTCGCACGCCTCTTGTCCGAGCGGCTGGGCTTTCGGCTCTTGCACGTTCTGCGTGACCAAGATGTGGTTTGGGGCTGGCTCGGGAGTACGCGGCAGCCAATGGTCGGCCAGCTCGTGAGCTCCCCTCACCGAGAATCTGCCGACCGAGGTATCTCTGGCGATTGGTGAGCCTCGAAAGGGTCTAGACGGATGGCGTCTAACCCACCGAGAAGCTCAGATGGCGCGGCGGGTCATGCTGCGAAAACCGGAGAGATTTACTCGTGGCCGTGACGTAGTTCTGCTTGCCGGAATCTTGAGGGATGAGACCCTTGTTCGGTCCCTCCTCGATACCTACCTCGGCCCGCTCGAACGACGTGGCAAATCAGCTTCCGTGCTGCGCGAGACTCTAAGAGTCTATTTTTCCGCGGGCGAAAGCACTTCTGTGGCGGCGGACTCCCTCGGTGTTACCCGTCACACGGTTCGGCAGCGAATCCGTGTCATCGAGAAGACGCTGGAACAGCCTCTCCACTCATGCAACGCAGAGCTGCAGGTGGCACTTCGGCTTGACGAACTCGACCGTCACCGAAACTGATGCCTCGAACAATAGCCAATAGTCGGTATGACCTTACCATCCGGTAAGTCTTTCGATCGGCAACCGACCAAATAGATTGCCACAGGACTGTATCGCGCTGTTATTGATTGTCAGGTGGGAGGCGCGATGGCGCGGCAAAGGCGCTGAGCACATTCAATAGTGAACAGGGAGCTCTAGCCGACGCGGGCTAACTCGTCCTTGATGGCTACCCTAGCTACAGCCGACCAGCCTCGTTCTCCGACTCCAAGTCGGCCGTATAGCGGCAGCCCGATTTCATGGAGTCCGAGCCACGACCTTGAAGCTCACGAGTGGGCTGCCGCAGGGCGTCGCATAGGCGCGGTGGGTCGATGCATCCAATGGTTGCTCGGCGACTGGATTGCCTACGGTAATGCCAAGTTTGGGCAGCGCTACGCGCGAGTAGCCAAAATCACTGGATATGACCCGCAGACGCTGATGAACATGGTCTACGTGGCATCCCGCTTCGACATCTCCCGACGTCGGGAGGACCTTTCATGGAGTCATCACGAGACGGTCGCCTCCATGGAGCCAGATGACCAGGACCGATGGCTTGACGAAGCAAGCAAAAACCGCTGGTCGGTTTCCGATCTTCGAATGATGCTGCGGGCGGCACGCAAGAAGAAAGGTGATGATCAGATCCCATGTGAGCCGTCTGATTTGTCGACCGCGAGCCAACCGCCACCTACTCAAGCGCAGGGTAAGCCGAGGCACCCCCCATCAGGCGATGAAGCCGATGGAGCATCATCGCCTGGCACGGCTGTGACCTGTCCGCGCTGTGGCCAGCAGGTTCCGCTTGACTCGACATGATGGCAGCCTCGGCATGGCAGTCGAGGAAGATTCACCTTGGAATTCCTGGGTGAGGACCGACGTACTCTTGAGGAGTTTCTGCCCGGCTTCGATGCCCAGATTGCGTCGATCCCGTTGGCCGAAATGGGGCGCGGGACAGCCGTGTCATTGAGCTGTTCCGGGATGCAGACGTGGACTTGGTCGTTCCCCGGGACTTCAAAGGTCATGGTGCCTCTCCGTCTCGCCCTGTGGCTGCCGCAGGCGGGACCAAAAGAAGGGAGCCTGGAATGACCAACGTGACGTCTGTTCCCACCGTCGCACTGCACGACGGAGTGGAGATCCCCCGGCTCGGTTTCGGCGTCTTCCAGGTGCCGCCCGAGAAAACCCAGGAGGTGGTGGAGGAGGCACTGGCGAGCGGCTACCGCCATATTGATACCGCCGCGGTCTACCGCAACGAGGCGGGTGTGGGCGCGGCGATCGCCGCCGCCGGCCTCCACCGTGAAGAGATCTTCGTCACCACCAAGCTCTGGAATTCGGAGCAGGGCTACGATTCGACCTTCGCCGCGGTCGAGAAGAGCCTCGTGCGCCTCGGCCTCGACCACGTCGACCTCTATCTGATCCACTGGCCGGTGCCGAGCCAGGACCGCTACCTCCAGACTTGGCGTGCCTTCGAACGGATCTTCGAGGACGGGCGGGTGCGTAGTCTCGGCGTCTCCAACTTCCGCGTCGAGGACCTCGAGCAGCTGAAGGCCGAGGCCGAGCGGCTGCCGACCGTGAACCAGATTGAGCTGCATCCGCAGCTGCAGCAGGCCGAGCTGCGCGCCTGGCACGCCGACCACGGCGTCGTTACCGAGGCCTGGCGCCCGCTCGCGCAGGGAGAGCTGCTCGACGACGACACGATCGCGACGATCGGCGCCCACCACGGGAAGACCGCGGCGCAGACGATCCTGCGCTGGCACCTGCAGCTCGGCAACGTCGTCATCCCCAAGTCCGTGACCCCGGAGCGGATCCGCGAGAACATCGACCTCTTCGACTTCGCGCTGAGCGAGGACGACATGGCCGCGATCGCCCGCCTCGACGCCGGCGCCCGGATCGGCCCCCATCCGACTCACTTCGTCGCCCCGCAGCAAAGGTGATCGACGGTATCGACCAGCTGAAGATCTAGCTTGCTGCTGTCACTGCGGTCGGAAGCGTCCGAGAAACGATGTCGAACGCACGACGAACCGCCGGCGTGTCGAAGGCGGGTTGCCAGTCGTCCCACACGCTGTCCGTGATGACGAGTACTGAGCAGGTTGCGACACCCCGGTAGGCGGCCAGGGCATACACCGCCGCAGTCTCCATATCGACTGCAGCGGCGCCAGCGGATCGGGCTGCTTCGACTGCAGCTGGGATCTCTCGAAAGGGGGCGTCGGTGGTCCAAGCAGTGGCGGTTATGGCATCTGCTCCACTGTTCCTAAGCGCGTCCACCAAGGTCTTTGCCAGCGTGGGGGATGCCGGAATCGCTCGGCCGTCGCCGGCTGCGTAATGAGGGGACGTCCCGTCTCCCGCGATCGCATCGCCAACGACGACGACCGTGCCCGGAGGCACGCTCGGCACCAAGCTGCCGCCGATTCCGGCCGTGACCAGGAGGCGTGCACCGCATGCGACGAGCTGATCCAGCAGAAATGCCGCGGCCGGGGCCCCGGTAGGAAGCCGCACGACGCCGAGGTCGTTCGCGTCGTGATATGACCACTCACCGTCGTACGGCCAATCACGTCGACGGCGTGCAGACGTTGCCTTGACCAGGGCTTCGTGAGCGCCGCCCCAACCGACCAGTGCTGCGGGAGCAACTGTGAGTGCATCTGCCGAAACGCCCTGCTCTCGCAGGTAGGCCAGGTAACGCTCAGGCGTAACCAGCGATTCGCTCAAGCTTGCGAGCGGGCGGTGGAATTACTCGCCGCTGCTGTCGTCCAGAACGGATTGCCGAAGTACTCCTCACCAATCACCGTCGTGCGTTCCATGAGTCGCGGTGAACCCGGCGGTAGCACGGTGGCCTTGTGGGCGACGCCAGCGTTGTCCCAAAGAATGATGTCTCCGCGCTTCCAGCGATGGCGATAAGTGAAGTCTCCGGTCTCGACGTGATCCGCAAGGCGTTTGATCAATGCAGCGGCCTCCCGACGCTCAAAGCCCTCGATGCCCGCCATGTTGCCGACGTTGATGAACAAGGTTGGCTCAGCGGTTAGCGGATGAGGACGTACAAGCGGATGGCGGGCGCCAACTACGGACGAGCTGGCGAAGAGACCACCACTTCGCTTGGTGCCGGGAGCGGGTCGTGAAACGCCAATCAATTTACGTGCTTGGTCGCGCACGTCGTCGGGCAGGACCTGGTAGGCGCGGGCCATGTTGGCAAAGCTCGTATCACCTCCGGACGGGGGGACGGTTACCGCGCGAAGCATCGAGACAGCCGTAGGTATCTCATGGAAGTAGCCATCGGTGTGCCAGTAGAGACCGACGCCCTTGTAACCCCGCGAACTGTCGTTCGAGACCCGGAAAATGAACTCCTCCTCTGTGGCAGCGGCGCTGTTGTCGGGACGTATCGGGAAGCGCTCGAGCTCGCCGAAATGCTGGCTGAAGCGAACCTGGTCGATTGCGTCGACGTCCTGGTCGCGGATCAGAAGGATCCCGTGACGGAGGAGAAGCGCCGCAAGGTCGAGTGCAACCTCCGGGCCAACTGTGCGTATGTCGAGACCCCGAATTTCTAGACCCAGATGAGGACTAAGCGGCTTCGTATCCACGCGCTGCAGTCTAACTTCGGGACGGTGAACCGAAAAGAAGGACTGCCGTTGCTGCCTCCGCTAAGCCGTCGAGTCCGAGCAAGCGATTTGCTGCGCTGTCGTAGAACGCTCCATGACACACCAAACCTATGTCGGCGGCCGCGGCGCCAAGCGCCAGCGTCTGGGCCACGTGACCAGCCTCGATCAGGATGTATCGGTATCCCCGCTCTCCATACTTGTCAATGCTGTTGCCGAAGCGAGCGGTGAGCACGATCGCCCCTGCGGCGCGACGCCCTTGCTCAGCGTCCAGTACGAGCGATGGGAGGGTGTCGGCGACGTCTCCTTCGATGTCTAGTCGAGTAGCGGTGAGGGCCGCCTCGCTGGGTCGGTAGTGATACACGCCATCGGGAAGGTCGGCTACCGCGGTCGCCACGAGATAGACCTCGATCGGATACAAGCCACCTGCGGAGGCGGCGGTTCGCAGGGCGAGCCTTCCACCGGTGATGTGCAGCTCACCCGAGCAGCAATAAGCCGCCATCATCGAGCTGACCTGCTCAAATGAGATGGACACGCTCGAGAAATCGCGCGTGGAGCGGCGTGCATCGAGAGCGGCATCCAGAGTGACGTGGGCGCTCGTGCTCCGAGGCGCCAGTGGCAGGTCGTATGCGCCGCGTCCATAGCGCTTGCCAGGATCAGCAAGGGCTTGCCGATCGGCGTCGGTGACCTCTGCAGGAGGCTTACGTCGCTCGACCCCAGCAGTAAGGGTGGAGGCTGCGTGGAAGGTCAGGTAGCTCGGCGATGCCGCTGAGCCTGAGCGAAGGTTGCGGCGATCTGCATCTCGGGGCATGGAAGCGACCTCCTAGGGGAAGGGGTGCGGATCGTCGTAGCGAGGACGGTCGAGCCATCGGTGCCCGCCAAGGTGGGGTGCGCCAGCATCGTGATCCAGTGGGCGCAGCTCCGGTATGACGACTCGGACCACACGGAAACCTATGTCTCGTACGTCTGCCGTAGTGCAATCGACCATCACGGCGTGTCGGGACCAGCGGCCAAGTGTGGCAACGAGCGTGTCGAGAGATCCGTCGGCTACGTCGGCGAAACGACGATTCAGGTCGCCGACCGTCATGAGTTCCGCGTTCACGTCATCTCCAAAGAGATGGGGCGCGGCCTTAGCGAGCTCCCGGTCGAATCGCAAATGCGGTTGATTGCAGCGTCAAGGAGTTCAACTCGTCGTCGGGCAGAAGCACGATCTCGTCCCCCAGAGAGCGCATGAGGCGGTTGATCCCAAAGAGGCTCAAGCAGGCCTCCTCGAGCGCCAGGCGGATGGCGCGAAGCGGTCGCGCTGCAGCTCCGGCACCTAGGACAGCGGCCGGTTGCTTCGGCGTGCGTCCCTGGAGAACGACAACAACCACTGGCAGCGCAATGTCCTGGGTTACGAGTCGTGCCCGACACCTCATTCCGGTTGAGCGCAAGGCAGCAACGAGTTCAGCCTCACGACCCAGACCAACGCTGTCGAGATCGATCCAAGGCGTGGGCACGCGGTGGCGCCAGGTGAGCATGAACGCATCTCTCTCCACGACCTCGAGCAGCGCGGAGGCGGCGGCGCTGCGTTCATCGGCTCCAGCGGCGAGTCCGGTTGAGATCGAGGTGGTGATCCTTGGCTCCCCTTGCTCTCGGCGGTGGGGGAGGTGTACGAATGCAGCGGGCACCCATCGCGGCTGGCCGTCGCGCAGGGCTCGTCCCCGTATCCACTGAGTCGGGGTCTGTCGATCAAGGCGGCTGAACGGGAAGCCACGGGTGCGGTACTGAGCGTCGCTGAACAGGGCGAAGGCCTCCGGGGGCGTTGCATCCTCTTCGAGCTCATGCCAGGTCACGCAGCGACGGTCGCCCTGTGGGAAGGCCGCGCAGTAGCGCTCGATGGACTCCGCAATGGCCTTGATGATCGCGATATCGCGCTCCAGTGCCGCGCCGCCACCCTGGTTGACCGCCACCCCTCGATGTCCAACCAGTCGCGCTGGGTGGCTCTCCGCGATACGCACGGGCGGGTCGCCCGCGTCGAGACGGGGCAGCTGCACCGCCGTCACGATTCCCAGACGGTCATCGACGACTCGTGTGACGCGCTCGAGCGTTTCGTTGACTCCTGCGGTCATGACCGTTCTGGATTGAAGTCGGCGCAGAGGGCACCGCACGCAGAGCATCCGGGATCGCGCAGCAGAACATGGCTCCGCGTGTTCGGTGACGTCGCGCTCAGCTCGTAGACGTGACCTATGGTTGCCGGCGGGGCGAAGCCGCCGAGAAACCGTGCTGCCTCTGCCGCCGTGTGGGCCGCGAGAAGATCATCCAGGGGGGCAAAGGCGCCTATTGCCCCGACCTCGAGGTCGAGCAGCTCGCCGCTGCCGTGAGCATTGGCCTTTTCCCGGGCTTCGAGGCACGCAAAACATGCGGTCTCCCCTGGGAGGACGAGTGGGCCCAACCATGCCAGCCGCCCATGGCCGGCGACCCTCAGCCAGGGCCTGTGTTCGCGAAGCGCCACCGCGTTCACCATGGTGAACTGGCGACGGGTTGGCGCATCGGCGCAGGCGACTATGAGATCCGCGCGGTCGCCGCCCTCCAAATCGCCAGGCTGGATACGCACGACGTGGCCGCAACCGGCTGCGCGCAACTGGTTCGCCACGCGCTCGGCAAGCGGGTCCGGGCCAATGATCTGCGTGGTGGCTGCGGCAAGGCGCCGCTCCACGGTGGCGGGGTCGGGGGTGAAATTGCTGAGGAACCGGAGCCGCTCGCGGGAGCCGCTATCGTCGACTTCGAGGTCCGCACCATCGAGCAGCAGCCCGTTCGAGCGCAGCATCTTGAGCAGAAAGACAACGGTCGTTGGCTCGATGCCGTCCGGCAGGTCCGTGGTGATCGCGTCGGCGGTTTGCGTGCCGGTGAGCCGATCTCCGACTGCGCGAAACGCCGCGGCTAGGATCGGGTGGCGCAGTGGATAGAAGGTCTCGGCGGCACGCAGCTCCAGCAGCCCGTCGCCGAGCTCGACCGGTTCTATCCATGGCACGAGCTGTGGTCGGCTCGGAACGGGGACCGATGCGTGGCGTGCCAGGTCCGCGAGAGCGGCCATGTCGTTCACGGCGTCGGCTGCTGACGGGAATGAGTGTCTCGATCAGTTCGCCGCGACGTCTCCGGCACCACTCCTGGATCCGTAGGCTGCTTCGACCAGGGCAGTCAGCAGGCCTGACTCACCTGGCGAGAGGTCGAATCCGGAGGTCAGATGCTCGGGGTCATTCTGTACCTGGCTCCGGAACTCCTCGTCCTCCACGATGCGCTCGAGAACTCCCTTGAACTCTTCAGCGGCCATCTCAGACTCCCATCTCGTTTGTGGGTGAAACAAGTCCTGTAAGCGGCCGCGAGCCTAGTTCGCGCTACGAGCCGTGGTCAAAGACGCAATCCGCGTTCGTGCTGGCGAGCGCAGCCAGGCCCCTTGCTGCGCTTAGACTCAATACCTGCGATGCCCCGCCATTTGATCACCAGCGCGCTCCCATACATCAATGGGGTCAAGCATCTCGGGAATCTCGTCGGCTCGATGCTGCCGGCGGATGTCTACGCGCGCTTTCTTCGGGCCCGCGGTGATGAGGTTCTCTTCGTATGCGCGACCGACGAGCACGGCACGCCGGCTGAACTGGCCGCTGCCGAGGCTGGACTCGACGTTGCTGAGTACTGCCGCCGGCAGCATGAGATACAGGCTCGCCTGGCTGAGGAATTCGGCCTGTCCTTCGAAGTGTTCGGTCGCAGCTCTTCTCCGCAGAACAGAGCGCAAACGCAGTACTTCGCGCGTCGTCTCGATGAGGAAGGCTTTCTCGAAGAACGGTCGACGCGGCAGGTGTTCTCACCCGCCGACGGGCGCTTCCTTCCTGATCGCTACGTCATCGGGACCTGTCCCCACTGCGGCTACGACCGCGCCCGGGGCGACCAGTGCGAGGACTGTGGCCGGCTGCTCGACTCTACTGAGCTGATCGATCCGCGCTCGGCGATTTCGGGGAGCCGAGATCTCGAGGTCCGTGAGAGCCGCCACCTATTCCTTTTGCAGTCGAAGCTGGTGGACGAGCTGCGCGCATGGCTGGAGGCCAAGTCTGACTGGCCCGTTCTCGCCCGCTCGATTGGCCTCAAGTGGCTGGACGAGGGATTGGAGGATCGCAGCATCACTCGCGATCTGCCCTGGGGTGTCCCCGTCGATCGCCCGGGATTCGAGGGCAAGGTGTACTACGTCTGGTTCGATGCTCCGATCGCATACATCGGCGCGACCCAGGAGTGGGCCGATATTCGTAACGAACCTGACGCCTGGCGCAATTGGTGGAGGGCGTCAGATGACGTTCGTTACGTGCAGTTCATGGCAAAGGACAATGTCCCTTTTCATACGGTCGGCTTCCCTTGCACGATTCTTGGATCGGGCGAGTCGTGGAAGCTCGTTGACTTCCTCAAGGCATTCAACTGGCTCACGTATTACGGCGGCAAGTTCTCCACCAGCCAAGGTGTTGGGGTGTTCATGGATCAGGCCCTCGAGCTGCTCCCGCCCGACTACTGGCGCTACTACCTGATGGCCAACGCGCCTGAAGCCGACGACACGAGTTTCTCATGGGAGACGTTCAGCATCGCGATCAACAAAGATCTCGCCGATACGTTCGGCAACTTCGTCAACCGATCTCTGACGTTTGCAGAGAGGCATTTCGGAAACGAGATCCCGTCCGGTGGTACGCCGGAGGGGGATGAGTCATGGCTCGTTGAGAATATTGACCGCCATCTGCGCGAGTACACCGAGCGCATGGCCTCCCTCGAATTCCGCAAGGCGATCACGGAGCTTCGTGCGCTGTGGAGCATTGGCAATGCCTACTTCGATCGTAAGCAGCCATGGGCAATGATCAAAACGGATCGGGACGGCGCCGCGTTGACCATCCGCATGTGCGCGAATCTGGTCGCGTTGTTCGCGCGACTCAGCGCGCCGACGATGCCGTTCACCGCAGAGCGGATTCTCGACGCACTCGCTGTACCGGAGTCCGCGGGCAGTTGGCCGTCAGCGTTCGAGGCCGAAGCGCTGAGTGCGGGGCACCGTTTTTCAGTGCCGCCAATGCTGTTCCAAAAAGTCAGCGAGGCCGATATCGAGCAGTGGCGCGAGCGCTTCGGTGCGCCGGAGCTTGCAGCATCAGAGAGGGCTTCGGAACCAGGCTAGGAGATCCTCCGCTCCGACGGCGCTGTCATCCGATCGCGAGGCCGGTCTTCGTATCCTCGAACCGCAGGCGCCACGCAGCAACGAGGGCAAGGGCGGCCGCGAAAACGAGCAGCATGGCGACGGGCAGTGCAACGCCATCCCCCTTGCCCAGGATCGCGTTCTGGTATCCGCGCATCGCCCAGTAGTGGGGAACGGCGGGTGAGATTGCTTGGGCCCATTGCGGCAACGTCGAGTACGGCACCAGGGCACCGCCAAGGCAAGCGAGCAAAATGCCTCCGACGTAGGTAACCGCGTTCGCTTGCATGACGGTCTTGCAGATCGCCGTTACCGCGAGACCCAGGGCGATGAGGAAAAGGCTGAACGCCCCTGCAACGAGGACGAGTTCGCCCCAGGATCCGAGCACCCGCAGTCCCAGGATCAGACTGCCGAGTCCGAACAGTAGGACGAACTGGCCGCTGGCCTGCATTATCGGAACGACGACCTTGCCGCACAGGACCTCGGCGGTGCTGGCTGGACTGGCGCGGAGGCGTTGCCAGGTCTTCCACGCATGCTCGCGATAGAAGCCGTAGCCGACGCTGCCGATCAGGAGCGTCCCGAAGGTCACTGCGATTCCTGGTACGGCCTGCTCGGCGCCATTGGCATGCGCGATTCCTTCGGCCATCAGCGTTGACTGGAACGCCGACTTCATGAAAACCATGCCGACCAATGGCATGACTACGAGCATCATCACTGGAAAGGAATCGTGGCGAAGGATGCGCAGCTCATGATGCGCGATCGCGAGACTACGACGGAGTGACATCCTGCCCATTTCTTGCGCTGTCGCCACTCGCGAATGGCCGCCCGGTCACCGCAAGGAAGACGCTCTCGAGGTTGGGCTCGACGAGGTTGATCGCGTGTATCCCTTGGGCGGCAGATCCGAGCCTGGCGAGGATTGCAGTTATCTCATTTGCCGGCGACTCATCGGTAGCTATTCGTACGGTCGTCCCCGAAATGGTCGCCTCCGAGTGGGCAAGTCTGGGCGGGGCAGAGCTGAACTGCAGCTCTACGGCCGATTGTCCGTGCCTCTTGATCAACCCTCGGAGGGAATCGCGAGCGACGACTCTGCCGTGATCGAGTATCGCCACAGATGCGCCAAGCTCTTCAACCTCACCCAGATAGTGGGTCGAGTAGCAGATAGCGGAGCCGGCATCGGCTAGATCGCGAACGACTTCCAGCAATCGAGTCCTGGTGCGCACATCGACACCCGCGGTCGGCTCGTCGAGCAAGAGCAGCGATGGGCTGTGCATCAGGGTCATCGCGGTATGCAACCGTCTTGCCTCTCCTCCGGACAGCGTCCGAGCCTGGCGATGTAGAAGCTGCGAAAGAGCAAATGCTTCAGATACTTCGTCGATCCGTTGCCTCAGCCTGGTCCTCCGCAGCCCACCGAGGGCCCCAAAGAAATGAAGGTTCTCGAAGACTGAGAGCACCGGATATACGCCCGTGTCTTGAGGGGCGATCCCAAGATGGCGCCGGGCCCGGTTGGGCTGCTTGAGGACGTCTATTCCGTCCACCCAGACCTTGCCCGAGTCCTGTTGCCGCAGAGCAGCGACGATCGAAACCAGAGTCGTCTTGCCAGCGCCATTGGGGCCAAGCAGCGCGACGATCTCACCTTCTTGGATCTCCAGGTCCACGCCGGAGAGGGCGGTGACCTTGCCGTAGCTCTTGTGAAGACTTTCGACGATCAAGGGGGATCGGCTATGACTCTCCCGCCGCTCGGTCTTCGTCGGCAATCCCTCCAGGTAATCCTGCTTTAGATCAAGTCCCATGTCTCGATGCTCAGCCACTCCGTACCGGGTCGGGAAGCTCAGAAGCATCCCCTGGCACAGCACGACCCTTGCGCAACCGGACGACTATTGGCAACAGAAAAGGACCGTGGAACGGGATAGGTGCCGGTGAGCACCGCGGTCATCAACTGCGAACTCCTGGACGTTCGCCACGGGGATGTCCTCCCGCGGCAATCCTTGTTCGTGGAGAAGGGCCGCATCGAGAGGATCGCTCCCAGCGGCGTGCTGCCACCGGTCGACGAGACGATCGATGCTGACGGTGCTTTTGTCATTCCGGGCCTGATCGACATGCACGTCCATGCTTGTGCGAGCCCCCATATCGACGGTTCGGCCCCCGAGACCGGCAGAGATGCGCCGACTCGAATGGGAATTCAGGCGGCGGAGAATCTCCGTTCGGCGCTTGGCGCAGGCATCACGACCGTGCGCGACCTGGGAGGTGGTTCCGTGGCGCCGTACGACGTTGCGCGCGCCTGGTCCGACCGGCTGTTTGCAGGGGCACGACCGCTCGTGGCAGGACCAATGCTCACGGCTATCGGGGGTCATGGAAGCGAGCGCGGAGCGCAGTGGGGGACCGAGCTTTGCGGGACCGAAGACATGCGCCGCGCTGTGCGCGAAGCCGTGAGTAGGGGTGCAGATGTGATCAAGGTCGTAACCGGCGGAGTCGCGACCCGGACTGAGCTCACGTTCTTGGAGCTGGCGGCGGCGGTGGAGGAGGCGCACTGGTGTGGTGTAAAGGTCGCCAGCCATGCCAGCTTCGGCCTGCGAGGAATCCAGAACAGCATTCGGGCCGGTTGTGACTCGATTGAGCACGGCTGTGCTGCGGATCGGCGCGCATTGGAGGAGATGGCGTCCAAGGGCATCGCGCTATGTCCAACGATCACGGTCCTTTCGCGCGCGATGGATCGACCGGATGCACGCGGAAAAGAGATGCCCATCTTGGCCGATGCCATCAGGGAGGCATGGCAGCAACATGAGATAGTGGTTAGACAGGCTAAGGAGCTGGGCGTCCCGATCATCGCGGGCACCGACGCAGGCATGCCCACCGTGGGGTTCGATGCGCTCGCCGAGGAGCTTGAATGGTTGGTCCGTTGGGGTCTGACCCCTCTTGACGCGCTTCGATCTGCCACCTGTGTCGCCGGCGATGTCCTTGGGCGGGAGGATCTTGGGTCACTCGCGCCGGGCTGCTCGGCCGATCTCGTTCTACTTGATCGAAATCCGATTGAAGACGTCTCGAATCTACGGGGAATTCGCGCCGTGATGCTCGCGGGACGCCTCGTCAAACGAACCTCGACTTTGAAGCTTGCCGCTCCCGGCGCGCATTGACGACGTGGGCATTGGGGGCGAGATCCCCGCGATCAGAACTTGCCAGTCGTGCGATGTCGGCGCTAGCCTCGCCGCGCTTTATGTGTGTCACGCATTAAAAATCAAGGAGGAACAAATGGAGCTCCAGAGCGTTCTCGATCGCCTCGTCAAAGACGAGGAGTTTCGGGAGCAGGTTCAGAGCGATCCCAGCTCGCTGGGGTCTGGTTTCGACCTCTCGCCGGGTGACTCCGGTCTGCTCACGGCAGTCACGGAGGCCGCGTACGGTCTCTCCGACGACGTGCACTTCCAGCATCGGATGTGCGCGGTCGCCGTCGAGTAGGCATTCCGCGGTGATTGGGGGTGGTGTCCGGATTTCGTCCGGGCACCACCGCCACATCGATCTGGGTATCGGCCCCTGCAAGCGAACTTTGAAACCCGAGTGGTTGTCCTGAAGGTGGAAGAGCCTTGAAGATCCTCCTCGTCAACA
Organism: uncultured Actinomycetes bacterium; assembly: GCA_963728025.1. Lineage (GTDB taxonomy): Bacteria > Actinomycetota > Thermoleophilia > Solirubrobacterales > 70-9 > VAYN01. The sequence goes on along the minus strand of CAVSIF010000005.1, from coordinate 429,853 downwards.
TGCCGTGCAGCTCCATCCGGCCGCCCCTCGGAGTCGGTCTATTGAAGGCCAGTCTGAATCGAGATGGACATGACGTGGCGGTGTTCAACGCGAACATCAACTTCGCCCGCAGGGTGGGAGCACGCTTCTACCACTACCTAGCTGAGGTTGCCCCCGTCGAGGCTCTGATCGGCGAGTACCTTTTCGCCAGCTGCGTCTTTCCAGGGCGACCTACCGAGCCATATTTCGACTTCCTCTCATCCAGCTTTGGTAGCGAGTTTCCGCCAGCAGCACGCGCGCAGCTGGTCGAAGCTCGCGATCACGTCGATGGATTTATCGCCGAATGCCTCGAGGTCGTAGAGCAGGATGACTACGCGTTTGTGGGCTTCACTTCGAGCTTTACGCAGAACATGGCTTCGTTGGCTCTCGCTCAGAGGATCAAGGATCGGCGGCCCGCGGTGCTGACCGCGCTGGGCGGGGCAAACTGCGAGGACAAAATGGGCCTGGCTCTCCACCAGAGCTTTCCCTTCATCGATTTCGTCTTCTGCGGCGAGGCCGACATCAGTTTGCCGGGGGCAATAGCGGCTTTGACCACGGACCAACGGCTGGATTCCATCGATGGAGTCATTTGGCGCAATCCGTCCGACCACGGGAGTGAATACGCAAGCCTGGCGCCCCAGAAAGTCAAGGACCTGGACGAGCTTCCCTATCCGGACTATGACGACTTCTTCTCTCAGTACTCGTCGCTTCCCGAAGGATCCCGGGTTGCCGGGGTTCCAATGGAGACGTCGAGGGGGTGCTGGTGGGGCGAGAAGCATCACTGCACGTTTTGCGGCCTGAATGGTCTCTCGATGGCATTTAGGTCAAAGAGCCCCGAGCGCGCACTTGCCGAGCTCGACTATCTGCAGGATCGCTATGACGTGGAAGACATCCAGATGGTCGACAACATCCTGGACATGCATTACGTAAAGACCTTTCTGCCGATGCTCGCTGAGCGCCCGGTAAAGCCAGCCCTCTTCTATGAGACGAAGGCAAACCTGACCTGGGAGCAGCTGGTCATCTTTCGATCGGCCGGTATTCGGGCGATCCAGGCCGGGGTGGAGAGCCTTGACACGCGCGTCCTCAAGCTCATGGACAAGGGCACGACGGGGGCGCGATCAGTTGAACTGCTGAAGCAGTGTCGTGAAATCGGCATCTGGCCCCACTGGAACATCCTCTATGGATTTCCCGATGAGCCGCCGGATGCCTATGACCACATGGCGGACAGCGTCGAGTGGCTACGCCACCTGGATCCACCGAACGTCTGCACGCAGTTTCGCCTTGATCGCTTCAGCCCCCTGTTCGTACGCGCCGCAGAGATGGGGATCACCGAAGTGCGCCCTGCAAGGGCCTATGAACTTCTCTACGAGCTTCCAAGCGACAGGGTGAGCGGACTCGCCTACTATTTCGACTTCGACTATCGGGACGGTCGCGATCCCAGTGCCTACACCGCGCGCCTTCGAGCATCGGTCTTGCATTGGCAGCAGGAACGCCACGGTGACCTGATCTACGAGGACGACGGCGAGGTGGTGAGGGTCATCGATACCCGCGCCGGTAACAGGCGCGAGACGGTACTGGCGGGGGATTTACGCGATCTCTATCTACTCTGCGCCAACGCCAAGCCAGCCCAAAAGCTGGAAGAGGAGTTCGGTCCTGAGGTCGATTCCAGGGACCTCACCGACGTTCTGGCTGAGTGGATACGTGAACGAATCATGATCCGACTGGATGGACGGTATCTGGCGCTCGCCGTCGATGCTGAGGCCGCCCGCCGTTGGCGTCGCCAACGCAAGCCGAGTTGGCAGGAGGTGCTTGACGAGGCGATCACGGCAAGCGAGCCAAAGACGTCGGGTGGACTGTTTTCAGGTTCCCGGCAGCGGGTTCGTACGGCGAAGACGGGCGCTGGATAGACATGCTCCAAGCCCGCAAGCAAGTGACCGTCGAGGATCCAGGATTACCTGAGGAGTTCTTGGAGACGCCAGAGTACTTCGATGCCTTCGGATTCGATCCTAGATGGCATGAAAGATGGATGCGGATCTGCAAGCTCTACTTTCGCTGGCTTCGGGTGCGCGTCCACGGTCTCGAGAACGTGCCCGGGGATGGGCCAGCACTGTTTGTCGGCAATCACGCAGGATCACGGTTTCACGAGGCCAATTCGCTCCAATACGCAGTACGCCGGCTGCATCCCGCCCGTCGGATTGTTCGACCGCTGGTCGCTTGGCACATGGGTAAGTCCATGTTCGGAGGCCATTTCTCGTTCCAGTACGCCGGAGCGGTGGTCGAACATCCACGCAATGCGGATCACCTCCTACAGCACCGGGAACTGGTCTTGGTTTATCCGGAGGGTAGTTGGAGCACGACCAAGTCGTTCAGCGAACGAAATCAGCTGTGTGCGCCTGACCATTGGGGAAACAGCTTCGTGCGAACGGCTCTACGCAACCAGGTGCCTGTAGTTCCCGTCGCCGCACATGGGTTTGAGGCAGCAGTGCCGACCCTGTGGCAGATGCGCGCCCTCGCTCGCTTTTGGGGGTTGAACATGGACACTCAGCCAATCTCTCCACAGTCGTTTCTGACCTTTGCCCATCCTCTGGCACCCGGCCTTTTTCCGTTTCCCGTGAAGTGCAGTCTGTCGATCGGGCGCCCAATCGATCTACGAGAACTCGCACCTCCCGCTGGCGTCCGTTCCGAGGCAGGTATCCGCAAGATTTCATTGGCCGTTCGAGATGTCGTTCAGCGGCAACTCGACGAGATGTCTGCCGAGAGAAGATGATCCTCAAATCGCGCAGCTGGGGTGAGGGAGGGCAGGACGGCATCGTCTGCATCCACGGCGTCGGCCAGCACGGGGGAATCTTCGCGCCGCTCGCCGAGCATCTCGCCGGGCGTGGGCACGCGGTCACTGCCGTCGACCTGCGCGGCCACGGCGACTCGGGGCGCGAGCCGCCCTGGAACGTCGAGCGCCACCAGCAGGACCTGCTCGAGACCTTCGACGCCAGCGGGATCCGCCGCGCTGCCCTGGTCGGCCACAGCTTTGGCGGCCGGGTCGCGGCGGCGCTCGCCGCCGCCGGCGGCGAGCGGATCAGCTGCCTGGTGCTGCTCGAGCCGGGCATCTGGATCCCCGCCGATCGGGCACTGCAGGGGGCCGAAATGGATCGGCTCGACTGGAGCTTCGAGACCCCCGAGGGCGCGGTCAACGCGCTGCTCGGCCGCGAGGACGCGAGGGCGACCCCGCGCGAGGTGGCCGAGAGCTACGTTCGCGACGACGTTCGCCGGGGCCCCGACGGGCGCTACCGCTTCCGCTTCTGCCCGGCCGCCGCGGTCACCGCCTGGAGCGAGATGGCGCTGCCGGCGCCGCCGATCGCGCCGCTGCCGACGCTGATCGTCCGCACCGAGGTTTCGCTGGTCAGCTTGGGGGTCGAACAGCGCTACCGCGAGGAGCTCGGTGCCGCGCTGACGGTGACCACGGTGCCGAACGGGCACAACGTCCTCTGGGAGAGCCCGGCGGAGACGATCGCGGCGGTTGCCGCCTTCCTCGATGGCGGGATCGAGGTCGCTCGCGGAACCGCAGCGGAGGGGCCGGTGCCGGGCTACTACGAGAGCTCGGGGGCGTTCCGGCCGCTGGTCTGAGCGATGGAAGCGCGCCTTGGAGCCCGCCGCAATTCTCCCGACATCGGGAGGTGGGGAGGCGGTGGTTGAGCGCATCCTGGCGCCGGGCATCGTCGCCGCGGTCAGCACCAGAGTGGAGCTCGAGGCGGAGCTGGCGGCGGTGGAGGCGGCGGCGATCCGGCGGGCGGTGGCCTCGCGGCGCCGCGAGTTCACCACCGCGCGCGCCTGCGCCCGCACCGCCCTCCTCCGACTCGGCTTCCCACCGGCCCCAATTCCTTCCGGCGCCGCCGGCGAGCCGCGCTGGCCGGCGGGCGTCGTCGGCAGCATCACCCACTGCGAGGGTTACCGGGCGGCGGCGGTTGCGCGGGCGGCGGATCTCGGCGCGCTGGCGATTGACGCCGAGCCGAACCGTCCCCTGCCGGCCGGTGTACTCGCCGCGATCTCCTCGCCGGAGGAGCGGTCCCGTCTGCGGCGCTGCCGGGCGGCGGCGCCGCAGGTCCACTGGGATCGGCTCCTGTTCAGCGCCAAGGAGACGGTCTTCAAGCTCTGGTTCCCGCTCACTGGCGAGAAGCTCGGGTTCGAGGACGCCGCGGTTGAGTTCGACCACGCCGCCGGCACCTTCAGCGCTCGCCTGGGTGCCGGCAGATCCACCTTGCGGGGCCGCTGGCTGGTCGGCGAGGGCCTGGGCGTGACCGGAATTTGTCTCTCCGCGGGCCAGCCACTTCAATGCTCCGGCGATCACGATCGAGTGGGGGAGTGGAATGTCACGACAAAACGAAACGACCGATCCGGAGTCTGTTGCGGAGGCCCTGCGGGATTCGCTGAAGACGTCTGAGAGCCTGCGGCGGGAGAACGAGCGGCTGCGCGCGCGCCAGAGCGAGCCGATCGCGATCGTTGGGATGAGCTGCCGCTTCCCCGGTGGCGTGCGGAGCCCTAAGGAGCTCTGGGATCTCGTCGCCGCAGAGGGGGACGCCGTCTGCGAGTTCCCGGATGATCGCGGTTGGCCGCTGGAGAACCTCTTCCACCCCGACCCCGAGCACCCGCGGACGGTCTACTCCACAGAGGGCGGTTTCATGCGTGCGCCCTACATGTTCGACGCCCCCTTCTTCGCGATCGGTCCCCGCGAGGCGCTGGCGATGGACCCTCAGCAGCGAGTCCTGCTCGAAGCTGCCTGGGAGGCGTTGGAGAGCGCCGGCATCGACCCGGAAGGGCTGCGTGGCAGCGCCACCGGCGTCTTCACCGGGGTCTCGTCGAACAACTACGGCCTCTACTTCGACACCCCGGAGGAGCTCGAGGGTCACCTGCTGACCGGGACGACGACCAGCGTCGCCTCGGGACGGATCGCTTACACCTTCGGTCTCGAGGGGCCGACGATCTCGATCGACACCGCCTGTTCGTCCTCGCTGGTCGCCCTCCACCTCGCCTGCCAGGCGCTGCGCCAGGGCGAATGCAGCCTGGCCCTCGCCGGCGGGGCGACGATCTACGCGACGCCAGAGCTGTTCATCTCCTTTTCCCGACAGCGCGGCCTCGCCGGAGATGGGCGCTGCAAGTCGTTCGCGGCCAGCGCCGACGGCGTCGGTTGGGCAGAGGGCGCGGCGCTGGTCACGCTCGAGCGGCTCTCCGACGCGAAGGCGAAGGGACACCGAGTGCTGGCGCTGGTCCGCGGGTCGGCGGTCAACCAGGACGGTGCCAGCAACGGGCTCAGCGCCCCCAGCGGCCCGGCGCAGGAACGGGTGATCCGCGACGCGCTCGCCAGCGCCGGCCTGACCACGGCCGACATCGAAGTGGTGGAGGCGCACGGCACGGGGACGGCGCTGGGCGATCCGATCGAGGGTCAGGCCCTGCTTGCGACCTACGGAAAGGACCGCCGTAACGGCCCGGTGAGACTGGGCTCGGTCAAGTCCAACATCGGCCACAGCGTCTGTGCGGCGGGGGCCGCCGGGATCATCAAGGTGGTCATGGAGATGCGCGAGGGTCTGCTGCCGCGCACCCTGCACCTCGACGATCCGACCCCCCACGTCGATTGGTCGAAGGGCGACGTAAAGCTGCTGAGCGAGGCCGAGCCGTGGCCGCGCGGGGAGAACCCGCGGCGGGCGGCGGTCTCCTCGTTCGGGATCAGCGGCACCAACTCGCACGCAATCCTCGAAGAAGCGCCAGCCGAGCTCGCCAGCTCCGCCGCGCCCGCACGGGACCGCAACGGCGGGTCCGCCTCCCTGCCTTTTCTGCTCTCGGCGAAAAGCGAAGAGGCGCTGACGATGCAGGCGCAGCGGCTGCACACGCACCTGGAGGCGAACCCCGAGCTTCGACCTCGCGGACCTCGCCTTCACGCTGGCGCGCGGTCGCGCCCAGCTCGAGCACCGGGCCGTGGGGGTGGCCGGCGACCACGACGAGGTGCTGCGGGCGCTCGACGTGATCCGGATTGGTGCTCCCAACGCCAGCATCGCCCGCGACACCGTCGATGAGGGCAAGACCGCCTTCCTGTTCACCGGACAGGGAGCGCAGCGGGCTGGCATGGGGCGGGGGCTCTACGACGGTTTCCCGACCTTCGCCGCCGCCCTGGACGAGGTCACCGCCGCGCTTGACGCCCACCTGCCGCGGCCGCTGCGCGAGGTGATGTTCGCCACGCAGGGCACGCCCGAGGCGGAGCTGCTCGATGGGACCGAGTTCGCGCAGCCGGCCCTGTTCGCGCTCGAGGTCGCGCTTTTCCGGCAGCTCGAGGGCCTGGGGGTGAAGCCCGACGTGTTGATCGGCCACTCGATCGGCGAGCTCTCGGCTGCCCACGTCGCCGGCGTCCTCTCGCTGGCCGACGCGGCGGCGCTGGTCGCGGCGCGCGGGAGGCTGATGGGGGCGCTGCCCGCGGGCGGCGCGATGCTGGCGGTCGAGGCCTCTGAGAAGGAAGTGGCGCAGGCGCTCGAGGGGTTCGACGGCGAGCTCGCGATCGCCGGTCTCAACGCGCCGCTGGCCAGCGTCGTCTCCGGTCCGGTGGCCGAGATCGAGCGCTTCGAGGGGGTCTGGAAGGAGCGCGGTCGTCGCACCAACCGCCTCCGCGTCAGCCACGCCTTCCACTCGCCGATGATGGAGCCGATGTTGGCGGAGTTCAGCGAGGTTGCGGCCGGGCTCGAGTTCGGGCCGGCGCAGATCCCGATCGTCTCCAACGTCAGCGGCGAGCTCGCCGGCGCGGAGATCTCCCAGCCCGACTACTGGGTCCGTCACGTGCGCTCCGCGGTCCGCTACGCCGACGGCGTCGCTGCGTTGGAGCGGATCGGGGTGACGCGCTTCATCGAGCTCGGCCCCGACGGGGTGCTGGCGGCGATGACCCAGCAGTCGCTCGCCCCGGACGTCGCCGCCGAGGTCCTCGCGGTGCCCGCCCTGCGCGCCAAGGAGGAGGACGAGCAGCTCTCCTTCATGACCTTTCTCGGCGCCCTCCACGCAAAGGGCGTCGCGGTCGACTGGGAGCCGTTCCTGGCACCGCACGAGCCGCGCCTAGTCGAGCTCCCCACCTACGCCTTCCAGCGCGAGCGCTACTGGCTCGAGGACCCGGGCACGGTCGGCGACGTCTCCCTGGTCGGGCAGGTGCCGACCAAGCACCAGTTGCTCGGAGCGGCGCTGCGCCGGGCTGACGACGACGGTTGGGTCCTCACCGGCCGGATCTCGCTGAAGCAGCAGCCGTGGCTGGCCGACCACGCGGTGATGGGGGTGGTGTTGCTGCCCGGCACGGGTTTCGTCGAGCTGGCGCTGGTGGCCGGCCAACAGGTCGGCGCCGATCTGGTCGAGGAGCTCGCCTTCGAGGCGCCGCTGATCCTCGCTGAGGACGCCGCCGTCCAGGTTCAGGTGGTGGTCGATGGGCGCGAGGAGGACGGCACCCACCGGATCGCGATCTACTCGCGTGCCGAGGACGACGACGCCCCCTGGGTGCGCCACGCCAGCGGCTCTCTCTCTTCGGCCCCGGCAGTGGAGGCTGGGCCGGCGCTCGCGGAGTGGCCACCCGAGGAGGCGGAGGCGGTGGACATCGAGCTCCTCTACGACCGCTTGGCCGAGGCCGGCTACGACTACGGACCCGTTTTCCAGGGGCTGCACGCCGCCTGGCACCGGGGCGAAGAGCTGTTCGCAGAAGTGGCGCTCGACGACCAGCAGGCGCGCGAAGCCGAGCACTTCGGTGCCCACCCAGCGCTGTTCGACTCAGCCTTGCACGCGGCGCTGTTCGCGGTCCTCGCCGAGGAGGAGGGGAAGCTGGTGGTGCCGTTCTCGATCCGCGGAGTGCGGTTGCGGAAGCGGGGCGCGGCGGCGCTGCGGGTCCGCCTCACCCGCTCCGAGGGCGATGTCCTGCAGCTCGAGGCCTTTGACGACGACGGCGCCGCGGTGCTCAGCGTCGAGGGTCTCGTAGCGCGGCCGATCGACGTTGACGCCCTGCGTGGCGCCGGCGGGACGGTCCACGGCTCCCTCCACGAGGTCAACTGGGTGGTCCTGGCGGTGTCGGCGCCCGCGGAGGGGCCGGCTCGCTTGGCGGCGCTCGGGGACCTAGAGCTGCCCGGCGTCGAGAGGCGATACGCCGACGTCGAGGCGCTCGCGACCGCGGTCGCGGGGGGCGAGAGCGCGCCCGACGTCATCCTCGTTGCGGTCGACGCCGATGCGGACGACGACGCGGCGGCGGCTGTCCACGCGACGGTCCGGGCGGCCCTGGCGCAGGTCCAGACGCTGGTCGGGCAGCAGGATCTCGCCAACGCCCGCTTCGCCTTCGTCACCCGGGGAGCTGTGAAGGCGGTCGAGGGTGAGACCCCCGAGCCGGCGCAGGCAGCGGCATTGGGGCTGCTGCGCAGCGCCCAGTCCGAGTACCTGGGGCGGATCGTGCTGCTCGATCTCGATCCGGCCGCGGGCGCCGAGGAGCCCAACCTGCAGGGGCTGCTGGCAGCCAGCGAGCCCCAGCTCGCCTTGCGCCAGGGGACGGTCTACACGCCGCGGCTGGCGAACGTCGAGGCCAGCTCTCTACTCACCCCACCCGAGGGCGAGGAGGCCTGGAAGCTGGCCAAGGGCGAGCGGGGGACGCTGGAAAGTCTCTCTCTAGTGCCCAACCCGAAAATGACCGAGCCGCTCGAAGGCAGGCAGGTGCGGGTCGCGCTGCACGCCGCGGGTCTCAACTTCCGCGACGTCCTGCTTTCGCTCGGGACCTATCCGGGAGCTGCGGTGATCGGCGGTGAGGGGGCGGGGATCGTCACCGAGGTCGGACCGACCGCCAAGAACCTGGCGGTCGGCGACCGGGTGATGGGACTGATCGGCGACGCCTTCGGCCCGCTCTCGGTGGCGGACGAGCGCTGGCTGGTCAAGATGCCGGAGGGTTGGACGTTCGCCCCCGCCGCTTCAATCCCGCTCTCCTTTCTCACCGCTTTCTACGGGTTGGTCGATCTCGCCGACCTGAAGCCAGGGGAGCGGGTCCTGATCCACGCCGGGGCCGGTGGCGTCGGCATGGCGGCGATCCAGGTTGCCCACCACCTCGGCGCTGAGGTCTTCGCGACCGCCAGCCCCGGCAAGTGGGAGGCGCTGCGAGAGATGGGAATCGACGAGGACCATATCGCCTCCTCGCGCGACCTCGAGTTTCGCGAGAAGCTGCTGGCGACGACCGGCGGCGAGGGTGTCGACGTCATCCTCAACGCGCTCGCTGGCGATTTCATCGACGCGTCTCTTGAGCTGCTGCCGCGGGGCGGGCGGTTCATGGAGATGGGGAAGGCTGACGTCCGCGACGCCGACATGATCGCCGCCGAGCACGCTGGCGTTGCCTACCACGCCTTCGACCTGCAGGACGCGGGGATCGCTCGGATCAGTGAGATCCTCGAGGAGCTGATCGGCCTCTTCGAAGTAGGCACCGTGATCCCGCCCCCGATTGTGACCTGGGACGTGCGACGCGGGCGCGAGGCGTTCCGCTACCTGCGTGACGGGCGCAATGTCGGCAAGGTCGTACTGACGATCCCGCGTCCACCTGATCCCGAGGGCACGACCCTGATCACCGGCGGGACCGGTGCGCTGGGAGGGTTGGTCGCCCGGCATCTGGTGGCCCGGGGCACCCGCCATCTGCTGCTGCTGAGCCGCAGCGGTCCCGACTCCGAGGGTGCCAGGCACCTGCGGGCGGAGCTCGCGGAGGCTGGATGCGATGCACGGATCGTCGCCTGCGACACCTCCGATCGCGGCCAGCTCGAAGCGGTGCTCGCGACTGTCCCCAAGGAGCACCCGTTGACCGCGGTGATCCACGCCGCCGGCGTCGTCGACGATGGCGCGATCGACTCGCTCGACGCCGAGCGGATCGACCGCGTGCTGACCCCGAAGGTCGATGCCGCGCTCCACCTGCACGAACTGACCAAGGGCCTTGACCTGAAGCGGTTCGTCCTCTTCTCCTCAGCGGCGGCAACGTTCGGCAACCCCGGTCAGGGCAACTACGCGGCGGCGAACTCGTTCCTCGACGCGCTTGCGCAGTGCCGCCAGAGCGAAGGCCTGGCCGGCCAGTCGCTGGCCTGGGGTCTCTGGCTCCTGGAGGACGGCTCCGGGATGGGGGGCGGGCTCGACGAGGCGGCGCTGGCTCGGCTCGGACGGCTGGGGATCATCCCGATCGCCGACGAGGAGGGTCTGCAGCTGCTCGACGTGGCCGCGGAGATCGACGAGGCGGCGCCGGTGCTGGTTCACCTCGACCACTCCGCCCTGCGCACCCTGGCCCAGGCGGGGATCCTGCCGCCGCTACTGCGGCAACTGGTGCGGGCGCCGGTGCGCCGCAAACGCGCCGGCGGCCGCTCGCTGGCGCGGCGTCTGGCCAGCTTGCCGGAAGAGGAGTGGGGCGAGGTTGTGCTTGAGACCGTGCGCAGCGAGGTCGCAGCAGTGCTCGGCTACGACTCGCCGGAGGCGATCGACACTGAGGTCGCCTTCAAGGACCTCGGCTTCGATTCGCTGGCGGCGGTCGAGCTCTACAACCGCCTCTGTCAGCTGACCGGGATGAGGCTGCCAACGACGCTCGGCTTCGACTACCCAACGCCGCTCGCCGTCTCCGAATATCTCTGCGAGAAGATGGGTGGAGAGGAGAAGGAGAGGGTCGAGGAGGGCGAGCGCTCGGAAGCCGAGCCCGTCGAGGTCGGCTAAGAGGGCCGACCTCCTGAGACTTCCTCGAGCTCGTCCCGCTGGCGTCGGCTGAGCTCGACCAGACTGGCGAGGTCGAGTTCGTCAATCGCCTCGACGTCCTCCTCGTCCGGGCTCGGGACGGCGGGCTCGGTCGCGGCCTCCTCCTCGCCATCGAGCAAGAGCAGCAGCTTGTGTGCGACGTCCCGCGGCGTTGGGTAGTCGAAGGCGACGGTCGTGTTGAGGTTGAGGCCGGTCACCTCGATCAGTCGGTTGCGCAGATCAACTACCTTCGGCGAGTCGAAACCGAGGTCCTTGAAGGGGCGCCCGGGGTCGATCTCGGCCGCCGAGCTGAGCCCGACCGTCCGCGCCACCTCGGCGCGAACGAGGCCGAGAACGACGGCTTCCCGTTCAATCTCGGGTACGTCAGCGAGCAGCGCTGCCAGCCGCGCGCCCTCGCCGCCTGCCTCTCGATGCTCGGTCCAGAACTGGACCGGAATCTCGGGTTGCTCGCCGCAGGCGACGCTCCAGTCGACTTCTACGCCGTTCACGAAGAGCTCCGCCAGAGCGCTCAGCAGGTAAGACGAGTCGCCTGGCTCGACGGTGCCGACGATCACCGCGTCGACGCCGGCGTCGACCGCCGTTTCGCGGAGGTTCTCGGCCAGCATGCGTCGCGGACCGACCTCAACCAGGATGTCGTAGCCGTCCGCGAGCAGCGCGCGCAGCGCGGGCTCGAAGTGAACCCGCTGTGCCAGGTTGCTAGCCCAGTAGAGGGGATCGAGTCCGGTCTGGTCGACCTCGCGGCCGACGACTCCGGAGTAGAAGGGGATATCGCTGGCCCGCGGCGCCAGGCCTCGAAGTTCTTCGTCGCACCATCGATAGATGACCCGCACCGCCGGCGAGTGAGTGGGCACTCTGATCCCCATCGGCCATCCGCCGATGCCGTCGGCGGCAAGGGCGGCGAGCAGCTCTCCGACCGCCTCTTTCTCGCCCGACACCGAGGTCGAGGTCGGCCCGGTGACGGCCGATATCCAGAGGCGTCCGCGCCAGGGCCCGACCCGCTCGGCGAGCTCGGCCGCCGGCAGCGCGATCACCGCCATCTCGCCGCGGTACTCGTGTCGCATTGCCGAGCGTCCCCAGGAGCTGATGACCCGCGCTGCTTCCGCCAAGGTCAGCGACCCGCTGATGGTGGCCGCCGGAACCTCGCCGAAGCTGTGGCCGAGGACTGCGTCGGCTCGCACGCCGAACTTCTCCCAGAGCCGCGCCAAGGAGGTGCAGGTGGCGAACAAGGCATGCTGGCAGACGTCGAGTTGGTAGAGGCTGGGAGTGTCGGGACGGCCGTGCAGGACGTCGTCGAGTGACCATTCCGCGTAAGGCTCAAGGGCGGCTTCGCACTCGCTCATCCAATGCTGGAGAGTGGGGGAGGCCGCGAGCAGGTCGACGATCATCCCCTCATGCTCGGTGCGCACGGGAGGGAAGATGAAGGCGACTCGAGCCGGGTCGCGGGCCTCTCCGCTAACCAGATCGTCGCCGCGGCGCCCCGCTGCGAGGTCGTTGAGGCTGCGCCGGAGGTCGTCGCGGCTGCCGCCGAACAGCACCGCGCGGTGAGTCTCAGGGGTCGCCGCCTCGGTGGCCAGTGCGGAGGAGATCGCGGCGAGCTCGGGAGTGGACGTCCCGTCGAGGCGCTCCAGCAGCGCACGCGCTCGCTCCCGCAGCGCCTCCGCGCTTGCGGCGGTGAGGACCCAAGGGGCTGAAAAATGGTTCGTCTTCTGCTGCATCACGTGTCCTCCTCGCGCTGCCGGAAGCGACGATACGGCGGGCCACCGCAGTGATCCAAAATAAAGGCCCGATTCAATCGACTTCGTTCGCTCCCTTGAACGGCTCTGGTCCTTCCTCAGGCGTCGACAGGGAACGGCCCCTGGCCGGTACCGACGCAGCGAAGGTCCAATTCCAGCGCCCGAGCAGGACCATCAGCGAGGGCACCAGGACCAACCGGATCACGGTCGCGTCGAGGAACACTCCGGCGACCAGGCCCACGCCGAACTGCTGCAGCGCCACCACGCGACTGGTCGTGAAGCCGGCGAAGATCACGATCATCACCAGGGCGGAGGCAGTGACGACGCCGCTTATCCGACGCAGGCCGACCAAGACTGCGCGACGGTTGTTACCGGAGCGCAGCCACTCCTCGCGCATGCGCGTCACCATGAAGATCTCGTAATCGGTTGAGATCCCGAACATCGCCGCGAACAGCAGGACGGGGACCCAGGCGACTATCCGGTCGCTGGCACCGAGGCCAAGGGCGGTTCCCCATCCAAGCTGGAACACGAGGACGAGGACGCCGCAGGCGGCGGCGACCGAGAGCGCGCTCATCGCGATGGCCTTTAGCGGCAACACCACCGAGCGCAGCAGCGCCGCCAGCAGGAAGAACATGGCGATGACCAGCACGATCGCGAAAGGGGGAACGCTGGTGGTGATCGCATGGACGAAGTCGTAGTCCTCTGCTGCCACGCCGCCTACCCGGACCGTCATCGCGCCGAAGTCGGCCGCCGGTATGTACACATGGCGCAAGCGCTCGACGAGGGCGTCGGCCGGCTGCGAGCCGCTTTCCTCTGAGCCGGCGATCCGGATTCGTGCGAAGCGCCCGTCTCCGTTGACGAGCCCGAGCCGCTCGGCTCGCCGCCGGACCTTGGCTTCGGGTAGGCGTGCCCGTGCCAGCTCGCTCGGCGCCTGCACCGTCGCTACCGCTGGGTCCGCCACCAGCCGCGCCACCAGACGCCGCTCCGTCGCCAGTGCCGACGCCGCCCAGACGCCGCCAGGGCGGCCGCTGTCGATCACGACTTCAGAGGGTCCCAGCACCGCTCCTTCGCCAGCGCCGCTGGCGCCGGACGGGACGTTGGCGAGCCTGAGGAATTCAGCGCTGCCGCCGGTGATGCTGCAGCCCGAGCGCCGGCAGGGCGATCAGGACCATGACCGTGCCGGCGCTCAGGGCAGAGAGCAGCGGGCGCCCGATCACGACCCTCGCCAGGCGCTCGGAGAGCGGCCGGCTGCCGGAGTCGAGCCGCAGCCGACGTGGGACCCGCACGGGCAGCCGCTCGAGATTGGGGCCGAGCAGCTCCAGCAGCGCTGGCAGCAGGGTCGCGGCGGCGAGGACGGAGGCGAGTGGGATCGCGGCCGTAGCCAACCCCAGGCCGCTGAAGAAAGGGATCGGGATCAGGACCATGGGCAGGAGGCCGGCGGCGACGACTAGGCCCGAGATCGTCAGCGCCCGCCCTGCGGTGCGGGTGGTCGCATGCAGTGGGCCTGCCTGATCGGGAGCGCCACTGCGGACCTCTTCGCGGTAGCGAGAGACGTAGAGCATCGAGTAGTCGACGGCGAGCGCGATTCCGACCAGGGTGACGACGCTCGTCGCGTAAACCGGGATTTCGACGAAGGCGGCCTCGACCCAGACGATCCCCATCGCGACCGAGATCGTCGTCAGCGCGAATAGCAGCGGCACCGCGACAGCTGGGATCGACCCGAATAGCAGCAGCAGGATCACGGCCGTTATCGGGATCGCAATCATCTCGGCGCGGCGCAGGTCATGGGCGATGATCGAGCTCATCTCTGCGGAGACGATCGGAAAGCCGGTTATCTCGACTCGCGCCCCTGGAACCTGCCCCACCGCCTGCTCGATCGCCGCGGCGCGCTTGATCGCGGCCGCCGCCGACAGATCGGTCGGCAGTGCCGCGTAGCTCACCCGCGGGCTGACGCTCACCAGGGGTGAGGAGCGCCCGCCTGCCGCCCGCGCGGCGCGCTGCACCGAAGCCCTCACCTCCTTGACGAACGCTGGCGAGCGCCAGCGGGCGGACGACGCTTCGTAGAGAATCAGGAACGAGCCCTCGGCCGCTTCGCCGAAATCGTGACGGACGATCTCGGAGACAGTGTGCGACTCTGATGCGGGAGCTTCCCCAACTCCGTGGAGGCGGTCGTCGAGGTCACTCCAGGCAAACATGCCTGCCAGCGCCGCCGCTGCCCAGAGCACGAGTAGCCATCTGCTCGGTTTGAACCTGCTCGCGGTGATCCAAGCACTCTTCAGTCAGCGTCGGGCACGGTCAAAAATGCTCCGAAGGGCGACGAGACGAAATTTGGTGCCGCCGTGGGTGCCCACCTAACCTCGGCTCGGGATGGGATTAGTGTCCGGGTCGCCGGGTCGAGCGCAGGAAGCTGTTGGACTGGAGGTCCTGAAAGTCGCCGTGGCACTGGCGACCGTTGAGCCGGTACTGCATTAGGCACAGCTGGTTGAGCACGCTGGGCCAGACGTTGAGCGGCGCTCGTGCTCGCGTCTCGCCGGTGATTTCGTAGGTCTCGCCGCCGGCGTCGAGTAGCCTGACCTCCACTCCCTTTGGCGCGGCACCATCGTTGCCGCGGCTAGTCCGCATCCAGGCGGCTTCCAGGGGTCTCGTTTCGCCGTCGCGCCAGACGTATCCCCAACTCAGCTTCTCCCTCTCGAGGCACTCGCCGTCGCGGGCGGAGAAGTGGAGGGCAAGGTCGGGGCCGAATACAGCGCCCGCCCAGGCCAGCGGCGCGGTCGGCCCGTCGTCCTCGGGCCGCGCTGCGGACCAGCCGCGCTCACGCGTGAAGTAGCCGTCGATTTCGATCCGCTCGCCGTCGAGTACGAGCTCGCCGCGGGTGCGCATCGCCTGGGTGAAGCGGCCGCCGCCAGGCTGCCCTGCTGCCGGCATCAGCGCCTCTAGGACGAGCTCGAACCGCAGCCGGCCGCCCGGCCCGGCATAGCTCAGCTCGACCAACTCCAGGGGCTTGACGACCCTAACCCGGACGCCGCTCGGATAGACGACGTCGTCGAGATCACCGCTCGCCATCGGCATGAAGGGGTGGTAGTCGATGTAGTCGGCGAAGGCCGCGTTCTCGGCCTCGCCGCTAATCAGGACCACACCGCCGCTGACCTGCCCGAGGGCGGGGTGGAGCCTGTAGTGGATTGCACAGTTGAGGTCACGCTCGGGGACGTTGAAACCGAGAAACGAGGTCTCCGTCGCCGTTGGATCGTCTGGGGCGACGGGCCGGTGCAGCAGCTCGTCGGCGGGATCGACGGCCACCACGCTGACGCTGTCCACGAGCGGTTCTGCATTAGCCAAGTGGCCAGCGTAGGACCGACCCTGACCCAAGGGAAATCGGAGCCTTGGTTCTTGCCTTATCGACGCCTAGCGGAACTGATCCAGCCAGCGCCGGCCACGGTCGAAAAACGCTCCGAGGGGTGGCGACGCGAAATTTGGTGCTGCCGTCGGAGCCGACCTAACCTCGTCTCGCAATGGGCAGGGGCAAGGACTGCAGCGGTTCGGGACGGAGGCTTCGGCTGTGGGGGCAGTCCTGTCTGGTCGGCGTCGCGGCGCT
Organism: uncultured Actinomycetes bacterium; assembly: GCA_963728025.1. Lineage (GTDB taxonomy): Bacteria > Actinomycetota > Thermoleophilia > Solirubrobacterales > 70-9 > VAYN01. The sequence goes on along the minus strand of CAVSIF010000005.1, from coordinate 413,755 downwards.
GTTCGCCCTCGCCGCATTGGCAGGATGCGGAGCGTCGAGCTCTACGGAGCAAACGTCCTCGATCGAGTCACCACAAAGGCCATCGGCTGAGGACTGTGGCCTCAAGGCTACGTCGGCCAAAACGGTGAATGAGGGACTGTCGACCACGGAGTCGGTGCCAAAGGCAGGCACTTATCGGTACTCCACGATGGGTAGCCAGGCGGTTCTTGGAGCAGGACTGAGAGGAAAAGACCTTCCACGCTATAGCCAACTACTGGTTACGCCACCGAGGAAATTCGCGGATCTCGTGTGCTTCAAAGTGCAGAAACGCTTTGCGCCCGATCTCGCCAATACGAGTACCTATGTGAGTAGAGGCCGAGAAGTGTATCTGGTAAATCTACTCATCCAAGCTCTTGGCGAATCATACGAGGTGCGTCCAAATCCACCGGTGCTTTTCGCAAGTAATGCAGGATCGAGTTGGTCAGGACAGTTTGGCGGGTCCACCCGTGGAAGCTATAAATTCACCGCTCTCGGCAAAAAAGCGTTTCGAGTGGGCGATAAACGCATTCAAACGCTAGGTGTAGCCTCCACTGTGTCATACCAAGGAGAGGTGAAGGGAAAGCAGATCGCAACCGCTTGGATTTCTGTGGACGGCAACGTGGTTGTGGAGGAAAAGATCAGGTCACGCCAAGATTTCGGTGTAAGTACGCTCAAGCTGCAATCGCTCAGCCGAATAGTCTCGCCGCGACCGGTGAGGCAACGCGAATCATGATGGCTGGGAGTCAGAGGATTCCAGCGAGAGGTCTGGTGCCGGGGCTCAAGCGACTCCAGACACTCGCAAGGGGTCGAGGATGCCTCTAAAGCTGACCTTGGGTGTCCTGTTCGGGGTTCTTATTGGCGCATGGCCGACGTTGGCGCTGGCCAAGGGAGTCATCCCTGGCACCTTTAGCGTCAACCTTCACGATACGGTGCCACTTCTCGAAACTGATGAGTCACCTGCGGAGTTCAAAAGGGTTATAGAACCCTCGCAACTATTGAATGCCCCATCGTTGGCGCAGGCGGGAGCGCACCCTGATCTGTCTGTGACGTCTGCCTTCAGAGTTAGCGACATTAACGAGGTGCTCAATGGGAAAGAGGTACCGTCCAACATAGTGTTTGAACTTCCTCCCGGAGTCACGGCGCGCCTTGGCTCCGTTCCAGAGTGCAAACTAAGCGCGTTCGAAAGCCTTTTGTATGACAACGAGACCCCTCGCTGTCATCCGGCAAGTCAAGTTGGTGTAGTCAGCGTTCTATTCGGAGGAATTCTCCAGGATCGCACGTACCCCCTCTACAAGATCTATTCGTTTGGTCGCTTCGCTGCGCTTGCCTTCCCTTATGAATTGATCGCAACTAAAGTCGGCATCGTACTAAGCGCCAATTTACGTTCGAACACTGACTACGGCATCACTCTTTCCTTTTTTAAGGCCATCGGCTACGACGGCCAGTTTTCTAGTGCCTTTGTTCCCGCTCCGTTCATGACGCTGTGGGGCGTTCCTGGGGATCCAGCTCATGATCCCGAACGTTGGGATCCGGGTAAACAGGAATGGGGCGCCTCAGTCGCTCCGCCACACCCTCCTCTCATCAGCAGTCCGAGTGACTGTAGCTCTGGAGTTCTCGAAGCGAGGCTGTGGATGCGGTACTGGTTTGGGCCGCCCCAAGGCTGGCTTCCGGAGGATCCTGAGGACTTTGCCTATCGCTCATTTGTTCCTGAGCCAACGGGTTGCGAGATGCTCACCTTTGATCCCAGAGTCCAGCTATCACCATCGACTAGAGATTCTGACTCATCTACCGGGGTGACTCTGGAGATCAGATTGCCCAGAAGTCAGGGCAGCGATCTCGAAATACCTCCGCTGAAAGCAGGATCTCTGACCCTCCCAAGGGGGATGTCCGTCAATCCTGCAACGGCAAACGGCCTCACGGGCTGTACGCCGGAGCAGCTCGGGGGCAATGACACTAGCCCTGCGATGCCCAATCCGACTTGGTGGCTTGATGTTGGCGAAGCTGACTGTCCAGATGCATCAAAGATTGGAACGTTGTTTGCCAAGACTCCACTAATGGAGTCTCCAGTGAAAGGCGCGATCTATTTTGCGACGCCTTTTGAAAACCCCTTTAATTCGCCGCTTGCTCTCTACTTGGTGTTCGAGGCACCTGGCTTTTCGATGAGGCTGCCGGCCAGGGTCGATGTCAATCCGGAGACGGGTCAGCTCACTGCAACTGTTAGTTCGTTGCCCCAGCTTCCCTTTGAGGATCTAACCGTCCATCTTTTCGATGGACCGAGAGCGCCGTTGTCCACGCCCCAGGATTGTGGCGTGACCTGGGCCAAGTCTCTCCTTGTCCCCTGGTCAGCACCTCACTCTGGACAGCCAGTATCGATCGAGAGCGCCTTGGAGTTTCTCGCTGCCCCAGGAGGCACTTCGTGTCCGAACCGACTGAGTCCCCGCCCCTTCGCGCCAGTGTTGCTTGCGGGAGCTAAGGACCCTCTTGCGGCGGCGCCCTCGTCGTTTATTCTTCGTGTGCGCCGGCCCGACGGGGATCAAGAGCTGAAGTCGATCGCCGTCAAGCTGCCGCGCGGCCTTATTGCGTCCCTGCAGGGTGGTTCATATTGCAGCGATGCCGACATTGCTCGGGCGGAAGCGAGAAATGGTTTGGGAGAGGGGATTTTCGAGCAAAACCGTCCGTCGTGCCCGGAGGCCTCAAGGGCTGGTTCGTTGCTTGTTGGAATGGGAACTGGTTCGATTCCACTGTATTCCAAGGGCACGTTGTATCTCGCGGGGCCTTATAAAGGTGCTCCGTTCAGCCTAGTTGCGATTACCCCTGGGGTAGCGGGAGGCACTGAGCAGCGTCCCCTTTTCGATGTTGGCGCGATCGTTCTCCGCGTTGCACTCGATGTGGATCCGCGAACGGCTCAGATCACCGCCAGATCCAATGTTATTCCTCGGGCTCTTGATGGCGTGCCCCTGAGGATCAAGGACCTAAGGCTCGTAGTGGATCGACCCGGTCTTCTTCGCAACTCAAGCAGCTGTGAAGAAATGAAAGTTGTTGCAGCAATCGACGGTTGGGATGGTGGCCAGGCAAGCCTCGTAAACCGCTTTCAATTGGACGGCTGTCGGCACCTTGGGTTTCGACCGAGGCTCAGCGTCCAGGTGGCAGGCGGAGGGCATCTCGGTCAGCATCCGACGCTGCAGGCCGTATTGAAGGCAAGGCTAGGCGATGCTGGTATTTCAAGAATGCGCATCACTCTGCCCAAATCGCTGTATTTGGACAGGACTCGCGCCCGGGATCTCTGTCCGGAGCCTCAACTCGTCGAGCGCAGTTGTCCTCTGCAGTCGATTTACGGCCAGGCGACCGTGTGGAGTCCGCTCCTAGGGCAACCCCTGCGTGGCCCGGTGTACCTGACGCCGACGGCCGGCGGCCTCCCGAATCTAGTACTTGCGCTCGAGGGACAGTTCAGGCTTGACGTTGTGGGAAAGATGAGCTTGAGGCGCCACCGGATACAGGTCGCCTTTGTCGGCCTTCCCGACGTACCGCTTTCAAAGCTCGTGATGTCGTTCCACGGCGCTCGCAAGGGCTTTCTGGTCAACGGTCGTGATCTGTGTGGTCGTCGTTCGTTCTATGCCGCCCGTTTCACCGCTCGCAACGGGAGGGTCGAGAACCAACGATCTGTTCTCGGTAGCTCTTGTCGGGCCAGGCGATCGCCTCGCATCGCCATTGCGAAATGAATTGCCATCCAAAAGGGAGGAACGATGCTTTCACAGTTCAATAAGCGGTTTGGAGCCCCCGGTGTCATCGCCGTGGTGGCGCTGATCGTCGCGATGAGCGGCGGTGCGATTGCCGCTCATGACCATCTCGGGGAAGCCAGCGCCCAGAAACGTCAGAAGCCTAAACGCGGACCGCGGGGACCGCAGGGGATCCCAGGCCCCTCGGGCCCTCCCGGGCAGAGTTTGCCGAGCCCTCCGGGCCCCGAAGGTCCAGCTGGCCCTCAAGGGCCCGAAGGTAGCCCGTGGGTCGCCGGCGGCACGCTGCCATCCGGCAGGACGTTGTCAGGCACCTGGATTGCCGCAGTCCTCGGAGACGAAGTAGAGCCAGGCAAAGCCGAGGGCGGTACGGCGATTTCGTTCGGGATACGCCTCTTGCTTCCCCCCGAGGTCTTTGTAATCGCGGAGGGCGAAGAAGGCACTGAACACGCAACCGAGTGCCCCGGGAGCGTTGCACTACCACGAGCGGCCAAAGGCAACCTCTGTCTTTATACGGGTGAAGACCAGGGGCTTGAACTCGAGGAAAGTTTCCCCTTCGTTAGCGGTGCCCTGTTCGAATTCAAAGGGCCACCAGGTAAAGCCTCGGCAGGTACCTGGGCGGTAACGGCACCGTAGACCAGGCATCGACCATGCGAACTTGACGCAGATCCTGTTGTGGGGGTTGCGGCGGGCAGGAGCCTGAAATATGAGCAACGCAAAGCAAGATGCAGTTCAGCGAGATAGCGATGTGAGGGGGGTTTTGACGGCACTGCTGGGTGCGCTGGTAGTGGTTCTGCTCGTTATCGCCAACATTCAGCTGGCCGGTCTTGGAGGCCCAAGTGATACCGGTAGTCAGTCCGGTGTGGTGCCGATTCCTCCCCCGGTGCAGGGAACGAGCAACGATGTGCTGTCTGACGAATTGGGCGAACTGTCGGAGGATCTGACTGCGCCGCTGAACTTGCTCCGCGGGAAACTAGATCCGCTTTCGAGCTTGTCGGCGGGCCAGTTCGCCGCTGCGGATTCATTCGAAGATGTGGCGAGTTCGGTGCGGAGGCTGGGATCAGTCCGACAGGAACTCGCGCAGATGAGCGCTGGACTAGGAAATATGGTGAGTAATACCGAAGCAATGGCAGGCAGCTTGGGGGAAAGCAACACGACGCTGAAAGGGGTTGGCCGAGATATCGGCTCCACCAACCGCGTGACCAGCAGACTGGCCCGGACTATGGGTCAGGTAGATGAGTCGATCACTACTACCGGCAGAACGACGAGTGAATCATTGGCAGGAATGAGCACCGGGATTAACGCCATGCGTGAATCAATCTCCGGAATGAGTCAGTCCCTTACGACTGAAACCCAGGGAATGCGTGCCTCGCTGGTAGAACTCAACTCCAACATGGAAGAATTTCTGAGCCTGTTCTGCATTCTCCTCACGAGCGAACCAGAATGTCAATCGACCTCGGCGTCGACCTCAACGGCTCCAATACGAGGAGCTGAAACGATGCCATCCCAGGGAGTCATGGGCGATGCTGCGGGGGTGGGTCAAGGGTCGCCGCCGGAAGAGCAGCCTCAGCCAGGTTCGTAACTCGTAACGAAGCACGTTAGCTGGCGCGCGATTCTCGCGATTGCGTTCCAAAAGCTTGCCTCGACCCTACCCCGGGTCGTGATGAGCAGATGGTCGACCGTCGATCGGGGCACTCATGCGGGTGCGGCTGAAAGCGTCACCTCCTTGAAAGATTCGCCGGCGATCTGACTCTCGTTCTTGCGGGGCACGTAGTCGAGATAGATCATGGTCGTCTTAAGGTCGCCGTGCCCCATCCACTCCTGCAGAGTCCGTGGAGCGACCTTCCCGTCGGCGGCAATGCAGGTCCCGAAGGTGTGTCGGAGATCGTGGAACCGAACAGGTCGGACCCCCGCTGCTTTCAGGGCCTTCTTGAACCTCTTGGTCAGGGCGGAATGACAGAGGACCGTGCCCTTTTCCGGGTGCCCGAAGACCAGATCGTCGTCGCCTTGGTAGCCCGAGCGCTTGAAATGCCGATCCAGCTCTCCAGCGACCATGTCGATGAGCGGCACGGCGCGCGAGCCTGCCGTCGACTTCGGCGTAACCCAGTGCCCTCGAACGTAGTTGCGCCGAACGCGGATCCGGCTTGCCTCCCAGTCGACGTCTCGCCAGCGTAGTGCGAGTAGCTCGCCCTGACGCAATCCGCTCATCGCCGCGGTCAAGAAGAGCGCGCGATCGGTCCAGCTAAGAGCCCTTCTCCGGGTGTACGGCCTGCAGGAGGGCGCTCAGCTCGGCCTGGCTGAGGAATCGAATCTCCTTGCTCTGGGGGACACGGGGCGCCTCGACGGACGTGCATGGGTGCTTTGTGCACCAGCCCTTCTTGATGGCGAAGGTAAAGAGCTGGCTCACTAGCTTGTAGACGTTGGCGATCGTCTTCGCCGCCTTCTCTTCGTTACGCATCCGAGCGAGCAGCTCCTCGACGTCGTCGGCGCTTGCCTCGTGCAGGAGCAGCTCGCCGAACGGCGGCGGCTGGACGTGCGTCTTGAAGAGGGAGCCGTAGGTTGCGAGGGTGGTCGGCTTGAGACCCTTGACCTTGAGCGCACGCAGCAGCCGCTCGCTGGCGTCGATGACCGTGTTCTCGATTTCGGGCGGCGGCGGCTCCGCGTCCATCATTTCGCGCAGCCGCTTTTCGGCTTCGGTCTGGGTCAGTCCCGTCTTGCTGCCGCGCTTTCGAACCAGCCCGATCTTGCGGTTGGGCCGGCTTTTGCCGTTGTGCCAACGCCCGAACCACCATTTCTCGCCCTTGGTATCGGTGACCGGATAGAGAGTCCCGCTGCCATGGTCGCGTCGAGTGCCCATGCTGCGCCGGGTGCTGGCTCCAGCGCGACGACACTTCTTGGTCGACGTTCCCTCTGCGGTCGGCTCGTGGGTCGTGCTGGTGGTCTGGCGCTCTCGCTCCAGCGTCGCGGCGCTCATAGGTAGCGGCTCCACCAGGGCGCCTTGAACGCCATCGACATGTGGCCGATCGCAATCGCCCGGAAGCCGACCCGCTCAAGAGCGGCTCGCAGCCGGCGACGAAGGGATCGAACGTCGAGGAAATCTCCCGTCGTCGGGTCGGGAAAGACCAGATCCTCGGGGCCACGCGCGACAAGCGAGGCGCGATAGCGGAGCAGCGTAAGGCGGGCGTGCGGCGCGAGTCGTACCTTCCGAGGGTGTCCGCACTTCGGACCCGCAAGCGCCGTCTCGCGCAAGACTCGCTCGACGTTGACGGTGCCCTCGGTCCAGTCGATGTCTCCCCAGCGCAGCGCCAGGAGCTTCGCCCTCGCGCAGCCGCCCGCTGGTGGCGGCCGCCTCGAGCAGCGCGCTGTCGAGAGGCCCATATGGACCGCCGAGGTGGCGGGCCGTGGCGAGGATCTCCTCGAGGTCGCGGACGCCCAGTTCTGGCACTAGGTGTCGGGACTTCGGGCGCGGTACCCGCCCCTGCCGGAAGACGATCCATCGGGTTCGGAGGTCTTGGCGGATGGCGGCGATGAGCCGTCGCAAGGCAGATGCCGCCTGTCGGCGCAGCTGCGACAGCGCATGGGTCGATCGTTCAATCATGGGGACTCCTTTCTGCGGAGGGGCCCTCAGTCGCACGCTGCTCCTCGATGTACCTATCTATGTCGCGGTCGTCGAAGCGCCGGTAGCGCCCACACTGGACAGAGGGCAGCTCGCCTCGGCGAGCTGCCTGGTAGACCCAGGTCTTGGGGACGCCCAGGCGCCTCGCGATGTAGTCGGCATCCCGGAGCTGATCGGTCATCAGCCCTAGGCGTGCCGGTTCGCCGGCCTCTGCGGAAATTGCGGCAGCGCGGTCCTCACATCCAATACACGGACGGCGAAGATGCGGTGCCACCCTTGCGATTTCCAGCCTGGCGCCGCGGCAATGTCGCCCGCGGTGCAGCTGGAGGTCCGCAAAAAGGTCCGCGGGACTCCGCAGGCCGCGCCCGCGGAGCCCCGCTGATTGAGGAGAAAGCCCTGATTTACAGGGCGAAATGCATGCGGCTGAGAGGATTCGAACCTCCACGGGCCGTTAGGCCCACAAGGCCCTCAACCTTGCGCGTCTACCAGTTCCGCCACAGCCGCGAGGGCGGTCGATTCTAGATGTTCGCGGGGACTGGGGGAGGGGGCGGGTTGAAAGCGTCCGCGGGACGAGGTAGCCTGCGAACAGGTGTTCGAATGCGTCCGGCCGACGATTTGGGGAGAATGACGAGTCATGGTTGACCTTGATCTGACCAAGAGGCAGAAGGAGATCTTCGACTTCATCCGCAAGTACGCGGCGAAGACGGGGTACCCGCCCACTGTGCGGGAGATCGGCAAAGCGGTTGGCTTGCACTCGTCCTCGACGGTGCACGCGCACCTTGCCAACCTGGAGAAGATCGGGCTGCTCAGGCGCGATCCCTCGAAACCGCGGGCGATCGAGCTGCTCTTCGACAAGGCGAAGTCGGCGATCCGCCCCGGCAGCGGCCTGCCGCTGGTCGGCCAGGTCGCGGCGGGTGAGCCGATCCTGGCTGAGGAGAACATCGAGGAGTACCTCGAGATCCCCGACGTGATCGGCGGCGAGGACGGCGACTACATCCTCCAGATCCGCGGCGAAAGCATGAAGAACGCCGGCATCCTCGAGGGCGACTACGTCGTCGTCCGGCCTAGCGACGACGCCGCCAACGGAGAAATCGTCGTCGCCCTGATCGGCGAGGAGGCGACGGTCAAGCGGCTCTACCGCGAGAAGGACCACGTCCGGCTCCAGCCCGAGAACGAGGAAATGGAGCCGATCATCACCACCGAGGCTCGCGTCTTGGGACGCGTCGTCGGGGTGTTTAGAGCGGTTTGACGAGACCCTGGGGTTGCTAGGCAAGGACGCAGGGAGTCCGAATAGCAGCGCTATTTGGACGACTGAGGACGCCGCATAGCGACCCCAGGGGCCGTCAGGGCCAAGCGGCCGGCTGCGATCAGCTTCTTGTAGCGCTTCTGCTTGCGGCTGGCGTCCCAGATCAGGGCGGGTAGGAGGCGGACGGCGAGGCGGGGGAAGAGGTCGAAGACGCGCAGCAGCGGGCCGCGCCAGCGCGGGACGATCGTGATCGGCCGCGGGCGCTCGGTCAGCTTGCCGACCTCGCGCGCAACCTGCTCGGCGGTGAGCAGCTGGCCGGAGAAGGAGGCGACCGAGTCGGGGTCGTCGAGCTTGTCCGCGAGCATCGGCGTCCAGATCCCATCCGGGCAGACCGCGGAGACGTCGATCCCGCGCACGCCGGTGCGGTGCAGGTCGAGGTAGGTGCCGAGCGTGAAGGCCATCGCCGCGTGCTTGCTCGCCGAGTAGGTCACCTCACCCGGGGCGGCGACGATCCCCGCCAGCGAGACGACGTTGACGACGTGGCCGCGGCCCGCCGCGATCATCGGCGCCAGCGCCGCCAGCGTGCCGTTGATCAGGCCGGTCGCGTTGACGTCGAACATCAGCTGCCGCAGCTCCTGGCCCTGCTCCCAGGGCGCGCCCGGGAAGAAGACGCCGGCGTTGTTGACCCAGAGGTCGAGCGACCCCTCCTTGGCGATCGCGTCGGCGAGTTGACGGCAGGCCGCGTCGTCGCGTACGTCTAGCGGCGCGGAGCGTGCCTCGCCGCCGAGCTCCGCCGCCGTCCGGGCCGCCGCGTCGACGTCGACGTCGGTGGCGTGGACGCGGTAGCCGCGACCCGCCAGCTCGGCCGCGATCGCGCGGCCGAGGCCGCTCCCAGCTCCGGTGACTACTGCCGTGCGCACGGCCGCCACCATACCTCGCCGCCGCTTGGCCGGAGACGGCAAGGGGCGTACCATCGGTGGGCGGGCCGAGCGGACCGCGGGGGGAGAGAAAACCCCTCGAGGAAAGTCCGGACACCACAGGGCAGGGCGGTGGGTAACGCCCACCCGGGGAAACCCGCGGGAAAGTGCCACAGAAATGACACGGCCGATGGCGCGGCCACACGTGAGCCGCGTACAGGCAAAGGTGAAATGGTGCGGTAAGAGCGCACCGGCGTCGCGGTGACGCGGCGGCCAGGCAAACCCCGCCCGGTGCAAGGCCAAGCAGGACCGTCGACCCGGCTCGGCGAGGTCCAGGTAGGCCGCATAGATAGATGGCCGCTCAAGACAGGATCCGGCTTATAGGCCCGCTAACGGAAAAGCCCCTCTCGCAGGGGCTTTTCCCATTCTGAAGCCGATTCTCGGCCTATGCACCTTTTTCTGTCTTAGCTTTTGCTAATCTGCCACCAACTTCCGCTGAATCTCCGCCTACATAACGCGGGGAGCGGGGGACCCAATTAGTTGGGGCGAATCGCCGGCATCGCCGTGCGTAGCGCAGCTCTTTCAGCGCGAGCCCGACAGCTAACCCCGTAAGCGCCGGAAAGAGCCTTGAAACAGAACCGACACCCCCTTGTCCCGCTGCGCTTGCGCGCTGGCGCTGTGCTCGCCGCGCTGGCGATGCTGCTCGCCGCCGCCGGCTCCGCGCAGGGGGCGACCGGCGGGGCCGGCTCCGCTCCGACCGCGTCGGTTGACGGCGAGCTCGCCTTCGGCCCCCTCCGCAGCGCCGGCGCCAGCTGGTACGGGCCGGGCCTCTGGGGCAACAAGACCGCTTGTGGCCAGACCCTGCGCCCGCACACGCTCGGCGTCGCCCACCGCAGCCTGCCCTGCGGCACCGCGGTCAAGTTCGTCTTCCGCGGGCGGGCCCTGATCACGCAGGTGATCGACCGCGGCCCCTACATCCGTGGCCGCGCCTGGGACCTGACCGCCGCGACCAGCGAGGCGATCGGGTTCACCGGCGAGGGCGTTGGCACGGTCCGCTACGCCGTCGCCGTCAGCTACGCCCGCGCTGGCCGCTAAAGCGTTCGCCGGCTCCGCTTTCCCCCGCTGCGGCGGCTAATCTGCCCCGCTCAGCGCCATTTTCTACGGAAGGAGCATGGGTATGTCGAGGTCTTCGTACGGAGCAGTCGCCGCGGGCGCGACGCGCAGGGGTCGCCTCCTGACCCTGGTCCTGGCGATCGGCTCCCTCGTGACCTTGAGCATGCTCACGGTCGGCGCCGGAGCGGCCAAAGTGCCGAGCACGACCGTCGTTCTCGGCCAGACCGCGACCGTGCCGGAGCCGTCCTGCCCGGCGCTGCCCTGTCAGGCGATCGGCAGCGTCACCGGCTTCCAGGTCAGCAACGGCCAGACCCGCTCGCCCTTCATCGCGCCGCACGACGGCACGGTCAAGTCCTGGACCCTGACCCTGTCCCAGCCGACCAACAAGCAGCGCTCCTTCTTCAACGGCTTCTTCGGAACGCCACCGCAGGCCCGCCTCTCGATTCTGCGCCGCATCCCCGCCACGAACCCGCCGCGCTACGAACTGCGCAGCCAGGGCTCGGTCAAGGTGCTGACCCCCTACCTCGGGCAGACGGTCAAATTCGGCTCCTCGCTGGAAGTCGAGAAGGGCGACATCGTCGCCCTCACCGTCCCCACCTGGGCCCCCGCCTTCGCCCAGGACCTGCCCGCCAACAACGCCTGGCGCGCCAGCCGCGAAACCGGCAAATGCACCAACTCCACCGACATCCGCCAAGGCGAGCCGCTCGAAAAGCTCAACCGCCGCGCCACCTTCGGCTGCAAGTACTCCACCGCAAGACTCCTCTACACGGCAACCCTCGTCGAGGGTTAACCCAGCGGCTCCGAACTCGGGGAAGGGGCTGCGTGCCCCTCCCATGAGCGGCGTCCTGATTTTCGCCCCGCCGGCTCGGCGAGAGGCGGGCGAGTTAACGGCGAAAATCCCAGCGAAATGGGAGGGGCACGCAGCCCCTCCCACGCCTACGCCACAGTAGGGAGAACCCGCGGCGTCGCCTGATCTTTGGGCAGCGCGGCCGCGCTAGCGATCAGGCTCTGGAACTCGTTCAGGGCCAGGTGCCCGACCGCCTCGAGGATCTCCTCGTCGGTCCAGCCGATCTCCCGTGCCTCCTCGTGGAGGTGGAGCGGGGGAGGGCCGTCGGCATCGAGGGTGTCCTTGAGGAAGGCGAGCAACGCCGCCTCCTTCTCGTCGGCCGAGCTGAAGCTGCGGGCGCGGGAGACCTCGTCGAGGCCGAGGCCCGCCCGGCGCGCCGACTTCGCGTGCTGGGCGATGCTGTAGTTGTCTTCGCGATACTCGGCGACCGCCAGGGCGATCCGCTCGCGGGTCGCCTGCGGCAGGACGCCGTTGCGCAGCTCCGAGCGCATCCGCGTGTAGGCGCGGAGCACGGCGGGGGAGCCGGCCAGCACGCCGACGAACTTGGACACGGCGCCGCCGGCGGCCTGGATGGTCTTGATCAGCGGAGCGCTCTCGTCGGGAGCGGTCAGCTCATCGTGGATCTGGAACCTGCTTACGTCCGTTTTAACAGTCACTTCGCGTCTCGCTTCTGGCTCTGATCGGGGATTCCGCTTTACAGAGCCTTTACGTGGCCTTTACTTTACTTTGAGCGGGTTACTTACGAGAGATAAGTTATAGCTGCTTTCGGACGGCTTCGCAAGCCCGTCTCCGTCCGCCCCCGGCTCCCGCCCCGGCGGGCCGAGAACGCAGTCCTTTTACCCGCATTACGCGGATCTGCACCTCCTCGGTTCATTCCCCCGCGCGGTTCGCCTATCGTTGCGCCCTTCTCGCGGACAAGCCAAGGAGGCCGGAATGGCAGAGCAACCACGTAGTGCCGCTGACGTGCTCGAGATCGTCAAGCAGAACGACGTCCGTTTCGTCCGCCTCTGGTTCACCGACGTGCTCGGCCAGCTGAAGAGCTTTTCGATCAACGCCGCCGAGCTCGAGGACGCCTTCGACGGCGGCATGGGCTTCGACGGCTCCTCGATCACCGGGTTCAACCCGATCGAGGAGTCGGACATGATCGCGATGCCCGATCCCTCCACCTTCGACCTGATCCCCTGGCGCCCCGAGGGCGAGAACGCGGTCGCCCGCATGTTCTGCGACGTCCGCGTCCCCGGCGGCGGTCCCTACGAGGGCGACCCGCGCTGGATCCTGCAGCGGGCGATGAAGCGGGCCGAGGAGATGGGCTTCGACGCCTACAACATCGGCCCCGAGCTTCGAGTTCTTCTACTTCCGCTCCGCCAAGCCCGAGAACGGCGTGCCCGAGGTCCTCGACGAGGGCGGTTACTTCGACCTGACCACGCTCGACGCCGGCTCCGACGTGCGCCGCGACACGGTGCTGGCGCTGGAGAAGATGGGGATTCACGTCGAGTACACCCACCACGAGGTCGGTCCCTCCCAGCACGAGGTCGACATGCGCTACAAGAACGCGCTCGAGATGGCCGACGACTGCATGACCTACCGCATCGTGGTCAAGGAGTACGCAATGAAATACGGGTGGCATGCGACCTTCATGCCGAAGCCGCTGTTCGGCGAGAACGGCTCCGGGATGCACGTCCACCAGTCCCTCGCCAAGGACGGCAGGAACGCCTTCTACGACGAGGACGACCCCTACTACCTCTCGGCGACCGCGAAGTCGTTTATCGCCGGCCAGCTCAAGCACGCGCGCGAGATCTCGCCACTCTTCGCCCAGTGGGTCAACTCCTACAAGCGCCTCGTCCCCGGCTACGAGGCGCCGGTCTACCTCGCCTGGTCGCGCCGCAACCGCTCGGCGCTGATCCGGGTGCCGCTCTACCACCCCGGCAAGGAGGGCGCGACCCGGGCCGAGCTGCGTTGCCCCGACCCCGCCTGCAACCCCTACCTGTGCTTCGCCGGGATGCTGCAGGCCGGCCTGGAGGGGATCGAGAAGGGCTACGAGCTGCCGGAGCCGATGGAGCAGAACCTCTACCACCTCTCCCAGGAGGAGCTCGCCCACCAGGGGATCGAGCAGCTGCCGGCGACCCTGGGCGAGGCGATCGAGGTCGCCGCCGACTCGGAGCTGGTCCTGCGCACGCTCGGCGAGCACACCTTCCGCCGCTTCGTCGAGATCAAGCGGCAGGAATGGGACGACTACCGGGTTCAGGTCACCCCCTACGAGATCGAAAACTTCCTGCCGATCCTCTGAGGGTGGCGGGCGAGGCGCGAGGCGGCCGCTAGCGATGGCGACGCTGCACGTGCTCCGGGTCTTCACCGACGAGGCGGGGGAGTGGGGCAACCCCCTCGGCGTCTTTCTCGACGGCGGCGAGGTGCCGGCGGCGCGGAGGCAGGCGGTCGCGGCTGAGCTCGGCTACTCGGAGACGGTCTTCGTCGACGACCGCGAGCGTGGCGAGTGCCGGATCTTCACCCCGGGCTCGGAGCTCGGCTTTGCCGGCCACCCGAGCGTCGGCACCGCCTGGCTGATCGCCCGCGAGGGCGACGTGGTCGAGGCCCTGCGCCCGCCGGCGGGGGAGGTGGCGGTGCGGTTCGAGGGCGAGCTGACGCTGATCACGGCGCGGCCCGAGTGGTCGCCCCCCTGGCAGCTGATGCGGATGGACGGCCCGGCCGCGGTCGACGCCCTCGACGGGCCGCCGCCCGGCCTCGACGAGATCTACTGCTGGGCCTGGGAGGACGAGGCGGCCGGCCGCATGCGCGCCCGCTGCTTCGCGATCGAGGATGGCGTTGGCGAGGACGAGGCGACCGGCTCCGCCGCGATCATGATCTGCGCCGAGCTCGGTCGCGAGCTGACGATCCACCAGGGCCGTGGCTCGCTGCTCCACGCCCGCCCGCTCGGTGACGGCCGCGCCGAGGTCGGCGGCCGCGTCGCCCTCGACGAGGTCCGCACGCACCCCATCTGATCGCGCCGTTCGTTCACTTGACCCCACCAGAGGGGGGTCAAGTCATCGCGCGGCGCGTTCGGTTGGTGGGGTGGGGGTGGCGCCGGGGCGCTCGCTCGTGCGCGAGAGCGACGACGGCCACCAGAACCTGTCGCCGAGGCTGAGCGCGATCGAGGGCACGAGCAGGCAGCGGACGAGGAAGGTGTCGAGGAGGACGCCGAAGGCGACGACGAAGCCGAGCTCGGTGAGGAAGGTGAGGGGGAGGACGGCGAGCACCGAGAAGGTGCCGGCGAGGACGATGCCGGCGCTGGTGATGACCCCGCCGGTGACCGCGAGCGCGCGCAGCATCCCCTGTTCGGAGCCGTGCTTTTCGGTCTCCTCGCGGGCGCGGGCGACGAGGAAGATGTTGTAGTCGACCCCGAGCGCGACCAGGAAGACGAAGGCGAAGAGCGGTAACGACGGGTCGGAGCCGGGGAAGCCGAAGAGCACGTCGAAGACGAAGTAGCCGACCCCGAGCGCGGCGAGGAAGCTGAGGATCACGGTGCCGATCAGGACCAGCGGCGCGATCACCGCCCGCAGCAGGCCGATCAGGATCAGGAAGACGACGACGAGGATCAGCGGCGGGATCACGATCGAATCCCAAGCGGCGGCGTCGCGGACGTCGAATTCGACCGCGCTCGGCCCGCCGACCAGGGCTTCGGGTTCGGCCCCCTGGGCGGCATCGCGGATCGGTTCGATCAGGTCGAAGGCGTCGGTCGAGTAGGGATTGGGTTCGAGCGTCGCCTGGATCAGCGTCCCCGGCTGGCCGCTGGCGACCGGGCCGGACACTTCCTCGACTCCGCCGACGCCTTCGACCGCGCTCTTCACCGCGCCGACCTCGCCCGGGCTGGCGACGACGATGTCGGTCAGCGCCGTCTTGCCCGAGGGGAAGCTCTTGTTGAGCAGGGTCTGGCCTTCGACCGATTCGACTTCTTCGCGGTAGGTGTCTTCGCTGGTCAGTTCGGTCGAGAAGAAGGCGAAGCCGGCGCAGAAGATCAGCAGCACGCCGAGGCTGCCGAACATGACCCGGCGCGGCGAGATCGCGACCCGGTTGCCGACTCGCGCCCAAAACCCGTGGGTGGCGTCGGCGGCGTGCTCGAGCTTGTGGCGGCGGATCTCGTAGGGCTTGAAGACGGCGCGGTCGAGGGGGCCGACGATCAGCGAGGGGAACCGCCGGCCGCTGAGGATGCGCAGCACCCAGTTGAGCAGGACCAGGGGCAGGAGGATGAGGACGACCAGACAGGCGAGGACGACCTGCAGCAGGGCGAGGGCCCGGAGCCTTCGACGCTCCGGCGGCGTGCGCCCGCGGAGATCGTCTCGGCGCTGGGGGCGGTCTCGGGGGTGTGCGGGACGAAGGGCCAGAAGGCGCGGCGGCCGAAGATCGTCAGCAGCGCCGGCAGCAGGGTCAGCATCGAGAGCGCCGCGCAGGCGATCCCGATCGCGGCGATCGGGCCGAGCCCGAGGTGCCGTTGACCTTGGCGATCACGAGGCAGAGCAGGGCGGCGACGACGGTCAGGGCCGAGGCGAAGATCGCCGGCCCGGCTGATTCGAGCGCGGTCCGCATCGCCACGTGCTTGTCGGTGGTGTGGTGCAGCTCCTCGCGGTAGCGGGCGACCAGGAGCAGCGCGTAGTCGGTGCCGGCACCGAGCACCAGAACCGACATGATCGAGCTCGACTGGCCGTTGATCGTGACGCCGAGCTCGGAGACTCCGTACCCGATCGAGCGCGAGAGCATCTCCGCGAAGATCACCGCGATCAGCGGGATGAAGAAGAACATCGGCGAGCGGTAGATCACGATCAGCAGGAAGATCACGAGGCTGAGCGCGGCCAGCAGCAGGGTCCCGTTGATCCCTTCGAAGACTTCGATCGCGTCGGCCGAGAAGCCGGCGCCGCCGGTGATCTTCACCTCGAGGCCGCCACCGGGGTTTTCGAGGATGTCGCGCCAGTCCTTGACCGGATCGACGATCCGGTCGCCCTCGCCTTCAGCATTGATGTAGGAGGTGACGATCGCCGATTTGCCGTCCTGCGAGCAGACCGGGCCGACGAACGGGGCGTAGTCCGCCGGCTGGCCGGGGATGGTCGAGGTCGAGGTGCCGCAGCCGACCTCGCCGGCGGCGGGTGGGGCCGCCGCTTTCTCTGCCGCCGCGGCCGGCGCCTTGCCCCCAGCGGCCGCCGTGGCCCCGTCCGCGATCACGCCTTCGAACCTCTCCTCGGTCATCGCGGCGACGTTCTCTTCGATCGTGCGGAAGTTCGCCGGGGTGAGGCCGGAGTCGTTGCGGTAGACGATCACCGCGGAGGCGATTTCCCCGTTCTGCAGCGCCTCGGTCGCGTCGAGCGCGTGGGTCGACTCGGCGTCGCCGGGCAGGTAGGAGGTCGCCTCGTTGTTTTCCGCCTCTTCGAACTTGCCGGGCAGGTTGGCGGGGCCGGCGGCGATGAAGATCGCGAAGAACCAGACGGCGAAGACGATCCACTTGGCTCGGCGGCCGGCGGGGAAGGTGAAGAGAGAGCCGCGCACGGAGCGGCTATCCATATCAGAGAAGCTCGGCAAGTTTTGATGGCGCGGTTACGGGCCTCTGGCAAGCGAAGTTTTCGCAGACGTAGGCGGCCGGCTTGCCGTTGACGAGCGGGCGGTCGCGCAGCAGCGGTGGCTGCTCGCTCCCCTCCGGGCCGGCGGCGAGGACGAGGTGGGGGCGGAAGGCCGAGCGGACGACCGTGGCCAGCTCGTCGAGCCGCTCGCCGACCAGCGCCACCTCCCGGGTGGGCGCGAGGTGGAAGTCGAGCGCCCGCAGCAGGTGGGCGAACGACTCCGGGTGCCGGACCGCCGGCTGCGCGAAGAGCGAGAAGACGCCCTCGGCCTGGCGCTCGTAGGAGCGCTCGCCGCTCAGCGCCGCCAGCCGCAGCAGGCCGAAGGCGGCGGCGCTGTTGCCGGAGGGGATCGGGTGGTCGCCGATCTCCTTGCGGCGCGCGATCAGCTGCTCGTGGTCGCTGGAGGTGGAGAAGAAGCCGCCGCGCTCGGGGTCGCCGAAGCGGGCGACGATCTCGTCGGCGAGGGCGCGGGCCAGCTCGTACCAGCGCGGCTCGAAGCCGGCTTCGTAGAGTGTGAGCAGCGCCTCGAGCAGGAAGGCGTGGTCCTCGAGGTAAGCGTTGAGGCGGGCCTCGCCGTCCTTGTAGGTGCGCAGCAGGCGGCCGTCCGCGTCGGTCATCGAGTCGAGCACGAACTCGGCGCAGCCGCGGGCGGCGCCGAGGTAGTCCTCGCGCCCGAGCACCGCGCCGGCCTCGGCCAGGGCGGAGATCGCCAGGGCGTTCCAGGCGGCGAGCCGCTTGTCGTCGAGGCCGGGCCAAACGCGTTTTGCGCGCTCCTCGTAGAGGGCGCGGCGCGCCTCGGCGAGCGCAGGCGGGGCGTTTTCCCGTCCTCCTGGTTCGGAAAAGCGCCCCGGCCCGCCGGGCAGGTGGAGGATGTTGCGCCCCTCGAAGTTGCCGCCCTCGCTCACCCCGTAGTACGCGATCACCGCGTCGGCGCCGTCGCCCAGCACGGCGCGGATCTCGTCCGGGGTCCAGACGTAGAACTTGCCCTCCTCGCCCTCCGAGTCGGCGTCGAGGGCGGAGTAGAAACCGCCCTCGGGGCCGCGCATCTCGCGCAGCATCCAGTCCAGGGTCTCCTCGCAGACGCGGCGGTAGCGCTCGTGGCCGAGCGCCTGCCAGCCGTTCAGGTAGGCGCGGGCGAGCAGGGCGTTGTCGTAGAGCATCTTCTCGAAGTGGGGGATGAGCCAGTCGGCGTCGACCGCGTAGCGGGCGAAGCCGCCGCCGAGCTGGTCGTAGATGCCGCCCGCCAGCATCGCGTCGAGCGTCTGCTCGACGATCTCGCGCTCGCCGCGGGCGAGCAGCAGCTCCAGGGCCGAGGCAGGTGGGAACTTCGGGGCCACCCCGAAGCCGCCGCGCTGGCGGTCCGCGGCCGCCCGCAGCCGCTCCACCGCCTCCGCCAGCCGCGCCGCCTCCGGTGGCTCGGGGCTCGGCTCGACCAGACCGATCGCGCTCAGCTGCTGTTTCGTCGCCGGCGCCCGCTCGCGGATCTCCTCGCGGCGGCTCGCGAAGGCGTCGACGACCGCTTCCATCACCATCCGGAAGCTCGGCATGCCGCGGCTCTCGTCGGGCGGGAAGTAGGTGCCGCCGTAGAATGGCACCCCGTCGGGGTCGAGGAAGACGGTCATCGGCCAGCCGCCCTGGCCGCTGATCTGCTGCACCGCCTCCATGTAGATCGCGTCGACGTCGGGGCGCTCCTCGCGGTCGACCTTGACGTTGACGAAGTGCTCGTTCATGTAGGCAGCGGTTTCGGCGTCCTCGAACGACTCGCGCTCCATCACGTGGCACCAGTGGCAGGCCGAGTAGCCGACGGAGAGCAGGATCGGCCGGTCCTCGTCGCGGGCGCGGGCCAGCGCCTCCTCGCCCCAGGGGTACCAGTCGACCGGGTTGTCGCGGTGCTGCAACAGGTACGGGCTGGTCTCGCCAGCGAGCCGATTGGGCATCGCCCTGAGGGTACCCGCGACCCGCGCAGGCCAATTATTGGGTCGGCCGGCTCGCCGAAATTTGAGTCCCGTAGCGGAAACGAAGAGTTTCCCAACCGGGCCTGCCACCGAACCAATACCTTCCATCGGTGGCGAACGTACGTACCTCTCAGAATCGCGATCCCGAGCTCGAGGCGGTGCTGGCGAAGCTCGCCGACGAGGATCGCGAGGTTGTCGAGGAAGCGCTGGCCAAGGCCGAGAGGACCGAGGCCGAGCTGCGTTACCTGGCCGACCACGACTCGCTGACCGGGCTGCTCAATCGCCGCTGCTTCCGCGCCAAGCTCGACCGCTACGTCTCCTTCTCCGCCCGCTACGGCGGCCAGGGCGCGGTGATGATCATCGACATCGACGGCCTCAAGGAGGTCAACGACAAGCTCGGCCACCAGCCGGGCGACAACCTGATCCGCCGCGTCGCCGACGTGCTGCGCGAACGGGTGCGCGAGACCGACATCGTCGCCCGCCTCTCCGGCGACGAGTTCGCGGTGCTGGTGCCGCAGACCGACACCGGCGGCGCCCTGCAGCTCGGCGAGGACCTGCGAGCCAAGGTCGCCGAAGGCTTCCCGGCCGACTCCGAGCTGGGGACGGGGACGATCAGCGTCGGGATCACGATGTTCGGCGGCAAGCGCGACGTCGGCGCCGAGGCCGTGCTGGTCGCTGCCGACCAGGCGATGTACCGGGCCAAGGAGGAGGGGCGCAACCGGATCGCGCTCTTCCACGGGCCGGAGGACCCGGAGCGCCGCGAGCCGCTGCGCGCGCAGACGACCAGCGCCCGGATCCGCGACGCGCTCACCCACGACCGCCTGCGCCTCGCCTCCCAGCCGATCCACAACCTCGCCTCGGGCGGGGTCGAGCGCTACGAGCTGCTGCTGCGGATGACCGGGGACGACGGCGAGCTGCTGCCCGCCGCCTCCTTCATCGAGGTCGCCGAGCGCTCCGGGATGGTGCAGGAGCTCGACCGCTGGGTGGTCTCACGGGCGCTGGAGCTGCTCGCCGAGCGCGAGCGCGCCGGCGACCCGGTCTCCCTTCACGTCAACCTCTCCGGCGCCTCGCTGACCGACATCTCGGTGCTCGAGTTCATCGAGCGCCGCCTCGACGAAGGCGACGCCGACCCGCGCCGCTGCACCTTCGAGATCACCCGTTCCGCCGAGGTCGAGGACTACGAGACCGCGATCGGGTTCGCCGACCGCCTGACCGAGTTCGGCTGCGAAGTCGCGATCGACGACTACGGCGCCGGGTTCAGCCCCTTCCACCACCTCAAGCAGCTGCCCTTCGACGTGATCAAGATCGACGGCTCTTTTGTCCGTGAGATGCCGCGCAACGACGCCGACCAGCTGACCGTGAAAGCGATCGTCGAGATCGCGCGCGGGCTCGGCAAGCGGACGATCGCCGAGTTCGTCCAAGACGACGAGACGACCCGGTTGCTGCGCGAGTACGGAGTCGACATGGCGCAGGGCTTCCACCTCGGCCGCCCGGTCGACGCCAGCGAGAGCCTCTTCGCCGAGACCGCTTGAGCGGCGCCGCTAGGCGCGGGTGAGGTCGGCGGCGAAGGCCTCGAAGGCGTCGAGGTAGCGCTGCAGGTCGGTGTCGGAGTGGGCGATCGAGAGCGTCCACTCCTCCTCGGTGCCGGGGGTCATGAAGACGCCGTGGTTCATGTGGTAGAGCCAGGCGAGGGTGGAGAGCTCGTCGTCGACCTTGGTCAGGTAGTCGCGGTACTCGTACATCCGCTCGGGCGAGAAGATCACGCAGCCCTTGGCGCCGAGGCCCTCGGTGTAGGCGGGCAGGCCGTGGGCGTCGATGATCGCCTGGCAGCCGTCGAGCAGACGCCGGTTGGTCGCCTCGAAGCGCTCGTATACGTCGTCGGTGAGGACCTCGGTCAGGGTCGCCTCCGCGGCCGCCATCACCAGCGGGTTGCCGTTGAAGGTGCCGTACTGCTTGACCGTGCCGTCGGTGACGATCGCCGCCAGCTCCTCGCTCATCCCGATCGCGCCGCCGGGGTAGCCGCCGCAGCTCGCCTTGGCCAGGGTGATCATGTCGGGGACGACGCCGAAGCGGGCGGTGGCGCCGCCGGCCGAGATCGTCGCCCCGGTCTTGACCTCGTCGAAGATCAGCTTCACGCCGTACGCGGCGGTCAGCTCGCGGACCCGCGCCAGGTAGCCCGGTTTGGGCGGGATGATGTTGATGTTCATCATCGCCGGCTCCATGATCAGCCCGGCGACCTGCTCGCCGATCTTCTCCAGCACGCTGGCGAGGGCGTCGGCATCGTTGAAGGGGACGGCGCGGGTGAGGTCGGTGAAGGCGGTGGGGACGCCGCCACCGTAGGGGACGCTGACCGGGTCGTCGCGGGCGCCGAGTGCCTCCAGCGGCGGGTAGACCGAGACCATGACGCTGTCGTGGTGGCCGTGGTAGAGCCCTCGATCTTGAGGATCGTGTCGCGACCGGTGGCGCCGCGGGCGAGGTGGACGGCGTCCATCGTCGCCTCGGTGCCGGAGTTGTTGAAGCGCCACTGAGGCAGGCCGAAGCGGCGCACCAGCTCGGCAGCAACGGTGATCGAGCCGTCGGTCGGGGCGGCGAAGTGGGTGCCTTCGTCAACCCGCCGCTTGACGGCGGCGCCGACCGTCGGGTTGGCGTGGCCGATGCACATCACCCCGAACCCGTTGTGGAAGTCGACGTACTCGTTGCCATCGACGTCCCAGACGCGGCTGCCCTCGCCGCGCTCGAGGTAGACCGGCCAGGGGTCGTTTTCCTGGAAGGAGGAAGGGACGCCCCCGGGCATCACCTTGACCGCTCGCTCGAAGGTCTGGGCGGAGGTGCCGGTGCGGTTGCGGAAGCGCTCCTGCTCAGCCTCGGTCAGCGCCGCGATCCGCTTGCGGTCTAGCGGCCCCATTTACGGGCGAGGCGCGTTTTCAGATTGAGCACCGCGGTCATCGCCCTTTCCGGCGCCGAGCCCTGCGGCGGCAGGGCGCCGAGCTGACGCGCCATCTCGGCGCCGTTCATGTAGGCGTCGTTGTGGACGACCTTGCCGCCGCGGACGGTGAGCACGTCGCAGCCCTGGACGTCGATGCGGGCGCCGTTCGGCTCCAGCCCTTCGAAGCGGGCGCTGCCGCTGAAGTTGCCGGTGGCGTGCCAGTGCACCGCCGCCTTCTCGCCGCCGGCGACCACGTCGAGCACCTCGAAGCTGAAGTCGGGGAAGGCGGCGAAGAGGTTGCCGAACCAGGTCCGCAGGTCCTCCGGCACCCTCATGTCGGCGACGCCGTGGATCACGTCGCGGGTGCCCGGCTCCCAGCAGGCCGCCATCGCCTCGATGTCGCGCGCGGTGACCGCCGCGAAGTAGGCGCGGGCGACGCTCTCGGTGTCGGTTGCCCCGCTGGTGGCCATCTAGGCCAGGTTACTCCTGCCGCAGCTGCGCGCGCTTGATCTTGCCGCTGCTCGTCTTCGGCAGCTCGGTGACGAACTCGACGATGCGGGGGAACTTGTAGGGGGCGGTCTCGCGCTTGCAGTGCTCCTGCAGCTCGCGGGCCAGCTCCGCGCTTGGCTCGCGTTCGCGGGGGACGACGACGGCGCGGACGACGGAGCCGCGCTCGGGGTCGGGGGCGGCGACCGCGGCGGCCTCGGCCACCGCCGGGTGCGACTGCAGCGCCGCCTCGACCTCGAAGGGACCGATCCGGTAGCCGGAGGAGAGGATGATGTCGTCGTCGCGGCCCTCGAAGAAGAGGTATCCGTCCTCGTCCTCGCGGACCAGGTCGCCGGTCGCCCACCACTCGCCCCCGAAGCGCTCGCCGTCGAGATAGCGGGAGAAGAAGGTGGGGGAGGAGGCCGCGCGCAGCTGCAGTTCGCCCAGGTCAGTCGCCGCATCTTCGTCAGTCGCCGCCTCCTCAGCTTCGCTTCCGGGGGCGGCTATGCGGACCTCGATTCCCGGCAGTGGCTTTCCCATGGACCCCTGACGGACCGGCTCGCCGACCAGGTTGGCGGTGACGTGGCCGGTCTCGGTCTGGCCGTAGCCGTCGGCCGGCTCGAGGCCGGTCGCCGCGCGGAAGGCGGCGATCGTCTCCGGGTCGAGCGGCTCGCCGGCGGAGACCAGGCGGCGCAGAGCGGGGAGGGGGCGGAGGGCGGTGCGCTTGGCCAGCATCCGGTACTCGGTCGGCGCCTGGCAGAGCACGTTGACCCCGAGCGCCGCGGCGAACTCGAGCCGCTCCTCCAGGTCGAAGCGGCCGTCGTGGATGACCGCGGCGGCGCCGGTCAGCCAGGGGGCGAGGAAGACGTTGCGGGCCGACTTCGACCAGCCGGTCGCCGTGGTGCACCAGGCCAGGTCGCCGGGGCGCGAGCCGAACCAGTGCTCGGCCTGGACTCGCTGGCCGAGCAGGTAGCGGTAGGCGTGGACGACGCCGCGCGGCTCGCCGGTGGTGCCGGAGGTGAAGACGATCAGCGCCGGGTCGCCGGGATCCATCGGCTCGACGCTGGCCGGCGTCTCCTGCGGCCGGTCCTCGTCGAGCACCGCCGCGACCTCGGCCATGGTCATCGCCGGCACTCCGTCGGGCAGCTCGGCGAGGAGATCCTCCTCGCCGACGCAAAGCGCCGGGTTGGCGGCGACGACCCGGTGCTCGAGGTCGGCGCGCCGCAGCTGCGTGCTGCAGGGCAACGCCACCGCCCCCATCCGCCAGCAGGCGAGCAGGCTCAGCACCCACTCGATCCGGTTCCCGACCAGAGTCATCACTACGTCCCCCCGCTTCACCCCACGCGCCGCGAACGCGCCCGAAAGCCCCGCCGAGCAGGCGATCAGTTCCCCGAAGTACCAGTCCCGCCGGTTCGCTTCCCCATCCACCGCCACCACTCCCAAGCGCGAGGCGGGTGACTGTTCAAGCACGTCCTCGATGAAGTTCATGGTGGCTGGGGGGAGGGACATGCGCGACACGGACTTATAGAGACACCGTGCAGGCAATGGAGCCAGGCAGCAGCTTTATACCGAGTGGTATTATACCGTTCGGTATGAACAACCCTGCCAACCCCTTTCGGTTCGGTGCCCTGGTGGCGGGCGACTCGTTTGCCGACCGGGAAAGTGAGCTAGCTGAGCTGACCAGCGACATCCGCAACGGCCAGGACGTTGTCATCTTCGCGCCGCGCCGCTGCGGCAAGTCCTCGCTCGTCCTGCGTGCGGCGCGAGCACTGTCCGAGGAGCGCTTCCTGGTCGCGGAAGTCGACTTGATGGCCACGCCGACCAAGGAGAGCCTGGCCGCGGCGCTGGCCGCGGCGATCGCGGAGCGGATCGCCGCGCCCTCGGAGCGGACGGTCGACAAGGTTTTGGCCCCCTTCCGGCGACTGCGGATCCAGCCCGAGGTCAAGGTCAACTCCGACGGCTCGTTCTCCTTCAGCTTCGCTCTCGGTCACGGCGCGGAGGAGATCGACGCGACGCTGGAGCGGTTGCTGCAGCTCCCCGCCGAGCTGGGCGCCGAGCGCAACCGGCGCACGGTCCTGATCATCGACGAGTTCCAGGAGATCGTCGAGATCGACGAGAGCCTGCCGAAGCTCCTGCGCGCGGTCTTCCAGCGTCAGTCCGACGTCGCTCACGTGTATCTCGGCAGCAAGCGCCACGTGATGGAGCGGATCTTCAGCGCCGCCAACGAGCCCTTCTGGCGCAGCGCCAAATCGGTCGAGCTGGGGATGATCCCGGCGGCCCCGTTCGCGTCCTTCATCGCCGAGCATTTCGAGCGAACCAACCGTACGGTCGAGGAGGGGGCCGTGGACGAGCTCCTGGCCCGGACCGGTGGACATCCCTACGCGACCCAGGAGCTTGCCTACTTCCTCTGGGAGCGGACGCCGCCGGGGGAGGCGGCCTCCCCCGAGCGCCTCCGGGACGCGCTCGACGCCGTCCTCCATTCTGAGCACGCGCACTTCACCCTGCTCTGGGACGGCGCCTCCTCAGTGCAGAGGCTGCTGATCCGCGCGCTGGCAGTTGAGCCGGGCCGCCCCTATACCGCCGAGTACCGGCGGCGCCACAACCTGCCGCCGGCAACCAACGTGCAGAAAGCGCTGCGGGCGCTGGAGCAGCGCGAAATCGTCAGCGGCGAGGCCGGCTCCTACCGCATCGTCGAACCTTTCCTCGCCGACTGGACGCGGGCGAACGTCGGTTTGATGAAGCCGGGGAGGGAGCGCCTCACCAGACACTCAACATCGAGCCATAGGCGAGATGTGTCTGGTGAGGCGCTTCCCTCCCCGGCCCACCCCTACCGCAGTTCGGAGGAGCTCTTCTTCAGCAGCTGCCGCGCCACGATCAGCAACTGGATCTGCTGGGTGCCCTCGAAAATGTCGAGGATCTTGGCGTCGCGGGCCCACTTCTCGAGCAGCTCGTTCTCGCCGTAGCCGACGCTGCCGCAGAGCTCGACACAGCCGAGCGTGATCTCGACGCAGGCGCGGCCGGCCTTCGCCTTGGCCATCGAGGCCTGCAGCGAGTTCGGCTTGCTGTTGTCGGCCATCCAGGCCGCCTGCAGGGTGAGCAGCCAGGCGGCCTCGTAGTCGGACTCCATCTCGAGGAAGCGGGCCGCGGCGGCGTGCTGGGAGAGGGCGGGGACGTCGTAGTCGACCGTGACCCCGGCTTGCTTCAGCTGCTTGCGGGTCTCTTCCAGGGCTGCCCGGGCGACGCCGACCGCCATCGCCGCGACCAGCGGCCGCGTGTTGTCGAACGTTTCCATCACCCCGGCGAAGCCCTTCTCCTTCACCTCGGGGTCGCCGAGCAGCGCCTCCTTCGGCACCCGGCAGTCCTGCAGGGTGAAGTTGGCGGTGTCGGAGGCGCGGATCCCGAGCTTGTGCTCGAGCCGGTCCAGCTTCAGGCCGGGGTTGTCGCGCTCGACGATGAACGACTTGATCGCCGCCCGCCCCTTCGAGCGATCGAGCGAGGCCCAGACCACGATCAGGTCGGCGCGGTCGCCCGAGGTGACGAAGATCTTCTCGCCGTTGAGCACGTACTCGTCGCCGTCGAGCTCGGCGGTGGCGCGGATCGCGGCCGAGTCCGAGCCGGCTTCCGGCTCGGTGATCGCCATCGCCGCCCACTTGCCGCCGTAGTGCTCGAGCTGCTCCTCGGTCGCGACCGAGGCGATCGCCGAGTTGCCGAGGCCCTGGCGCGGCATCGAGAGCAGCAGGCCGACGTCGCCCCAGCAGAAGCTCGATGATCCCGAGCACGGTGGAGAGGTTGGAGCCGTTGCGGTTCTCGCCGTCCTCGCTCTTCTCGCGGCGCACGCCGGCGGCGCCGGCGCCGCCGATGTCGGAGCCCTCGTTCATGCCGTCGATCAGCGAGGCGAGCATGTCGAGCTCTTTCGGGTAGGCGTGCTCGGCCTCGTCGTACTTGCGCGAGATCGGCCGGAAGACCTCGGTCGCGACCTGGTTGGCCTGGGTGGCGAGGGGCTTGAACTTCTTCGGTATCTCGAGGTTGATCATGGTCTCTCCTTCGTCGTCCAGTGGATCGGGGCCGCGGAACCGCCGCCCCGCCTAGACGAGCAGGGCGCCCTCCATCACGCCCGCGGCTCGGAGGTCGCGGTACCAGCGCTCGACCGGGTGCTCCTTGACGAAGCCGTGGCCGCCGAGCAGCTGCACTCCCTGGGATCCGATCTCCATGCCCTTGACGGCGCAGAGCCGGCGGGCGATCGCCGCCTCGCGGGCGAAGCTCTCGCCGCGGTCGGCGCGGCTCGCCGCCCGGTAGGTGGCGAGGCGCATGCCGTCGCTCTCGATGCCGATGTTCGACACCTCGAAGGCGACGCCCTGGCGGTTGGAGATCGGTTCGCCGAACGCCTGGCGGTCGTTGACGTAGGGGATCACGTAGTCGAGCACCGCCTGGGCGGTGCCGGTGGCGAGGCCGCACCAGGCGACCCGCGAGCGGTTGATCGCCGCCGTGTAGTCCTGCGGCTTGCACTCGCCCTCGCCGAGCAGCGCGCTGGCCGGCAGTTTGACTTCGTCGATCAGGAGGCGGCCGGTGGCGGCGGGGCGCAGCCCCATCGCCGGCTCGTCCTCGACCGTGAGGCCTTTGGCGCCGGACTCGACCACGAACAGGGCCGGGCCGATGCCCTCGGCCTCGGCGGCGATCACGAACAGCTCGCACTCCGTCGCCCGGGCCAGCAGCGACTTGGCGCCGCTCAGCACCCACTCGTCACCTTTCCTCTTCGCCGTCGTCTCCAGCCGCAGCGGGTCGAACAGCGGCCGCGGCTCGAGGATCGCCAGGGCGGCGGCGGGAACGTCCTCGCCGGTGAAGGCCGGCAGGTAGGTCGCCTCCTGCTCGGCGCTGCCCCAGAGGGCGATCGCGGTGGCGACGGCGCCGGGGGCGAGCGCGGCGTAGGCGATGCCCATGTCGCCGTGCGCCAGCGCCTCGCCGATCAGCACGCTGGTCACCGCTGACTGCTCGTGCATGACGCCGCCGAGCTCCTCGGGGACGCCGAGCATGTTGACGCCGAGCTCAGCCGTTTCGGCCAGCAGCTCCTTCGGGGTCTGGCGCTCGTCGTCGGCCTTCAGCGCCGCCGGGCGGATCTTCTCCGCGGCGAAGGCGCGGCCGCCCTCCTGGAACATCTGCTGCTCGTCGTCGGGGGCGAGGTCGAACAGGCCTTTGGACTTGCTCTTCTTTTGACGGGCGGGTTTGCCCAGTTGCTGGGCCGCCTTGAAGGTGCGCCCGGCGGCGGTCGCCGAGCGGAAGCCGTTCTTGGTGCCCTCGAAGAGGGCGCGCTCGACCTGCTTGCGGATGCGGATGCGGTCGAGCAGGTCGGAGCCGGCGAGCCGGTTGAGGGCGCGCAGCCCGAAGCCCATGCCGCGCTCGGCGACGCTCGGGTTCTTCTCCTTGGACGCGGTGCTCATTTGCCTTTCCTTCCGGTTTGGGCTTGCGGTTTCTGCTCGAGTGGCGCGACGCGGCCGTCGAGGTGGGGGGTCTGCCGCTTCGCGTCGCGTACCTCGAAGGCGATCTCCGCGCCCTCGTCGCTGCCGGCGAACTCGACGCGGGCCGGCAGCAGGATCGGCTTGCGGAAGCGGACGTCGACGGCGAAGCCGTCGGGGAGCTTGCTTTCGAGCTGGGCCAGCGCCCGCGCCTTCGTCCACATTCCGTGCGCGATCGCGGCCGGGAAGCCGAGCGGCTTCGCGGTCAGCGAGTGCATGTGGATCGGGTTGCGGTCGCCGGAGACGCCGGCGTAGCGGCGGCCGAGGTCGCCGCCGAGCTTCCAGCTGGCGCTGGCCGGGGTCAGCTCGACCTCCTCGGCCACCTTCTCGGAGCGCTTCTCCTCCTTGCCCTCGCGGCGCAGCATCGTGCTCAGGCTCTTCCAGACTGCCTCCTCGCCGCTGCTGACCTCGGTCACCAGCGAGAAGGTGCGGCCCTTCGGGTGGGGCAGCAGCTCGGTCGGGCGGACCCGGATCGTCAGCTCCTCGCCGATCGCGATCGGGCGGCGCTGTTCGATCCGGTTTTCGACGTGGACGAGGCCGACCGCGCCGAAGGGGAAGGCGCCGTCGGCCATCACCGCCATGTGCAGCGGGAAGGCCAGCACGTGGGGGTAGGTGGGGGGCAGGCTGTCGCGCAGGGCGAAGCCGCAGACCTTGGCGTACTCGGCGACCGCGGCCGGGTCGGCGCTGACGCCGGCCAGCTCGAGGTCGAGCTCGGGGATGCGGTCGCCGCCGCCGGGGACGAAGGGCAGCAGCGAGGCGCCGGGGATCAGCGGCAGCGCCGCCCGCGCGTAGAGCGGCAGGATGCTGGGGGAGCGCTTGAGCGTGCGGGTCGCCATCGTCAGGCTCCCAGCAGGCTCTGGCCGCAGACGCGGACGGTGTTGCCGTTGAGGCCGGTCGAGGCGGGGCTGGCGAACCAGGCGATCGTCTCGGCGACGTCGACCGGGAGGCCGCCCTGCGAGAGGCTGCTGAGCCGGCGGCCGGCTTCGCGCGGGCCGATCGGCATCGCCGCGGTCATCTTCGTCTCGATGAACCCCGGCGCGACGGCGTTGATCGTCGCTTTGCGCTTGGCCAGCTCGGGGGCCATCGATTCGACCATCCCGATCACGCCCGCCTTCGAGGCAGCGTAGTTGGTCTGGCCGTTGTTGCCGGCGATCCCGGCCATCGAGGAGACGCCGATGATCCGCCCGTTGGCGTTCAGCTTGCCGGCGTCGAGCAGGGCGTCGTTGATCCGCTCCTCGCTGGAGAGGTTGATCTCCATCAGCTGGGACCAGCGCCCCTCCGGCATCTTCGCGATCGTGCGGTCCTTGGTCACGCCGGCGTTGTGGACGACGATGTCGACGCCGTCGCCGAAGTGCGCGGCGATCCGCTCGGGGGCGTCCGCGGCGGTGATGTCGAGGCCGATCGCCTCGCCGCCGATCGCGCCGGTCACGGCGCGCAGGTCATCGACAGCGGGGGGGATGTCGAGGCCGACCACCTTGGCGCCGTCGCGGGCGAGGGTGTTGGCGATCGCGGCGCCGATCCCGCGGGAGGCACCGGTGACCAGCGCCACCCTGCCCTCGAGCGGCAGCTCCCAGTCGATCTCCGGGGTGGGGGCGACGCCCTTGGTCACCTGCACCACCTGGCCGGAGACGTAGGCTGAGCGCGGCGAGAGCAGGAAGCGCAGGGTCGAGTCGAGCTGGTCCTCGGCGCCGGCGGCGACGTAGACCAGCTGCGCGGTCGAGCCGCGGCCGCCGATCTCCTTCGCGAGCGAGCGGGTGAAGCCCTCGAGCGCGCGCTGCGCGGTGTGGGCGCGGGGCGAGCCGGCTTCGGCCGGCGGGGTGCCGAGCACGACGACGCGGCCGCTGCGCTGGAGCCGGCCGACCGCCGGGTAGAAGAAGCGCTGCAGCTCGACCAGCTCGGTCGAGTCGGCGATCCCGGTCGCGTCGAAGACCAGCGCCTTCGCCTTGCCCTCGGCGCCGGCCCGTTCGGCCTTGACCCGGTCGAGGAAGGCCGAGAGCGCCTTGCCGAGCCGGCCGCCGGGGGCGGCGCCGTTCAGCACCGGCCCGGCGACGACCGGGGCCCCGGGCTTGTGGCGGTCGAGGCTGACCGGCTGCGGCAGCCCGAGCTGCTTGGCGACCGTCGAGACGACGGGCGCGTTGACGATCTGCGAGTAACGGTCGCTCATTTGCTGCCTCCAGCGCTCTCGAGGATGGCGACGACACCCTGGCCGCCGGCGGCGCAGATGCTGATCACGCCGCGGCCCTTGCCGTCTTCGTGCAGCTGCTTGGCGAGGCCGGCGACGATGCGGCCGCCGGTCGCCGCGAACGGGTGGGCGGCGGCCAGCGAGCCGCCGTTGACGTTGAGCTTCTTGCGGTCGATCGCGCCGAGCGGCTGCTCGCGCCCGAGCTTCTGCTTGCAGAACTCGGCGTCTTCCCAGGCCTTCAGCGTGCAGAGCACCTGCGCCGCGAAGGCCTCGTGGATCTCGTAGTAGTCGAAGTCCTGCAGGGTGAGGCCGGCGCGGTCGAGCATCCGCGGCATCGCGTAGGCGGGCGCCATCAGCAGCCCTTCGCGCTTGTGGACGTGGTCGACCGCGGCGGTCTGGGCCTCGCTGATGTAGGCGAGGACCGGCAGGCCGCGCTCCTGCGCCCACTCCTCGGAGGCGAGCAGGACCGCCGAGGCGCCGTCGCTGAGCGGGGTCGAGTTGGCCGCGGTCATCGTTCCCTCGGGGCCGCCGAAGACCGGCGTCAGCTGGCCGAGCTTCTCGAGACTCGATCCGGGGCGCAGGTTCTGGTCGCGCTCGAGGCCGAGGTAGGGGGTGGTGAGGTCGTCGAGGAAGCCGCGCTCGTAGGCGGCGGCGAGGTTCTCGTGGCTGGCCAGGGTCAGCTCGTCCTGCTCGGTCCGGCCGATCTCCCACTCGGTCGCCATGATCGCGCAGTGCTCGCCCATCGAGAGGCCGGTGCGCGGCTCCTCGTTGCGGGGGATCGCGGGCACGATGTGGCCGGGCCGGACGCCGGTCAGCGCCCGCAGTTTGCCCACCGTGGAGCGCTGGCGGTTGGCCTCGAGCAGGGTCTCGCGCAGCTGCTCGTTGAGCGCGATCGGGGCGTCGGAGGTGGTGTCGGCGCCGCAGGCGATCCCGGAGTCGATCTGGCCGAGGGCGATCTTGTTGGCGACCAGGATCGTCGTCTCGAGGCCGGTGCCGCAGGCCTGCTGGACGTCGTAGGCGGGGGTCTCCGGCGCCAGCCGCGTGCTCAGCACGCTCTCGCGGGCGAGGTCGCGGTCGCGGGAGTGCTTGAGCACAGCGCCGCCGGCGACCTCGCCGAGCGTCTCGCCGTCGAGGTTGAAGCGGTCGACCAGCCCGTCGAGGGCGGCGGTCAGCATGTCCTGGTTGGAGGCATGCGAGTAGACGCTGTTGGAGCGCGCGAACGGGATCCGGTTGCCGCCGACGACGGCAACCCGGCGGGTTTTGCTGTTCATCTGGTCGTGAATCCTTGTTCGGGGGTTTGGGAAGTGGTGGGGGCCGAGCGGGCGCGCAGGCCGGGCTCGATCGTCGAGATCAGGAGGTCGGCCGCCTCATGGGCGCCGATCTCCTCGCCGCGCAGCCACCAGCGGGCGAGCGCCTCGGCGGCACCGAGCAGGGCGGTGGAGAGCGCCTCGACCTCGACCCGGGCGGCGCCGCGGTGCTCCTCCGGCAGCTGCGCCAGCATCGAGCCGGAGACCAGCTCGAGGATGTTGCTGCGGTAGGAGGCGACGCGGTCGGCGACCTCGCCGCCGCGCGGGAGGGTCTCGTCGAAGAGCACGGCCCAGGCGGCGCGGTCGTCGTCGAGGAAGGCGAAGAAGGCGCGGACGCCGGCCCGCAGCGCCTCGCCGGGGCTGGCGCTGGCCGCGACCGCCGCGGCGATCGTCGCGGTCAGCCGGTCACCGGCCTGCTCCATGCAGGCGATGTAGAGCCGCTCCTTGTTGCCGAAGTAGTTGTAGAGCAGCGGCTTGGTCACCCCGACCGCCGCCGCGATCTCATCCATCTTCACCGCCGCGTACCCACGTTCGGCGAAGAGGTCGTGAGCAACGCTCAGCGTCTGCTCCATCCGATCCTCCCTGGGGAGGCGCGACCGTGGCGACGTTGCAGCCATCGGTGTCTACGTTACCCAGATATAAATTTATATGCGAGTAATGTGACGCAACGCACACGAGGGACTAAGCAGGAGAACTGTGGCGTGAGAAATGGTCGCTGTGCGACAGGAGGCGCAGCGCGGAGGGCGCGCTCGGGTCTGCGGCTTGACTGAGGTTGGACCGTGTGGCGCGGGGCCTGCTGCCGCTTACCTTTTCCCCTGTAGAATCTCGCCGTCATAGGGGAGGCGCAGACTGATGCCCAGGTTGGGATTGCCTTCACTGGCGCGTCCGATATAGGCCATGCAGATTGCCTTTTTGCCTTCGGCTTTCAGGCTGCGCAGTCGCTTTCCAAGTCGTTTGGCGGTCCCGCGAGGAAGGTGGCCAACCAACTCACCATCGACCTCGACCCTGACGGCGTTTTTGTCATGGGGGTTGTCGGGGTCAAGCACGAGCTCAGCGCCACACTCGTATCCATGCTCGCCGGACGCTGGGCACCTGCTGACCTTGATTAAGGCTGGTTGGTAGTAGGACTCGCCGGCCACACTGACCCTCATGCAGTCGTCGTAACGGCTCCAATCTGGGTCTTGACCAGTGACGACTCGGCCGGTCATCGAGTGCCCTGGATGTACGGCAGGTGCACGTGGCGGCTTCTCTAGTCCAAAGATCCTTCGCCATCGACCTGCTTCGCCTGCCTCCATCTGGACGAACCTTAATCGTTCAACGGAGTCAGAGCATGTGGCCAAAGTTGATGAGAGGGGCCGCGCGATGCAACTGGGAGTGCCGGGGCGAGGAGTCGGGTTGCATGCGAGAGCTACTCGCTGACGCCTGATCGTTGCGCCTTTCCGAGAAATCCTCGTCTCCGGCAAAATCTGCGGAAAGCGGGGGACTCGAACCCCATCCGAAGGGCTACTCCGGACTCACGGTTATCAGCCGTTCGCGGTACCTCACCGCTTCGCTTTCCTTGCAGACAAAATACCTCATCGGCTTTGGGCTTTGCTGGCCGGGGTGCTAGTCTCAAACCGGTTATCAGCCGTTCGGGGTAGCTCCCCTCACCCGCGACCCGCCCTTGGCGGGTCGTTGTGATTCTGGGCACTGTTGCGCTGTTAGAAATGGTCGCTATGCGGGAATAAGTCACGGCGCGCTGGGGCACGGGCCGGAGACGCGCCTTTTGGCGCGCCGGCCCGGTAGGCGCTGCCTTTGGGAGAAGTCAGGCCTCGGAGAAGCCGAAACGGATCTGGAGGCGGCGCAGGGGGGCGGGGCCCACCAGTTCCAGGCGCCGAAGAGGCGCATCAGGGCGGGGACGAGCAGGGCACGGACGATGGTGGCGTCGATCATCACGCCGACCGCCATCCCGATCGCGATCTGCTTGACGAAGAAGACGGAGCTGACCGCGAAGGCGAGGAAGACGAGGGCGATCGCGAGGGCGGCGGCGGTGATCACCCGGCCGGTGCGGCCGATCCCCATTGCCACCGCCTCCTCGTTGTCGGCGCCGGCGTCGTGGTACTCCTTGATCCGGGACAGGACCAGCACCGCGTAGTCGGTCGCGAGCCCGAAGAGGATCGCGAAGAGGAAGACGATGCTGGTCACCTCGATCGCCGCCGGGCCGGTGTAATCGAGCGGCGACTTCAGCCAGCCCTCCTGGAAGGCGAGGACGAGGATGCCGAGGGTGGCGCCGAGCGTCAGCGTGTTCATCACCAGCGTCTTCAGCGGCAGCAGGATTGAGCCGGTGAGCAGGAAGAGCAGAACCAGGGTCGTGATCGCGATGATCGCGACGACCAGCGGCGCGTGGTCGACGAGGCTCTGCTTCTGGTCGATGAAGCCGGCGGTGTTGCCGGAGACGAGCGTCGCCGTGCCCGCCGGCGGGCCGAGGTCGCGGATCGTGTTCAGGGAGTCCTGGGAGCCCTCGCTGAGCGCCGGCCCGTCGAGCGCGAAGTTGGCGTAGGCGACGTCGCCGGAGGCGGCGACGAACGGGGTGCCGCGGACGACCCCGTCGACCGCCTCGACCCGGCGCTGGAAGGCGGCGAGCTGGTCCGGGGGCGCCGAGCCGTCGATGGTCACGGTGACCGCCTCGGTGACGTCGCGCGGGTAGTGCGCCTCGAGGTAGCGGTAGGCGTCGTAGGAGGGCTGGCCGGGCGGCACCGCTTCGGCGCTGGGGCCGGTCAGGGTGGTCCAGAGCAGGGGGGAGGCGGCGGCCAGCAGCAGCGCCGAGCTGGCGAGGGCGACGGCGACCGGCCGTTTCATCACCTCGCGGGCGAGCCGGTACCAGCCGTCGGAGGTGTCGGAGACGGCCGGGCCGCGGCGGA
The DNA here is from genome assembly GCA_963728025.1 of uncultured Actinomycetes bacterium. Classification (GTDB taxonomy): domain Bacteria; phylum Actinomycetota; class Thermoleophilia; order Solirubrobacterales; family 70-9; genus VAYN01. Next base: position 379,398 of record CAVSIF010000005.1, on the reverse strand, counting down.
TCGAGAGGGCGTCGATGCGGGGGCCGAGCAGGGCCAGCATCGAGGGCACGACGAGGATCGCGATCAGCGCCGAGAGCAGCGCCACCGAGGTGCCGGCGACCGCCATCGAGTAGAGGAAGCGCTGCGGCATCACGATCAGCGCGGCCATCGCCGCCGCGACGGTGAGGCCGGAGAAGACCGCGGTGCGCCCGGCGGTCTGAACCATGCGGAGGTGCGCCTCGCGGGTCGCGCCGCCACGGCTGATCTCCTCGCGGTAGCGCGAGACCATCAACAGCGCGTAGTCGACCGCGAGCCCGAGGCTGAGGCCGGTGGCGATGTTGAGCGCGAACAGCGAGGTGTCGGTGAAGCTCGACATCACCCGCAGCACCAGCAGCGTGCCGACGATCGAGATCACCCCGAGCAGCAGCGGGATCGCCGCCGCGATCACGCCGCGGAAGACGAACAGCAGCAGCAGCGCCAGGATCGGGAAGGCGATCAGCTCAGCCTTGGTCAGGTCCTTGCGGGTCTGGTCGTTGGTCTCGTTGAAGCCGGCCGCGTAGCCACCCACCGCGGCGTCGAGCGAGCTGGCGGCGGCGATCGGCGCGACCCCCTCGGCGGCGTAGCCGCCGGCGTCCTGGATGTCGTCGGTGGAGAGGTAGACGGCGAGCGCCAGGGACTCGCCGTCGCGGGCGAGGAGGGTGGCGCCGGCGCGGCGGTCCTGCAGCGGGTTGGCGACGCGGCCGACGTACTCGACCCGAGCCATCTCACGGCTGAGGCGGGCGACCTCGGCTCGTACCGCCGGGTCGGTGGTGTCGAGCTTGCCACCGTCGGGCGAGCGCACGACGACGACCAGGCCGGGGTTGGGGTCGTAGCCGAGCGCGCCGCGCAGCAGGGCGCCGCCGCGCTCGCTCTCGGAGGCGCTGTCGGTGAATCCCGCCGCCTTCAGGTGCTGCTCGACGTCGCGGCCGACCGCGATCGCCAGCAGGGTGAAGATCGCGACCGCCGCGAGGACCAGCTTCGGGTGCTTCCAGGTGAGATTGGCGATCCGGGTCATCGCCGACTCAAACGCGCCTTGGGGTGGCAAGGTGAGGCACGGCGGGGACCGTACCAGATTTCAAAGTGCTTGCTTTGAAACTCAAAGTTAAGCTAGACTCCGACGGTGTCCCGGAGGAGGAGCTACGACCAGGCCTGCAGTGTCGCGGGCGCTCTCGACCGCATCGGCGAGCGCTGGGCGATGCTGATCGTGCGTGAGCTGCTGCTCGGGCCGCTGCGCTTCTCCGAACTCGCCCGCACCGTCGGCGGCGCGCCGACCGACGTCCTTACCCGCCGGCTGCGCGACCTCGAAGAGGACGGAGTCATCCGTCGCCGTGAGCCTCGAGCCGCCTGCTTCCGGCACGGTCTACGAGCTGACCGAGGTGGGCCTCGAGCTGGAGGGCGTGGTGCTCGATCTCGGTCGCTGGGGGCTCCACTTCTACCTGCTCGAGGATCTGCCGGGGCTGGTCACGACCTCGCTCGCCAACCCGCTGCGGGTGATCCTCGCTCCGCCCAAGGGCGCCGAGACGATCGTGCTGCAGCTGCACAGCGAAGGCCACTCGACCTGGCTGCGGATCGGCGGCGGCGAGAGCAGCGCCGGCCGCGGCGAGGCGGACCGCGCCGATCTCACCCTCAGCGGCTCTGCCCCGGACGTGATCGCGGCGATCGTTGTCGGCGGCGAGGCGGAGGGGAGGATCGAGATCGAGGGCGACCGCGAGGCCCTGCTCCGCCTGCGCGAATGGGTGGCGCTGCCCCCGCGGCTGCAGAAGGAAGCCACTGCGCTCATCACCCACCCGGTTGGGTAGGGGGTGGGCTAGCTCAGCTCGGTGCCGTCGTAGAGCTTCTTGACGTGCACGGTGCCCGCCGGCGCCGCTTCGATGCAGAGCTGGCAGAGGACGCACTCATCGAGGTTCTCCTCGACGATCTCGACGCCGGCGTCGGTGCCCTTGAAGATGTCGACGGGGCAGACTTCCTCGAGCTTGGCGGCGAGGGCGGGGTCGGTGGCGACCGACTCCTCGACCTCGACGTCGATGAAGACCTTGTGCAGCTTCTCCGCCATCAGGCAGCCACCCCCAGCTTCTCCTTGACCGCGTCGGGGATCTCGTCGATCCGTTCGACCACGCGGATGCCGGCCGCTTCGAGGCGGGCGATCTTCTGCGTCGCGGTGTCCTCGGCGCCCTCGACGATCGTGCCCGCGTGGCCGAAGCTCATCCCCTTCATCTCCTCGTCGTCCATGAACTTGCCGGCCATGAAGGCGACGATCGGCAGGCGCGAGTCGTTCTCCTTCACCCACTCGGAGAGCTGGGCCTCCATCCGCCCGCCGGGCTCGGTGTAGATCACGATCGCCTTGGTCTCCTCGTCGGCCTCGAAGTAGGGCATCAGCTCGGCGTAGGTCGAGCCGATAATCGCGTCGCCGCCGATCGAGACGGCGGTGGAGACGCCGAGGCCGGCCAGGGTCAGCGAGGAGGAGATCTCCGTGGTCATCCCGCCGGAGCGGCTCATCACGCCGACCGGGCCGGGCGCGTAGGCCTTCGCCGCGTCCTTGGCCGGGCCGCCGATCCCGCCCATCTTGCAGACGTCGGGGACGATCAGGCCGAGGCAGTTGGGGCCGATGATCCGCGCCCCGCGCAGGTTCGCCAGCTCGACCATCTGGGCGACGTCGCGGCGCGGGATGCGCTCGGTGACGATCACGATCAGCTTGATCCCGTTCTCGATCGCCTCCAGCACCGCGTCCTTGGTGAAGGCGGGGGGGACGGTGACGACGGAGCCGTCGATCGGGCCGCCGTGGTGCTCGACCGCCTGGGCGACGGTGTCGAAGACCGGCACGCCGTGGACCTCGCGGCCCTTGCGGCCGGGGGTGACCCCGCCGACGATCTTGGAGCCGTAGTCAAGGCACTCGCGGGTCAGGTTGACCGCCTCGCGGCCGGTGATCCCCTGGACGATGAAGGTGGTGTCGCGGTTCAGCAGGATTGACATCAGGCGGGCGCTCCCTGGATCTTGGCGACGGCGCGGCCTGCGGCCTCCCACATCGAGACCGAGCGGTCGCAGTACTCGACCCCGTAGCGCTCGAGGATCTTGAAGCCCTCGTCCTCCCAGGCGCCGGGAATGCGGAAGATCGCGATCGTCTCGCCGGGGTCCTTGCCGAGCTCGAGGCAGGCCTTGATCACGCCGCGGGCGACGATGTCGACGCGGGTGTTGGAGACGATCGACATCATCACCGCGATCTTCTCGACCCCGTCCTTTTCCAGCACCTGCTTGGCCAGGCCGCAGGCCTTGGCGACCGACGGGTTGCCGCCGATCTCGGAGTAGTTCGCCGGCTTGCCGCCCTGGCTGCGGACCGCGTCGGTGAGGGTCAGCGAGCCGCCGCCGGCGCCGATCACCAGGCCCAGATTCCCCTCGAAGCCGTGGTCCTTGCCCTGGATCACGCCGCGGTGGTCGGCGGCGTCGATCGCGGCGACGTTGCGCTCGAAGGCGGATGGCTCGTAGGTCTCGCGGGAGTCGTCCTCGGCGATCTCGAGCCGCTTGCGGAGTAGGCCCTTCTGGCGCCCGACCGCCTCGTTCTCCATCTCCATGTGGGCGTCGAGGGCGACGAAGGAGCCGTCGCTGAGCTCGGCCAGCGGGTTGATCTCGGCCAGGGTCATGTCGTAGTCGCGGAAGAGGCGGGCGAGGCGGGCGAGGACCGGGGTCGCGCGGTTCAGCTGCGAGCCGGTGACGCCGGTCGCGGCGACGACCTGCTTGGCCTCGAAGTCGGAGATCGGCAAGAGGTTCGAGAGGTGGCCTTTGCCGACGTGGTCGGGGTGGGTCTCGGCGACCTCCTCGATGTCGATCCCGCCCATGTCGCTGAACAGCATCAGCGGCCGCTTCGCGGTGCCGTCCCAGACCACGCTCGCGTAGTACTCCTGCTTGATCTCGGCTTTCGGGTCGACGAGGACGCCGCGCGGCATGTGGCCGTTGATCTCGAGCTGGAGGATCGCCTCGGCGTGCTCGGCGGCCTCCGCGGGCGTGTCGGCGAACTTGACGCCGCCGGCCTTCATCCGGCCGCCGGAGAGGACCTGGGACTTGATCACGACCGGGCCACCGATCTCCTCGGCGGCGGCGTGCGCCTCCTCGGCGGTCTGGCAGAAGCCGTACTTGGTGACGGGAATCCCCGCCAGCTCGACGATCTTCCTGGCCTCGAACTCGTAGAACCTCATGCGGCGCGGAACCCTATCCGACGGCCCTTTCGTCCGAAGTGTCGCCCCGGGTTGGAATACTCCGGCGCGTGATCCCGGCCCCCAAAGGGAGGAAGATGACCTTCTTCGTTCGCTGTGCCGCAGTCCTAGCCCTGCTTGCTTTCGGATTCACCGCGGTCGGCTGCGGGGAGACCGTGATCGACGACGTCAAGGCCGAGGAAGCGATACAGAGCAACCTCGAGAAATCGTTAGATGCCAAAATCAAGAGCGTCGATTGCCCCGCGGATGAAAAGGTCGAGACCGGCAAGACGTTCACTTGTACGGTCGTTTACTCCGATGGCAACAAGGAAACCGCGACCTTGAAGATCCTCAACGAAGACGCCGACGTCAGCCTTGTCGGCCTCAAACCGACGAAATAGAGAGAGGCGAATGAGCGACTTGACCACGGCCCCCGCCCTGACCACGCATACCAAGCTCGAGCAGTGGGTGGGTGAGATCGCGGAGCTGACCCAGCCCGACTCGATCCACTGGTGCGACGGCTCCGCCGAGGAGTACGACTCCCTGGCCCAGGCCCTGATCGACGCCGGCACCTTTGAGCGCCTCTCCGACGCGAAGCGGCCGAACAGCTACCTCGCCCTCTCCGACCCCGCCGACGTCGCCCGGGTCGAAGACCGCACCTTCATCTGCTCCGAGCGCGAGGCCGACGCCGGCCCGACCAACAACTGGCGCGACCCGGCCGCGATGCGCGAGGAGCTGAACGGTCTCTTCAAGGGCTGCATGGTCGGCCGCACGATGTACGTGGTGCCGTTCTCGATGGGCCCGATCGGCTCCGAGATCTCCGAAATCGGCGTGCAGCTGACCGACTCCGCCTACGTCGCGACCAACATGCGGATCATGACCCGGATGGGCAAGCCCGCCCTCGACGCGCTCGGCTCCGACGGCGAGTTCGTCCCCTGCGTGCACTCGGTCGGGATGCCGCTGGGCGAGGGCGTCGAGGACGTCTCCTGGCCGTGCAACGAGGACAACAAGTACATCGTCCACTACCCGGAGACGCGCGAGATCTGGTCCTTCGGCTCGGGCTACGGCGGCAACGCCCTGCTCGGCAAGAAGTGCTTCGCGCTGCGGATCGCCTCGGCGATGGCCCGCGACGAGGGCTGGCTGGCCGAGCACATGCTGATCCTCAAACTGACCTCGCCCGAGGGGGCCGTCAAGTACATCACCGGCGCCTTCCCCTCGGCCTGCGGCAAGACCAACCTGGCGATGCTGGTCCCGACCCTGCCCGACTGGAAGGTGGAGACGGTCGGCGACGACATCGCCTGGATGAAGTTCGGCGAGGACGGCCGCCTCTACGCGGTCAACCCCGAGGCCGGCTTCTTCGGCGTCGCGCCGAACACCTCGCACAAGACCAACCCGAACGCGATGGACACGATCGAGCGCAACTCGATCTTCACCAACTGCGCCAAGACCGACGACGGCGACATCTGGTGGGAGGGGATGACCGGGGCGCCGCCGGACCACGTGATCGATTGGCACGGCAACGATTGGACCCCGGACTCCGAGACCCCGGCGGCACACCCGAACGCGCGCTTCACGACGCCGGCCTCGCAGTGCCCCTCGATCGCGCCCGAGTGGGAGGACCCCGCCGGGGTGCCGATCGACGCCTTCCTCTTCGGCGGCCGCCGCGCCACCGTGGTGCCGCTGGTCCAGGAGGCCTTCGACTGGGAGCACGCCGTCTTCATGGGGGCGACGATGTCCTCGGAGACGACGGCCGCCGCGGCCGGCGCGGTCGGCGAGCTGCGCTTCGACCCGATGGCGATGCTGCCTTTCTGCGGCTACAACATGGCCGACTACTTCGCCCACTGGCTCAAGGTCGGCAAGCGCGAGGGGGCGGAGCTGCCGCGCGTCTTCTATGTCAACTGGTTCCGCAAAGACGCCGAGGGCAAGTTCCTCTGGCCCGGCTTCGGCGAGAACAGCCGCGTGCTCGAGTGGGTCTTCCGTCGCTGCGAAGGCGAAGCCGACGCGGTCGAGACCCCGATCGGCCTGCTGCCGACGGAGGGCGCGATCAACACCGAGGGGCTGAACGTCTCCCCCGAGGCGATGCAGGAGCTGCTCAGCGTCGACACCGAGCTGGTCAAGCAGCAGCTGCCGCAGCTGCAGGAGCACCTCGCCAAGTTCGGCGACAGGCTGCCGGCTGAGATCAGCGCCCAGCTCAAAGCTCTAGAAGAACGCCTGAGCTAAACCGCTCAGACGCTCCTCGCGCGGGTGGCGCGGGGAGGGAGGTCGAGGACGTAAACCTCGCCCGCAGGCCTCCCTCCCCGCGACAGGACCCGCGCGCCGGAGCTCTAAAGCCCGTACTGCTCGGCCAGCTCCGGGTCCTTCTTGGCCAGCATTTCGGCCAGCTCGACCATCACCTTGCACTGCTTCCAGGTCGCGTCGTCCTGCATCTTGCCGTCGATCATGTGGACGCCGCGGCCGTCGGGGATCGCCTCCAGCACTTTCTTCGCGAATTTGACCTCGTCGACCGGCGGGCTGAAGACCTGCTTCGCGATCCCGATCTGGACCGGGTGCAGCGACCAGGCGCCGACGCAGCCGAGCAGGAAGGCGGAGCGGAACTGGGTCTCGCAGCCGGCCGTGTCCTTGATGTCGCCGAACGGACCGTAAAAGGGCAGGATCCCGGTCGCGGCGCAGGCGTCGACCATGCGGGCGATCGAGTAGTGCCAGGGGTCCTGCTGGGCGGTGACGCGGTCGGCCTCGGGGTTCTCCGGGTCGGCCGGGTCCTCCATCGAGCGGTAGCCGGGATGGCCGCCGCCGACCCGGGTCGTCTTCATCCGCCGCGAGGCGGCGAGGTCGGCGGGACCGAAGCTCATCCCCTGCATGCGGGGGCTGGCGGCGGCGATCTCCTCGACGTTGACCACGCCCTGGGCGGTCTCGAGGATCGCGTGGACGAGGATCGGCCGGTCGAGGCCGGCCTTCGCCTCGAGCTGGGCGAGCAGGCGGTCGACGTAGTGGATGTCCCAGGGGCCCTCGACCTTGGGCACCATCACGACCTCGAGCTGGTCGCCGATCTCGGTGACCAGGGTGGTGAGGTCGTCGAGCACCCAGGGGCTCTCGAGCGAGTTGACCCGGGTCCACAGCGCGGTGCTGCCGAAGTCGGACTCCTTGGCCGCTTTGACCAGTCCCTGGCGGGCGGCCTGCTTGCGGTCGACCGGGATCGCATCCTCGAGGTTGCCGAGCAGGATGTCGGTCTTCTCGGCGATGCCAGCCGCCTTCGCGACCATTTTCTCGTTCGAGAAGTCGAGGAAGTGGATCATCCGCGACGGCTTGACCGGGATCTCGCGCAGCGGCTCGGGGGCTCCGATCGCCTGCGGCTGGAAGAAGTCTCTGGGGTTTCTCAAGGTGCTCCTCGTGTCGTTGTTCGCTCGCTGGGGCGGCGCAGAATCTAATCGACCGGGGGCGGTCGACGGCTACGCCGACGTGGTCGAGTCGGGCGCGGGCTGCTCCAGCGCCGCGAGCGTCTGCCGCAGGCCCTGTTCGAGATCGGTCGTCGCACGCCAGCCGAGCTGCACGTTCGGCGCGGCTCGGGTCGATGGTGATCCGCTGCACCTCGCCGGTCCGGGGTGGCGCCGGACATGGCTCGAAGCCGGCGTCGCCGTGCAGGTCGCGCAGGCGTCCGGCGAGCTCGATCACATCCGTCTCTCGCCCGGTGCCGACGTTGATCGGCCCCGTCGCCGTCGAGTCGGCCGCGGCGATCAGCGCCGCGACTACGTCGTCGACGTAGATGTAGTCGCGGGTCTGGGTCCCGTCGCCGTAGACGGTCGGCCGTTCTCCAGCCAGCAGCTTGCCGCAGAAGATCGCGATCACCCCCGCCTCCCCGAGTGGGTCCTGACGCGGGCCGTAGACGTTGCCGAGACGGAGGGCGACCGCCGAGAGGCCGTAGAGCCGCTCGTAGAGCGAGAGGTAACCCTCCGCGGCGAGCTTGCTCTGGCCGTAGGGCGCCATCGGCGCGAGCGGAGCGCCCTCGGGCAGCGGCAGCCGCTGGCCTTCTCCCTCGCCGTAGATCGCACCCCCGGTCGAGGCGAATACGAGGCGGGGAACGGTCGCCGCCCGCACGGCCTCGAGCACATTGGCGGTTCCGCCGACATTGACCGAGGCGTCGAAAGCGGGGTCGGCGACCGACTTGCGGACGTCGATCTGGGCCGCCAGGTGGAAGATCGTGTCCGGTTTCGTCTCGCGGACGACGGCGGCGATCGCGCCGGCGTCGCGGATGTCGAGCTCGACCAGTTCGGCACCCGCGCTGAGTGCCCCCTCGAGGTTCCGCATCCGGCCGGTCGAGAGGTCGTCGACCACGGTCACGGCGGCGTCGCGGGTGAGCAGGGAGTCGACCAGAGTCGAGCCGATGAACCCAGCCCCGCCAGTGACCAGATACCTCATTCGAACGCGATCGTAGACGCTCGCGCCGGAGCGAGCGCAAACTTCGTACGAACGTTTGGAACAGGACGTTCGTCCAATTTTGGCAGGTCGCGCCTGACGTACCAAGCTGTTTATCGTTGAGGGTCTTGGTTTAGTTCGCCCTCGATCTTTACATCAAACAATGTAACCTTTCGCCCAGGCTCGTGACGCGCTCGGGAGGCGCCTCAAGAAGCGTTGTCTGAACGTTTTTTGGCTCGGTATATGCAAAATCGGCGACCGACGATTCATGGACGGTCGATCCTCGCGGGGGATCGGAAGCTGCGCGTCCGCGGTGCCACCTACGGCACCTTCCGCCGGCGCGGGGACGATCCGTTCCCCTCTCCGGGGTGGTCCGCCGCGACTTCGCGGCGATGGCCGAGGTCGGCATCAACGCCCTGCGCACCTACGTCCCACCGCCGCTCTGGCTCCTCGACCTGGCCCGGGACCATGGGTTGCACGTGATGGCTGGCCTGGCCTGGGAGCAGCACGTGGCCTTCCTCGACCGGCCCGAGCTGGCGAGCGAGATCGCCGCCCGGGTCGGCCGCCAGGTGCGGGGGTGCGGGGCGCATCCGGCGCTCCTCTGTTACGCGATCGGCAACGAGATCCCAGCGCCGATCGTGCGCTGGCACGGCAAGCGGAAGGTCGAAAAGTTCCTCGAGCGCCTGTACTGGGAGGCGAAGGCGGCGGACCCCGAGGGCCTCGTCGCCTACGTGAACTACCCGTCGACCGAGTACCTGGAGCTGCCCTTCCTCGACCTTGCCGCCTTCAACGTCTTCCTCGAGGACGAGTCGACATACGCGGCTTACCTGGCGCGCCTGCAGAACCTGGCCGGCGACCGGCCGCTGCTGATCGCCGAGGCCGGCCTCGACAGCCGCAGTCACGGCCGGGACGCCCAGGCCGAGGCTCTCGACTGGCAGATCCGGCACGCCTTCGGGACCGGCGCGGCCGGGCTGTTCGCCTTCGCCTGGACCGATGAGTGGCACCGCGGGGGGCATGAGGTCAGCGACTGGGATTTCGGGCTGGTCGACCGCGAGCGGCGGCCGAAGCCGGCGCTCGCGGCGGCCAGCCGGGCCTTCGCCGAGGCGCCCTTCGCTCGGCATGGGCCCTGGCCGCGGGTTTCGGTGATCGTCTGCACCCACAACGGCGCCCGCACCCTTGCGGAGTGCCTGCGGGGCGTCGGTCGCCTCACCTATCCCGACTTCGAGCTGATCGTCGTCGACGACGGCTCCGGCGACGACTCGGCGGAGATCGCCCGCGCCCACGGAGCGACCGTCGTCGAGACCGACCACTGCGGCCTCAGCGCGGCCCGCAACGCCGGCGTGCGGCGGGCGAGCGGGGAGATCGTCGCCTTCCTCGACGACGACGCCTACCCGGACCCCGACTGGCTTCACTACCTGGCGGACGCGCTGCGGGCCGGGCGCAACGCCGGAGCCGGCGGCCCAACATCCCGCCCGACGACGGGTCGTCGCCGAGTGCGTCGCCAGCGCTCCCGGCGGGCCGATCCACGTCCTGATCTCCGATCGCGAGGCCGAGCACGTTCCCGGCTGCAACATGGCCTTCCGCAAACGCGCTCTGGAGGCGATCGGCGGCTTCGACGCCCGTTTCGAGGCGGCGGGGGACGACGTCGACGTCTGCTGGCGGCTGCAGGAGGTGGGCGAGAAGCTCGCCTTCAGCGCCGGCGCGGTCGTCATGCACCGCCGCCGCGACTCCGTCCGCCGCTATCTCCGGCAGCAGTACGGCTACGGCAGGGCGGAGGCGCTGCTCGAGCGCAAGTGGCCGAGTCGCTACAACCGGGTCGGTTCCTCACGCTGGTCGGGCCGGATCTACGACCCGCCCGGAGGCGACTCGCCGGGCCGGCGGGCGCTGGTCCGCTATGGCACCTGGGGCAGTGGCCTCTTCCAGTCGGTCTACGACCCGGCGCCGGGGGCGCTGGCGAGCCTGCTGCGGGCGCCGGAGGCGTTGCTGCTGATCCCCCTGTTCGGCGCGCTCGCCGGCCTCGGCCTGCTCTGGTCCCCGCTGCTCTTCGCGCTGCCCCTCTTCCTCGCTGCGGCCGGCACGCTGCTCTGGCGGGCGGTCGCGAATGGCTGGCGCGCCCACCCGGCGCGGCCCGGGCGAGCGGCCGCTGAGACGCTGCGGCGGCGGGCGCTGACGGCGCTGCTCTTCGCGCTGCAACCGGTGGCGCGGCTGGCCGGCCGGCTGCGCCACGGTCTCTCTCCGTGGCGGCGCCGCCGGCGTCCGCAAGCGAGCTGGCCGCGGCCCCGGGTGCTGACAGTCTGGAGCGAGCGCTGGCGCGACCCGCAGGAGCGGCTGCAGTCGCTCCGGGACGCCCTCGCCGGCGACGGCGGCTTCGTCCGTAGCGGCGGCCCGTTCGACCGCTGGGACCTCGACCTGCGCGCGGCGCCGCTGGGCGGGGTGAAGATTCGCACCGCGGTCGAGGAGCACGGCGCCGGGCGGCAGCTGCTGCGGGCGCGGATCTGGCCGCGCGTCTCGGCCGGCGGCGCGCTGGTCGTGACCCTGCTCCTCCTGCTCTCCGCCTACGCCTGGTGGGACGGCCAGGCTGGCATCGCGCTGACGCTGAGCGCCGCCCTCGGGGCCGTGGTCGCGGTCGGGATCGAGGGCACGGCGACCGCGATGAGCCTGGCGCTGGCGGTGATGCGGCGCGCCGGGGAGGACGAGCTCGCGGCGCTGGCCGAGGGGGACGGGGCCGCGGCGGTGCGCGAGGGCAAGGCCCGGGCCGCCCGGCCGGCCCGGGACGGCGCCGCCCCGACCGCCCCCGGCCCGGTCCCGAGCGCGCCTGCCCCCGACGGCGTCGTCGTCTCGCAGATACGGGCCGGCGCGAAGAAGGGGCACCGGTGAGCATCACCAACCCGCTGAGGATGCGAAGCGCGAAGCCGAAGCAGCCCGCGCAGCGCCCACCGCACGACCCGGAGGAGCAGGGCGCCTGGGAGCTGTGGAAGTCGCTGCCCCGGGTCTGGCCCTATCTGCGCCCCTACCGCCGCCTGCTGATCGGGGTGCTGGGGCTGACCGTGCTGACCGCGATCCTCGGCCTCGCCGAGCCGTGGCCGCTCGCGGTGATCCTCAACCAGGTCCTGCAGGAGCAGGAAGCGAGCGGGATCATCGCCTTCTTCTTCGGTGAGGACCCGACGACCCTGGTCGTCCTCGTCGCGATGGTGCTGGCGCGGTTCCTGATCATCGCCGTCGGCAACGGGTTGACCGTGTTCAACCACTACCTCGGCTCGAAGACCGAGCAGAACATGGTCATGGACCTGCGCAGCGACCTCTTCGCCCATGTGCAGCGGCTCTCCTTCACCTTCCACGACCAGCGGCAGACCGGCGCCCTGATGAGCCAGATCAACATCCAGGCGGCGGCGGTGGGGAACATCGTGATGGTCTTCCCGCCGGTCATCGAGGCGACCCTGACTCTTGTCGGGATGCTCGCGATCGCGCTCCTGATCGACTGGCAGCTGGCGCTGCTCTCGCTGCTCGTGCTGCCCTTCCTCTACTGGTCGTTCGGGATGTACGGGAAGCGGATCGTGCCGCGCCTGCAGCACGTCCAGCAGCTCGAGTGGCGCTCGCTCTCGATCGTCCACGAGGCGATGGCGATGCTGCGGGTGATCGTCTCCTTCGGGCGCGAGGACCACGAGCACCGGCGCTTCCGCGAGCAGGGACGTGTCGCCGTCGACGAACGGGTGAAGCTGACGGTGAGCCAGAGCATGTACACGCTCTGGGTCCAGACCGCGACCGCGGCGGGGACCTCGCTGGTCCTCGGCTTCGGTGCCTGGCACGTGATCGAAGGGAAGATCAGCATCGGCGAGCTGCTCGTGCTGATGACCTACATCGCCTCGGTCTACCAGCCGCTCGAGCAGATCAGCACCACGATCGGGACGATCCACGACCAGCTCGTCCAGTTCGTCTCCTCGATGAACCTGCTCGACCGCGAGCCGGAGGTGAAGGAGCGGCCCGATGCGGTCGAGTTGGAGGAGCCGCGCGGGCGGGTCACGGCGAAGCAGGTCGAGTTCTCCTACCACGGCCGGGTCGGCACCCTCGAGGACGTCTCCTTCGACGCGCGGCCGGGCGAACGGGTCGCTGTCGTCGGTCACACCGGCGCCGGCAAGAGCACGCTGATGAGCCTGCTGGTCCGCTTCTACGATCCCAGCGCCGGCGCGATCGAGATCGACGGACATCGACATCCGCGACCTCAAGCTCGACTCGCTGCGTGACCAGATCAGCGTCGTGCTGCAGGAGCCGCTGCTGTTCTCCGGGACGATCGCGGAGAACATCCGCTACGGCCGTCTCGGGCGCGAGCGACGACGAGGTCAAGGACGCCGCTCGGGCGGCCAACGCGCACGAGTTCATCGAGCGGCTGCCGGACGGTTACGAGACCGTGCTCGGCGAGCGCGGCGCCCACTCTCCGGCGGCGAGCGCCAGCGGATCTGCGTCGCGCGCGCCTTCCTCAAGGACGCGCCGATCCTGATCCTCGACGAGCCGACCTCCTCGATCGACTCGCGGACCGAGCGGGTGATCCTCGACGCGCTCGACGAGCTGATGGAGGGTCGGACCTCGTTCATGATCGCCCACCGGCTCTCGACGGTCCGCCACGCCGACCAGATCCTGGTGATGAGCGAGGGCCGGATCGTCGAGCGCGGGACCCACGAGCAGCTGCTCGCGCGCGGGCCGGTCTACCAGCAGCTTCACCAGGCCCAGCACCAGGAGCGCAAGCGGCGCGCTTCCGACGCCGGCGACGGCAACGGCAACGGAGCCCAGGTGGCGGCCGGGCTGCCGGGGACGGTGACCTGGCGTCAGGTCGAGCAGGGGGAAGGGCAGCGATGACGGCGCCGGGACAGGGGTCGCGGCCGAAGATCGTGCTGCTCGGGATGATGACCAAGATGCCGGTGGCGGGGGTCGTCTGGCAGAACCTCCACTACCTGCTCGGCTTTGAGCGGCTCGGCTACGAGACCTACTACGTCGAGACCCACGGGCGCACGCCGTCGATGCTGATGTCGCGGCCCGAGGACGACAGCTCGGCCCTGGCCGCCGAGTTCATCGCGGCGATCATGCGTCGCTTCGGCCTCGCCGACCGCTGGGCCTTCCACGCCCTCCATGACGACGGGCGCTGCTTCGGGATGAGCGAGATCCAGCTCGAACGCCTGTACCAGGGCGGCGGAGCTGCTGATCAACCTTCACGGCGGCACCCTGCCGCGGCCGGAGCTCGCCGCGACCGGCCGCCTCGTATACCTCGAGACCGACCCGGTCCAGCTGCAGCTCGAGCTGCGCCACGGGCTGGAGGAGACGCTCGACTTCCTCGAGCCGCACTGCGCCTTCTTCACCTTCGGGGAGAACTGCGGCAACCCCGGCTGCGGCCTGCCGCGGCAGGACCGCTTTCCGCTTCGTGCCGACTCGCCAGCCGGTCGTGGTCGACCTCTGGCCGGACCGTTCGCCGCAGCCCGCTGACCTCTTCACCACGATCGGGAACTGGCGCCAGGAGTGGCGCGACGTCACCTTCGAGGGCGAGCGCTACAGCTGGAGCAAGCACCACGAGTTCCTCAAGTTCCTCGACCTGCCGCGGCGCAGCGGACAGGCGTTCGAGCTCGCCCTGCAGCAGCTGCGAGCCCGCCGACTGCGAACTGCTCGCGCGAGCACGGGCTGGCGGGTCCGCGACGGTCTCGAGGTCTCGCGCGGACATCGACCGCTACCGCGACTACATCGGCGCCTCGCGCGGCGAGTTCACCGTCGCCAAGGACCAGAACGTGCGCCTGCGCACCGGCTGGTTCAGCGACCGCAGCGCCACCTACCTCGCCGCTGGCCGGCCGGTCGTCACCCAGGACACCGGCTTCGGCAGCGTCCTGCCGACCGGCGAGGGCCTGTTCGGCTTCGACTCGCCACCGGACGAGCGGCCGCGGCGGTGAGCGCGATCGGCGCCGACTACGGCCGCCACGCGGCGCCGCCCGCGCGATCGCGCGCGAGCACTTCGGCCACGACGCCGTGCTCGGGGCGATGCTCGAGCAGCTCGGCCTGAGCGCGGCGCGGCCGTCGCGCCGGCCCCGCCCCGGCACCGTGTTCCCCGCCGCGATCGAGATTGAGCCGGTCTCGCGGCGGCCGACCACGCTCGCCCGTCCCACGGTCGAGGCGGCGCAGGGCTACCCGGTGCCGGTCCACGAGGACGCGCCGGCGATGGGGCCGGAGAGCGTCAGCATCGTCGTCGTCACCCACAACGGGCTCGCCTTCAACCGGCTCTGCCTGGAGACGGTCCTCGCCCACAGCGCCGAGCAGGACTTCGAGCTGATCGTCGTCGACAACGGGTCGACGGACGGGACCCGCGCCTACCTGGCGAAGCTGGTCGATGCCGACGCCCGGGTCCGGGTCCTCGTCAACGGCCGCAACATGGGCTTCGCGGCGGCCTGCAACCAGGGCCTCGGACTCGCCCTCGGCGAGTACCTGGTCCTGCTCAACAACGACACGATGGTCGCGCCCGGCTGGCTCGCGGGGCTGGTCGAGCACCTGCGCAATCAGGGCGTCGGCCTGGTCGGACCGGTGACCAACCGGATCGGCAACGAGGCCGAGGTCGAGACCTCCTACCGGACCTGGGGCGAGTTCCTCGAGCTTCGCCCGCCGGCGGGCACGGGAGCACGCGGGCGAGTGGCTGGAGGTGCGCACGCCGGCGATGTTCTGTCTGGGGCTGCGGCGTCAGACCTACCTCCACCTCGGGCCGCTCGACGAGCGCTACGAGGTTGGGCTGCTCGAGGACGACGACTACGCCGAGCGCGCCCGCGTCGCCGGCTACCAGCTGCGCTGCGTCGAGGAGACGATCGTGCACCACTTCGGCGAGGCCTCGTTCGGGAAGCTGGTCGCGGGCGGTGAGTACAGGCGGATCCTGCGCGCCAACCAGCAGCGCTATGCGGAGAAGTGGGGGCGCCCCTGGGAGCCCTACGGCCGGCGACCGAACCCGCGCTACGAGCGCGAGACCCAGCGGCTGCGCGAGGCGGTTGGGGCGGCGGTCCCCGCCGGCGCGGCGGTGCTGGTGATCAGCCGCGGCGACGACGCCCTGCTGGAGCTGAACGGGCGCCGGGCGATGCACTTCCCGCAGGCCCCGGACGGTGGCTGGGCCGGCCACCACCCGGCCGATAGCGAGGAGGCGATCGGCCATCTCGAGCGGCTGCGCGACGGCGGCGCCCGCTACCTCGTCGTGCCGCCGACCTACCGTTGGTGGCTCGACCATTACGAGGGTCTCCGCGAGCACCTCGAGGGCCGCTACCGGGCGGTCGTCCGCGACGAGCAGGCGGGCGCGATCTACCACCTCGAGGAGGCCGCGTGAACCCCGCGACCTCGATCGTGATCCCGGTCCACAACCGGGCCGCGCTGACCGAGCGCTGCCTCGACCTCGTCCTCGCCGACCCGCCGATGCGGGCCGAGATCGTCGTCGTCGACGACGGCTCGACCGACTCGACGCCCGCCCTGCTCGACCGCTACGGGGACGCGATCCGCCGCGTCGCGCTGCCGGGGAACAGCGGCTACGCGACCGCCTGCAACGCGGGGGCCGCGGTGGCCGGCGGCGAGGTCCTCGTCTTCCTCAACAACGACACCGAACCGGAGCCGGGGTCGCTGCAGGCGCTCGCGCGCTACGCGGAGTCCCATCCCGCCGCCGCCGCGGTCGGCGCCAAGCTGCTCTACCCGACCGGCTCGATCCAGCACGCCGGCGTCGTGATCGGCCAGGACGGTTACCCGCACAACCTCTACGCCGGGATGCCGGCGGACCACCCGGCGGCGAGCTGCGCGCGGCGGTTGCAGGCGGTGACCGGCGCCTGCATGCTGGTTCGGCGCGAGGCCTTTGAGCGGGTCGGGGGCTTCGACACCGGCTTCGTCAACTCGCTCGAGGACGTCGACCTCTGCCTGCGGCTCGGCGAGGCCGGCGGCGAGGTCCACTACTGCCCCGAGGCGGTCGTCGTCCACCTCGAGTCCGCCTCGCGCGGGCGCGAGGGCCGCTTCGACCGCAGCGTCGCTCTCTGGCGCGAGCGCTGGCGCGACCGGGCGCGACGCGACGACGTCGTGGTCTACGCGCAGGACGGGCTGCTCGAGTTCGAGTACCCGGAGTCCTACCCGCTGCGGGTCGGGGTCTCGCCGCTGCTGGCGGCGGTCGACTCGGGCCGCGAGGTCGAGGCCTCGACGAGCTGCTCGATCTCTACGCCCGTCAGGTCTCCGACCTGCTCGGCGAGGTGGTCCGCCTGACGGCGGCGGTGGGCCTGGGCGAGGCCGCCAGCCAACGGCTGGAGGCCGAGCCGGGGCCCGGGAGCGGCGAGTTCGACCGGCGCGAGTTCGCCCGCGAGGCGAACCGGCTGGAGGAGGAGGTGCGGGCGCTGCAGCAACGGCTGGAGGAGGCGCCGCCGCGGGCCGGCGCGGGGCTGCCGCCGCGGTTCACCGCGAGCCGCCGGCTCGGCTACCGGCACACGGTCGAGCGGATCAGGGCGGCCGTGCGGGAGCGGGTGCCAGCCGGGGCCTCGGTGCTCGTGGTCAGCCGCGGCGACCGCGAGCTGGTCGATCTGGACGGGCGGCGCGGCATCCACTTCCCGCACGACGACGACGGCGGCTATCTCGGCTATCACCCCCACGACGGCGCCGACGCGGTGGCCCGGCTCGAGGCGGCGCGCGAGCGCGGCGCCGAGTACCTGGTGCTGCCGCAGCCGTCCTCCTGGTGGCTCGCGCACTACGCCGAGTTCGCCGCGCACCTGCGCCGCTACCCCGCGACCGAGGCTCGGCGTCTGCTCGATCTTCGAGCTGGGGGCGGCGGTCGCCGAGCGGCCGGTCGAGGGGGCGCGGGGATGAGCGCGCAGGGCAACGGCCGGCTCGGGGAGGCCGAGTACGCGGACCTGGTCGGCCGGGTCCAGGAGGCGGTCGCCACCTACCTGCCGCCGGGCTCCTCGCTGCTCGTCGTCAACAAGGGCGACCCGGCCCTGCTCGAGATCCCTGGGATGAACGCCCTGCACTTCCCGCAGGACGCCGGCGGCGGCTACGCCGGGCACCACCCCCTTGACGGCGCTGGCGCCACCGACGAGCTGGAGCGGCTGCGCCGGGGCGGCGCCGATTACCTCGTGATCCCCGCCACCGCGCGCTGGTGGCTCGACTTCTACCCGGAGTTCGCGGCCCACCTCGCCGCCCACTGTGCGCCTCGTCGCCGACGTTCCCGACGCCTGTCTGATCTTCGGCCTCGGCCGGCGCCGCGTGTCCCTGGCGCCGCCGGCGATCGAGCGCCCGCAGGCGTCGGCCGGGCAGATCAGGGACTACCTGGAACGTCTGATCGGGACCGACAAACAGCTCGTCGTGCTCGAGGTCGTCGACGGCGTGGTGGCCGCCCTGGCGCCTCTGCGGGCGACGCGGGTGCGTGCCGGCGATCCCGAGAACGACGCGCGCGCGCTCGCCGAGCTGCGACTGCTCGCCGACGACGGCAGCGACTACCTGGTCGTGCCGCGGTCCGCTGACGACTGGCTCGATTCCTGCCCGGAATTCGCCGCGGCGGTGGAGACGGGCTGTCGCAAGGTTGCCGAGCAGCGGCATCTCTGCCGCATATTTGACCTCGAGGGTCTAAAGGAGATCGCATGAAGGTGCTCTACGTCGCCCACAACCATCCGACCCTGCACCCGGGAGGGGCCGAGGCCTACGCGCTCGAGCTCTACGAGGGGATGCGGGAGACGCCCGGCGTCGAGCCGGTGCTGCTGGCCCGGATTGGTTCCAACGTCGCGCACCGGCGCGTCGGCCACCCGGGCACGCCGTTCAGCGCCGTGAACGGCGATCCCAACCAGTACTTCGTCTTCACCGAGACCGAGCATTTCGACTTCTTCACGCTGACCTCCCGCGACAAGTCGCTTTACTCCCAGCACCTGGCCAGCTTCCTGCTGGCCCAGCGGCCGGACGTCGTCCATCTCCAGCACACCCACTTCATCGGGGTCGACCTGCTGAGCCAGATCCGCCGCGTGCTGCCGGAGGCGGTGATCATCTACACCCTGCACGAGTTCCTGCCGATCTGCCACCGCGACGGCCAGATGGTGCGCACCTTCAACGCCGAGCTCTGCGAGGAAGCCTCGCCGCGCCGCTGCAACGAATGCTTTCCCCAGATCAGCCAGCAGTCGTTCTTCCTGCGCGAACGGTTCGTCAAGACCCACTTCGACAACGTCGACCACTTCCTCGCGCCGAGTGCACAGCTGATGGACAAGTACCTGCGCTGGGGAATCGAGCCGGAGCGGATCGAGGTCGAGGAGTACGGCAGGCTGGCGCCGCCGGAGCGGGCGCCGGAGCCGGGGCAGCGCAAAGCGCCGACCAACATCGGCTTCTTCGGGCAGCTCAGCTACTTCAAGGGCGCCGAGGTGATGATGGAGGCGATGGACCTGCTGGGCGAGGAATCCGACGCCCACCTCTGGCTCCACGGCGCCAACCTCGAGCTGCAGCCGGCGGAGTTCCAGGAGGCGTTCGCCGCGCGGCGCGAGTCCCTGCGCGACCGGGTCACCTTCCGGGGGCCGTACGAGCACGCCGAGCTGCCGAAGTTGATGGCGGACCTGCACTGGGTCCTGGTGCCCTCGATCTGGTGGGAGAACTCGCCGCTGGTGATCCAGGAGGCCTTCTTCCACCGGCGCCCGATCATCTGCAGCGACGTCGGCGGGATGGCGGAGAAAGTGCGAGACCGCGTCGACGGCCTGCACTTCCGCGCCAGCGACGCCTTCAGCCTGGCCCAGACGATCCGAGACGCGACGACCAACCCGCGGCTCTGGCGCTCGCTGCGGGATGGGATCCAGGAGCCGCACGCGATGGACGCCCACATCGAGCGCCTGCTCGAGATCTACGACACGGCCGCCGACCGCGGCAGGGAGGTGGTGCTCGATGGCTGAGCTGACTAAGCGGGTGACCCGCGCCCGCACCAGGACGTCGCCGCGGCGCGCCGCCAGGCTCGCCGCCGACGTGGCGATCCTGGTCGGGGGGAAGAAGCGCAACCGCAACGGGCCGGAGGTCGAGGTGGCGGTGCTCCCGCGCCGGCAGTGGGAGGAGATCGGCACCGACCTGCGGCGGCTTGTCCGCGAGGAGCTGGCGCCCCACGACGCCGAGGTGCGAGAGGCGGTCCTCGACCGACTGGCGGCCTCGACCGAGCTCGAGGGCAGCTTCTCGTTTGAACTCAGCGCGGCCCTCTACGGGATCCGCGAGATCCTGCGCGAGCGCCTTCCCCGCTGCGCGGTGAACAAGGAGCAGCCTGCCGGCCTCGCGGTCGAAGAGGTGCTGGCGATCGACGAGCGCTCGTTCTGGATCAACGGCTGGATGCACGACCAGGACGGCCTCGGCAGGGTGACAGTGGTCTCTCCCGAGGGCGCTCGCGTCGACCTCACCGATGCCCACCGCCACGAACGGTCGGATGTGATCCAGTTCTACGCCGACCTCGGCGGCGCGGCGACCCGCGACCACGGCTTCACCGCGCACGTCGAGCTGCCTGCCCCGAGCCGCCTCTCGAGCGGCTGGATCGCCGAGCTGCGCACGTCCGACGGGCTCGAGCTGGAGATCGAGTGCCCGCGTGTCAGCCGCGATCCGAAGCTTGTCCGCTCGACGATCCTCGGCGAGCTCGGCCAGCGCGGTCCGATCGGCGGCGCGCTGGCCGAGGATCACGGCCGCGCCGCCCTCACCCGCCTCCAGGAGCGGGTGGTCGGCGAAGCGAGCGTCGCCGCGGTCGACGACTACGGCCAGCCGCCCGCGAAGCCGGCGGTCTCGATCATCGTCCCGCTCTACAAGCGCCTCGATTTCCTCGAGCACCAGTTGCTCCAGTTCTCGCGCGACCCGGAGTTCTCCGAGATCGAGCTGATCTACGTCCTCGACTCGCCCGAGCAGCGGCAGGACCTCGCCCGCCAGGCGCGCGAGCTGTTCGGCGTCTACGGGCTCCCCTTCCGGGTCGTCCACCTGACCGCGGGAGCTGGCTTCGCCGGCGCCAACCGGCTCGGCATCGAGGCCGCGGTGGGGCGGCGCCTGCTGCTGCTCAACTCGGACGTGATCCCCGACGGTCCCGGCTGGGTCGGGGCGATGAGCGCCTTCTACGACGCCACCGCGGGGATCGGCGCGCTCGGGCCGAAGCTGCTCTACGAGGACGACACCCTGCAGCATGCCGGGATGTACTTCCACCGCCCGCCCGGGTCGGAGGCATGGGAGAACACCCACTGCTTCAAGGGTCTGCACCGCGACTTCCCCGCCGCCAACGTGGCCCGGCCGGTGCCCGCCGTCACCGCCGCCTGCATGATGGTGGACCGCGACCTCTACGAAGAGGCGGGCGGTCTGCCGTTGCACTACGTCCAGGGCGATTACGAGGACTCCGAGCTCTGCCTGCGGCTGGCGGCGGTGGGGCGACAGAGCTGGTACCTGCCGTCGGTCGAGCTCTACCACCTGGAGGGCCAGTCCTACGTTCCGGGGGCCAGGCGCGTCCCCAGCGAGTACAACATGTGGCTGCACACGTCGCTCTGGGGCGAGCAGATCGAGGCGGCGATGCGGGCCTTCGACCCGCTCTGCCCGGCGACCGACGAGGGGGAGGGCGCCGATGTCTGAGCAAGCCGTGACGATCACCGCGGTCGAGGTCGACGCCGCCGCGCCCGGCCTGCTCGGCGCCCACATCGACCAGCCGGCAGTCGGCGGCGGCTCCGGCTCCTACGCGATCGAGATCGGCGGCTGGGCAATCGGGACGAGCGCGCCCGTGGCCGCGATCGAGATCTCCCTGGGTGCCCGCGGGACGGTGGTCGAGACGCCGGTGGGAGAACCGCGGTCGGACCTCGACGACGAATTCCCCGACACGCCGCACGCCGCCGCGAGCGGCTTCCGCACGCTCGTCGGCGTGCTCGAGAATCGGGCCAGCTTCGGCTTCGAGATCCACGCCAGGCTCGCCGACGGCTCGCGGGCGCGGGTGGGGCGCATCGAGGGCGTGCGCCGCCCGATCTCGACCGGCCTCGACTCGGCCTTGCAGCCGCTGATGGTGAACACGATCGGACGCAGCGGCTCGACCTGGTTGGCATGGGTGCTGAGCTGCCACCCGGAAGTCGTCGGCTACCGGCCGATGCGGTTCGAGACGCGGGTCGCGACCTACTGGACCTCGGTCTTCCAGGGCCTGGCCCAGCCGCCCGGCTACCTGGGCCAGCTGGTCACGACCGACCTCGAGAGCGACCGCCGCTGGTGGCTCGGCGACGGCGCCGAGAGCGTGCCGAGGATCGGCGACCATCCACTGGAGAGCTGGCTCGGCGGCGAGGCGGTCGAGCAGATCGCGAGGATGTGCCAGCGGCGGATCGACGTCTTCTTCGAGCGGCTGGCGACGACCTCGGGCAAGCCGGGCGCCCGGTTCTTCCTCGAGAAGCTCCTGCTCGAGCCGGTCGTGCTCGACCTGCTCACCGAGTTCTACGGCGGCGCCCGCGAGATCGTCCTCGTGCGCGACTTTCGCGACGTAGTCAGCTCGGTGCTCGCCTTCAACCGCAAGCGCGGCTACGAGGCGTTCGGCCGCGAGCACGTCGACAGCGACGCCGAGTACATCCGCTCGGTCGCCTTCCAGCAGGCGACCGGCGTCCTGCGGCGGTGGGAGGAGCGTCGCGACAGCGCCCACCTGGTTCGCTACGAGGACCTGCTGACCGATCCGGAGGAGACCCTGCGGCGGACCTTCGAGTTCGTCGGCGTCGATCCCTCCGCGGCGGCGGTCGAGCGCACCCTGCGCACCGCCCGGGAGGAGGCTCCGAGCATGGACCACCACCGCACGGGCGGCGACCCGGCGGCGACGATCGGGCGCTGGCGCCAGGACCTGTCGCCGGAGCTGATCGCCGCCTGCGCCGAGTCGCTCGACGAGGTTCTCGCGGCCTTCGGCTACGAGCCGACCGACGCCAGCGCCGCCGCCCTGCGCGAGACCTGAGATGGCCTCGGTCGTGGTCGCCGGCTCGGTCGCCCAGCGCCCTCGGCGCGGCGGCCACGCCTGGGTTTTCCTCAACTACCTGCTCGGCCTGCGCCGGCTCGGGCACGACGTTCACTTCCTCGACCGCCTCGGCCCGGAGATGGTGGGCGCCGCCGACGGGGCGGCGCTGGCGCGCTCGGCGCAGGCGCGCTGGCTCGAGCGGGTAATGGACTTCGCCGGGCTCGGCGAGGACGACTACACGCTGATCCTCGAAGGCGCCGGCGAGGAGGGGGAGAAGCTCGCGGCGCCGCGCTCTGCGGCGCCTGCGCGGGGCCGACCTCCTGCTCGACGTCAACGGGTTCCTCGCCGATCCGGAGCTGGTCGCGGCACCGGCGGCCGCCGCCTTCGTCGACATCGACCCGGCGATCCAGCAGATGTGGGAGGCGCTTGGCCAGACGCGGCTCTTCGCCGGGTACGACCTCCATTTCACGGTCGGCGAGAACCTCGGCAGGCCCTCCTGCGTCGTCCCGACCTGCGGCCGCGACTGGATCCCGATCCGCCAGCCGGTCGTCCTCGGCGAGTGGCCGGCCGACCCGGAGCCGGGGACGGGGCTGACGACGGTGGCCAGCTGGCGCGGGCCGTACGGGACGATCGAGTACGGGGGGGTGACCTTCGGCCTGCGCGTGCACGAGTTCCGGCGCCTCCTGCCGATCGCCGCCCGGGCCGACGCCGAGCTGGTTCTGGCGCTCGACATCGAGGACGAGGACGAGGCCGACGCCGCGGCCCTGCGCGAGGCGGGCTGGGGCCTCGTTGACCCCGAGCGGGTCGCGGGCGAGCCGGGCGCCTATCGCGACTTCGTGCGCGGTTCCGAAGCGGAGATCGCGATCGCCAAGAACGTCTACGTGCGGTCACGCTGCGGCTGGTTCAGCGATCGCAGCGCCTGCTACCTGGCCAGCGGCCGGCCGGTCCTCGCCCAGGACACCGGGTACTCCGACAACCTCCCCATCGGCCAGGGGCTGCTCGCCTTCGACGGCGTCGAGGAAGCCGTCGCCGCGGCGGCCGAGGTCCGCGCCGACTGGCGCGCCCACTCGCGGGCGGCGCGTGCGCTCGCCGAGGAGTACTTCGACTCGGCAGCGGTCCTGAAGGGGGTGCTCGATGCCGCGGGGGTCTGAGCGGGGCGCCGCCGGCGAGGCCTTCCGCCGCCTCAACTGGGGCTGCGGCTCGCACGTGCGCGCGGGCTGGATCAACTCCGACGTGAAGGAGGCTCCCGAGATCGATCTCGTCGCCGACATTAGGGAGGGCCTGCCGCTGGAGACCGGCAGCATCGACTACGCCGTCAGCGTCCACGCCCTGCCCGAGCTCGCCTACGGTGACCAAGTCCCGGCCCTGAGCGAGCTCTGGCGGGTGCTCAGGCCGGGCGGCGTCCTGCGCCTCGTCCTTCCCGACCTGCGGCGCGCGATCGACGCCTACCTGGCCGGCGATGAGCGCTACTTCCAGCTCGTCGCCGGCGACGCGAGCAGCCCGGGGGGCAGGTTGATCACCCAGCTGCTCTGGTACGGGTACTCGCGGACGCTGTTCACCGCCGACTTCGCGGCCGAGCTGCTGCGGCGCGCCGGCTTCGTCGACATCGCGGTCTCCGAGGCACACCGGACCGCGAGCCGGTTCCCCGGCATCGTCGAGCTCGACAACCGCGAGGGGGAGAGCTTCTACATCGAGGGAGGCAAGCCAGGACCGAAGGTCGGGGCTTTCGGCCGCGGATATAATCGCCGCCTCTCGATGGGCGCTATCTGCGAAGTCCAAGACGTCTCGCTGAAGGGCGATCGGGACAGCGGCGGGGACCTCA
Organism: uncultured Actinomycetes bacterium; assembly: GCA_963728025.1. Classification (GTDB taxonomy): domain Bacteria; phylum Actinomycetota; class Thermoleophilia; order Solirubrobacterales; family 70-9; genus VAYN01. The sequence goes on along the minus strand of CAVSIF010000005.1, from coordinate 355,046 downwards.
AGGCCTCGCACCTCGACGGGCCGGTGGCCGGGATGACCTTCGAGGAGAGCCCGCTCCGCGTCGTCGGCTGGGTGGTCGGCGAGCGTGCCGCGATCAGCGAAGTCGAGGTCGTCTCCGACCATCGCGTGGTCGGCCGGACCTCGGTCGGCGTGCCCCGCCCGGGGGTGGCGGAGCGGTTCCCCGACGTCGCCGGGGCCGAGACCGCCGGCTTCGACCTCGAGCTCGAGCCGAGCGGCAGGGGGACGAGCGAGCTGCTCGTCAACGCCGTGCACGCGGACGGGTCGCGCTCGGCGCTGGCGACGATCCGCGTCAACGTGAAACGGCGCGGCGTCCTCTCGCGTCTGCTGGGCTGAGCGCCGGTGTCCGTCGCCCGCGAGCAGCGACCGGGCTGAGCGGTGGCGAGCGCGATCGTCAGCGGGGCGCTCGCGAACAAGCCGCTCAACGGCGGCGAGGCCTGGGTGCGCCTCGCCTGGGTCCTCGGCCTGGACCGGCTCGGGTTCGAGACCTACTTCGTCGAGCAGATCGGGAGCGAGGGGTGCGTCGACGAGCGCGGGGACGCCGCCGAGTTCGAGGCCTCCGTCAACCGCGCCTACTTCGAGTCGGTGATGCGCGACTTCGGGCTGCACGGGCGCGCCAGCCTGCTCTGCGACGGCGGCGACCGGCACGCCGGGCTCGGCCTCGAGCAGGTGCGCGAAACGGCTGCCGGGGCCGACGTCCTCTTCAACCTCAGCGGCCACCTGCGACGGGACGAGATCCTGGCGGGGCCGCGAACCAGCATCTACGTCGATCTCGACCCCGGCTTCACCCAGGCCTGGCACGCCGATCCCGCGGTCCCTTTCGCGCTGCCGCGGCACGACCACTACGCCACCGTCGGCCTCAATGTCGGCGCCGCCGGGTGCCCGGTTCCGACCTGCGGCCGCGAGTGGATCCCGACCCTGCCGCCGATCGTCCTCGAGCAGTGGCCGGAGCCGCCGCCGCCCGAGGGGCCGCCGCGCTTCACGACCGTCGCGACCTGGCGCAGCCCGCTCGGCACCGCGCGGATCGGGGACCGGGTGCCGAGCCTGAAGCACCACCAGTTCCGCCGCCTGATCGAGCTCCCCGGGCTGGTCGAGGGGGCTCGCTTCGAGATCGCCCTCGACATCCATCCCGCCGACGCGGCCGACCTCGAGGCGCTGACCGCGCATGGCTGGACGATCACCGACCCGCGCCGGGTCGCGACGACGCCGCAGGCCTTCCGCGCCTACCTCCGGGGCTTCGCCGCCGAGTTCTCGGTGGCGCAGGGCGTCTACGCCGAGACCGGCAGCGGCTGGTTCAGCGACCGCAGCGCCGCCTACCTCGCCAGCGGCCGCCCGGTGCTGGTCCAGGACACCGGGATCGGCGCCGCGCTCCCGCGCGGGGAGGGCCTGCTCACCTTCGCCGCGCTCGGCGAGGCGGCCAGCGGCGCCGCGCGGATCGCCGCCGAGCTTCCCGCCCAGGCCGCCGCCGCCCGCCGGCTTGCCGCCAGCCACCTCGACTCGGACCTCGTCCTCGGCCGCCTGCTCTCGGCGGTGGGGGTGGGGGGCTAGGGCGGATGGAGGGCCGGCTCAAGATCCTGCTCGCCGGCATGGTCGCCGGCGACCCCGGCCAGGGTGGCGCCAGCTGGGCGGTGCTCCAGTACCTGGCCGGCCTGCGCTCGCTCGGCCATGACGTCGTCCTGGTCGAGCCGGTGCCGGCGGAGGCGCTGGCGCCGGACGGTGAGGTCGGGCGCTATTTCGCGCGGCTGCCGCTGCTCGACGGGCGCGCCGCCCTGCTCGCCGAAGGCGGGGCGGGGACGCTGGGGCTGGGCTGGGCCGAGCTGCGCCGCTTCGCCGCGGAGGCGGACCTGCTGCTCAACCTCTCCGGCCTGCTGCGCGACGAGCGCCTGCTGGCGCCGATTCCCGTGCGCGCCTTCGTCGACCTCGATCCCGGCTTCAACCAGGCCTGGCAGATGACCGGAGCCGAGATGGGGCTCGATTGCCACACCCACTTCGTCAGCGTCGGGCAGCGGATCGGGCTGCCCGGCTGCCCGATCCCGGACTGCGGCCGCGAGTGGATCGGGACGCTGCCGCCCGTCGCCCTCGAGCACTGGCCGGCCGCGCCCGTCCCACCGCGGCACGACGCCTTTACCAGCGTCGGCCACTGGCGCAGCTACGGCTCGGTCGAGTACGCCGGGGTCCGCTACGGCCAGCGCGCGCACTCGCTGCGCAAGCTGATCGAGCTGCCGCGGCTGAGCGCTAGCCGCTTCGAGCTCGCGCTCGGGATCCACCGCGACGAGGTCGCCGACCTCGAGGCCCTGGCCGCCAACGGATGGCGGCGGCTCGATCCCGGCCAGGTCGCGGGCGACCCCGGTGCCTTCGCCGAGTTCGTGCGCGGCTCGAAGGCGGAGCTGGCGGTGGCGAAGCAGGGCTACGTCGTCTCGCGCAGCGGCTGGTTCAGCGACCGCAGCGCCGCCTACCTCGCCAGCGGCCGGCCGGTCGTCGCGCAGGAAACCGGCTTTGGCGAGTTCCTCCCGACCGGCGAAGGGCTGCTCTCCTTCGCCACCACGAGCGAGGCCGCCGCCGCCGTGGCCGCGGTCGAGGCCGAACCCGGGCGCCACCGCGCCGCCGCCCGCGCCCTCGCCGAGGAGCATCTCGACGGGCGCAAGGTCCTCGCTCGGCTGCTCGACCGGCTCGGCGGCCGGACGGGCGCGTAGCCATGGCTGACCTGCCGAGCGACGAGGAGATCCTGGCGGCGCTGGGCGCCGCGTTGCGAGTAGTTGGCAGCGCCCCGCCGCGCCGTCTCGATCGTTGCCCGTCGGAGCACCGGACGAGCTTCCCGCTCGAGCGACTCGAGGTGGAGCTCGAAAACGGGGAGCAGCTACGGCTCGCCTTCAAGCGGCTCGACTGGAGCGCGCTCGACGACGAGGCTCGGCTCGCCAAGCCCCGGTTCCTCCACGACCCGCGCCGCGAGGCCGCCGTCTACGCGTCGCTGCTGGAGTCCGCCGGCCTCGGTGCCCCGCGCAGTTACGGGTCGCTCGCCGAGCCCGGTCGGCACTGGCTCTTCGTCGAGTGGGTCGACGGCCGCGAGCTTTACCAGGTCGGCGAGCTCGAGCTCTGGCGGGAGGTGGCCCGCTGGCTGGCCCGGTTCCACGCCGAGTTCCGGTTCGGACGGGAGCGGCCGGCTGCCGCCGTACCGTTGCTCGTTCACGACGCCGAGTTCCACCGTCGCTGGATGCGGCGGGCACTCGAGTTCGTCCGGGCGCCGGAGACGCCGCCGGACCGGGCCGGGACGTCGGCTGGCTGGGGGAGCGGCACGAGCCGATCGTCGAGGCGATGCTGGCCCTGCCACGAACCGTGGTCCACGGCGAGTTCTACGCTTCGAACGTGCTGGTTGCCACCGATAACGCGGCGGCGCGGGTGGCCCCCGTCGACTGGGAGCTCGCCGGCGTTGGCGCCGGACTCACCGACCTTGCGGCGCTGGTCAGCGGCGGCTGGAGCGAACCCGACCGGGCCTCGATCGTCGCCGCCTACGAGGCTGCCGGCGGCACGACCGAGGGGCTCGGCTTCGCCCGCCTGCAGCTGGCGATCCAGTGGCTGGGGTGGGCGCCGGCGACCTGGATGCCGCCGGCCGGCCAGCGACACGACTGGTTGTCTGAGGCCGTCAGCCTCGCTGAAGGGCTCGACCTCTGATGGCGCCGCGGATGCTCATCGTCAATGCTGACGACCTTGGGCTCTCGGCCGCGGTCAACGCCGGCATCGCCGCTGCGCATGAGCGCGGGGTTGTCACCAGCGCCAGCCTGATGGTCCGTCAGGGGGCCGCCGCGGCCGCCGCCGAGTACGCCGCCGCTCACCCGGCGCTCGCGGTCGGCCTCCACATCGACCTCGGGCAGTGGGACTACGTCAACGGGGAATGGATGAGCAGCTACGAGCGCTGCCCGGCCGACGACGAGCGAGCGGTCGAGGCAGAGTGCCGCGCGCAGCTGGAGGCTTTCCGCCGCCTGCTCGGTCGCGATCCGACTCACCTCGATTCGCACCAGCACGTGCACACGAACGAGCCCGTCGCTGGGGTGGCGACCCGGCTCGCCGACGAGCTGGGAGTCCCGTTGCGAGGGCGGGAGGTCCGCTACGAGGGAGGCTTCTACGGGCAGACCGGGAAGGGGGTCCCGGTGTTGGAGGCGATCGCGGTCGAGAACCTGGTGCGGATCGTCGCGACACTGCCTGACGGCTGGACCGAGCTGGGCTGCCATCCCGGCCTCGCCATGGCGGGCGAATCGTCCTACGGGCCCGAGCGCGAGCAGGAGTTAAGGACGCTCTGCGACCCGCAAGTGCTCGCGGCGATCGGCCGCGCCGGGGTCGCGCTGCGCTCGTTTGCAAATTTCCGCCTGCACTCACCGTAAATTGCGGGTAATGGAGGCCGCCGCGCGCGATACCGAACGTGACAGCACGCAGGACTGGCTGCTCCCCGAGGGAGCGGCGCCGCCGCTGCTGAGCGAGCTGGAGCGGCGGATCGACGAGGCGATGATCGTCGCCCGTGCCTCCGAAAAGGCGGCGATCGAGATTGGCGAGGCGGCGGTCGAGGCCGCCGCGCAGGCGCGGCGGGCGGCCGACGTGGCGGAGCGAGCCACCGCGGCGGTCGAGCGGGCGACGGCGGTGGCGCCGAGCGGCAACGGTGTCGCCGCCGCGGAGTCGGAGCGGGCCGTCGAGGACGCCGCGCTGCGCAGCTTCAGCGAGCGGGCGGACCGGGTGGTGGCGCGGCTGCGAGCGCTGGAGCGGCGCTCGCGGCGCGGCCGTCCAGCCAGCGTCGGCGCAGGCCGTCGCCGACCCGGCGGCTGAGCTCTCCAGCGGTCGCCAGCGGTACGCCGTCGAGCGTCGCGGCCGGCTCGACCCCGCGCACCGAGCCGGTGAGGAAGACCTCGTCGGCCGCGAGTAGCCGCGCGCGCGTCAGCGGACCCTCCGTCACCTCGATCCCGGCCGCGGTCGCGGCAGCGATCGCTCCGGCCCGGGCGAGGCCGGGGAGGATGCGCCCGTCGGCCCGGGGTGTGAAGAGATGGCCGTCGACGGCGGCGAAGACGTTGGCGCGCGCGGCCTCGAGCACCTCCTCGTCGTGATCGAGCAGCAGGGCGACGGTGCGGCCGCGGGCGTCGCCGAGGGCGCGGCGGTCGGCCCACTTGTGGGCGCCGAAGCCACCGTCGCAGCGCAGCGAGCGCAGTCCGGCGCCGCGCTCGGGGCCGGGGAAGAAGTCGGCGGGGTCGACCGGCTCCGTGGCCAAGTCGGCGGTGTCGTCGGGAGCGACCGTGATCCGCATCCGGCCCAACTCGAGGCCCTGGGCGCGTTCGCGGGCCCGCTCACCGAGTCCCGGCGGGAGGCCGGCGTCGAACAGCTCGGCGAGGCTGGCGCCGAGGCGCTCGAGGTGGGCGTCGAGCTCGACCGGCGTGCCGGCGACGATCAGCAGCGTCTCGAACAGGCCGCGGGCGCGGTCGGGGGTGGGGAGGGACGCCATCGCCTAGGTATTTTGCGGGACCGGTGCCCCGCGTGCGGACTCTGCTGATCGACAACTACGACTCCTTCACCTACAACCTCTTCCAGTTGCTGGCCGAGGAGAACGGAATCGAGCCGGTCGTCGTCCGCAACGACGAGGCGAGCTGGGCGGAGCTGGCGGCGCTCGAGTTCGACAACGTCGTCCTCTCGCCGGGGCCGGGGCGCCCCGAACGGCGCCGCGACTTCGGCGTCTGCGCCGAGGCGATCCGGAACTGCGAGACGCCGCTGCTCGGTGTCTGCCTCGGCCAGCAGGGGCTCGGCTGGGTCTACGGCGGCCGGGTGACCCGGGCGCCGCAGCCGATGCACGGCTGGGTGCGGCCGGTCGAGCACGACGGCTCGCCCCTGTTCGCCGGGATCCCGCGCCGCTTCGAGGCGACCCGCTACCACTCGCTCTGCCTCGAGCAGCCGCTACCGGCCGAGCTGGAGGCGATCGCGGTCGCCGACGACGGCGTGGTGATGGCCGTCGCGCACCGCAGCCGCCCGCAGTGGGGCGTGCAGTTTCACCCCGAGTCGATCGCCACCGAGCACGGGCGGCGGCTGCTCGCCAACTTCCGCGACCTGACAGTCGCCGGTAAGCGCAGCAGTGTCGACTTGTTCACCCAGGAGGTTAATAAGTCGACACTGCTGTCGGGGACGCCAGGCAGGTTGGGGCTAAGGACGCGCCGGCTGGAGAGTCGGTGCGACTCCGTCCGGGTCTTCTCGGCCCTTTACGGCGACAGCAGGCACGCCTTCTGGCTCGACAGCAGCCGACCCGGCCCCGGTGCGCGCTTCTCCTTCATGGGCGACGCCTCCGGGCCGCTGGCGGCGACCATCTCCTACAAGGTCGAGAAGCGCGAGGTGACGGTCAGGCGTGGGGGCGAGGTGGAGACGTTCGACGAGTCGATCTTCGACTACCTCGAGCGCGAACTGGCCCGTCTGCGCCCCCTCGCCACCGACCTCCCCTTCGACTTCAGCTGCGGCTTCGTCGGCTACCTCGGCTACGAGCTGAAGGCGGAGTGCGGCGCCGAGTCCGCTCACTCGTCCCCGCACCCCGATGCCGCGTTCGTCTTCGCCGATCGTCTACTCGTCTTCGACCACGAGCAGGATCACGTCTACCTCCTCGCTCTTCACGGCTCCGACGACGAAGCAGTGGCCGACACCTGGCTCTCCGCGACCGCCTCGCGCCTGGCGGGTCTCGAGGCAGACGCCGGTGAGGGCGCGCCGGGAGAGGGCTCGGCGGAGCCTCCCCGCTGTTGCTCCGACGGCCCTCTCCCGGCGCGCCCCCCAAAGCCTCCTTCCGCCTCGCGCGTCAACCGGAGCGCTATCTCGAAGACATCGCCGCCTGCAAGCAGCACCTCCTCGATGGCGAGAGCTATGAGATCTGTCTGACCAACAGCGTTGAAGCCGAGATCGAGGTCGATCCTCTCTCTCTGTATATGGAGCTGAGACGAGTAAACCCGGCGCCGTTTGCCTCCTACCTGCGGTTTGGCGACCTCGCTGTGCTGAGCTCCTCTCCGGAGCGATTTCTCAAAATCGACCGCCGGGGAGAAGTTGAGACGAAGCCGATCAAGGGCACGAGCCGGCGTGGGGTCTCGGCAGAGGAAGACGTGCGCTTGGCTGAGGAACTGCGCACGAGTGAGAAGAATCGGGCCGAGAACCTGATGATCGTCGACCTGATGCGCAACGACCTCGGCGCCGTCTGCGCGGTCGGCAGCGTCGAGGTTCCGGCGCTGATGGAGGTCGAGAGCTACGAGTCGGTGCACCAGCTGGTCTCGACCGTGCGCGGGCGGCTGCGGGCGGACGCGAGCGTCCTCGACTGCGTCCGCTCCTGCTTCCCACCGGGGTCGATGACCGGGGCGCCGAAGCTGCGGACGATGGAGATCCTCGGCGAGCTGGAGGGCAGGGCGCGCGGCGTCTACTCGGGGGCGATCGGGTATTTCGGACTCGGCGGAGGCTGCGACCTCAACGTCACGATCCGCACGATCGTGCTCGACGGAGGGCAGGCGACGATCGGCGCGGGTGGCGCAATCGTCCTGCAATCGGACGCCCAAAACGAGTTTGAGGAGGCGCTTTTGAAGGCGCGCGCGCCGATGCGGGCGATCGACCCCGTCGCCGCAGAAACCTCATTTCCTGCGCTTGAACCCAAGTTTTCGGGCTGAACCTTTAGCGAAAAAATCGAGGTTGGCCGGATGTCTGACCTGCAAATCAAGGCATTCGTCCAGAGCGTATGTACCTTGCCCCGCCTTGGAGGGCGCCCTTGCGGGGGTTCCCAGTCAAAAAGGCTCAACAGCAAGGGAGATTCACCGAATGGCTCGTTCCAAACCGCAGTTCAAACTTTGGGTGGCGCTCGCTCTCGCGGCGTGCCTGGCCGTGACCGGCCTGGTTGCCGCCGCGTCCGCCTCGGCGGCGAAAACGCGCTCACTCGAAACGCTCAACCTCTGCATCACGCAGGGTGGGCCGGACAGGGGCAACATCCGCTTCGTCAAGCCGAACCTCGGCTGCCTCAAAGGTGAGAAGCGCGTGATCGTGCTGACCACCAAGGGCACCCAGGGCGTGCTCGGCGTCGAAGCCGAGAGCGGCGCGACCGGGGCCACTGGTGCCACCGGCGCTGCTGGCGCTGCTGGTGCCGAGGGCCCGGTTGGCAAAGAGGGCCCGGCTGGGCCGGTAGGCCCGCAGGGTCCGATCGGTGACAAGGGCCCGCAGGGCGATAAGGGCCCCGACGGCGACAAGGGCGCCACTGGCGACGCCGGCGCCAAGGGTCCCGATGGAGACAAGGGCCCGACCGGTGACGCCGGTGCTAAGGGTCCCGACGGCGACAAGGGGCCGAACGGCGACAAGGGGCCTGATGGTGATCAGGGCCCGGTCGGCGAGCAGGGTCCCGTCGGCGAGAAAGGCCCCGACGGCGACCAGGGACCGCAGGGTGCGGTCGGCGAGCAGGGCCCCGTGGGCGAGAAAGGCCCGCAGGGCGAGCAGGGTCCGGTTGGCGAGAAAGGCCAGGCCGGCGAGCAGGGTCCAGTAGGCGAGCAGGGTCCGCAGGGTCCGGCTGGCGACCAGGGTCCCGTCGGTGAGAAAGGCCCCGCTGGTGAGCAGGGCGAGAAAGGCCCGAACGGCGACCAGGGTCCGGTTGGCGAGCAGGGCGAGAAAGGCCCCGTAGGTGAGCAGGGCCCAGTGGGCGAGAAAGGCCCGGACGGCGCCAAAGGCCCCGACGGTGACCAGGGCCCCCAGGGTCCGGTCGGCGAGCAGGGCCCCGTGGGCGAGAAAGGTGCCAACGGCGAGCAGGGGCCGCAGGGTCCCGTAGGCGAGCAGGGCCCCGTGGGCGAGAAAGGCCCGCAGGGTGAGGCCGGCGAGAAAGGCCCGAACGGCGAGCAGGGCCCCCAGGGTCCCGCTGGTGACCAGGGCCCGGTTGGCGAGAAAGGCCAGGCTGGTGAGCAGGGCCCAGTGGGCGAGAAAGGCCCGGACGGCGCCAAAGGCCCCGACGGTGACCAGGGTCCCCAGGGTCCGGTCGGCGAGCAGGGCCCCGTGGGCGAGAAAGGTGCCAACGGCGAGCAGGGGCCGCAGGGTCCCGTAGGCGAGCAGGGCCCCGTGGGCGAGAAAGGCCCGGACGGCGCCAAAGGCCCCGACGGTGACCAGGGCCCCCAGGGTCCGGTCGGCGAGCAGGGCCCCGTGGGCGAGAAAGGTGCCAACGGCGAGCAGGGGCCGCAGGGTCCCGTAGGCGAGCAGGGCCCGGTGGGCGAGAAAGGCCCGGATGGTGCCGAGGGTCCCGCTGGTCCGCAGGGTCCCGTTGGCGAGAAAGGTCCGACCGGCGACAAAGGTCCTGACGGCGAGCAGGGTCCCCAGGGCCCCGTAGGCGAGCAGGGTCCGGTTGGCGAGAAAGGCGCCACCGGCGAGCAGGGCCCCGTGGGCGAGAAAGGCCCGCAGGGCGAGCAGGGTCCCATCGGTGAGCAGGGCGAGAAAGGCCCCCTCGGCGAGCAGGGCCCCGTAGGTGAGCAGGGTCCGGCTGGTACTCAGGGGCCGGTTGGCGAGAAAGGCCCGACCGGTGATCAGGGACCCCAGGGTCTCCCCGGTGACAAAGGCCTGACCGGAGATAAAGGTCCCGAAGGCGCTCAGGGGCCAGTTGGTCCTCAGGGACCGGCAGGAATCAGCGGGGACTCACGCGAGCTCCGTGGTGGCGGTGGCAGTTCCGACCTCGCCAACAACATGGGCACGCGTTACTTCGGGCCGTCGATTGACCTCTCCAGCAGCTCGGAGACGGCGATCCAGGAGGTGATGCTGACGAGCGGCAAAGTCAGCAAACTGCGGATCGCTCTCAGCGCGGCTCCCGGCGGTAGTGACAGCTATGTGTTCACGGTGCGCCGTGATCCGGCTGGCGCCGCCGCTCCGGTCAACACGGGCATTACCTGCACTGTGTCTGGTGCGAATACGAGTTGCGAAGACTCGACGCACTCGCAGGAATACGCCGCGGGCGACGCACTCGCCATCGTGGCGACCGAGGGCAGCAGTCCCAACAGCGCGGACATGTTCTTCCGCCTGAACCTCAATCCGTAGGGCGGGGCTACTCACCCCTTAACCAGGGAGGGGTTTGCCACCCCGGGCCGCGTCGCGAGAGTTCTCGCGGCGCGGCCTTTTTTATGCCGCTAGTCGCCGTCGACCGGGACGATCTGGCCGGCGTTGACCAGTTGCAGGGCCTGGCGGAAGCGGGGGTCGTAGACCTCGACCTGGGCGTCGACGCCGGGGAAGGCGACGTAGACGCTGAGCGGCCGGCTCTGGTTGAAGTAGACGACGGCGCCGCCGGGGGCGGTGCCGAGCACGCCTTCGGGTTCCTTGCCCTGGCGCCGCAGTTCGGCGATCGGGTCCTCGGAGGCGTAGGTGCCGACGGTGAGGTAGTCCGGCTTCGTGTCGCCGGCCTCGGCCCCGTCGGTCAGGTAGCGCACGTAGCTGCGTGCGGCGTCCGGTTCGCTCAGCTCGAGCTCGGTGCCCTGCCGCTCGCCCGCCCAGTAGATCGGCGTCTCGCGGTCCTCGGCGGCGTCGCGGAGGTCGTCGGTGCTGACGATCTCGGCCTTACCGGAGCCGTTGTCGGAGTCGTCATCGTCGCCGGAGACGAGCCAGACCACCAGCATCGCCGCCGCGACCACGACCAGGGCGAGGGCGATGTAGGCGCGGATCCTGCTGCTGTCCCCGCTGGGCTTGGCGTCGCCGCTGGCTTTCCCGTCTTTAGGTTTCTCCATGCGCGAAGCCAATCAGAGCGCCCGGCGGCTTCCAGCGGCGTCGCTCAGCCGGCGCAGTGCGAGCCGAAGTGGCTGGCCCAGACACGCGCGCCGGAGTGGCCTTCGAGGCTGCCGCTGAGCAGGCCGATCCCGACCTGCTCGTAATCGCCGAGGATGTTGCGGCGGTGGGTGGTGGAGTCCAACCAGGCGCGGAAGATGGACCGCACCGAGCCGTACTCGCCGGTCCCCCAGGCGAGGTTCTCGCCGGCGTGCCAGCAGCTCTCGCCGATGTAGCCGGCGGCGCGGATCCAGTAGGTGAAGTCGCGGCCGCAGGCGTCGTGGCTGAAGCTGTCGCAGCTGAGCACGTCCTCGGCCTTGGCTGCGGCCGACTGGCCCAGCTCCGGCGCCGCCGCGAGCTCGCCGAGGCCGGACCGGGCGCGGGCGAAGTTGGTCATGCAGAGCATCGCCTGCTCCTGCTTCGCGGCTGGGGCGGCGAGGGTGCTCTGGTCGGGACAGGTCGCGGCCGGCGCGATCAGCGTGCCGGCGGTCGCGGTTCGCGCCGCCGCCGCGGGTTGGTCGGTGGCGACCACCACGCGCTGCTCATCGACACCGGCCGCGGTCGCGCCCGGGGCGGCGACGAGGCAGGCCAGTGCGGCGCAAGCGATCGCGGTGGAGAGCCTGAAGGGCATGGCTCACCTGTCGTCACGCGCGCCGCGTGGTCCCTGCTCGTTGGTCGCCCCTGGACGCATGTACTAGTGCGACCCAGGCTTAGGTACGTCCCGATCCGCCGCTGGCTCGCGATACCCGCTACGAGCGGCGGAAGCCGTGGCGCCGATATCCTTCGGCCCCCGCCGTCCAACCGAACTGAGCAGGAGAAATGGCCGTAGACACCGCCGCATACCGCGAACAGACCGACGAGCAGCAGGCGATCACCGAGATGGTGCGGCAGTTCGCCGACGAGCAGATCATCCCCAACGCCGAGCACTACGACCACGAGGACTCCTTCCCGGAGCCGATCGTCGAGCAGATGAAGGAGCTGGGGCTGTTCGGGGTGACGATCCCTGAGGAGTACGGCGGCATGGGCCTCGACCTGACCACCTACGCGATGATCGTAGAAGAGCTTCTCGCGTGGCTGGATCTCGATCTCCGGCGTCGTCAACACCCACTTCATCGGCTCCTACCTGCTGATGAAGTTCGGCACCGAGGAGCAGAAACAGCACTTCCTGCCGCGGATGGCGACCGGTGAGATTCGCGCCGCCTTCTCGCTCTCCGAGCCGGAGGTCGGCTCCGACGTGCAGGGCATCAAGTCGACCGCCAAGAAGGGCGAGGACGGCAACTGGGAGCTGAACGGCCAGAAGATGTGGGTCACCAACGGGCTCGGCTCCGACCTCGTCTTCGTGCTGATGCGTACGGACACGACGGCCGATCCGCCCTACAAGGGGATGACCTGCTTCATCACGGAGAAGAAGCCCTGGGAGGAAACCCAGACCGGTGAGTTCGAGGGCTTGATCGTCCCGCCCAAAATCAAGAAGATGGGCTACAAGGGCGTCGAGTCGACCGAGCTTGTCTACGACGGCTACAGGTGCCCGCCCGAGCGGGTGCTCGGCGGCGAGGAGGCGGGCGTCGGCGAGGGCTTCGTGCAGATGATGGACGCGCTCGAGGTCGGCCGGGTCAACGTCGCCGCCCGCGGCGTCGGCATCGCCCAGCGCGCGCTCGAGCTGGCCCTCCGCTACAGCCAGGAACGGAAGACCTTCGGCAAGCCGATCGCCGCCCACCAGGCGATCCAGTTCAAGCTCGCCGACATGGCGACCCAGATCGAGGCGGCCCGCCTTGTCACCCGTAAAGCGGCGCGGATGAAGGACGCCGGTGAGCGCTCCGACCTCGAGGCGGGGATGGCCAAGCTCCTGGCCTCGGAGACCGGCAAGTACTGCGTCGAGGAATGCTTCCGCATCCACGGCGGCTACGGCTACTCGAAGGAGTACGAGATCGAGCGCCTCTACCGCGACGCGCCGCTCCTCCTGATCGGCGAGGGCACCTCCGAGATCCAGCGCATGGTGATCGGCAAGAAGCTGCTGCAGCGGCACAAGATCTAGGCGCTCAAGCCGCTTGAGGGGCGGGGGCACCTCCTCCAGACACATCTCGCTTATGGCTCGATGTTGAGTGTCTGGAGGGGGCACCCCCGCCCCTCTAGGTGCTACGAGCCGGGTCTCGTGCGGGTCTGGGTCTGGTCCTGAGTTCTGGTCTGGGTGCCGGTGGCGCTGTTGTCGGTGTTCGTGTTGGTGTCGTTGTCGTTCGTGGTGCCGCGGGTTGAGTTGTTGTTGCCGCTGGTGTCGTTGGTGCCGCGCTGGGTGTTGGTGTTCGTGTCGTTGTCGGCGGTCGTGCCGCGGGTCGAGTTGCCGTTGGCGCTGGTCAGGTCGGTTTTCGCCGCTTCGGCCGCGCTGTCGTCATCGCCATCGCCCGGGCCGCTGTTGCCGCCCGGGCCGCTGTTGTCGCCGTCGTCCTCGTCCCCACCGCCCGGGCCGCTGTTGCTGCCCTTGGCCAGCGCTGCCGGCGTGTCGCCGATTAGTCCGGCCGCGTTGGCGGCGAGGTAGAGCGGGAAGGCGCCGAGCACGAGGAGCGCCAGGACGACTGCTCCCGAGCGACGCAGCGCCGAAGCCCGTCCCGGCAGCAGGGCCTCGTCGGCCTGCAGGCTGCTGAAAACGCGGGCGGCCGGCGGGACCGTTCGCTTGTTCTCACTTCGCTTGGACATCGTTGCCTCCTCGTGGTTTGGGGAAATCGGTACCCGTTCTCTAGGGCCACAACCCCAAGCGGCGCTAAAGATCACGCCCCGATTTTGGGTTTGCGTGTCCCCGATCTGGGTGAGCGCCGGCCTCAGCTGCCGATCGCGCCGCGCCGTCCCAGCTTCAGCCGCTGTGGCTGGGCGGCGACCAGCGGCTGCAGGCGCTCGACCACCTCGGCGCAGCTCGGCCGCGCCGTCTGGTCGCGGTCGAGCAGCTCGAGCAGGAGCAGGCGCAGCTCGCCCGGCATCTGCGCCGGCAGCTCGACAGGCTCCTCGACCAGCTGCGGGAAGCGCTCGGCGCCGCCCTCCCCGGACCCGGCCGGGAACGGCTTCTCGCCGGCGGCGGCGTGAAACAGGGCCGCTCCCAGGCCCCAGGAGTCCGCCGCCGGCCCGATCGGGCCGAAGCTCCCGTCCTCGACGCACTGCTCCGGCGCCATGTAGGGGTCGGTGCCGAGCGGGCCGCGGGTGCGCTCTGCCCGCCCCAGCGTGCGCGCGATGCTGAGGTCGATCAGCCGCGGCGGCAAGCCCATGACGATGTTGTCGGGCTTGACGTCGAGGTGGACGTAACCGGACTGGGCCATGTACTGGAGGGCGCCGGCGACGTGGGCGGCGAGCGGCAGCAGCTGTTCGAGCGCCGATCGCGCCGCCGCGCTTGATCAGCCGCCGCAGCGAGGGGCCGTCGAGATGCTCGATCAGGACGTGCGGGCGTGGGCCGTCGAGCACGGCCCCGAAGCTGCGGACCAAGGTGGGGTGGGCGAGGGCGCCGAGCGCCTCGACCTCGAGCGCGAGGTCGCGCAGCGCCTTCTCCTCCCCCACCTGGTCGGGCCGCAGCACCTTGGCGACGCCGAGCGCGTAGAGCGACTCGTCCCAGACCAGGCAGACCTCGTAGCGGTTGCCGCCGCCGATCGTCTTCAGCACCGCCCGCCCAGGGCAGAGCTCCTCGCCCTCTTCGAACTCCCAGCTCACGTGCTCGCTCATCGCTCAAGGGTAAGAGCACGAACCGTGGGCTAGCATCACGTCATGGCCTCGACCGCAGACCTGATCCGCACCGCCGTCGAGCGTTTCCAGGCGGAAGTCCCGGCCCTGCAGAAACTGAAGCTCGTGATCGGGCTGGAGCTGAAAGCCAGACACGACATCCAGCTCTACCGGGTCGAGCTGCCGGGGCCGAAGATCAGCAAGGACCTGGCCCAGGACGAGCGGGTGCTGGTCGAGATCGACCGCCCCCAGTTCAACGAGTTGGCCGAGAAGGGCACGATCAAGAGCTACCGCAAGGCGTACGAGACCGGCCACATCAAGGCCCAGGGCGACTCCAACGTGCTGAAGCTGATCGGCCAAGTGGTCGAGAAGCAGGAGCAGCGCGCCCGCCTCAAAAAAGTCCACTGAGCGCCGCTGCCTCGGCGGGCGGCGTCACGGGTCTTCCACGGCCGCGCCCGGATAGCATCCGCGCCGTCCAAACCCAGAGGAGAACCGACTAGATGAGCGAGCAGAAGTACGAGCTGACCACCGACCAGGCCGAGCGCGAGGCGTCCGGCGCGCATGCCTACGGGCGCTACCTCGAGGAGTTCGAGGTCGGCGCCGTCTACAAGCACTGGCCGGCGAAGACCGTGACCGAGGCCGACGACCACCTCTTCTGCCTGATCACGATGAACCACCACCCGCTGCACATCAACGACGTCTACGCGAACAAGTCCCAGCAGGGGCAGAACGTCGTCGTCGGGCCGCTCGTCTACTCGCTGGCTCTGGGGATGTCGGTTTCCGACGTCTCCGGCAAGGCGATCGCCAACCTCGCGACCGAAGACCTCAGCCACCCGAACCCGGTCTTCCACGGCGACACCCTGTTCTGCGAGACCGAGGTGCTCGACGTCAAGCCCTCGCAGTCGAAGCCCGACCGCGGCGTGGTCAAGGTCCACACCCGGGTGCTGAACCAGGACGGCGTCCTCGTCGCCGAGTTCAAGCGCCTGGTGCTGGTGCCGCGGAAAGAACCGGGCCAGCCCTCCTGAGGGTGCGCCCGGCCCTCAGCCTTCGCTGAGGGCTGAGGCGGGCAGTGACTCGACCGTGTGGGTGCCGACCGGGCCGTTTGGCTTCAGGCCGGGGCAGTAGCTGCCACCGAGCGCGTAGACGCGGTCCTCGGTGGCGGCGACGCCGCTGCCGCGGCGCTCGAGGTGCATGTCGGGCAGCCGGGTCCAGCGGTCGGTCCGCGGGTCGAAGGCCCAGGCGGCGGGGGTGACCCAGCCGCCGCCGTCCTCCCAGTCGTACTGGTCCTCGCCGCCGACCACGACCAGCTTGCCGTCGATCGCGACCAGGCCGGGTGAGGCGACGCCGAAGGGCACGTCCGGCAGTCGCTCCCAGCTGTCCGTCGCCGGGTCGTAGCGCTCGAAGGTGGCGAGCGAGTGGTCCTCCTCGCCGCGGCCTCCGACCACGTACAGCTCGCCGTCGACGGTGGCGCCGCCGACGTGGTGGCGCGGGTGGGGGATGTCGGCGCCGAGTGACCATTTGCCGGTCGCGAAGTCGTAGACCTGCAGCTGCGGGTAGGGCGCGATCGGCCCGCTCGCGTTGAAGGTCTGCGGGGCGCCGCTGGCGACGTAGAGCTTGTCGCCGACGACCACCGTGGCCCCGGCCGCGGTCGGCCGCGGCAGCGACGGCAGCTCGGTCCAGCGCTTCGTCGCCGGGTCGTACTCCCAGAAGTTGTCGGTCGGGTCCTCGCCTTCGAGGTAGCCACCGGCGAGGTAGAGCTTGCCGTCGTGGGTCGCCGGCTGGCTGTGGTTGAGGCCGGTCGGGAGCGAGGTCGGCTCGCTCCACTTCCCGGTCCGGGTGTCGTAGGCGAGCACGGTGCGCAGGTTGCCGGGCGGGCTGCCGCCGACGACGTAGATCAGCGGGCCGATCGTCACCGCGGCCGCCTCGATCTGGGTTTTCGGCGTTTCGGCCTCGAAGCGCCACTGCCCGGCCGGCGCGGGAGGCGCCTGCGGGCTCTTGCGGTAGATCCCGACCCGGCAGTCCGGGTTCGGGGTCTCCTCCTGCAGCCCGAGCGTGGTGCGCAGGTTGCCGGGCAGGTTGATCACGTTGGCGGCGGCCAGCGCCCCGGCGAGGAAGACGGCGACCATCACCACGGCGAGCGCGGCGAGCAGCTTCATTTACCGGCAATCGGCAGGGATTGGACGCATCTTGAAAAACAATAGGGCGAATGCAGGCTGATCCCGCCACCGAGCCGATCCCCGTCTTCGACGTCCGCCTCGAGGAGGACCACGTCGAGGCCGTCGCCGAGACCCTGCGCTCGGGCTGGCTGACGATGGGGCCGCGGATCAAGGAGTTCGAGGCCGAGTTCGCGGCGCACCTCGGCACCCCGCACGCGATCGCGGTCAGCAGCTGCACCTCGGCCCTGCACCTCGCCTACCTGGCGGCCGGGGTCGGCCCCGGGGACGAGGTGATCGTGCCCGGGATCACCTTCGTCGCCTCGGCCGCGGCGGTGCGCTACTGCGGCGCCACCCCGGTGCTGGCCGAGATCGCCGGCCAGGAGGACCTCGGGCTCGACCCGGAGGATGTCGCGGCGCGGATCACGCCGCGGACGAAAGCGGTCTGCGCCGTCCACTACGGCGGCTACGCGGCGCCGCTCGGGCCGCTGCGGGAGCTCTGCGACGAGCACGGCCTGGCCCTGATCGAGGACGCCGCGCACAGCCCCGAGGCGGTCGTGCCGGGCGGCGACGGGCGCAAACTTGGCACCTTCGGCCTCGCCGGCACCTTCAGCTTCTTCTCGAACAAGATCCTCTCCTGCGGCGAGGGCGGCCTCCTGGCGACCGCCGACGACGAGGTCGCCGAGCTGGCCCGCAGCCGCCGCTCGCACGCGATGACCTCCGGCACCTGGGACCGCCATCGCGGCCACGCGATGGGTTACGACGTGGTCGAGGTCGGCTACAACTACCGTCTCGACGAGCCACGCGCGGCGCTGCTCTCGGCCCGCCTGCCGGGCCTCGAGGCTGACATCGCCGCCCGCCGCGCGCTCACCCACCGCTACCGCGAGCTGCTCGGCGAGGTCGACGGCCTGGTCCTGCCCTACACCGACGCGCAGGTCGACGCCAGCTCCTGTTACGTGATGCCGGTGATGCTCGAGGACGAGCGGCTGCGCGACCCGGTGCGGAAACTGCTCAGCGAGGAGCACAAGGTACAGACCAGCGTCCTCTACCCCTCGATCTCCGAATTCAGCGCCTACGGGGCGGGGGAGACGGCGCTGCCGCGCTGCGAACGGGCGGCGCGCACCCAGCTGACCCTGCCGCTCTACCCGCATCTCGGCGAGGAGCGCCTGCTGCGGGTGGTCGAGGCACTACGCCAGAGCATCGCGGCGGCGGCTGCGTAGCGGCGCGTTAGGCGGCGGCGCGGCTTGCCGCGGCCGCGGCGAGGAACTCGCCCCACTCGGCGACGCGTCCCTGCAGCACCTCACAGAGACGGCGCAGGGCGGCGAAGTCGTCCTTCAGCTCCCAGCCCCAGTGCAGGGTGATCGGCGCCCAGAGCGCCTGTTCGGCCACGGCCATGCGCTCGATCCCGGCCGTCGCCTGCGCCGCGGTCCCGTAGAGCGGCGCGTATGAGGGCAGGTAGACCGCCTCGCCGTGCCACGCCGGGGTGCGGTGGAAGCCGAGCAGGCGGACGCTCTCCGGGCCGCCGCAGACGACCTCGAAGCGTTCGGCCAGCAGCGGGTACTGGGCGGCGTCGAAACGGTTGAAGGGGGGGACGAAGACGGGGGTGGGGAGGTCGAGCCGGTCGAAGACGGCGCGGGCCGTGTCGATCCGCTCCGCGGTTTCGTCCAGCGAGCGGCCGCAGAACTCGGAGTGGTGGCGCGGCGAGGCGTGGCGGGTGCGGTGGTCGGCGCCGTGCAGGCCGAAGACGACGCCGTCCTCGCGCAGGGCGCGCAGCGTCTCGGTCTCGCCCGGGTCGAGGTCGCGGCGCTCGCTGGCCTCCGGGTCGAGGTAGTCGCGCGAGACGTGCGGCGTGATCGCCAGCAGGTAGGGGATGCCGGCCTCGGCGAGCACGGCGTGGAAGCGGCGGTAAGCCTCGGTGCCGAACTCGCCGGCCGGGTCGAAGGCGCGCGCGTGCGGGAACTCGTCGACCCGGACCAGCGCCCGCGGCGGGCCGGCGGCGGCTTCGCCGAGCGCGGCACGGCGGAAGCGGGCCAGCGGCTCCGCCACCTGCCGCTCCCAGCCGAGCCGGCCGCGCTTCTGTGCCAGGGCCTCGAGGAAGCGCAGCGGCCGCGGCGTGGGCAGGCGCTTCCAGCCCAGCTCGCGCCGCGCCTCGCGCCCCAGCGCCGCGGGGGGCGGATCGGGCCAGAGCCGCAGCGCCGCCGTGCGTCGCTCGTCCGAGGTCACATTCACGCGCGGATGATCGCGTAAATCGCGGCGGCTGCCACGCCGTTCGTTCAGTTAACCCCGCTATAGGACGGTCAACTGAACGAACGCCGTGGTCAGGGGTAGGGTTCGCGGCCGATGAAGCGTGCCGTCGTACTTGCGGGTGGGCTGGGGATGCGGCTGCGGCCGTACACCACCGTGCTGCCGAAGCCGCTGATGCCGGTCGGTGACCGGCCGATCCTCGACATCATCGTGCGCCAGCTGCGCCACCACGGCTTCGAGCGGCTGACCATCGTCACCGGCCACCTGGCCGAGCTGATCGAGGCCTTCTTCGGCGACGGCGAGCGCTACGGGATCGCGATCGACTACTTCCGCGAGGACGAGCCGCTGGGCACGGTCGGCGCCCTCGCCCTGCTCGACGGCCTCGACGACGACTTCCTGGTCATGAACGGCGACGTCCTCACCGACCTCGCTTATGGCGAGTTCCTCGACCAGCACAGCGCCTCCGGTGCCGCCGCCAGCGTCGCCGCCCACCGGCGCGAGGTCCAGGTCTCGCTCGGCGTGCTCCAGTTCGAGGATGAGGGGGACGAGGACCGCCTGACCGGGTACATCGAGAAGCCGACCTACAACTACGAGGTCAGCATGGGCGTCTACGCCTTCTCGCCGCGGGCGATCGCGCAGATCGAGCCGAACCAGCGGCTCGACTTCCCCGACCTCGTCCTGCGCCTGCTCGCCGTCGGCGAGATGGTCCGGGCGCGGCGCAGCGAGGACGACTACTGGCTCGACATCGGCCGCCACGACGACTACGAGACGGCGATGGACGAGTTCGAGCGGATGCGCGACCGCTTCCTGCCCGACCTGCCGCCGGAGTGAGGCTGGAGGGCCGCGAGATCGTCTGCGTCGGCTCGGCCGACTGGGCGACCGAGCTGCCGATCAACCAGCACCAGCTGATGGGCCGCCTCGCGGCCGCCAACAACGTCCTCTTCGTCGAGTCGCTGGGGCTGCGCCGGCCGCAGCTTGCCGGGCGCGACCTCAGCCGCCTCTGGCGCCGGCTGAAGCGCGGCCTGCGCGGCGCGCGCCCGGCCGACGGCCTGTACGTGCTCTCGCCGCTGGTGCTGCCGCTGCACCACGTCGGCGCCGTCCGCGCTCTCAATCGCTGGTTGCTGCGCTTCCAGGCCAGGCGGGCGGTGCGCAAGCTGGGGATGCGCAACCCGATCCTCTGGGCCTACGTGCCGCAGGCCGAGGCGCTGCTCGACGTGCTCGATCCCGCCCTGGTCGTCTACCACTGCGTCGACGACGTGGCCGCCCAGAAAGGGGTCGACGCCGAGAGCTTCCGCGCCGCCGAGCAGCGCTTCGCCCGCCGCGCCGACCTCGTCCTCGCCAGCGCCCCGGCCCTGGCGGAGCGGATGCGGACGCTCTCCGGCAACGTCCTCTACGCGCCCAACGTCGCCGACACGCCGACCTTCGCGACCGCTCTCGACCCCGGCCCCGTCGACCCGGCGGTCGAGGCGCTGCCGCAGCCGCGGCTGGTCTTCCAGGGCGCGATCGTCGCGACCAAGCTCGACGTCGGGCTGCTCGCCGAGGCCGCGCGCCTGCGCCCCGAGTGGAGCTTCGTCCTGGTCGGCCCGAGCGGGGCGGGGGACCCGGGCGGCGACATCTCGGCGCTGGAAGCGGCGCCGAACACCCACTTCCTCGGCCCGCGCCCCGCCGATGGGTTGCCGCAGGTCCTGCGCGGCGCCGACGTCGGCCTGATCCCCTACGCGATCAACGACCTCACCCGCAGCGTCTTCCCGATGAAGGTCTACGAGTACCTCGCCGCCGGCCTGCCGGTGCTGGCGACGCCGCTGCCGGCGCTCGAGGGGGTCGCGGCGATCGACACCGTCGCTGACGCCCCGGAGCTGGTCGCCGCCGCCGAGCGCGAGCTCGCCGCCGACAGCCCTGAGCTACGCCGCCAGCGCTCCGCCGACGCTGCCGCCCACTCCTGGGAGGCCCGGATCGAGGAGATCGAGCAGGCGCTGGGTCCCGAGGGCTGACGCGTCTGCACTTAGGCCCCTATAGCGGGCCTAAATGCAGACGCACGCTCAGTTGGCCGCCGCCTCGGCGAGGACGGCGCGGGTTTGGGCGGCGACGGCGGGCCAGCGGAACTTTGCGGCGTGGGCGAGGCCGCGCTCGATCAGCTCAGGGGGCTGGGAGAGGGCCTGTTCGAGGGCGGCGCGCCAGGCCGCGGCGCTGCGCTCGCCGACGACGATCGCGGCGGGGCCGCTGACCTCCTCCAGGCCACCCGAATCGGCGGCGATCACGGCCGGGGTGGCGCAGGCCATCGCCTCCAGCGGGGCGATTCCGAAGCCCTCGTAGAGCGCCGGCGCGGCGAAGGCGCCGGCGGCGCGCAGGAGGTCGAGCAGCTCGGCGTCGCTGACCGGGCCGAGCAGGTCGCAGGCGCCGCTCGCCCGCGCCGCGGCCCCGATCCGCTCGCCCTCGAAGCCGGGAGAGCCGGCGAGGACGACCCGCCACTCGGCCCCCTCACGGGCCGCCAACGCCGCCGCCTCGACCAGCACCTCGACCCCCTTGCGCGGCTCCAGCGAGCCGACGTGGAGGACGAACGGCGCCGCGACCCCCCAGCGCTCGCGCACCGCCGCCCGCGCCGCCTCGCGGTCCGCCGGGACGAAGCGGCCGTCGACCCCGTTGGGGACGACGCGGACGCGTTCCACCCCAACTCCGTAAAAGCGCTCGACGTCGTCGGCGGTGGTCTGGGAGACCGCGATCGTGCGGGTCGCGCTGCGGGCCGAGCGCGCCACCTTGGTTTCGAACAGCCGCACGTGCTCGGGCGGCTTGATCTCCGGGAAGCGCAGCGCGGCGAGATCGTGGATCGTCGCCACGGTCGCGACCGGGCTCCAGCGCGGCAGCACGCTCTCCGGCGCCCAGAGCACGTCGGCGCGGGCGCGGGCGAGCCAGAGTGGCACGAAGGCGTTGCGCCAGACGTCGGTGCCCTTGACCCGGACCCCGACCTCGTGCGCGCCGGGCAGCGGCCGCTCGAGCCGCCGCGTGTTGGCGAGCAGGTCGACCCGGTCGCCGCCCGCGATCAGCTCTTCCGCGATCCGCGTCAGGTACTTGGGGATCCCGCCCCAGGCGCCCTCGAGCACGTTGGCGTCGATCGCGATTCGCAGCGCACGCGCGCTCACAGCCGCGCCTCCGGCTCCGGCTCCGTCGGCTCCTTCTCCTTGCGCTCGCGCAGCAGGCGCCGCAGCTCACCCAGGTCGAGCGCTCGCAACACGACCAGCAGCGCCGGGTAAAGCGCCGTCATCGCCAGCACCAGGACCACCGCGCCGGCGCCGGCCTCGCGTAGGCCCCAGACCGCGAGCCCGAGAGCACCGCGGCGAGCAGGGCGAGGCCGATCCGCAGCAGTGAGAGCCGCAGCTCGAGTTTGCGCAGGACCAGGATCAGGCTCAGGGAGACGACGACGATCTCGGTCAGCAGCGTCACCCAGGCCGCCGCCTCGATCCCGTACTCGGGGATCAGCACCCAGTTGAGCGGCACGTTGAGCAGCAGGCCGAACAGCGCGAACCAGATGTAGCGCCGCTGCATGTCCATCGCGATCACCATGTTGCCGGCGACGTTGCCGATGCAGATCGGGATGAAGGCGGCGATCAGGATCGTCAGCGTCGTCGCCCCGGAGACGTAGTCGGGGCCGAAGAGCAGCTCGACGATCGGCGCGGCGGCGACGATCGTCAGCGCCAGCCCGCCGAGCGCGACGATCATCAGGTAGTCGATCGCCATCTGGATCATCCGCCGCAGCCGCGCCGGGTCGGACGGGTAGAGGCCGGCCATGATCGGGAACAGCGTCACCATCATCGCCATCGGGACGAAGCCGGCGTTGTCGAGGATTTTGTACATCGCCGCGTAGACGCCGACGTCGGCCGGGTTCGGCGCCAGCTCGTAGACGAGGATCTGGTCGATCCGGCCGTAGGTGAAGGTGAGGGTGCCGGCGATCCCGACCGAGATCCCGATCCCGAGCAGTTTCGGCCAGAGCTCGCGGGCGCCGCGCCAGCGCACCCGGATCGTGCGCAGGGCGACCACCGCCAGCGCGCCCTGGACGATGATCGAGACCGCGAGGAAGGCGATCGCGAACTCGACCATGCCGCCGCCGAGGGCCGCGATCGCGATCACCGAGCCGGCCCAGAGGACGCTGTTGAGGGTGGTGAAGGCGACCGTGACGTGGTTGCGCACGTGCAGGCGGAAGACGATGCGCAGGGTCGAGAGCGCCGCGGTCAGGTAGAGCAGCGAGAGGATCAGGCCGCCCACCAGCATCTCCTCGTCGCTGGCGAGCACGAGCAGGGCGACGACGAAGGCGAGCAGCATCGGGATCGCGATCAGCAGCCGCAGGCTGGTCGTCGCCCCGACCCAGGCGCCCTCGCGCTCCGGCTCCTGGGCGGCGAGCCGGACCGCGACCGTTTCGAGGCCGAAGTTGCCGACCGTGGCGATCAGCTCGATCGCGGCCAGGATCGTCGCCCACTCGCCGTAGCGGCTGGCGCCGAGGGCGCGCACGATCACGACCGTGGTGACGATCCCGAGCGCGACGTTGACGACCTGCCCGCCGAGCTGAAACGCGACGTCGCTGACAACCCGGCGCGAGCCGACCTGCGTCGCCCGGTGGGCGGCGCTCGACATTAGGAGGGGGCCGGCTGGTCCCGGCCCTTGGGCGCCGGCAGGTCGCGCCAGGCGGCGGCGAGCCAGCCCAGCGCGGCGCCGAGGATCATCGAGACGCGCGGCTCGATGCCGGTGAAGGTGGCGGTCAGCTCGACCACGGCGAGGCCGAGGACGGCGCCGAAGGCGGCGATCGCGCAGACCTGGACGATTTCGTCGGGGTGGCGCGTCCAGATCCGCCGCGCCGTCGCCAGGGCGGTCGCGAAGATCGCCAGGTAGGCGATCAGCCCGAGCGGCCCGAGCGCCAGCCAGTACCAGAGGGTCGCCACGTGGGCGTAGCGCCGGTCGTGCGCCTCGGCCAGCGGCCGGTGCACTTTCCAGGGCACCCCGAGGCCGACCCCGGTCAGCGGCTGCGCCTCGATGTTTTCGATCACGTTGTTGCGCTCGTCGACGCGGTAGCGGTCGCCGCGGTTCTCGCCGATCCCGGTCGGGGTCAGCGTCTGCGCCCGTTCGGCGAGCGGGCTGGCCGAGGGGCCGTCGGAGGAGCCGACCGTCATCGCCGCGGCGACGGTCAGGGCCAGGGCGACGCCGGCGACCGCCAGCACCGCGCGCCCGCGGCGGCGGCTGGCGACGATCGCGACGACGACGATCGTGAAGGCGGCGGCGATCCAGAACGAGCGGCGGAAGGAGAGGATCAGCGAGAGCAGCGCGATCGGCGCCGTCGCGATCATCCAGGTCGGGATCCTCACCTTGCGGATCAGCGCCGCGACGACGCCGAGCACGAGGGTCAGCATCATCAGGTTGGGGACCGGGTTGAGGAAGCTGATCGTCTCCTGTTCGACCGTGTTGCCGACCCCGCCGAAGGCGACGTAGAGGCCGGCGACGCCCTTGATCGCACCAAGCGCGGCGACCACCACGGCGAAGGTCTTGAGCGCGCGGGTGTTGCGGATCACGTTGACCGCGAGCAGCGGCACGAGGAAGACGTAGGCGATGTGCATGCCGCGGTGGAAGAGCTCCCCTTTGTCGGGGGTGGGGTGGGCGGAGAGGCCGACGATCGTGCCCGCGGCCAGCGCCAGCGCCAGCAGGGCCAGCGGGATCGTCAGCGGGTGCGGCAGGCGCGGCCGCTCGTCGTCGGTGACGAAGCGGAGCAGGACGCCGCCGAGCCCGATCGCCAGCAGCAGGTCGGGCGGAGTGAGGCTGGAGATCGCGGTGTCGTAGTAGGGCGCGCCGGAGGGGATCACCCCGGTCGCTTCCGCTTCGGCCATCACCGCGATGCCGACCATCAGGGCGAAGGCGACGCCGGGGAAGCGCAGGAGGACGACGCAGAGCAGCGCCAGGGCCGGCGCCAGCGCCCCTTTCGGCCCGGCGTACTGCAGCCCGGCGGTGAGCAGGAGGCCGGTCGCCAGGCCGGCGGCGGCGACCCCTACCGCCACGCCGAGAGCCGGCATAGCGAGGGCCGGGCGGTTCAGACCGGCGTCTCCTTGGATCGCCCGGCGGGCTGGCGCTGGGGGCTGGCCGGCCGGTAGGCGTCGTAGCGGGTCTGTTTCGTGCTGGAGCGGTTGTAGGCGAAGCCGAGCAGCGGCGCCCCGGTCGCGCGCAGCGCCTCGATCGCGCGGCGCGCGTCGCGGCGGCGGGTGTGGCGCGAGTCGATCACGAAGACGACGCCGTCGGCGTAGCGGGCGAGCACGATCGGGTCGACCACGACCAGAGTCGGCGGGCTGTCGAAGACGACGATGTCGTTGTCGGAGCGCAGGTACTTGACGACGTCTTTCATCCGCGTCGAGGAGAGCGACTCGACCGCGTCCTCGGAGTGGTCGCCGGCCGGGACCAGTTGCAGCTCACCGCTCGCGGTCGCCGCGACCTGGGTGAGGCGGACGTTGACGGTCACGTCCTCCGGCGCCGGCGCCGGGGTCTCGACCAGGAGGTCGCTGAGGCCGGGAGAGAGGGGC
Source organism: uncultured Actinomycetes bacterium (assembly GCA_963728025.1). GTDB lineage: Bacteria > Actinomycetota > Thermoleophilia > Solirubrobacterales > 70-9 > VAYN01. Next base: position 329,630 of record CAVSIF010000005.1, on the reverse strand, counting down.
GCCCTGAAGATCTCGTGCATGGTCGGCCGCCGCAGGTCGGCGTCGACCGTGGTCACCCGCCGCCCCTCGGTGGCGAGGGTGCGGGAGATGTTGGAGGAGACGTAGCTCTTGCCGCAGCCGGACTCGGCGCCGGTGATCAGCACCGTGCCGGCGCCGCCGGCGACGCCGCCGTTGGTCTCGTAGTTGCCGGAGCGCTCGAGCGCGAAGACCATCGCCGTGCGCAGGCTGCGGAACGCCTCCAGTGCCGGCTCGTCGTTGCGGCTCTTGGGGATCTCGCCGAGCAGCTGCAGCCCGAGGTCGCGGGAGGCGTCCTGGGCGGAGCCGTAGCGGTCGAAGAGGAGGTCGCGGAGGTAGATCGCGCAGGCGCCGAGGATGAGGGCGACGATGAAGGCGAGCAGGGCGTCGCGCAGCGGCTGCGGCGAGACCCGGTCGGGGTCCGGCGCGGCCCGCTCGACCACCCGCAGCGAGTCGCCCGGGTTCGAGGTCTGGCTGGCGATCTGCTCCTGCAGCGCCCCCAGCTCGACCTGCAGGCTGGCTTTTTCGAGGCTGCCCGGCGCCAGTTCTTCGAGTTCGACGTCGATCTCGTTGATCCGCTGCTGGATCGGTTCCAGGGCGCCTTTCAGCTGGGTCACCTGGAGGCCGGAGAGGTACTCGGAGAAGGCTTTGGCGTAGGCGTTGGCGAATTCGGCCGAGGTCTCGGGGTCGCCGGTGATCGCGTTGAAGGCGAGCACGCCGACCCGCGACTCGGGCGAGACGTCGACGCTGGAGGCGAATTCGGCCTCGCGGCCTTTGACCTCGGGCTCTTCCTGGGCGAGGTCGATCACGGTCCGCGTCTGGGCGAGCGAGTTGTAGACGTTGGAGAGGCTGAGCAGCTCTTCCTCGGTGAGGATCTCGCCCGAGGCCTGGCTGGTCGAGACGATCTGGCCGAGCGCGGTGCTTTCGTACTCGTTCTCGCGCGAGGCGGAGAGCAGGTAGACGACCGCCGCGACGATCACGGCGAAGAGCAGCAACCAGCGCTTGCTGGACCAGATCAGACGTAGGTAGCCGTTCAGTTCCACAGTCGAGGTGCCTATCGGGCGGGGCGGGACACGACTTGAATCAGGATAGTCATCGCCCTAGATATTTCTCGGGCGGCGGGTGCGCTCCTGCACGGTGAGTACCGCTTGCTCAGGCACGGAATCGGGATCGAGCGGCGCGACCGCGCCGCGCAGCGCGCCGGGGACCAGCCGCAGGCGGCGTAGCTCGCGCCGCCCCGCTGGTAGCAGCGCGTCGACCGGCCGCAGCTGGTCCTCGGCGTCGAGCGCCCGCACGAACTCGTCCAGGCCGCTTGCGGCCAGGGCGCGGCGGCGCACGGGCGTGCTGCGCCCGGGGTCGGCACCGATCAGGGCGACGTCGGCGCCGGCCGTGGCGGCGGCCTCGAGCCAGGGCAGGAGCCGCGCCGCGCCCCGCGGGTCGAGCGCGAGGCCGACGATCCGCACCGGCCCCAGCCGCGGCGCCTCCTGGCCGAAGCCCTCGGGGCCGTCGGCGGCGCCCCCGCGCAGCCGGTAGACGGTCGCCAGCGCGTCGGCGGCGCACTCGAGCCAGATCTTCGCCAGCCCGCGCCAGCCGTCGCGCCAGCCGCCGTAGACGCCCGCCCGGTAGGCGAACTTGAGCGCCGGCCGGACGACGATGCCGGTCAGCGCTCCGCTGGGGCCGGGGCGGCTGCGCTGGTCGCCCTCGAGCCGCGCGTAGGCACGGGCGTCGCGGATCGCCTCGCCCCAGCTCGAGGCGAGCACGTGGGTCATCTCGCCCGCGAACGGGTGGGTCGGCCCGTCCGGCCAGAGGCCCTCGTGGACGCTGCGCGACTCGTCGTGGCGGAAGGCGTCGCGGCGAAACAGCCGGTGCCGGTAGCGCGGGTAGCGCCCGGCCGGGCCGAGCGGCCGGGCGAGGAAGCTCTCGCGCATCGGGATCGCGGTCATCCGCACGCCCGCGGGCGGGTCGGCGAGGAAGGCGCGCACCTCGCGCCCCAGCTCCGGGCTGACCCGCTCGTCGGCGTCGATCTCCAGCACCCAGTCGGCCGTGGCGTGGTCGAGCGCGACGTTGCGCTGGGCGCCGAAGCCGGGCCAGGGGCTCTCGACCACCTTCGCCCCCGCGGCCGCCGCGACCTCGCGGGTGCGGTCGCGCGAGCCGCCGTCGACGACCACGACCTCGTCGCAGAACTCGACGCTCGCGAGGCAGGCGGGCAGGCGCCGCTCCTCGTCCTGGGCGATCACGCAGGCGGCGATCGTCGCGCTCACGGCGCGCTCTCGCCCGCCAGCAGCTCGCCCAGGCGCACGGCCAGCGCCGCGATCGTCAGGGTCGGGTGGACCGGGCCGTAGGTGGGGAAGGCGGAGGAGCCGGCGACGAAGAGGTTTTCGGCCTCGTGGTGGCGCAGGTCGGCGTCGACCACGCCCGCGTCGGGCGGGCCGATCCGGCAGGTTCCCATCAGGTGGCCGCCGCGCGGCCCCGGGGCGGCCGCGACCGCCTCGACCCCGAGCGGCGCCAGCCGCTTGCGCAGCTCGCCGACCACGTGCTCGATGCCGTCGGTCTCGTAGCGGGTCGGGGCGGGATAGGAGGTGCGGTTCAGCGGCAGCCCGAAGGAGTCGCGGTTGGGCGAGAGGGTGACCCGGCGCTCGGCCTGGGGCACGTCTTCGGTCAGCAGGTCGAGCGGCAGCCGCCGCCGCCAGCTCGCGAGCGCCTCCGCCCGCGCCTCCTCGCCCGGCTTGCGCTCGGCGACCGCGGCTCCGAGCAGCGGCCCGATCGGCGTCCCCGGGTTGAAGGGGCTGAGGATCGCGCCCGAGCGCCGCGCCCGGAACGCGCCTTCGCGGAACGCCTCCGAGACCCCGGTCGAGAGCGTGTTGCCGTAGCCCGGCTCGAGCGGGCGGCGCAGGCTCACGGTCACCGTCGTGTGGCTGTGGTCGAAGAGGTAGCGGCCGACCGCGGGGCCGTCGAGGCCGGAGCGCAGGAGGACGCCGGGATTTTCGATCCCGTTGGCGGCGAGGACGAAGCGCTCCGCCCGGACCTCGACCCGCTCGCGGCCGGGGCCGAGCGCCTCGATCGCCTCGATCCGGCCACCGGCGCCGCGCCGCAGGCGGGCGGCGACGGTCTGTTCGAGCAGCTTCAGCCGCGGGTGCTCGAGCACCGGGGCGAGGCCGTTGAGGGCGGAGAAGCGGGCGTCGACCGGGCAGAGCGCGCAGACGGCGGAGCCGCAGCAGGCGGGCCGCGAGCCGACCGCCTCGGACGGGCGCGCCTGCGGCAGGGGGCGGAACGGCTGCAGGTGGGGCGCGACCGCGGCGTCGATCGGGCTGAGCGGGTGGGCCGGCTGGGCGCGCGTCCCCGGCACCGGGGCGCCCGCGGCCGGGCCGCCCTCGCCGGGGGCGCCGGCGACGCCGAGCGCCGCCTCGGCGGCGCGGTAGAACGGCAACAGCTGCTCGAGCGAGAGCGGCCAGTCGACCATCACCCCGAAGCTGCTGCGCATCTTCAGGTCGGCGGGGCTGAAGCGCGGGGTGGCGCCGGACCAGTGCAGGGAGGAGCCGCCGACCCCGTAGACGTAGCTCCAGGGGTAGGGGGGAGTGCCGGGCGCGGTTTCGTTGTTCGGCCGCGCCCCGGGGACGTCGGCTGCCCAGGCATGGTCGGCGAGCTGCTCGGCGTGGGTCTTGAGCGCGCCGCGCTCGAGCATCGTCACCCGGCGGCCCGCGAGCAGCGGCTGCCAGGCGGCGAGCAGGCCGCTGATCCCGGAGCCGACCACGGCGATATCGGTCTCGATCGTCCTCAACTCGGTCGCACCAGGCCGGAGCAGGTGGGGACGCCGGGGTCGGTGCCGGTGACGGTGTAGGCGAGGTTGGCGGCGGGCGCCGAGAGCATCGGCTCGAGCAGGCCGTCGATCGCCTTGCGGCGGGCGTTCTCGGGCATCACCAGCGCGACCGGGTCGCGGACCGCGAGCGCGAAGGCGGCGGCGCGGGCGTCGTACTCGGTGTCGCCGTACTCGGCGCGCGCTCGCCGCAGCAGCTGCTTGGCGAGTTCCGGCTCGATCCCGAGCCGGTCGGCGACCAGCTGCTCGAACTCCTCGCCGGTCGCGAGCACCGCGTAGGGAGCGGCGACCGCGACGCCGGCGGCCCCGGCTCCGAGCGCGACGAAGGTGCGCCGCCGCATCCGCCGCCGTCCGGCTCCTGAGGTCTCGGCGACGCCGGCGAGCAGCTCGACCAGGCGCGGGGTCTGGACGGCGCTGTCGTAGTGCGCGGCGACGCGCTCACGGCCGGCGGCGGCGAGCCGGCGCCGCCGCTCGGGGTCGGCGGCGAGCCGGCGCAGCGCCGCCGCCAGGGCCTCGGCGTCGCCGGGCGGGACCGGCTCGCCGCAGCCGCCGAGCAGCTCGCCGACCGCGCCGACCTCGGAGGCGACCACGGGCAGCCCGGCTGCCATCCCCTCGAGCACCGCCCAGGGCACCGCGTCGGCCCGGGTCGGCAGGGCGAGGACGTCGGCGGCGGCGTAGATCGCGCGCAGCTCCTCGGTGTTGGCGGAGATCCCGCGGTGGACCCGGATGAACTCGCGCTGCGGGATCTCGTCGCCGCTGACCACCTCGAGCACCGCCTCGCCCTCGAGCCGGGCGACCGCCTCGACCAGCGTGCCGAGGCCCTTGCGCTCGACGTCGTTGCCGACGAAGAGGACCCGCATCGGCCCCTCGCGGTCCGCCGGGCGAGCGTCCGCCGCCGCGGCCCACCAGGCGGCGTCGAGGCCGGGGTGGAGCGTCGCCAGCCGCGGCGGCTTGATCCCGTACTCCTCGCGCAGCGCCGCCGCGTTCCACTCGGTCCAGGCCATCACCGCCGCCGCGTTCGCGATCGCGCGCCGCTCCAGCCGCGCGATCAGCCGCTGCTGGCGGGCCGAGTGGCGGTCGCGCGGGCCGTGGTACTCGAGCGCGGTGAACTGGCCGACGGTGGCGTCGACCGAGAGCACGACGGGCAGGCGCCGCATCGGGCCCTTGCAGAGCAGCGCCGAGGCCTGGGTGATGAGCAGCGCGGCGTCGGCCCAGGCGCTGTTGCGCTTGAGCAGGCGGCGGGCCTGCCAGGACCAGCGCAGGCGCCAGCGCAGGCCCTGCAGGTCGGCGTCGCCGAGCCGCCGCACCCGCCGCAGCCAGAGCCGCCCGAAGCGGCTCGGCGGCGGCACCGTGACCATCCGCGCCTCGACCTCCGGCATCGCCTCCAACGCCGCCGCCAGCTGGCGTTTCAGCGTGCGGTGGCCGAGCACCCCCTCGTCGACGACGAGCAGGCGCAGCGGCTCCTCCTCGCGCCCAGCGGCGCTCACGCCGGTGCCCCTTTCGCCGCCTCGATCAGCCGCTCCGCCTCGGCTGCGACGACGGCGCGGTCGAAGCGTTCGCGCGCCCGCCGCGCCGCCAGCTCGCCCTCGCGGCGCACCCGCTCCGGGTCGTCCTCGTAGGGGCGCAGGGCCGCGGCGACCGCGTCGGGATCGTTCTCGGGGGAGACGATCGTCCCGAACTCCTCCTCGATCAGGCCGACCACGCCCTCGGCCCCGGTTGAGACGCAGGGCCGCCCGGCGAGCATTCCGAGGATCACCGCGCGCGGCTGGCCCTCGGCCGGGCTGGGGCAGAAGACCGAGACGTCGAAGGCCGAGAGCACGTCGCCGATCTCGGCCCCCGGCGTGGTCAGGAAGTGGGCGCGCTCGCCGAGCGGGGCCGCGTGCGCGCGCAGCTCGGCCTCGGTCTCGCCGGAGCCGGCGAGGATCAGATGGGTCTCCGCGCCGAGCATCCCGACCGCGTCGATCAGGACGTCGTTGCGCTTCTTCGGGTGGAAGCGGGAGACGCAGCCGACCGTGAAGGCCGCGGCCGGGATGCCGAGCTCGGCCCGGATCCGCGCTCGGCCCGCGGCGCTGAACTGGATCTCCTCGGTCCGCATCGCGTTCGGCAGCGCCGTCACCTTGCTCGCCGCGACCCCGGCGTCGATCACCGACTGGCGGGTGCCCGCAGAGATCGCCAGCACCGGGCCGGCGCCGCGACCGGCGCGGGCGTAGGCCCAGCGGCCGGGCCCTGGCGCATCTGGCGCGGCACCGGGCCCCACTCGCACCAGGCGATCTGGGGCCGTAGCGATGCCGGCAACCCCGGCGCCAGCAGCTGCTCCTTCTTGTAGTGGAGCAGCAGCAGGTCGTATGGGGCCTCGGCCTCAAGCGCTGCGCGCAGCCGCGCCCGCAGCGCCGGCCAGCGCAGCGCCAGCCGTGGCCAGTCGCGGCCGGAGAGCTTCGGCCCCAGCTCCAGCGGGTGGACCTCGACCCGGGTCTCGCGCCCGATCGCGGGGGAGTCGCTCAGCATCACCGCCTCGTGGCCGCGCTCGATCAGCGCGTCGAGCAGCTCGACCGTGGCGAACTCCGCTCCCCCGGGGGCGGCGCCGGTCATCACCGAGACGATCCTCATGCCGCCAGGCGCCGCTCCAGCGCCTCGATCGAGTACTCGCGCTCGGCCAGCTCGCGGCCGGCGGCGGCCAGCGGGTTGCCCCGCGCCGGGTCGAGCGCCGCCTCCAGCGCGCGGGCGAAGGCGCCGCCGTCGGCGGCTCCCTCGACGTAGTGCTCGCCGGCCCGCGCCTCGAGCCCGGCGGCGGCCAGCGGGGTCGCGGCGATCGGCATGCCGTAGGCCAGCGCCTCGACGAACTTCAGCGGCGAGCCGCCACCCTCGAGCAGCGGCACCGCGACGCAGCCGGCGGCCAGGTAGAGGTCGCGCAGGTCGGGGACGAAGCCGCTCGCGGTAATCCGCGGGTCGGGCGGCTCGATCTCACCGCTGCCCTTGCCGGCAACCTGGAGCTGGACGTCGGGCGCCCGCTCCCAGAGGCTCGGCATCGCCTGCTCGAAGAGGAAGCGCAGGGCGCCGCGGTTCGGCTCGTAGGAGAGGTCGGCGACGAAGAGGACGAGGCGCTGGCCCTGGCGCGGCGGCACCGGCTCGATCGCGGCGACGTCGACGACGTTGGGGACGAGCCGCAGCTTGGCGCCGGGGGCGAGCGCCGCCGCCCCGTCGATGTCGGCCGGCGAGACCATCCAGCTCTCCGCGAAGCGCTCCAGCAGCAGCCGCTCGAAGCGCTCCAGTGCCGCCAGCGACATTCCCGCTTCGTCGAGCCGGTGGCGGAAGGCGGACTCGAGGTTGTGGGCGCTGTAGATCGCCGGCCGGCGCCGCGCCAGCGGCAGCAGCGCCGCTGCCGCGACCGGCCCCTCGGCGATCAGGCGGGTCTCCTCGTCGGCCGCCAGCTCGCTCGCGCGGGCGGCGACCCCGGGCCAGATCCCGCGCGCGAAGTCGTCGGGGACGCCGCGCAGGCGAGCGCGCGCGTAGGCGGGGAGGCGGGCGAGAGTGCCGGGCCGCTCGACCCGGTGCAGGCGCAGGTTCTCGATCTCCATGTAGGTGGGGTGCGGCTCGGCGGCCCCGAAGGCGCCGTAGACGAGGTCGACCGGGCCACCCGCCGCCAGCGCCCGCACGAGACCGTAGGTACGGCGGGCGCGGCCGGAGTCGAGGCTGGGCGTGAATGAGGTGGCGATCGCGGTCCGCATCGGGCGACGCCGGCCGTGGGGCGGACGGCGCGGCGAGTATAGGAAGAGTGCCGGACCTGGATCGACGCCCGGCGAGCGGTGCTTTAGCGGTACAGCTGCATCGCCGCGCGGACGATCTCGTAGGCCGGCTTCGCGCTGCCGTCCTCGCGCAGGAGGCCGAACTGCAGCTCGCGGTCGCTGCTGCCGGTGCCGCGGTCGATCAGCTGGAAGACCGAGAGCAGGCCGATCCGCCAGTCGGCGTTGGTCGCGATCGCCTCGATCATCGCCCCCAGGTGCGCCGCCTGCTCGGCCTCGCTGACGCACTCCTCGCCGCAGCTCGCGGTCGACTCGCCGTACTCGGTCAGGTAGATCGGCTTCGCCGCGGCGCCGAGCTGGTCGAGGCGCTGGCGCAGGGTCTCGATCCGCTCGAACGGGCCGCTGTCACCGGGGGTGGCTGGGTGGTTCCCGTACCAGTAAGGGTGGAAGGCGGGGGCGTAATAGAGCGAGTTGAGGTTGGGGATGCGCTCGTAGAGCGTGTCGATCCAGGAGACGTTCTCGCCGTGCAGGTAGACCGGCAGCACTACCTTGACCGGGAGGTCGAGGCGCTTGATCTCTTCCAGCGCCGGCCGCACCGTGTCGGCGTACTCCTCGGCCGACATCTCGCCGAAGTAGGGCTCGTTGCCGAGCTCGATCGTGTCGATCGCGTAGCGCGCCTCGTCGAGCTCGGGGTGGTCGTCCCAGAATTTGCCGCCGGGGCCGTAGTGGCGGACGAAGGCGACCACCCAGTCGCGGTATTGCTCCGGCTCGCCGATGTCGTTGCCGCCGAGCAGGGCGAGGATGCGGGTGCCGATTTCGGTCGCCGCCGCCAGTACCTGGTCTTCCTCGCTGGTGACCGGCTCGGAGATGTGCCACTCGTGGCGGGTGACGGCGGCGCCGAGCGCGGCCCGCTGCGCGACTTCGGTGGGCACCCAGCCGGCGTAGCCGCCGTCGACGCCTAGCACCAGCCCGGGTCGCGGCGCCGGCGCCGGCGGTTCGACCGGAACCCCGGGGTCGATTTCCGGTTTCGAGGTTTTCGGCGGCGGGCCCGGTTCCGGTTCGGGCTGGGGCGCGGGGCTTGAAGGGGGCGGCGTGGTCACGGGCGGAGTGGGGGTGAGCGGCGGGGTTGGGGCCGGGGCTGGCGTGACCGGCGGGGCGCTCGGCGCTCCTGGCTCAGGGCTGCCGGCCGGGACGGGCAGGGGGGCGGAGGCCGGGACTGGGGCCGGCGCCGGGGTGGCGGCCGCGATGCTTGGCGCCTGCGCTCGTGGCGGCCGCGAGCGGCCGGGCGTGGCGGCGACGCCGCCGGTCGCCCGGGCGCGGGCGATCAGCCCGGGCACGCGGCGGCTCGTGGCTGCCTCGTGCGCCTCGCCCAGGGCCAGGCGCGCGCCGTTGGCGACGCTGCTGCTGGCCGGCGCCCGGTCCTGGGCGGGGTCGGTCGCGACGAGCGAGAGCCCGGTCGCGGCCGCGAGCATCACGATCGCGGCGACGAGGACGGCCTTCAGCGCCAGCTGGGAGGGACTCGTACGTTCGTCCATGCAGGGGCAGCCTTGCGAGGACGGGGGCGCTTGTCAAATCCGTAACGCCCGGTACCGAAGTCGGCTACCCCCGGTACTGCTGCATCGCGCCCTGGACCAGCCCGTAGGAGGGCTTCGGGGTGCCGTCCTCACGCAGCAGGCCAAACCCAAGCTCGCGGTCGCTGCTGCCGGTGCCGCGGTCGATCAGCTGAAAGACCGAGAGCATCTTCACGCCCCAGTCGGGACGGCCGACGATCGCCTCGATCATCTGCCGCAGGTGGGTCGCCTGGGTGCCCTCGTCGATGCACTCCTCGCCGCAGGCGGCGGTCGACTCGCCGTACTCGGTGATGAAGATCGGCTTCGTGTTGGCGCCGAGTTCGTTCATCCGCTTGCGCAGCATTTCGATCCGCCCGAACGGCCCCGCCGCGCTCACCTCGGCCGGGTCGTGCCCGTACCAGTAGGGGTGGTCGGCGAAGGCGTGGAAGAGCGTGTTGAGGTTGGGGATCTGCGCGTAGAGGGTGTCGACCCACTTCGTGTCCTTGCCGTAGACGCGGCTCGGCAGGACGACCTGGACCGGCAGCCCGAGGCGCTGGATCTCTTCCAGCGCCGGCCGCACCGCGGCCGCGTACTCCTCAGCCGACATCTCCCCGAAGTAGGGCTCGTTGCCGAGCTCGACCGTGGTGATCGCGTAGCGCTGGTCGTACTCGGGGTGCTCGGCCCAGAAGCTGCCGCCGACGCCGTAGCGGCGGATGAAGGCGACGACGAAGTCGCGGTAGTTGTTCGGGTCGCCGAGGTCGTTGCCGCCGAGCAGCGCGTGGATCCGGGTGCCGATTTCACCGGCCGCCTCTTCGACCACGTCCTCCTGCTCGTCGACCGGCTCATAGGGATCCCACTCGTGGCGGGTGACGGCGGCGCCGAGCGCGGCGCGGTGCTCGACCTCGTCGTCGGTCCAGCCGCCGTGGCCGCCGTCGATCGAGATCACCAGGTTGCCGCTGGTCTGGGTGGGAAGGACGCTGGCGGTCGCCTTGCGCTTCGCCTCGCGCTGCAGCTTCGCGCAGCGGCGGCGCTGCCGGGTCTCGGCGCGGCGGGCGCGGCGGCTGGCGGCGGCGCCGCGCGGGCCGCGGGCGCCGAGCCGGCGCACGGTGCGGGCGACGCGCTCGCTGCAGTCGGTGGCGGCGCTGCCCGGCCCCGCGACCGAGATCGACGCGCCGACGTCGGCGCGCTCCTTGGCGGCGGCGGGGGAGGCGCTCGTCGCGGCGAAGGCGCAGAGCGCGGCGATCGCGAGGAGGAGGAAACGAAGGCTGTGGGGGAGTGGGAACCGCATGCCGTCCCGTCATCGGGCGACGGAACGGCATCCCTCGGTTTTTCAACCCTCTCTGGACGTTTGTACTAGAGACGCTTTGCCACTTGCAAAGCGGTCTGCGGCTGCGCTACGGCGTATTGCGGTGCCGAGCGTCGAAGGGGTCGCCGAAGGTCTCGGCGTCGAGCCCGCCGGCGATCTCGCGGACGCCGTCGGGCACCCGCATCTCCGGTTCGAAGCCGAGCCGCTGCTTGATCTTCGCGAAGGAGACCTTGTAGTCGCGCGGGTCCTCGTCGCGGTGGACGTAGCTGACGTTGCCGCGGTCGATCTCCTTCGTGATCACTTCGACCAGATCGAGCTTGCGGTAGTTCTCGTCGCTGTCGCCGACGTTGAAGACGTCGCCGCCGACCTCCTCCGGTCCGGCCTCGAGCACGGTGAGGATGCCGCGGGCGGCGTCGCGGACGTGGACGTAGGGGCGCCAGAACTGCTCGCCGAAGACTTCGAGGTCGCGGTCGGCCCAGAGTTCGCGGGTGAACTCGTTGACGGTGAGGTCGAAGCGCATCCGCGGCGCCGCCCCGTAGACGGTGGCGAAGCGCAGGCAGGTCGGCGCGGTCGGCCCGCTGCCGTTCTCGAGCAGCATCTGCTCGATCTCGACCTTCTGTTCGGCGTAGAGCGAGACCGGCGCCAGCGGCGCCTCCTCGTCGACCGGCGTCTCCGGGTCGGCCATGCGGCCGTAGTTTGAGCAGGTCGAGGCGAAGATCAGGTGCTTGACGCCGGCCTCGCGGGCGTCGGCGATCAGCGACCGGGTCGCCTCGACGTTGGTCTCACGGGCCAGCTCCGGGTCGCGGGCGCAGGCCGGGTCGCCGACGATCGCGGCGAGGTGGACGATCGCCGCGGCGCCGGCGACGGCGCCGCGGCGCGCCTCGTCGTCGCGGAGGTCGCCGATGCGGACGTCGGCGCCGCGCTGCTCGAGCATCCGCGCGATCTCCTCCTGGCCGTGCAGCAGCGAGTCGAGGACACGGACCTCGCGGCCCGCGTCGAGCAGGGCGGTCGCGACTTCGGCGCCGACGTAGCCGGCACCACCGGTGATCAGGGTCAGGTTGCTCAAGGGTCCTCCTTGGCTACGCGCTGGCGTAGCGGTCGACTAGTGATTTGAAGCGCTGGCGGAAGTTGGCGGCGCTGAAGCGCTCCGCGTTGGCGCGGATCGTGGCCGGGTCGAAGCGGGTGAAGTCGGTGTCGCGCAGTACCGCGGCCAGCGCCGCCGCGTCTTCGCCGTCGACGAGGACGCCGGTCTCGCCGTCGACGACGGTCTCGCGGACGCCGCCGCGGTTGACCGCGACGACCGGCCTGCCGGCGGCCTGGGCCTCGACCGCGGCGATCCCGAACTCCTCGATATTTGGCACGACGAGGGCGATGCAGCGAGCATAAAGATCGGTCAGGCGACCGTCGGAGACGTTGCTGAGGAACTCCACGTCGGCCGCCGAAGAGCGCTTCGAGGCGCGGCAGGTCGGGCCCGGCGCCGACCACCTTGATCGGCCGGCCGGCGAGCCGGGCCGCCTCGAGCGCGACCTCGACCCGCTTGTGGGGGACGACCTGGCCGACGAAGAGGAGGAAGTCCTCCGGCGCGGCGATCGCGAACCGCTCGACCGCGACGGGGGGGTGGACGATCTCGGCCTCGACCCCGTAGAGCCGCTCGATCCGCTCCTGGGTGATGCGGGCGTTGGCGACGTAGCGGCTGACCCGCCCGGCCGCCTCGAGGTCCCAGTCGCGGATCCGCTTCAGGGTCCGCCGCATCAGCGGCCGGGCGAGGCGCGGCGCCTCGGCTTCGGCCCGCTCGCGCTCGAACCAGGCGTAGCGGAAGGGGCTGTGGCAGTAGCAGACGTGGAGCGCGCCGGACCGCGGCCGCAGGCCGTGGGCGAAGGCGCTGCTGCTGGAGACGAGCAGGTCGTACTCGCCGACCGGGAGCCGCTCGGTCGCGCCCGGGAAGAAGGGCAGCAGGTAGCGGAAGCTGCGCTGGCTGGCGCCGAGCCGCTGCAGGCCGGAGGTGTGGACCTCGCGGCCGGCGAAGCCGTCGGCGACCGCGCCCTCGTCGTAGAGCAGGGTGTAGATCGGCGCCGCCGGCCAGCAGGCCGCGATCTCGGCGAACGTGCGCTCCGCCCCCCGCATCGTCAGCAGGTAGTCGTGGGCGAGCGCGACCGAAGCGTTGGTGTTAGTAGGCGCCACGCCCCGACATCACGGCGGGGACGGTGGCAAGCAGGATCTCGATGTCGCGCGCCAGCGACCACCCGGCGACGTACTGGTAGTCGAAGCGGACCATCTCCTGGAAGGGGCGTCGAGAGCGGCCGTAGACCTGCCAGGGGCCGGTCAGCCCGGGCCGCAGCTCGAGCCGCCGCAGATGCCAGACCTCGTCCAGCGCCGCGGTCTCCGGGAAGATCAGCGGGCGCGGGCCGACCAGGCTCATCTCGCCCTTGAGCACGTTGAACAGCTGCGGCAGCTCGTCGAGCGAGAAGCGGCGCAGGGTGCGGCCGAGGCGGGTCACCCGCGGGTCCTCGCGGATCTTGAACATGACGCCGTCGCCGGCTTCGTTCATCTCCTCGAACTCCTTCTTGCGCTGCTCCGCGTCGACGTACATCGAGCGGAACTTGATCAGCTGGAAGCTGGTGTTGCCGCGGCCGGCGCGCGGCTGGCGGAAGAAGACCGGCCCGCGCGACTCGACCTTGATCGCGATCGCTAGAGCCAGCAGCACGGGCGAGAAAACGGTCAGCAGGGTGGCGCTGACGACGACATCGAGGATCCGCTTCGCGGCCATCGAGGTCGAGGTCAGTATCGGCACCCCGATCGAGAGCAGCGGCAGGCCGCCGACCTGGTCGAGGGCACGGACGCCGTCGAGGAACTCGAAGAGGCGGGGGACGACGTCGATCGCGACGCCGGCGTCGCGGCAGGCCCGGATCGACTCCAGCAGCTCTTCGTGGCTGGCCTTCGAGAAGGCGATGATCACGCGGTCGATGTTCTGCGCCTCGATGATCGCGTCGAGGTCCTTGAAGCGGCCGAGCCAGGGCAGGTCGGGGGTGCCGATGTCGTGCACGTCGTCGTCGACGATGCCGACCGGGACGAGGCCGAACTGGACGTTGTTGTGGAGCTTTTTGACGACCTGGCCGGCGACCACGCCGGAGCCGAGGATGAGGGTGCGCTGGCGCAGGTCGGGCGTCCGGTGCAGGCCGGCGCGGACGACCGCGCGGGCGCAGCCGGCGAAGACGGCGGTGGCGGCAACGGTGAGGAAGGTGAGGGCGACGACCTGGCCGAGGTCGAGGACCGAGGCGACGCCGAACAGCGGCCAGGTGATCAGCAGCACGGCGACGAAGCCGCGCGGGATCTCGGAGACGGCGGAGGCCCAGGTGGCGAGCTGGTCGGCCCGGTAGAGGCCGATGCTGAAGGCGGCGAAGGGCCAGAGCAGGCCGGCGCAGAGGATGTAGGCGAGGCCGGCGGTCGAGAAGTCGCCGACCAGGGCAACCGCGAGCGCGGCGGCGGCGAAGGCGGCCAGCGCGTCACCGGAGTAGAGCATTCGCGCGAGGACGGCGCCACGGCGCCGGGCGCGATGCGAGGACTCCGCCTGCTGGCCCCGTTTCTCGCTGGTCAGCGGCAGGGCCGAGTCGGACTCGGAGCGCTCAGAAGGGGATGCGGTCGGGTTATCCATCGGTGCGGTCGGTTGCTCGCGCTGGGGCTGAGCTCGCACGTTTCCTCAAAAAGGCACGCGCTGGACGATCTCTGCGCGTGCTCCATGAAAAATAGTCCGGTTGACTCCAAATCTCCATAGCCAGACGGGCTATCGGTTGAGAAATTTCGCGGTTGAGTTTGGCAACGCCGCTTGCGCTGCCATCTGGGCGAGACTAGCGGACGTATGTTCGATGCCCGGTGCCCGACCGGTGCGGCATCGCTAACCGGATACGACCGAGTTTGCCATCCGGTTCACTCGGCGGAGCCGGTTTCGGCCTTGAGCGCGCGCCGCGCGACTTCTCTGTTGCTGCGCTGGGTGCGGCGCTCGTGCGGCAGCCGCTTGCGGAATCTCTGGTGGGAGTGGAACTGCTGCTCGGCCGAGATGCACTTGACCGGGTGCCCGTCGATCGTTCCGGAGGCGATCGAGAGATCGGCCTGCTCGAGGTCGAGCGGGTGGATGTCGACGACGCGCATGGCCGCGTCGCGGACGACGACCCGGTCCTCGAATGGCTTGTCGCCCGACTGCTCGTACCACTTCTCATAGCCGAGGCCAGCCAGGGCCGGAAGCGCCGCGTCCCAGTTTGTGCGGTCGACGATCAGGTCGAGGTCGCGGTGCGTGCGGCTCTGTTCGCCGAGCAGAGCATCGATGCCCCAGCCGCCCATGCAGCAGACGGTGACATCCGCCCGCTCCAGCGCTTCGAGGGTTTCGACCGCTCGCGCGGCGCCCATCGGAGGGTTGCGGTACACGCTGCCGCTGAGCAGCCGCTTGGCGCGATGCGGCAGCGGCGTCCGCCAGATGACGACGTTGACTCCGTGCGTGATCTTGATCCAGAACGAAGGCCGGTTCACAACGCGTTAACGATAAGTGAAGCTCTCCGCTTCCAGCAAGTCCCGCTTTGCAGCGAGATTCCTGTCCGCGGGCGCGGCTCAGTGAGCCTCGTCGGAGGCGTGCGCCGGCGGCCGCGACTCCTCCGCGAGCGAGGTGATCTCGAGCTGGCCCTGGGCGGCGTCCTCGAGCACCTCGGTCGCCTCCTGGGCCGAGCGGGCGTAGAGCTCGACCAGGAGGTGGACGACGATCTGCTCGTCGTCGTGCTTGTGGAAGCGGACGTGGGTGAAGAACTCGCGCACGCCGGCGTCGCCGAAGGCGCCGTAGGTGAGGAACTCGATCGCCTCCGGCCCCGAGCAGGTCTCGACCCGGTCCTGGTCGACCGTGACCGTGCAGGAGGCGACCCAGGGGGTGCCGGCGACCATCCGTTGCCAGCGGTCCTCGATCGGCACCACGCGATCGTCCTGGAAGGTCAGGTGCGGCTGGTCGTGCATGCAGTCGAGGCACTGCACGACTGATTCCTGCACCTCGTCGATGCCTTCGGCGAGGACCCCGCTGTCGGGATCGACGCGCCGGATCGCGTCGTAGTGGATCTGGATCTCGAGGCTCTGCGACCAGCAGCGGTAGCAGCGCAGCCACGCCGCCCGGTCCCCATTCAGCTCGCTCATCGCTCCATTGTCGCGCGCCCGCGACCTCGGCGCGATCAGGCGGGCGTGGCGGCGCTGGCGCGCTGGGCGACGAGGTCGACGATCTCGCCCATGATCTTGTTGATGTCGAAGTCCTTCGGCGTGTAGACGCCGGCGACGCCGGCGCCGCGCAGGCGCTCGGCATCGGCGACCGGGATGATCCCGCCGACTACGACGGGGACATCGACGCCCTCGTCCCGCAGCAGGCGCACGACCTCGGGGATCAGCTCGAGGTGGGAGCCGGAGAGGATCGAGAGGCCGACCACGTCGACGTCCTCCTGCAAAGCGGACTCGGCGATCTCGGCCGGGGTCAGCCGGATCCCCTGGTAGATCACCTCCATGCCGGAGTCGCGGGCGCGCAGGGCGATCTGCTCGGAGCCGTTGGAGTGGCCGTCGAGGCCGGGCTTGCCGACCAGGATCTTGACCCGGTGGCCGATCTGGGCGGAGACCTCGTCGACCCGGGCGCGGATCGCCTCCAGCTGCTCGCGGTCGGCCGGCGGGGCGGCGCCATCGACCCCGGTCGGGGCGCGGTAGGCGCCGAACACCTCGCGCATCGTTTCGGCCCACTCGCCGGTCGTCGCGCCCGCCTTAGCGGCCGCGATCGTCGCCGGCATGATGTTCCGCGACTCGTCCGCGGCGACCTTGGCCAGCTCGGCGAGCGCCGCGGAGACGGCCGCGTCGTCGCGCTCCGCCTTCCACTGCTCGAGCGCCTCGATCCGTTCGCGCTCGACCTCGGGGTCGGGGGTGAGGATGCCGCCGTCGGCGCCGGCCGTCAGCGGCGAGTCCTCGCTCTCGGTGAAGCTGTTCTGGCCGATCACCTTCTGCTCGCCGCTCTCGATCCGGGCGACCCGCTCGCGGTGCGACTCGACCAGGCGGGCCTTCATGTAGGGGACGGCGTTGACCGCGCCGCCGTGCTCCTCGACCACCGCCATCTCGGCCCGGGCCCCTCGGTCAGCTCCGCGACCAGGCCATCCATGACGTGTGAGCCCGCGAAGATGTCGGGGTACTCGAGCAGGTCGGTCTCGTTCGCCAGCACCTGCTGGATCCGCAGGCTCCACTGCTGGTCCCAGGGCCGGGGCAGCCCCATCGCCTCGTTCCAGGCCGGCAGCTGCAGGGCGCGGGCGCGGGCATCGCGGCTCAGCGTCACCGCCAGCGCCTCGACCACGATCCGCTGGATGTTGTTCTCCGGCTGCGCCTCGGTCAGGCCGAGGCTGTTGACCTGGACGCCGTAGCGGAAGCGCAGCATCTTCTCGTCCGTGACTCCGTAGCGCTCGCGCCCGATCTGCTGCCAGAGCGCGCTCATCGTGCGCAGCTTCGCGATCTCCTCGACCAGGCGGATGCCGGCGTTGACGAAGAAGGAGATGCGGCCGAAGACCTTCGGGAAGTCAGCTTCGGCGACCTGGCCGCGGGCCTTCACCTCGTCGAGCACGGCGATCCCGGTCGAGAGCGCGTAGGCGATCTCCTGCACCGGCGTCGCCCCGGCCTCCTGCAGGTGGTAGCTGCAGATGTTGGTCGGGTTCCAGTTCGGCACCTCGTTGACGCTGAAGGCGACCATGTCGGCGATCAGCCGCATCGAGGGCTCGGGCGGGAAGGCGTAGGTGCCGCGCGAGAGGTACTCCTTGATGATGTCGTTCTGGGTCGTGCCCTTGAGCAGGGAGCGGTCGACCCCGTTCTCCTCGGCGACCGTGACGTAGAGGCCGAGCAGCCAGGCGGCGGTCGCGTTGATCGTCATCGAGGTGTTCATGTCGTCGAGCGGGATGCTGTCGAGCAGCTGGTGCATGTCGCCCTTGTTGGCGATCGAGACGCCGACCTTGCCGACCTCGCCGCGGGCGAGGACGTGGTCGGGGTCGTAGCCGGTCTGGGTCGGCAGGTCGAAGGCGATCGAGAGGCCGGTCTGGCCCTTGGCGAGGTTGCCGCGGTAGAGCTCGTTGGAGCGCTTCGCGTCGGAGTGGCCGGCGTAGGTGCGCATCACCCAGGGGCGGTCGCGCTCGGGAAGTCTGTGGTCGCTCATGTAGGGAATGGTATTTGCTGCTCGGGGATTGGGGCGGAGGAACGGCACAGACGCGGGGCCGAAATCCGCCGTTCAGGGTGGGGCGGCCCGCATCTTTCCGGCCCCGCTGTGTTTAGGTTGCGACCGATGAAGACTCGATTTGCAGCCATCTTCGGCGTCGCGGCGCTTGCCGTGCTCGTCACCGCCACGTCGGTCGGCGCGGCGATGGTCGGCATCTACCGCAACGAGATGGAGGCCCTCGGGCAGCGCTCGCAGATGATCAAGCTCTCCGGCGCCAGCTGCGGCCGCGCCGGCGCTGGCGGCGCGATGCGGATCTCAGTTGGCAAAGCCACCGACGCCTGCTCGCTGCGCACCCCGGTGCTCGGCCGCGACCTCGAGATCGCCGCCACCGAGCGGCTGCTGAGCGGAACGCCGACGGCGCTGCAGCGGAAGGCCTACCTCGGGCTTGAGCTGCGGGCCGGTGGCGGCGCCAAGTACCAGCTGCTCGCCTTCCCGCTGCAGCGCAAGGTGCAGCTGGTCAAGGTCACCGCCGCGGGCAGCGAATACCTGGCGATCGCGAAGGACGTCAAAGAGCTGATGGGGGTCAACAAAGCCAACGCGCTGCGGCTGCGCGCGGTCAACTCCGAACCGGGCAAAGCGAAACTCTCCGCCTCCGTCGGCGGCACCGTCGTCGCCGAAGCGAGCGACGAAACCGCGGGCGAACTCACCGGCCGCGCTTCCGCGGTCACGATCGGCGCCGTCAAAGCCGGCAACGGCGTGATCGGCAGCGTCGACGACGTCGTCATCCGCACCCGCGTCCGTTTCTAGCGACCCTGTTCCAGACGGCCTCAGCCGCCGCCGTCGGCGGCCTCGAGCTGGTCGGCGATCAGGCGGGCCAAGGCCAGTGAGGAGGTGGCGGCGGGGGAGGGGGCGTTGCGGACGTGGATCGCCCGCTCGGTGCGGTGGACGACGAAGTCGTCGACCAGCTTGCCGTCGCGGCCGAGCGCCTGGGCACGGATCCCGGCGGGGCCGGCTTCGGCCCTCACCCCGCGCAGCTCCGGGACCAGCTTCGCCGCGGCGGCGACGAAGGCGCGGCTGCTGGTCGCGTGGCGGATCTCCTGCAGGCCGGCGCGCCAGTGGCGGCCCATGAGGCGCCAGGTTCCCGGCCAGGCGACGGTCTGGCCGAGGTCGCGGGCGCGCACCCGGTGCAGCTCGTAGGCGTCGCGGGCCGGGGCGATCAGGGCGCTCGGGCCGATCAGCACCTCGCCGGCCATGGTCCGGGTCAGGTGGGCGCCGAGGAAGGGCAGGTCCGGCTCCGGGACCGGGTAGACGTTGGCGCGGACCAGGTCGGCGGCGTTCCGCGGCAGCCGCAGGTAGCCGCCGCGGAAGGGGACGATGCGGGGGTCGGCTGGGGCGCCGCAGGCGATCGCGAGGCGGTCCGACCAGAGGCCGGCGCAGAAGACCGCGGACCTGGCGCTGGTCGTCCCCCGCCGATGCTGGATCGCGATCCCTCCCTGCTCGGGGGCGGCGCCGCTGACCCGCGCGCCCATGTGGGTCGAGCCGCCGGCCTCGCGCACGTCGGCGGCGTAGGACTCGGCGACGGCGACGAAGTCGACGACGCCGGTGTGGGGCGAGTGCAGGGCGGCGACGCCGCGCGCGTGCGGCTCGATCGCGGCGATCTCCTCGCCGCCGAGGCGGCGCAGGTCCGGAACCCGGTTGGCGCGGCCGCGGCGCTCGAGCTCGTCGAGCCGTCCCAGCTCGCCCGCGTCGGCCGCGAGCACGAGCTTGCCGGATTTCTCGTAGGGGATCTGGCGCTCGTCGCAGTATGCGTACAGCTCCCGTGCTCCCTCGACGCAGAGCTTCGCCTTCAGCGATCCCGGCTCGTAGTAGATGCCGGCGTGGATCACGCCGCTGGAACGGCCGGTCTGGTGGCGCCCGATCCGGTCTTCGCCCTCGAGCACGCAGAGCCGCGCCCCGGGGCGGCGGCCGAGCAGCTCGCGCGCCACCGCCATGCCGAGGATGCCGCCGCCGACGATCGCGACGTCGCACTCGCGCGGTGGCGCCCCGGAGTCGTGGCGCTTTTGCAAACCAGTGGTTGACAAAGGCGCCACGCTCATGCGGCGAAAGGGCCGCTGCCGGCGACGCCGACGGCGGCGACCGCGAGCAGGAGGAGGCCGGAGAGGGCGGAGGAGAAGGCGAGCGAGCGAATCCGCCTCGGCGCCACCGCGCCCTCCGCCTCGGCGCCGGCGAGCAGGCGCCCCAGCTCGCCGCGGAAGCCTGGCGCCGGCAGCGGCCGCTCCTGCTCGAGCCGCTCCGCGATCGCCGTTATCCGCTCCAGCTCGGCCGGCCCGAGGTCGGGCGGCAGGTCGTCCCTGATCCGGCGCGAGTCGGGAGCCATCAGTCTTCGCCTCCGAAGAGCGGCGAGCGGGGGTTGAGCGACTTGGCCTCGGCGAAGGCCCGCACCGCGGCCTTGGCGTGCCCCTGCTTGGCCTCGAGCCGCGAGAGCACCAGCCAGTTGCGCCAGTTGGTCCGCTCGCGCTCGGTCGCCGCGCGCGCCGCCGCGGTGGCGGCGGGGAGGTCACCCGCCGCTTCCAGCAGCAGCGCCTCCTGGATCCGCGGCGAGGCCGCGTCCGGCTGCGCGTTCTGGGCGCTGCGCGCCGCCGCCAGCGCCGCCGCGAGATCGCCGCCGCGGGCGTCGGCCTGGCTCTGGCGGACCAGCGAGGAGGAGGTGAGGGGGATCGCGATCGCGACGATCGCGGCGACGGCGACGGCGACGCTGCCGATTCGCAGCGGCAGGGCGAAGCCGCGCGAGCCGGGCGCGGCCGCCCCGGCCCCCGCCGTGAGCAGCACCGAGGCGAGCAACAGCAGCGTCACCGGCAGCACCGGCAGCTGCCACATCCAGTCGAAGCTGGCGGTGAGGCAGAAGGCGACGCAGCCGGCCAGCGCCGCGGCCAGCCAGGAGCGCAGGCTGGGGCCGGCCCGGACCAGCATCGTGCCGCCGCCGATCAGGATCGTCAGCAGGAAGGCGCCGAGCAGGATCGCGCCGGCGATCCCCAGCTCGCCCAGCGTCTGCATGTAGAGGGAGTGCGCGTCCTGGACCGTTTCGCCGGTCTCGCCGTCGCGCGACCACCAGTAGGTGAAGGTGCCGGAGCCGGTGCCGGTCAGCGGCTTCGTCTGCTCCTGGCGCACCGCGGCGCTCCAGAACTGGTAGCGGCTCTCGCCGGCGACGCTGCCGAGGCGCCCGTGGCCCTCGCCCGGGCCGGAGTTCGGCTGCTTGAAGTCGTCCCAGGCGGTCGAGGCCCGGCCCGGCGCGTCGACCGCGGCGAGGGCGAGGAGCAGGGCGACGGCGCCGACCGCGGTGAGGGCGAGCGCGCCCTGGCGCGGGACCCGGGTCCAGCCCGGGCGCGTCCCGTGGACGAGAAGCAGCGAGAGGCCGGCCTGGAGCAGGCCGACCCCGGCGCAGACGACGATCGTCATCCACAGCATCTCGTCGCCCTGGCCGCGGGCGGCGGCGCCCAGGAACCCTTCCTGGAGCGCGTCGCGCTGGCTCGCGGCGGCGACCAGGATCGCCCCGCCGCCGGCCGCAAACAGCGTCGTCAGCAGCTTTGGCAGCCGGTCGGAGGCGAAGACGAGGTAGACGGCGACGGCGACGGCGGAGGCGCCGATGCCGCCGCGCGAGATCGTGAAGTAGACGGTCAGGATCAGCGCCGGCAGCGCCGCCGCGGCGAGTGAGCGCGCCGCCACCGAGCGCAGCTCGGTGGCGAGCTGGAGCAGCAGCGGCAGCCCGATCGCGATCAGCGCCGCGAGGCCGTTCCAGTAGTTGAGCGGGAAGGCGAGGCGGTCGTGGGCGTCGAGGATGCGGGCGGTGTCGACCGCATCCGGGAACCAGGCGGGGTGGAGACGGGAGAGCAGGCCGACGATCGCGACCACGGCGATGCCGGCTCCGATCGCGGTGAGCAGGCGGCGCGCCGCCTGCGGGCCGCGCGCCAGCAGGGCGAGGAAGAGGACGCCGAGGTAGGTGGCGACGCGGGCGAGGTCGGCCGCGGTTTTCTCGTCGCTCTCGGTCCAGCCGAGGCTGAGCGCGGTCCAGAGCGTGAAGGCGGCGAGCAGCCCGAGCGCAACCCAGGCGAGCGGGCCGAAGCGCTGGCGCGGCAGCGCGCCGACGGCGACGCCGATCAGCACCACCCACCAGACTCCGATCCCGACCTGATCGTGGACGAGCGGGTCGTAGCCGCCGCCCTTGAGGCCGAGGTAGACGACGAGGCCGAAGCCGAGCAGCCAGGCGGGCAGGGCGCTCCAGTCGAGCCGGCGCGCGTATTCGAGCGGCGCCGGGCGTGCCAGTGGTTGTGCGGCCTCCATCTGGTCCTAGGTACGGGTGGGCGGCTCCGATCCTGACGGCGCTGTCAGCTTTCGCCCGCGCGATCCGTATGGAGGGTCGTGAGCGCAGTGCGACTTTTCCTCGCTTCCCTTGCCCTGGCCGGCTTGCTCGCTCTGCCCGCCGGCGCGTCGGCGGCCGCCTACGTGCCCCCCGGCAACTCGGCGGCGAACCAGTACACCGAGACCTTCCCGACCAGCGGCGGCAACGCCGAGTCGAAGGGCAAGGGCAAGGTGAGCGCGGGCGACGTGCTCGGCGCCGCCAACGCGAAAAAGCTCGACGCCCAGGGTAAGCAGGGCCGGGAAGCGGCCGCGGTGGTCGCGGCGACGGCGCCTGTGGTCGCGGCGACCGGCGGCGAAGGCGCAAGCGAAGCTTCGACGGGCGGCGCGGGCAAGGGTGGCCAGGGTGGAAACGGCGCCGCTGGCGGTCAGGCCGGTGACGGCGCCGGTGACGGCGC
Organism: uncultured Actinomycetes bacterium; assembly: GCA_963728025.1. GTDB lineage: Bacteria > Actinomycetota > Thermoleophilia > Solirubrobacterales > 70-9 > VAYN01. The sequence continues at coordinate 307,199 of CAVSIF010000005.1, read as the reverse complement.
CGGTGGCGCCGCGGCCGGCGGCGCTGGCTCCGGCGGGGATCCGAAGCCGCGGTCGCGACCGATGAGAGTGGCTCGTCCGGCTTCGGCGAGGTGCTCGGCCAGGCGACCGGCTCGACTTCCTCCGGCGGCACCGGCCTGCTGCTGCCACTGGTGATCCTCGCCAGCGTGATCTGGGCCCTGGCCTTTTTCTTGCGCCGCAAACGACGGACCGCGTAGATCAGGCCCCGTTCGTGTTTGCTGTCAGCGTGAGGCGCGAGGGCGCATACCCGAGTGCGGCGAGCCGGCGGTCCCTGTGGGGCCTGCTGCTGGCCTGCCTGCTGCTCGCGCTGGCGAGCACGGTGGCGCCGCAGCGGGCCAACGCCCAGCCGCTGGTCACCAGCGTCACCGGCTTCGACGACTACGACCCCGCCGCCTTCCGCGAGGCGCGCGCGACCGGGGCCACCTTCGTGCAACTGGCGGTGCCCTGGTACGACATCGCGCCGGAAGTGCCGCCGCCGGGCTGGCAGCCGGAAAACGCCGGCGACCCCAGCTACGACTGGTCCTATCTCGACAAGGGCGTGGTCAACGCGATCGCCGCCGGCCTCACCCCGGTGCTGCAGGTCGATGGCGCCCCGCACTGGGCGCAGCGGTGCAAAACGCCGCCGCAGGGGGCGGGGGGCGACCTCTGCGACCCCGACCCGGCCCAGCTCGGGGTCTTCGCCAAAGCCGCCGCATACCGCTACAGCGGCCAGTTCGGCGGGCTGCCCAAGGTCATCTACTGGCAGGCGCTGAACGAGCCCAACCTCAGCCTCTTCTTCTTCCCCCAGTTCGTCAACGGCAAGCCGGCCTCGCCCGGCCTCTACCGCGACCTGCTCAACTCGTTCTACGCGGCGGTCAAATCGGTCGACCCCGCCAACCTGGTTCTCGGCGGCGGCCTCGGCCCGATCGCCGTGCCGGGGTACACGATCGGCCCGATGGAGTTCACCCGTCGCCTGCTCTGCATGAAGGGCCGCCAGAAGCCCCGCCCGATCAAGGGCAACTGCGGTGGCGGCGTCCGCTTCGACATCTTCGACATCCACCCCTACACGACCGGGGCGCCGTTCCACGAAGGCGGCAAGGACGACGTCCAGATGGGCGACCTGATGAAGCTGCAGACGCTGCTCAAGGCGGCCGCCGGCGCCGGCCGGATCAAGGGCAAGTACGGGACGAAGCCACCGCCGCTCTGGATCAACGAGTTCTCCTGGGACTCGAACCCGCCCGACCCCGGCGGCCTGCCGATGCAGATCGAGACGCGCTGGGTGGCGGAAACGCTCTACCTCGCCTGGAAGGCCGGCGTCAGCCACTTCTCCTGGTACAGCCTGCGCGACCAGCGCATGCCCCCCGGCGCCACCTTCCCGGCGACGCTGCAGTCGGGCCTCTACTTCCGCGGGCACGAAATCGGGCACGACCACCCGAAGGAATTCATGTACGCGTTCCGCTTCCCGTTCGTCGCCTACCCACGCGAGGACGGCCTCGAGGTCTGGGGACGCACGCCCGACAGCGCCGCCGGCAAGGTGACGATCCAGCTGCAGCGCGGCACCTGGCGCAACACCAAGGTCCTCAGGGCCAACGCCCGCGGCATCTTCCAGGGCACCATTCCCGGTCGCTACGGCGCCAACAGGAAGGGCTTCGCCCGCGCCACCTACAAAGGCGAGGCCGCGATGCCGTTCTCGATGAAGCCGAGCCGCGACTTCCGCCAGCCGCCCTTCGGCTGAGCGGTCCGGCTCAGCCCCGTGCCGGTTGCTCCAGCTCGGCGCGCAGCTTGCGCAGGGAGCGGGAGAGGATCTGCTGGACGTTGGGGAGGGTGAGGTCGGTAGCCGCGGCGATCTCCGGGCCGGTCAGGTCGGCGCCGAAGCGGAGGGCGACGATCTCGCGGTCGCGCGGGGAGAGGGTGGCGAGCGCCTCGGCCAGGTCGGGGTCGAGGCCGAGGTCGGGCCGCGGCAGCTCGCTGCCGAGTTGCTCCTCGGGGACCGCGTCGAGCGGCTCGGAGCGGGGGGCGGCGCCGTTGCGGCGGTAGTGGTCGACGAGCAGGTTGCGGGCGATCGAGATCAGCCAGACGCCGAGCGGGGCGCGCTCGGGGTCGAAGCGCGACCAGGCGCGGAGGGCGCGCTCGAAGGTCTGCTGGGTCAGGTCCTCGGCGTCGCCGCGGGTCGCGACCCGGTAGGCGAAGAAGCCGAAGACGTGCCAGACCTGCTCGTCGTAGGCGTCGGCGAAGTCTCCGGTCGCCCGGTTGTCCTGGGGTCTACTCACTGTCCGTCAATAGTTCGGCTTTCGCAGGGGTCCTCCTTGAGTCCCCCAGTCTCCTCCCCGGCGAGCCGGGCTGCATAATCAGCGGCGATGTCGACCACGACCATCGAGCGGCCGCGGAGCGCCGGCCCTGGATCCGGCCTCGGCGGCGAGTGGCGGGTAATTGTCCGCAACGACAGCCACAACACCTTCGAGCACGTCGCCGCGACCCTGGCCCGGGTGCTGCCCGGCGTCGACCTCGACCAGGGGCACCGGATCGCCGAGGAGATCCACAACAGCGGCCAGGCGATCGTCTGGAGCGGCCCGCGCGAGCCGGCCGAGCACTACTGGGCCGAGCTCGACGCCGCCGGCCTGACGATGGCGCCGCTCGAGCGCGCCTGAACGGCGCCCGCCGCTACTCGGCCGCGACCAGGGTGTGCCAGGCGGGCAGCAGCGGCAGGTCGTAGAGGTCCATGATCGCGGCGCGAGCGGTCTCGATCTCCTCCGAGTACCAGTAGCGCTCGAAGTCCGAGCGGCGCTCCCAGATCGAGGTCTGCTGGAAGGCCAGCGGGTCGTCGATCGAGCGGGTCAGCGACCAGCTTTTGGCGCCGTAGGCGGGCATCTTCGCCGCCGCCGGTTCCCAGAGGTCGAGCCAGCGATCGGCGCGGAACGGGGCGATGTGCCAGTCGAGCCTGCAGATCTCCGCCATCAGATGCCCCTTTCGCGTCGCGCTCGATTCATGCTCCGACCTCGGCCCGGATCGCGCCCGGGCCCTCCTCGGTCTTGCCCTCTGCCTCGGCCTCGGCCCCGACCAGAATCGAGATCTTGCCGAGGTGCTTGTTTTCGTGCAGCAGCTGATGCGCCTCGGGGACGCCGTCGAAGTCCATCGTCTGCCAGAGGACGGGCCGGACCTTGCCCTCGGCCATCAGCTGGTTCGCCCGCATGCACTCATAGGCGTTGGCGAAGTGGGAGCCGATGATCTGCTTCTGGCGCATCCACAGGTAGCGCACGTCGAAGTCGAGCTGGAAGCCCGAGGTGGCGCCGCAGATTACGACTTTGCCGAACGGCTTGACGACGAAGACCGAGGTCGGGAAGGTCGCCTGGCCGACGTGCTCGAAGACGATGTCGGGGGCGTCGCCGAGGATCTCCTTGACCCGCTTGGCGAAGCCGCGCGAGGCCTTGAAGCGCTCCTTGTCGGCGGCCTTGTCGGTGAGGTTCTCCGGCGTCCGCATCATCTCGCCGAACTCGGCCCGGTTGATGTAGTCGACCGCGCCCAGCTGCTTGACCAGCTCGCCCTTCTCGTCGGAGGAGACGACGCCGACAGCATTGGCGCCCGCCGCTTTGCAGAGCTGCACGGCGAAGACGCCGAGACCGCCGGCGGCGCCCCAGATCAGCACGTTGTGGCCGGGCTGCAGCTTGCACTGGTCGATCAGCATCCGGTAGGCGGTGAAGTAGGTGAGCCCGTAGGAGGAGGCCTCAGCCCAGCTCATGTTCTGGGGGCGGGGGAGGAGCTGCTGCGCCTGCACCTTGGTGAACTGGGCGAAGGAGCCCCAGGTCGTCTCATAGCCCCAGATCTGCTGGCTCGGGGCGGCGAGCGGGTCGAGGCCGTGGACCTCGACGTCCTCGTAGGAGGCCTGGTTGCAGTGGACGACGACCTCGTCGCCGGGCTTCCAGCGGGTGACGCCCTCGCCGACCTTCCAGACGATCCCGGAGGCGTCGGAGCCGCCGATGTGGTGGCCGTACTCGGGGTGGTCGCCGTAGGGGAAGACCGAGACCGGCTCGCCCAGCGCCGCCCAGACGTTGTTGAAGTTGACGCCGGCCGCCATCACGCGGACGATCACCTCGAAGGCGCCGGGCTCGGGAACCTCGATCTGCTCGAGCTGGAAGGCGTCCTTCGGCTCGCCCTGGCGCTCCTCGCGGATCACCCAGGCGGCCATCGTCTCCGGCAGGGTTCCGGGTTCCACGTCGAGCTTCGAGATCGCGCTGCTGTCAACGGCCAAGGGGGTCCTCCGCGGGTCGGGTTTGAAGGCGGGAGGAGAATCCTAGTTAAGAGACAAGAGGTGGGAGCTACGCGGCGTCGGAAGCCTCGCGCCGCATCTCCTCGCCGGTGTCCCGGTAGCGCGACGCGAGTTCGACGACATCATCCCTTGGGGGCTCTAGCTCCTTCAGGCCGGCAGGCTCGATCGACTTGCTGGGAGCCAGTTCGCTCAACGGCTTGACAATCTGCTGCCAGACCTGGCCACGAGTGGTGACCATGGCCGCACCAGTGTTAAACACGCTGCCGGCTTCCCCGAGCTTCTTCCCGAGCTTCGCGTAGTTGTCGAGGAAGTTCGCCATCGCCTCGGCCATCGTGTAGCCGCGATCGAGCAGCTCTTTGATGTGCTCCTCCTTGCGCTCCGCCAAGCAAACCTCGGCGACGAGGATCATCGAGATGGCCAGCTGCGAAGGGGTGATAACGCAGACTCGGTGGGTGTTGAAGAACTTCGTCGCGTCGAAGCCGTCAACTGCGGCGAGGGCATGGATTGCGCCCTCGATCGGCACGTACATGAAGGTCAGGCTGGGACTCTCCTCAAGCCCTTTCCAGTAGTCCTTCTGGGCAAGTGCCTTGGCGTGGTCTCTCAGCTTTCGCCCGAACTCCTTGAGCCGATCGGGGTCCCCCGCTGCCAGAGCCTCGGAGAGTCCGGCGAGGCCGGGGTCGTTGGCGAGTTTCGAGTCGATCGCGACCACCGGATCTCCAAGTCGGACGACGAAGTCGACGCGCTGCCGCCCGCCGCCCTCCTGCGTTACCTGCTTCCAGAAGTCGCGCCCCTCCTCGAGTCCGAGCGAGGACAGCTGGTTGGCGAGGGCCAACTCGCCGAACGCCCCACGTCCCTGGGGGCTGGCGATCTGGCGGGTCCAGTCGAGCAGGGTGCTCTCGATCCGCTGGTTGCTGCCAGCCGCCTCGAGCGTGCTCGTCGCAAGCTCGTCCTGCTTCTTTCGGAAGCCTTCGACCTCGGCTTTCAGCGCCTTGATCTGGTCTGACTGATTGCCGGCGAGCTGACGATCGTCTTTCTGTTCATCGCGGATGTGCCTCAGTTGCTTGTCGCGCTCGGCGAGGATCCGCTTCTCCGCTGCAAGCTGCTCGTCGCGCCCTCGCATCTCGAGGCGGAGTTCGTTCAACTCGGCTTCGCGCTCGCCGGCGCCGACCAGCTCTGTCTCAGCCTCTTCAAGTCTCGCCCCCGCCGTTTTCGCAGCGCCCCTTTCGCGCATGGCGACGATGAGGGCGACGCAAAGCCCGACAAGGCAAATAAGAACCACGGCGATCATCCACCTAGATTCGCACCCCGCCCGGCGGCAATTCGCTCATCGCATCCGACTTTGACCCCACTGGGGTGGGGGAAATGTCGGATGCGTTACGGCAGCAGGACGTTGTTCTCGGATGACGCTCTGAAGGGGCCGACGACGAGTTTGCCGACCCGGGCGCCGGGGACGCCGGCGGCGGCAATCGTGTAGGTGCCGGTCCGCAGGTCGGCCTGCATCGTGCCGGGGCTGTTGGCCGGGATCGTCTCGGAGCTGGCGCTGCTCGGGCCGCGCAGCTCAAGCCGGGCGTCGGTGCCGGTCTGGTTGGTGGCGACGATCCTCACCGTGGCCGGGGCTTTGGTGCGGACGTTCGGCTGCTCGTGGTTCTGGTTCTGCGGGATCTGCTGGGTGCGGGCCGGGCCGACGCCGATCCGCGCCGGCTGCACGAGGATCTCGTCGGCGGCGATCGTGACGCTGACCTGGAGCGCGACCTGCGGCCGCGGGTCGTTGGGATGGCTTTCGGCACCGCAGCCGGCGGCGACCAGCGCCAGCGCACCGATCACGCAGGTGGCCAACGCCCCTTTCGCTCTCCCACGACCCATCGCGGCGGAATCTAACCGAAGGGCAAGTCGACGACGCGAGCCGTAACGCCATCTTCACCTACGGCCAGCTCAGCGCCGGGCTCGGCCTCGCGGCGCAGGATCGCCAGCCCGATCGGGCCGAGCGCGGGGGAGACGGCGGCGCCGCCGAGCCGCCCGACCTCCTTCTCACCCAGCCGCAGCGCCGCGCCGGGCGCAGCCGGGGCGCTCAGCCGCAGCCCGCGCAGGTGGCGGTTCGGCTTGCCCTTGTAGTGGAGGCGGGCGACCGTCTCCTGGCCGATGTAGCAGCCCTTGGTGAAGCTGACCGCCTGCTCGACGATCCCCGCCTCGGCCGGCATCGTCGCGGTCCCCATCTCGGCTCCGAAGCGGGGGACGCCGGCCTCGATCCGGACGATCTCGATGGCCGCCGGGGAGACCTCGACCGCGCCCGCTTCGCGCAGCGCCCCGCGCAGCCGCTCCGCCTCGGCGGCGGCGACGATCAGGTCGATCCCGTCGCGGGTGCCGGCGGCGAGGCACTCGACTCCCGCCACGGTCGTCGCTTCGCAGCTGTACTCGGGCAGCGCCGCGGTGCCGGCGACCTCGACGCTGCGCGGACCGACCAGGGAGAGGACCGCGCGCTCCGCGCCGACGTCCTCGACCGTGACCTCGCGCCCGATCGAGTACATCTCGAGGTGGCGGCGGGCGGCGGCGAGCGCCTCCGGCTCGGTGTCGACCCAGATCTCCTCCGCGGCCGGCCGCAGCACCCGCATGTCCGCCTGCATATGCCCCTTGCGGTCGAGCAACGCCGCGTACTGCCCGTCCCCCGGCTCCAGCGCCTCGACGTCGTTCGTCAACTGCCCCTGCAAATACTCCGCCGCATCCGCCCCCCAGACCAACAACTTCCCCCGCTCCGACCGATCGAGCAGCCCACACTCCTCCCGCAACTGCCGGTACTGGGCGTCCAACTCGATATCCGTCCCCAACTCGCTCATTGAGGGAATTCTAGAAAGCGCCCGTTGGGGGCGCCTGAGATGACCCCAAACGAGCCTCCCCGCTGTTGCGAGAGCGGGGTCATCTCAGGCGCCCTCGCACCGGCCCATTTTTAGATTCATCGAAATCCGCTTTTAGATGTGTCAAAATCAGAGTCCCGTGCCGCAACAGGACCGCAAGCAAGACAAAGGCTTCAGCCGCCGCCGCCTGCTCGGCGGTGCCGCCGTCGCCGCCCCCGCCGCGCTCGGCCTCGGCGGCCTCCTGCACAGCAACGGCTCCGGCCCCGAGCCGGCGGCCGCCGCCGGGATGCCGGCCGCGAACGGCCACGCCGGGCACGGCGGCTTCGTGCACGCGGGCTTCGCCGCCGGCGCCAGCGTCGACCACCGCGCCAACGGCTTCGACCCGACCAAGGTCCTGCGCGACTTCGACTACGGCAAGACCCGCCGCCTGGCTGGCGGCCGGGTGCTGCGCGAGTGGGAAATCTTCGCCCAGGACAAGGAGATCGAAGTCGCCCCCGGCGTCAAGTACGAAGCCTGGACCTACAACGGCCGCGTCCCCGGGCCGACCCTGCGGGCGCGCGAGGGCGAGTTGCTCCGGATTCACTTCGTCAACGCCTCCGAACACCCGCACACGATGCACTTCCACGGCCTCCACCGCGCCCAGATGGACGGGATGCCGGGGATCGGCGAGCAGCAGGGGGGCGGCCAGATCGAACCCGGCGAACGCTTCACCTACGAATTCGACGCCTCGCCCTTCGGCCTCCACCTCTACCACTGCCACGTCGCGCCGCTCGCGGCCCACATCGCCCGCGGCCTCTACGGCGCTTTCATCATCGACCCCAAGCAGGGCCGCCCGGAAGCCGACGAGATGGTGATGGTGATGAACGGCTTCGACACCAACTTCGACCTCGCCAACGAGGTCTACGCGGTCAACACGGTCGGCTTCCACTACATCAACGAACCGATCGTGGTCGAGCGCGGCGGCCCCGTCCGCATCTACCTGGTCAACGTGCTCGAGTACGACCCGCTCAACTCCTTCCACATCCACGGCAACTTCTTCCAGCACTACCCGACCGGCACCTCGCTGCAGCCGAGCGAGTTCACCGACACGATCACCCAGGGGCAGGGGCAGCGCGGCATCCTCGAGCTCGAGTTCCCCTTCGACGGCGATTACATGTTCCACGCCCACGTCAGCGAGTTCGCCGAGCCTCGGCTGGACCGGGTTCTTCCGCGTCGGCGACCCCTCGAAGCTGACCGCGGCGGCCGCCGCGGCCGCCTACTGCAAGCTGCCCTGGGGCAGCGGGAACCCGGCCTGATGGAGGCGGGGGCCAGAGCCGAGCGCGGCGCCGGCGGCCTGCCGGCCTGGGTGCTGGGCGCGATCCCGCTGGCCCTGATCGTGGTCGCGATCGGCGGCTTCGCCCTGCTCGGCGGGCCCGGCCTCGGCGACCGGACCGGGCCGCCCGTGGAGGAGGTCGCGGTCGAGCGCACGGTGCTGCGGCCGGGTGAGATCGAGCTGACCCTGCGCAACGACGGCCCCGACCCGGTCGAAGTCGCCCAGGTCGCCGTCAACGACGCCTTCGCGCCCTTCGTCGCCGCCGGCAACGAGATCGACCGGCTCGGCTCGGCCACGCTGCGGATCAACTACCCCTGGGTCGAAGGCGAGGCCTACGAGATCTTCGTCCTCACCTCGTCCGGGGGCACGATCGACGCCTCGATCCCGGTCGCGACCGAGACGCCCGAGGCCGACACCGGCTTCTACGGGCTGATGGCGCTGCTGGGGATCTACGTCGGCGTGATCCCAGTCAGCCTCGGGATGCTCTGGCTGCCCTGGCTGACGCGGCTGAGCCGGCGCTGGGTCAGCGTCGCGATCGCCTTCACGGTCGGCCTGCTCGCCTTCCTCGCGGTCGACGCCGGGCTCGAGGGGCTGGATATCGCCGCCACGGCGCCGGCCGCCTTCGGCGGTGCCGGCCTGGTCCTGATCGGCGGCCTCGTCGCCTACCTGGTGCTGGCGGGGATCGACGCCTACCTCTCGCAGCGCAGCCGGCGGGCGCCGGACGCGGGCGGGGTGGCGGCGGGCGGCGCCTACCTGGCGCTGCTGGTCGCGATCGGGATCGGCCTCCACAACCTCGGCGAGGGCTTGGCGATCGGCTCCGCCTACGCGAGCGGAGCGCTCGCCCTCGGCGCCTTCCTCGTCGTCGGCTTCGCGATCCACAACACCACCGAGGGGCTGGCGATCGTCGCGCCGCTGCGGGGTGGGGACGCCGGCGCGCCGGCGCGGCCGCCGTTCTCGCGGCTGCTCGCGCTCGGCCTGATCGCCGGCGGCCCGGCGATCCTCGGCGCCTGGATCGGCGCCGCCGCCTTCAACCCGAGCCTGGCGGCGCTGTTGTTCGGGGTCGGGGTCGGGGCGATCGTGCGCGTCATCGTCCAGATCGCGCCGACGATGCGCGACGAGCAGGGGCAGCTTCTTTATCCGGCGACGGTCGCCGGGATGCTGGCCGGGATCGCGGTCATGTACCTGACGGGGCTATTGGTGTCGGTCTGATGGCGGCAAACGAGCCAGCGGGCAAGCGCGCCCCGAGCACCGAGGCGATCGAGGATTACGCGAAGGCGATCTACGCGATCTCGCGGGAACGCGACGGGCTGGTCCTCAACGGCGAGGTGGCGCAGCGGCTCGGGGTGACGCCGGCGACCGCGACCTCGATGCTGAAACGGCTGGCCGGGCTGGGGCTGGTCGACTACATGCCCTACAAGGGCGTCACGCTGACGCCGGCTGGGGAGAAGGTGGCGCTCGAGGTGATCCGCCACCACCGCTTGATCGAGGCCTACCTCTCGGAGGCGCTGGGGATGCCGGCCGACCGCGTCCACGAGGAGGCCGAGGTGCTCGAGCACTACATCTCCGAGGAGCTGGAGCTGCTGATCGCCGCCAAGCTCGGCGAACCGAGCCACGACCCGCACGGCACCCCGATCCCCGGGCCGGACCTGCTGCCGCCGGCGGGGGAAGGCCGGGGCGGATGAGCGCGCGGCGGGGCGAGTTCCGCATCGCCTCGAGCCTGGCGGCGGCGCCGGCGGCGGTCTGGGACCGGGCGACCAGCCCGGAGGGGATCAACGCCGAGCTGGGGCCGCTGCTGCGGATGACGGTGCCGCGCGGCGTCGACAGCCTCGACCTGCGACAGCTCGGCCCGGGGCCGCTGGGCCGCAGCTGGATCCTGCTCTTCGGCCTGATCCCCTTCGACTACGACGAGATCGGGCTGGAGTGGATCGAGCCCGAGCGCGGCTTTCTCGAGCGCTCGACGATGCTCTCGCAGCGGCTCTGGGAGCACGAACGGACGCTGGAGGAGGGTGACGAGGGCACGGTGATCGCCGACCGGCTCGCCTGGGAGCCGCGGCTGCCGCTGCCCGGAGGGCTGCTGCGACCGCTGATCGCGGCGACCTTCCGCCACCGTCACCGGCAGCTGCGGCGCCACTTCGGCGGCACCGAGCTACCGCGCTAGGCTTGCGCCGTGGCCCTGGCCGACGACTTCCAGCGCGCGCTCGAGGCGCTGCCGCCCGACTGGACCGACCTCGAGCTCGACCTGCGAATCGAGGACGAGAGCCAGTACGTCGACACCGCGGTGGCGCTGAGCCAGGTCAACGCGCAGCCCTACTCGCGAGCTGAGTGGCACTGGCGGCTGCTGGTCGCCCACAGCTTCGGCCACGCCGCCGCGGCGGAGACGGTCAGGGGCGTGCTGGCGAAGCTCGATGGCGAAGGCGTGACGGGAGAGCTGCGGGTCGCCGAGGTGCGCGAGGGACGCTCCGAGGTGGTGCAGATGTGGGGTCGCCCGGAGAGCGTGCGCGAGGAGTTCCGCCAGCGCCGGTCGATCTAGGCGCTCCTGCCGATGGCGCGCGTCCTGGCGATCTCGACCGACCTCCTGCTCGGCAGCAAAGTCGAGGGGATGCTGAGTGCCGCAGGGCATGAGGTCGTCCTCTCGCCATCGATTCAGGAGGCCGACCTCAACGGTGTCGAGCTGGTGGTCGCCGATCTCGATGTCGGCAGCGCTGAGTCGTTGATCGGCTTCGGGTTCCCGGTGCTTGGTTACTACTCACATGTCGATGTCGCGACTCGTGAAGCGGCTGAGGCGGCAGGGGTTGATTTGGTCGTGCCGCGATCTCGGATGGCGCGGGAACTGCCGGAGTTGGCCGAGAAGCTGCTGGCGGGGAGGGGCTGATGCCCCCTGCTGGAGCAACAGATGGGGAGGCTCCATCAGGGGGCATCAGCCCCTCTTCACTAGCGGAGCTGGAAGGCCGAGGCGACGTTCACCGGGCGGTCCAGGAGGCCGTGTTCGACGTCCCAACTCGACCATTCGCGAAGTACCTGGGGGTCGAAGGGTTGCGGTCGGAGGTCGGGGAGCAAGGAGTCGAGCTGGGCTTTCTGTTCGGAGCGGTCCAGGGCCGGGTTGGCGGCGAGTAGATCGTCGAGCGCCTGCTGCGGGTTGTCGGTGGTGAAGGCGTAGCCGCGCTCAGTTGCCTCGACCACGGCGTCGACCAGCTTCGGGTCCTCTTCGAGGGTCTCCCGCGAGGCGGTAAGGACTAGCTCGGGGTAGGGCGGGGCGCCGTAGTCGTCGACTTTGAAGATGCGGAGGGGGACGCCCTGGCGGCGCAGGGCCACGCCCTCGGCGTTCCAGAAGCCGGTGGCGGCGTCGACGCGGTCGGCGGCGAGGGCGGCGACGGCGTTGAAGCCGATCGTCACCCGTTCGACCTCGGCCTCCTCGCCGCCGTCGGCGCTGACCACCGAGTCGACCACGGCTTCGTCGGAGGGCAGGCCGGTGACGCCGACCGTCCGTCCCTCCAGATCGCGGGGCCGGCGCACGGGGCCGTCGCCACGGGCGAGCACCGCCGCCAGCGGCCGCTGCACGATCGGGGCCACGCCGACCAGGTCGAGGCCGCGCTCGCGGGCGATCCCGAGGTCGTGGATGTCGAGGATCGCGAGGTCGGCGCGGCCGGCGGCGAGCAGCTTCGGCGCGTCCGTCGATTCGCCCGGCTGGCGCACCTCGACCGCGACGCCCGCCTTCTCGTAGTGGCCCCGCTGGAGCGCCGCGTAGATCCCGGAGTGGACCGCGTTGGGGGTGAAATCGAGCACGACGGTCGCGCCTTTCGGCACGCCCGGTTCCGCGCCGTCCCCTCCGCAGCCGGCGCTGCCGGCGAGCAGGAGGACGGCCGCCAGCAGCGCGACAGCCCGTCTCATCTGATGCAGGAAGTTAATTGATTGACCAAATGTGAGAGACTGCCGCCGCTTACCTGACCACGGGAATCTTCGAGGAGGAAGAGAGTGCAGGAACGAGGTCTTGCCGCATATTTGGCAGAGTTGATCGGCACGCTTTTGCTGGTCTTCTTTATCTGCAGCGTCGTTGTGCTGTTCGTGTCGACCGGGGCCCAGGCCCAGTTCGGCTCTGACTTCGCGGTAATCGGGCTCGTCCACGCCTTTCTGTTGTTCGGGTTAATCGTGATGTTCGGGGTGGTGAGTGGCGGTCACTTCAACCCCGCCGTGACCCTGGCCGCGCTCGCGATCCGGCGGATCAGGCCGCTCGACGGCGTGATCTACATGCTGGCCCAGCTTTCCGGCGCGGTTCTGGGCGCGCTGCTGGCCAAGGGCCTGCTGCTCGACGAGGGACGGCCGACCCACTACGGCGCCCTCGAAGTCAGTGGCCTGCTCGCCGGCAACTTCGCCGGCTCGATCGTCGAGGCGGTGGGCACCTTCTGCCTCGTCCTCGTGATCCTCGCCGCGGTCTACTCCGAGAAGAGCGTCAAGGAGTGGGCACCGCTGGCGATCGGCACCACGCTGGGCTTCATCGTCATGGTCGGTGGCCCGCTGACCGGCGCCGGCTACAACCCGGCCCGCTGGTTCGGCCCCGCCCTGGTTGGCAATGAGTGGGGCGGCGTCTGGCCCTACCTGGTCGGCCCGATTGTCGGCGCGCTGCTGGCAGCAGTCGTCTACAAGCTCGTGATCGAGCGTGGGGCGCTGCCGCCGACCGAAGCGCCGGAGCGGATCCGGCCGCCGATCAAGAAACGCGCCGAGCCGGACAACCCGACTCAGCCCGCTTAAGCAGCAAGCGGTGAACCGCCGGGCCGGCCTGGCCCGGCGGTTGCAGTAGCTTGGGCAGCGTGCGCCGGGTCACCTTCTCCCGCAACTACACGCTCTCCCTCTCTCGCACCTGCCAGTGCTACTGCAAGTACTGCGCCTTCGCGACGCATAAGGCGCATATCCACCCACCGGACAAGGTGGAACAGCTTCTTGACGAGGCCCTGAAACGCAACGCCAAGGAGCTGCTGGTGCTCACCGGCGAGCGGCCCGAGGTGCACCCGGTCGTGGCGCAGCAGCTGGCCGAGTGGGGCCACCCCGACTTCACGTCCTACGTGGTCTGGGCTTGTGAGCGGGCGCTGGAGCGGGGGATGCTGCCCCACACGAATATCGGCGTCGTCGATCACGACGAACTCGTGCGGCTGCGGGAGGTCACGGCTTCTCAGGGGCTGATGCTGGAGTCGGTTTCGGAGCGGCTGATGGAGACCGTCCACGCTGGCTCTCCGACGAAGCATCCCACTCAGCGCCTGGCCACGATTGAGGCTGCGGGGGAGCTGAAGATTCCGTTTACGAGCGGCATCCTGGTTGGCATCGGGGAGACCGAGGACGAGCGGGTCGAGTCGCTGGAAGCGCTCGCCGAGCTGCACGGTCGCTATGGCCATCTCCAGGAGGTGATCCTGCAGAACTTCGTGCCGCATCCGCGGTATTACGGGGCGGAAGTGGGGGAGATCGCGGATGAGGCTTCGCGGGCGCGGTGGGGGGGCGAGGGGGATGGCCCCTCCGTCACAGATCTGGAGGTTCCTCCGGGGCCATCCCCCTCACCCTCGACAGGCGGCGAGGCTCCGATGCCGGGATGGGCGAGTCCCGTGTCAATCGAGGAGATGAAGCGTCTCATTGGGGAGTGCAAGCGGTTGATGCCGGATGTGGGGGTGCAGATCCCGCCTAATTTGGCCGACTGGTGGCCCGAGCTGGTTGAAGCAGGGGCGACGGACCTGGGCGGGTTGTCTGCCAATGGAGATCACATTTCCCCGGAGGAGCCGTTCCCTAGTCCGCATCAGGTGCGGAAGGAGCTGGCACCCAAGGGATACGCCTTGACGGAGAGGCTCTGTGTCTACTCGCAGTACATGGATGCGGAGTGGATGGAGCAGGGAGTTCTGGACGTGATCAAGCTGAAGTACTGGAGCTTCATTCCGCGCAGGGGGTCCGGGCGTAAAAGCGAAGAGACGTTGGCTCCTGGGCTGGCGCCGGAAGCGATCGCGAAGGGGCGCGAGGGGATTGAGCTTCTCTGAGGACGAGCTGACGGCGTTGTTTGCGGAGACGCGGCCCGAGGTGATTGAGGACATGCGAGTGGCGGCGGATGAGCTAAGAGCCGAGCTACATGGGGACGTCGCCACGTTTGTGGTCAACCGGAACATCAACTTCACCAACATCTGCGTGGTCGGGTGCGCGTTTTGTGGGTTCGGGCAGGGGAAGCGGTCTCCCGATGCCTATGAGGTATCCGAGGAGGACTTTGCGGCGCGGATTGAGGAGGCGGTCGAGTTCGGGGCGACGGAGCTCTGCATGCAGGGGGGGATCCACCCGGACCTGACCCTGGAGGAGTACGGCAAGTGGCTGCGGCTGGCGAAGGAGGTGGCGCCGCAGCTGCACCTGCACGCCTACTCGCCGATGGAGGTCCACTACATGTGCGAGCGCTCCGGCAAGCCGCCGGCGGAGGTCTTCGAGTACCTGCTCGAGTGCGGGCTCGGCTCGACCCCGGGGACCGCGGCGGAGGTGCTCGACGACGGCGTGCGGCAGCGGATCTCGCCGAACAAGCTGCCGGCCGAGCGCTGGGTCGAGATCATCGAAGCCTCGCACCGGGCGGGGCTGCGCTCGACCTCGACCGTGATGTTCGGCCACATCGAGGAGCCGCGCGAGCTGGCCCGCCACATGCGGGTCGTGCGCGGGCTGCAGGAGCGGACCGGTGGGATCACCGAGTTCGTCCCGCTCAGCTTCATCCCCTTCAACACCCTGCTCGGCCGCACCCACGGAATCGAGGAGATCGCGATGGCCGACAACCTCAAGCACACCGCCGCCTTCCGGCTGGCGCTGGGGCAGACGATCCCCAGCCTGCAGGCGAGCTGGGTGAAGATGGGGCTGGAGGGCGCGACCGAGGCGCTGCGCTGGGGCGTCAACGACCTCGGCGGGACCCTGATGGAGGAGAACATCTCGCGCATGGCCGGCTCCCAGCACGGCGTCCGACTCGAGCCGGAGCAGCTGGTCGCGGCGGCCCGCGCCGCCGGACGCCAGCCGGCCCAGCGCACCACGCTCTACGAGATCGTCGAGTCCTACTGACGATGCGCGCGATGCTGCTCGAGCGGCCGCGTGAGCCGCTGCGGCTCGCGGAGCTCGCTGACCCGGTTCCCGGCCGGGGCCAGGTGCTGATCTCGGTTCACGCCTGTGGCGTCTGCCGCACCGACCTGCACATCGTCGACGGCGAGCTGAGTGAGCCGAAGCTGCCGCTGGTGCCGGGACACCAGATCGTCGGCACCGTGGTCGGTCGCGGCGAGGGGGCGGAGCGGTTCGCCCTCGGCGACCGGATCGGCGTGCCCTGGCTGGGCTGGACCTGCGGCGAGTGCCGCTACTGCCGCGGCGGCCGCGAGAACCTCTGCGACCGCGCCCGCTTCACCGGCTACGACCTCGACGGCGGCTACGCCGAGCTGGCCGCGGCCGACGAGCGCTTCTGCTTCCCGATTCCCGAGGGATACCCGGACGAGCAGGCGGCGCCGCTGCTCTGCGCCGGGCTGATCGGCTACCGGGCGCTGCGCCTGGTCGGCGACGCGGAGACGATCGGGTTCTACGGCTTCGGCGCCTCCGCCCACATCCTCTGCCAGGTCGCCGTCCACCAGGGGCGCCGGGTCTTCGCCTTCACCAGGGCGGGCGACACGGAGACGCAGGAGTTCGCCCGCCGGCTCGGCGCCGAGTGGGCCGGCGGCGCCGAGGAGGCGCCGCCGGAGCCGCTCGACGGGGCGATCGTCTTCGCTCCCGTCGGGGCGCTGATGATCGCGGCCCTGAGGGCGAGCGCCAAGGGCGCGCGGGTGATCAGCGCCGGCATCCACATGAGCGAGATCCCCGCCTTCCCCTACGAGATCCTCTGGGAGGAGCGCACGCTCGGCTCGGTCGCCAACCTGACCCGGCGCGACGGCGAGGAGTTCCTCACCCTGGCCCCGCGGGTGCCGGTGCGGACGGAGGTCGAGCTATATCCCCTGGACAAGGCCAACGAGGCGCTAAGCGCGATCCGGTCGGGACATCTCGAGGGCGCGGCTGTTCTCAGCGTTGCGTAGAGCCGATCCCGGTAGGGGTTCCGCTTAACTTTTTCGATGGGACGGCGGAGGGCTGTCGCCCGGTTCGGCGCGCCGAAAAAGTACAAGACGCTCCACCCCTACCGGGATCGGCTCTCAACGGAACAGATCCTCGCTTCGAGGGCGACGGAGGGCGGCGGCGCCGGGACCGTCCTCGGCGGTGACGTACGCGCTGAGGCCGTGGATGATGGCTGCGGGGATGCGGTTCGTCTTCGTGCGGACGAGGTCGGCGGCGGCAGCGGCCTCGTCGGCTATCGCGATCTGAGTTGCTTCCAACTCCTGACCACTGGTGTCCCGTCGCCCCCGCCAGTCGTCCAGCGGCACCAGCCCTGCGCACCCGATCGCGACCTCCGCTTGCCCCAGCCGCCAGGCCCTGCCGAAGCTGTCTGCGACAACGACCCCGATGGTGCGCCGGGGGTGGGGGTCGCCGGACACTCCAGCCCGTCCGGCGACCCCCACCCCCGGCCCGCCCCCAAAGAGTTCGGCCCGGATTGCCCGGGCCGACGCATCGGGGTCCTCCGGCAGCAGGCAAACCGTGTCCGGCTCGGTCAGGTTCGAGCTGTCGATCCCCGCGTTGGCGCAGACGAACCCATGCTTGGTCTCGGTAATCAGCACGCCGCGCTCGGCCCGCAGCACCTCGGTGCTCTCCTCGAGGATCAGCTCGACGAGGGCGGGGTCCTTGCCCAGTCTTCCGGCGATGATCCGCGCCCGTTCGGAGGGCGTTACCTCGGCCAGGCCGCGCACCCGTCCCTCCGCCTTCGAGACGATCTTCTGTGAGACGACGACGACGTCGCCATCCTCGAGGCTCGGCGCGGGCGGCGATCTCGGCGCCCACCCGCATCCCCGGCTGGAACTCCGGCAGCCCGGCGACGGCGCGGACGCGCAGCTCGCCGGGCGCGCTCATATCCCCAGTGCTTTCGCGGTGCGCTTCGCTCGCCCTGGCCGTTCCTCCAGCTCGCGGGTCAGCGCGATCACGTCGGCGGGGGTGTCGAGGTCGAGGCCGAGTGAGGCCAGCTCCTCGACCCCGAAGGGCACCCCGGCCGCGCGCGCGGCGGCGACGTGGCGCTCGCAACTGCCCTCTCCGAAGGCCGGCACGATCGCGTCCGGCGGGCTGAGCACGAGGGCGTTGGTGCCGGTCCCGTGGCGGTCGGGGACGATCCCGACGTAGCGCTCGGGCAGACCGGTGAGCAGCCGGTCGAGCTCACGCGGGTCGAGCAGCGGGCAGTCGCCGGGGAGGAGGACGACGCACCCGGCGCCCTCGACCTCGGCCCGGGCGATCCCGGCCAGCACCGCCTCCGAGTGGCCGGCGTCCTCGGGGTCGGGCACGACCTCGGCCCCGACCTCGTGGGCCAGCTCCTGGGCGATCGGGTCGCCGCTGACCACGATCGTGCGCTCGACCGTCCGCGCCGCCGCGATCGCTTCGAGCACGTCGGCGACCATCGCCCCGGCGAGCGTGCGGCGCTGCTCGCCGCTGAGGCCGGCGGCAAGCCGCTGCTTGGCGTCATAGAAGCGCTTGACGGGTAGGACCGCGGTCGCCTTCACCTGGAGGCGAGGGTATCGGCGTAGTCGAGCACGATGCGGGCGAGGCGGGCGCGGCCGACCGCGCCCTCCATCAGGGTTGGCGCGGTCAGCGTCGCGACCTCGGCCGGCGGCGGGTCGGGGTCGCCCTCATCGACGACCATGCCGTCGATCAGCCCGGCGTAGAGCGAGGCGACGCCTGCCGCGGTGGTCGGCCGGCCGAGGGCGCGCATGAACCTGTCGGTCGGTCCCTTGACCACCTCGCCGGCGACGTAGGGGCTGACCGCGACGACCGGGGCGGGGGAGGCGGCGATCGCCTCGCGCAGGCCGGGCACGGCGAGGATCGGGCCGATGCTGATCACCGGGTTCGAGGGGCCGATCACGATCGCCTCGGCGGCGTGCAGCGCGCTCAGCACCTCGCGGCTCGGCGCGGCCTCCTCGATCCCCTCCAGCTCGACCCCGAGCACCTCCGGCTCACCGTGGTCGACGATCAGGTACTCCTGCAGGTCGCGGCGCCCGGCCGCGGTCAGGACCTTGGTCCGGACCGGCGTGTCGGACATCGGCAGCACCTTCGCCTCGACCCCGAGGCCGCGGGCGATCTGGGCCTGGGCGTCGGTCGGCCGCCCGCCCTCCTCGACGAACTGACGCCGGTAGAGGCAGGCGGCGAGGTCGCGGTCGGAGAGCCCGAACCAGCTCGGGGCGCCGAACCGCTGCAGGCGCTCGAAGACGGTGAAGCTGTCGTCGCGCAGCCCCCAGCCGCGCTCCTCGTCGACTTCGCCGCTGAGCCAGTAGGTGACGAGGTCGGGGTCGGGCGAGACGTGGACGCCGAGCACCTCGACGTCGTCGCCGGTGTTGGCGATCACCGAGAGGTCGCCGCCGACCTCCTCCTGCATCCCGGCGGCGAGTTTGGCGCCGCCGGTGCCGCCGGCGAGGAGCGCGACCCTCATCGCTCTCCTACGCCCAGTGGTCGGCGTCGGGCAAACCGGTGAAGCGGACGCCGGCGTGGGCCTTGTAGCGGGTATTGACCGAGATCAGCATCGGGGTCAGCTGCTCGACGATGCGGGCCATCTCGAGCGCGCCGGCGTTGACCGGGCGCAGCCCGGGGATCGCCTCGATCAGCCGCGCCACCCGCGCCTTGTCGGCCTTCTTGTCGCCGCAGATCGGGACGTCCTCGCCGAGCTCGGCGGCGGTGTCGGCGAGGGTCGGGGCGCCGACCGTGTGCAGGGCGGCGACAACGGTGACGCCCTCGGGGACCATCTCCTGCGCCTGCTGGGCGGCGGAGCCCTGCCAGACGCCGAGCGAGCGGGTCGCCTTGCCGCTGACCGCGGCGGCGAGCGGGACCGTGCAGTCGACCAGGATCTGGCCTGGCCGCAGCGCCCCGCGCAGGTTGTTGAGGTTCTCCGACTGGGCGCGGAAGGGGACGGTGAGGAAGACGATCTCGCCTTTTTGGGCCGCCGCGCCGTTCTCGAGGCCGGTGACGTCGGCGCCGGGAATCGCGGCGCGCACCTTCGCCGCCGCCTCCTCGGCCCGGCCGGCGTCGCGCGAGCCGAGCACGACCGGCACCCCGGCCATCGCCCAGCGCGTCGCCAGGCCGGCGCCGAGGGCGCCGGTGCCGCCGATGATCGGGATCGGTTCTGGCTCTGCCACGGCGCGCCAGTCTATGCTCCCGGCTCGTGAGGCTGGAGGGACGCAAAGCGCTGGTCACCGGAGGCGCCAGCGGGATCGGCGCCGCGGTCGCCGCCCGGCTCGCCGCCGAGGGCGCCGAGGTCTGGGTCGGCGACATCGACACGGAGGGCGCCGCGCGGGTCGCGGGCGAGGTCAACGGCCGCGCGCTCGAGCTCGACGTCACCGACCTCGAGTCGGCCCGCGCCGCGGTCGCCGCGGCCGGCGACAGGCTCGACATCCTCGTCAACAACGCCGGCACCGACGAGTTCGGCTTCTTCACCTACACCACGCCCGAGCAGTGGCGGCGGGTGCTCGACATCAACCTCGTTGGCGTCCTCAACTGCACTCACGCGGCGTTGCCGGGGATGCAGGAGGGACGCTACGGCCGCATTGTCAGCGTCTCCTCCGAGGCGGGCCGGGTCGGGTCCAAGGGCTCGGCCGTCTACTCGGCGGCGAAGGCGGGCATCGTCGGCTTCACCAAGGCGATCGCCCGCGAGAACGCCCGTTACGAGATCACCGCCAACGCGATCGCCCCCGGCCCGATCGAGACGCCGCTGCTGATGGGCGCGAAGGAGTTCGGCGAGATCGGCGAGAAGGTGATCGAGACGATGAAGGCGTCGACCCAGATGGGCCGTCTCGGCCAGCCGGAGGAGGTCGCCGCCGCGGTCGCCTTCCTCGCCTCCGACGACGCCACCTACGTGACCGGCGAGACGCTCGGCGTCTCCGGCGGCCTCGGCATGGTCTGACCCGACCCGCCCCCTCGCCAGGCGGAAACTCGTGGAATCTCAGGTACGCGGGGGGAGAGTTCGCGCCGCTCGATGACTTGACCCCACTGGAATGGGGTCAAGTGAACGAACAGCGAGTGAGGAAGTGTGCAGCGGCTCGGTGTGGGAGCTGGCGGAGCGGCAGCACGGCGTTGTGTCGCGGCAGCAGCTTCTCGAACTGGGTTTGAGTGGCCGGGCGATCGAGCATCGTCTCGCTCGTGGCCGGCTGTATCGCGTCGGTAGGGGCGTCTATGCCGTTGGGCGTCCGGAATTGACACAGCGCGGCCACTGGATGGCCGCGATCCTCTCCTGCGGCCCCCGAGCACTGCTCAGCCACGGAAGCGCGGCTGCGCTCTGGGGGATCGGCAGGGAGTATCGGGGGACCGAGGTCTCGGTACGGCTCCCATCGCCAAGGCGCCGCCCTGGCCTGCGGGTTTACCGGCGGCCAACGCTGGCGGGGCGGGACGTCGGAGAGCGCGACCGCATCCCCGTGACCGGGGTCGTTCAGACCATCGTCGACCTCGCTGCGCGATCGGGGAAGGGTGTGACCGAGCGGTTGGTCAACGAGGCGGATCGGCTGGATCTGATCGATCCACCGGCGCTTCGTCGCGAGCTCGAAGCTCACCGCTGTGAGCCTGGGGTGAAACCGCTACGCGCCCTGCTCGACCACCGCACGTTCCGTCTCACGCGCTCTACTCTCGAGAGCCTGTTCCTACCCATCGTCGCCAAGGTTGGCCTGCCTGTGCCGCTGACGAAACGGTGGGTCAACGGCTTCGAGGTCGACTTCTACTGGCCGGACCTTGGCTTCGTGGTCGAGACCGACGGGTTGCGCTACCACCGGACGCCGGCAGAGCAGGCCCGGGACAGACTCCGGGACCAGACCCACACCGCCGCCGGGTTCGTCAACCTGCGCTTCACCCACGAGCAGGTTTTCTACGAGCCCGCACATGTAACGAGGACTATGAAGGCGACAAAGCGGCTCCTGCCGGCGCCGGTTGTCGCCGCGCCGGCGCCGCATAAGCTTGGGTCGACTTGACCGCCCTACCTAAGAACGTCCGGATCCGCGAGGTCGGGCCTCGCGACGGGTTCCAGAACGAGCCGGAGACGATCGACACGGCGGAGAAGGTGCGGCTGGTCGACCTGCTCTCGGCGACCGGGGTGAAGCGGCTCGAGGTGACCTCGTTCGTGCGGCCCGACGTGATCCCGCAGCTCGCCGACGGCGCCCAGGTGTTGATGGCGGCGCAGCGCCGCCCCGGGGTCGCCTTCTCGGTCCTGATCCCGAACCAGCGCGGGATGGAGCGGGCGCTGGAGCTGCGCGACCGCTTCGATGAGGTCAGCGTCTTCCTCTCCGCCTCGGAGACCCACAACCGGCGCAACGTCAACCGCTCGATCGCCGAGTCGCTGGCCGGCTTGGAGCCGACGCTGGCGACGGCGGGTGAGGCGGGGCTGCGGCGCGAGGGCGTGATCGCGACCTCGTTCGGCTGTCCCTACGAGGGCCACGTGCCGCCCGAGCGCGTCTTCGAGATCGCCGAACGGCTCGCCGCCGAGGGCTGCGAGGAGGTCGGGTTCGGCGACACCACCGGGATGGCCAACCCGCGCCAGGTCCACGAATTCTTCGCCGCTGCCCGCGAGCGCCTCACCGGCGTCGAGCTGACCGCTCACTTCCACAACACCCGCGGCCAGGGCCTCGCCAACGTGCTGGCGGCGCTCGAAGAGGGAGTCGAGTCCTTCGAGTCGAGCTTCGGCGAGCTCGGCGGCTGCCCGGTACCACCCGGCTCGACCGGCAACGTCGGCAGCGAGGACGTGGTCTCGATGCTGCACGAGATGGGGGTCGAGACCGGGATCGACCTGCCGCGCCTGATCGCGGCCTCGCGTGCCGCGCAGGAGGTGCTCGGCCGCCCGCTCGGCTCGCACGTGCTGCGGGCGGGGCCGGTTGACTGGCACGCCAGCCAGGACTGAATAGGCTGCCGCCGTGTCCGATTTCGCCGAGGCCCTCGAGGCCGCCCTCGCCGGCGGCCCGCGGCGCCACCACGAGAAGACCGCCGAACAGGGCAAGCTGCCGGTCCGCGAGCGGGTTTCCCGCCTCGTCGACCCCGGCTCCTTCGCCGAGGAAGGGCTGCTCGCCAACTGGCAGGAGGAGGGGCTGGGCGCCGACGGCGTCGTCACCGGCCTGGCCACGATCGGCGGCCGCCGCGTCGCCCTGATGGCCAACGACCCGACCGTGAAGGCAGGATCCTGGGGGCCGAAGACGGTCGAGAAGATCCTCCGCATCCAGGAGCGGGCGCTGAGCCACCTGGTGCCGCTCGTCTACCTGGTCGACTCGGCCGGGGCGCGGATCACCGACCAGGTGCAGATGTTCCCCGGCCGCCGCGGCGCCGGGCGGATCTTCCACAACGAGGTGCGGCTCTCCGGCCAGGTGCCGCAGGTCTGCCTGCTGTTCGGGCCGAGCGCCGCCGGCGGCGCCTACATCCCCGCCTTCTGCGACGTCGTGATCATGCGCGAGGGCAACGCCTCGATGTACCTCGGCTCGCCGCGGATGGCCGAGATGGTGATCGGCGAGCAGGTGACCCTGGAGGAAATGGGCGGGGCGAAGATGCACACCGGCGTCTCCGGCTGCGGCCACTTCCTGGTCAAGAGCGACGAGGAGGCGATCGACCTCGCGCAGCGCTACCTCTCCTTCATGCCGGAGAACTGGCGGGCCGAGCCGCCGGTCGCGGCGCCGGCCGCGCCCGCCTCCGAGGCGGCGATCGAGGCGATCGTCCCGGCCGATGAGAACCGCCCGTTCGACATGCGCGAGGTGCTCGACGTCCTGCTCGACGCCGAGAGCTTCCTCGAGGTGCACAAGCGCTGGGCGAAAGAGCTGATCGTCGGCTACGGCCGGCTCGACGGCCGCGTGGTCGGCATCGTCGCCAACCAGCCGAAGCAGAAGGGCGGCGTGCTTTTCGTCGACTCGGCCGACAAGGCGGCCCGCTTCATCCAGACCTGCAACGCCTTCAACGTGCCGCTGCTCTTCCTCGCCGACGTGCCCGGGTTCATGATCGGGACCGCGGTCGAGCGCCACGGGATCATCC
Source organism: uncultured Actinomycetes bacterium (assembly GCA_963728025.1). Taxonomy (GTDB): domain Bacteria; phylum Actinomycetota; class Thermoleophilia; order Solirubrobacterales; family 70-9; genus VAYN01. The sequence goes on along the minus strand of CAVSIF010000005.1, from coordinate 283,698 downwards.
GCCACGGGGCGAAGATGATCAGCGCCGTCTCCGAAGCGACGGTGCCGAAGCTCTCGGTGATCGTCCGCAAGGCCTACGGGGCGGGCCTCTACGCGATGGCCGGGCCGGCCTTTGAGCCGGACTGCTGCATCGCCCTGCCCAGCGCCTCGATCGCGGTGATGGGTCCGCAGGCCGCCGTCAACGCCGTCTTCTACAACCAGATCCAGGCGATCGAGGACGAGGCCGAGCGCGAGGCGTTTGTGGCCGCCAAACGCGAGGAGTACGCCGAGGACATCGACCTCCTCCACCTTGCCTCGGAGCTGGTCGTCGACGCGGTCGTGCAGCCCGCCGACCTGCGGGAGGAGCTGATCCGCCGCTTCGCGCACGCGGCGAGCAAGCGCCGCTCCTTCGCGGAGCGCCGCAACCCGGTGACCCCGGCCTGAGCGGCGCCACCGGCCCCGCTCGCTACCGTGCCCCGGTGGCCCGGCGCGTCAAAGCCCCGCTCGCGGCCTGGGCCGGCTGCGCCGCCGCCCTCGTGCTGCTGGCCCTGGTCGCCTACGGGATCGACCCCGCCCAGCGTCGCGATGCCGACCTGCTCTCGCGCTTCGCCAACCACCGCGACGGCGCTGCCGGCGACCTCGCCGACCTGCTCGTCCGCCTCGGCGATCCGCTGCCGCTGCTGCTGATGCTGGCGGCGGCCTGTGCGGTCGCGCTCTGGCGCCGCCGCCCGCTCGACGCGCTGGCGGCGGTGACCGTCGTCGCCGGCGCCAACCTGACCACCCAGCTGCTCAAGGTCCTGCTCGCCCACCCGCGCTACCAGCCGCTGCTCGGCGAACACCAGCTCAGCGCGATCGCATTCCCCAGCGGCCACGCCACCGCGGCGGCCTCGGCCGCGATCGCCTTTGCCTTCGTCGCGCCGCCCCGGTGGCGGCCGGCGGTCCTGCTCGGCGGCCTCGGCCTGGTCGCCGCGGTCGGCCTCTCGGTGCTTGTGCTGCGTTCGCATTTCCCGAGCGACGTGGTCGGCGGCATCCTCGTCGCCTGCGGCTGGGGCTTCGCGGTGCTCGGGGTGCGGCGGGCGATCGAAGGCGGGGCGGCCGGGGGAGACGCGGAGGCCGGGGCCGACGCTCATAGGCCAACCTCCCCCGTGTTCCCCAGAGATTGAGAGGCCGAGCGCAGCGAGGCCGTCGAAGATCCCGAGGAACAAGTAGAGCCGAGCCCCGCCGGGAGAGCACCCGTGGCGCTTGCCGCGTAGACGGCCCGCGTGAGACCAGTGCCTCCCGGCGGTGCGAGGTGCCAGAAGCGCCAACAGGACGTGGTGCCCGAGAGCACCACCCTATGAGCATGCGCGACGGCTCCTTGGCCGGCTCTCGATCGACCGCAATCGACCGAGGAGGAAGCATGGCAGCAACGAGGACCGCGGGAGTCGACTGGGCCAGCGATGCCCACGAGGTCTGCATCAGCGAGGAAGGGGAGGTCACAGAGCGCTTCGCCGCCGCCCATGAGGAGCGCGGGATTGCCGCTCTTGCCGAGAGGCTCGTCAAGCTCGGTGTCTGCCGGGTCGCGATCGAGCGACCCGACGGAATCCTGGTCGAGCGCCTGCTCGGTGCCGGCCTGGTGGTGCTGGCGATCCACCCCAACCAGGTGAAGGCCGCTCGCGCTCGCTTCGCGGTCGCCGGGGGCAAGTCCGATCGCTTCGACGCCTATGTCCTGGCGGAGCTGGCCCGTACCGACGCCCATCGCTTCCGGGCGCTCGTCCCCGATGGCGGGGAGACCAAGGCGTTGCGGGCACTCACCCGCGCCCGCGAGGACCTGGTCGGGGTGCGGGTTGAGCTGGCAAACCAGCTGCGCGCTCAGCTCGAGGCCTTCTGGCCGGGGGCTTTGATCTTCAACGAGGTCGACTCGCCGATCTCGCTCGCCTTCCTGGCCCGCTACCCAAGCCCGGCCGACGCCAAGGGCTCGGCGCCGGGCGCATGGCCGCCTTCCTGACCCGCAACTCCTATAGCGGCCGCACCGATCCCGCTGAGCTGGTGGCGCGAATCAAAGCGGCACCCAGGGGAACCGCCGCGAAGGCCGAGTGCCAGGCTCGTCGTGGCGTGGTCGCGGGCCTGGTTGAGGCTCTCGGGTCGATCGTCGCCGAGATCGCCAAGCTCGATGCCCAGATCCGCGAGGGCCTTGCTGCCCATCCCGACGCGGAGATCTTCCGGCCGCTCTTTCGCGATCCCAAGACGACGATCTGCCCGGCGACTCTGATCGCCGAGCTGGGCGACGCCCGCGGGCGTTATCCGACCGAGGCGGCGATGGCCGCCGACGCCGGCATGAGCCCGGTCGCAATGGAGTCGGGCAAGCTGCGGGTCGCGACCTTCAGGCGGGCTTGCGACAAGCGACTTCGCTTTGCGGTCTCGACCCTGGCCGACTCCACCCGCCACTGGCATCCCTGGGCGCGTGAGGTCTACCGGCGGGCGCGGGAGCGGGGTCAAGGCCACCCACATGCGATCCGCACCCTGGGGCGAGCGTGGATCCGGGTCCTCTGGCGCTGTTGGCGCGATCGGGTGCCCTATGACCCGGCTCGACACGGCAACCTCGGCCGCCTGCGGACGGCGAGGGGTTGACACAGGACGTCTCAGGCCTCGAGCCGGCCCGCCATCTCGACGAAGTAGTCGAGCGCCGCCGGGTTGGCGAGCGAGTCGCGGCTGGCGGCCTGCTCGGCCGGCGTCCCCATCAGGATCCGCTTCACCGGCACCTCCAGCACCTTGCCGCTGAGCGTGCGCGGCACCGCGTCGATCTCGAAGACCTGGTCGGGGACGTGGCGCGGCGAGCAGCGCTCGCGCACGCGGCGGGCGATCTCCCGCGGCAGCTCCTCGTCGAGCTCGACCCCCTCGCGGAGGACGACGAAGAGCGGCATCCAGCCGTCGGTCCCCGGCTTCGGCAGGTCGACCACGAGCGCGTCGACGATCGCGTCGATCTCGAGCACGGCGCGGTAGATCTCGCTCGTGCCCATGCGGATGCCGCCGCGGTTGATGGTCGAGTCGGAGCGGCCGTAGATGACCGCGGTGCCGCGCGAGGTGATCTCGATCCAGTCGCCGTGGCGCCAGACTCCGGGGAACATCTCGAAGTAGCTGGCCCGGTAGCGGCTGCCGTCCGCATCGCCCCAGAAGCGGACCGGCATCGAGGGCATCGGCGCGGTCACGACCAGCTCGCCGACCTCGCCGACGACCGCGTTGCCGTCTTCGTCCCAGGCCTCGACCGCGGCGCCGAGCGCCCGTCCCTGCAGCTCGCCGCGATAGACGGGGAGCAGCGAGACGCCGCCGACGAAGGCGGTGCAGAGGTCGGTGCCGCCGCTGGTCGAGAACAGCCAGGTGTCGGCGCCGACGTGCTCATAGACCCAGTCGAAGCCCTCGGGGGAGAGCGGGGAGCCGGTCGAGCCGACCGCTTTCAGCCGGCTCAGGTCGCGGCCCGCGCCCGGCTCGACCCCCGCCTTCATGCAGGCGGCGATGTAGGCAGCGCTGGTCCCGAACATGGTCACCCCGGCGCGCTCCGCCAGGTCCCAGAGCACGCCCATGTCGGGGTGGCCGGGGTTGCCGTCATAGAGGACAATCGCGGCCCTGGTCAGCAGGCCGGAGACGAGGAAGTTCCACATCATCCAGCCGGTCGTCGTGAACCAGAAGAGGCGGTCGCCGGGGTGGGCGTCGACGTGGAGGTGGAGCTTCTTCAGGTGCTCGAGCAGGATCCCGCCCTGGCCCTGGACGATCGCCTTCGGCAGCCCGGTCGTGCCGGAGGAGTAGAGGACCCAGAGCGGGTGGTCGAAGGGGACGCGTTCGAAGGCCAGCTCGGCGCCGGCGCCGCTCGCCAGCAGCTCCCCCCAGGTCGTCACCTCGCGCAGGGAGGAGAGGTCCGGCTCGGGGTCGAGGTAGGGGAGGACGACGGTGCGCTCGAGGCTTGGCATCTCCGCCTGCAGGCGGGCGATGGTGTCGCGGCGGTCGAAGTCCCTGCCGCCGTAGCGGTAGCCGTCGACGGCGAAGAGGACCTTGGGCTCGATCTGGGCGAAGCGGTCGACGACGCTGGCCGGGCCGAAGTCGGGCGAGCAGCTCGACCAGACCGCGCCGATCGAGGCGTTGGCGAGAAAGGCGACGATCGCCTCCGGGATGTTCGGCAGGTAGGCGACGACGCGGTCGCCGGGCTCGACCCCGAGGTCGCGCAGCGCCGCGGCGAGCGCCGCGACCTGGGCGCGCAGCTCACCCCAGCTCAGCTCCTCGAGGCTCGCGCAGCTCGGAGGCGTGCAGGATCGCCGTCTCGGTGTCGTCTTTGCCGGCGAAGGCGTGCTCGGCGTAGTTGAGCCTGGTGCCGGGGAACCACTCGGCGCCGGGCATCTCGCGGCGGCCGAGAACCGCGCCGCGCTCGCCGTCGGCCTGCACCCCGAAGAAGTCCCAGATCGCGTCCCAGAACGCCTCGAGGTCGTCGACCGACCAGCGCCAGAGCGCCTCGTAGTCGTCGAAGCGGAGGCCACGGTCGGCCTCGAGCCAGCGCCTGAACTCGCTCAGCCGGGCGTTCTCGACCAGCTCGGCCGAGGGTCGCCAGAGCGGCTCGGCGGCCGCGGCGCTCACGCCGCCGCCGCCGCCGCGGCGGCCTGCTCCCGCTCGAGCTCGCGCGGGTCGTGGCTGCAGAAAAGGGTCACCTCGTCGCCGCGGGTGGCGGCGAGCTGGCGCAGGCGGGCGGCGTTCTCGACCCGGGCGCGGTTGTCGGACGCGGTCAGGCGCTGGAAGATGCGCAGGATCGGCGGGCAGCTCGGCGGGCTGGCGATCTCGCCGTGGTTGAAGTAGGAGTCGCCGCAGTGCAGCAGCCAGCGCTCGCCGGCGTTGACCGCGACCCCGGTGTGGCCGCGCGAGTGGCCGGCGAGCGGGATCAGCGCCACCTCGGCGTCCAGCCCGGGCAGGATCCGCACGCTCTCGAACCCGAACCAGCGGTCGCCGCCCTGCTCGGAGCGGTGCTCGACCCAGCGCGGCTCGTGCTGCCAGTGCGCGCCCATATAGCGGCTGCGTTCACGCAGGGAGGGATGCAGCGCCGCCGCCAGCTCGGGGGCCAGCACGTGCACCTCGGCCGCGGGGAAGTCGGGGAGGCCGCCGCTGTGGTCGACGTCGAGGTGGGTGGTGACGATGTGGCGCACCTCGGAGGCGGCGAAGCCGAGCGCCTCGATCCGGGACACCGCGGTCTCCTCAAGCCGCGGCCGTGGCCGCAGCAGCGCCCGGAACGGCTGCCCGAGCCGGGCCGGGTCGCGCGCGTCCTCGCTGCCGAAGCCGGTGTCGACCAGGACGAGGCCGTCGGCAGCTCTCGATCAGCAGGCAGTGACAGACGACGTGCGCGGTCGCGAGCGGCCCGCCCTCGCCTCCGATCAGGCGCCCCCCGTGTGGGCACAGCGACCCGCAGCTGAGGTGATGGATCCGCATAACCCGCGCCGCAGTCTAGTTCTGCCCAACCGGACTATCGTTGTGCGGGCGCCGGAGTGGCGGAATTGGCATACGCGATCGACTCAAAATCGATTGCCCTTTATGGGCTTGAGGGTTCGAGTCCCTCCTCCGGCATCGTCCGGCGGCGCCGGACGCGGCGCGGGGCGGTGTCCTCGGTCGCCCGAATAGCGCTGCTATTCGGGCTTCCTGCGTCCTGGCCCCGCTTGGTCCGGCGCCGCCGGACCGCGCACGTGGGGACCTCTAGGCCGGCTGGGCGGCGCCGGCGCCGTAGTCCTCGCCGGAGCCGATCGGGCGCTCCTCCTCGACGTGCCATTCCTGGCTGAAGCCGTAGAAGGCGAAGGCGATGAGGACGATTTGGAGCAGGCCGAGGATCACGACCAGGGTGCCGATCACGGGGGAGGAGAGCGCGGCTTCGTCGAAGCCGGCCTTGTCGCGCGAGAACCAGCTGTCGGCGCCGACCGCGCAGAAGATCGCGAGGATCATCGAGAGCGCCGCGGCGACCGGCAGGATGCCGCGGTTCCAGCGGGCGACGAGGAAGGCGAAGAGGGCGTAGAGGATCGCGTAGATCGCGCAGACCATCGCCATGCCGCCGCCGCCGATCAGCAGCGACCAGCCGCCGATCGTGATCACGGCCGCGAGCACCGCCGTCGCCAGCAGCATCAGGGCGATCACGTACTTGGTCGTAACCGACCCGGCCTTTTCCCGATTCGGCCGCCAAAGTTCGTAGCCGGGCCTCACCTCTCCTACCGCCATGGCAACGATCATAGAATCTGTCAGCGACGCAGCGCGGTTGGCTGCGCGTTAAGCCCTTAGGGGCAGCCACGCGGGCGTGGCGGAATTTGGCAGACGCGCCAGGTTTAGGTCCTGGTGGGCTTCGGCCCGTGGGGGTTCAAATCCCTCCGCCCGCATCACCGGACTGAGCGCCAGCCGCTCGACTACGATCAGAAATCACGGGGCAGTGGCCCAACTGGCTAAGGCACCGGTCTCCAAAACCGGCGATTCCAGGTTCGAGTCCTGGCTGCCCCGCTCTCCGGTGTTCAGCTCTTGCCGCCCGTCGCCTGCTCGGCGAGCGCCTCGCGCAGGGCCTGGTCGAACGATTCGGGCTTGATCCCGAACGGCTCGGCGCCGCTCGAGTCGGTGACCACGGTCGGCGTGGTCAGGCCCTCGACCAGGGGGCGGGCGACCTTGGTGTCGACCGGCGTCACCAGCCCGAGCCAGAGCGAGGAGAGCCAGGGGGTGAGCAGGGGGACCGGCAGCTTGTGCGGGGGGCGCTTGCCCAGCGCCAGGGCCATGCGATCGAGCATCTCTTCGTAGGAGAGGACGTCGGGGCCGCCGATCTGCACCTCCCGTCCCTCCGACTCGGGCACTGCGGGGGCGCGGCGCAGGTACTCGACCGTGGCGCCGATCCCGATCGGCTGGGTGTCGGTGCGCAGCCAGGCGGGGGCGACCATCGCCGGCAGCCGCTCGACCAGGTAGCGCAGGGTCCGGTAGGACTCGCTGCCGGCCCGACCACCATCGCCGCCCGGAAGTAGGTGAGGGGAGGCCCGTAGGTGGCGAGCATGCGCGCGGTCGCGTGGCGGCTGCGCAGGTGCTCGGACTCGGTCTCCTCGCCGAGCCCGCCGAGGTAGACGACGCGGCGCACGCCTTCCCGCCTCGCCAGCTGCGCGAAGTTGCGCGCGCCCTGCTGCTCGCGCTGCGCGAAGCCCTCGCCGCCCGCCATCGCGTGGACGAGGTAGTAGGCGCACTCGACGTCGCGCGCCGCGCCCTCGAGGCTGGCCGCGTCGGTGACGTCGCCGACGTGGAGCGCGTGGCCCGCCTGCTCCAGCCGCCGCGCCTTGTCGCGGTTGCGCACGAGGCAGCGGACGCTGGCCCCGGCCTCGTCCAGGGCCGCGGCGAGCCGGCCGCCGACAAAGCCCGTGGCACCGACGATCAGGGTCCTCGCAGCGATCCTCCAACGGTAGCTGGGACGGTGCGGCTGCCAGACTGGCGAGGTGTCAGTGCGCCTGCTCGAGCGGAGCCAGCGGGTCGAGGTCCCGGTCGAGGCGGCCTTCGACTTCTATGGCGACGCCGACAACCTGGAGCCGCTGACCCCGCCCTGGCTGCGCTTCGAGGTAACCACGGTCGGGCCGGTGACGTTGCGGGCCGGGACGCTGCTCGACTACAAGCTGCGGCTGCACGGCTTCCCGATCCGCTGGCAGACCAGGATCGAGACCTGGGAGCCGCCGCTGCGCTTCGTCGACACCCAGGCCAGGGGTCCCTACAAGCTCTGGGAGCACACCCACCTGTTCGAACCCGACGGCGACGGGACGGTGATCCACGACCGGGTCCGCTACTCGGTCCCCTACGGCCCGCTCGGCGCCGTCGCCGACCGCCTCTTCGTGCGCCGCGACCTGCGCCGGATCTTCGACTACCGCGCCCAGGCGGTCGACGAACGGCTGCGCCCGCTCGAACGGCGATCGCGCGATTAGGCGTCAGCGGCGGGTAATGGCTGACATGCGGGTCCCGAGGACGTTGAAGCAGCATGTCGAACGCCCCTACCCTTGGAGCATGGGGAGCGGTACGAACCGGGTTGGCCGATGACCTCCGACGACCGCCTCGCGCGGCGCGCGGCGGCGGGGGACGAGCGGGCGCTGGCGGCGATCTACCGGCGCTATGCGCCGAACCTCTACCGCTTCTGCCTGGCGATCGTCGGCAATCCCGAGGATGCTCAGGACGCCCTGCAGAACACGATGGTGAAGGTGCTGCGGGGGTTGCCGGGGGAGGAGCGGCGGATCGAGCTGAAGCCGTGGCTCTACCGGATCGCCCACAACGAGTCGGTCGAACTGCTGCGGCGACGCCGGCCGAGCGCGGAGCTGGACCCGGAGCAGGCGGCCCCGCGTGGCGCCGACCTGGCCGAGGACGTCGCGGTGCGCGAGCGGCTGCGGCGGCTGATCGCCGACCTCGAGCTGCTGCCGGAGCGCCAGCGCGGCGCCCTGGTCATGCGCGAGCTCTCCGGCCTCGGCTACGACGAGATCGCCGCCGCGCTGGGAACCTCGCCGGCGGTCGCCCGCCAGGCCCTCTACGAGGCGCGGCTGAGCCTGCACCAGATGGACGCGGGGCGTGAGATGGACTGCGACGCCGTCACCCGGGCGCTGTCCGACGCCGACGGTCGGGTTACCCGCCGGCGCGACATCCGCGCCCACCTGCGCGCCTGTCCCGAGTGCCGCCGCTTCGGCGCCGAGATCGAGGGCCGCCGGGGCGACCTCGCGGCGCTCTCGCCGCTGCCGGCGGTGGCGGCGGCCGGGCTGCTGCAGGGCCTGCTCGGCGCCGGGGCAGGCACCAGCGCCGGGGCCGGCGCGGTGGGCACCGCGGCGGCGCTGAAATCGGCCGCGGCCGTCGCGGTGGTCGCGATGGTCGGGGTCGGCGCGGCCGATCGGGCCGGGGTTGTGGACGTGGCTCCTTTCGGCGGCGACCGCGTCGGGCGGGCGCAGGAGGAGAGGAGCGCGCCCGCCGCCGACTCGGTCTCGTCGACCGTCCCGGCCGTCAACGGCGATCGCTCGGCCACCCAGCGCAAGGGGGACGCCGCCGGCGACGGGACGAGCGCGGAGAACGCGCCCGCGACGGAGCCTGGCCCCGCCGCGCCGTCACCTGGGCCTGGTCGATCCGCGACCGGAGCAGCCGCGGCGCCGGCCGCCGCAACCGACTCCCATCCTCACGGCCGCGGCCACGAAAAGCGGCACCCGAGCGCGGCCGATCACGGCCAGCAGACGGCGGCCGCCCACAAAGCTGGCGGGAAGGGGTCGGGCCGGGGAGGCGGGCGCTCGAGCCAGTCTCATCCCAGCCACCCCCCCAAGCCCGTCAAGGCACCGAAGTCGACCAAGCCGCCAAAGCCGGCGCAGGCCGCCCAGCCGGAGCCGTCGGCCGGGGACAAGGCGAAGGCGCCAAAGCAGGGGGCCGGCACCGAATCCACGGCGCCGGCGCCGTCCGAACCGTCGCCAGATTCCTCCGCACCGAAAGAAGCGCCTGACAAAGGCAGCGGTTCCGCGTTTCAGCCCTAGCTAACGCACCTGGGGCCCCAGGCAGGGGCGCCACCGAACCGAAGGAGGAACGATGACGTCCCACCTCAAGATCGCTCTGGCGCTTGGCGCGCTGATACTCGCGACGGCACCTGCTGCCCTCGCGGTAAAGCCCGCCGAACCGGGCGCCAACGGCAAAGGCCACGGGTCCCAGTACGCGCCCGAAAAACCGGAAACGCCTGGCCCCGGTGCGAGCCTGCCGGAGAAAGCGAAAGCGTACGGCGTCTACTGCAAGGACGAGAGCAAGAAACACGTCCCCGGTGAGAAAGGCACGCCGTTCAGCCAGTGCGTCACCGCGATGGCGAAGGCGGCCAAGAACGAGCGGATGACCGCGCGCAAAGCCTGCAAAGGGCTGAGCAAGAAACACGTCAAAGGCGAGCCGGGCACCCCGTTCTCGCGCTGCGTGAAAGCCGCCGCGCAGCTGCGCAAAGCCCAGGTCTGACCAGGCTTCCTCCCGGCCCCACCCGGTGCTCCGCGAGGGGCGCGCCGGGTGGGCGCTCCTCTACAGCGCCGGCCCGGCCGGCGCGAGCCGCTCGTGGACGAAGCGGACCACGGTGGCGCCCTCGCCGACCGCGGTCGCGCAGCGCTTGATCGAGCCGGCGCGGACGTCGCCGGCGGCGTAGACGCCGGGCACGCTGGTCTCCAGCAGCCCCTCGGCGCCGGCTTCCGGCCCGGTGAGGACGAAGCCCTTCGCGTCGCGGGCGACGGTCTCGCCGAGCCACTCGGTGCAGGGCGCGGCGCCGAGGAAGAGGAAGAGGAAGGAGAAGGGGAGGCGCGTGCCGTCGCTGAGGGTGACCGCTTCGAGCTCGTCGTCGGCGCCGTGCAGGGCGGTGATTTCGCTGCGGTCGCGGACGGCGACGCCGTAGCGCTCGAGCTCGTCGATCAGGTAGTGGGACATCGTCTCGCGCAGGTCGGCGCGGCGGTGCAGGAGGGTGACGAGGGCGCCGCCACGGGCGAGCCAGATCGCCGCCTGCGCGGCCGAGTTGCCGCCGCCGACGACGCCGACCCGCTGGCCGCCGCAGAGCTGGGCCTCGGGCGGGCCGGCGGCGTAGAAGACGCTGATCCCCTCGTAGTCGGCGAGGCCCTCGACCGGGAGGCGGCGGTACTCGGCCCCGGTCGCGAGCAACACCGCCCGCGCCGCGACCTCGCTGCCGCCCTCGAGCCGCACCACGTGCCGCTCGGCGCCCGGCTCGAGCGCCTCGGCCCGGTAGGGCGTCGCCGTGCGGGCCTGGAACTTGCGCGCCTGGGTGACGGCGCGGCTGGTCAGTTCGGTGCCGCTGATCCCGGCCGGGAAGCCGAGGTAGTTCTCGATCCGGCGCGAGCTGCCGGCCTGGCCGCCGAGCACCGTGCTCTCGATCACCAGCGTGTCGAGGCCCTCCGAGGCGCCGTAGACGGCGGCCCCGAGGCCGGCCGGGCCGCCGCCGACGACCAGCAGGTCGACCTCCTCCCGCGGCCTAAGCTCGAGCCCGATCCCGAGCGCCCGCGAGAGCTCGCCGTTGCTTGGCCGCCGCAGCTCGGCCCCGCCGGGCAGCCGCACCAGCGGCACCTCGTCCGCCGCCAGCTGCTCGAGCAGCGCCGCCGCCTCGAGGTCCTCCTCGGGGTCGCGCCAGGTGTAGGGGGAGCGCAGCCGCCGCGCGAACTCGAGCAGGCGGCGGGTGTCCGCCGAGTCGCGCGGGCCGAGGATCTCGATCCCGATGCCCTGCCGCTGCTGCAGCATCTCGCGGCGCTGGACGAAGGCGGTGAGCAGGAGGTCGGAGAGCGCGCTGTCCTCGAACAGCAGCTCGCGCAGGACTTCGCGGTCGACCGCGATGTAGCGCATCGGCTCGGTGACGACGGCGGTGAGGAAGACGGTCTGGCCGGAGAGCAGGTTCATCTCGCCGAGGAAGCCGGAGGCGCCGTGGCGGACGATCTCGTGGCCGGCGGCGTCGGTGACCGCGGCCTCGCCCTCGAGGATCGCGATGAACGGGTAGCTCGCGTCGCCGATCTCGAACAGCTTCTCGCCGGCCTCCGCCGTGCGCTCCTCGCCGTGCCGGGCCAGCGTCTGCAGCTGCGAGCGCGAGAGCACCCGGCTCACGCCCGCCATGCGTCCTCCACGAACTCGGCGAGCTCGTCGTCGAGGCGTTCCGGCGCCGTCCGCCACTCGAGCAGCGACTTCGCCTCGATCAGGCGCGCGTCGGGCAGCTCCTCGACCAGCATCCCCGAGTCGCTGAACGGGTGCAGTGGGTCGAGCGGGTGGCCGACGACCAGCGCCGGGGCCGCGATCGTGCGGCGCTCCTGGCGGTGCGGCGCGGTCTCGCCGAGCAGCAGCCCCTCGAGCACGGCGAGCGAGGGGCCGGGGCGCTGGCGCACCCAGTCGAGGCCGATGTCGACGAGGTAGTTGGTGCGGGGGAGGGCGGAGGTGACGCGGGAGAGCAGCTCGAAGCCGGGGCGGCCGAAGCGCAGCCCCAGCATCACCGGGGTGAAGATCCCGGCCACCGCCGAAAGCGCGTTGTCGAGCACCGGCATCTCGAGGAAGAGGCCGCGGGCGCGGTCGGGATGGCGGACGGCCAGCTGCAGGGCGACGTTGGCGCCGAGCGAGGTGCCGCCGACCACCGCCTGCTCGAACCCGAGGTCGTCGAGCAGGCCGACCACCTGGCGGGCGAACAGCGGCATCGAGTAGAGGCGCAGGTCCTCGGGCCGGTCGGAGCGGCCGTGGCCGAGCAGGTCGACGCAGATCGCGCGGTTGCCGCGCTCGGCCAGCGCCGGCCCGAGCCGCTCGTACATGCGACGGTTCATCAGCAGCCCGTGGGCGAGGACGATCACGCGCTCACCCTCGCCGTAGCTGTCGTACTCGATCCGGTGGCCCTCGTAGCGGAACTCGCCCATGGCGCGGCAGCCTAGATGGTCGCGCTCGCCGCCCTGGGCGGGCGAGCCTCAGCCCTGTTTCGGTTCGAGGCCGACCAGGGTGTAGTAGCCGACGACGTAGAGCCGTTTGCCGTCGGAGACCATCGGCGTGTAGCCCGACTCGTCGATCTCGAACACCTTCTTGTGGGTGACCACGTCGTAGCCGATCGTCTTGCGGGTCTTGAAGCTGGAGGTGTAGACGGTGCGGCCGATGACGACGGCGGTGCCGGGGATCGGGCCGCCGACGTCGCGCTGCCACTCGACCTTGCCGGTGGCCGCGTCGAGCGCGAAGAAGCGGCCGTTTTCGGCGCCGATGTAGACGGTCGGCTTGGTCCCGGGGACGTTGGCGACGGCGGGCGAGCCGTAGACGTAGTCGCCGCTGTCGAACGACCACTCGACCTTGCCGGTCTTCTCGTCGAAGGCGTAGACGGTGCCGTCGTCGCGGGCCGCGTAGACCTTGCCGAAGGCGATCGCGGGGGAGGAGAAGAAGCCGCCGCGGCCGTAGGGCGGCACCTTGCTCGTGTTGGTCCGCCAGAGCGGCTTGCCGCTGCTCGCGTCGAGCGCGAACATCGAGCTCTGGTAGTCGGCGAAGTAGACGCGGCCGTCGTGGTGGCTGGGGCTGGCTTTGATCGCGCCGCGGGACCTGAAGCGCCAGAGCGGCTTGCCGTCGGCGGCGCGCAGCGCCAGCAGTTCCTTCTTGTCGGTGCCGATGTAGAGCGTCCTGTCGACCGCCAGCGGTGAGGATTCGAGGTGGGCGTCGAGGTCGCGCACCCAGGCTTTCCTGCCGGTCTTCGCGTGGCCGACGGCGAGGTGCCCGTCGAGGAAGGCGCCGTAGAGGAGGCCGCGGTGGTAGACCGGGGCGGTGACGAAGTTCGGCTTGCCCTTGTCGCTGGGCCGGATCTTCAGTTCCCAGAGCACCTTGCGGTCGCTGAGCCGCACCGCTTTGCCGTTGCCGTACTTGTTGATCACGTAGGCGACCCCGTCGTGAACCGCCGGCGGGAACTCGATCAGCGCGTGCGTGTTGATCGACCAGAGCTGCTTCAGCGGCGGCTCGAGCAGCCCCTTCGCGGCCGGCAGGTAATGGGTCCGCTCCGGAACCCGCCCGAACAGCGGCCAGTCGACGTACCCGGCGTCGCTCTTCGTCGCCGTCACCCCCTCGCCTTCGCCGCCCTCGGACGAGCCGCAGCCCGCGAGCGAGAGCGCGGCGAGCGCCAGCGCGAAGCAGGCCCAGCGCACGCGTCGATCGGATCCCTGGCGCATCGAGGCTTTATCGACAGCGGAGCCTGGGCCTGAAGCGCGGCGGGGCGCTTTTGCCAACCAGGGGTGAACAAAAGCGCCCGGTCGAAAAGCGGCGGACGGGAATTGAACCCGCGTCATCAGCTTGGAAGGCTGAGGCTCTACCGTTGAGCTACCGCCGCGCGCTGTAGGGAGCGTAGCCGCCGCGCCGCCGATTCGTCAGAATGCCAAGACCCCACGGGGAGTGGCGCAGTCTGGTAGCGCACTCGGCTGGGGGCCGAGCGGTCGCAGGTTCAAATCCTGTCTCCCCGATGTAGACAATAAGTTGTGGCCCTCGCCATGATGCTGCTCGCCGAAGACCCGCGGTTCTCTATGTGGTCGTTGGCGATTTCGGGTTCTCACTTGAGTCTTGCTGCGGCGAGCCGCCGCCAGTCGATGGGGCTTGGTCTGCCGACGATGTGATGTGGCGCGAATCGACGCGCGCGCCAATCGACGCGCGCGTGCGGCTGCATAACGAATTTTCCCGAGCCTTTCATTCGAAGGCAGAGCCACGCACTAAGCAATGGGCTCATTCCTTTGGCTATTGAGCTCCCTGTGTTTATAAAGAACTTGATCGAACAGATCACACTCAATAAAGGAGTTGAGATGACTGGAGGAGTCAGTAGAAGCAGTTTGCTGATCGTCGCAATCACGATCCTTAGCGCTTTGGCCGCTCCGGCGGCACAGGCGAGCTCACTTGACGCCGGCGCCCAACCGGGGGTGCTGATAGGAAGCAATGAAGGGAATGTCGCCCTTTCCGTAACCAGTACAAGCGGCAATCCCTTCAACACCACCTGCAAAAGTGCCTCGCTGGAAGCTACAACGCAAGGTCAAGCCATTCAAGAGCTAACGGTAACACCGACATATTCAGAATGCACGCTTGCTGGACTCGCAGCCCAAATACTGATGAACGGCTGTAAGTACACACTCACAGGCTCAGGGCAGGCAGCCAACACAGTTACCACCGATATTGTTGGATGTACAGCAGGAAAAGCGATTGAAATCAAATCGGCGTTATGTACCTTCCAGATCGGTGAACAGGCCGGTGTCCCGCATGATGTATTCACAAATGTGGGAATACTCATCCCACATGTCATTTTGCATTTCACAAAAAGTAAAGTAAAAGTCAAACAAGTTGGTGTTGCATGTCCGGATGGGCCCGCGCATGAAAGTACGAATGCAAGTATGACGGGTACATGGACAATTAAGTTGTTTCAACTTATCGAGGACTTCATCATTGTCCAAAGGCACGGCCATCAATATGGCGAGTCTAAAGCGGGGAGCCAGGTGAGTATTCAAACCACATAGTGGATCTATGTTGGTCGGTAGTCCAGGCGGTGCGGCTTAAGTTTCCTCGACCCGCACCGCCACCTCGAGTTTCTCGACTGAGACGCGTTGGCCCATGCCGCCGCCGGGCGGGCTCATCGCGTTCAGGGTCTCGTCGCCCTGGCGGTAGTCGTCCTCGTTCTCGAAGAGCATGATCGCCATCGCCTTGCCGGCGGCGGGGTCCTGGAGCAGCAGAAACCCTTTCGCCGGCACGCCGGGTGGCGGGCCCTCGCCGGCCTCGGTCTGATTGCGGATCTCGGCGGCGCTGTTTTCCAGCGACTCAGCCTCACCGCCTTCCCATCTGGCTACACGTGCGAGCATCCTGGCCTCCAGTCGTCCCATTTCATATGCCGAGCCATCGCTGATGACAGCCCAGCTCCGATATATAGACCCCGAATGCCCGCCCGGCTGGTTTCGTCGTGCTTACGCGGCTTTGGCAAACACGCGCCTCGGCCGCTGGATGTCGATGCACGTCGTCTGGAGGCTCGACCCGCATCTGATGCGGCTGACGCGGGGGCGGCTCGGCATGGGGTTGGTGATGCCGACGGCGCTGCTGGAAACTCGGGGTGCGCGGAGTGGCGAGCCGCGGCGCAACGTGGTCATCTACTTCCACGACGGCGAGCGGGTGACGGTCGTCGCCTCAAAGCTCGGCCTGCCCGAGCATCCGGCCTGGTTCCACAACCTGCGGGCGCATCCCGACGTCACCTTCGGCGGCGTCCCGATGCGGGCGACCGCGGTCGAGGATGAGGCCGAGCGCGAGCGACTCTGGGCGCTCGCCGACAACGTCTTCGCGCCCTACGCCGATTACAGACGCGAAGCGGCGCGGGCGAACCGGACGATCCCGATCGTCCAGCTCACGCCGCGCCCGGCTTGACCCGATCGGCAGCGCCGTCCCGGCGGTTGCAATTCAGCCTCGCTGGGTAGAAGCTCTGTGGGATGGAGAGCTGGGATCTGAAGTCTGCAGCCGTCGAGCCGCGCCAGCCGGCGATCCTCGCCTCGGCCGAGGACGCGCGGACGATCCTCCTCCAGCTGCCTGCCGGCGATGAGCTGCAAGAGCACGAGGTGCACGAGCGGGCCCGCGTGGTCGTCGTCGACGGCGAGGTCGAGGTCACCACGCCCGCTGGCGAGCGGCGCTCGGCCGGCGCCGGGCACCTGTTCGAGTTCGAGCCCGGCGAGCGGCGCACGATCGTCGCCCGCTCCGAGGTGCGCCTGCTCCTCGTCCTCTCGCCCTGGCCCGGCGACGGCCACCCCGGGGCGCTCAGCCTCGAGCAGAAGGCCGGGGCGCGCGAGCGCGCCGCCGAGCGCAACGACGCTTGATCAGCCTGATCAGCTGAACTCGCGCCAAGCGATCGTGGCGACGATCAGGATCGTCGCACGATCCAGCCCGCGGTCGACATGCCCAGCGGTTACCCGCAAGCGCGCGGGCGCTAACGACGGCGGCGACCGAGCAGCGCCAGGTTAGCCCAGCCCCGTTTCCGGGCAAGGAAGCCTTTGTGCCCGGAGGAGAGCACAAGCCGGACCTCGTCCTCGGCCCGCTGCTGCGTTACGTCAGCGAGACCGAGGCGACGATCTGGGTCGAGGCCGACGCGCCCTGCGAGGTCGAGATCCTCGGCCGCCGCGAGCCGACCTTCACGGTCGAGGAGCACCACTACGCGCTGGTCCGGATCGAGGATCTCGAGCCGGGCAGCTTCAACGAGTACGAGGTCCACCTCGACGGCGAGCGGCGCTGGCCGCTGCCGGGCTTCGACCTGCCGCCGAGCGCGATCCGCACGCTTGGCCGCGACAAGCCGACCGACATCTGCTTCGGCTCCTGCCGGGTCGCGCTCCCGCACGAGGCGCCCTACGTGCTGAGCAAGGACCAGCACCCCGACGGGCGCGAGTACGACGCGCTGCGCGTCCTCGCCCGCGAAATGACCCGGACCGAGCGCGACAAGTGGCCGGAGGCGCTGCTCCTGCTCGGCGACCAGGTTTACGTCGACGAGGGCTCTCCGCGCACCCGCGAACGGATCCGGCAGCGCCGCGGCACCGAGACCCCACCCGGGAACGAGGTGACCGACTACGAGGAGTACAGCTGGCTCTACGCGGAGGCCTGGAGCGACCCGCTGATCCGCTGGCTGTTCTCCACCGTCTCGACCTCGATGCAGTGGGACGACCACGACATGAGCGATGACTGGAACATCTCCCGCTCCTGGCTCGCGGAGATGCGGCGCAAGTCCTGGTGGCACGGGCGCGCCGTCGCCGGGGTGATGAGCTACTGGGTCCACCAGCACCTCGGCAACCTCTCGCCCCGCGCGCTCGACGCCGACGACCTCTACCCGCGGGTGCGCGGCAACAGCCACGCGACCGCGGTGCTGCGCGAGTTTGCCGCCGGCGTCCACACCACCGGGTCCGGCGTGCGCTGGAGCTACTGCCGCGACTTCGGCAGCACCCGGGTGATCTTCGTCGACTCGCGCGCCGGCCGGGTGCTGGAGGAGGGGCGGCGGGCGATCGTCGACGACGAGGAGTGGGAATGGATCGTCAAGCACGCCAGCGGCGACTTCGACCACCTGCTGATCGCCACCACCGTCCCCTTCCTGCTCTCACCCGGCTTCCATCACCTCGAGGCCTGGAACGAGCGGGTCGCCGACGGAGCCTGGGGCCGGCTGGGCGAGAAGCTGGGCGAGAAGCTGCGCCGCGGCCTCGACTTCGACCACTGGGCCTCCTTCCAGGAGAGCTGGCAGCGACTGCGCCGCCTCCTCGAAGAGGTCGGGGCGGGGAAGCGGGGGAGGGCGCCGGCCTCGATCGTCGTCCTCTCCGGCGACGTCCACCACGCCTACCTGGCCGAGACCGCCTTCGCCCCCTCGGCCGCGGTGAAGAGCGCCGTCTACCAGGCGGTCTGCTCGCCCTACCGCAACCCGCTCGACCAGCGCGAGCGGCGCGCGATCCGGGCCGGTTTCTCCCGTCCCTTCATCGCCGCGATGCGCGCTCTCAGCCGCAGCGCCGGCGCCCCGGAGCCGGGGATCCGCTGGCGCCTCGCCGAGGGCCCCTACTTCGACAACCAGGTCGCGACGATCCGCGTCGACGGCCGCACCGCCCGGGTTCAGCTCGACAAGACGATCGGCGGCGAGGAGGACCAGCGCCACCTCGAGTGCGTCTTCGACCGTCGCATCGCCTGACAAAGTCGTCCCCGGCGCCTCTTCACGCGCCCTTGCAGGCAATTGATCAAGAAATTTGTCGGCAGACAGGAATGCTGTTATGCTCGCGCCCGAATTGAGCAATCGAGATATTCGATTGAACGGTTCGACATAGCCAGCACCAGTGCCTTAATCGGTTAAAGGGTCGGCGTTGTAAGCCGGAGATCCGGGTTCGAGCCCCGGCTGGTGCATTCGTAAATGGGGATTACGAATGGGCTATCGATGAACATTTTCGACTACATCGAGGACGGGGCGGTCCAGGGCGAGCAGGCCCGCTGGTCGGCGCGCTCGCCTTACCGGCCGGACAAGTACTTCGACCTGATGCTGGTCCCGCGCACGCCGCAGTGGCACGCCGACGAGGCCTCACGCGCGGCGCTGGAGCGGATCGAGGCCGAGCCCTGGGTCGAGACGATCGCCGAGGAGGACGACGAGGTCCTGCTGCGGCTGAGCGGCGACTGGGTCGCGGAGGCCGGAGCCGGCTCGAGGCCGGCGAGACGATCCCCAACGACGACCTCGCCGCGGGCAAGCGCTACGCCGTCTACTTCTGGGGCGCGAACACGACCAAGGCGCTGCACATCGGCCACCTGCGCAACCTCACGGTCGGGCACGCGATCGGCGCCTCGCTCGAGCAGGCCGGCGCCCAGGTCGAGCGCCGCAGCCTGATCTGCGACGTCGGCCGCAGCATGGGCGAGGCGATGGCCGGCGTCGTCCAAAGCGGCCGCGACCAGCAGGTCTGGCCGGAGGGCGAAGAGAAGAGCGACCACTTCGTCGGCGCCTGCTACGCCGAGTACGTCACCGCCGGCCGCGCCACCGGCGTTGTCGGCGGACACGACGCCGATGACGGCGCCGAGGACTCGGTCGCCCGTGAGTCCTCGCTCTACAACGACAAGGCCGACGAGCTGATGCTGCGCGTCCTCGCCGGCGACCAGCAAGCGCTCGAACTCTGGTCGAAAACGCGGGCCTGGGTGATCTCCGGCCAGCGCAAGACCTTGGCCCGGCTCGGGATCGCCTTCGACAAGGTGATCTTCGAGTCCGACTTCCTGCCCGAGGTGCTGGAGCTGACCAACAAGGGCCTCAGCGAGGGCACCCTGGTCAAGCGCTACGGCGACGACATGGTGATGTACGAAACCGAACGCGAGGAGGCTCGAGGAAATGCCGCTGGTCCGCGCCGACGGGCTGCCGACCCAGCACATGCGGGCGCTCGCCTACTGGTCGGCGGCGCCGGAGCTGGACGACTGCATCTCGCTCCAGGTCTGCGGCAACGAGTGGGTCTCGCACGTCACCTGCCGGCGCAAGCTGATCGATGAGCTCGGGGTCGCCAACGGCAATGGCAACGGCAGCGCCAAGGGCGGCGGCCCACCGACCTACGACGTCTTCCACGGCATGGTCGCCCGCGACCGCACCTCGATCACCTCGAGCAAGGAAGGGGCGCTCCTGGTCGACGACCTCGGCGACTGGGTCGAGCGCGAGATCGAGGCCAATCCCGAGTGGGCCGAGGTGCGGCGCAACCACCCCGAAGGCGAGCGCCTGCCGTCGCGGATCGCGCTCGCCTTCTTCCTCCTGCAACCGACCTCGAAGCGGGTGGACTTCGAGCCGGAGAAGCTGCTGCGCGAGGGCAAGGGCAGTCTCGGCTGGGACCTGGCGCTGGCCCAGGCGCACCGCGGCACCGGCACGCTGGCGACGGAGCGGGCGGCCGACGACCCCGACTACCGCTTCGCGGTCGTCCAGTCGCAGCTCTATCGGCGCCACCTGCGCAGCTCGGTCGAGGACCTCGACGTGATCCCGCTCGCCCGCTACGTCTCCCACTTCGCCCGCTGGTACAGCGCCGAGCAGCGCGCGCCGGAGGTCGAGCGGGTGGTGCAGACGGTGCTGGGCCAGGGCGTGCGCGGCCTCGGGCTGGAGGGAGCGTGATGAGAACCCTGCTGGTCGACAACCACGACTCCTACACCTACAACGTCTTCCACCTGCTGGCGGCGGCCTCGGGCGCCGAGCCGGTGGTCGTCAACAACGACGCGGTCTCCTGGCGGGTGCTCTCGCGCTCGGACTTCGACGCGATCGTGCTCTCGCCCGGCCCGGGACGGCCGGAACGCTGGCACGACTTCGGCGTCTGCCGTGACATCCTCCGCTACAGCGAGATCCCGGTGCTGGGGATCTGCCTCGGCCACCAGGGCATCGGCAACCTGCTCGAGGGCAACGTCGACAGCGCCCCGATGGCGATGCACGGCCGGCTCAGCCACGTGCGCCACGCCGACACGGGCATCTTCGAAGGGATCCCGCAGGACTTCTCGGTCGTCCGCTACCACTCGCTGGCGATCACCGGCCCGCCCGGCCCCGAGGGCCACGTCACCGCCTGGGCCGAGGACGGCGTGGTGATGGGGGTCGAACACACAAAGCGCCCGATCTGGGGCGTCCAGTTCCACCCCGAGTCGATCGCCACCGAGCACGGCCGCGCGATCGCCGAAAACTTCTACGCGATGGCGAGCCGCCTGCGCGGCCTCCCGCCCCGCGAAAACACCGGCCGATGGGCCGAAAACGGGACGCATAGTCCCGAAATCGGCCCATCGGCGGAGGAGGAGGGGGAGGCGCCGATGCGGCTCAGGTTGCGGGAGATCGCGGGGGAGGCGCCGGCGGAGGCGTTGTTCGAACGGCTCTTCCTTGGCGAGGAGAACGCGTTCTGGCTCGACAGCGCCGACGCGCCGACCAAACTCGCGCAGTGCTCCTACATGGGCACCAGCGCCGGCCGCGACCGGGCGCTGATCGAGTACGACGTCGAGACCGGCGAGGCGCGGATCAAGCGTGCCCGCCGCGACACGGTCGAGCACAAAGCGATCTTCGACCTGCTCGACCGCGAAGTCGCCAAGCACGCGGTCGAGCCGCCGGCCGAGCTGGCGCGGGGGCTGATCGGGGGCTACGTCGGCTACCTCGGTTACGAGCTCAAGGCCGAGTGCAGCTCGCCCAACGTGCACCGCTCCGACATGCCCGACGCGCTGCTGATGCTCGCCAACCGGGTGATCGCGGTCGACCACGTGCGCCGCCGCACCTACGTCTGCGCGGTCGGGCGCGAGGAGGATCCCGAGGCCGATGCCTGGCTGGAGCTGGCGGCCGCCGCGGTCGCCGAGCTGCTGGCCGACCCACCGGCGCCGGTCCCGACCCCCGACCCGGAGCAGCCGCTCGACCAGGTCGTCTTCCAGAGCGGCCGCGGCCGCGAGCGCTACCTCGCCGACATCGCCTCGAGCCAGGCCGAACTGGCGGCCGGCGAGTCCTACGAGGTCTGCCTCACCGACCAATTTTCAACCAGCGTCAGCCCCGATCCATTCACCCTCTACCGCCACCTGCGGCGCAGCAACCCGGCCCCGTTCGCCGCCTTCCTCAAGTTCGGCGAACGGGCCATTGTCAGCTCCTCGCCGGAGCGCTTCCTCTCGGTCGACCGCGACCGCCGGGTCGAGGCGCGCCCGATCAAGGGGACGATCTCGCGCAGCGAGGACCCGGTCCTCGACGCCGCCCGCCGCGACGAGCTCAAGGACGACGAAAAGACGATGGCCGAGCACCTGATGATCGTCGACCTGCTGCGCAACGACGTCGGCCGGGTCTGCGACGTCGACAGCGTCAGCGTGCCGGAGCTGATGGTGATCGAGCCGTACATGACCGTGCACCAGATGGTCTCGACGATCCAGGGCTACCTGGAACCGGGCCGCAGCCCGGTCGAGTGCGTCCACGCCTGCTTCCCGGGCGGCTCGATGACCGGGGCGCCGAAGCAGCGCACGCTGGAGATCATCGACGGCCTCGAGGACGAGGCGCGCGGCGTCTACTCGGGGGCGATCGGCTACTTCGGCCTCGACGGCAGCACCGACCTCAGCATCGTGATCCGCACGATCGTGATGCGACCGGGGCGGACCACGATCGGCGCCGGCGGCGCGATCGTGATGCAGTCCGACCCCGAGGACGAGTTCGACGAGACCCTGCTCAAGGCGCGGGCGCCGATGGCGGCGGTGGCGCGGGTCGCCACCGGCCGCGAGGGCCCGGAGGCCTGGAGCGTCGAGCTGGAGCCCGCGGCTCGGGTGGCCGAACCGGCATGAGCGAACCGACCGCGACGGTGCCGGCGACGATCCGGCCGGCGGGCGACGCCGATGCCGCGGCGGTCGCGGCCGCGGTCGAGCAGCTGCTGCTCGAGCTCGGCGGCCGCCGCCCGCCGCGCGAGCGCCTCGAGGCGGAGGTGCGGGCGGCCCTCGCCGACCCTGGCATCGGCGCCACGATCGTCGCCGAGGGCGAGGGCGAGATCGTCGGCGTGCTCAGCGCCAGCTGGCAGCGCGCCCTGCACGTGCCGGGCCGCTACGCGACGATCCAGGACCTCTGGGTCGACCCCGCGTGGCGCAGCCGCAGGGTCGGCGCGGCGCTGGTCGACGGGCTCGCCGAGCTCTGCCGCGAGCAGGAGGTGGGCCGGATCGAGGTCGGGCTGCCGCGCGAGAGCTTCGCCGCGATCAAGGCGACCGAGGCCTTCTACGCGAACAACGGCTTCGAGCAGCTCGGGCCGCGGATGCGGAGGCTGCTCCCGTGACCGAGCTGGTGATGGTCGAGCAGCGCCGCGGCACGGGCGACGCCGCGCACTGGATCCGCGAAGGCGGCGAGACGATTCCCGGGCAAGACAGCAACCTCCGCCTCGACCAGCTGCGGGCCGGCCTGGTCCGCCACGAGCGGGTGCGCCCGGTCGCCGCCGACGCCGCCGACGCGGCGCTGGAGCGGACCCTGGCGACGATGCACGAGCGCGCCTACCTCGAGGCGTTGCGCGGCGTCGACGGCGAGCCGGTCGTGCTGCCGGACTTCGCCCCGCCCGGCCTCGAGCCCGACATCCCGGTCGACTCGGCGCTGGTCGCCGCCGCCGAGGAGGCGGTGCGGACGGCGATCACCGCGGCGACGCGGCTGGCGCAGGGGGCGCGCTACACCTACGCGGTTTGCCGCCCCCCGGCCACCACGCCGGCCCCGCCTTCCTCGCTGGCTACTGCTACCTCAACAACGCGGCGGCGGCGGTGCGCACCCTGCACGAGGAGGGAGTGCGCCCGGTCGGGATCCTCGACCTCGACCTCCACTACCCGAACGGCACCGCGGCCCTGGTCCAGGAGATTGAGGGGGCGCGGCTGCACTCGCTGCACGCGGCGCCGGTCACCAACGTCGCCGCCGGCACGGTCCTGCCGCAAGCCGCGGATGAACGGGTCGTCGCCTTCGGCGAGGCCCCGGACCCGGAGACCTACCTGGCCGAGGTCGAGGCCTCGATCGGGGAGCTGCGCGCCGGTGCCGCCGCCCTCGTCGTCTCGCTCGGCTACGACACCGTCGCCGGCGACCCGCACGGCTGCTGGAACTTCGAGCCGCTGGTCTTCACCGCGATCGGGCGCCTGCTCGCCGCGGCGGAGCTGCCGGTCTGCGTGATCCAGGAGGGCGGCTACGCGCTGCCGCTGCTCGCCGAGTGCAGCGAGGCCTTCGCCCGCGGGCTGCTCGGGGGAGGTGGGGGCGAGTGAGCGCCAACGGGCTGGAGCCGTTCCGCCGCCGCCTCGACGTGATCGACGACGAGATCGCCCGCCTGCTCGGCGAGCGCTTCGAGATCTGCCGCGAAGTCGCGCTCTACAAGAGCGCCCACGCGATCCCGATGATGCAGCCGAACCGGGTCGAGGAGGTGCGCGCCCGCTACCTCGCCCGCGGCGCCGAGGCCAACCTCCCGGCCGAGTTCTGTGCCGACCTCTTCGACCTGCTGATCGCCGCCACCTGCAAGGAGGAGGACGAGCTGATGGCGGCGCGGGCGGCGGTGGCACGGCCGGACACGGGGAGCGCGGCATGAGCAGCCACGCCACCAGGCCGACCTTCGAGCGCGCCGCCGCGAAGCTGCCGCGCCGCGCCGACCTGCCGCCCGGGCCGCGGCTGCCGCGCGCCCTGCAGGCGGTCGGCTGGACCCAGCGGCCGCTGCCCTGGCTGGAGCAGTGCCAGCGCCGCTACGGCGACACCTTCACCCTGCGCATCCTCCACTGGGGCGACTGGGTCCTGCTCTGCGACCCCGACGACGTCAAAAAGATCTTCACCGCCGGCCAAGCGGTCGGGGTCGACGTCGCCAACCCGCTGCTCGGCCCGGTCCTCGGCCCGCGCTCGGTGATGCTGCTCGAAGAACCCGAACACATGACCCGCCGCAAGCTGATGCTGCCCGCCTTCCACGGCAAGAGCATCGAAACCGACGGCGAGATGATGGCCGAGGTGGCGCGGCGGGAAGTCTCCCAATGGCCGGTCGGCGAGCCGTTCCCGCTCTGGCCGCGGATGCAGGAGATCACCCAGGAGGTGGTGATGCGGGCGGTCTTCGGCCCCGATGCCGAGGAGCGGCTGGGGCGCCTGCGCGAACTGCTGCGCAAGCTGACCGTGTGGATGAACGAGCCGCGCAACCTGACCCTGCTGGCGACCTTCGGCCCCGCCTGGATCGTCCGCAGCCGCCAGTTCCGGCGCGCGATGGAACCGGTCGAGGACGCGGTGATGGAGGAGGTGCGGCGCCGCCGCGCCGAGGGCGAGGTGCGCGAGGACGTCGTCTCGATGCTGGTCGAGGCCCGCTACGAGGACGGCTCGCCGATGAGCGAGCAGGACCTGCGCGACGAACTGCTGACCCTGCTCACCGACGGCCCGACCTCGACCTCGCTGGCCTGGACCTTCGAGCGGCTGCTGCGCAACCCGGACAAACTCGCGCTCGCCCGCGAGGACGTCCGCGGCGGCGACGGCACCTACCTCGACGCGGTGATCAAGGAGACGCTGCGGCTCTGCCCGCCGGTCCCGGTCGTCGTCCGCCAGCTGCTCGAGCCGATGGAGCTGGGCGGCTACGAGCTTCCCGGCCGGCACCACCGTCGCCCCCTGCATCCACCTGATCCACCGCGACGAGAAGACCTACCCGGAAGCGAAGCGCTTCCTCCCCGAGCGCTTCGTCGGCCGCCAGCCCGGCACCTACACCTGGATCCCGTTCGGCGGCGGCACCCGCCGCTGCCTCGCCGCCAGCTACGCCGAACTGGAGATGAAGCGGGTCCTGCGCACGGTCTTCAACGAGGTCGACCTGCGGCCGGTCGAGAACCGCTCGGAGCGGATGCGCAAAAGCGCGATCTCCTTCAGCCCCGACCGCCGCGGACTGGTGATCGCGGAGCCGTGGTAGCCGCGACCGACCTACTGATCGTCGGCGCCGGCGCCAAGGCGGCCGGGATCGCGACCAAGGTCCACGTGATCAACACGCTGGGCCTCGGGCCGGTCAGCCTCAAGATCGTCGAGGGGACCACCCACGCCGCCTCCTGGCTCGGTCGCAACGGGATGACCTCAGGCGAGGAGCCGCTGGCGGTGACCCCGATCAAGGACATCGGCTTCCCGTACCAGAGCCATTACGAGTTCGGCGAGGCCGGTGAGGCGATCGACGCCGCGGCGATGTCGTTCTCCTGGCAGCAGTACATGATCAGCAAACGCCGCTACGCCCGCTGGATCGACGCCGGCTCACCGTCGGTGCGCCACCGGGATTACGGCGAATACTTGACCTGGGTCCTAGCGCGGGCCACGGAGGGAATCGAGCACGTACACGGCCGGGTTACGTCGGTCTCGCTCGATCCCGGGCGGGAGCGCTGGGTTGTCGAGGTGGAAGAGTCGGCGGGGCGTTCCCAGCACGCCGGCGACGCCCTGGTGCTAACCGGGCCGGGCACGCACCGTGCCTTCCCGCATGAGCCGAGCGTTGCCCCGCGGCTCTTCCACTGCGACAGCAAACGCAGCGAGTTCGCCCGCCTGCCGGAGGAGGAGTGCGAGGTCGCCGTGGTCGGCGGCGGCGAGAGCGCGCTCAGCTGCGTGATGTTCCTGCGCGGCTTCCGGCCGCGGGCGCGCTGCACGATTTACACCCCGATGCTGCCGATGAGCCGCGGCGAGAGCTTCCTCGAGAACCGGGTCTTCTCCAACCCGGACGAGGTCGAATGGGGGGCGCTCGACCTGCAGACGCGGCGCGACTTCGTCAAGCACTCCGATCGCGGCGTCTTCGACCCGCCGAGCCTGGAAGCGATCGCCTACGACGACCGCGCCCGCTTCGTCACCGGCCGCGTCACCGACGTCGGCGAGCCGCAGGGTGGGGAGGGGGTGCGGGTCGAGTACTCCTCGCCGGAGGGGCTAAAGGACGCTGAGCACGACTTCGCCGTCAACTGCACCGGCTTCGACCTGCTCGCCCAGCTGCGCGACCTCTTCCCGCCGCAGGCGCGCGAGCAGGTCGAGAGCCAGGCGGGGCCGCTCTGGGACCGCCCGGCCGGGACCGAGGTGGGGATCGGGCGCGGGCTCGAACTGGAGGGGATGCGGCCGCGCCTCCACATTCCCGGGCTGGCCGGCCTCAGCCAGGGCCCCGGCTTCGCCAATCTCGGCGCCCTCGGCCTGGTCTCCAACCGCGTGCTCCAACCCCTGCTTCAGGAAAAGTCGCCTGAGCAGGGATTTGGCAACGGCGCGAGTTTGCAATATAAATCTTTATCGCTTGAGTAACCGCAAGGTATTCAAAACCAATCGGGGGGAGTTGACGTGAGTCTGGAGAGATTTCCAAAGGCCGCTCTGGCCGGGGTGAGCCTCGTGCTCGTCGTCTTGCTGGCGGCGCTGTCGGGATGCGGTGGCTCCTCCTCGGGCGCCGACGAGGTCAAATTCGAAGGCACCGGCTATCCCGGCGTCGACGCGGCCAACAGCCGCGAGGCGAAAGGGGAAATCGACAGCTCCAACGCCAACGAGCTGGAGGAAGCCTGGTCAGTGCCGCTGACCGCGCAGAGCAATTTCGGCTCCCACGCCTCCTCGCCGGTGATCCTCAACGGCGTCGTCTACTCCCAGGACCTCGAGTCCGACGTGCAGGCGATCGACCTCGAGTCCGGCGAAGTGCTCTGGGAAAAACGCTACGAAGAAGTCAGCCAGGGCCCGAACGGGGTAGTCGTCGCCGACGGCCACGTCTTCGGGGCGACCGCGAAGGAAGCCTTCGCGCTCGACCAGGAAACCGGCAAAGAGGCCTGGCGGGAGCAGCTGACCGTGGCGCCCTCGGGCGAAGGCATCGACATGGCGCCCAGCTACAGCGACGGCCTCGTCTACGTCTCGACCGTGCCGCTGACCGCGACCGAACTGTATCCCGGCGGCGGGGTCGGGACCCTGCACGCGCTCGACGCCAAAACCGGGCAGAAGAAATGGAAATTCGACACCGTCCCGAAAGACCTTTGGGGGAACAAGAAAGTCAACTCCGGCGGCGGCCTCTGGCAGCCGCCCTCGTTCGACGGCAAAGGCTCGATCTACTTCGGCACCGGCAACCCGGCGCCGTACCCCGGCACCCCGCAGGAACCGTGGGGATCAAGCCGCCCCGGCGCCAACCTCTACACCAACTCGCTGGTCAAACTCGACGCCCAGACCGGGAAAATGGACTGGCACTACCAGCAGACTCCGCACGACATCTACGACTGGGACTTCCAGAACCCGCCGCTGCTGATCGACGCCGGCGGCAAAGAACTGGCGGTCGGCTCGGGCAAGGTCGGCTTCGTCGTCGCGGTCGACGCGAAAACCGGCAAACCGGTCTGGAAACGACCGGTCGGCACCCACAACGGCCACGACGAAGACAACCTCTTCGCGATGCGCGGCGAATACTCGAAGATCAAACCCGGCGAAATCTTCCCGGGGGTGCTCGGCGGCGTGATCGCGCCGCTGGCGACCGACGGCAAGACGATCTACGTCCCGGTCGTCAACGGCTCGGCGACGGTGACCGCGAACAGCGAAATCGGCGGCGGCGGGGAAATGAGCGGCGAACTGGTCGCGATCGACGCCGCCTCGGGCGAGGTCCAGTGGCAGCAGGAACTCGGCTCGGCGGCCTTTGGCGCCCCGACCGTGGTCAACGACCTCGTCTTCGTGCCCTCTTACGAAGGCACGCTCTTCGCCTTCGAGGCGAGCAGCGGCAACGAAGTCTGGAACGTGGCCCTGCCGGCCGGGATCAACACCAGCGTCTCGATCGACGGCGACACCGTGATCGCGCCCGCCGGCGCCGCCAGCGCCGAAGGGCAGGCGCCGGCGATCGTCGCCTACCGGCTCGGCGGCTGAGCGCTTGCCACAGCCGCGCGGTGGGTACCGTGCGGCTGTGGCCGCCAAGCGCAGCGCCGGGATCCTGCTCTACCGCAACGACGCGGACGGGCTGCGGGTGCTGCTGGTCCATCCCGGCGGGCCTGCTGGGCGCCGCCGGGACCTCGGCGCCTGGACGATCCCGAAGGGCGAATACGAGGAGGGCGAGGCGGCCCGCGAGTGCGCCCTGCGTGAGCTTGAGGAGGAGCTGGGGGCGCCGCCGCGGCTCGACCCCGAGGCCCTGATCGACCTCGGCTCGATCCGCCAGAAGTCCGGCAAGGTGGTCGAGGCCTGGGCGGGGGAGGGCGACTTCGATCCGGCCGGGCTGAGCAGCAACAGCTTCGCGCTCGAGTGGCCGCCGCGCAGCGGCGAGCAGCGCGAGTTCCCCGAGGTCGACCGGGCCGAGTGGTTCAGTCCCGACCTGGCACGACAGAAGATCCTGCCCGCCCAGGCGGAGCTGATCGACCGCCTGATCGAGCGGCTGGAGTAGGCGAAGTGAGGAGCGGGGTGGGGACTCCGCTTAACTTTTTTGAGAATTGCCGCCAGCCGTCCGAGTTTGGAAGCAGCAAAAAAGTACAAGACGCTCCGCCCCCACCCCGCTCCTCACTCCAAAGCCGAAGCGGCTGGACAGTGGCCGGACGAGTTTGACTGTTGCTGTTACAGCTTCTCGACCCCGAAACCCCGGCGAGAGACCTACTTCGGCGTTTATTCGTCAGCTGCTATGTCCTCGAAGCGGGGAGGGGAGGTGGGGTGGAGCGTCTTGTACTTTTTCGCTGGCGGGGTCACGGGCGACAGCCTGCGGCGATTCTCGAAAAAGTTAAGCGAAACCCCACCTCCCCTCCCCGCCTGTACCTAGCCCGGTCGATAACCCCGACGTATACTCGCCGAGACTTATGGAAAACGGCTCTACTCCGCCATCCGCGGGCACCGAGGAGGCCAGCCGCAACGGCAGCCTGCCGCTCTCCGCGCGCCTGCTCGGGGTCGGCGTCCAGGGCGCCCGCGCGGTCGGCAAGGCGACCGGGTTCGACCGCGCGGTCGAAGTCGCGGCCGAGGAGGCGATCGTCGCCGCGGTCGAGAGCGAGGCGGTCGAGCGGGCGATGGCCCGGGTCCTGCAGGGCCCGGTCGTCGAAGAGGCCGTGCAGGGCGCGCTGGAGAGCGAGGCGGTGAAGAAGGCGCTGCTGGAGGCGATGGACAGCGAGCTGGTCGACGAGGTCTGGCGCCGGCTGCTCGCCTCCGAGGAGGCCCAGCAGCTGGTCGAGCGGATCGCCGAGGCGCCCGAGGTGCGGGCGGCGATCAGCGCCCAGGGCGTCGGCCTGATCGAGGACATCGGCCGCACGATCGGCAAGCTGGCGCGGCGCCTCGACGACCGCTTCGAGCGGATCGTGCGCCGGCTCACCTTCCGCCGTCGCCGCGCGGTCGCCAGCGACCACGCCGGCGCCGTCAGCCGCGGGCTGGCGATGCTGATCGACGGCGTCTTCGTCAACCTCTCCTTCACCGCGATCGCGGCGATCGTCGCCCTGATCGAGTCGAGCCTCGGCAACGGCGGCGACGGGGTCTCGGGCCTGGCGCTCGCGGTCGGCTCGACCGCCTGGCTCGGGCTCGGCGCGCTCTACCTCGTCGCCTTCTGGTCGCTGGTGGGGCAGACGCCGGGGATGCGCTTCGTCGGGATCAGGCTGAACGAGGAGCGGCTGCCGCTGCGGCGCTCGATCAAGCGCCTCCTCGGCATCGGCCTCTCGGTGATCAGCCTCGGTCTCGGCTTCCTCGGCATCGTCTTCGGCGAGCGCCGTCGCGGCCTCGCCGACCGCTTCGCCGCCACCGACGTCGTCTACGACGAGCGCCGGCCGCAGCCGGCGCCCTGGTCGCAGACGGAAGCTCAGACCGCCCCTTCGGCCCCTCGGCGAGCTTGTAGATGATGATGATCGAGAGCGCGAAGATCGCCAGCGACCAGAACGGGTAGGCCGGGATCGAGAGCAGCGCCGCGATCGCGTTGATCGAGCCGATGAAGATCCCGAACCAGCGGCCGAACTCCCCGCCGGACCAGAGCGAGAAGGCGGCGATCAGCTCGAGCACGCCGACGATCAGGATGATCCAGCCCCAGGTGTTGAGGCCGCTGAGGATGTAGGTGCCGTTTTCGGTGAAGAACTTGGAGTCGCCGATCGCGGCGATTCCCCAAATGATGTTGAGAATGCCGGCGACGAGCAGCAGCACACCGGCGAAGACCCACCAACCGCTTAACGTCGATCCCTCGTTCATCAGTAACCCTTTCGTGCGTGGACAAGAACCTGACGTGAAGAACATAGGCGACGCCGGAGACGCCGAACAGGAATTCCTTAGGAGTTAGGGCCGCTGCGCCGACCCCCCAGTGGTCTGCGGCCGTTACGCCGGCGCAGCTGATTGGACCCAGGCGTCAGCAGATCAACCGATCTTGGTGACCTGCAGAAGCGGCGCGACCTCTCCGGTCTTGCTCATCGCCACGGGCTCCACCCCCTTTCCCGATATTTCGTGACGGATCCCAGGCCGTCACTGATGGCGGGAGCGACATTAGTAGAGCCGCTTCTACCAATCTATTCCGCTCCAGGAAAGATCTCCCAAATTAGGCCCTGTGAACGCGTGTTCGTAATAGAGTTTGAGCAGTCTTGTTTCTCTAACTAATTCAGCCCCTCATCTAGAAAGCGAAAAACGAACATGCAAGCTTCATCTGGACAGGTCGTGAGCTACGGCTCCGACCAAACTCTGATCAAGGCGCTCAGCCACCCCGTCCGCGCCAACGCGCTGACCATCCTCAACCAGCGCGTCGCCAGCCCCAAAGAAATCGCCGGCGAGCTGAACGAGGAAATCGGAAAAGTCAGCTACCACGTGAAGGAGCTGCGAAACCTCGGCTGCGTCGAGCTGGTCGACACCGCGCAGCGCCGCGGCGCCACCGAGCACTACTACCGCGGCGTCTCCCGGGCCTATCTCGGTGACGAGCTCTGGGCGACGCTCTCGCAGGCGGTCAGGAACGGCATCTCGGTGACCGGTCTCAAGGTCCTGATCGAAGCGGCCAGGGACGCGGTCGAGGAGGGCACCTTCGACGCCCGGGCGGACCGGCACCTCTCCTGCCAGACGCTCAGCCTCGACGTCCAGGCCTGGCGGGAGGCGAACACGCTGCTCAACGAGACGCTGAACCGGCTCGGCGAGATCGCGCGCGAGAGCGAGGAGCGTGAAGGCGAGGGGGGAGAGCGGTTTCCCGCCACCTTCGGGCTGCTCGGGTTCGAGTCGCCGCCGCTCTAGGCGCCGCTCAGGAGACCAGCTTCAGGACCTTGAAGGCTTTGACGCCGCGCGGGGTCTCGACCTCGACCGTGGCGCCGAGCTGAGCGTCCATCAGGGCCCTGCCGATCGGCGACTCCGCCGAGAGGCGCCCCTGCGCGAGGTCGGCCTCGGTCGAGCCGACCAGGGTCCAGACGTTGGTCTTGCCGCTCGCTTCGTCGAGGACCTCGGCCGTGCGGCCGAAAGCGAAGGCGTCGGCGACGCCGTCGTCGACCTCGACCACGACGGCGTTGCGCAGCCGCTCCTGGAGGCGCTTGATCCGCGTCTCCATGTGCGCCTGGTCCTCTTTGGCGGTGTGGTACTCGGCGTTCTCCTTGAGGTCGCCCTCCTCGCGGGCGACCTTGATCCGCCGTGCCATCTCCTGCCGGGCCGGGCCTTCGAGCTGCTCGAGCTCGGCGCGCAGGGCAGCGATGCCCTCCGCGGTGATCGGCTCACCCGACTGCTCCTGGCCGCTCATCCGATGCAGCCTGGCACAAACCGCCGGTTGACCGTCTCGCAGCCGACTTAGACCACACCAGGGTGGGGTCTAAGTCGGCTGCGCCGCTCAGTCGCCGGCCGCGGTTTCGCCGCCACCGGCCAGGGCCGGGGCGAGTGACTTCACCTTGCTGCCGGCGCCGGCGCCGAGCGGGGAGAGGTCGAAGAGGTCCTCGAACGTGCGCAGCAGCGAGTAGGGGTCGTAGGCGAGCGGGTCGGTGGCGCCGGGGGCGACGAAGCGCGAGAGCACCAGGGCGCCGACTTTGAGCGGGTCGGCAACCGGCGGGGCGGCCGGATCCACCGGGGCCGCCTGGTTGAGCTGGCCGAAGTTGACGATCAGCAGGCCGTCTTTCTTGTAGGCGGGGGAGGCGAGGATCTTCGGCACCCAGGTGGAGAGGAAGGCGTCGGCCGCGGCGGCGCCTTCGGGCGCGCCGGGAGGGCACTGGCCGCTGATCCCGACGTTGCAGAGGTTGGGCGAGATGTAGTTGAAGTTGGCCGTCGTCTCGACCTTCTTCAGGTCGCCGTCGAGCTCGCTCAGCGGCACGTCGTTTTCGCTGCAGTCGCCGAGGTCGAGCAGCGAGTGGAAGTAGACGAAGGGGTTGAGCTTGGCCGCGTAGCTTCCGGTGGCGGGCGTGTCCGCCGCGTTCGGTTCGGGCTGCACGCAGCTGTCGGGCTGACCGGTCTCGTCGGCCATTCCCTCCATGTAGGCATGCCACCGCAGTCGCGCCCCGACCAGCTGGTCGGAGAAGGTGACGGTTTCGACCGGATAGATGCAGCCGCTGGCGCTGACGATTCCCCTGGAGCTGCGTCTTCGCGCCGGCCGGGAACTCGGAGTAGACCGGGCAGTCGGCCTTGGTCTGATCGTTCGGTGGCTGGCCGCTGACCGTGGCGATCGAGTTCGGCAGCGCCGCCTTGTCGAGCAGCGAGTAGCCGCTGAGCAGGAGGCCCTGCGGTCGCAGCGTCGTCGCCAGGTAGGGCATCCGCGGCGCGCTGCCGAAGCTGGCCTCGTATCCGGAGCTGGCAACCGAGACGACGAAGACGTGCTGGATCGGGCCGGGTTCGGAGGCCGGCTCTTCCGGGGCGGTCGGCTTCGGTCCCGGTTCTTCGGCAGGGGCTTCTTCTGGCGCCGGCGCCGGGGCGGCGGGCAGGGGCCCGCTCGAGGCGACCGGTGCCGGGGCGGAGCCGGAGCCGGTGTTGGGAGAGGGGGAGACGCTCGGTTCGGGACCGGGCGCCGGTGCGGGCGCGGCCGCCGGCGTCGTGTTGGCCGCGAGGCTGCGGCCGAGCAGCGCCGCCAGCGGGCCGCTGTCGTTGGCGCTGGTCGCGGCGGCGGCGACGATCGCCGTGGTCGCGACCAGTGAGGAGGCGACCAGGAGGCTGAATCGTTTGCCGGTCAGGCTCGCGGCCGCCGCGACCGCGCGCTGGTAGTGAACGCGGACGAACGCCTTCACTGCCCTGCCTCCGGTGGCACCAGGGCGTGCCCGCACTGGGGGCAGAACCGCACCGCATGGCCGAAGGGAGAGCCACAACCGGGGCAGAGCCCGGCCGCGTCGGCCCGCTCCAGCTCCAGCAGGCGCTCGACCGAGAGCAGCTCGGCGTCGACCCGCTGCAGTTCCGCCGCCTTGCGGGTCAGCACGTCGAGCCGCACGTTGTCGCGGATCGCCATCTCGTAGAAGGCCCCACCGAGGTCGGCCTGCATCACCGTGAACTTCTCCAGCAGCCGGTCGCGCTGCGCCACCAGCTCGACGCTTTCCTCCGCCTTGGGCTTGGCCGGCTCTTTGACCGCCCGCTTCACGGTTCGACCCCGCTGGCCGGTGCCGGCGCGGCGCCGGGGTCGCCGCCGATCACGGTCACGTCGGGCAGGTTCTGCTGGGCTTTGATGTAGTTCTCGCCGGTCTGTTCGGGGTTTTCTTCGACGATCTGGGTGTCTTCCGCGGTCTTCTCCTGACTTGCTTTGAAACCGGTCACCTGGTGCACGGGGCCGTTCGCAGTCGTCGCGATCACTTTCCCCCCGTCTTTCGTCGCCGCTTTGCCGGCTTTCGCGCCTTTGGCGCCTTTCGCTCCGGCGGCGGCGACAGCCGCGGTCGGGCCGGCACCGCTGCTGGCGACCGTCGCCTGCTGCTGGCGCAGTGCCTCGAGCAGCGCCTCTTCGTTGCTTTCACCGGAGCCGCTGCGCCCGACCACGACGCCGAGCGCGACCGCGATCGGCAGCAGGGCGAAGAAGCCGACCGCCGCGGCGCGGCTGCCGGAGCCGGCTTTGGGCGGCGGCCCGGTCAGCGGGCGGCGGGCCTTTTTGCTCATCGCCGCGAAGTAGCGCGAGGCAGGGTTGGCGCCGTTGCCGCGGCGGGCGGCGCAGTTGACGCAGTAGCGCTGCTGGGCGTCGAGCGGCGCCCCGCACTCCTCGCAGGGCTCATAAGCGCTCATTTCTCCCTCTCCTTCTGTTGCTGGCGCTGCTCCCGCTGCTCGAGGATGCGCTTGGCTTCGGCCTGGTGCTTGGCCGCCTTTTCCTGCGTGGTCGAGCAGCCGGCGCTCGCTCCGGCGAGCAGCGCGGCGGCGCCGGCGAGCGCAACCAGGCGGGAGGGATGGCGGCTAGCCGAACGCACCGCTCACGTACTCCTGGGTCCGTTGCTCACGCGGGGAGCCGAACAGCGCCGTGGCGCTGCTGTACTCGACCAGGTCGCCGAGGTACATGAAGGCGACGTGGTCGGCGATCCGGTAGGCCTGCTGCAGGTTGTGGGTGACGATGACGACGGCGACGTCGTCGCGCAGCTTCACGATCAGGTCCTCGATCACCTGGGTCGACTGCGGGTCGAGCGCCGAGCAGGGCTCGTCGAGCAGCAGCACCTCCGGCTCGGCGGCGAGGGCACGGGCGATGCAGAGCCGCTGCTGCTGGCCGCCGGAGAGCTTCAAGGCCGGGTGGTCGAGGTTGTCCTTGACCTCCTCGAAGAGTCCGGCGCGTTCCAGGGCGCTGTGCACTTTCGGCTCCAGCGCCTTCTTACGCTGGCGGCGTGCGCCCTGCTCCCGCAGCACGTAGGCGATGTTGTCGAAGACGCTCATCGGGAACGGGTTCGGCTGCTGGAAGACCATCGTCACCCGCCGCCGCAGCAGGGTCGGCTCGATCAGCTTGATGTCGACGTCGTCGAGCAGGATGCGGCCGCTGAGGCGCGCGGTGCTGGTCAGCTCGGTGAGCCGGTTCAGCGAGCGCAGCAGCGTCGTCTTGCCGCAGCCGGAGGGGCCGATCAGCGACAGCACCTCGCCCTGGCGGACCGGCAGCGAGACGCCTTTGACCGCAAGGCGGTCGGAGTAGGCGACGGAGACGTCATCGATCTCCATCCGCCTGATCGAGAACTGGGGCGCCCCGATCGAGCGCCGGCGCCGGGCCGCGGTGAAGCCGCTCTGGGGCGCGGCGCCGTTGCCGTTGGACCGGGCCGGAGGCGCGGCCTCCCGTGCCGCCGGCGGGTCCTCCAGCGGCAGCCGCCGAACCGGCGGCGGGTGGGGGGTGTCTGAGCTTAGGGGGTCTATATGCCCCCTAAGCTCAGACACGTCTGGAGTCAGTGGCTCCACGTGCCTACCTTTCTGGCGCGGCGGTGGACGATGTCGACGGCGCCGTTCAGGACGAGCACCATCAGCAACAGGACGAAAGCCGCCGCGTAGGCTTTCTCCGGCTGGTCGAGGTTTCCGGTCGGGGATGCCTCGTAGACGAAGTTGGTCAGGGTGGTGCCGGCTCCCCGCAGGTAGTTGAGCGGGAAGGTGGCGTCTTCGACTGGGGCGAAGTTCTGCGTTGCCCCGAGCAGGACGATGATGATCGCGGTGTCGCCGATGATCCGGCCGAGGCCGAGCATCGCCCCGGTCGCGACCTGCGGGCGGCTGCTCGGGAGGAGGATCCGGCGCATCGTCGCCGCCTTGGTCTTGCCGACCGCGTAGGAGGCCTCACGCACGTGGCGCGGGATCGAGTTGAGGCCCTCGCGGGTGCTGGCGACGACCAGTGGCAGGGCGACCAGCGAGAGCATCGCCGAGGCGGCGAAGAAGGAGCGGCCGAAGACGACCCCTTCGGAGCTGCGGCTGAGGAAGCCGAGCGCGGTGGAGGAGAAGATCACCGTTCCGAACAGGGCGAGGACGATCGAGGGGATGCCGGCGATCGCCTCGATCGTCGACTCGGTGATCCGGGCGAGGGCCGCCGGGCGGCCGTACTCGACCAGCCAGATCGCGGTCGCGACCCCGACCGGCAGCGCGATCGAGATCGCCATCACGGCGACGATCAGGGTCCCGAACAGGGCGTCGGAGAAGCCGCCGCTTTCGGCCTGGCTGAAGCCGGCCGAGGCCGGCGTGGTCAGCATCGAAGGTTCGAGGTAGGTGATCCCCTTGATGAAGAGGAAGGCGACGATCGCGACCGCGATCGCGCAGAAGAGCAGCCCGAGCGCCCAGCAGATCCCGAGCCCGATGCGGTCGCTGAGGCGCCAGGTGGCGCTGCCCTCGACCGCGTCCGTGGTCGTCGCCCGCGCGGGCGGTTTGGGCGTCGGTGGGGTCTTCAGCGAGGCCTCCATCAGGCCGTCCCGTACTTCCGCATCGAACGCCGCGCGAGGTAGCCGGTGAGCGAGAACAGCGCCGCCGAGAAGAGCAGCACCGTGGCGATCGCGAACAGGGTCGCGTTGGCCGGCGGCGAGCTCAGCTGGTCGATGTTCTTGACGATCGTCGGGGCCAGCGGCCGCGAGGGCTCGTAGATGAAGATCAGGCCGTCGGCGGGGTTGGGGGCGAAGCCGACGGAGCCGGAGATCATCGCCAGCATCACCGCCTCGCCGATCGCCCGCGCGGTGGCGAGGACCGTGCCGGCGACGATCGCCGGCCGCGCGCTGCGGACGCCGATCTTCCAGGTCGTGCGCCAGCGGTTGACGCCGAGCGCCAGCGAGCCCTCGAGCCAGCCCGGTTTGACCGAGCGCAGCCCGTCGCTGAAGATCGAGACCATCAGCGGCGCGATCATCGTCGTCAGCACGACGATCGCCGCCAGCAGGCTGTAGCCGGTCAGCGAGATGACACCGGCGACCGAGGCCTTCTGCTCCTCGCTGACCAGATGGTTGCCGATGAACGGGACCAGCACCAGCACGCCGAGCAGGCCGTAGATCACCGAGGGCACGCTGGCGAGGAAGCGGACGACCGGCTGCAGCACGTTGCTCATCCACTCCGGCGCGAACTCGACGATGAAGACGGCGACGAAGAGGGCGGAGAAGAGGGCGATCAGGACGGCGCCGCCGGTGATCAGGATCGTGCTCCAGATCAGCGGCCAGCCGTGGAAGGTGTAGATGTATTCGGTCCCGGCCTGGCCGGAGAGGAAGATCGCGTTGAGCTGGTCGTCGACGTTGCCGCCGGGGCCGAACCAGGCGAGGCCGTTGTGCGCGAACGAGGGCCAGCCCCGCACCAGCACGGTGACGATCATCGCCAGCAGCAGCCCGACGACGGCGCAGACCAGCGCGCCGAGCATCCGCTCGACGCGCTGGTCCGACCACCGTGGGCCGTACTCGGGGGAGGGCTCCTCGTTCAACGGTTACTTCTTCTTCGGCTTCTTGTTGAACGCGGGGACGCCACCGGCTTTGCTGATCACTTCACCGGCCAGCGGGCTGAGCCGCATCCAGTCGATGAACTTGAGCAGCGCCGGCGGGCTCTGGCTGCCGTCGCCCGGGAGGACGATGAACAGGTAGCGCGAGAGCGGGTACTTGAGCGGCTCGACACTGATCTTGTCCGCCGCGCAGGGAACGCCGTTGACTTTCAGCGGCTTGACGCCTTTCTGCCAGGCGAGGCCGGCGTAGCCGATCGCGTTCGGGTCCTGTTTGACCGCGTTTTGGACGAGGCCGTCGGCGGTCAGCGCGTTGACGTTGGAGGCCGGCGGCTCGTTGTTGAGGACGGCCTGGAGGAAGAAGTTGTAGGTCCCTCCATTGGTGTCGCGGCCGACCGGAGCGATCGTCGTGTCGAGGCCGGAGCCGGGGAGCTGGCTCCAGTTGGTCAGCAGCCCGCGGTAGATGTCGTGGGCCTGCTGGATGCTGATGTTGCTGAGCTTGTTCTTTTTGTTGACGTCGAGGCAGAGCCCGTCCATGAACATCTTGATGTAGGTCGTTCCGGCGTCTGAGGGGAGGGGGGTGCGGGCGTTGCCGGCGAACTGGCTGGTCCCGTTCTGGACGTCTTTGACGCCGGCGTTGCCGCCGTTGGCGGTGTAGACGAACTTGACCTTGGGATTGACCTGTTTCGTGTAGGTGGCGAAGAGGGCCTGCAGGACGGGCTGTGCCGCCACCGACCCCGACCCGATCAGGGTCACCGCCCCTGCCGACGCCGGCGCGACGAGCGCGCCGAAGGCGATCACCGCGATGACGAGGCTCTTGATTCTCATATGAGAGTCCTTTCCTGCCGGGTGGGTTCGAGGGTTAATTCGACTTTGTTGACCAACTTGCTGTCCTAACGCTACCAGTTTCTGTAGCTTATTGAGTTACATAGTCAAGAAAGGCCGCCTGGAAGGAGATCGATGGGCCTCCGGCAGCCGTTGAAATGGAGGTTCAGTTGATGAAAAGAAGGATCTCGTCCCCTCGTGCGGCCACCGTGGTCGCCCTCGCAGCGGTGATCGCGGCCGCGCTGGCGGTGACGCCGTCGCTGGCCAAGAAGACCCAGTCGTTCCTGACGACGAAGAAGGCGGCGGCCACGTACGTCACCAACAAGGGCGCCGCGACGCTCTACCTGAAGAAAAAAGCGGCCTCGAACCTGTTCGTCGCCAAGGCGTCCGCGCCACAGCCGGCCGTGGTCGGGATCGCCGCCGGCACGACGCCGTACAACATGTCGGCCACGACTGCCGGCTACATCCCGAGCGCGTTCACCTCGTTCGCGACCAAGGCGGAAGCGAGCTCGGCGGTGATCACGTTCTCGGGCAACGTCAGCTGCACGGCGGTGAAACCGACCGCGGCCCTGGCCTGCCCGATCCAGATCCTCGTCGACGGCCAGTCCCAGGGCAAAGTGAATATCGCCCCGGCGACCGTCGCATCGCCGGTCCCGGCGCTGCTGAACGAGACGGTCACGACCACGACCGTGCTCGGCAAAGGCGGCCACACGGTCTCGATCCAGTACGCCGGCGCGAAAGACGTGGCCTTCGCGCTGAAAGGCTGGAATCTCGCCGTCCAGGCCTACCCCCAGCCCGACGAAGAGCTGGTGACGACCGAGAGCGGCTCGAAGAAAGGCAGCTGACGGTGGATCCCGCCCCCAGCGTTAGCGCTGGGGGCGGGGGAGGCCGTCGCCGAGGATGAGGCGGGCCCGGTAGAAGAGCGCCTCGTCGGCGGCTGCCTCGGGGGACTGGCGGTTGGCGCTGCGGCTGGTCCGGTTCTGGCCGGTGCCGGCCGGGCTCTCGTCGCGGACCAGGCCGGTGAGCCGGCCCCGTGAGGTGAAGGTGGTGCGCTGCACTGACTTGCTCATCGTCCCGACCTTTCTAGAGTTTGTTGACGGTCTAACTCAAGAATAGCAGGTGAGTCGGTTCCGGTTGTCATTTGTCGGCGTATGGACGACAAGCGACAACCGGAGACTCCGAGGCCCGGACTATTGGCCCAGCGGCCGGTTTAAATTGGATGGCGAGATGGGGCGGGGCGCCACCCGGCAAAAGCGCGCCCCGCCCTGTCGCCCTTCAGACGGCTGCAGATTCCTCTGCCTCGCCCTCGTCCGTGATACCCAGGGGAGTCGAGGCCCCAGAGTTTTGGGACGGGGGCGAACCGTTGAAGCTCTTGGCCTGCGCCGGGCGCAGGTAGGCGATCTGGCCTTCCTGCAGCTCCAGGCGCTGCAACTCGTTGCGGGTCAGCTGGGCCCAGACCTCGGTCCCGTCGCCGAGCACCAGCTCGACCCGGATCTCGAAGCCGAGGGCGACGATCCGCTGCACCATCGCCTCCTCGGTCCGCTTGTCGGCCTCGAGCACGACCTCCATGTCATGCGGCCGTACGAAGTCCTCGCCGAGCCGGTTGACCTCGCCGACGAAGCTCATCACGAACTCGTTGGCCGGCTGCTCGTAGAGCTCGTCGGCGGTTCCCGACTGCTCGACCCGGCCCTGGTTCATCACGACCAGCTGCTCGGCGACGTCCATCGCCTCCTCCTGGTCGTGGGTGACGAAGATCGTCGTCACGTGCATCTCCTCGTGGAGGCGCCGCAGCCAGGTGCGCAGGTCCTTGCGGACCTTGGCGTCGAGCGCCCCGAACGGCTCGTCGAGCAGCAGCACCTGCGGTTCCACCGCCAGCGCCCGGGCCAGCGCCATCCGCTGCCGCTGACCGCCGGAGAGCTGGTCGGGGTAGCGCTGGGCCAGCCCGTCGAGCTGGACCAGCTGCAACAGCTCGTGGACCCGGGTGCTCGTTTTCGCCTTGTCCCACTTGCGGATCTTGAGGCCGAAGGCGACGTTGCCGAACACGGTCATGTGCTTGAACGCGGCGTAGTGCTGGAAGACGAAGCCGACCTCGCGCTTCTGCGCCGGGGTCGCGGTTGCGTCCTGGCCGTTGATCACGACCTGGCCGGCATCGAGGTCCTCGAGCCCGGCGATCGCCCGCAGCAGCGTCGACTTGCCGCTGCCGCTGGGGCCGAGCAGGGCCGTCAGCGAGCCGTCGGGGACGTCGATCGAGACGTCGTCCAGAGCCTGAAAGTCACCGAAGCGCTTGAACGCTCCCTCGACTGCGATTCCCATCAGGAACCCTCCTTCTTGTTGGAAGTGGTTAACGCGAGCTCGGCGGCCGGCAGCGAGCCACCGCTTGCCTTGGCCTTACGGCCGCCGACGCTCATCAAGAGCAGCGTGGTCAGGGCGAGCAGGGCGAGGACGATCGCGCCGGCGTAGGCCGCTTCCTCATTGAACTGCTCGAAGGCCTTGGCGACGAACAACGGCATCGTCTGGGTCTCGCCGGAGATCGAGCCGGAGACGATCGTCACCGCGCCGAACTCGCCGAGCACGCGGGCGGTGGTGAGGACGACGCCGTAGGCGACGCCCCAGCGGATCGCCGGCAGGGTGATCCGCCAGAAGGTCTGCCAGCCGTTGGCGCCGAGCGTCGAAGCCGCCTGCTCCTGCTCGGTCCCGATCTCCTGCAGCACCGGGACCGTCTCCCGCACCACGAAGGGCAGCGAGACGAAGATGCTGGCGAGCACCATCGCCGGCCAGGAGAAGAGGATCTCGATTCCCGCCTCTTCGAAGCTCGGGCCGAACCAGCCGTCGCTGCCGTAGAGCAGAAACAGGGACAGGCCGACGACGATTGGTGAGATCGCGAACGGCAGGTTGATGATGGTGTCGATGATCCGGTTGCCCCACCAGCGGTGGCGAACCAGCAGGATCGCGCAGCCGACTCCGAAGACGGTGTTCAGCGGCACCGCGACCGCGACCATCAGCAGGGTGAGCTGGATCGCGTGCAACGCCTCTGGCGAGGTCATCGCCTCGACCGGCGGCCCGAGGCCGTGCTCGAAGGTCTTGTAGAAGATCATCCCGACCGGGGCCAGCAGCAGCAGCCCGAGGTAGCCGAAGGCGAGGCCGCGCAGGCCCCACTTGGCGGGCTTGGAGGCGGTCATAGGCCGTCACCCCCAACCTGGGAGCGGCCGATGACACGGCTCACCGTGCGCGCCAGGATCCCCTTCTCACCGCGCGGGCCCGAGCGGGCGAAGAGGCTGACCAGGACCAGCATCAGCACTGAGAGCGAGAGCAGTACCACCGATACCGCGGAGGCGCCGGGGACGTTGTCGGACTCGATCTGGCTGCGGATGAAGACCGAGGAGACCTCGGTCTCGAAGGGGATGTTTCCGGTGATCAGGACCAGCGAGCCGTACTCGCCGAGCGCCCGCGCGAAGGCGAGCATGATCCCGGCGACGATGCCCGGCAGGAGGTTGGGGAAGATGACGCGTCGGAAGGTGGTGAAGCCACTTGCCCCGAGCGAGGTCGACGCCTCCTCCATCTCGCGGTCCATCTCCATCAGCAGCGGCTGCACCGAGCGAACGACGAAGGGAAGGGTGACGAAGCAGAGCGCCATCACGACCGCCACCCTGGTTCCGGCGACGTCGAGGCCGATTGGGCTTTTCGACCCATAGAGGGTGAGCAGGGTGAGACTGGCGACGATCGTCGGTAGCGCGAAGGGGAGGTCGATCAGGGCGTTGACGGCGCCCTTTCCGGGAAAGTCATCACGGACCATGACCCAGGCGATGACCGTGCCGAAGACGCCGTTGATCGCGACCACGATCAGCGAGCAGACCACGGTCAGTTTCAGCGCCGCCATCGCCTGCTCGCCGGTGACCGCGTTCCAAAAGGCGCCGAGCCCGTTGGAGAGCGATTCGTCGACCACGGCTGCCAGCGGCAGCATCACCATCAGGGACAGGTAAAGGACGACCATGCCTCGACCGAGGCCGACCCCGAGCCCGGGCAGGCGGATGCCTGCCCGGGGTGCCGCGGATACGGGTGGGACGCTTGCCGGGTGCGCGTCCATCAGCCGCTCGTCGAGACGCCGAGTTCCTTCTCGATCGCGGCTACGGAGCCGGTTTCATCGTCGAAGAACTCATCGTTGACTTTTTCCCAGCCGCCGAACTCGGCGATCGTGAACAGGTCCTCGGGGGTCGGGAACTGTTTCGGGTCGACCAGGCTCTTGTTGGCCGGGCGGTAGCCGTTCTCGGCCCACAGTTCCTGGCCGGCATCCGACCAGATGTAGTCGAGGAACTTCTGGGCCGACTCCGGCGCGTCTTTGGTGACCGCGATCGGGGTCTCGATCAGGATCGTGCTGGGCGGGATCACGTAGTCGACGTCTTCGCCCTCCTCCTGGGCCTTGATCGCCTCGTTCTCGTAGCCGAGCAGGACGTCGCCCTCACCCTGGGTGAAGGCGGCGAGCGCGTCCCGGGCGCTGCCCGGCTGCACGACCGTCTTTTCGAGCACGGTCTTGACCGCATCGAGCGCCTGCTGCGGGGATTTGCCCTGGTGTAGCTGCGAGCCGTAGATCGCCATGATGTTCCAACGCGCGGCTCCCGAGCTGAACGGGTTCGGGGTGATGATCTCGACGTCCTCGGTCAGCAGGTCGTCGAGCGATTTCAAGCCCTCGGGGTTTCCTTTGCGGACGGTCATCACCACGACCGAGTCCTGGGCGATGCCCTTGTACTCGCCTTTGTCCCAGTCGGGGGCGACCTGGCCAGCTTCGACCAGCCGGATCATGTCGCCGCCCTGGGCGAAGTGGACCACGGATGCGGGCTGCCCGGCCTCGACCGCACGGCTCTGATCACCGGAAGCGCCGAAGGAGTTGCTGAAGCTGACGCCCTCACCGTCGGGGGTGGAGGTGAAGCCTGGCTCGAGTGCTTCCTCGTAGACAGCCTCCGGGGTGGAGTAGCCGACGACGTCAAGGCTGCCGCCGCCTGAGGAGCCGGTGGCGTCGTCGTCGCTGCCTCCGCAGCCGGCGGCGACCAGTCCCATCAGCAGTACGAGGAGGGCGACGGGGAGGAGCGTCGTCGCCCTGCGCAGCCGGGTGTGGAGAGCAATCCGCATCTGCAATTCCCTTCTTTGTTGAGTCTCTTAGTTTCTTGAGTAACTAACTTGTAAAAGCTTGGCGGCAAGGTAGCACAAAGTTGATCGGCAAAGTAGGGAATGCCGATCCGGATTCGGGCGTTTAGGCTTGGCGCGACCAAGCGCCGTGTCGATTTCCGATCGCTATGCGGCAGAAAGTCGACACGGAGGGGAGATCCGAATGGCCGTTGACGCTGTGCGCACGCCGGACGAGTTGCTCGAGGGGCTGCCGGACTACCCGTTCGAGTCGGTCTACCGCGAGGTCGACGGCCTTCGCCTCGCCCATCTCGACGAGGGGGAGGGGAAGCCGGTCGTCTTCTTCCACGGGGAGCCGACCTGGTCTTACCTCTGGCGCAAGGTGATCCCGCCGGTGCGCGATGCCGGCTACCGCTGCATCGCCCCTGA
Source organism: uncultured Actinomycetes bacterium (assembly GCA_963728025.1). GTDB lineage: Bacteria > Actinomycetota > Thermoleophilia > Solirubrobacterales > 70-9 > VAYN01. Next base: position 239,747 of record CAVSIF010000005.1, on the reverse strand, counting down.
CTACGCCGGCTTCGGCCGCTCCGACAAGCCCACCGACCTCGGCTGGTACACCTACGACCGCCACGTCGAGCTGATGGCGGGACTGATCGAGGAGCTCGACCTGCGCGACGCGACCGCGGTCGTCCACGACTGGGGCGGGCCGATCGGGCTGCGGCTGGCGGTCGAGCACCCGGACCGCTTCAGCCGGCTGGTGATCATGGAGACCGGCCCCTTCACCGGCCACCAGCGGATGAGTGACGCCTGGCTCGCCTTCCGCGAGTTCGTCCGCGAAAGCGACGAGGTGCCGATCGGGATGCTGGTCCGCGGCGGCTGCAAGGAGGACCCGGGCGACGAGGTGATCGCCGCCTACGAGGCTCCTTATATAGACGGCGCCTCGAAGGCCGGCGCCCGTGCCTTCCCGCTGATCCTCCCGACCGAGCCCGACGCGCCCGGCGCGGCAGAGGGCAAACGGGTCGCCGACGCGCTGCGGGAGGACGACCGCCCGGCGCTGGTCCTCTGGGCCGACTCCGACCCGGTCCTGCCCTTCTCGGTCGGCGAGCGGATCTCGAGCCAGCTCAACTTCCCCCCGCCACGGCCGATTGAGAACGCGTCGCACTTCCTGCAGGAGGATGCGGGGGCGGAGATCGGGGGGATCGTGGCGGAGTGGCTTGGCGAGAGAGACCGGGGGTAGGACTCGCCGTCGCAACAGCGGGGAGGCTCCGTCGAGTCCTACCCCCGGTCTCTCCCACGGGCCGTCTGCGTGATCACCTCGATCAGGTCCTTATGAGAGTGCTGGTTGAGTAGTCGGACGCGGCGCGGGGGGGCGTCGTCCTCGAGCCAGGTGATGGTGCCGGGCCAGTAGCTGTTGGGCGGGGCGCCGGGGGTGTGGAAGGCCGAGGCGAAGACCCAGCTGCCGGTGTTGTGCAGCTGGCCGCCACCGGGCAGAGGCCAGGCTGCTTCGTCGTCGTTGGGACCGGCCCGGTGGCTGTGGCCGGTGATCACGTCGACGCCGTCGACCCCGAGGCGCGTCGCGACCTCGGTCGTCGCGGCGATGCAGGTGGCGAAGATCGCCTCGGGGGAGATGTCGGCCTTGAACTCGGAGTGGAGGAGGCGATTGAGCGCGCCGACGCCGGCCGGGAAGGCGGCGCGCAGCGCCTTCCTGCGCAGCCGGCGCCCGATCCCGTCACCGCGGCGACCGCTGCCGAGCGCCCGCCAGGCAGTCACCCCCGGTGGGTGTTTCGGGTCGGGGACGCTGGCGCGGGCCTGGGCGATGCCGAAGCTGAAGCCGTAGATCGGGCGCAGGACCCGCTCGTAGTCGGCGGGGGTCGCCGCGGCGGGAAGGGCGCCGCGCACACGGATCAGCGCCGCCACCGCCAGGCACTCGGGGCGCGGCAGGGTCAGGTGGGCGTCCATGTAATGACCGTGGGTCGCATAGACGTCGTCGCGCAGCCAGACCCCGGGGTAGGCGATCCGCAGCCGCGCCGGGCCGAGCCAGGCGGCGATCGCGGCGCCGGCGCCGGTCGGCCCGGGTTCGTCGTGCTGCTCCAGGCCGAGCTCGGTCGCGCCGGCCAGCGAGAGCCGGTCGAGCAGCGGCTCGGCGAGCCGATGGTCGTGGTTGCCGGGGACGATCGTCACCTCGCGCTCGCCCAGGGCCGCGCCGAAGCTCTTCGAAGAAGGGGCGGGCGGAGTCGAGGGCGACCCCGAGCGCCAGGTCGCGCAGCTCGATCACGTCGCCGAGCAGGACGACGCGGTCGGCCGCGCCGATCTCCTCCAGGAGGAGGCGGCGGATCTCCGGCTCGCGCAGGATGTCCTCGCCGCTGGCGACGCCGAGGTGCAGGTCGGAGACGATTGCCGTCCGCATCCAACCCTTTTACCGTTTGGCTGCTCAGCCAGTCTGCTGGCTAGACTTCGCGGATGCCTTCTTTCGGCGACGAGCAGTTCGCCTCCGCCAACGGGATCGAGCTCTGCTACCAGGAGATGGGCGATCCCGATGGGGAGCCGCTGCTCCTGGTGATGGGGCTGGCGACCCAGATGATCGCCTGGGACGAGACCTTCTGCGCGATGCTGTCCGAGCGCGGCTTCCGCGTCGTCCGCTTCGACAACCGCGACATCGGCCGTTCGACCAGGCTCGACGCCGCGGGGACGCCGCGCCGCGCCGACCTCTTCATCGGCCGCCGCGCCTCCTACCTGCTGCGCGACATGGCCGCCGACACCGTCGGGCTGATGGATCACCTCGGTCTCGAGTCCGCCCACCTCGTCGGCGCCTCGATGGGCGGGATGATCGCCCAGACCACCGCGATCGAGCACCCGCAGCGGGTGCGCTCGCTGGTCTCGATCATGTCGACGACCGGCAGCCGCCGGGTCGGCCACCCCAGCTACCGGACCTTCGGCATCCTCTTCGGCAGGCCGCCGCGCGGGCGCGACGCCGCGGTCGAGCGCGCCGTCAGGACTTTCAGGACGATCGGCTCACCCGGCTTCCCGTTCGAGGAGGAGCGGGTGCGGCAGATCGCCGGCCGCTCCTACGACCGCGGCCACGGCGCCGCCGGCGTCCTGCGCCAGCTGCACGCGATCACCGCTTCCGGCGACCGCAGCGCCGGCTTGCGCCGGCTCGAGGCCCCGGCTCTCGTCCTCCACGGCAAGAGCGACCCTCTCGTCAACCCCTCCGGCGGCCGCGCCACCGCCCGGGCAATCCCCGGCGCCCGGCTGAAGATGGTCGACGGCATGGGCCACGACCTGCCGCGGCAGCTCTGGCCCACCTTCGTCGAGGAGATCGCGGCCAACGCGGCCCGCGCGGGCTCCCTGGCCACGCAGGTTGCCTGAGCGGTAGCCTTCCTCTTTCCGTTTTACTTTTCTAAAGGGGAGAGGCATGAGAGTGCGAAGCGGGCGTTTGCTCCTGCTCGCGTCGGTTCTGGCGGGGATCGCGCTGCTGGCGCCCGCCAGCGCCGGGGCGGCGACGGTCGTCAATGGCGACTTCGAGACGGGGAACTTGAACGGGTGGAGCGTTTACCGGTCGATAGAAAGCGGCAGCTGGTTCGCCTACAAAGGTGAGAAAGGCGCCGGTGACCCGATCGCCAAACAGCGCGGCCGCAAGTATCCGCAGCCGCCTCCTCAGGGGGTCTACGCCGCGATCTCCGACCAGGCGAGCGCGACGACGACGATCCTCTCGCAGGAAGTTACGCTGGCGCCGGGGATGAATCACCGGCTCAGCCTGCTCGCCTACTACGACTCGGAGGTGCCGATCGCGGTGCCCAGCCCGGACACGCTCTCGGTCGATGACGCGCAGCTGGGCGGGCAGCCCAACCAGCAGTTCCGGATCGACGTGATGAGGCCCGGCTCATCGATCGAATCGCTCGCGCCCGGCGACGTCCTCAGCACCGCCTTCCGCACCCAGGCCGGGGCGCCGACCTCGATGGCGCCGACCTGGGTCAGCGCCGACCTCAGCGCCTTCGCCGGCCAGACCGTGCGCCTGCGTATCGCCAACGCCGCCCATGAGGAGCTGCTCACGGCGGGCGTCGACGCGGTCGCAATCGACAGCACGCCGGCCGGGAAAAGCCCGCCGCCGCTCGGCTCGAACCGCTTCGAGGTGCCGGGGGGGAGCGGCGGCAAGGTCGTCCAGACCCGCAAGAACGGGGTCGCGATCCTCTCGGTGAAAGTCCCGGGGCCGGGCAAGCTGACCGCGAAGGGAAAGCTGACCCAGAAGGCGACCGCGAAAGCGCGCAAGGCCGGCACGGTGAAGCTGCGCCTGAAGCTGATCCCCGCGGCGCTCGAGACCCTCGAACGGAAGCGGCAACTCAAGGTCAAGGTCGCCCTCACCTTCGACCCCGCCGGCGGGCCGCCGCGGACGAAGCCGGCGAAGGTGATCTTCAAGCTCCCGTCCTAGGGAGGGCCTAGCGAAATAAGCCCCGCCGGGCCATCCCCAATGCGGCTGAGAGGAGTCGAACCTCCACGGGCTCTCGCCCACACGGACCTGAACCGTGCGCGTCTACCAGTTCCGCCACAGCCGCGCGGAGCAGGCAATCTACCGGTTGGCGCCAATCGCCCGATCCCAGGGCGACGAAGCAGCCCCCCGCCCCCGCCCGCTAAAATGCCCGTCCCTCGCCGCTATCGTCTAGGGGACTAGGACGCCGGATTCTCAGTCCGGAAACCGGGGTTCGAATCCCCGTAGCGGTATGGCTCTGGAAAGCCAACTCGGTCCGTGACGAGGCCATGAACCTCGTTTCGGCAACACTTTCAACAACAGGATGCAGGCGCGGTGCAGAATCAGCAGCGCTCGCGCGATTCGAGGAGACGCCCTTGCTGTTGCCGCCGTGTTGCTATGCGTCCTGTGCGAAAAGGCTATTTATTTGGGGGTCCTCTTTCATTCCCTCGGGAGCCGCGCCTGTGTCCATGCACGCCCAAGTCGCAGGCCCGAGTCCAGGCGGGACAATGGCCACCAGGCTCGAAGAGGTGCTGAGATGACGGATAGTCCTTCGAGTCCGGCGCCCACGGGTGATGTAGTCGACGCGACTCGTCGCACCCGCCTAGCCAGCGAGCGGACCGAGCTGGCCTGGTGGCGCACGGGCCTTGCCGCATTGGCGGTAGCGCTCGCCGTGGGCCGTGTCGTTCCGGGACTCGAAGACACCCCAACTCGCTGGCCCTACACCCTGGTGGGAATCTGCTTTGCCGCCTACGGGATCGGGCTCGTGGCCTACGGAACCATCCGCCGAGGGGCTGTGGAACGTGCCCTAGCCGAGGGCAGCTTCCCGGAGCCGTCTCGCCTCGCACACGGCACTCTGATTGCTGGCGGACTCGGACTCGGGCGCCTAACGATCCTTCTCATCGCCTTCGGATAGTGATCCCAGCCCGGTTAGCCACCAACGATCACGTCGCGCTGCGCGCATGCGCTGAACCTAAGCTCCCGGGCCGCGCTGGCGGCTGACATCAGTCGGGACACTCTCCATCGGCGACGCGTCGCGTGGGTGACGCTCATACCAGCGGGCGTAGCGGTCGGCGAGCAGGGCGGCGCTGATGCCATGCGCCAAAACCGAGAGCCCAACCGTGACGTAGATGGCGTTGACGATCAGGTGCTCGTGAGGGAGGGCCGACTCCTCGACCACGATCACCGCGAACACGATCGAGGCAAGGCCGCGTGGACCGAACCACCCGAGAAAGCCAACCGTGGACGGGCGGGCGCGCGAGCGCGACATCGCGATCGCGACCGGGACCATCCGCACGACCGTGAGGCTGAGAACCGCATACAACGCGAGTTCCCAGCTCAGCTCGCCGAGCGCCGGGCCGAGCAGGATCGCGCCGAAGAGGACGAAGGTGACGCCGTTGAGCACGTTTCCCACCTCCTCGGAGAGCTCGTTGATCTCGCCGGGGTCGCGTCGGAGCGCGCCGCGGAAGGCCATGCCCGCCACGAACGCCGCGATGAAGCCCGATCCGTGGAGCGCGACCGCCGTTCCGTAGGCAAGCAGGGCGCCGGCAACGGGAATGACCTGCCGCCACCCGGGCGCAATCAGGTTCCGGCGGCCGGCCTGGGTGACGATCCCCGCGATCAGAAGGCCCGCCGCCGCGCCGGCGATCACGCCGTAACCGATCTCCTCGAGCAGGAGAGTGGAGGCGCTGCGTCCATCCGAGATCGCCGATTCCACATCAGCGAAGGCGATGGCGGCAAACAGCAGCGGCACGCAGATCCCGTCGTTGAGGCCGCTCTCGACGTTCAGCCCCTGGCGGATTCGCTGGGGGATGCGCGGCTCGGTGACGACCGCCTGGCCCAGCGCGGCGTCGGTCGGTGCCAGCACGATCGCCAGGATCACGGCCTCCGCGAGGCTCAACTGCGCGAAGACCACGGCCGCGGCGGCGGCCCCGATGGCGATCGTCAACGGCAGGCCGATCCCAAGCAGGCGCAGCGGCACGCCGATCTGACGGCGCAGCTGTCGGAGATCGATGCGCGAGGCATCGCAGAACAGGACCAGCGCCAGCGTCGCCTCAGCGAGCGCGCGAACGGTCGAGCTGGAGCTCTCGAGGTCGATCCCGCCAAGCACCTTCGGCCCGGCCAGCAACCCGGCGGCGACGAACAGCATCGCCGCCGTGACCGGCGTCCCCGGCAGCCGCCGCGAGATTGCGGCAACACCGAGCAGCGCGAGCGCCACGATGGTCAGGGCCCAGTCCATTCAAGTCACCGGATCGCGTCTCGGCGAGACGCTGCTTCCTTTCGTCGACTTCGCGCCCCCCGAACCTAGATGTGCTGCAGGGCGTCGACGTCATCCGATTGGAATGAAATCGGTGATCGGCGCCTGGCCAACGCATTAGGATTGGGCTGAGTGAAGGTCACGGAAGCTCCCCTCGACCTCGCCGAGGCCAAGCTCGCTCCGCCATCGACGCGGCCCGGGACGGTCGCGAAGACGGATCTGATCGAGGATCTGTGCAGGTCGCGCGCACCCCTCGTAACCGTGGTCGCACCGGCCGGATACGGCAAGACGACCATCCTTGCGAGATGGGCGGAAGCTGATCCGCGCCCCTTCGCCTGGGTCGCGCTCGACCCCCGAGACGACGACCCGGTCGTCCTGCTGCGGTATGTCGCCGGCGCCATGCACCGGCTTGAGCCGCTGCCGCCGGAGGTCTTCGACGCTCTCTCGGGCGCGGGCGGATCTGGCTGGACGAAGCGCGTGGCCCGGCTCGGCAATGCCCTGGCCGCCCGGGAGCAGCCGTTCGTCCTCGTGTTGGACGACCTGCATTCGGTCGCCAATACCTCGTGTATGGACGTACTTGCAGAGTTGTTCCAGTCGATCCCGGCGGGATCACAGATCACGGTCGCGAGCAGAGAGGAGCCGGCGCTGCCTCTCGGCCGTTGGCGCGCGCAGGGGTGGGTGCGCGAGATCGGCCCCGCAGAGCTCCGCCTCGACGAGCGCGAGGCGGACCTGCTGCTCAGTGCGGCCGGGATCGAGCTCGGTAAGGACGAGGTCAACAAGCTGACGCACCGCACCGAGGGCTGGGCCGCCGGTCTATATCTGGCGGCCCTCTCGATGCAGGCGGGATCGCCAAACCCGGCGAGCGCAGAGGTCTTCAAAGGTGACGACCGCTTCGTGACCGACTACTTCCGCGTGGAGCTGATGTCCAGGCTTCCTCGCGAGGAGGCTCGGTTCCTCATGCAGACCTCGGTGCTGGAGCGGATGTGCGGTGGCCTTTGCGACTCGGTGCTCGGGTCGACCGGGTCGGCCGGCGTGTTGGAGCGGCTCGAGCGCACGAACCGCTTCGTCGTCCCCCTCGACCGGCAGGGGGAGTGGTATCGCTATCACCACCTGTTCGCCGAACTGCTGCGCAACGAGCTCGCTCGCAGCGACCCAGACGCGGCCGACGAACTCAGCCGACGGGCGATGGCGTGGTGCGTCGCCCATGATCTGCCCGAAGCCGCTCTGATCTACGGACACGCGGCGGGCGAGACCGATGCAGTCGCCGGCCTCGTCGATCAGCTCGCGCTGCCAACCCACTACGACGGCCGGATGGAGACGTTGGAGGGTTGGCTTAGATGGTTCAGCGAGGACGACCTGGGGCGCTACCCCGCGCTCGCCGTGCTGGGCGGATGGCTCGCGGCTTTGAGCGGCCGCTCCGCGGAGGCCGAGCGCTGGCTCGCCATCGCCGAAGGTTCGACTTCGACGATCCCGCTCTCAGACGGCAGCACGACGATCGAGCCCTGGGTGGCCGTCCTGCGTGGGGCGATGATGCCCGATGGCCCCGATCGGGCCCTCGCGGACGGCGAGCTGGCGGTCGCGGAGCTGGCTCCGGGGAGCGCCTGGAGGCCGGCCGCGCTCACCCTCCGGGGTACCGCCAGCCTTGTGCTCGACGACGCACAGAGCGCGATCGCCGATCTCAGCGCCGCGGTCGCGGTCGGGGATGGCGCCTCCCAGCCCCTCACCGTCGCTCACGCACAGCTCGCGCTGCTGGCGGTCAGGCAGGGTGACTGGAACGAGGCCGGGAAGCAGGCGTCGGCGGGTCGGGCGGTCGTCAAAGACGCAGGCCTCGGCGATTACTCGACCAGCGCGCTCGTGCATGCGGCGACGGCGCGCGTCGCCGTTCACGAGGGGCGCCAGGAGGATGCTCGCGCAGCGCTGAGCGCCGCGCACCGCTTGAGGCCGCTGCTCGACCACGGGCTTCCGTGGCTGGCCATGCAGGTCGGAATCGAGCTCGCCTGCGCGCACCTGGCGCTCGCCGAACCCGGTCCTGCTCGCACGGTGCTTGGCGAGGCCGAGCGGGTGCTCGAGGTCCGACCGCAGTTGGGAATTTTGGTCGAGGATGCGCGGCAGCTGCAAGCCCGCCTCGCGGCGACCTCGGGGCCGGACGGCGCCTGGGCGATGAGTCTGACCGGAGCGGAGCTGCGGCTGCTTCCGTACCTGGCCACCCACCTCACCTTCCCCGAGATTGGAAGCAGGCTGTTCATCTCGCGCAACACCGTCAAGAGCCAGGCGGTCTCGACCTACCGCAAGCTTGGAGTCTCCTCGCGCAGCGACGCGATCGAGCGCGCGGTCGAGGTCGGGCTCTTGGACGATTCGATCTACCCGAGGACTCCGAATCTCATCCCGGAGGGATGATGCGCAGGGGAGCCACGGCGCTTTGACTATGCACCAACGCCAATGGACGATTACAAGCAGCACCTTCGTCGACTCGCCGTGCATGACGAGGCGCTCCTCGAGGCGATCGCAACGGAAGCCGGCTCATCCGCAGCCACGGTCCTCGACGAGAAAACCGCGGCCCTCTTGCGCATCGCAGCAACCGTCGCCGTCGATGCGGCCCCTCCGTCGTTTCAGCACGCCGTAGCTCTCGCCGTCGCATCCGGAGCGACGACCGACGAGATAGTCGCCACCCTCGAGGCGGTGACGCCAGTGACGGGCACCGCGCGAGTCGTCCAGTGCGCCCCGAAGCTCGCCCTCGCGCTCGGCTACGACGTCGAAGCTGCACTGGAGCGCCTCGACTGATGACCCGCATTTCATCCCACGCGGGTGATGCCCCCACTGCGACCGGACGGTGGAATACCGGTCCTGAGTCCCCGGCACGCAACCAGTCAATAGGAGGAGTTTGAGATGGAGATACGAGGAATGGGTCGAGCGACCTTCGCCGCGGTGCTGCTGATGATCGCCGGCTCGCTCAACATCATCTACGGAATTGCCGCGATCAGCGAAGCGAACTTCTTCACCGACAGTGGCACCCACTTCGTCTTTTCGAGCCTCAACACCTGGGGCTGGATCATCCTGCTCCTCGGGGCGCTCGAGCTGACGGGTGGCATCTCGCTGCTCAGCGGCAACACCTACGGCCGCATCATCGGCATCGTTGCCGCCTCCTTCGGTGCGATTGGATCGCTGCTCGCCGTCGCGGGCGCCTACCCCTTCTGGTCGCTCGGCGTCTTCGCGCTCTGCGTAATCGTTCTCCACGGTCTGATCGTCTACGGCGAGCCGGCCGAGCAGGCCTGAGGCGCACGGAAACCACCACACGGAGAGGAAGACAGCATGCCTCCACGCGCCGCCAAGGGTTCTCCCAAGACAAGCGCCTCAGGCCACCGTGGCGTCGTCGCGGCGCTGCTGGTCGTCGGCACCCTGGTCGCGTTCCTGGCGATCTTCTCGATCTGGGTCAACCGGCAGGCGCTCAACACCGACAACTGGGTCGACACCAGCGAGAAGCTCCTCCAGGACGAGGAGGTCAAGACCCAGCTCTCCAACTACCTCGCCGATGAACTGTTCGCCAACGTCGACGTCCAGGCCGAACTGGAACAGACGTTCCCGCCGCGGCTCGCGCCCCTCGCCGGCCCTGCCGCCGGGGCCCTGCACCAGCTCGCTCCCCAGGTGGCCGAAAGGGCTTTGGAAAGCTCCCGTGCCGAAAGCCTGTGGAGCGCGGCGAACCGGGCCGCCCACGAAACGCTGTTGAAGATCCTCAATGACGAAGGCTCGGCGGTCTCCACCGACGGCGGCGAAGTCACCCTCGATCTCAAGGCGCTGCTCTCCGAAAGCGGCGGCCAGCTCGCCGGCAAGCTCGGCTCGAAAATCCCCGGCGATGCGGGCCAGCTGACGATCCTCAAGTCCGATCAGCTCTCAGCGGCACAGGACATCAGCAAGCTGGTCCGCAAACTGCCGATCGTCCTCACCCTCCTGGCCCTCTTTCTCTATAGCCTTGCGATCTATCTCGCCGGGCCGCGGCGCAGGCAGGCGTTGCGATCGGTCGGCTTCGGCTTCATCGTCGCCGGCGTCCTCAGCCTCCTCCTCCGAGAGCTCGGCGGCGGCGCGGTGGTCGACGCCCTGGCGGGGACCGAAGCGGTCAAGCCTGCGGTGCAATCCGTCTGGAGCATCGGCACCGGGCTGCTGGTGACGGTCGCTGTCTCGGCGATCACCTTCGGCATCCTCCTCGCCATCGCCGCGTGGCTCGCGGGACCGACCCGCATCGCGTCCAACCTGCGCCAGGAAGCCGCTCCCTACCTGCGGGAGCGGCGAGGCACGACCTACGCGGTGGTCGGCGTGATCTTCCTCGCGCTCATCCTCTGGGCGCCCGTGGTCGCTTTCCAAAAACCGATCGGGCTGGTGTTGCTGGCGGTGCTGATGGTGCTCGGTACGGAGGCGCTACGACGCCAGGCCGAAACGGAATTCCCGGACGCAACCTTCGGCGGCTTCGGCGAGCGGATGCGAGGGTCGGTTTCGCGACGACCGGCAGACGAGCCTCAGGCCCCTTCACGAGAAAGCAAAATCGATCAGCTGGAGCGGATCACGGCCCTGAGGGATAAGGGAGCTTTGAGCGAGGAGCAGTACGAGGCCGCGAAGGCCGAGGTACTGGGTCACTGAAGTGTCCTCAGAAATCACAACGAAGGGATCAGGTTGAGCACCGAAGAGGTCAGCGAGATGGGACCGATCGATTACATCCTGGTCGAGTGGCCAGGGCGGCAACCGACCGGCGAGGCGATGCCGCACCTGGCTGACCTGGTCGACCGCCGCCTGATCAGGATTCTCGACCTCACCTTCATCACGAAGGGCGAGGATGGCTCCGTGGCGGCGGTGGAGATTGCCGACCTCAGCGGCGAGGTGCCTGAGGTCGCCGTCTTCGAGGGCGCTTCCTCGGGCCTGATCCAGGACGACGACGTCGAGGAGGCAGGCAGCGCCCTCGAGCCCGGAACCTCGGCTGCGCTGCTCGTCTATGAGAACACCTGGGCCGGCCCCTTCGCCGCGGCGGTCCGTCGCTCCGGCGGCCAGCTCGTCGCCAGCGGCCGCATCCCCGTCCAAGACCTTCTCGCCGCTCTCGACGCGGCCGAGAAACCGCCTAAGAGAAGGAGAATCTGATGCCAGGACTACTAAGAGGCGTCGCCCGCACGGCCGTCGTCGCCGGCACCGCCAGCGCTGTCAGCGGTCGCGTCGCCCACCGCCAGGGCGAGCGCTGGGCCAAACAGGAAGAGCCACAGCGACCCCAGCAGGCCGCTCCGCCCCCGACTCCTGCCGCCGCGCCGGCGGCCGCCGACTCGACGATCGACCAGCTGAAGGAGCTCGGTGAGCTGAAAGGGCAGGGCATCCTCACCGAGGAGGAGTTCGCGGCTCAGAAGGCCAAGCTGCTCGGGTAATGGGCGAAGGAGATTCCATGACCGACGAGATCAAACGCGACGTCCTGCCGATCCCCGACCGGCCCTACGAGGGCCTGATCACCTACGACGCGAAGGACCCCGACACGGCCTTTCCGCCGATCGAGCCGCTGCGTCCTCCCGCAGGAGCGCCCAACGTCCTCGTCGTCCTGCTCGATGACGTCGGATTCGCGGCCTCCAGCGCCTTCGGCGGCCCCTGTCAGACCCCGGTCGTCGAGGCACTGGCCGCCGAGGGGCTGAAGTACACCCGCTTCCACACCACTGCGCTCTGCTCGCCGACCCGCGCTGCCCTGCTCAGCGGTCGCAACCACCACTCGGTCGGGATGGGTGGGATCACCGAGATCGCCACCTCTGCCCCCGGCTACAACTCGGTCCGGCCGAACACCGCGGCTCCTTTGGCCGAGACGCTGAAGCTGAACGGCTTCTCGACCTCCCAGTTCGGCAAGTGCCACGAGGTCCCGGTCTGGGAGACCAGCTCGATGGGGCCGTTCGACAGCTGGCCCTCCGGCGGCGGCGGCTTCGAGCACTTCTATGGCTTCGTCGCCGGCGAGACCAACCAGTACTACCCGGCGCTGTATGAGGGGACGACGCCGATCGAGCCCGATCGCACCCCGGAGGAGGGCTACCACCTCACCGAGGATCTGGCCGACAAAGCGATCGGGTGGGTGCGCGAGCAGAAGTCGCTGACCCCCGACAAGCCCTTCTTCATGTACTTCGCGCCGGGGGCGACCCACGCGCCCCACCACGCCCCGGTGGAGTGGTCGGACAAATACAAAGGTCGCTTCGACGCCGGCTGGGACACGCTGCGCGAAGAGACGCTCGCCCGCCAGAAGGAGCTCGGCGTCGTCCCGGAGGACGCGGTCCTGACCGAGCGCCCGGAGGAGATCCCCGCCTGGGAGGAGATGCCCGAGGAGCTGAAGCCGGTGCTGGCGCGCCAGATGGAGGTCTACGCGGGCTTCATGGAGCACACCGACCACCACGTCGGCCGGCTCATTGAGTCGCTCCGCGATCTCGGCGTCCTCGAGGACACCCTCGTCTACTACGTGATCGGCGACAACGGGGCCTCCGCCGAGGGCACCGTCAACGGCACCTTCAACGAGGCCTTCACCTTCAACGCCGCCAACGCGTTGGAGACGCCGGAGATGCTGGCGGCGAAGATCGACGAGTTGGGGACTCCCTCGGCCAACAACCACTACGCGGTCGGCTGGGCGCACGCGATGGACACCCCCTACAAATGGACCAAGCAGGTCGGCTCCCACTGGGGCGGGACCCGCAACGGCACGGTCGTGCACTGGCCGGCCGGAATAGCGGCCAAGGGCGAGGTTCGCCACCAGTTCAGCCACGTGATCGACATCGCCACCACGGTTCTGGACGCAGCCGGGCTGCCGCACCCGACCTTCGTCCACGGTGTCCAGCAGATGCCGCTGCACGGCAAGAGCATGGTTCCGAGCTTCGCCGACGCCGAAGCTCCCGAGCACCGCGAGACGCAGTACTTCGAGATGTTCGTCAACCGCGGCGTCTATCACCAGGGCTGGACCGCGGCGACCCGGCACAGCGTCCCCTGGCTGGTCGGCACCGAGCTGCCGGCGATCGACGACGACGTCTGGGAGCTATACGCCCCAGGCGACTGGACCCAGTCCAATGACCTCTCAGCGGAGAACCCCGAGAAACTGCACGAGCTGCAGCGGCTGTTCCTGATCGAGGCCGTTCGCTATGGGGTGCTGCCGCTCGATGATCGTCGCGTCGAGCGCTTCGAACCCCGGCTGGCGGGACGCCCGACGCTGGTCGAGGGTAACTCGCAGATCCTCTACGGCGGCATGAAGCGGATCTCGGAGAACTCGATGATCGCCGTCAAGAATCGCTCTCATTCGGTCACCGCGCAGCTGGTCATCCCCGAGGGAGGGGCGGAGGGCGTGGTCATCGCCCAGGGCGGCACCTTCGGCGGCTGGAGCCTCTACCTCAACGAGGGTCGCCCGAGCTATTGCTACAACCTGCTCGGGATCGCGAGTTTCAAGGTCGCAGGCGGTGAGCCAGTGGCTGCCGGCGAGCACCAGGTACGGATGGAGTTTGCCTACGACGGCGGCGGCCTCGGCAAAGGCGGCAATGCCGTCCTCTACGTCGATGGCGCCAAGGTCGGTGAGGGTCGCGTTGAGGGGACGATGCCCCTGATCTTCTCCGGCGACGAGACGACCGACCTCGGCACCGACACCGGGACTCCCGTCAGCGACGACTATGTCTCAGCCGATTGCGCCTTCACCGGCAAGATCGAGTGGGTCCAGGTCGACGTTGACGAGGCCGCCGAAGACCCCGACCACCTGATCACGCCGGAGGAGCGCTTGCGGGTCGCGTTGGCCCGCCAGTAGCCCCGGCGTCAGGCTCAGTGTCGCGGGCGCATCGAAACCCGGTATTGCCAGTCGAGCTGTTCGCCGTGTTGGAGCTTCGGGCCGCGACCCGGTAGCGGTTGCAATAGGAGTGGTGACAGAGGTAGGAGCCGCCGCGCGTGGCCCGAGCCTCTGCCCCTGCGGGATGGGCCGGCTGCGGCGTCCCCCCGGCACCGTCGGCGTCGAACAGATCGCGGCACCATTCCCAGACGTTGCCGCTGGTGTTGTGGAGGCCGTAGGCGTTGGCGGGAAAGGCATCGACCGGACAGGTGCCGAGGAAGCCGTCGCCGAGGGTGTTGTCCGAGGGGAACGTGCCCTGCCAGACATTCATTCGGTGCTCGCCACCCGGCTCCAGTTCATCGCCCCAGGGAAAGTGCTTCTGGGTCAGTCCACCGCGGGCCGCGTACTCCCACTCGGTCTCGGTCGGCAGTCTCACTCCGCTCCACTGACAGAAGGCTTCGGCGTCGCGCCAGGACACATGGACGACGGGATGATCCAGGCGGTTCTCAATCGAAGATTGGGGTCCCTCCGGTTGGCGCCAGCAGGCACCGAAGACCTGGCGCCACCACGGCGCCTGAATGGCGCCGCGGGTGTCCGGGAACTCGTCGGGGAGCAGGCCGCCGAAGACGAACGACCAGCCGTAGCGCTCCGCGTCCGTCACGTAGCCCGTCGCCTCGGCGAACGCCGCAAAGCGCCGGTTCGAGACCGCGCAGGGGTCGATCCAAAAGGCGTCGACCTCGACCTCCCGCACCGGGCCCTCGCGATCGGCGGGGATGGTCTCGGGACCCTCAGCTCCCATCAGGAATGCGCCGCCGTCAAGGGCGACCATCTCAGCGAGCGTCGGACGCCGACTCGATTTCCCACCCAGCGACTGGGCGGGGACGCTGGCTCCCTCTGCAGCGAGTCCGAACGGTTCGGAGTCTTCGCGCGAGGGACTGCAGCACGAACGAGGTTCGGTCCTCATCCACCCCGACGATACTGCGCGATCCCTCATTGGGGGCGATCTTCCAATGAGAAAGTCGCTCCTGAACCTTGGCGACGATCGGCCGGGGAGCGCCTCGGGCCGGGGTGCCGACCCAGTCACAATTCAGAAGACCTAACGGAGCGGTATCCGATGTCCTAGCTAGTACGGCAACTTCCAACTCTCAGTCCGGAAACCGGGGTTCGAATCCCCGTAGCGGTACTTGTAAGACCCAGCAACGTTGTTCAGCTCGGCGAGCCGAGCCCCGGGCGGCCTATGACTGAGGGAGCCGTGTGGTCTG
The DNA here is from genome assembly GCA_963728025.1 of uncultured Actinomycetes bacterium. Taxonomy (GTDB): domain Bacteria; phylum Actinomycetota; class Thermoleophilia; order Solirubrobacterales; family 70-9; genus VAYN01. The sequence goes on along the minus strand of CAVSIF010000005.1, from coordinate 224,538 downwards.
CGCCAGTTATGAGCTCCAGTCAGCCGGATAGGGCTGCCGTGCGCTGGTCCGAGTCGCGGTAGATCGCTCCGTAGGCCCAGCCGCCCAGCATGGTGCGGATGAATCGCCCTGCCTTGCCATTGGTCTGGGGCCGGTAGGGCCGGGTGCGGATGTGGCGGATTCCCAACGCCCGGCAAGCGCGAGCGCATGGGCGATCGAGAGGTAGGCCGATCGCGGTTTTCGCCTTCTCAACGGGCAAGGCCTCCACGTAGGCGAGTCGGGGTGGCGTCGTCGACGCAGACGTGGCCCCGCTCCCAGCCGACTCTCTTGGCCGGGGAGGCGCGCCTGCCGGTCGCCCGGTGCCCGGCCCCCCTCTCGATTCGCACCAGCTTCTTGACGTCGAGGTGGAGCAAGGTCTGTTTGATCGCGTTACACCGTGAGAGAGAGCTGTCTAATCAGCCGGACGAGATAGGAAGGGATTCTCTTCCCAAAACCAGGAAGACCTTGTAGCGTGCGCGTGCTCGGAGAGGACGGGGTGGTACTCCGGGCGGAAACTCTGGGGAGCCCGGGAAGCACCGTCAAGGAGGTGGCATCCCTTGGGCTGCGACGGCGGGACCCAGATGCATCTTCACGGCTGCAGGGAGCAGAGGCGAACGCTCTGGATCGCAGCCTTGATCGAGGTGGTGTTCTTTGCGCTCTTCCTCTCCTCGGCCCACTCGCCAGCGCTCGCCTCCCCAGGCGAATCGCTCGTGGGCGTCTGGCGCTACCAGGGCGAACCTGAACTCCTGGTCGAACTCTCGGCCTCGGCGGGCGGCTACACGGTCACCGCCCTCGAAGACACTCACGTGGCCAACAGCTCCTGCCCTCTTGCGGCGGGGACGGTCCTCGAGGAATTCTCCGAATCAGGCGCGGGCTACAGCGGGCAGGCAGCGCTCTGGAACACGTCGACGTGCGCCTTCCTCGAATGGGCGACGCTCGAATACGAGTGGGAAGGTGAGCGGCTGATCGGCACCATCGCCGGTGTCTGCGGCTTCGGCTGTGGGCCCACCCTGGCTCGGGCGAGACCCCTTGTGACGGGAACCTCCGCGACGGCCAAGGAACTGAGCGCTACGGTCTCGGGGGCGATAGACCCCATGCGTCAGGCGACCAGCTACCGAGTGGCTTTCGACCTGGCCGGCTCAGGATGGTGCACGAGCCCAGGGGGCGGCGGCGCGAGCGGTGCGACCGGGACGGAATCCCTTCCCTTCACGGATCACGACGCCCATGCCGTTGTCGTGTCGCTCGGAGGCCTTGCTCCGGCGACGAGGTATTGCGCCCGGATGATCGCCACCAATCTCGCCGGGGCCGGCGAAGGCGCCCTGGTGTTTTTCACCACGACGTCCGCCGCGCCTCCTCAATCGCCCAACAAGCCCCCCGCATCGCCAAACCCGCCATCCGTGAAGATCACCTCGCATCCTGCGAAGGAAACCACCGTGACGACCGCGCCATTCGGTTTCACCGGCGTGTCCGGGGGCACCTATCAGTGCTCGGTCGACGGCGGGGCGTGGACGGCATGCAAGAGCGGGGACTCCTTCGGCCCCCTGCTGCCGGGCGATCATCGCTTCGAAGTCCGGGAGACGCTGAACGGACTCACCGGCCCGGCTGCCGCCTATTCCTGGACGATCGCCCTCCCCCGCGCCTGCATCCTGAAGGTCGCGCGTGCCCGCGTCTTCGCCTTCACCCGTCAGAGCAAGGCGCGCCTGGTCATCCACTACAAGGCCTACAAACCGGCGCAGGTCTCCGTCGCCTATTCCCTTGTCGGGGCGAATGGGAGCTTGCGGTTGGGGACCGCCTCAGCTCGCTTCAAGACTGCGGGGATCTTCCGGCTCGGCGAGAAGCTCGATCGGTTTGCGGTGTCGAAGCTCCGGGCGGCCAGCTCGATGACGGTTCGCTTCTCCATCCCGAAGGCGCCGACGAGCTGCTCGCGCTATTACACGAAGCGGCTCACGATCCCGAAGAAGATCTTCGGCCAGACCGTGTGGTTCCAGTCCGACTCACTTTTCGGGCCTGAAGCCAGGTGAAGGGAGTCGACGGTGCCGCTCAAGGGCAGACTGTCGCGGCCCTCGATGGGGGCGCTCGAGCTCACCACGTCACTGTTCGCGGCAGCGGCTGCGGGCCCGGCTATCGCGGCTCACCGGCGCCGCGAGTGGCGACGGGGGAGGACCGTAATCGCGAAGGTGGCGGAGGCTTCGTGGATCAGATCGACTGGGATGGCTGTCGTCTTGGCGGCGCTCCGCGGCGGTTTGCCTGTGCCGAAGAGGGCAACGGAGGCCAGCTCCCCGCGCGGGTCGTGGCGGGCCCTGTAGCGGATGCCGGCGTAGCCGGCGTCTTGCAGGGCGAGTGCCCAGCCCTGGGTCAGGTTGTAGTCGGAGGTCGAATGGATCTCGGCGGTGAGGCCGATGAGCCCGAGGACGGATGGGTCCGTCAGATCGACAACCTTCACTTTGGGCGGGCGCAGCTTCGACAGCCGTTGCGCGTCGACCAGCGGCTCCGGGATCACCCCGCCTGGCCGCAGTAGGCGCCCGAACTTCTCGACGAAGGCGCCGATCGGCTCCTCGGCGAGGTAGCAAGTGCCTGGCTCAGCGAGGTTGAACCTGCCATCTGGGCCGATGTCGAAGAACCAGGGCGCGACGTCGGCGGCATGGATTCGCCACAGGGGTTTCGTCCCGAGCTTCGTGCTGGGAAGCTCGGGCAGGTCGTCCGGAGGAGCGGGCAGGCCGCGCGGACTCAACGCTTCAGGTCGGCCACAGTGCGGTGAGCCGAGAGAAGCAAGGACTCGACGTCCGCCTCGGCGAACGAATCAACCGGCGCCCGGTTGCCAAGCTCCGGCTGGGGGGTGGTGGCAAACGAGGCGAGCGTCCACGAGTCGAACCCTGCATCGCCGAAGACCTCGTTGAGCCTCTTGACCGCCCCGAAGGGCGTCCCGCTGGCCGCATCGAACTGCCAGCGCGGGTAGCGAACCAGCCCAGCATCGTCGCGCAGCGCGATCACCGACCCGCTGACGACCCGCTTGCGCAGCGCCTCTCGGCTGATCCCCCCGAGCAGAACCCGAGCCTCAGCACTGGTCAGCAGATCCCCAAGCGCCCGCTCCCAGGCCCCACCGGCAAGCACGACCATCGCCGCCCGCCGGCCAAGAACCTCGGCATCGTCAGCCGAGCTCGGCTGCCCACCGATCTCGGTGAGCGTGCGCCGGAACTCTTCGACGGTGCGATCTAGGAGGGCTGGATTGGCTGCCATTAACTACCGAGAATAGCGTCAACCCCGTCAACCATCAAGGCGGACTCGGGCGCGGGGAGTCGATGGCGTGATAATGTCTGATTCATGTCAGACAAGGAGAGAGCGAGATGCCGGTAATCGGAGTTAGAGAGCTTTCGCGTGGGACCGCTGACGTCATCAAAGGACTGCAGAGCGGCGGTGAGCCGGTGGTGATCACCAAGCAGGGAAAGCCTATTGCGACGCTGACGGCGGTGGATCCAACCGAGGCTCAGAATCTCGTTCTCGGCCTTGCGCCGGACATTCGCGAAACGTCGTCGACGGTGGAGGTGGAGGCGTCTCCGAGGAAGACCCGTTCCCTGGACGAGGTTTCCCAGCAGCTGGTGGCGGAGGCTTCTCGCAGCGTTGAGGGACGGAAGGCCCTGGCGGACTACGGCACTGATCTGGCGGAGCAGCGACTCGCCGTCACGGGTGAGGTTGATCGACTGTTCTCCGAGGCTCCCGCTCACCTCTCGGGCGTAACCCCTTCGCTGGTTTCCGCTTGGAATGCGGCGGCAAAACTGCTGATCGAGGGCGCTGTTGAGGCGGCATTGGATTCGGCGCGAACTTTGCACGAGAAGGTGGAGGTGGCGAGCGAACAGACTGCTGATGTTCGTACCAGCCATGCCCAAGGTAAAAAAGCCCGGCGGAAAAAGGTCGCTGTCGCGAAGTCCCGATAAAGGCAGAGTGAACAGCGGCAGCGAGGTCGGGCTTAGCTGACGTCGTCCTCTCCACTCGAAGGTGCCTTCGGAAGCTGTTCAACCTGAGCTTGTAGCGACTGGAGTGCCTCCAGCGTCTGCTCTCGTTGTTCGGCGCGAGCGCTGAGCAGAGCGACCGATGCGATCAGCGCGGTGCTGATGAGGCTCGCGAGCCCACCGCCGACAAGGGCAACAAACGCCACTGAATAGACGGTCGAGCAAGCGGCAGGGAGCAACGCAAGGACTGCCCCCAAGGCCGCGGTGCCGACGAAACAGACGGTCACTATCCCGAGCAGCACATCGGAAGTGGCCTCTCTGCTGGCAACGGCTAGGGTCACAAAAAGACCTGCCGTCAAAGCACCCGCGGCAATAAAAAAGGGTTCGTATTGCTGCCTTATGTTGCTATCGGCGAGATCAGGAAGCAGGCAGCAGCCAAGGACGTATCCAGCGACGCCGATGGCTATGACGACGATTCCGGACGCCCGTCGCTTGAGGAACGCTGACGGCAATGAGCCGACCGGCTTGGGCTTGGTCTCACCCATCTGAGAGGAAGTCCGTCGCCGTGTCTTCAAGCTCCTGCACGGTTACAACACGTTCGATTAGGAGGCCACTACTCGTGACTCGAACCCGAGCTACAAATGTGGTGGTCAGGTCGATACGGAATCGTGGTGGGGTGCCTGATGGGGGAAGTGCCTGCAAGCGGCTCGGCAGATTCGGATCGTTGCGTAGATCGCGCAACACAGCCATCAGCAGAATGCCCTTTGCTATCCCGAAGCGGCGCACATCCTTCTGGGCCGCCGGTAGAAGGTCGATTTTCACGGGTAGGAATTCAAGCCGAATTTCCAGCTGGCCGGCTTTGAGACGGTGCCGGTGGCATCGGTGGCGCGGACGCTGAAGGTGTGGCGGCCGTAGGGGAGGGGACCGAGGGTCTTGGGGGAGGTGCAGCGGCGGAAGGGGCGGGTGTCGACCTTGCAGGCGAAGGTCGAGCTCGGCACGCTGGAGATGAAGCGGAAGGTCGGGGTGCGGTCGTGGGTGCGGTGTTTGGGCTTCTTGGTGAGCGTTACTCGTGGCCGAGCGGAAATTGGTGGCGTCGCCGGAACCGGTGGGGCAAGCTGGATCAAGGTGGCGCTGCCGAGGATCTTCGGGTCCACCGAGGTATCGGCGGCGGTGATCGCGACGGGTCCCGGCGCGGTCGACGAGGTGATCCTCGCGGTGTAGGTGCCGTCGAGGTTGTCGGAGACGCGGCCGATCCTCTGGCCAGGGTCACTTGAAGAGAAGACGACCTCGTCGCCGGGGACGGCGATTCCGCCGGCATCGGTGACGGTTGCGGTTGCGAGGCTGGCTGAGCTTCCGTCGGCGACGATCGCCGGGGGCGACATCGTGACCTCCATCCGGCTCGCCGGACCCGGACACGGACCTCCCGCGACGCCCGCCGAGTCGAAGACGAACTCCTGGGGGATGAACAGCGACTCGCTTGGCGCCGACCATGGCGTAAAGGTGCCAAGGCCGGCATAGGCACCGCACTTGACCGGGGTCAGGAAAAGGCCGGCTGAGGGTGCGAGCACCAGGGCCAGTGCTTCGACCGGAAGCTGGGGAAGGCTGGGGAGGACGACGGTCGCCTGGTCGAATTCGGGGCCTGGCTGGATCTGGCCGGTGAGCCTGATGCTCGCCCGCGGGCTGGAGACGGCGACGAGGAGACGCGGGGTGGCGGTGGGATCGGGTGCGCCCAGGTAGACGTTCCCGGTAAGCGGCGCTTCGAAGCCGACGATCTCGAGCGAGCTGGTGCCGACGGCGGAGCTGGCGGGGCATGCCGGGGGCCGAGCGTCGAACTCCGCCGCGCTGCAGGTGTCGAGCGCCTCGATCGCTTCCGGGTCGATTTCCAGTTCCGGCGGCAGCTCGACCGAGAGGTTTTTGACAGCTGACTGGGAAAGCCCTTTGGGATTGGTCAATCCTTCGTCAACGACCTGAAAGCCGAGGTCGAGGCCGGTTGGAGTGTTGGTTGCGGCGCTGGTGGTTGCGGCTTCGAACTGTGGTGAAAACCCGAGTTTCGAGCAGCCGGTGAGACCCGGGGCGCTCGCCATGGCGACGGCGATTGCCCCCTGGTGGGAGATGACGTCGAGCCGGCTCTGCAGCGGACCGGAGCAGGAGGTTGGGCTCTTAAGCAGGGGGATCGCGGGGGCGGCACTGGGAGAGAGGCCGCCGAGGCACCCGGTTCCTTCGATCCCGGGACAGCCGGCGGGGTTGGTCGGCGAGCCGGCTGGGAATCGCGCGGAGTCGTGGCCGGGATCGGCCGGCACGCCCCAGATCTCGAGGTCGACCGCCGTCAGCGGAGTCGCCTCCGGAAGGTCCTCGAAGGTCAGCTCGGGCGCGTAGCCGGCATCCGCGGCCAGCGTCACCGGGACCTCGATCGGGATCTCGAGGACGGGTGCGATCGCGCCCAGCCGGGCGATCTCCCCGGGCTCTGGCTGGAGCGTGTAGACCGGCGCGGTGCCGAGCAGCGTGGCCGGTTCCCCGGCCGGCTTGGCGTGGATGACGATCAACCCGACCTGGGTGGCGGACGAGCATTCGAAGGCTTCGAAGTCCGCCGAGCCGCAGCGCGGGGCGGCGGTCGGGTTGACGAAAAGGCCCGGGGGGAGCCGCAGCACCGCGTCCTCGACCGTGCCGACGCCACCGGACTGGCCGAGCGCGAATGAGGAGCGCAAGCTCCAGATGCCCGCTCCGGCCTGGGTCTCGGACTCGCCGCTGGCGTTGTGGAAGCCGGTGCTGAACGACTCGATCGTCAGGGCGGCCTTGGCCGCCGCCGGTCCCAGCGCCAGCGTCAACAGGCAAGCCGCGCAGGCCAGCGCGGCCCGCACGACGCCGCCGATTCGGACCCTGCCCATCCGGCAATCCTAGCTCTGTGAAGTTCGAGTAGTGGGCGATGGGTAGGGTGCTCAGCGGTGAACGTCCTGATCGCGGCGGACATGGAGGGGGTTGCGGGGATCAAGGACTACGGCGCCTGCCTGCCGTCGCACCCGAGTGCGTACGCGGAGGGGCGGCGGCTGATGACCGAGCTGGCGCTGGCCGAGGCGGAGCCGTCGATGAGCAAGGCGCACGGCGGGCCGCTCGACGCGGTCGTCTTCGTCGGCCACCACGCGAGCACGACCAACCGACGTGCCTTCTGCTCGCACACCTTCATCTGGGAGATGGAGGTGCTGCTCGATGGCGAGTCGTTGAACGAGGTCCAGGTCTACGCCCAGGGCCTCGCCGCCGAGGGGATCCCGGTGCTGGCGGCGAGCGGCGACCGCTGGATGCTTGAGGAGCTCAGCGGGGGTGAGCTCGGGGGCGCCGGCCTGGTCCCGACCAAGGAGGGCCTGGGCCGGGCGCGCGCCCGCTCGTTCGACCCGGCCGCGACGCACGCCGAGCTGCGGGCGGCGATCGAGGCCGCCCTGGTGGCACCGCCCACGCCACCGCCGCCCCGCGCCTACCCGGCGGAGCTGCGGATCACCGTCGAGGGCGAGGAGCTGGTGCGGACCACGGTGGCCGCGCCGGGCGACCTGCTGGCCACGATCGCCACCGTCTTCCGCGGCAGCCAGGTCTCGCGCGAGTACCGCCAGCTCGCGAAGCTGCTCCCGGCCGGGCACGGTTCGCGGCTGCGCGCCTTGCAGCGCCGCCTCGGCAGCCTCATCTCGACGCCGGTGATGCTGGCGAAGGAGCGGCGCTGGCTAGAAGCCGCGCCGTGACGCCTTCGATCGTCTCGATCCCGTAGCCCATCGTCGGGTCGCCGTCGGTCAGCACCGCGATCGCCAGCCGCAGTCGCGGCCGTTGCAGGCGCGCCGCCTGGTGCACCAGCTGGCCCAGCTCGGTGCCGCGCCAGCCGCCCTTGAAGAAGACGTCCCAGCCGCGCGGCCGGGCGACGGCCGGGATGCCCCAGCTCTCGTAGTCGACGATGTGGGAGAGCAGGCGGCGGGCGTAGGGCCGGAAGCGGCGCGGGATCGTCTCCTCCATCGAGAAGAAGAAGCGGGCCTGGTCGGCGGCGCTGATCTTGGCGCTCGACCAGTAGCCGTAGATCGCGAAGTCGGTCATCCCCGCGCGGCGGGCCAGGGTCAGCACACGGTCTTCACCGACCAGCGAGAAGACCGCGGTCGCTGCGTCGTTGTCGGAGAGCTGGATCATCGGCTCGAGCAGGGCGCGGCCGCTGTCGTCGAGCTGGCGCCGCTCCGCTGCCAGCATCCGCAGGTAGGCGACCAGCAGCATCGCCTTGACGACGCTAGCGCTGGCGAAGCCGCGGTGCAGGTGATGGCCGTCCATCCGCCCCTCGCTGTCGACGACCGCGAAGGCGGTGTGGCCGGAGCGGTGCGCCAGGTAGCGGCTCGCGGCGGCGACCGCGGCGGGGCGCGGGAAGCCGGTCGGCGCGACCCCCGATCCCCGGTAGGGCGAGCGGTCCGGGCCGCGGTAGCGGTGCCGCCCGCAGGGGCCGTGCGAGCGGCCCAGCCCGAGCCGGTTCTGGCGGGGGGCGCTGAAGCAGGCCGCGAACCGGAACGGGCCCGGCCTGGGGAGGGCGATGGTCAACCGCATCCGCGTCACCCCGGGTCGGACCTCGCGGGTACGCCCGACCGCGACCCGGCGCAGCGGCCCCTGCCTCCCGGGGCCCCGGTACCAGTGCACCCGGCGCCCGCCCCAGCCGAGGTTGGCGGGGTGGCGGGAGACGATCGTGAGCCGGGCACGGCCGAGCGGCAGGTACCTGACCACGCTGGTCACCCGCTCCCGCTTGGCCGGGGTCGGGGCCGGGGCGCTGCTCGCGGTGAGGCCGGCGAGGGCGACCGCGCCGGCCAGCACAGCCGCGGCGAGGACGAGGCTCGGGGCTCTGCGAGCCGCCACGGGGGAATCCTAGGAGCGGTGGCCGTTCGGTGGGGGGGCGGGCAGCTGCAGCCGCTGGCGGGCGGCGGCGACCGCGGAGACCGAGGAGTGACAGGCTTTGGCGATCGCGCCGTCGCCGTGGTCGGGCCGGCGCTTAACCTCGAACTCGATCAGGGCGGCGCGGCGGAGTTTGGCCCGGATTTCGGTGGTGCTCTCCTCGGAGAGCGCGTCCAGGGCCGCCTGGGCGGCCCGGTCGCGACGGCAGCCGAGGCAGAAAGTTCCGGCCCTGCTGCGCTCCCAGCTTTCCGGGAACGGGACCCGCGCGCCGTCGATGTGCCCGACGGCCACACCGCAGCGGTCGCAGGTCCATTTAGTCGCTTTCGTTGCAATCGCCACTCCTCTATGTGTAGCAGGTGAGTGCTTTTACCCTGCTCTTGGCGATTTTCGCGAGGTTCGGGGAGGGCGCCGGGATGGCCGGCGAAGCCGGTCCCATCGCCCTCCTACACTTTGATCGATGTCCTCGCGGGCTGAGACAGGGTCCACCTACACGCTGTACAGGCGAGGGATCGAGTTGCTCGAAGACGGCGACTTCGTCGATGCCGCAGAGCCGCTGGCCGAGGCGGCGCGGCGGGCGCCGGAGAAGTCCTCCGTGCGCGAGGCGCTCGGCCGTGCCTACTACCGGGCCGGCCGCTTCGCCCAGGCGGCGCGGGAGTTCGAGGCCGTGGTGGCCACCCACCACGTCAACGACTACGCCCACTTCTGCCTCGGCCGCGCGCTCAGCAAGACCGGCGAGCTCGACCGCGCCCGCCACCACCTCGCGCTCGCCGCGAACCTGCGCCCTGACCGCAGCGACTACCGCTTCTACCGCCAGGTGCTCGACGCCTGAGGCGGCGCAGTAGCCGCGGATCAGCTTGCCGACGGTCTCGCTTGCGAAGTAGGGGCCGAAGGTGCGGGAGCGGTTGTCGAGATGTAGGTAGGCGCTGACGCCGTTGATTTCGGTGCCGTCGCCGATCAGCCAGCCGCCGCCGCTGGCACCGGGCGCCCAGCGGCAGCGGATGCCGAGGGTGGGCGGCCCGGGGAAGGGGTTGGAGAGCAGGTCGTCACCGATGTAGGGGGAAGTGCAGCTCTGCATCCGCTTCACCTGGCCCGGGTAGCCGAAGGTGCTGAAGGTCTGGTGGCGGGTCAGGTTGAGCACGATCGTGGCGCCGCCGCCGACCGCGTCGGCGACGTTGACGCCTTCGGCGTTGGGCAGGGTGAGGAAGGCGCCGAGGTCGAAGTCGGGGTTGCCCTGCTTGGTCCACTGCCGCGGCGCCCGGATCTCCTTGCGGCGGGCGACGAAGGAGCCGAACGGGGCGACGCCGCCGCTGTAGGAGGGGACGAACTGAAGGTAGTCCGACCAGACGCTGGGCTCGCCGTTCTCGCGGCCGCTGTTGATGCAGTGGCCGGCGGTCAGGACCAGCTGCCGGGTCGGGCTGTTGATCGCGGTCCCCGAGCAGTAGCCGGCGAGTTTGCCGCGGCGGATGAAGATGCGGCCGTTGAACGAGTAGGGCGGCAGGTCGGGGGTGGAGACGGCGAGGAAGCTGGCGCTCGCCTCACTCGGCCGCGGCCGGCCGACCCGGATCCGGGGCCTGCCGGCGGCGTCGACGACGAGGTCGAGCGGGCGCGCGCTGCGCATCCGCTCCGCCGTCCAGTAGCGCTGCACCTGCCGCGCCGCCGCCAGCTCGGCGGCGCTGACCTCGGCGGCGCGCGTCTGCGCGGCGGCCGTCGGCGGGTAGCTCGCGGCGGGCCCGGCGGCGAGCAGGGCGAGCAGCGCCGCGAGTCCGCCCGCGGCGCGTGGTCCGGCACGGTACGGGCGCCTGCGCATCAGGGTGGAGGATAGTTGGCCACGAGCCGGCGCCCAGCCCGGCTCGTGGCCTCTCTGCGGTCGCTCGGGTTAGTGGACGAGCGGGATCACGCAGCGGTATTTGCGGGTGGCGGTGGAGAGGGCGCCCCCGACCTCACCAGCAGCTGACACCGTGGCGACGCTATACGCGTTCAGCGACGTATAGGTGGCAAGAGTCCTCGTCCACTCATCCCCCGCCGCCAGCACGATCCCGGGCTGGTGCGAGAACGCCGCCAGGGCCAGCGCCTCGGGCAGCTCGCCGCCCTGGGTCGCGCAGGACTCGGCCGCCGCCGTCGCGCTCACCGCCGCCTCGCTGTTGCCGCTCTGCCAGCAGGCGCCGGCGAAGAAGCGGTCCGGCGGCTGGCAGCCGGCGCTGCGGCCGTTGATCCGGGTCGCGTCGATCGCTTCGACCGCGTGCAGGGCGGTCTCGGCGTCGCGGGCGCTGTCCGCGGTTTCGGCGTGGACGGCGCTCGGCACCTGGCCGATCGTCGCCGGGTCGATCTGCACGCCGCTGAGCGCGCCCGGCGCCAGCCGGTCGGCCGGAATCGTCCCCGGTTGGAGGCGATCGCCCGCGATCGTCCCCGGCTTCAGCCGGTTGCCGGGGACCGAGCCCGGCGCCAGCCGGTTGCCCGGCAGCGACTTCACCTTGACCACTTTGCCGTTGATCTTCTTCGCCTTCTTGTCCGCGTAGACGGTGCCGCCGAGAGCGGCGACGAGCGCCACGCACGCGACCACCAGCGCCGGCGCCTGCCGGCGGATTCCCCTGCCCATGTGACTCCCCCTAATAATCGATTTGCAACGCTCGGAAACACGTCGGTTCCCAGCGGCCACGGGTCGAGCCGGACGCCGCCGCGCTGGACGGAAATCCGGCCGCGCGATCCGCGGATAGACTCGGCGGCGTAAATACGGTCGGTGGTCAAGGGAAGTCCGGTGTGAGTCCGGTGCGGTCCCGCCACTGTGACCGGGTCAAGGAAGCCGCGGGCGCCCAGCGCGCCAGCCACTGGGGATGACACAGAGTCCCCGGGAAGGTGTGGCCGACCCACCCCGGAAGCCAGGAGACCTGTCCCCGGCCAGCCATGACAACCCTCGAGGAAAGGGTGGCTTCAATGCCAAGACTGATCCCATTCCGGCTGGCCGCCGCGTGCGTGCTGGCTCTCTCCCTATCGGCTGCCGTCGCGATCTCCGCGACCGGGGCCACCAGCACCGAAGGCAAAGGCGTCCTCGTCGACCTCCGTGTGGTCGGCAAGGGCGGCAAGGTCCTGACCGAAGAAGACCTGCGCACCGGCACCACCAGCATCAAGACCAGCCCGCGGGCAAACTGCTTCGGGGCCGGCAGCGCCGGCAGCGGCAAGTCGGTGACGATCCGGGGCGCGACCGCGCTCGGGGCGCTGGCCCAGGCCTCGAAGTCAACCGCCACCCTGCGGCCGCTGCTGATCACCGACGCCTTCGACTTCGGCCTCGGCATCTGCGGCGTCGGCACCAGCAAGGTCTCCGGCAAAGCCTCCTGGTACCTCAAGGTCAACCACCGGGGCGCCACGGTCAGCGGCGACGCGGTGAAGCTGAAAGCCGGCGACGAAGTGCTCTGGACCCTGGCTCCGTCCTATCCCTACCCGAACGAGCTGGCGCTGGAAGCACCGGAACGCGTCGACACCGGCGTCCCGTTCCAGGTCCGGGTCGTCTCCTACGACGAAAAAGGCAAGAAGAAGCCGGTCGCGGGGGCGAAGATCGGCGGCGCCTCGGGCAGCTTCGTCAGCGCGGCCGACGGCCGCGCGACGGTGACGCTGACCGCGACCACGGCGCAGTACGCGACTCTCCTCGCCAGCCACGGCAAGGAAATCCCCTCGCCCGCGGTGCCGGTGTACGTCTGCACCCCCGGCAGTTGCGCGGCGCCCGCCGCTAAGTGACCCGGAGCCGCGGCACGGCGATCGCGACGGCGCTGCTCTCAGCGGCGCTCGCGGTCGCCGGCTGCGGCCTCGGGCCGGGCGCCGAGGTCGGCGAGGTCGAGCTGACGGTGACCCGCGACTACGGCGCGGTCCCGGTGCTGGAGCGCTCGCTGGAGGCGAACGAGTCCGACACGGTGATGCGGGCGCTCGAAGGCAGCGCCGAGATCGCCACCCGCTACGGCGGCGGCTTCGTGCAGGCGATCGACGGCATCGAAGCGGAGCGCGGCGGCGGCCGCCTGCGCGACTGGTTCTTCTACGTCGACGGGGTCGAGTCGCCGATCGGCGCCGCCGAGTACGAGCTCGAGGGCGGCGAGCGGATCTGGTGGGACTACCACGACTGGTCGGCGGCCAACCGGGTCGCCGCGGTGGTCGGCTCCTGGCCGGCGCCCTTCGTCAACGGCTACGAAGGCGAGCGCCACCCGGTCGCGGTCGAGTGCCGGGGTGGAGGAGCGGCCTGTGCGCGGGCGCGCGCGGCGCTCGCCGACGCCGGGGTCACCGTCGCCGCCGGCTCGCCGAAGGGGGCGATCCGGGTCCTCGTCGGCCCCTGGGCGCGGCTGCGGAGCGACCCGGCGGCGGCGCTGATCGAGGCGGGGGTGGAGGAAAGCGGCGTCTTCGCCGAGTTCGAGCGGCGGGGCGGGGGCTACGCGCTGGTCGGCCTCGACCAGGCCGGGGAGGCGAGCCACCGGTTCGGCCCCGGGGCGGGCCTTGTCGCCGCCACCCGGCGCTACGAAGCGCCGCCGACCTGGCTGGTGACCGGCGCCACGGCAGCCGCTGTGCACGCGGCCGCCGGTTTGCTCACCGCGGCCAGACTGCGCGACCATTACGCGGTGGCGAGCGAAGGCGGGAAGGAGACGCCGCTGCCGGTGGCGGAGGGCCGATGAGGTCGCCGTTCGCCTACCAGCCGCGGCCAGGGCCGCTGCAGTCGGCCTCGCCGGCGGCCGCCGTGGTCTACCTCGGCGCGCTGGCCACGGTCGCCTTCGTCTACTCGAACCCGCTGGTCCTGCTCGCCGCCGGCTTCGCCGTGGCGATCGCCGGCCTGCTCGCCGGCGCTCGCCGCGCGGTGCGGGCGGCGCTGAAGATGGGCCTCACGCTCGCGATCCTGATCGCCGTCGTCAACGCCTTGGTCGTCAACCGCGGCGAGACGGTGCTGGCGCGGCTCGACGAGTGGCCGCTGTTCGGCGAGGTCGTCGTCAGTGCCGAGGCGCTGGTCGCCGGCAGCGTCTACGGCCTGCGCGCGGTCGTGGTGATGATCGCCTTCTCCGTCTACTCGGCCTGCGTCGACCCCGACCGGGTGCTGCGCGCCCTGCGCCCGCTGGCCGGCCGCTCCGCCCTCACCGCGACCCTGGTCTCGCGCCTGGTCCCGGTCACGGCCGCCGACGCCGCCCGCCTGCGCGACGCCGCCCGCCTGCGCGGCCCGGCTGCCGCCGCGGCCGGCCGCGCTCCGCTCGCCCGCCGCCTGCTCGCCGGCTCGCTCGACCGCGCCGTCGACGTCGCCGCCACGCTCGAGCTGCGCGGCTACGGGCTGGCGCCGCGGCGCCCCAAACTCGATCACAAACTGGGGCTGGGACAACAGAAAGCGATCGAGTTCAGATCGCGGTTCGACCTCCGCTTCTACGTCGCCGGCGCCCTGGTCCTGGCCGCGGCGCTTGCCGGCAAGCTGCTCGGGGCCGACGACTTCCACGCCTACCCGACGGTCCAGCTCGGCCTCGCTGTCCCAACGCTCGCGCTCGCGGCCGTGCTCGTCCTCAGCGGCTTCGCGCCGATGCGCCGAAAACCCAAGCGCCGCGTCCCGGCGCCGAACTCGGTCGCGTTCGCGTCACCGCCCCGCGGTCCCGCCGCGGCGCCGGCCATGGGAGCGCCCCGTGTCTGAGCTGGCGATCCGCCGCGGCGTCGCGCCTGCGCTCGCGATCGAGGGCCTCAGCTACGCCTACCCGCGGGCCGGCCGAGCGGCGCTCGCCGACGTCTCGCTGGCGATCGCACCGGGCGAGTTCGCCCTGCTCGCCGGCCGCTCCGCCTCCGGCAAGTCGACCCTGCTGAAAGCGGCCTGCGGCCTCGTCCCGCACTTCCACGGCGGCGAGATCGAGGGCAGCGTCACCGTCGCCGGGATCGACGCGATCGAGACCGGGCCGGAGAGCTCGCCGCCGTCGTCGGCTACGTCGCCCAGGATCCCGAGACCCAGGTCGTCTCGACCACGGTCGCGGCGGAGATCGAGCTGCCGCTGGAGCTGCGCGGCGACCAGCTCGCCGACCGGGCCAGGGCGGTGGAGGAGGTCGCGCTCGCGCTGGCGATCCCGCACCTGCTGGGCCGCACCGTCGACACCCTCTCCGGCGGTGAGCTGCAGCGGGTGGCCCTGGCCGCCGCCCTCGTCACCCGCCCCCGCCTCGTCGTCCTCGACGAGCCCACCTCCCAGCTCGACCCCGTCGCCGGCGACGAGCTGATCTGGCTCCTCCGCCGCCTCAACGAGGAGTGGGGGGTAGCGGTTCTTCTTGCGGAACACCGCCTGGAGCGCTGCCTCGCTGCCGCCGACCGCGTTGTCGCCATGGATACGGGTGCTATCTCCTTCGACGGCAGTCCCGGCGACTTCCTCGCCTGGGCGCAGAACGCCGACCCTGCGCTGGAGACTCCAGCCGCTCGACTCTTCTCCCTGGCGGGAATCGAACCCTTGCCTGTAGGTGTTCGCGCCGCCCGAACCCTCCTGGAATCGAGCAACGGTCCCGAAGCCGCGGGCCTGACCCCCTCCGAACGGCTTGTACTTCTCGGTCGTCCGGCCCTCGGACGGCCGCACTCGCCCCACCCGAGCAAGTTGAGAGAGGAGGGGGTCAGGCCCGCGGCCCAACCGGCGCTCGTTATGAAGCCCCTCTGGGTGGAGCTGATTCGCGACGAGCGGGCGCATGACGTCCTCCGCGGCATCGACCTCAGCGTCCAGCGTGGCGAACGCGTCGCCCTGATGGGGCGCAACGGTGCCGGCAAGAGCACCCTGCTGAGGGCCGCGGCCGGGCTGATCGAGCCGGTGCGCGGCAAGCTCGAGACCCCAGGCGGCATCGCCCTGTTGACCCAGAACCCGAGCGACTACCTGGTGCGTGAGCGGGTCGGTGACGAACTGCCGGGGGAGGCCGGCGGCGCGGCGCTGCGCGCGGTCGGCCTCGAGCACGCGGTCGACGCCGACCCGCGCGACCTCTCCGGCGGCGAGCGGCAGCGGCTGGCCCTGGCGATCGCGCTCGCCGGCCGGATGGAGGGCGAGCGGCTCCCCGGCCTGGTCGCCCTCGACGAGCCGACCCGCGGCATGGACCGCGCCCGTAAGGAGGAGCTGGTCGGGCTGATCGAGCGGCTGGCGCAGGGCGGGGCGGGCGTCGTCGTCGCCACCCACGACGTCGAGTTCGCCGCCACCTTCGCCGAGCGCGTCGTCCTGCTCGGCGACGGCGTCGTGATCGCCGACGGCCCGGCGCGCGAGGTTCTCTCCGGCGGCTGGTACTTCGCCACCGAGGTCGCCCGCGTGCTCGACCTGCCCGGCGTCGTCACCCCCGAGCAGGGCGCCGCCGTGCTGCGCGAGCGGATCGAGAGCGGCGGATGAGCTGGCAGCTGGCCAGCTTCGGGATCCTCGCCGCCGTCCTGCTCGGCGGCTTCGTCTGGTACGAGCGCTCGCGGCCGCCATCGCAGGTCGTGGCCCTGGTCGCGGCGCTGGCGGCGCTGGCGATCGCCGGCCGGATCGCCTTCGCCGCCTTCCCCAACGTGAAGCCGACCACCGACATCGTGATCTTCGCCGGCTACGCGCTCGGCCCCGCCCCCGGCTTCGCGGTCGGGGCGCTGACCGCGCTGGTCTCGAACCTCTGGTTCGGCCAGGGGCCGTGGACCCCGTGGCAGATGGCGGGCTGGGGTTTGTGCGGGATTCTCGGCGCCGGCCTGGCGCTCGGGGTGCGCAATGCCGGCCGCTTTACCCTGGCCGCGACCTGCGGTCTGGCTGGCATCCTCTACGGCGCTCTGCTCAACTTCTCTCTGATGGCGACCTACGGAGGGGACCTGTCGCTGGAGCGCTTCGGCGTCCTGGCCGCGCGCGCGGTGCCGTTCGATGCCGCCCACGTCGCCGGCAACGTCGTCTTCGCCCTGGTCGCCGGGCCGGCGATGGTGCGGATGCTGACCCGCTTCCGCGAGCGCTTCGAGTGGGGCCGGAAGGGGGAGGGCCGGCCCGACGCGCCGCTTCGTTCCGGCCTCGCTCCCGGCCTGCGCGGCGGCGGTATCGCGGCGCTGCTGTTCGTCGTCCTCGCCGCCGCCGCCCTCGCTCCGGCCCGGGCCGAGGGCGCCGACGTCGACCGCGCCACCACCTGGCTGCTCTCGGTTCAGAACAAAGACGGCGGCTTCGCCACCTCGCCGGACGGCGACTCCGGACCCGAAATGACCGCCTGGGCGATGCTCGGCCTCGCCGCCGCCGGCCGCAACCCGCTCGACGTCGCCCGCGGCGGTCGCGCCCCGGTCGACTACCTGCGCCGCTCGCTCGGCGAGCTGAAAAGCCCGGGCGACCTCGCGCGCACGATCGTCGCCCTCGAGGCGGCCGGGGTCAACCCGCGCGACTTCGGCGGCCAGAACCTCGTCTCCCGCCTGCTCGCCAAGCGCCGCGGCAACGGCTCCTACGAAGGCTGGCCCAACTCGACCGCCTACGCGGTGATCGCCCTGCGCGAGGCGGGCGCGGGCGCCAGCCTCGACGCCTCGCTCAGCTGGCTGCGCGGGACCCAGAACGAGGACGGCGGCTGGGGCGACCAGCCGGGCTCGGCCAGCAACGCGGACGGGACCGGCGCCGTGATGCAGGCGCTCGCGCCCGACTCGAAAGCGGTGCGCCGCGGGCTCTCCTACCTGCGCGACGCGCAGCGCCCCGGCGGCGGCTTCCCGCTCGGCGGCAACGGGATCGTCAACACGCAGTCGACTGCCTGGGCGATCCAGGGCATCGTCGCCGCCGGCGGCGACCCCGGCTCGTTCCGCCGCGGCGGCAAGAGCGCCCTCGACTACCTCGCGGCCCAGCAGCAGCCCGACGGTCACTACCGCTACTCGAAGTCGAGCGACCAGACCCCGATCTGGGTCACCTCCCAGGTGATCGTCGCCGCCGCCGAAAAATCCCTCCCGCTCCAACCACCCGCCCGCGAGCCCAACCCGACTACGAGCAAAGCCAACCCCGGCGGCCTCAGCCCCAGCGTCCTTCCCGACACCACTCCCGGCTCGACGACTCCGGCTCCGAGCGTTCCCGCCACGCCCAGTCCCTCATCCGCCTCTCCACCAGCGTCGACTGGCGGGGGCGGCGGACCCCTCCCGAACGTTTTGCGCCCCCCGGGCCAGAGCGCCCCCGAGGCGCCAGCCGAACCCGTTTCCCCCGCGGGGCGAGAGAGGGAGGGGTCCGGTGCCCCCGTTGCGGACCCCCCGTTGGCGTCGAGCGAGCCAGCTGAAGACGATTCGAGCACCAGCCCAGCCGGCGCCGCCGTCCTCGGCCTCGCCGCCGGCGCCCTGCTCTTCGGCGCCGCCCTCGGCGGCCGCCGCGCCTGGATGCGCTGGCGCTACGGCCTCTAGCCTGGCCGCCCTCCCGGTACGCTCGCCCGATGGACGTCGAGACGGCGATACGCACCCGCCGCACTCACAAGGCCTTCGGCCCGGAGCCGCTGCCGCGCGAGCGGCTGGAGGAGCTGCTGGAGCTGGCGAACTGGGCGCCGAACCACCACCTCACCGTGCCCTGGCGCTTCCGCGTCGTCGGCCCGGCGGCGCTGGGGCGGCTGCAGCAGGCGGCCGGCCCCGAGGGCGCGGCGAAGCTCGACCGCTGCCCGACCCTGGTCGTCGTTTCCGCCGTCCAGGGCGAGGACGCGGTCCAGAACGAGGAGGACCTGCACGCGACCGCCGTCGCCTCCTACATCGTCCTGCTCGCCGCCCACGCCCGCGGCCTCGCCGGCTACTGGCGCAGCCCGGACCTGTTGCGGGGCGAGGAGGGCCGGGCGGCCGTCGGCCTGCCCGCCGGGGAGCGCTTCGTCGGCCTGCTCCATCTCGGCCACCCGCGCCAGGAGAAGCCGCCCCCGCCGCGTCCCGCCGCCGGCGACACCGTCCTCTTCCTCGACTGATGCTGACCCGCGACGCGGCAATCGAGGCGATCGCCGGCCGGCACTTCGAGGTCGTCGTGATCGGCGGCGGCGTGACCGGGGCCGGGGTCGCCCTCGACGCCGCCTCGCGTGGCTACTCGGTGGCGCTGCTCGAGCGCGGCGACTACGCGGTCGGCACCTCCAGCCGCTCCTCGAAGATGGTCCACGGCGGCCTCCGCTACCTGCAGAACTTCGACCTCGGCCTGGTCCGCGAGGCGCTGCTGGAGCGGCAGCTGATGGTCCAGCTCGCGCCCCACCTCGTCTACCCGACCCCGTTCCTGGTCGCCGCTCTCGGCGAGGAGCGCCGCGACCGCAAACTCGGCCTCGGTCTGAACATGTACGACGTGATGGCGACGACGCGGGTCGGCCGCAGCCGCCGCGAGATGCGCTCCTCCAAGGACGAGGACGAGGACTTCTACTGGTCGCCCGACCGCCACCGCACGATCGACCGCGACGAGGTGCTGGAGCTGGTCCCGGCCCTGGCCGCGCGCGACCCCAAGGACGCCTACATGTTCTACGACTGCCAGACCGACGACGTGCGGCTCGTCCTCACCATCCTCGGCGAGGCCGAACGGTTCGGCGCGGTGATGCTGAACGGGGCCGAGGTGACGGAGGTGCTGACCGAGAACGGCCGCGCGGCGGGCGTCGCCTGCGTCGAGGCGGAGTCGGGCGAGCGGCTCGAGGTTACGGCCGACCACGTCGTCAACGCGACCGGCGTCTTCGCCGACGGGATCCGCAGCGCCGAGATCCTCGGCGAGGAGGACGTGCCGCGGATCGCGCCCAGCCGCGGCACCCACCTGCTGCTCGACCAGGCCGACCTGCCGATGGGCCGCGCCGCCTGCATCGTCCCGGCGGGGGAGGGCAGGATGATCTTCTCGCTGCCCTGGTACGGGCGCACCCTGATCGGCACCACCGACAACGACTTCGAGGGCGACACCGCCCACCCGCAGCCGGGCGGGGACGACGTCGAGTACCTGCTCGACGCGGTCAACGAGTTCTTCGGCGTCTCCCTGACCCAGTCCGATCTGGTCGGCGCCTACGCCGGGGTGCGGCCGCTGATCTCCAGCGGCGACCCGAAGAAGTCGGTCGACATCTCGCGCAAAGCGGAGCTGTATGAGACCTCCTCGGGGATGGTGACGATCACCGGCGGCAAGCTCACCACCTGGCGGCGGATGGCGAAGCAGACGGTCGACCGGCTGGTCGAGCGCGAGGGCCGCGAGGCGCCCTGCCACACGGCCGAGATTCCGCTCGGGATGGAGGCCCGCGCCGAGGACCTGGAGGCGCCGGAGGGGGTGGGGCAGGAGGCGGTCTCCCAGCTCGCCTTCCGCTACGGCCACGCCGCCCGCGCCGTCCTCGACCTCGCCTGGAAGGACCCGAAGCTGGCCCGGCCGATCGTCCCCGGCCGTCCCGACCTGCTGGCCGAGGTGGCGATCGCCGCCCGCCGCGAGCAGGCGCGCAGCGTCGCCGACGTGCTGCTGCGCCGCACCCGGCTGGGGATCCTGGCGGCGCCGCAACTGCGCGACGCCGCTTCCGTGCGCCCGGTCGCCGAGGTGCTAGGGGGGGAGCTGGGCTGGTCGCGGCGCCAGGTGAAGAAGGAGGCCGAGGCCTGGTTGGAGGCGGCGGCGCTGGAGGGCATCGACCCCGGCGCGGCCGGTTGAATAACCTGCCGCTTTCGATGACCAGGGCAGAGCTGGAGAAGAAGAGCCTTTCCGAGCTGCACAGGCTGGCCGCCGACGCCGGGGTCGAGCGCTACCGGATGCTGCCGCGAGCCGAGCTGGTCGCGAAGCTCGCCGGCGGCGACTCCGGCGCGGGCGCCGAGGCCAAGCCGACGGAGCGTGCCGATCGCGCCCAGGGCGAGCGTCCGCAGGGCGAGCGTCCCGCACGACGGCGGCGCAGCCGTGGCGGCCGCGGTCGCGGCTCCGGCGAGGGCGGCGCTTCCCGCGAGGGCGGCGGCTCCCGCGAGGGCGGCGGCTCCCGCGAGCGCAAACCGCGCCAGGAGCGGGAGCGCAAGCCGCGGGAGGAGCGCAGGCCCGCGGCCGAGGCCGAGGCTGAGCCGACGCCCGAGCCGACGCCCGAGCCGCCGGCCCCGCCGCGGTCCGAGCCGCGCCCGCGGCAGCGACCGCCTCCGAGTCTTCGTCGCGCCCGCGCCGCCGCCGGCGCCGCCGCTTCGGCCGCCGCGGCAAGCAGGGCGTGACCCTGCAGGGGCTGCTGCTGCCGCCCGCGGGCCGC
Organism: uncultured Actinomycetes bacterium; assembly: GCA_963728025.1. GTDB lineage: Bacteria > Actinomycetota > Thermoleophilia > Solirubrobacterales > 70-9 > VAYN01. The sequence goes on along the minus strand of CAVSIF010000005.1, from coordinate 203,570 downwards.
CAGGCGCTGCTCGCCGCCGAGAGCCGCGAAGCCTGCACGGCGCTGCTGCGCGGCATCGCCGCCGACCTCTCGACCGAGTCCGACGGCCTCGACCCGGTCGCGCTGCTGATCGACCCCACCCCCGAGGAGCTGGCCGAGTGGCGCCGCGACGCGCCGCAAGCCGAGATCGTCGCCGCCGGCCAGCCGCGCCACGCCGATGACGCCCTCGCCCAGGCCCGCTCCCGCGCCAGCGCCGGCGACCACGTCATCCTCCTCGTCGACTCCCTCACCCGCCTCGGCGATGCCTACGACGACGCCGACGCCGCCAAGGCGTTCTTCGACGCAGGCCGCGACGTCAGCGGCGGCGGCTCACTCACCGTAGTCGCAGCGCTAGAGCACCCCTCCGCCTAACGAGCGGAGTCCCCCGGTAGGGGTGGAGCGTCTTGTACTTTTCGCCGCGTCCAATCTCGGACGGCCCATCCGATCCGCGAAAAAGTTAAGCGAAACCCTACCGGGGGACTCCGCTCCGCTAACGCCGGTAGGCGATGCGGCGCCAGCTCGGCTCTTTAGAGAGCTCGATCAGGTCGGCGCTGCGGTCCGGCTGCACGTAGCCGAAGGTCTGGGTGCGCTCGTCGAAGACGACGTCGAGCTCGCCCTCCTTGACCCGCTGGTCGAGCCAGGCGCCGCGGAAGACGAGGCGACGGATCCAGTGCACGAGGCTGCGGTTGGCGGGGCCGACCAGGTCCTCCCAGTTCTCGTTGATGTGCTCGCCGAGGCGTGAGCTGGGCTCGGCGATCTCGCCGCTGACCGCGAGGTCGAGCAGGTCGTCGAGCTCCTCCTGGCTGAGGCCCTGGGCGACGAAGCCGAGCTTGACCGCGGCCTGCTCGACCCGCTGCCCGAAGTCGTCCTCGTTGAAGGCGAAGCGGAGCTCGCCGTACTCGAGCACGTAGTCCGAGCCGGACTCGTAGTTCCCTCTGCGGGTCGTTTTCTTATCCATGAGTTGAAGCCGGTCTGATCCCGCAAGCCCGGCGGGAACAGGTCCATGATCTTGCCGATCATCGTACGCGCGTGCCTGCCTCAGGCAGTGCCTGAACGGCCGTTTGCACCCGGGGCAGGATTTTGCGGGATCGAACCGGGTGGCCGGGGGAGAGGTCGGGCGGGCCCGGCCCTTGGACCGGGGTGACCGCGCCCCGACTGGAGAAGCTGCCCCACCGCCGCGTCTGCGGGTTGACCGTCCCGGTCGCGGTCGGCTTCCGCGCCCGCCTCTTTGGGCTGGCCGGGCTGGAGCCGGAGCGGGCCGGCACCGGGCTGCTGATCCCGCGCTGCGCCGGCGTCCACACCTGCGGGATGCGCTTCGAGCGCTCGACCTCTTCTTCCTCGACGCGCTCGACCGGCCGCTCGCCGTCTGCACCCGGGTGCCGCCATGCCGCCTCGCCTGGCGCCGCGGCGCCGCCGCCGTGCTCGAGATTCCCTCCGTCAAGGGGGGAGAGTTTGCGCCGCCCTGGACTTAGGAGGGGCATGCTGCCGCAACGACACGAGATCGCCCGGGTCGTCGTCTGCGAGGACGACGCCATCACCCTCGACCTGCTCTGCGACCACCTCGTCGCCGACCGCTTCGCGGTCCTGCCGGCGCCGAGCGCTTCCGACGCGCTGCGCCTCTGCCGCTACAACCACCCCGACCTCCTGCTGCTCGATCTCTCCCTGCCCGACGCCTCCGGGCTCGACGTGCTGCGCGAGATCCGCGAGGCCGACGGGGTCGAGTCGCGCTTCGACCCGCAACTACCGGTGATCGTGCTGACCGGCCGCGGCGCCCAGGCCGACCGCGTGCGTGGCCTCACCGCCGGAGCGGACGATTACGTGACGAAGCCCTTCTCCATCGAGGAGCTGCGGGCGCGGATCGGGGCGGTGCTGCGGCGGCGCGCCAGCCGCCGCGACGGTCCGATCCGGGTCGGCGAGCTGATGGTCGACCCGCTGCGCCGCAAGGTGATGGTCGGCGAGCGCGAGGTGCCGCTGGCGAAGAAGGAGTTCACGCTGCTGCGCGTGCTCGCCGGCGACCCGACCCGGGTCTTCTCCAAGGAAGAGCTGTTGCGCGACGTCTGGGGCTACCGCAACAACGGCAAGACCAGAACCTTGGACTCGCACGCGAGCAGGCTGCGGCGCAAACTGGACCCGGAGCACAGCCGTTACGTCGTCAACTGCTGGGGCATCGGTTACCGCCTGCTCGACGGCTGAGCCCCGGGTCGTCGCGGGCGCTACTTCTTCTTGCTTTTTTTCGTCGCCGCGGGCGTCTCGAAGTGGAGGATCGCGAGCTTGGTCGAGATCGCCTCCTCCTTGCTGCTGAGCCGGTTCGCCGACTCCTCCTGGATCTCGAGCGCGCGCTCGAGCGTCTCGGCGAGCAGCGTGGTGACATCCGACCAGCCCTGTTCGTCGAGGCTCAGCGGCGTGCGGCTGACGTGCGAGTCGGTGCGGCCGTCGATCGTGCCGGCGACGAGCGCCTCGGTCGCGTCCTGGCCGACCGTCTCGAGGATCGAGCCGGAGATGCCTTTGCGGGCCGAGGCGGGGATCTTCTCCCAGTCGTTGGCGTTGAAGAAGGCGCGCTCGGTGGCACGGTAGAAGTGCTCGACCGCACCGCGGCGCGGCTCGGTTTTGACCAGTTCGACGCAGTCGTACTCAAGCAGCGTTTTGACGTGGTAACTGACATTGCCGAGCGGCTCGCCGAGTTCCTGCGAGAGCTGGTTCGGGCTGGAAATGCCCTTGTGCAGGGAGCTGAGGATCCGCACGCGGAGCGGATGGGCGAGGGCCTTGGCGAGCTGCTGGGTGATGCCCTCTGGGGAGGTTCGGGTCTGGGCCACGGGGGGTTCTCCAATCGTTGGGGCCGGGGGGATCGGTAGGGCGGGCGGTTGCTTTCGCACCCGCTCTACATCAAGTATTCCAAAGCGCTCCGACGTTTCCACGGTCAAGAATCTTTTCCAATGCGGAAAATTCTAAGCGGGAACGCCGACGTTCACGAAATCATCGGTTACACGATTTGGGGACACATGTGAACCCTTTTGTCCCAAAGATGGTCTTATTCCATGCGCACCCGCTGACCCGAGGCGCCTGGCCGAGACCGCTTTGGGATGGCGGGTGCGCATTTTTTCGCTGCCAGCGGGGAGATCTGTCCGCCCGGGGGGAGAGATCGGCATCGCCCGGGCTTAGACGCCCATGTCGAGTCCAGGCTTCAGGGCGGGCGGGCGGTGATCCCAGAGCTGGCACAGATTGTCGGCGCCTGGCCGCTCGCCGTCTCGCTCGCGGCCGTCGCCGCCCAGGGCCTGCTCGCCGGCCGCCGTCGCACGGCGCTGAACGAGGCCCTGCATGAGCTGCGGCGGCCGCTGCAGGCACTCTCTCTGGCGGCACCGGGGAGGGAGCCGGAGCCGGCGGCGATCGCGGGGTCGGTGCGGATGGCCGCGACCGCGTTGGCGCGGCTCGAGCGCGAGATCAACGGGGCAGGCGCACAGGGGGTCCGCGTGCCCCTGTCCGTGCGCCCACTGCTCGACGCGGCCCTGATTCGCTGGAGCGGCCCGGCCGAGCTGGTCGGCGGCTCGCTGACGCTGCGCTGGCGCGCCGGCGAGGCGATGATCGTCGGCGACCGCGACGAGATCGCGCGGGCTCTCGACAACCTGATCGTCAACGCGATCGAGCACGGCGGCCCGCGGATCGTGGTCGAGGCGCGCGCCCGGCCCGGCCGGCTCTGCCTCGCGGTCGTCGATTCTGGCCGCGAGCCGGTGCGCCGCCGGCCGCGACGGCGCTGGCGAGCTGATCGCGCGGCTCTCCGGCCGCCGCCTGCGCGGCCACGGCCTGCGCCTGGTGCGGCGCACGGCGGTCGCCCACGGAGGCGATTTCCGGCTGCACTGCTCCGAGCAGGGAACCGAGGCGGTGCTGGAGCTGCCGCTCGCCGGTGGGGCCGGCTGATGGGCCGCCGCGCTCGCGCCCTCGCCTTCGTGCTCGCGGCCCTGCTGGCGGCGGCGACCGCGGCGGCGATCGCCGACGGCTACGGCGCCAGCGTCGCCCGCGGCTACGGCGAGCTGCGCCCCGTCCTCGTCGCCGGCGAGGACCTGGAGGCCGGCCGGGCGATTGACCCCGCCGCGGCCTCCGCGCTCGAGCGGCGGCGGGTCCCGGTCCGGTTCGTGCCGCCGGGGGCGCTGGCCAACCCGGCCGAGGCGATCGGCCTGGCCCCGGTCGGAGCGATCCCCGCCGGTTCCTACCTACTGGCCTCGCAGTTGCGGCCGCCGCGCTCGGCGCCGACCGCGTCGCTCGGCCTCAACGGCGGCCGCCACCCGGTCGAGATCGCGGTCGACGGGGCGGCAGCGCTGCTGGTCGGCGGGGCACAGCCGGTCGGGGGAGCGGTCGACGTGGTGGTGACGACGGAAGCGGTGGGGTCCGGTTCCGGTCGCACCTACGTCGCCGCCGCGGCCGTGCCCCTGCTGGCCCTCGAGCCGAGGGCGGAAGCGGGCGCCGAAGGGACCAGCGCCGCGACGCTCGGGCTGACGCGGCGCCAGGCGCTGCGCCTGATCGCCGCCGAGAGCATCGCCCGCCGCGTGACCCTGCTGCCGCGGGGGTGAGCGATGACGGTGCGCGAGCGCAACGTGGCGGAGCTGGCGGAGCGGCTGCGGGCGCGGCTGGTCGAGCGGCGCCGGGCTGAGGCGGCGAGCGGGTCCGAAGCTGACGGCGGCCTCGGCGATGCCGTGCGCCGGCTGGTCGACGAGGAGGCGGTCCTGCTCAGGAGCGAGGATCGCGAGGAGCTGGCGACCCGGATCGTCCGCGACAGCGTCGGCCTCGGGCCGCTCGAGGATCTGCTCGCGGACCCGACGGTCGAGGAGGTGATGGTCAACGGCCCTGGCACCGTCTACGTCGAGCGCGGCGGCCGGATCGAGGCCACCGACGTCGCCTTCGCCGACGAGGAGGAGCTGCGCAACGCGATTGAGCGCATCCTCGCCCCGCTGGGCCGGCGCGTGGACGAGCTCAGCCCGATGGTCGACGCCCGCCTCGCCGACGGCTCCCGGGTCAACGTGGTGATCCCACCGCTGGCGATCGACGGGCCGCTGGTCTCGATCCGGCGCTTCGGCGCCACCCGGCCCGGGCTGGAGGAGCTGGTTGCGCTTGGCACCCTGACCGCGGCTCAGCGCGACTTGCTGCGGGAGGCGGTGGCGGCGCGCAGCAGCATCCTGGTCAGCGGCGGCACCGGCTCCGGCAAGACGACCCTGCTGGGCGCGCTCTCGGGCTTCATCGCCGCCGGCGAGCGGGTGGTGACGATCGAGGACGCGGCGGAGTTGCGGCTGCGGCAGCCGCACGTTGTCCGGCTCGAGAGTCGCCCGGCCGGGGTTGAGGGGCGGGGTGAGGTGACGATCCGCGACCTGCTCCGCAACGCCTTGCGGATGCGCCCCGACCGGATCGTGATCGGCGAGGTCCGGGGGCCGGAGGCGCTCGACCTGCTGACCGCGCTCAACACCGGTCACGACGGCGCGCTCTCGACCGTGCACGCGAACTCGCCCGCCGATGCGCTGGGCCGGCTCGAGACCCTCGCCCTGATGGCGGGCCTCGGCCTGCCGCACGCCGCCGTGGCTGAGCAGGTGCGGCGGGGGATCGACCTCGTCGTCCAGCTCGAGCGCCGCGCCGACGGCGCCCGTGTCGTCACCGAGATCGCCACGGTCGAGTGACGCCCGCGATCCTGATCGGCGCGCTCGCCGGTGGCCTGCTGGCGCTGGCGGCGCGGGAGGCGCTGCTCGCCAGCCCGGCCGCGGCGCGCTGGCTGCGGCTGGCGCTGGAGCCGCTGCGCCGCGCCGGCCGCGAGGGCTACGCACCCTCGACCGTGGAGCGGCGGCGGCTCGCCGCGCTCGGCACCGCCGGCGCCATTGCGGGCGGCTGGTTGCTCGCCGGGCCGGCGCTGGCGTTGCCGCTCTCGGTCGGCGGCCCGGCCGCGGCCGGCTGGGCGATCTCCAGCCGCCGGCGCCGTTACCGCTCCGCGGTCGAGCGCTCGCTGCCGGAAGTCGCGACCGCGATCGCCGACTCGCTCAGCGCCGGCCGCTCGCTGCGCGCCTCGCTCCCGGCCGCCGCCGGCTCGCTCGACGGCCCGCCGGCGGCGGAGCTGACCCGGCTTGGGGCGGAGCTCGACCTCGGTGCGGCGACGACGGCGACGGTCGAGGCCTGGCGGCGGCGGATGCACTCGCCGCGGGTCGACGCCTTCGCCGCGGCACTGCTCAGCCAACGGCTCGCCGGCGGTGACCTCGCCGCGCTGCTGCGCCGCTTCGCGGCCGGCGCGGCGGAGCGCGACCGGGTCGCCGAGGACGCCCGCTCGGCCACCGCGCAGGCCCGCTTCACCGGCCTGCTGGTGGTGGCGATGCCGAGCGGCGGCGCCCTCTTCGCCGAGCTGCTCCAGCCGGGCTTCTTCGCGCGGCTGCTGGGCTCGCCGCCGGCGGCGGCGATGCTGGGGCTGGCCGCGGCCCTTCAGGTCGCCGGCTTCGTCGCGATCCGGCGGCTCTCGCGGGTGGTCGAGTGAGCGCCGCCGGGTTGCTGGCGGCGCTCGCGGTCCTGCTCGGCTGCGCCGCCGCGCGCGAGCTGCACGCCGCCCGCGCCGGCGGCGTGCTGCCGCCGCTGCCGCTCGGCCTGCGTGGGCGGGCGGCGCTGCGGCTCGGGCTGCCGGAGCGCCTGCGCCGCGCCGGCCTCGCGCGCGAGCTGCCGCTGGCAGCGGTGCTGGTCGCGAAGCTTGCCGTGGCTGCCGTCGGTGGCCTGGTCGCGCTCGCGGCGCTGCCGGCGGCGCCGGGCCGGACCGCGCCGCTGGTCGCGATCGCGATGCCGGTCGCCGGCTTTCTCGTCCCCGACGCGCTGCTCGAGCGGCGGGCGCGCCGCCGTCGCCGCCGGTTGCTCGCGGCGCTCCCCGACGCGCTCGACCTGCTCGCGGTCAGCGCCGGCTCCGGCCGCGGGCCGGCGGCCGGGCTGCGGCAGCTGGCCCGGGCGGGGGAGGGGCCGCTGGCCGAGGAGCTGCGGCTGACCGTCGCCGAGCTCTCCTGCGGGGTGCCACTCTCAGCGGCGCTGCGCTCGCTGCGCGGCCGCGTCCCCGGTAACGAGCTGGCCACCCTGGTCGCGGCGATCGAGCGCTCGCGTCGCTTCGGCTCGCCGCTCGCCGAGCAGCTGCGCCGCCAGGCCGCCTCCCTGCGCCGCGACAGCCGCCGCGCGGTCGAGGAGCACGCCGCCCGCGCCGCCCCGAAGATCCAGCTCGTCGTCGCCCTCGTGCTCGTGCCCTCGGTGCTGCTGATGATCGCCGCCGGCCTGATCGCCAACGCCGGCACTCTGCTCGCCGGCTTCTAGCCCCGATCACGGCTGCTACTCGAGCGACTCCTCGCGCAGGCGGGTGGCGACCGCGGCGGCGGCGGTCGCGATCTCGTCGAGCTTCCCGGCCTCCTTCTTGTGACCGCTGACGTAGCAGCAGAGGGTGCCGTCGACCAGCTCGAAGGCGAACTTCTCCGGGGCGCCGTCGTCGAGCCAGACGATGAAGGTGGGCGAGAAGAGCTGGCGCAGCCAGGCGGCGTCTTGGCCCTTGCCGGCGAAGATCTCATAGCGCTGGTCGAGCGCCTCGCTCTCCAGCTCCACCCGCTCCTTCTTGGTGCGGAAAAAGTCCTCGAACCCCTCCAGCGCCCGCAGCCCGAACTTGCGCTGGCAGTAGAGCTCGGGCACGAGCTCGACGCACTCCGGGACCGGGACGAGGCCGACCGTGTAGCGGCAGTAGTTGGTCTGGCGGTTGCCCTTCGAGTCGGTCGACTCCTCCTCGTAGGTGTAGAGGGCGAGGATCCCTTCGACCCCGGCGGCAAACGGCCCGGAGAGGGTGCGCTCGGCGTAGCGGTCGTCGCCTTTCCGCAGCAGCGGCGTGGTCGGGGGCAGCGGCGCCCGGCCGCCGAGCTCGAGCCCGCGCTGCTCGGCGTAGGCCGCGAAGAAGGCGTCCTCGGCGCGTGAGTCGGCGATCACGAAGACGCCGAGCAACGCGACCAGGAAGGCGCCGAGCGCCGCGATGGCGCCGATCGCCGGGCCGACGAAGGCAGCGCCGGCGATCCCGGCCGCCAGGGTGACGATCGCGATCCCGACCAGGACCGCGGTCGAGCGCAGCAGCCGCCGGAAGTGGAAGCCGCGCAGGTCGTCGGCGTCGTCCGGCGGCGCGGCCGGGGCCGGGTCGGACGCCGCGGGGGCGGCGGCTTGCTCCGGGGCGTTCACGGCCCGAACCTACCGCGCGGCGGCGGATGCAAATGGGGTTGCAGGGGAAGGTCGTGTTGCAAAGTGGGGGAGAGTGGGTTATTGTGGCGCTCGAGTTGAAGCCCAGGACCGGGGTGGTGAGGCTCCTCCCACCTCATCACTCCGGTCCAACTCTTCTTTTTCCGGCCCTCCCGCTCAGAAAGGACTCGCCGAGGTGGCATTTCGGGGTCTCTACGAGCACAGCCTCGATTCCAAGGATCGGCTCACGGTTCCCTCGCGGTTCCGCGCCTCGCTCTCTGACGGCATCGTTCTCTCCAAGGGCTTCGACCCCTGCGTCTGGGTGCACACCACCGCCGAGTTCGAGCAGCTCTCCGACCGCTTCCTCTCGCCGCACAGCCCGTTCGGGCGCGACGCGCGCCAGCTGCGCCGCCGCTTCCACGGCGGCTCCTTCGACGAGAAGCTCGACTCGGCCGGCCGCATCCGCGTCCCCAAGCCGCTGATCGAGCACGCCGGGCTCGACGGCAACTGCGTCGTGATCGGGGCGGGGGAGTACCTCGAGATCTGGAACGCCGACGCCTGGGCCAAGCAGGAGCAGGAGCTCGACGCCGCCGCCCCCGAGATCGCCGAGGGCCTCGCCGCCACCGCCACCCCGCAACCATGAAACTCCATGCCGCCCGCACCCAAGCCCACCAAAACTTCCCGCCGACGGGCCGATTCCCGCTGCATATCAGCGCAAATCGGCCCACCGGCCTCGAGGTTGAGCCGGTGACGCACGAGCCGGTGCTCGCCTCGGAGCTGGTTTCGCTGCTGGCGCCGGAGCCGGGGCAGGTGGCGGTCGACTGCACCTTCGGGGCCGGGGGGCACGCGCGGGCCGTCGCGGCGCAGCTGGGGGCGTCCGGGACCCTGATCGCGATCGACCGCGACCCCGCCGCTGAGGCCCGCTTCGCCGAGTTCGCGGCCGAGGCGCCCTGCCGCACCCGCTTCCTCAGCACCGAGTTCGCGGAAGGTCTGCGGGCTCTGCACGGCGAAGGGGTGCGCCCAGACATGGTTTATGTAGACCTTGGGATGTCCTCAATGCAGGTCGACGCCTGGGAGCGGGGGTTCTCCTATTCCTATGACGCGCCGCTCGACATGCGGATGGACACGCGCCAGAGCTTCAGCGCCGCCGATCTCGTCAACGAGTGGCCGGAGGCGCGGATCTCCCAGGTGCTGCGCCGCTTCGGCGAGGAGCGCTACGCCGGCGGGATCGCCCGCGAGATCGTCCGCCGGCGGCCGCTGCGCACCACCTCGGAGCTGGTCGCGGCGATCAAGGCGGGGATGCCGACCGCGGCGCGGTTCGGCGGCGGCCACCCGGCCAAGCGCAGCTTCCAGGCGATCCGGATCGCCGTCAACGGCGAGCTCGACGCGCTCGGCGAAGCGCTGCCCCTGGCCTGGGAGATGCTCGCGGTCGGCGGCCGCTTCGGCGCGATCTCCTTCCACTCGCTTGAGGATCGGCCGGTGAAGCAGTTCCTGGCCGAGAAGGCGCGCGGCTGCGTCTGCCCGCCGGAGCTACCGGTCTGCGTCTGCGGCCACGAGCCCGAAGCCGAGCTGCTGACCCGGCGCGCCGTCGCGCCCGGGCCGGAGGAGGTCGAGGCCAACCCACGCTCGCGCTCCGCTCACCTGCGGGTCGCGCTGAAGATCGCTGAGACGACGCCGCCCGGGGAGGCCGGCTGATGGCTGTCGCCGCTCCCGCGCGCAAGACCGCTCCGGCCCCGCCACCCTCGCGGACGACGCTGCCGCGCCGCAAAAAAGCTGCTCCTGCGCTGCCGGCGCCGCGGAAACGGGCCGCGCCGGCAGCCCCCGCACGCCGGCCCCGCTCCCGTCCCAAGCCGAAAGGCGTCGCCACCCGGACCGCCCCCGCACGCAAGGCGCCGGCCCGCGCCAAGCCGCGTACGCGCCGCAACAACGTCGGCGGCCAGCTGATCCCGTTTGCCGGCCGCACCGCGGTCGCGGTCGGGCAGCTGCCGGACTCCGGCCTGGTCGTCCGCCTCACCCGCGGCCGTGCCTGGATCGCCGTGCTCGGCGCCCTGCTGGCCGGGATCGTCGCCCTCAACGTCGCCACCCTCAGCTTCGCCGCCACGCTCGGCCAGGTCGATGCGACGGTCACCGCGCTCGACCAGGAGAACTCGACCCTCGGCGGCCGCGACGCCCGCCTCTACGGGACCGGCGCGATGCGCAACGCGGCCGGGGCGCTCGGCCTGGCGATGCCGCCAAACGACGAGATCCACTTCACCGACGCCGGCCCCGACGACGTCGCCACCGCGGCGCAGCGCCTCGCGGCGGCCGCCGGCGCCGGGTAGGACGGGGCGCGGATGCGCTTGATCGGGCGCCGGGTCGGCCTCCTCTACGCCGGCTTCCTGCTCTGCTTCCTGGTGATCGTCGTCCGTGCCTTCTGGCTGCAGGGGGTGCAGGGGTCGCAGCTGGCCTCAGAAGCGGTCTACCAGCAGACCGAGACGGTGACCGTCCCGGGCCTGCGCGGCAGCCTGCTCGACCGGCGCGGCAACGAGCTCGCCGCCTCCGAAGACGCGGCGACGATCTACGCCACCCCGTACCAGGTGAAAAACCCACCCCAGGCGGCGGAGAAACTGGCCCGCATTCTCGACCTCGACAAGGCCGAGGTGCTGGAAAGCCTCACCGCCGAGGGCGGCTTCTCCTACGTCGCCCACAAAGTCAGCCTGCAGCAGGCCGGCCGGGTCGAACGGCTGGAGCTGGAAGGCGTCGGCCAGCTACCCGACAGCCGCCGCACCTACCCGCAGGGGGACATGGCGGGGCAGGTGATCGGCGCGGTCGGCTCCGAAAACCAGGGGCTGACCGGGCTCGAGGAAGGCGAGGAAGACGTGCTCCGCGGCGAGGACGGCGAGCGGCGGATCGTCAAGGACGCGCTCGGCGACCCGATCCGGCTGGAAACGGTGAACGAAACCGAGGACGGCGAAGACATCCGGCTCACCCTCGACCCGCTGATCCAGGGGAAGGCCGAGCAGGTGCTGGCCGAAGTCGGCGAAAGCTACTCGCCGGCCGGGGCGACGGCGATCGTGATGGACCCCGACAGCGCCGAGATCCTGGCGATGGCGAACTGGCCGCCGGTCGACCCCAATGACCTCTCTAGCGCCAGCAACGACGATCTGGTCAACAAGGCGACCGGGTTCAACTACGAGCCGGGCTCGACCTTCAAGGCGTTCACGGTCGCCGCCGCGCTGCAGGAGAAACTGGTCACGCCGGCCTCGGAATTCACGCTCGAACCGACGATCCAGGTCGCCGATCGCACGATCGAGGAGTCGCACCCGCGCGGCACCGAAACGATGAGCGTGGCGACGATCCTCGCCCACTCCTCGAACGTCGGCGCGGTCAAGATCGGGCTCGAGCTCGGCGCGGAACATTTCGACAACTGGATCCACCGCTTCGGCTTCGGTCGCGAGACCGGGGTCCAGTACCCGGGCGAGGAACAGGGGATCGTGCTGCCGCTCGACGAGTACTCGGGCTCGACCATGGGCAACCTGCCGATCGGCCAGGGCATCTCGGTGACGCCGATGCAGATGATGGCCGGCTACGCCGCGATCGCCAACGGCGGCGAGCTCCGGCAGCCGCAGCTGATCGAGCGGATCGGCGAAGAGGAGGTGCCCGAGCCGCAGGGCAAACGGGTGCTGCGGCCGGAGGTGGCGGCGCAGGTGCGGGAAATGCTCCAGGGCGTGCTGGCACCCGGCGGCACCGCCTCGGAGGTCAGCGTCCCCGGCTACACGCTCGCCGGCAAGACCGGAACCGCGGAGGTGGCGGAAGACGGAACCTACTCGGAGACGAAGTTCGTGGCGTCGTTCATCGGGTTCGCGCCGGCGGATGACCCGGAGTTCCTGGCGGCGGTGATTGTGGATCAGCCGCAGGGGGATTACTACGGGGGGTCGGTGGCGGGGCCGGCCTTCGGCTCGCTGGCCGCGTTTTCGTTGCCGTATCTCGGTGTGGCCCCTGAATAGGGGAAGGAGGTCGGGTGCCCCTCTACCTTCGCTGGGATTTTCGCCGGGCGCGTTGTCTCTCTCGCCGAGAGCGCCGCTGCGAAAATCAGGACGCCGCTCGTCGAGGGGCACCCGATCCTCTTCCTAGAATCGGGGGCGGATGAGGGTTGACGAGCTTGCTGCGGCGGTTGAGGGCGCCCGGGTTGTCGGCGACCCCTCGGTCGGGGTGAGTGAGCTTGCGTATGACAGTCGCAAGGCGGGACCCGGAACGCTGTTTTTCTGTGTGGTCGGGGAGAAGCGGGATGGGCATGAGTTTGCCGAGCAGGTAATCGCTGCGGGAGCGGTGGCGCTCGTCGTCGAGCGCGAGCTTGATGTGGGGGTGCCGCAGGTGGTGGTGGCTGATGCGCGGGCGGCGATGGCGCCGCTCGCGGCGCGGTTCGAGGGGGATCCGACCGCGGAGTTGCGGGTGGTCGGGATCACCGGCACGAACGGGAAGACGACGACGGCCTTCCTTGTGCGGGAGATTCTCGAGCGGGTGGGGGTCCAGACCGGGTTGCTGGGAACGGTGAAGCAGGTCGTCGGCGGGGTCGAGGAGGCGGTTGAGCGGACGACGCCGGAGGCGATCGACCTGCAGGCGACCTTCCGGCGGATGCTGGCGGCTGGCGAGCGGGCCTGCGCGATGGAGGTCTCCTCGCACGCGCTCGCCTTGCACCGGGCCGACGCGATCCACTTCGAGGTGGCGCTGTTCACCAACCTGACCCAGGACCACCTCGACTTCCACGCCGACATGGAGGACTACTTCCTCGCCAAGCGCAAGCTGTTCGAGGCCGGGCCGGGAACGGCGATCGTCAACGTCGATGACTCCTACGGCGCCCGCCTGGCCGAGGAGCTCGAGTGCGTCACCTTCTCCGCCGCCGGCGCCGCCGCCGCCGACTACAGCGCCCGCGACGTCCACTTCGACGCCACCGGAGCCGAGTTCCTGGTGTCGATGGGCCGAAAACGGGACGAGGGGTCCCGAAATCGGCCCGTCGGCGAGGAGATGCGGGTGCGGACGGGGTTGCCGGGGGACTTCAACGTGGCGAATGCGCTGGGGGCGCTGGCGGTGGCGGTGGCGCTTGGGGTCGAGCCGGAGCGGGCGGCGGCCGCACTGGCCGACGCCGGGCGGGCGCCGGGGCGGTTCGAGCCGATCGACGAGGGGCAGGGGTTCGCGGTCCTGGTCGATTACGCGCACACGCCGGACTCGCTCGAGAACGTGCTGCGGGCGGCGCGGCGGCTGACCGCGGGCCGGCTGATCTCGGTCTTCGGCGCCGGCGGCGACCGCGACCGCGACAAGCGGCCGAAGATGGGCCGGGCCGGGGCGGAGCTCTCCGACCTCGCCGTCGTCACCTCCGACAACCCGCGCTCCGAGGACCCGGCGGCGATCGTCGCGGAAGTGGTCGCCGGCGCCGGCGCCGGTGCGGAGGTCGTGGTCGAGGTCGATCGCCGCGCCGCGATCGCGCTGGCGCTCGACCGGGCAGAGCGCGGCGACACGGTCGTGATCGCCGGCAAGGGGCACGAGCAGGGCCAGGAGTTCGAGGGCGGGCGCAAGATCCCCTTCGACGACCGCGAGGTCGCCCGCGAGGAGCTGCGAAAGCTGGGCAGCCCGGCGTGAAGCTGGGGCCGGAGCGGATCGCGGCGGCGCTCGGCGCCGAGGTCGTCGCCAGGGGCGAGGCGGCCCCGCCGCGGCGGGCGACGATCGATTCCTCCGCGACCGGGCCCGGCGACCTCTTCTTCGGCCTGCGCGGCGCCAACCGCGACGGCGGCGAGTTCGCACCGGCGGCGCTCGCGGCGGGCGCCTGGGGCGTCGTCGTCTCCCCGGCCTTGCTGTCGTCATTAAGGCCGGATAGCGGACCAAAGCTCGACAGCAACGCCTGGATCTTCGTGGTCGAGGATCCGCTGGCGGCGCTGCAGGCGCTGGCGCGCGCCCAGCGGCGCGCTCTCGGCGCGCGGGTCGTTGGCGTCACCGGCTCGGTCGGCAAGACCTCGGTCAAGGACATCTGTCGGGCGCTGCTGCCCGGTCGCGTCCACGCCAACCGCGAGAACCTCAACACCGAGATCGGGCTGCCGCTGACCGTGCTCGAGGCCCCCGACGAGACCACCCTGCTGGTGCTCGAGATGGCAATGCGCGGGCGCGGCCAGATCGCCGAGCTGGCGGCGATCGCCGAGCCGGAAGTGGCGGTGATCACCAACGTCGGCCCGGTCCACGTCGAGCTGCTCGGCTCGGTTGAGGCGATCGCCGCGGCCAAGGCCGAGGTGCTCGACACCCTGCCCGCCGACGGGGTCGCGGTCGTTCCGGCGGCAGCCGGCGAGCTCGAGCCACATCTGGAGCGGGCGCCGCGGCTGCTGCGCTTCGGCCCCGGCGGCGACGTCGAGGCGGTCGAGAGCCGGGTGGTCGAGGGCGTGACCGACGCGCTGGTCCGCACGCCCGCCGGCGAGCAGCGCTTCCACTTTCCCTTCGCCGAGGCGCACAACCTGACCAACGCCCTGGCCGCGATCGCGGCGGGCGTCGCGCTTGGCGCCCCGCCGGCGGAAATGGCCGACCGCGCGGCGGACATAGGATTCTCCCGCTTCCGTGGCGAGCGAGTCGAGCTTGGCGACGGGATCGTCCTCGTGAACGATTGCTACAACGCCAACCCGGTGTCGATGCGAGCGGCTCTCGACCACCTCGCGAGCCTCGGCGCGCCGCGCACGATCGCGGTGCTCGGGGAGATGGCCGAGCTCGGCCCCGGCGGGGCCGGCTACCACCGCGAGGTCGGCGAGCACGCCCGCACCGCCGGCGTCGACCTGCTGTTCGGGGTCGGCCTGCCGGCTCGTGACTACGACCCCGACCAGCTCGTCGCCGATCCGGCCGAGGCGGCGGAACTGCTGGCGGCGCAGCTGCAGCCGGGCGACGCGGTCCTGGTCAAGGGCTCCCGCTCGGCCGGTCTCGAGGCCGTCGCCGACGAGCTGGCGGAGCTGGTCTGATGGGCGAAGTCCTGATCGCCGGGATGGCGGCGATGCTGATCTGCATCTTCCTCGGCCCCAAATTCATCGAGTACCTGCGGGTGCGCGAGTTCGGCCAGCACATCCGCGAGGACGGCCCGCAGGAGCACCACGCCAAGGCCGGCACGCCGACGATGGGCGGGCTGATCGTCTTCGCCTCGATCTGCGTGCCCTTCCTCGTCCTCTCCGACCGCGACCCGCAGAGTCTCGCCGTCTTCGGGGTGGCGATGGGCTGCGCGGCGCTCGGCTTCGCCGACGACTACATCAAGATCATCAAACGCCGCTCGCTCGGCCTCGCCGGACGCTGGAAGCTGCTCGGCCAGCTGGTCCTCGCGCTCGGCCTCTGGTGGGTCGCCCGCCACGAGGTGGGCCTCGAGCCGACCCTCTACTTCCGCATCGGCGACGCCAGCCTCGACCTCGGCCCGGTCCTCTACTTCGTCCTCGTCTTCCTTGTCATCGCCGGCACCTCGAACGGGGTCAACCTGACCGACGGCCTCGACGGCCTCGCTGCCGGATCCTGCGCGATCGTCCTGCTCGCCTACACGGCGATCGCCTTCGTCACCAACGACCAGCAGAACCTGGCCCTGCTCTCGGCCTGCCTGGTCGGCGCCTGCGTCGGCTTCCTCTGGTTCAACGCCTTTCCCGCCTCGATCTTCATGGGCGACACCGGCTCGCTCGGGCTGGGCGGGGCGATCGGGGCGCTGGCGGTGATGACCCAGACCGAGGTGCTGCTGATCATCATCGGCGGCATCTTCGTGATCGAGGCGCTCTCGGTCCTGCTCCAGGTCTTTGCCTTCAAGACCTTCCGGCGCCGGGTGCTGCTGATGGCGCCGCTGCACCACCACTTCGAGATGATGGCCTGGTCGGAGACGAAGATCATGCTGCGCTTCTGGATCATCGCCGCCGTCTGCTCGGGGATCGGGTTCACGCTGTACCAGCAGTCGATCGGGACCTGAGCCTCAGAAGGCGTCCCGGTCGGCCTCGGCCGCCTCGAGGCGCTCTTCCAGTTCCTCGTGGTACATGCGCTTTTCCTTGGGCACCCTGCCGTCGTGCAGCTCGAGACCCTCGCGGGCGAGCCGGCGCGCACACTCTTCGGGTCCTTGGCCCTCATCGTCCTTCCAGCCCCCTGGGATCGTGCCGTCCTGCGCGAGCACCCGGTGGGGGTTCGCGAAGGCCGGGTCCTTGGCCGCGACGCGACTGACGGCGCGAGCACCCCGCAGGTGGCCGTAGACGGCGATGCCCATGTCCCCGTAGGTGGTCCAGCGACCCTCGGGCACGAGCCGGCTGGCGAGCAGGATGCGGCTGCGCCGCTGGTCCAGCGTGAGTCGCCACCGCTTCGGCGAGGTATCCGGCACCAGCTCGGCGTTCCCTCCCTTGGCGAGCTGGGCAAGCACCTTCTCGGCGTTCGGCTCGTCATCGAGGCCGACGGCGGAGGAGATCTCCTTGGTCGTCATTCCTAGCTCGTGGCCCAGCGCTTCGAGGCGCAGGATTTTCTTGGCCCAAAGCGACCGGATCGCCGGCGCGTCGGGTTCTTCGTCGAGTAGGCCGTCGAGGCGGGTGGCCGCGCGCTCGGTAACGCGGCTGACGTCCCGGAGCAGGTCTCTCCAGATCGAGCCGAGCTCACGATTGAGGTCTAGGTCGCTCATCTTGTCCCTTCTTGTATTGTCAAGTTCAATTTCGCACCATAGCATTTCTTGTGAATGAAGATCCTCATAAAGACAAGGACTCACAAGAAGAGCGTCACAGGGTCCTCGGCAAGTAGCGCGAACCTGTCTTGGATGACTGTGTCGCCGCCTCCCAAGCCCCGCCCCGATCTGCCGCGCGGGCCGTTCCTGGTCGTCGGGCTGGCCCGTTCCGGGCAGGCGGTGGCGCGGCTGCTGGCCGGGCGCGGGGAGGAGGTGGTCGGGGTCGATTCGGGGTTTCCCGAGGGCGCGGCAGGACTTCGGGCGCTCGGCGTCGAAGTGTTTCTGGATTCGGATGGATTGGCGTTGCTCGACGGAGTACGGACGGTCGTGAAGAGCCCCGGGGTCCCGCGGGAGGCGCCGCTGATCGCGGCGGCGCTGGAGCGGGGGGTCGAGGTCCTCGGCGAGCTCGAGCTGGCCTGGCGGGCGCTGCCGAACCGCTTCCTCGCGGTCACCGGCACCAACGGCAAGACCACGACGGTCGAGCTGCTCGGCCACCTCTACCGCGGCGCCGCTGAGCCGGTCGCGGTCGCCGGCAACGTCGGCACGCCGCTCTCCGAGCTGCCCGGCGCGATCGAGCCCGACGCCACCGTGGTCTGCGAGGCCTCCAGCTTCCAGCTCGAGGACACCACCGAGTTCGCTCCCGAGTGCGCGGTCTTCCTCAACCTCGCCCCCGACCACCTCGACCGCCATCGCGACCTCGAGTCCTACCTGGAGGCGAAGCTGCGGATCTTCGCCAACCAGGGCAACGACGACATCGCCGTCTACAACGCCGACGAGCCGGAGCTGGCCGGGGTCGACCTCGGCGGTTGCGCCCGCCGCGTCGCCTTCTGCACCGGCGCCGCGCCGGACTGCGAGGTGGCCCTGGCCGAGGGCACGATCTTCTACGACGGCGAGCCGCTGCTGGCGGTCTCGGAGCTCGGGCTGCTCGGCGAGCACAACGTCGCCAACGCGATGGCCGCCGCCGCGGCGGCGCTCTCGCTGGGCCTCTCCCGCGAGGCGGTGCGCGAGGGCCTGCGCAGCTTCGCCGGCGTCCCGCACCGGCTCGAGCCGATCGCCGAGATCGGCGGCGTCCGCTTCGTCAACGACTCGAAGGCGACCAACGTCGCCTCGGCCACGGTCGGGCTGCGTGCCTTCGACGGTGGCGTGCACGTGATCCTCGGCGGCAGCGAGAAGGGCGAGCCGTTCGCGCCCCTGCTCGACCCGGTCGGCGAGCGCTGCGCCGCCTGCTACCTGATCGGCGCGACGACCGAGCGGATGGCGCGCGAGCTGGCGCCCGCGCTCGGGGCAGGCGTCGCCCTGCACCGCTGCGCCGACCTCGAGGGGGCGGTGCGCCAGGCCGCCGCCGCGGCCGCGCCCGGCGAGGTCGTGCTGCTCTCGCCCGCCTGCGCCAGCTTCGACGCCTTCGCCGACTTCGAGGCCCGCGGCGAGCTGTTCCGCACGATCGTCGAGGGACTCGCATGAGCGCCTTCCCGCTCGCCCTCGGGCGGCTCGGCGGGCCGGCCAAGGGCAGGGCGAAGCAGGCGAAGCCGCGCGCCCGCCGCAAGGCGAAGGCCGTCTCGGCCGAGTACAGCCTGCTGCTGACCGCGACCCTCTGCCTGCTCGCGCTCGGCGCGGTGATGGTCTTCTCGGCCAGCTCGACGACCAAAGTCCTCAGCGACGGCGGCCTCTCCGACAGCGCCTTCTACCTGCAGCGGACGCTGATGTTCGGCGCGGTCGGCCTGATCGTGATGCACCTGACCGCGCGCCACGGCCTCGCCGCGGTCCGCAACCTCACCCCGGCGATCCTCGCGCTCGCCTTCTTCCTGCTCTGCGCGGTCCTCGTCGCCGGCACCACGGTCAACGGCGCCACCCGCTGGATCGGCTCCGGCTTCATGCAGATCCAGCCCTCGGAGATCGCCAAGGTGGCGCTGGTCCTCTACGGCGCCGACCTGCTCGCCCAGAAACCGAAACGGGCGCAGTCGATCGAGGGGATGATGCCGTTCCTGCTCGTCGTCGCCGCGGCCGCCGGCCTGATCATGCTCGAGCCGGACATGGGGACGACGATGGTCCTCACCTTCGCGGTCGGGGCGACCCTGATCGCGGCCGGCGCCCGCCCCCGTGACCTCGGCCTGCTGGCGCTCGGGATCGCCTGCCTGGCGCTGGTGATGACGATTATCGAGCCCTACCGGATGGCCCGCCTCACCGGCTTCCTCAACCCCGGCGCCGACGCCCACGGGGCCGGCTTCCAGGCCGCGCAGGCAAAGATCGCATTGGGTTCGGGCGGCCTGTTCGGGGTCGGGATCGGCAACGGCGTGCAGAAGGCCTTCTACCTCCCCGAGGCCCACACCGACATGATCTCGGCGGTGATCGGCGAGGAGCTCGGCCTGGTCGGGATCGTCGCCGTCGTCGGCCTCTTCGGCATGTTCGGCTACGCCGGCTTCAAAATCGCCCAGAAGGCGAAGGACACCTACGGTCGTCTGCTGGTCGCCGGGCTGACCTCGCTTGTCCTCGTGCAGGCGACTATCAACCTCTTCGCGGTGCTCGGCCTGGCGCCGCTGACGGGGGTGCCGCTGCCCTTCGTCTCCTACGGCAACAGCAGCCTGATGACGAGCCTGTTCGCGGTCGGGCTGATCCTCAACGTCGCCCGTGGCGGCACCGTGAAGGCGGCGCGCACGGGCTCGAGCGCGACCGCCAAACGGCGCGGCGCGGGGCGATCCACCCGCGCTGGCAAACTGCGCGTCGTCGAGGGCGGGCGCACGCCCGCCCGTGAAAGGAGCCGAGCCAGCGGTGCCAGGAAAGCCAAAGGTCGTGGTGGCAGCGGGGGGAACCGCGGGTCACGTGGTACCCGCCATGGCGGTCGCCGCCGAGCTTCGGGCTAGCGGCGCCGCGGTCTCCTTCCTCGGCACGCGGGAGCGGATCGAGGCGGAGCTGGTGCCGGATGCCGGTTACGAGATCGACTTCGTCAAGGTGCGCGGGATCGACCGCAAGAACCCGTTGCGGGCGGCGCGGGCCGGGCTGGAGGCGCTGGGCGCGGTGGCGGCGGCGCGGCGGGCGCTGCGCGCGCGTGAGGCCGACGTGGTGATGGGCGGCGGCGGCTACGTCGCCGGGCCGGCCGGGCTGGCGGCTCTGGCGACGCGGACGCCGCTGGTCCTGACCGAGGCCGACAGCCACATCGGCCTCGCCAACCGGCTGCTCGCCCGCCGCGCCCGCCGCGTCTGCCTCGCCTTCCCGATCGCGGGACGCGAGGGCGACCCCTACCTCCTCACCGGGCGCCCAGTCCCCGACGCCGTCCTCCGCGCCGACCGCGAGGCCGCCCGTCGGCGCTTCGGGATCGAGGCCGGCGAGCGTTGCCTGCTGGTCGTCGGGGGCAGCCAGGGCGCGCGCTCGGTCAACTTCGCCGCGCTCGCGGCCTTCGCCGAGCGCGACGGCCGCGACTTCCACGTGCTCCACCTCGCTGGGCAGCGGGACTACGAGGAGCTGCGGGCGCGCCTCGCCACGGCCGCCCACGACGACCGCTACACGCTGCTCGCCTACGAGCCGGACCTCGGCGACGTGCTCGCCGCCAGCGACCTGGTGCTGGGACGCTCCGGCGGCTCGATCTTCGAGCTGACCGCGGCCGGCCGCCCGGCGATCCTCGTCCCCTATCCCCACGCGACCGGCGACCACCAGAGCCACAACGCCGCCTGGATGGAGCGGGCCGGCGCCGCCACGGTGCTGCCCGACGCGGCGCTCGGCGGGAACGGCGGAGCGGAGCGGCTGCGGGCCGAGGTCGCGGCGGTGCTCGGTGACCCAGCGCGGCTGGAGGCGATGGCGGCGGCCTCGCGCTCCCTGGCCAAGCCCGACGCGGCGCGGCGGATCGCCGACGAGGTTCTGGCGGCGGCGCGATGAGCGCGGGGCGCTTTTGCGAACCGATGGTTTGGAAACCCGCCCCGAGGGGGGTTGATCGATGAGCGACTGGTCCTCTCGGCGTCTCCACTTCATCGGGATCGGCGGTGCCGGGATGAGCGGCCTGGCCCTGGTCTGCGCCCGGCTCGGCGCCACCGTTACGGGCAGCGACCGCCACGGCTCCTCTTATATGGAGCGGCTGCGCGCGGCTGGGCTGGAGCCGGTCGTCGGCCACGACGCCGCCAACCTCCCGGACGGGGCCGAGGTCGTCGTCTCGACCGCGATCGGCGCCGACAACCCGGAGCTGGCCCTGGCCCGCGGGCGCGGGGTCGAGCCGATCCACCGCGGCTCCCTGCTCGCCCAGCTCTGCGCCGAGAAGCGGCTGATCGCGGTCGCCGGCACCCACGGCAAGACGACGACGACGGCGATGATCGCCTCCGCCATGCGGGCTATCGGGGAGGATCCG
Organism: uncultured Actinomycetes bacterium; assembly: GCA_963728025.1. Lineage (GTDB taxonomy): Bacteria > Actinomycetota > Thermoleophilia > Solirubrobacterales > 70-9 > VAYN01. Next base: position 182,352 of record CAVSIF010000005.1, on the reverse strand, counting down.
GCCTTCTTCATCGGCGGTGAGATCCCGGGCCTGGGCGAGGCCGGCGCCGCGGCCAACGCCGGCTGGGGCGAGGGGGAGTGGGTGGTCGCCGAGGCGGATGAGAGCGACGGCAGCTTCCTTGTCCTCGATCCCGAGATCGCGGTCGTCACCAACGTCGAGATGGACCACCACACCCAGTGGGGATCACTGGCCGAGCTGACCCGGGCGTTCACCGACTTCCTCGCGAAGGCGGAGCGGGTGGTGCTGCCGGACCGCTCCGAGCTGGCGCCGGGGCGGCGGACGACGATCCGGATGCCGGAGGAGATCCTCGACGGCGACTACACGCACGAGCCGGGGGGCACGGAGCGCTTCGGCCGCGACGCGCCGGGGCCGAACCTTCGGCTCGCCGTTCCCGGCGCGCACAACCTGCTCAACGCCCGCGCTGCCCTCGCCGCGATCGCTCTGGCCGGGCTCGACGTCGACGCCGCTGCCGCCGCCCTGGCGGACTTTCCCGGCGCGCACCGGCGCCTCGAGCTCAAGGGTGAGCGCGGCGGCGTCCGTATATATGACGACTACGCGCACCACCCGACTGAGGTCCGCGCCGCGCTCGCCGCCCTGCGCGAGTTGCGGCCGGGCCGGCTGATCGCCGTCTTCCAGCCGCACCTCTACTCGCGCACGAAGGCGCTCGGGGCGGAGTTCGGGGCGGCGCTGGCGCTCGCCGACGAGGTCGCGGTGCTCGACGTCTATCCCGCCCGCGAGCAGCCGGTCGGGGAGCTGGCCGGGGTCAGCGGCCTGCGGGTCGCCGAGGCGACCGCGGAGCGCAACGGGGGTCGGCCGGTCTGGTGGCTGCCCGAGGCCGCGACCGCCGAACGCGCCCTCGCCGCGCGGCTCGACCGCGGCGTCGAGGACAACGCGGTCCTGGTCACGATCGGCGCCGGCGACGTCTTCAAGCTCGGCGAGGCGCTGCTCGAGGGGGCGACGTGAGCGCGCGCCCGGAGCGACTCCAGGCTGACTTTCCGCTGGCACGGCTGACCACGGTGCGCACCGGTGGCGCCGCCGACTGGTTCGCGCAGCCACGTGAGCGCGACGAGCTGGTCGAGCTGCTGCGCTGGGCCGGGGGGGAGGGGGTCACGGTGGGAGTGATCGGGTCGGGGTCGAACCTGCTGGTCGCCGACGACGGCTTTCGCGGGCTCGCGATCAAGCTCGACGGGGCCCTCGCGACGATCGAGCGCGAGGGCGAGCGGCTGCTCTGCGGCGGCGGCGCCCGGCTGCCCTCGGCCGCGGCGAAGGCCGCCGGCTGGGGCCTCGCCGGCCTCGAGTTCGGGACGAACATCCCGGGCACCGCCGGCGGGGCGGTGCGGATGAACGCCAACGCCTACGGCGGCCAGCTGGCCGAGGTGCTTGAGTGGGTCGAGGTCTGCACCGCGAACGGCAGTGAGCGCCGCTCTCCGGCCGCGCTCGGCTTCATCTACCGCGACTCGAACCTCCGCCCCGGCGAAGTGGTCTCCGCCGCCGCCTTCGGGCTGCGGCCCGACGCGCCGGAGGAGATCCGGGCGCGGATGCAGGCGATGCGGAGCAAGCGCCACGAGGCGCAGCCGAAGGGGATCCAGACCTTCGGCTCGACCTTCAAGAACCCCGAGGACGAGCGCGCCGGGGGCCGCTCGGCCGGGCAGCTGCTCGAGGCGGCCGGCTGCCGTGGCCTCGCTCACGGGGGAGCACGCTTCGCCGAGAAGCACGCCAACTTCGTCGAGAACACCGGCGAGGCGACCACCGCCGACGTGCTCGAGCTGATGGCGGAGGGGCGGCGGCGGGTGCACGAGCACTTCGGCGTTGAGCTGGAGCCGGAGGTCCAGCTGCTGGGCGAGGCCCGCTGGCCGGGGGGCTGGGAGCTGTGAGGCGGCCACTGCTGGCGATCGGCCTGCTGGTCGTCGCGATCGCGGCGGTCTGGTTCTTCCTGATCCGCGACAGCGTTGTCACGCCCGCGGTCACCGTCCCGGAGGCCGCGGCGACCCTGGAAGGCGAGGAAGGACCGGTCGCTGTCACCGGCGAGGGCGTGGTGCTCGTCTGGTTCCCCCTCCCCGAGGAACCTGAGCTACCCGAGCTACCGCCGGTCGAGCCGCCGAAAGGGGGCCGTCTGGGCGGGTCGATGCTGGAACAGGCCCGCGTTCTCGGCGCCGCTCCGGCAGCGCTCCGTCCCTACCTGGCACGCAGCTTCTACGGCGAAGGCGGGGTCGACGTCGAAACCACCTCGGGAATCGAACTGCGCTTCGGGGACGCCTCGCAGGCCGCGAAGAAGTGGAAGGCGGTCGCCGCCGTGCTCGCCGATCCGGAAATCGAAGCGCTCGATTATGTAGACGTGAACGCCCCCAGCCGACCGGCGATAGGCGGCTCTGGGCATACGCTTCCGCCCGTCCCTTGAAGCCTCGACCAAAGGGTGAGGGTAGGGAAACTCTCAAGTAAGCATTGAGAGTTTGACCGTGCAGGATGCCTGTCGGCCGTTTGACAGATACGCCAGAATGCCCTACGTTCAGCGGAATTTCCGGTCCCGGGACAGCTAGCTCGAACTCTTGAGCTTCGCTGAAGACTCGGACGGAACCAAGGCTCAACTCAACCAACAGCTGTCTCGCCAGACCTTCAGGGTCAGGCGAAGGAGAAAATCGGGAGATGGAATCCACTTACCTCGCGGTCATCAAGGTCGTCGGAGCGGGCGGCGGCGGTACCAACGCGGTCAGCCGCATGATCGACGCCGGCATTCGCGGCGTCGAGTTCGTCGCGGTCAACACCGACGCCCAGGCGCTGCAGGCCTGCGACGCCGACATCAAGCTCTCGATCGGGCAGGAGCTGACCCGCGGCCTCGGCGCCGGCGGCAACCCCGAGGTCGGGGCGGGCGCGGCGGCGGAGAGCCGCGACGAGATCAAGGAGGCGCTGAAGGGCGCCGACATGGTCTTCGTCACCGCCGGCGAGGGCGGCGGCACCGGCACCGGCTCGGCTCCGGTGATCGCTGAGATCGCCAAGGAAGAGATCGGCGCGCTCACGGTTGGCGCGGTGACCAAGCCGTTCGAGTTCGAGGGCAAACGACGGATGCAGCAGGCGCTCGAGGGGATCGAGAAACTGCGCAACAACGTCGACACCCTGATCATCGTCCCGAACGAGAAGCTGCTGCAGGCGGTCGAGCGCCGGACCAGCGTGCTCGAGGCGTTCCGCCAGGCCGACGACATCCTGCGCCAGGGCGTCCAGGGCATCACCGACCTGATCACGATCCCGGGCCTGATCAACCTCGACTTCGCCGACGTGCGCACGATCATGCGCGACGCCGGCTCGGCCCTGATGGGCGTCGGCTCCGCCTCCGGCGAGGCGCGGGCGCTCGACGCGGCCAAGGCGGCGATCACCTCGCCGCTGATCGAGGAGTCGATCAAAGGCGCGACCGGGATGCTGCTCAACATCACCGGCCCCGAGGACCTCGGCCTGTTCGAGGTCAACGAGGCGGCGCAACTGGTCCAGGCCGAGGCCGACGACAACGCCAACATCATCTTCGGCTCCGTCGTCGACCAGTCGATGAAGGACGAGGTCCGGGTCACCGTGATCGCGACCGGGTTCGAGGGCTTCGAGCTGCTCGCCCGCTCGCCGCAGCGGGTGCGGCGGCGCTATGAGTCGAAGCCGCGGATCTCGTCGGACGACACCGACATTCGCAAACTGCGGGTGTCGGATGACGACATCGACGTGCCCGGCTTCCTCAAAGACTGAAGGTTGGGGAGGCCGGTGACCCTCCCCCAGAAGCATGGCGCTGAGGAGGCCGGGTGACCCTCCCCTGGAGGCCGTTGCGCAGCAGGTTGCTGTCTGCGAATCGGTAGGTCTGTCCTGGAGCCTCCATGGGAGGGTCACCCGGCCTCCTTCGATGCTCGGTCGTCAATAGCCTTGGGCGCCTGTGAGCGACCTTCGGCGCACGCCTCTGTATGACCAGCACGTCCAGCTCGGTGGGAAGCTGGTTCCGTTCGCGGGCTGGGAGATGCCGGTGACTTACGAGGGGATTCGGGAGGAGCACTCGGCGGTGCGGACGCACGCGGGGATGTTCGACGTCTCGCACATGGGCGAGGTCGAGGTCGAGGGGCCGGGCGCGCTCGCCTTCCTGCAGCGGGTGCTCTCCAACGACGTCGCCGCGATCGAGATCGGCGGCGCCCAGTACTCCTGCCTCTGCAACGAGGACGGCGGCGTGATCGACGACCTCTTCGCCTACCGGCTCGGCGGCGACCGCTACCTGATCGTCACCAACGCCGCCAACCACGCGACCGACCTCGCCTGGCTTGGCCAGCAGAGCCGTGCCTTCGACGTGATCGTCCGCGACGTCGCCGACCGCTACGCGATGCTCGCCGTGCAGGGCCCGCACGCCCGCGCCGTGCTCGGGCGCGCGCTCGGGATCGAGCTGCCGCCGCGGATGCGGGTCTCCCACGTCCGGGTCGGCCGCCGCCCGGCGCTGGTCTGCGGCACCGGTTACACCGGCGAGGACGGGGTCGAGCTGCTGCTCGACCCGGAGGTGGCGGCGCCGATCTGGGCCGAGCTGCTCGACGCCGGCGTCGTCCCCTGCGGGCTCGGCGCCCGCGACACGCTGCGGCTCGAGGTCTGCTTCCCGCTGCACGGCAACGAGCTGACCCCGGAGCGCAACCCGATCGAGGCCGGGCTCGGCTGGTGCTGCGCCGAGGCGACCGGGTTCGTCGGCGCCGAGGCGGTGGCGCGGGCGCGGGCCGAGGGCACCGCCGAGAAGCTCGCCCCGTTCACGATCGAGGGCCAGGGAATCCCGCGCGCGGGCAACCCGGTGCTGCGCGGCGAGGAGACGGTCGGGGCCGTGAGCAGCGGCACCTACTCGCCCTCGCTCGAGGTCGGCGCCGGGATGGCCTACGTGCGGGCCGAGCTGGCCGCGCCGGGGACCGAGCTGGAGATCGACGTGCGCGGCAAGCGCCGCGCCGCCCGGGTAGGTTCCAAACCTCTCTACCGAAGGAGCTGAGCCTTGTCCGACGACGCCCACTATCCCGACGACCTGCGCTACCACGACCAGCACGACTGGGCGCGGCTGGAGGGCGATGACCACGCTGTCTTCGGGATCACCTGGTACGCCCAGGACTCGCTCGGAGAGGTCGTCTTCTTCGACCCGCCGGAGGTCGGCGCGACGATCGACAAAGACGCCTCCTACGCCGAGGTCGAGTCGGTGAAGGCGGTCTCCGACGTGATCGCGCCGATGTCGGGGGAGGTCGTCGAGGTCAACGACTCGCTCGAAGACACGCCGGAGCGGATCAACCAGGACCCCTACGGCGAGGGCTGGCTGGTCAAGGTGCGGCTGACCGCGCCGCAGGAGGCCGAGGCCCTGCTCGGCGCCGCCGAATACCGCAAGCTGCTGGAAAGTTAAGCCCCCGCCCCCGCCCGTCCCTTCCGTAGCCTTAGGCGGGTGAGCCGCTACACCTCAGCGACGCCCGCCGACCGGGCCGAGATGCTCGCCGCGATCGGCGTCGAGTCGGTCGACGAGCTGTTCGAGCAGATCCCCGCGCCGCTGCGCCTCGGCCGGTCGCTGGCGCTGGCGGAGGGGCTGAGCGAGGCCGAGGTCTACGAGCGCCTGGCCGAGCTGGCGGGCCGCAACGCCGACGCCGAAGCCGAGGTCTGTTTCGTCGGGGCGGGGATGTACGACCACTACGTGCCGGCGATCGTCGACGCGATCACCTCGCGCTCGGAGTTCCTCACCCCGTACACGCCCTACCAGCCGGAGATCTCGCAGGGCGGGCTGCAGGTGATGTTCGAGTTCCAGACCGCGATGTCGGAGCTGACCGGGCTGCCGGTCTCCAACGCCGGGCTGTACGAGGGGCCGTCCTCGGTCGCCTCCGCCGGCTACCTGGCGATCGGAGCGACCAAACGGCGCCGCTTCGTCGTCTCCCGCGGCCTCCACCCGCACAGCCGCGAGACGCTCGCCACCTACGCCGAGGGCTACGGGGCCGACCTGGTCGAGGTCGGGCTCGAGGGCGGGCTGACCGACGCCGCGGCGCTGGCGGACGCGGTTGACGGCGAGACCGCCGCGGTCTTCCTCCAGAGCCCCAACTTCCTCGGCGCGGTCGAGGACGTCGAGGCACTCGGCGCGAGCGCGAAGCAGCACGGGGCGCTCTTGGTCGTCGCCTGCGACCCGATGACCTTGGGGATCCTCAAGCCGCCCGGCGAGCAGGGTGCCGACATCGCCCTCGGCGAGGGCCAGCCGCTCGGCAACCGCTTGGATTTCGGAGGCCCTTCGTTTGGCTTCTTCTGCGCGAGCGAGGCGCAGATCCGCCGCATGCCCGGCCGGATCGCCGGCGAGACCGAGGACGTCGACGGCCGCCGCGGCTTCGTCCTCGCCCTGCAGACGCGCGAGCAGCACATCCGCCGCGAGAAAGCGACCAACAACATCTGCACCGCGCAGGCGCTGAACGCGCTCGGGGCGATGGTCCACCTCGCTTGGCTCGGCCGCCGCGGCTTCCGTGAGCTCGGCGAGCTGCTGGCCCGGCGCACCGCCTACGCGCGCGAGCGCCTCGCCGCGGTCGAGGGGGTCTCGCCCCTGCACGAGGCGCCGGTCGTGCGCGAGTTCGCCGTGCGGCTCGAGGCGCCCGTAGGCGCGGTCCTCGACCGCTGCGCCGAACGCGGCATCGCCGCCGGGTACGCGCTCGGCCGCGAGTACCCCGAGCACGGGGATGGCCTCCTGGTCGCCCTCACCGAGCGCCGCACCCACGCCCAGATCGACGCCCTGGCCGAGGCGCTCGGCGCCGCGATCGCCGCCGAGCGCGAGGGGGTGGCTGCCTGATGGCGCTGACCGAGACCCCGATGCAGGCCGAACGCGCCCAGACGATCTACGAGAAATCGAAGGCGGGCCGGCGCGCCGCGGTGCTGCCCGAGGCGGAAGTGCCGGAGACGCCGCTCGAGGATCTGATCCCGGCCAACCTGCTGCGCCCCGAGCCGCCGCGGCTGCCGGAGATTGCCGAGCCGGAGATCGTCCGCCACTACAACCGGCTCTCGCGCCGCAACTTCGACCTCGACAGCGGCTTCTACCCGCTCGGCTCCTGCACGATGAAGCACAACCCGCGGCTGAACGAGCGGGTGGCGGCGCTGCCCGGCCACGCCCGCCTGCACCCCGCCCAGGATCCCCGCCGCGCCCAGGGGGCGCTGGAGCTGATGTGGCTGCTGCAGGAGTCGCTGAGCGAGATCTGCGGCCTCCCGCACGTAAGCCTGCAGCCCTCGGCCGGCTCCCACGGGGAGCTCGCCGGGCTGCTGCTGACCCGCGCCTACCACGCCGACCGCGGCGAAACCCGGACCAAGGTGCTGGCGCCGGACACCTCGCACGGGACCAACCCGGCCTCGGTGACGATGGCCGGTTACGAGGTCGTGAAGGTCGCCACCAACGAGCGGGGCGGGGTCGAGATGGACGACCTGCGGGCGAAGATCGCCGAGGATCCCGACCAGGTCGCCTGCCTGATGCTGACCAACCCGAACACCCTCGGGCTGTTCGACGAGAACATCGAGGAGATCGCGTCCCTGATCCACGCCGCCGGCGGCACCCTCTACTACGACGGCGCCAACCTCAACGCGGTGATGGGCCACTCGCGGCCCGGCGACATGGGCTTCGACATCGTCCACGTCAACCTCCATAAGTCGTTCAGCCAGCCGCACGGCGGCGGCGGCCCCGGCGCCGGCCCGATCGCCGTCTCGGAGCGGATCGAGCCGTTCCTGCCGCGGCCGCAGGTGGTGCGGCGCGAGGGCGAGAACGGTCACGGCCCGCAATACGACCTCGACCACGAGCGGCCGCGGTCGATCGGGCGGCTGCGCGGCTTCCAGGGCAACTTCGGCGTCTTCGTCCGCTCCTACGCGTACATCCTCAGCCTCGGCGCCGACGGCCTCGCCGAGGCTTCGGAGACCGCCGTGCTCAACGCCAACTACCTGAAGGCGCGGCTCGCCGAGGGCCGTGCAGGCGAGCGGCTGCCGGTCGCCTTCGAGCGCCACTGCATGCACGAGTTCGTCCTCTCCGGCAAGCCGATGAAGAAGGAGCTGGGCCTCGCCACCCTCGACCTCGCCAAGCGCCTGCTCGACTTCGGCTTCCACCCGCCGACCGTCTACTTCCCGCTCCTGGTCGAGGAGGCGCTGATGGTCGAGCCGACCGAGACCGAGACCAAGGAGAGCCTCGACGCCTTCGCCGACGCCGTCGAGCAGATCCTCGTCGAGGCCGAGGCCGACCCGGAGCTGGCCAAGAACGCCCCCTACACGACCCCCGTCCGCCGCTTGGACGAGGTGCGCGCCACCCGCCACCCGGTCGTCCGCCAGCCTCTCTAGGCCTAGAGGTCCGGCAGGGTTTGTTCGAGTTCGAGCACGGGGGCAAAGAGGTCGCCCTTTTCCTCGACTCGCTCGAGCACGTCGCCGGCCTCGAAGACGAGGGCCGAGCCGTCGCCGCTGTCGGCGACCGACTCGACCTCCTCCCAGCTGACCGGGGTCGAGACGGTCGGGCGCTCGCGGGCGCGCAGCGAGTAGACCGCGATCGTCGTTTTGCGCTCGTGGTTCTGCGACCAGTCGACGAAGACCTTGCCGCCGCGCTCGACCTTTTTCATTTTCGAGACGACCTGGTCGGGGGTCTGCTTCTCGAGCAGCTGGGCGATCGCTTTCGCGAACGGTTTCGTCGTCGCGTAGTGGATTTTCTGGTTCAGCGGCACGTAGACCTGCAGGCCCTTGGAGCCCGAGGTCTTGGGGAAGCACTGCACCTCGAAGTGGCCGAACAGCTGGCGCAGGCGCAGCGCCACCCGGCAGCAGTCGACGACGCCCGCCGGCGGCCCCGGGTCGAGGTCGAAGGCGAGCACGGTCGGCCGGGTCGGCGCCCGCGACAGGGAGAGCGAGGGGTGCAGCTCGATCGCCGCCAGCTGCGCCATCCAGATCAGCGTCGGGCGGTCGTTGCAGACGCAGAAGTCGATGCTGCCGGTGCTGGCGTGGACCGGGGTCGTCTTCACCCACGGCGGCCGGTGTTTCGGGCAGCGCTTCTCGAAGAAGGCGGCGTCGAGGTCCTCGACGCCTTCGGGGAAGCGGCGCAGGGTCAGCGCCCGCCCGGCGAGATGGGGCACGATCGCCGGCGCGACCCGGGCGTAGTAGTCGACCACCTCGCCCTTGCTGAAGCCCGCCTGCGGGTAGAGGGCCTTGTCGAGATTGGTGAGCTTCAGCTCACGCCCGTCGACCTCGACGACCTGGCTCGCGGCCACGGCTTACTTCGAGGCTTTGGTTTTCGAGCGCGAGCCTTTTTTGGCTTGCGACGAGGGGCTTTTCTTGGCTTTGGCCGGCGCCTTCCGCGCTTTCTTCGGCGTCGCCTTCTTGCCCCCGTCGTCCTCGCCCTTGACCGCGGCGATGCTCTGCTCCAGCGCCGCCATCAGGTCGGGCGCCTTGGTCGCCTGCGGCTCCTCGGCCTCGGAGGCGACGATCTCCTTGCCTTCGGCCTTGCGTTCGATCAGCGCCATCAGCTGCTCGCGGTACTCGTCGCGGTAGGCGCTCGGGTCGAACTCGGTGCTCAGCGACTCGATCAGCTGCTCGGCCATGTCCTGCTCTTTCTTCGCGACCTTCGGCGCCTTCTCGGGGACCACGTCCTCGAGGTCGCGGGCGGCGACGACCTCGTCGGCGAAGCGCATCGTGGTCAGCGTCAGCACGCCGTCGTTGGCGCGCAGCGCCGCCAGGTGCTCCTTGTTGCGGAAGACGAAGCGGGCGATCGCGACCTTGCCGGAGGCTTCCATCGCCTTCGCCAGCAGCGAGTAGGCCTTCTCGGCGCCCTCGGCCGGGCCGAGGTAGTAGGGGCTGTCGAAGTAGATCGGGTCGATCTGCTCGAGGTCGACGAAGTCCTTGACCTCGATCGCGCGGGTCTTCTCCGGCGCCAGCGCTGACATCTCGTCTTTGCCGATCGGGACGTACTGGCCGGGGGTGATCTCGAAGGCCTTGACGATGTTCTCGTAGGGGACCTCCTCGTCGGTCCCCTCCGCCACCCGCCGGTGTTTGATCCGGGCGCTGTCGGAGTCGCGGATCTCGCGCAGCGCGATGTTGCGCCGCGCCACCGCGCTGTACAGCTTCACGGGCACGTTGAGGAGCCCGAAGCTGATCGAGCCGCTCCAGATTGCTCTCGCCATCAGCAGATCACCTACCCGGATTGTTCCATTCGATGTAAAGCGCCTCTCAGCGGCCCGGCGCGACGGGCACCATCTTGCGCCGCCCTACACTCGATCGGGTGTCCCGCCAACAGCGTCTGACGCTGGTCGCGACGATCCTCGGGTCGACCGTCGTCTTCCTCGACGGCACCGTGGTCAACGTGGCGCTGCCGGCGATCAGCGGCGACCTCGACGCCGGGCTGGCCGGCCAGCAGTGGGTGGTCGAGGCTTACATGCTGACCATGGTCGCGCTGCTCCTGGTCGGCGGCTCGCTCGGCGACCAGTTCGGGCGGCGGCGGATATTCGTAATCGGCCTGATCGCCTTCGGAGCCACCTCGGCGCTCTGCGCGGTCGCTCCCTCGGATGAGTTCCTGGTCGCGGCGCGGGCCCTGCAGGGGATCGCCGGGGCCCTGCTGGTCCCCGGCTCACTGGCGATCGTCGCCGCCACCTTCGAGGGCGCGGAGCGCGGCAGGGCGGTCGGGACCTGGACCGCCTGGACCGGGATCGCGACCGTGATCGGGCCGGCGGGCGGCGGCGCCCTGATCGGCCTGCTCTCCTGGCGGGCGATCTTCTGGGTCAACCTGCCGCTGATCGCGGCGACGGTGATGCTGACCCTGCGCGCGGTCGAGGAGAGCCGCGACCCCGATGCCTTCCGCGGTATCGACTGGACCGGGATCGCGCTCTCGGCGCTCGGCCTCGGCGGCCCGGTCTTCGCCCTGATCGAGCAGCCGACCCACGGCTGGGGCGACCCGATGGTCTGGATCCCGCTGCTCGGCGGGATCGCCTGCTTCGCCCTCTTCGTGCTCTGGGAGGCGCGGGCCCGCCACCCGATGCTCGACCTCGCTCTCTTCCGCATCCGCAACTTCGCGGTCGCCAACCTGACCACGCTGAGCGCCTACGCGGGGCTGATCGGCGGCCTCTTCTTCCTCACCCTCTTCCTCCAGCAGGTCGCCGGCTACTCGGCGCTCGAGGCCGGCCTGGCGACGACCCCGATCTCGATCATCCTCTTCGTCCTCTCGCCCCGCTTCGGCCGGGTCGCCTCCGGCACCGGGCCGCGGCTGCCGATGACCGTGGGCCCGATCGTCGGCGGCATCGGGCTGTTGCTGCTCCTGCGGGCCGACTCCGACGCCGCTTACGTCACCGACGTGCTGCCGGCGGTGCTTGTCTTCGGCCTCGGGCTGGCGGCGACGGTGGCGCCGCTGACCGCGACCGTGCTCGATTCGGTCTCCGAACGCCACGTCGGGCTCGCCTCCGGGGTCAACAACGGCGTCGCGCGGGTGGCGGGGCTGCTGGCGATCGCCGTGCTCGGGGCGGTGATCTCGGCCCAGTTCGAGGCCAGCGCCGGTGCCGCGGTCAGCGGCGGGCCGCTCACCGCGGCGGCGCCGGCGGCCTCGACCTCGGCCTTCCACCTCGGGATCGCGATCGCCGGGATGCTGATGATCGCCGGCGGGATCGTCGCCGGCTTCGGGATCGAGAACCCGCGGCGACGGGTCGAGGCGGTGCCGACCCGCGGCGCCGCGGCCGCCGGCGAGTGCGGGCACGGCGCCGACGCCGATCGCGCCGAGCGTGGGGAGGAGGCGCCGCAGCCCGAGCCTGCATAGGCTGCGCGCCGATGGCCAAACCGATCGTCTTCTCGGGGATCCAGCCGACCGGCCGCAAGCACCTCGGCAACTACATCGGCGCGATTCGCCAGTACGTCGAGGGACAGGAGCGCGGCGAGCCGGCGATCTTCTGCATCGTCGACCTGCACGCGATCTCGGTCGCCTACGACCCGGCCGAACTGCGCGAGCGGCTCTACGACACGACCGCGATCCTGCTCGCCGCCGGCCTCGACCCGGCCCGCTGCACCCTCTTCCGCCAGTCCGACGTGCGCGAGCACACCGAGCTGACCTGGCTGCTCTCCGCGGTCACCTCGCACGGCGACCTCAACCGCATGACCCAGTTCAAGGAAAAGGTCGGGAAGGATCGCGAGCTGGCCTCCGCGGCGCTCTTCTACTACCCGGTGCTGATGGCCGCCGACGTGCTCGCCTACCGCGCCACCGAGGTTCCGGTCGGCGACGACCAGCGCCAGCACGTGGAGCTGATGCGAGAGGTCGCCCGCCGCTTCAACGAGCGCTTCGGCGAGACCCTGGTCGTGCCCGAGTTCCGCATTCCCGAGGCTCGGCGCCCGGATCATGGACCTGCAGGAGCCGGGGAGCAAGATGTCGACGACCAGCGGCGGGGAGGCGGGAACCGTCTACGTGCTCGATGAGCCGGCCGCGATCGTGAAGAAGTTCGGCCGGGCGATCACCGACTCCGGGAGCGAGGTCGTGCGCGCGCCGGAGAAGCCCGGGATCACGAACCTCCTCGACATCCTCGCCGTCGCCCGCGGCGCCGCCCCCGAGGAGATCGAGCGCGAGTTCGCGGGCAGCGGCTACGGCGACTTCAAGCAGGCGGTCGGGGCGGCGGTGATCGACCTCCTCGCTCCGGTGCGGGAGCGCTATGCCGAGCTGCGCCCCGACGAGGCGGCGCTGGAGGCGGCGCTGGCGGAAGGCGCCGAGAAGGCGCGCGCGATCGCCGCCGTGACGCTGGCCGACGTGCGCGACCGGATGGGCGTCGGAGCGCCCAAGTAGCGGCAAAACCGCCCCGCTTCGTCCCGGCACCGGGCTACTCTGCGCGGATGGCCGTCGCCGACCTCGATCTCGACCTCGACATCTTCGCCGGGCCGTTCGACCTGCTGATGGCGGTCGTGCTGCGCGAGGAGGTCAGCCTGCTCGACCTGCAGCTGGGCGAGGTCGTCGTCGCCTACGTCGAGCACCTCGAGCGCGAGGGCGAGCTGGAGCTGGAGGTGGCGACCGAATTCCTTGTCCTGATCGCGTCCCTGCTGGAGCTGAAGTCGCGGCTGATGCTGCCCGGGCCAGAGGACGAGCTCGAGGAGCTGAGCCCGGAAGAGGCGATTGAGGAGCTGCTGGCGCGGATGCTCGAGTACCGGCGCTACCGCGACGCCTCGGCGGTGCTGGCCGACCGCTTCGAGAGCCAGCGCGGCTACCTCTACCGCTCGGCACCGCTGCCGACCGGGCTGCGCCGGGTCGCGGTCGAGGCGGCGACCGCGGTCTACGACCCCGACCGGCTCGGGGCGGCGCTCGGCGACCTGCTGACCGAGCCGCCGCAGCTCGACATCAGCCACATCCGCCCGACCGTCTCGCTGGAGCGCCGCCTGCGCGCCCTGCGCGACGTGCTCCGCCGCCGCACCAGCTTCGACTTCGACGAGGAGTTCGGCGGCGAGGACCGGCTGACCCAGGCGGTGACGATCTTCGGCCTGCTCGAGCTGTACCGCAAGGGCGAGATCGTCTGGGAGCAGAAGAGCGTCTGCGGCCCGATCGAGGTGCGGCGGGTGGCCCCATGAGCGACCTCGCGCGCACGCTCGAGGCGCTGCTCTTCCTCTCGGCCCAGCCGGTCAGCGCCGCTGACCTGGCGATCGCGACCGAGGCAACCGAGGGCCAGGTGGCGGAGGCGATCGAGCTGCTGCGCGAGGATCTCGGCGAGGGCAGGCGCGGGGTGGTCCTGCGCGAGGTCGCCGGCGGCTTCGCCCTGGCCAGCGACCCGGCCAGCGAGGAAGCGGCGCGGCGCCTGCTGGCGAAGCCGCGGACGCCGCCGCTGACCCAGGCCCAGGCGGAGACGCTGGCGATCGTCGCCTACCTGCAGCCAGTCTCGCGGCCGGAGATCGCCCGCATCCGCGGCGTCTCCTCCGAGTCGGCGGTGCAGACGCTGGCCGAGCGCGGCCTGATCGAAGAGTCGGGCCGCTCCCAGTTCGGCGCCGCGATCTTCAAGACCTCGGAGCTGTTCGAGCGCCTCTTCGGGTTGAGTGGGCTCGACGAGCTGCCGGATCCGTCGCGGTTCGATCCGAGCCCGGAGGACGAGCGGGAGCTGCGCGAGCGGCTCTTGAGGGCGGGGGAACAGCGGGCGGAACCTTGAGGCGGGGGCGTGGTGATGGGCCCTCCCCCGGAGACCGTTGCGCAGCTGGATGCGCTCTGGCAGTTCGGTTTGTGGTTCCCGGAGCCTCCGTGGGAGGGCCCATCACCACGCCTTCGTCGTGAGGCTCGCCAAATACCTCGCCCACGGGGGAGTCGCTTCCCGGCGTAGCGCGGAGAAGATCATTGCCCGAGGCCTGGTCACTGTTGGTGGGGTGGTGGTGACGGATCCCGCTCGCGACGTGGATGAGAGTGATGACGTGCGGGTGAACGGGTCGCCGGTCGGGGCGGAGGCGCGGGAGGTTTGGGTGGTGCACAAGCCGGCGGGGGTCGTCTCGACGGCGCGCGAGCCGGGGGAGCGGGCGGCGGTGGTCGAGCTGGTCGACTCGCCGGCGCGGCTCTATCCGGTCGGGCGGCTCGATGCCGACTCGACCGGCCTGCTGCTGCTGACCAACGACGGTGAGCTGGCGAACCGGCTCATGCATCCCCGCTACGAAGTTCCGAAGGCCTACCGGGCGCGGCTGCGGCGGCCGCCCTCCGACCGCGACCTCGAGCGGCTGCGACGCGGGGTCGCGCTCGAGGACGGGCCGACCGCGCCGGCCGAGGTGACCCGCCGCGGCGAGCGCGAGGTCGAGATCGTCCTGCGCGAGGGGCGCAACCGCCAGGTCCGCCGCATGGCCGAAGCCGTCGGCAACGAGGTCGTCTCCCTGCGCCGCGTCCGCTTCGGGCCGCTGGAGCTGGGCGGCCTCCCCGAGGGAAAAGCCCGCCGCCTCTCTGACGGCGAGGTCGAGCAGCTGCATCAGTCCGCGGGCTGAGGGAGCCGGTCGCTATTTGAGGCGCGAGGCGATTGTGTCCGCCACCACGTCCGTTTCGTGCTCTGCCTGGCGCTTCGTGACCCGCAGCCAGCTGTAGCCCACCCGCATCAGTTCGCGGTCGCGCCAGCGGTCGCGCTCGAAGGCGGCGTCGGTGCCGTGGTAGTCGCGGCTGTCGGCCTCGAGCACGAAGCGCTGCTCCTCCCATAGGAAGTCCACCTCGATTCTCTTGCCTTCCGCCAGCTCGACCGGCGCATTGCAACGTGGCGCCGGCAGCCCCCGCTTGGCGAGCAGCGGCAGCACCATCGCCTCCAGCGGGCTCTTCAGCCGCGGCTTCGCGCCCCCCGGCAGCGCCGGCCGCCACTCATTGAGGAGGGCACGAAGATCCGGCGCCCCGCGCCGGCCAGGTCGAAGCGAAGTGTCGACCGCGTCGAGGTCCAGCAGCCGCTTCGCCGCCGCCCGCTCGAAGCAGCTGCGCAGGGTCCGCATCCCGACTTCGCCGGACACGTCGACCAGCGTCCGCGCCGGGCTGGTGCAAGGAATCCCGTCGAAGGCTCCGACCTCCCAGGGTCGTAGCGCTCTGGCTTCGTGCCAGCGGATGCCGTCGATTCTGCGACCACGCTGTCCCGCGGCCGTCACGTCGATCGATACCGGCCCCCGGTCTAGCAATCCCATCAGCGCCGCCGCGCTGCGGTGTGAGACGAACGTCCCCTCACCACACGCCAGCACCGCCGCGAACATCCGACCCCGTGTTGAGATGCCGGCGTGTCCGAGGGCATAAACGCCGTGGAAGACCCGATGCAGCAGACCCTTTCTGGCTGCCCGCGCGATTGCGCTGTTGCTCAGCCCCGCTGCGCGAAGCTGGGCGCTGGAGAGCACGCCGTGCTGGCGTTCGGCCACCTCCGCCACGGCAGCCCAGGGTGCGCTGTGAATTGTTCCCGCTATGCGGCAATAAGTCACAGCGCGTTCGATTTCTCCCCCGGCTCGTCGCTTGTTGGCCCTACCCAGCAGCTTTTTTCGTTCTCCGGCGCCGCTTTATGTTCTGGGCGCCGGCTCTGGGAAGATGCCCGGTGTGAGCTCTGAGGGCAATGGCGTGGCGCGACCGCCGCAGCGGCTATTCGCGGTGCGCGGCGCGACACAGGCGGAGGCCAACGAGGCCGGGGCGATCCTTACCGCGACCACGGAGCTGATGCGGGAGCTGATCGAGCGCAACTCGCTTGAGCCGGAGGCGATGGTCAGCTGCCTGTTCACGACCACCGACGACCTCGACGCCGAGTTCCCGGCGGTCGCCGCCCGCGAGCTTGGCCTCGACTCGGTGCCGCTGCTCTGCTGCCGCGAGATCCCGGTGCCGGGCTCGATGCCGCGGGTGATCCGGGTGATGCTTCATTTCTACGCTCCAGAGGGCCATGTCCCGGCCCACGCCTATATCGGCGAAGCCCAGAAGCTGCGGGCCGACCTCGAAGCCGCCCAGTAGCGATCGCGGACGCCGCGGGGCCGGCCTCTGGCCGCTCTCGGCGCCGCCTGCGTCACAATCGGCGGCATGACCGTCACCTTCGCCGAGAAGCTGGCCCGGATGCCGGGCTACCAGGCAGGCGTGCCGACCGGCCAGGCGCCGGAGGCGATCGCCTCCGGCGGGATCGCCCAGCTCGCCTCGAACGAGTCGCCGTTTCCGCCTCACCCGCAGGTGGTCGAGGCGATCGAGAAGGCGGCCGGGGCGATGCACCGCTACCCCGACCCCGACGCGACCCTGCTGCGCCGCCGCCTCGCCGAGCGCTTCGAGGCCGACCCGAGCCGGATCGCGGTCGGCAACGGCTCCTGCGAGATCCTGCTCGCGGCCGCCGAGGCGCTCTGCGAGCCGGGGGCCGAGATCCTCTTCGCCTGGCCGGCCTTCTCGATGTACCCGTACCTCTCGGCGCTGACCGGCGCCCGCGAGATCCGCGTGCCGCTGGGCGAGGGCGACGTCCACGACCTCGATGCGATGGCGGCCGAGGTCACCGCGGCGACCCAGCTGCTGCTCGTCTGCAACCCCAACAACCCGACCGCGACCCACATCCCGGCCGCCGAGGTCGCCGCCTTCTGCGAGCGGATCCCGCCGCACGTGACGATCGATCCTCGACGAGGCCTACGTCGAGTTCCAGACCGACGATGATCCCGACGCGTCGCTCGACCTGCTCGCCGATTTCCCCAACCTGGTCGTCCTCCGCACCTTCAGCAAGTGCTACGGCCTCGCCGGGCTGCGGGTCGGTTACGCGATCGGCTCCGCCAGCTTCCGCGCCGCGGTCGACGCGGTGCGGCAGCCGTTCAGCGTCAACGCGCTCGCCCAGGCGGCCGGGGCGGAGGCGATCCTGCACCAGGATGACGTCGTGCGCCGGGTCGAGAGCACGGTCGCCGAGCGGCTGCGGGTCGAGGAGGCGCTGCGCGCGCAGGGTCTCGCGACCGCCGAGACCCAGGCCAACTTCTCCTGGGTCGACCTCGGCGAGGCCGACGAGGCGGAGGTGGTCGCCGGCCTGGCCGAGCGCGAAGTCGCGGTGCGCCCCGGCACGCCGCTCGGTGCCCCCGGCCACCTCCGGGTCACCTACGGCACCCCGGCCGAGAACGACCGCTTCCTGCGCGGCCTGTCGGAAATACTCGACTAATCGCACAACCCGTGCTACTCCTACTGGTTCGCCTGGCGGCAAGCGACCAGAAAGTACGATCTCAGCGGTTATGGAGAAAGGCGACGGCAAAATGATCATCGGGATGCAGGAGGGCGCCAAACGCGACGGAGTCAGGGACCAGCGGATCGCCAAAGTTGTCGAGCTGGCACCGCCGGAAAAGCTGCTCGAGGAGCTACCACTCGGCCCGGAGCGGGCGAAGGCGGTGGTGAAAGCGCGCGAAGCGGTTGTCGACGTGCTGCACGGGAAGGACTCGCGGCTGCTCGTCGTGGTCGGGCCGTGCAGCGTCCACGACCCGAAGGCGGCGCTGGACTACGCGCGCCGTCTGGCGAAGACGGCGCAGGAGCTGAAGGACCGGGTGCTGGTGGTGATGCGGGTCTACTTCGAGAAGCCGCGCACGACGACCGGCTGGAAGGGCCTGATCAACGACCCCCACCTGGACGGGTCCGGCGACGTCAACGCCGGCCTGCGGATGGCGCGCAAGCTGCTGCTCGAGGTGGTCGACCTCGGGCTGCCGGTCGGCTGTGAGTTCCTCGACCCGATCACGCCGCAGTACATCTCCGACACGGTCGCCTGGGGGGCGATCGGCGCTCGCACCGCGGAGAGCCAGACGCACCGGCAGCTCGGTTCCGGCCTCTCGATGCCGATCGGGTTCAAGAACCGCACCGACGGCAACATCCAGGTCGCGGTCGACGCGGTGCGCGCGGCGGCGGCCCCGCACGCCTTCGCCGGGATCGACGACGCCGGGATGCCGGCGATCCTGCACACGACCGGCAACCCGGACTGCCACATCATCCTGCGCGGCGGCCACGGGATGCCCAACTACCACGTGCCCGACGTCGAGGACGCGCTGGTCACGCTCGGGGTCGCCGGGCTGCCGGAGCGCCTCGTGATCGATGCCTCCCACGACAACAGCGCCAAGGACCCGCAGAAACAGGTCTTCGCGGCGGGCGAAATCGCCGATCAGATCGCCGACGGCAACAAGGCGATCGTCGGGGTGATGCTGGAGTCGTTCCTGGTCGAGGGGCGCCAGGACCTGGTTCCGGGCGAGGACCTGACCTACGGGCAGTCGATCACCGATCCCTGCCTCGACTGGGAGGACACGGTCGGCGCGCTGGAGCGCTTCGCCTCGGCGATCGAGGCCCGTCGCAGTTGATGGGGGCCGGTTGAGGAGGGTCGCCGTCCTCGGCGTGGGCCTGATCGGCGGCTCGATCGGGCTCGCGGCGCGGCGGCGGCTCGAGGCCGAGGTGGTCGGGCACGGGCGCAGCCCCGAGCGGCTCGCCCGCGCGGTTGAGCTCGGGGCGCTCGACCGCGCCGCCGCCTCCGTCGGCGAGGCCTGCGAGGGGGCGGAGATCGTCTTCTGCGCCGGCCCGGTGGCGGCGCTGCCGGCGCAGGCGCGGGCGGCGCTGGACGCCTGCGGCCCCGACGCCGTGGTCACCGACGTCGGCTCGACCAAGGGCGAGCTGGTCGCCGACGCTCGGCGGCGACGAGCGCTTCATCGGCGGCCACCCGCTGGCCGGAGCGGAGACGGCGGGCGTCGACAACGCCCGCGCCGACCTCTTCGAGGGGGCGCGCTGGTACCTGACCCCGACAGACCGCTCCAGCGGCCTGCTCTACGACCGCCTGCAGCGCGCCGTCGCCGGGCTCGGCGCCCGCCCGCAGGCGATCGACCCCGCCGCCCACGACCGCCTGATGGCGACGATCAGCCACCTCCCGCACGTGGTCGCCAACGCGCTTGCCGCCGAGGCCGTGGCCGAGCTGAGCCGCGACTCCGAGCGGCTGCCCGAGATCGGCCCGAGCTTTCGCGACACGACCCGCGTCGCCGGCTCCAACCCGGCGATCTGGGCCGACATCTTCGCCAGCAACCGCGAGGCGGTCGCCGACTCGGTCGAGCGCTGTCGCTCGCCGCCTCGACGCGGCGGCGGAGCTGATCCGCGGCGGCGACCGCGAGGCGGTCGCCAGCCTGGCACGCTGCCGCGGGCGAGGACCGGCGCCGGCTGCTCGAGGCCGAGCGCGAGGGCGGGCCGCTGCGCGAGCTGCGGATCGTCGTCGCCAACCGGCCGGGGACGATCGCCGAGCTGGCGCTGACGCTGGGCGAGGCCGGGGTCAACATCGAGGACATGGCGCTGCACCCGGCGCCGGACATGAGCCTCGGGCGCGGTGACGCTCTGGGTCAGCGGCGACGATGGGGCCGAGCGGGCGGCGGCCCTGGTCCGCGACCTCGGCCACACGGTCACGGTCCTCGGCGACGCCAAGTAGGGTCGCGGCGATGACCCGCTTCGCGCCCGCCGGACCCCTGCGCGGCTCCCTGCGCCCGCCCTCCGACAAGTCGATCTCCCACCGGGCGGCGCTGATCGCGGCGATGGGGGAGGGAGGAGCGAAGATCCGCGGCTACCTCGAGGCTGCCGACACCGAATCGACGCTGGCGGCGGTCGCCAGCTCTCGGGCGCGGTCGTCGGCAAGGTCTGCCGGGAAGATCCGGATCAACGGCGTCGGCCTGCGCGGCCCGCGCCCGGCCGCGATCGACGTCGGCAACGCCGGCACCCTGCTGCGGCTGCTGCCGGGCTGGCTGGCCGGGCAGGAGGGGGAGAGTGGACGCTCGACGGCGACGAGTCGATCCGCCGGCGGCCGGTCGACCGCATCGCCGTGCCGCTGCGCGAGATGGGTGCCGACCTCGGCGCCCGCGAAGACCGGCTGCCGCCGCTGCGAGATCCGCGGCGCGAACCTGCACGGCGTCACCTACGAGCTGCCGGTCGCCAGCGCCCAGGTCAAGTCCTGCCTGCTCTTCGCGGGACTGCTCGCCGAGGGCCAGACCACGATCGTCGAGCCGCTGCCGACCCGTGACCACAGCGAGCGCATGCTGGCCGCCGCCGGCGCCCGGATCGAGCGCGGCGAAGGCCGTGTGACCGTTTACCCGGCCGAGCGGCTCGAGGCGGGTGAGATCGTCGTCCCCGCCGATCTTTCCTCGGCCGCCTTCCTCGTCGTCGCCGGGCTGCTCGTCCCCGGCAGCGAGGTGACGATCGAGGGCGTCGGCCTCAATCCGACCCGGATCGGCCTGTTGCTGATCCTGGAGCGGATGGGGGCGCGGATCGAGACCGTGGGCGGCGGCGAAGAGGGCGGCGAGCCGGTCGGCGACCTGCGCGTCTTCGCCTCCGAGCTGCACGGCACCGAGGTTGGCGGCGCCGAGGTGCCGCTGGCGATCGACGAGCTGCCCCTGGTCGCGCTCGCCGCCTGTTTCGCCGAGGGCAGGACGACGATTCGCGACGCGGCCGAGCTGCGGCGCAAGGAGTCGGACCGGATCGCCACCGTGACTGCCGCCCTGACCGCGCTCGGCGGCAAGGTCGAGGCGACCGCGGACGGCATCGTGATCGAGGGCAGCGGCGGCCTGCGCGGCGGCACGATCGAGTCGCACGGGGACCACCGGATCGCGATGCTCGGCGCGATCGCCGGCCTCGCCTCGCGCGAGGGCGTCGAGGTGCGCGGCATGGACGCCGCGGCCGTCAGCTACCCCGGCTTCGAGCGTGACCTCGCCTCGCTGCTCGGCGGCGTCGTCTGACCCGGCGGGCAGCCGCGCCCGCACCGGCTTGGCGCGTCGCCTCCGACCGCGCCGCATCCATACGCTGCCGCCATGGTGATCGCGATCGACGGGCCCGCCGGGGCCGGCAAGTCCTCCGTCGCCCGCGCCGTGGCGCAGGAGCTTGGCTTCACCTATCTCGACTCGGGGGCGATGTACCGCTGCGTCGCCCTGGCCGCGCGCGAGCGCGGGATCGACCCCGACGACGGGGAGGCGCTCGGCGACCTCGCGGAGGGGCTGGAGATCGGCCTCGAGGGGCAGCGGGTGCTGCTCGGCGAGCGCGCGGTCGGCGACCGGATCCGCGACCCGGAGGTGACCGCGGCCGCGTCGCGGGCCTCGGTCCACCCGCGGGTGCGCGAGGCGATGGTCGCCCGCCAGCGAGCGCTGATCGCGGCCGGCCGCTACGTCGCCGAGGGCCGTGACATCGGCACCGTGGTCAGCCCCGACTCGCCGCTCAAGGTCTTCCTCACCGCCTCCGACGAGGAGCGGGCGCGCCGCCGCGCCGACCAGACGGGAGAGGAGGTCGAGGCGGTGCTCGCGGCCCAGCGCCGCCGCGACGCCCGCGACAGCGAGCGCGAGCACGGCGCCCTGCGCGCCGCCGCCGATGCGGTCGAGCTCGACACGTCAGCGATGAGCTTGGAAGAGGTCGTGAGCCGGATCGTCGGCATGGCGAGACAGCGGGGTCTGGCATGAGCCGGCTGCCCACCGTCGCCGTCGTCGGTTTCCCCAACGTCGGCAAGAGCACCCTGGTCAACCGCCTGGTCGGCGGCAGGGAGGCGGTCACCTCGCCTGAGCCGGGGGTCACCCGCGACCGCAAGCGGCTCGCCACCGAGTGGAACGGGGTCGCCTTCGAGCTGGTCGACACCGGTGGCATCGACCTCGGCGACGAGGCCGAGCTGGCGCGCGACGTGCAGGCGCAGGCGCGGCTGGCGATCGCCGAGGCCGACGCGGTGCTGATGGTGGTCGACGGCCGCGCCGGCCTGCGGGCCGGCGACGTCGAGCTGGCCAAGATCCTGCGCGGCGGCGACGTCCCGGTCCTCGTCGTCGTCAACAAGGTCGACCGCGCCAACGACTTCGGGATCGCCGCCGAGTTCCACAGCCTCGGCCTCGGCGAGCCGCTGAGCGTCTCCGCCACCCACGGGCTCGGCACCGGCGACCTGCTCGACGCGGTCGTCACCGCGCTCGGCGAGCGCCCGCCCCAGCTCGAGCCCGACGACGCCGTCCGGGTCGCCGTGATCGGCCGTCCCAACGTCGGCAAGTCCTCGCTCGTCAACGCCTTCCTCGGCGCCGAGCGGGTGATCGTCTCCGACCGCGCCGGCACCACCCGCGACGCGATCGACACCGAGCTCGAGGTCGAGGGGCGGCGGGTGATCCTGGTCGACACCGCCGGCCTGCGCCGCCGTTCCAAGGTCGCCGGCACGGTCGACTACTACGCGCAGCTGCGCTCCGAACGGGCGGTCGAGCGCGCCGACGTCGCGATCGTCGTCTGCGACGCCGCCGAGGGCGTGACCTCGGAGGACCTGCGGGTGGCGGAGATGGCGATGGTCGCCGGCTGCGCGACCCTGCTCGTGCTCAACAAGTGGGACGTCACCGACACCGACATCGACGACGCCCGCGCCCGGGTCAGGCGCAAGTCGCGGCTGCGCCCGGCGGTCGTCACCGCCTCGGCGACCCGCGGCCGCAACGTGCCGGCGCTGCTGCCGCGGGCGCTGCGGCTCGCCGACCGGGCCGGCGAGCGCATCCCGACTCCGGAGCTGAACCGCTTCGTCGCCGACGTCGTCGCCAAGAACCCGCCGCCGTCGCGGCGCGGCAAACGGCTGCGCCTCTACTACGCCGCCCAGATCGGCGAGCGACCGCCACGGGTCGCGATCCAGGTCAACGACCGCAAGCTGATCACCCGCGACTGGGCCTACCACCTGGAGAACCGGATGCGCGAGGCCTACGAGCTCGAGGGCGTGCCGCTGGTGATCGACTTCGTCCCGCGCAGCGGTCGCCGCACCTACTCCGACTGAGCCGGGCGGCCGCGCTGGATTCCTCTAGGCTTCCCGCCATGCCTACTTCCAAGCCGCTCGCCGAGAACGAGCACCTCTTCACTTCCGAGTCCGTCACCGAGGGCCATCCCGACAAGGTCAGCGACCAGATCTCCGACGGCGTCCTCGACGCGATCATGGCCGAGGATCCCGAGGGCCGCGTCGCCTGCGAGACCCTGGTCAACACCGGGATGGCGGTGGTCTCGGGCGAGATCTCGACCGAGGTTCACCTCGACATCCCCGAGATCGTCCGCGAGACGATCCGTGAGATCGGCTACGACCACGGCGACTACGGCTACAACTGCGATCACATCTCGATCCTCGTCTCGCTCGACAAGCAGTCGCCCGACATCGCCCAGGGCGTCGACACCGCCTACGAGACCCGGGTCGACGGCGACGACGACGAGCTGCTGATCGCCGGCGCCGGCGACCAGGGGATGATGTTCGGCTACGCCAGCGACGAGACCGCGGCGCTGATGCCGATGCCGATCCACATCGCCCACCGCCTGGCCGAGCGCCTCGCCGCGGTGCGCAAGGACGAGACGCTCGCCTACCTCGGCCCCGACGGCAAGACCCAGGTCAGCGTCCGCTACCGCGAAGGCCGCCCGGTCGGGATCGACAAGCTGCTGATCTCGACCCAGCACGACGAGGGGGTCGACTCGGAGACGACGATCAAGCCCGACCTCTGGCAGCACGTGGTCCTGCCCGTGCTCGCGGCCGAGGTGCCGGAGATGTACGACGAGGGCGAACTGCGCGACAACTTCCTGGTCAACCCGACCGGCAAGTTCGTGATCGGCGGCCCGGTCGGCGACGCCGGCCTCACCGGCCGCAAGATCATCGTCGACACCTACGGCGGCGATGGCCCGCCACGGCGGCGGCGCCTTCTCCGGCAAGGACCCGTCCAAGGTCGACCGCTCCGCCGCCTACGCGGCCCGCTACGTGGCCAAGAACGTCGTCGCCGCCGGCCTCGCCGAGCGCTGCGAGGTCCAGGTCGCCTACGCGATCGGCGTCGCCCACCCGGTCTCGCTGATGGTCGAGACCTTCGGCACCGGGGTGCTGCCCGACTCGCGCATCTCGCAGCTGGTCGAGGCCGAGTTCGACATGCGGCCCGGCGCCTTCCGCCGCTACCTCGACCTGCACCGGCCGATCTTCCAGAAGACCGCCGCCTACGGCCACTTCGGCCGCGAGGACGCCGACTTCACCTGGGAGCAGACCGACCGCGCCGACGCCCTCCGCGAGGCGGCTGGGCTGGGGACGGCCGCGGCCGCCTAAGCGCTCGGGGGCTGGGCTTCGCCCAGGCCGTGCGCGCCGGCGGTGTGGGTGCCGGTCGCCTGGTCGACCGCGTGGACGACATCCCCGGGATCGGCGACGCCGTAGAAGACGAAGTTGTAGTCGTCGGTGGCGGCGGTGTCGAAGTCGACGTCGCCGATCTGCATCAGGCGCTGGTAGACCGACTGCCGGTAGTTGACGTTCTGGACGCGCTCGAGGCGGGTCTCCTGGATCTCGCGCGAGATGATCCCGCGCTTGATGTTGAGGCGGCGGTTGGTGATCGTGTAGGTCGTCGCGACCCGTTTGACGAAGCCGACGAGGACGGTGATCCCGAGCACGACCAGGATCACCAGGAAGGCGGTGCCGTCGCCGTCGACGAGCTTCGCGATCACCCCGAGCACGACCGCGACCAGGGCGCCTGTCAGGTAGAAGCCGAGGATCGCGCGCCAGGACGGGTGGCCCTCGAAGATCACCTGCTCTCCGGAGCTGAGGTTGAGGCTCACGGGCGCCAGCATACGGCCTCGCCCGGGCGCCCGCCAGCGGCAGAGGCAGGCCGTCCCCGGCCGCCCATACCCTCGCCGGATGGCCATCCTCAAGGTCGAGCCGCTGACCACCGCGCGCGCTCTGCGCGGCCCCTTCGACTACCGCCGGCCGGCGGCGATGGACGATGTCGGGGTCGGCAGCGTCGTCCGCGTGCCCTTCGGGCCGCGGCGCCTGCTCGGCGTCGTGGTCGAGCTGGCCGAGTCCTCGGAGTTGCCACCGGAGCGGCTGGCCGAGCCGATCGAGGCGCTCGAGGCGGGGGCGCCGGCGGAGCTGGTCCGGCTCGGCCTCTGGGTCGGCCATGAGTACTGCTCGACCCCCTCGCGCGGCCTGCAGCTGGTGCTGCCGCCGGGGATCGGGAGCGGCGGCCGCAGCGTCCGCTCGAAGCGGGAGCTGCGGGCGCGGATCCTGCCGGCCGGGGAGGAGGCGCTCTCCGCCGGCGGTCGGCTTGGAGCGAAGCAGCGGGCGGTGCTGGAGGCGCTGCTGGCGGGCGAGATGTCAGGTGGCGAGCTGGCGACCGCGGTCGGCTCCGACCGTCAGACCCTGCGCCGGCTGGAGGACCGCGACCTGATCGAGACCCGCAGCTCGCACCTGCGCCGCGTCCCCGCCGGCTCAAGCCTCGCCGCCCCCGCCGCGCGCCCCCAGCTGCTGCCCGAACAGCGGGACGCGGTCGCGGCCATCGTCGCCGCCCTCGACGATGGCCGATGGGCCGAAAACGGGACGCATGGTCCCGAAATCGGCCCATCGGCGACCGAGCGCAAGCTGCTCCTGCACGGGGTCACCGGCTCGGGCAAGACGGAGGTCTACCTGGCCGCGGTCGAGGCGGCGCTGGCGCGCGGCCAGGGGGCGATCGTGCTCGTCCCCGAGATCGGCCTCGCCCCGCAGGCGGTGGCCCGCTTCCGCGCCCGGCTCGGCGACCGCTTCGCCGTCCTCCACTCGGCCCTCTCGGCCGGCGAGCGCTATGACGAGTGGCGGCGGCTGCGCAGCGGTGAGGCGAGCGTCTGCGTCGGCCCGCGCTCCGCCGTCTTCGCGCCGGTCCGCGACCTCGGCCTGATCGTGATCGACGAGGAGCACGACCCCTCCTACAAGCAGGAGGGAGACCCCTGTTACGACGCCCGCACCGTCGCCCGCCGCCGCGCCGAAGAGTGCGGCGCTGTGCTCGTCGCCGGCACCGCGACCCCGCGCCCGGAGTCCTGGCTCGAGCTGCCGCGGGTGCGGCTGCCAAACCGGGTCGACGGCCTGCGCATGCCGCCGGTCGAGCTGGTCGACATGCGCGAGGCCGACGCCCGCTCCGGGCCGCTTCACGCCGACACCTGGGCGGCTCTGGAGGAGGTCCGGGCCAGCGGCGCCAAGGCGATCGTGATGATCAACCGGCGCGGCTTCGCCCCCTGGCTCACCTGCCGTTCCTGCGGCCACCACTGGAGCTGCCCCAACTGCGACGTCTCGCTGATCGTCCACCGCCACAGCGGCCGGCTGGTCTGCCACCACTGCGCCCACGCCGAGCCGGCACCGCGCGCCTGCGGGGAGTGCGGCTCGACCACGCTGGCCCAGGCCGGCGCCGGCAGCGAGCGGATCGAGACGCTGCTGCGCGAACGGCTGGCGCCGATGCCGGTCTTCCGCCTCGACTCCGACACGGCGGCCGAGCGCGGCGCCCACGCCCGCATCCTCGCCGGCTTCGGTGAGGCGCCGAGTGGGGTCCTGGTCGGGACCCAGATGGTCGCCAAGGGCCATGACTTCCCCGAGGTCACGCTGAGCGCGATCCTCGATGCCGACGCGACCCTGCGCTTCCCCGACTTCCGCGCCGAGGAGCGGACCTTCGCGATGGTCGCCCAGCTGGCCGGGCGCAGCGGCCGCGGCGAGGCGGGAGGGGAGGTGATCGTCCAGACCCTCGCCCCGAACGCCTCCAGCATCGCCCACGCCGCCCGCCACGACGCGGCCGGCTTCCTCGCCGGTGAGCTCGAGCGCCGCAAACTGCTGCGCTACCCGCCCTACTCGCATCTGGTCCGGATCAACTTCGCCGGCGA
The DNA here is from genome assembly GCA_963728025.1 of uncultured Actinomycetes bacterium. Taxonomy (GTDB): domain Bacteria; phylum Actinomycetota; class Thermoleophilia; order Solirubrobacterales; family 70-9; genus VAYN01. The sequence continues at coordinate 155,354 of CAVSIF010000005.1, read as the reverse complement.
GCAGGAGGCGCGCCTGGAGGAGGCCGCCAGCGGCCTCGCGACGGAGCTGCGCGGTCGCCTCCCGCGCGACGCGGAGCTGCTTGGCCCGGCGCCGATGTTCCGCGTCCGCAACCGCCACCGCCGCCGCGTCCTGATCAAGGCGGCCGACCGCGAGGGCACGGTCGCCGCGGTCCGCGAGGTGGTCGAGCGCCGCGCCGCCGACCGCGCCCTGCGCGCGGTCGCGATCGGCGTCGACGTCGACCCGCAGTAGGGCTCGCCCGCGGCCGGTCGATCCATACAATCGATCTCGTGAGCGACGGAGTCGAGACCGGCCACGGCGAGAGCGAGCGCGAGGCGCTCGAGGCGGAGCTGCTGGAGCGCCGTGAGGCGGCGCTCGCGCACGTGGTCAAGTTCGGCGACCCGGTGCTGAAGAGCGCCGCCTCACCGGTCACCAGTTTCGGTCCGGAGCTGCGGGCCGAGGTCGAGCGGATGATCGCGATCATGCGCGACGGCATGGGGGTCGGCCTCGCCGCCACCCAGCTCGGCGTGCTGCGGCGGCTGCTCGTCTTCCAGGCCGGGCACGACGGCGAGCCGACGGCGCTGGTCAATCCTCAAATCGAGTGGTCCTCGGAGGAGGGGTCGATCGCCGAGGAGGGCTGCCTCAGCCTGCCCCGGGTATCGATGGACGTCGAGCGGCCGCTGCACATCCGGGTCCGCGGCCGCGACGCCGAGGGCGAGGAGGTCGAGATCGAGGCCTCCGGCCTCGAGGCGCGGGTGCTGCAGCACGAGATCGACCACCTCGACGGCGTCCTGATCCTCGACCGCACCACCCGCGAGCAGCGCAAGGGCGCCCTGCGAGCGCTGCGCGAGGGCGGGTCTTACAGCCCCCCCGGCGACCACGAGGACGATGACGAGGGCGAGCTTCGCGAGCCGCGCACCGACGCGTGAACACGGTCTACCTCGGCACCTCGGAGTTCGCCGCGACGGTGCTGAGGCGCCTGGCCGGCTCCGAGCACCGGCCGTCCCTGGTCATCACCCCACCCGACCGGCCCCAGGGCCGCGGCCGCAAGCTGACGCCGCCGCCGACCGCGGAGGCCGCGCGCGAGCTGGGGATCGAGCTGCTGCAGGCCGAGGACGTCAACGCCGAGGATGCGCGCGCACGGATCGCCGCCGCCAGCCCGGGCGCGGTCGTCGTCTGCGCCTTCGGGCAGCTGATCCGCGAGCCGCTGCTCTCCGAACACCTGATGCTGAACGTGCACCCCTCGTTGCTGCCGCGCTGGCGCGGGGCGGCGCCGATCGAGCGGGCGATCATGGCCGGCGACGCGCGCACCGGCGTCTGCGTGATGCGGGTCACCGCCGGGCTCGACTCGGGCCCGGTGGCGCTCTGTGCCGAGACGCCGATCGGCGCCGACACAGACTTCGAGGCGCTCTCCTCGACCCTGGCCGGGCTCGGCGGCGAGTTGCTGGTGCGGGCGCTCAACCTGGCGGCCGCGGGCGGGCTCGAGTTCAGCGAGCAGGAGGAGGCGGAAGCCACCTACGCGGAGAAGATCGAGGGCGCCGAGCGCCGGCTCGACCCCTCGCGGCCGGCCCGCGAGCTGGCCGCGGCGGTGCGCGCGCTCACCCCGCACGTCGGCGCCTACCTGGAGACGGCCGGCGGCGAGCGGCTCGGCGTCCGCCGCGCCCGCGCGGTCGACGTCAGCGTCAAGGCCGGCGCGGTCCGCTCGGAGTGGGGGGCGCTGCTGGTCGGCTGCGGCCGCGGCGCTCTGCGGCTTGACGAGGTGCAGCCGCCGGGCGGCAAGCCGATGCCGGCCGACGCCTACCTGCGCGGCCACTCGCTGCCGAAGTTGCCGTGATCTCTCCGGCCCGCTCGCTCGCCTTCGCGACGATCCGGGAGACCTTCGAGGACGACGCCTTCACCGAGCGCGCCTTCCGGGCCGGGGCCGAGCGGCTCGGGGTCGAGGGGCGCGAGCGGGCGCAGGCGCAGCGGCTCGCCTACGGCGCCGTGCAGCGCCGCGGCACCAGCGACGCGGCGATCGAACGGCTGGCCGAGCGGTCGCTGCGGCGCCTCGACCCACCGGTGCTGGCCGGCCTGCGGCTCGGCCTCTACGAGCTGCTGTTCGCCGACGCGACCCCGGACCACGCCGCTGTCGACCAGGCGGTCGAGCTGGTCAAGCGGGCCGGCGCCGCCCACGCTGCCGGCCTGGTCAACGCGGTCCTGCGCCGTGCCACCCGCGAGCGCGCGGCGCTGACCGCCGCGCTGCTCGGGGACGACTCGACCGCGGAGGCGGCCGCGACCGCCCACTCGGCCCCGCTCTGGCTGGCGCGGATGTGGTGGGAGGAGCTGGGGCCGGAGACGGCCCGCGCCCTGCTTGCCGCCTGTAATGAGCGCGCCGAGGTGGCGATGCGGTCCCGCGACGACCGCGAGGGGATGGTCGCGCGGCTGCGCGAAGACGGGGTCGAGGCGGCAGCGGCGGATGGCGGTTGGCCGCTGGCGACCCCCGAGGCGCTGGTCATCTCCGGTCGCACGGGGGACACCGTGCCGGCAATGGTCGCTGCCGGCGAGCTGACCCCGCAGAGCCGCGGCTCCGCCGCGGTGGTCGAGGCGCTCGACCCGCGGCAGGGCGACCACGTCCTCGACCTCTGCGCCGGCCCCGGCATTAAGAGCGGCCAGATCGCGGCCCGGATGGGTGACCGCGGCGAGGTGATCTCGATCGAGCGTGACCCCGAGCGGGCGGCCGAAGTCGCCGCCCAGGCGCAGCGGCTCGGCCTGCGCAGCGTCACCGTGATCGAGGCCGACGCGACCAAGATCGAGATGGCGCCGGTCTTCGACCGCGTCCTGCTCGACGCTCCCTGCTCCGACCTCGGCGCCCTCGCCTCGCGCCCGGACGCGCGCTGGCGCAAGTCGCCGCGCATGATCGAGCGCCTGGTCGAGGTCCAGGACCAGGCCCTGCGCGCCGCCGCCAAGCTGCTGCGGCCGGGCGGCGTCCTCGTCTACTCGACCTGCACGATCTCGCGTCGCGAGAACGAGGACCGGGTCGCCGCGCTGCTTGCCGCCGCCGCGGCAGGAGAGGTGCCGGCCCTCGAGCTGGAGGACCTCGGCGAGCGCGCGCCGGGCCTCGTCTCACCGCTCGAGCCGCGCTGCCTGCAGTTGCGCCCGGACCGCGATCGCACCACCGGATTCTTCCTCAGCCGCCTGAGAAGGCATGATTAGTGGATGAGTGACTCCGGGGATGCCACCACCGGGGGCGGCACGACGCTTGGCCGCGCCCCCTGCCCGAGCTGCGGCGAGCCATGGCTGCGCCCGACCCAGCTGCCCGGGCGCCTGCGCTGCGTCAACTGCCTCAGCCGCTACGAACTCGTCTCACAATGCCCCAACTGCGGCGAGCACCAGACGATCGCGCGGATGAGCCACACCGAGGACATGCAGTGCCAGTCGTGTGGTTCTTCGATGCTGCGGGCTGCTTGAGCGCGTCCGGACGCCCTCAGTAGGGTGGCGGCCATGAGCGAGCGGATGCGGGAGTTGATCGCGGCCCCCAGGGTTGCCCCATCCATCCTCTCGGCCGATTTCGCGAAGCTCGGCGCGCAGGTCGAAGAGGTGATGGGCGCCGGGGCGCGGGTGATCCACTTCGACGTGATGGACGGGCACTTCGTGCCGCCGATCACGATCGGGCCACTGGTCCTGAGCGGGATCGCCGATCAGGTCCATGACGCCGGTGGCGTCGTCGACGTCCACCTGATGATCGAGACGCCCGACCGCCAGATCGAGGACTTCGCCAAGGCCGGCGCCGACTCGATCACCTTCCACGCCGAGGCAACCCCGCACGCCAACCGTACCCTGCACGCGGTTCGTGAGCTCGGTTGCCTGGCCGGCATCGCGCTCAACCCCGGCACGCCGGCCGAGGCGCTGACGGAGCTGCGCGGCTACGCCGACATCGTCCTCTGCATGACCGTCAACCCCGGCTGGGGCGGCCAGTCCTTCATCGAGTCCTCGCCGGCCAAGCTCGAGCGCCTGCGCGGGATCGTCGGCGACGCGAAGATCGAGGTCGACGGCGGCATCGACACGGGCACCGCCGGAACGGTCGCTGCGGCCGGCGCCTCCCTCTTCGTCGCCGGCTCGGCCGTCTTCGGCGCCGACGACCCGGCCGCCGCCTACGCGGCGATCGCCAACGCCGCCGGCGCCGCCTGAGTCACATCGCCCGCCCACGCGCTATGAGCGCCCCAGTGACCTCCTGCCACCAGGCCCGCTCCTCCGCGTCGACGTCGGGTCGCTCGGCCCGTCGCTCGCACCACTCCGCCAGCGCCCGCCGGCCACCGATCGCGACCACCGTCTCGCTGGTCACCGCGTAGCGCCCGTCGGCCAGCGCCACCATCGCGCCGTCGCTGCCGGTGCGAGTGCGCATCACCGCCAGCACCGGGACCCCTTCGACCTGCTTCAGCTCGCGCAGATCGTCGCTCTCGCGCACCGGGCGGACAGAGAAGACCTGCGAGGCGCCGCGCCGGGGAAGGGTCGGCGGTCGTGGCCGGCCGACCGGGCCCTTCGTCCACGTTTTCGTCTGCGCCTCGACCTCGTCCCGCAGCTCGCTGCGCACGAGGATGTGCAGCTCGTCGCCCTCGTTCAGTTCGGTCGAGCCGCGCGGAGGGATCGCGTGCCCGTCGCGGACGATCACGTTGACCAGGGCCTCGCGCGGGAGGTCCAGCTCCCGCACCGGGTGCCCCGCTGCCGCCGCGCCCGGCGGCAGGCGGTAGGCGATCACGTCGCCGCCCATGCGCCGGATCCGGCCGGACTCGAGCAGCCGCCGCGGCAGCGCCGGCTCGTCGGTGGTCAGCCGCAGCCGGGTCGCCAGCGGCTCGAAGCTGGCGCCCTGGACCAGGGTCGAGGTGACGACGACGAAGAAGACGATCGCGAACAGCTGCTCGCCGGCGGCGACCCCGGCGATGACCGGGAAGGTGGCGAGCCAGATCGGCGTCGCGCCGCGCAGCCCCGCCCAGCCGAGCATCGCCTTCTCGCGCACGTTGAGGGGCGTCAGCGCCGTTGCGAGGAAGGTCGCGGCCGGGCGGGCGACGAAGATCAGCGCTGCCGAGAGCGCCAGCCCCTCCAATGCGACGTCGTTGAGTTCGCTCGGGAAGACGAGCAGGCCGAGCAGGATGAAGAGGGCGATCTGGGCGACCCAGCCGAGCCCCTCGTGGAAGGCGACGACGGTACGGCGGGCGGGGATGCTGGCCCCGCCGATCGCCAGTGCCGCGAGGTAGGTGGCGAGCAGGCCGGACCCGTGGGCGATCTCGGCCAGCCCGTAGGCGAGCGCCGCGATCGCGATCGTCGCCACCGGGTAGATTCCGTCGGTCGGCAGCCTGGTCGCGTTCAAAGCCGCTACCGAGAGCCGCCCGACCGCGTACCCGATCGCGATCCCGACCGCCAGTTTGAGCGCCAGCAGCTCGGCCATGTCGGCGAGTCCGTAGCCGGGTTCCTGGATCCATTCGATGAACCCGATCACGAGCAGCAGCGCGACCGGGTCGTTCATCCCGGACTCGCCCTCGAGCGAGCGCGCCAGTCGCTTCTCCAGGGTCGAGTGGCGCAGCACAGCGAAGATCGCGGCCGAGTCGGTGGCGGCGATCGCCGACCCGACGATCATTCCCTCGAGCGTGCTGAGATCGAAGATCAGGATCGCCGCGAAGCCGGCGATCACCGCGGTCGCGATCGTTCCCAGCGTCGCCAGCGAGGCGGCGGTGCCGAGCACCGGCCGGATCTCCGACCAGCCGGCGGTCAGTCCGCCCTCGAAGAGGATCAGGACCAGGGCGATCGTGCCCAGCGTCCGCGCCAGCTCCATGTTGTCGAACTCGATGCCGCCGATCCCCTCCGATCCGGCCACCATTCCGAGCGCGAGGAAGAGCAGCAGGCCGGGTACCCGCACTTTGTCGGCGAGCAGCGCTCCGGCGATGCCGGCCGCGAGCAGGGCGCCGGCGATCAGGATCAGCTCTGCGTCATGGGCGCCCATCGACGGACCCTAGATGATGGGTTGAGAGGGACTCGACCAACTTTTGTTTTGAAAAAGCGATCTGTATTGGATCGAATCAGACGTTCTCGTCGATTGAAGCCAACCGCACCTCCAGCTCCTCCGCCGACCCCGCCTCCGGCACGTCCGCGGCTCGTTCGTGCGGGCGGCGGTAGGCCAGGTAGAGGAGGGCGAAGAGGATCGCGGCGGTGAGCGCGAACCCGATCTCGACCCGGCGGAACTCGTCGCCGATCAGGGGCAGGAAGTTCCAGACGACGAAGAAAGCGGCGCAGCCGAGCCAGCGAGCGGCGGCGCGCCGCACCTGGCCCTGCGCAAGGCAGGCCTGGTTGAGGGTGACGGCGGCGAGGTAGAAGCCCATCCCCAGCGTCGCCAGCAGCAGGCCGGGGCGGTCGTAGCTGAACTTCTCGCTGAAGGCGAGCTGCATCAGTTGTGGCCCGGCGATCAGCACGACGAGCGCGGTGAGGGCGGCGAAGCCGGCGACGCCGAGCAACACCCCCCGCACCGAGCGGTGGAACTCGCGCTCGCTGTCGGGGTCGGTCGAGGTGTGGAGGCTGGTCAGGTGGGGGAGGATGCTGGTCGATACCGCCTGGAACAGCTGCAGCGGCGCCCGCGCCAGCATCAGCACGTTGAAGATGAACCCCGCCGCCGCGGCTCCGTCGAGTCCGCGCATGATCAGTGGCCCGGCGTTGAGGAAGGCCTGTTCGCTGAACATGATCACCATCACGGCCGCGGCGAAGCCGCCGCCGTGCTTCATCGAGAAGTCGTCAGCCGGCGCCTCCTCCGCTGCGCGTCCGGGGGCGCCGGGCGTCGCACGCTCCTTCCTCGCCCGCCGGGCGAAGGCGAGCGGCACGATCAGCAGCGAGAGGCTGGGGGCGGCGACGATCCCGATCGCGACCGCCGACTGGCCGCTGAGCAGGCCGATCGCGACCAGGACCGCGAACGAGGTGCGGAAGACCGACTCCGAGAGGATCATCGCGGTGAAGACGCCGAAGCTGCGCTGGCCGGCGAGGAAGCCGCGGGCGAAGTAGCTGACCGCGTAGAAGAGGACGGCGCCGAAGAAGACCCAGTAGAGGTCCTCGTTGCCTTCCAGCAGGTTGTCCTGGATCGGCCCGCGCAGGGCGAGGGCGACGACCGCGAAGAAGAGCGCCAGGCCAAGCTGGATCGTCGCCGCGACCCGCATCTCCTGAGCGATCGGTTCCCGCTTCACCAGCCGTTCGGAGATGTGGCGCGAGAGCAGCTGTTCGACCGGCCGGTAGAGGGTCGAGATGGTGATGAAGACGGCCGACCAGAGCACCGTGATCTGCCCGTAGTCGGGCTTCGAGAGGGTATGCGAGGCGATCAGGAAGTAGGCGTAGGTGATCAGCCCGGTGAGGCCGACGCCGACCGCGAGGAAGCTCGCGGTCTTCCCGTACTCGGCCGAGGCCGAGCGCTCGCCGCCGCGTTTCATTGTTTGCGCGGGTCGCCCGGCTCGTAGTGGGACGGCTCGACGCCGAGCGCCAGCTCGACCCGCCGCACCCGCTCGAAGACGCGCTGGGTCATCACCCGCTGTCCGGCCAGGAGGTCGCCGATCACGCCGAGCGCGAACAGCTGCACGGCGGCGATGAAGAGCACGGCGCCGAGGATCAGCGACTGCACGTGGCCGTCGGAGTCGCCGTTGAGGATCCAGTCGAGCAGGAACGGCATCCAGGCCGCGAGCGCGAGCAGGAGGACGACGAAGCCGGCGGTGGCGAAGGCGCGCAGCGGCTCGTAGCGGGCATAGATGCGCAGGATCGCGGGGGCGTTGCGGCGCACGTAGGCGCCGGTCGAGTCGAACAGCCGCGACTCGCGCGTCTGCGGGTTGGTCCCGATCGCGACCTCGTCGACCGCGACCAGCATCTTGCCGGCCTGGATCAAGCTCTCCAGCGTGTAGGTGAAGTTGTCGACGACCAGCAGTTGCAGGGCGGCCTCGCGGTTGTAGGCGCGGAAGCCGGAGGTGGCGTCGCTGACCTCGGTCCCGGAGAGCCGCCGCACTACCCAGCTGCCGAGCCGCTGCAGCCCCTTTTTCGAGCCGGAGAAGTGGTCGATCTGGCTGACCTGGCGGTCGCCGACGACCATGTCGGACGCGCCGGCGACGATCGGCGCGACCAGCTTCGCGACGTCGGCGCCCTGGTACTGGTTGTCGGCGTCGGTGTTGACGATGACGTCGGCACCGAGCTTCAGGCAGGCGTCGAGCCCGGCCTGGAACCCCGCCGCCAGGCCCTTGTTGTTGGTCAGCCGGACGACGTGGTCGACCCCGTGCTCGCGCGCGACCTCGACCGTGCGGTCGGTCGAGCCGTCGTCGACGACCAACAGCTCGATCTCGTCGATGCCGTCGAGTTGCCGCGGCAGGTCTGCAAGCGTCGCCGGTAGCGTCGCCTCCTCGTTGAGACAGGGGATCTGGATGATCAGCTTCATTGGCAGGTCGAACAGGGTATTCGGGGTGGTGGCGCGCGGGTCCTGTCGCCGGGGCCACCCCCACGGTGCTCGGGGCTAGACGCCCCTCCGCGCCGCGGGGGACCCCCGCCCCGACGCCACCCGCGCGAGGATCCCCTGCACATGCCCAGCTCACGCAGCGATAAGCTTGGTTGACTGACGAGTCAATCAGTCACTCAAATGCCGCTTACCGAGACCGATCAAGGCCACCTGCGACGCGCTTTGGAGCTGGCTGAGCGCGGGCGAGGGAAGGTGAGTCCCAATCCTCTCGTCGGAGCTGTCGTTGTGCGAGATGGCAACGTGATCGGTGAGGGCTTTCACGCTGAGCTGGGCGGGTTGCACGCGGAGCGGGCGGCGCTGGCCGATTGTCGCGAGCGCGGCGAGGATCCGGCGGGCGCAACGATGTATGTGACGTTGGAGCCTTGCGCGCACGAGGGGCGGCAGCCGCCCTGCGTCGAGGCGATTCTCGAGGCGGGGATCAGCCGGGTCGTGATCGCCTCTGAGGACCCGAGCGAGAAGGCGGCGGGGCGCGGCCCCGGCATCCTCCGCGACGGCGGCGTCGCGGTCGACTTCGCCGCCGGCGCGGAGGCAGCCTCCGCGCGCCTGCTCAACCAGCCCTTCCGCAAGCACGCCCGCACCGGCCTGCCCCTGGTCGCCCTGAAGCTGGCGATCTCGCTCGACGGCCAGACCGCCACCGCGCCCGGTGATTCGCCCTGGATCTCCGGTGAGCAGAGCCGCGACCTCGTCCACCGCTGGCGCGCCGAAGCCGACGCGATCGCGGTCGGCATCGGCACCGTCCTCGCCGACGACCCTCTGCTTACCGCCCGCGCTGTGAATTATTCCCGCATAGCGACAACAATTCACAGCGCGCGCCAGCCGATCCGCGTCGTCTTCGACTCCCAGGCGCGTCTCCCGCTCGAGTCGCAGCTGCTGGCGACGCTCGATCGGTCCCCGGTACTCGTAGTGGCCGCTCCCGACGCCGATTCGGCTCGCATCAATGCCCTGGGAGACGCCGGCGCTGAGATCCTCGTCGCCGCTGACATCGAGAGCGCTCTCCGCGACCTCGGCCGTCGCGAAGTCACGTCCCTCTTCCTCGAGGGCGGCCGCACCCTCGCCTCCGCGTTTCTCGCCGCTGATCACATCGACGAATCCAGGACCTTCATCGCCCCCGTCCTTCTCGGAGTCGCGGACGATCCTCGCGCGGGTGGCGCGGGGGGAGGGGGGGTCGAGGACGACCCCGCCCGCAGCGCCCCCCCTCCCCCCGGGACAGGACCCGCGCGCCGGAGCGCCCTCGCCTCATCTACTGAGCAGGTCGGCGAGGATGTCCTGATCACGGCCCGCTACAAGGAGTGGTGAGGTGTTCACCGGACTGATCCAAGATGTCGGCCGAGTCGAGTCCGTAGAGAGCGGAGTGGATGGCGCCCGCCTGCGGATCGCCACCAAGCTCGCGTCCGACGTCGCCCTCGGCGACTCGGTCGCGGTCAGCGGCATCTGCCTGACCGCGACCGCGGCCGACGAGGCCGGCTTCGCGACCGAGGCGATGAACCAGACGCTCGCGGTGACCGCGCTCGGCGGCGTCGAGAGCGGCTCGCGGGTCAACCTCGAGCTGGCGATGCGGGCATCCGATCGGCTCGGCGGCCACATCGTGCAGGGGCACGTCGACGGCGTCGGCGAGGTGGCGGCCGTCGAGGACGACGGCTTCGCCCGCCGCGTCCGCGTCACGCTCGCTCCCGACCTGCTCCGCTACGCCGTCGCCAAGGGCTCGATCACGCTCAGCGGGGTCAGCCTGACGATCGCGGCGCTCGGCGAGGGGTGGGTCGAGGTGTCGCTGATCCCCGAGACGCTGGAGCGGACCAACCTCGGCGCGCTCGAGCCGGGAAGCAGGCTGAACGTCGAGTGCGACATCGTGGCGAAGTACGTGGAGCGGTTGCTGGCACCATTCGCGGGAAAGGAGCAGGCATGAGCGAGACCAAGACCGAAAACCAGACGGCGGTACCGGAGGCGGGGGAGGGCCCGTTCTCCTCGATCGAGGAAGCGATCGAGGAGATCCGCCGCGGCCGCATGGTCGTCGTCTGCGACGGCGAAGACCGCGAGAACGAGGGGGACCTGGTGATGGCGGCCCAGTTCGCCACGCCCGAGGCGGTCAACTTCATGGCCAAAGAGGCGCGCGGCCTGATCTGCCTGGCGCTGACCGCGGAGCGCTGCGAACGGCTCGGGCTGAAGCTGATGGCGGCGAAGAACGAGGCGCCGCTGCAGACCGCCTTCACGGTCACGATCGAGGCCGCCGGTGGGGTCAGCACGGGGATCTCGGCCCACGACCGCGCCCACACGATCCAGGTCGCGATCGACCCCGAGTCGGGGCCGCGCGACATCGTCGTCCCCGGCCACATGTTCCCGCTGCGGGCCAAAGACGGGGGCGTGCTCGAGCGGACCGGCCACACCGAGGCCAGCGTCGACCTCGCCCGCCTCGCCGGCCTCACCCCGGCCGGGGTGATCTGCGAGGTGATGAACGACGACGGCACCATGGCCCGCGTCCCCGACCTGATTCCTTACTGCCAGAGGCACGGCCTGAAGATGATCACCGTCGCCGAGCTGATCGCCTACCGCCGCCGCACCGAGAAGCTGGTCGAGCGGGTCGTCGACACCGCGCTGCCGACTTCGTTCGGCGACTTCACCGCGGTCGGCTACCGCTCGCTGGTCGACGACAAACACCACGTGGCGATGGTCAAGGGCGAGGTCGACGGCGCCGCGGACGTGCTCGTCCGGGTCCACAGTGAGTGCCTCACCGGCGACGTCTTTCACAGCATGCGCTGCGACTGCGGCGAGCAGCTCGCCTCGGCCCTGGCGATGATCGAGGAGGAGGGCCAGGGCGTCCTGCTCTACCTCTCCCAGGAGGGGCGCGGGATCGGCCTGCTCAACAAGCTGCGCGCCTACAAACTGCAGGAGGAGGGGGCCGACACGGTCGAGGCCAACCTCAAACTGGGCCTGCCGGCGGACCTGCGCGACTACGGGATCGGCGCCCAGATCCTCGTCGACCTCGGCCTCTCCAGCATCCGCATCCTCACCAACAACCCGAAAAAGATCGTCGGCCTCGAGGGCTACGGGCTCTCGGTCTCCGAGCAGGTCCCGATCGAGTCCGACCCGAACATGCACAACGAGGCCTACCTGCGCGCCAAGCGCGACAAGATGGGGCACTCGCTGCACCACCAGGGCCTGGCGCTCGACGAGGAGATGATCCGCGACGAGGAGGAACGCGACGCGAAGGAAGCCGATGAGTGAGGCGGGGGCGTTTCTCGAGCAGTTCACGGCGGAGGAGCGCGAGACGCTGGCGCCGCTCCGCTTCGCGGTCTGCGTCGGGCGCTTCTACGAGGACCTCGCGCAGCGCCTTGTCGCCGGCACCCACCAGGGCTTCGAGTTGGCCGGAGTGCCGGCCGAGAACGTCAGCGCGCACTCGGTTCCCGGTGCCTACGAGCTGCCCTTCGCCGCGAAGCTGCACGCGACCGCCGGCCGCGTCGCCGGCGTCGCCTGTCTCGGCGTCGTGATCCGTGGCGAGACCGACCACTACGACTTCGTCTGCGCCGAGGCCGCCCGCGGGATCCAGGAGGTCCAGCTCGACACCGGCATCCCCTGCGCCTTCGGCGTGATCACCTGCGACAACATGGAGCAGGCCCTCGCCCGGGCCGGTGGCGACAAGCGCGACCAGGGCCGCAACGCCGCCCTCACCGTCGCCCGCATGGCGTTGCTCAAACGCGAGGTCAATCCATATCGCTGGCAGGTCGGCGCCTCCAGCACCTAGATCGCCGGCAGCAGTGAGATCGGGTAGTGGCGCATCTCACGGTCGGAGGTGACCAGCGTCAGTTTCTCAATTTGTGCCTGAGCGACCAGGATCCGATCGAAGGGGTCGTGATGGTGGGGCGGCAACGATTCCACCGCAAGCGCGTGAGGCAAGGTGACCGGCAACACCTCGAAGCTCTTCTGCTCGAGCATCGGTCCGAGGGCCGCTGGCATCTCGAGCTTTCCCTTTGCTCGCTTCACACCGATCTCCCAGGCGCTGACAACGCTGATGAAGACGTCATTGGATCTGTCCTCGATCTCGTCGGTCGCATGGCGCGACAGCCGCTCAGGTTCGACAAGGCTCCAGAACAGCGCGTTAGTGTCGAGGAGGAGCCTCAATCGCCCTCCCGGCGCTGCTTCCAGTCCTCGGGCCACTCCTCTTCCGGACCGTAGAATTCTTCTGCGATTTCCTTGTCGACCTTGGCCATCTCCTCATCGGAGACCATCCACCCCTGACCCTCCCATCCACCCAGCTTGCGCTTCCCGGGTTTGGCTTTGGGGACCGGCACCAACTTCGCCGCCGGCTTGCCGGCGCGGTCGATCACGATCTCCTCGCCGCGTTCGACGCGCCCGACCAGCTTCGAGAGATGGGTCTTGGCGAAATGCATGTTCACGTGCTCTAAGTCTTTGGCATCCACGATCTCTCCCCCTTTCGATTCGACCGCTGGAGGTTGTTGTAGTATTAGTCCACTTAGCTAAGTGGCTGAAAGGGTACTATCTCCGCTCCTTATGGCCAAGGTATGCCACAGCTGCGGCAAGGGGCCTGGTTTCGGCCAGTCCCGCAGCCACTCGATGGTCGCCACCAAGCGGCGCTTCGATCCGAACCTGCAGAAGGTCCGGATCCAGGAGAACGGCCGCCCCCTGCGCACCTACGTCTGCACGCGCTGCCTCAAGGCCAACAAGGTCATCAAGGCCGGCTAGCTCGGATTGTCTGTAGGGGAGGGGTCTGGTCGCCCTCCGGGCGAATTTGTCGCGTCCCCTAAAGGGGACAGCTCCCTGAGTTGGTGCGCGCCTATGGCGCGCAGAGGACAGATTGCATTTCGCGCGCTTCGCGGACATTCGCCCGGAGGGCGACCAGACCCCTCCAACGACTCGCAGTGCCGGGACGGCCGAGGGTCGGAAGCTTTTCCAGCTAAGAGACAAGCGGTCCGGGAGCTTTGGCGCAAGCTTCCGTGGGGCCAGCGTCAGCTGGAGTTCGTTTCGTGGGGAGGGAGTCGGTACTCCTCCGCGGGAATGTCCGCGAAGCGCGCGAAATGCAATCTGGTGTTTTGCCCGCCATAGGCGGGCTCTATCTGAGGGAGCTGCCCCCTTTAGGGGGCGCAACAAATTCACGCGGAGGAGTACCGACTCCCTCCTCGCGACGCCTGGTCCAACGGGCGCTACTTGACCTGCTCGACGACCGGGTGCTCGCCGGTGGGAGCTGGGTCCCCCTCGGCCGGCTCTACGTGCAGCCGCGGCAGGATGCGGTCCAGCCAGCTCGGCAGCCACCAGGCTTTCTCGCCGAACAGCTGCATGATCGCCGGCACCAGGACCGAGCGGATGATCACCGCGTCGATGAAGACCGCGGCGGCGAGGCCGAGGCCGAAGAGTTTGATGATGCGGTCGTCGCCGATCATGAAGGAGGCGAAGACGGTGACCATGATCGCCGCGGCGGCGGTGATCACGCGGCCGGTCAGGGCGAGGCCGCGGGTGACGGCTTCGGTCGCGTCCTTGCGGTGTTCCCACTCCTCGTGGATCCGTGACATCAGGAAGACCTCGTAGTCCATCGAGAGGCCGAAGACGATCGAGAAGAGGAAGATCGGGAAGAAGGAGATAATCGGGCCGGTGCTGTCGACGCCGATCAGGCTGGCGCCCCAGCCCCACTGGAAGACGGCGACGATCAGGCCGAAGGCGGCGCCGATCGAGAGCAGGTTCATCACGATCGCCTTCAGCGGCACCAGCACCGAGCGGAAGACGGCCATCAGCAGCAGCGCCGAGAGCAGGACGACGACGCCGATGAAGAGCGGCAGCTTCTCGGTGATCGCGGTGCCGAAGTCCTCGAAGATCGCGTTGATGCCGCCGACGTGGATCTGGGCGCCGGTCCGTTGCTCGACCGCCGGGATCGCCTCGTCGCGGATGCGATCGAGGAGTTCGGTCGTCTCCTCGCTCTGCGGCGAGGTGGTCGGATAGAGCTGGAAGACGCCGGTATTGCCGGCCTCGTTAAGCGTCACCGAGGTGGTCTCGGCGACTCCCGGTTCTTTGTCGAGCGTGCTGCGCAGCTCGGTGAGCGCGGTGTCGTCGCCTTGCTCCGGCAGCGCCGCGACGAGCTGGAAGGGGCCGTTGAAGCCTGGGCCGAAGCCTTCGGCGAGCAGGTCGTAGGCTTCACGCGTCGTCGTGCCGGCCGGGTCGGTGCCGGCATCGTTAGTGCCGAGGCGCAGGGAAAGCGTCGGGATGCAGAGGATCAGGAGGAGGCCGCCGGAGAGGACCGCCGAGAGGACGGGGCGGCGCTGGATCTCACGGCTCCAGCGGAACCAGTGGGTGTCTTCGGGATTCGACGGGGCACGGCCGAGGCCGGGGATGCGCAGCCGGTTGACCCGCCGGCCGACGATCGCCAGCAGCGCCGGCAGCAGGGTCAGCGCCGCGATCATCGTGAACAGCACCGCCACCGCCGCTGCCATCGCCACGCCGTAGAGGAAGCTGAGCCCGAGCAGCATCATCCCCATCAGGGCGATGATCACGGTGATGCCCGCGAACAGCACCGCGCGGCCGGCGGTGTCGATCGCGGCGATCGCGGCCGGGCGTGGCTCCAGCCCCTCATCAAGGCCGTTGCGGAAACGAGTGAGGATGAAGAGGGCGTAGTCGATGCCGACGCCGAGCCCGATCATGAACGCCAGCTGCGGCGCGAACTCGGCCGTGGGGAAGACGTGGGTTGCGAGCGTGACCAGGCTGAGCCCGACGCCGAGCGCGAACAGCGCCGTGACGACCGGCAGCCCCATGGCGACGACCGAGCCGAAGGTCAGCAGCAGGACGACCACCGCGGCGAGCAGGCCCACGGCGCCGGAGATGTCCGCTTCTTCTTCGGCGCGGTATTCCTCGATCGGCTGCCCGCCCAACGCCACCTCGAGGCCGTTGCCGGCCGCGTCCTGGGCGCTCGTCACCACCTCCTCGGTTTCGCCGTCCCGGAGTTTTTCGGTGGTGACGTCGAACTGAACCGTCGCGTAGGCGATCTTGCCGTCCTCGCTGACCGCCGCGGCGCCGCCGCTTTCGTAGGGGCTGGCGACTTCGCTGACGTGCGGCACTTTCTCCACCTTGGCGAAGACGTCTTCCAGCTTGTCTTTGACGGCGGGGGTCTCGACCCCGGAGTCGGCCTTGTAGACGATCTGCGCCGTTTCCCCGGACTGGGCGGGGAACTTCTCCTCGAGCAGGTCGAACGCTTCCTGCGAGTCGGAGGAGGGCAGCTTGAATTCTTCGCTGAAGTCGTCGCCGGCCGAGCTGGCGATCATCCCGACCCCGATCAGGGCGACGATCCAGCCGATGATCACCGTCTTGCGGTGGCCGGTGGTCCAGGTGGCGAAGGCGCGCATCGGGCGGGCACGCTACCAGGGCGAACGTATGTGCGTATTCGTACGCTTTCGGGCCGCTGGTTTCACCCCGTCGTTTGGGCCGGATAGATTCCGAATCGATGCCCGATCCCTCGATTGCCCGGTTCCGGCGGGTCATCACGTCTGCCTATGCTTCGCTGGAGGCGCGCCGCCAGGAGGTCAACGACCTCAACGTCTTCCCGGTCGCCGACGGCGACACCGGCGACAACATGGCGATGACGATGCGCGCGGTGATGGAGGAGCTGGACCGGCTCGACGGCCTCGAGGTCGACGAGGTCGGCCGCACCGAGCTGGTCCAGGCGCTGGCGCGGGCGGCGCTGATGGGCGCCCGCGGCAACTCCGGCGTGATCCTCAGCCAGATCGTCCGCGGCGCCGCCGAGGAGCTGGCCAGCCGCCCCGGCGAGCTGGTCGACCCGGTTCTCGTCGCCGCCTCCTTCGCCCGCGCCGCCGACGCCGCCTACGACTCGGTGCGGGAGCCGGCGGAGGGGACGATGCTGACCGTCTTCCGCGAGATGGCCCACTCGCTGACCCGCCAGCTCGCCCACCTCGAGGCCGACAAGCAGCGGCTCGGCCGCGACGTCAGCGACGAGCAGCAGGACGCGATCCTCGCCGAGGTGCTGGAGCGGGCGATCGCCGACGGCGAGCGGGCGGTGGCGCGGACTCCGGAGCAGCTCGACGTGCTGCGCGAGTCCGGGGTCGTCGACGCCGGTGGCCACGGCCTGGTCCTGATCCTGGCCGGGGTGGTGGCCGGGTTGCGCGGCGACGACGCCGAGCTGCCCGAGGTGCCCCATCACACGGCGCCGCGGATGAGCCACCCGCACCACGAGGACAGCCGCTTCCGCTACTGCACCAACTTCATCGTCTCCGGCAGCGGCCTCTCCTCGCGCGAGTTCCTGCCGCGGCTGGAGGGGCTCGGCGACTCGGTCCTCGTCGTCGGCGACGAGGCGACGCTGAAGGTTCACGTCCACACCGACGAGCCGGAGGCCGCGGTGGCGCTGTTCGAGGGCGCCGGCGCGGTGACCAACCTCGACGTCGCCGACATGCGCGAGCAGATGGCGGAGCGCACCGCCCGGCTCGAAGCGGGGCGGACCGGGGTGGTCGCGGTGGCCGCCGGCGCCGGGCTCGAACGCCTCTTCGCCGGGCTCGGCGCCCACGTCGTGCCGGGCGGCGAGACCCTCAACCCCTCGACCTACGAGTTGCTGGCGGGGATCCACGGCGTGCCCAGCGAGGAGATCCTCGTTCTGCCCAGCTCCGCCAACGTGGTGATGGCGGCCGAGCGCGCCTGCGAGCTCTCCGAGAAGCCGGCCCGGGTGGTGCCGGCGCTCTCCCAGCAGGCCAGCCTGCTGGCGCTGGTCGAGCTCGACCCCGCCGCCTCCGCCGAGGAGAACGCCGGCCGGCTCGAGGGAGCGCTGGCGGGAGTGGCGATTGGCGGGGTCGCTCCGGCCGCCCGCGACGACGCCCAGGGCCGCTTCAAGCAAGGCGACGCGGTCGGCTTCGCCGACGGGGAGATCGTCGCCTGGGGCGGCACCGGCTCGACCCTCACCTCGACGATCCAGCACCTCGCCGAGGGGGCGGAGATCGTCACCGTGATCGCCGGCGAGGGGGCGCCGATCGCCCTCGCCGAGATCGACACCCACGTCCCCGACGGGGTCGAGATCGAGACCCACGAGGGAGGCCAACCGAGCTGGTGGTGGCTGCTCGCGGCGCAGTAGTGCTCTGCTTCGGCGGCGAGCGCGAGCTGACCCGCGCCGAGCTGCTCGGGGCGCCGGTCCACTGGCCGCGGCCGAGCGTGCTCGAGATCTCGATCGAGGCCCTCGAGGGCGTCGGTCCGAAGCTGGCCGAAGCCGCCGCCGAAGCAGGGATCAGGACCGTCGGCGACGTCCTACTGCGCTTCCCGCACCGACACCGCGACCGCCAGGTGCAGCTGCTCGAGAGCCTCGGCCCCGGCGAACAGGGGACCGTCCTGGTCGAGGTGCTTGGCAACCGGCCGCGGCCGTTCCGCAAACGGGGCCTCAGTATCACCAGCGTCAAAGTCGGCGACGAGAGCGGCGACGTTCGCGCCACCTGGTTCAACCAGCCCTGGATCGCCCCGAAGCTGGACCCCGGCGGCCGCTTCCTGCTCACCGGCAAGCGCGACAAACGCGGTTTCGTGGTCAACGAGTGGGAGCAGGTCGGCGACGCCGAGCGCCTCGTCGGGCTTCGTTCCGATCCACCCGGCGACGGAGGCGCTGAAAGCGCAGCGGATCAGGGACTGGGCGGAGCAGGCGTGCCGCTGGGCGCCGAA
Source organism: uncultured Actinomycetes bacterium (assembly GCA_963728025.1). Lineage (GTDB taxonomy): Bacteria > Actinomycetota > Thermoleophilia > Solirubrobacterales > 70-9 > VAYN01. Next base: position 137,214 of record CAVSIF010000005.1, on the reverse strand, counting down.
CGCGATCGAGGGGCTACCGGCGGGCCTGCGCGCTCGCCGCCGGCTGGCGGGGGTGGGCGACGCGATCAGGGCGGCGCATTTCCCCGAGGCGCCGGAGCAGGTGGAGCAGGCGCAGGAGCGGATCAGGTTCGAGGAGCTGTTCCTGCACCAGGCCCTGTTGACGACTCGTAAGCGCTCGCACCGCACCGCGCGCCCGGCGCCGCGGCTCGGCAAGCCCGGCGAGCCGGTCGGCCGCTGGCTCGAGTCGCTGCCGTTCGAGCCGACCAAGGACCAGCTCGCCGCCTTCGACGCGATCGACGCCGACCTCGACTCGGGCGAGCCGATGCAGCGGCTGCTGATGGGCGAGGTCGGCTCCGGCAAGACCGTGGTCGCCGTCTACGCGATGCTGCGGGCGCTCGAAGCCGGCCACCAGGCGGCGCTGATGGCGCCGACCGAGACCCTTGCCGAGCAGCACGCGATCACGCTGGGAAAGCTGCTGGCCGAAGAGGCGATCCCGTTCGCCCTCCTAACTGGTGCGACGTCCGCTTCGAATCGCCGCCAAGCCCTGAACCAGCTCGCCTCTGGCGAGCTGGGACTGATCTTGGGCACCCACGCGCTGATCGAGCCGGCGGTCGAGTTCGCCCGGCTCGGCCTCTGCGTGGTCGACGAGCAGCACCGCTTCGGGGTCGAGCAGCGCCGCGCGCTCGACTCGAAGGGGGTGGAGGGGATGGCCCCGCACGTCCTGCACATGACCGCGACGCCGATCCCGCGCACGCTCTCGCTGACCGCCTACGGCGACCTCGACACCACCGCCCTGCACGAGCTGCCGGCGGGCCGGCAGCCGGTCGAGACCTGGCTGGTCGAGGAGGATCGGCGCGCCGCCGCCTACGAGTTCCTGCGGGCGCGGCTGCGCGAGGGCCGCCAGGCCTTCGTCGTCTGCCCGCTGGTCGAGGAATCCGACAAACAGCCCGGCAAGGCGGCGGAGGTCGAGGCGGAGCGGCTACGGGCGGGAGAGCTGCGGGACTTCAGGCTCGGCGTCCTGCACGGGCAGATGCCCTCGGCGGCGAAGGCGGAGGCGATGCGGGCGTTCGCGGCGGGGGAGACCGAGGTGCTGGTGGCGACGACGGTGATCGAGGTCGGGATCGACGTCGCCAACGCGACCGTGATCGTGATCGAGGGCGCCGAGCGCTTCGGCGTCTCGCAGCTGCACCAGCTGCGCGGCCGGGTCGGCCGCGGCGAGCACGCCTCGCATTGCTTGCTGTTCGCCGAAGAGGCGGGCGGGATGGCGCGGCGGCGGCTGCAGGCGGTCGCCAAGGAGAGCGACGGCTTCAAGCTCGCCGAGGTCGATCTCAGCCTGCGCGGAGAGGGCGAGATCCTCGGGACCCGCCAGCACGGCCTGCCGCGCTTCGCCGTCGCCGAGCTGCCGGAGGACACGCCTACCCTCCTCGCCGCCCGCGAGGAGGTGCTGGCGCTGTTGCGCCGCCACGGCTCGCTTGCCGACCCGGCCCTCGGGCCGCTGCTCGACGCCGCCCGCCAGCGCTTCGGCGCCGGCGCCGCCGACCCGATCCCGCTATGAGACGTGTCTGAGCTTAGGTGCATATATGACCCCGTCTGCTCAGACACGCCCCTGGGAGGGGGTTGAAATGCGCGTAATTGCCGGAGAGCTGAAGGGGCAGCATCTCGTCGCCCCCCGCGGCTGGAAGGTGCGGCCGACCTCGGACCGCGTCCGCGAGGCGATCTTCTCCGCGCTCGGCGAGCGGGTCGACGGCGCCACCGTCCTCGACCTCTACTGCGGCACCGGGGCGCTGGCGATCGAGGCGCTCTCGCGCGGCGCCGCGAGTGCCGTCCTCGTCGACCGCGACACCAGGCCGGCGCTCGGCAACGTCGAGCGGCTCGGCCTCGGCGAGCGGGCGGAGCTGGTCCGGGCCGACGTCGGCCGCTGGCTGACGAGCACCACGGAAGGCCCCGGCGCCAACCGCTTCGACCTTGTCTTCGTTGATGCCCCATATAGACTCGCCGACCGCGTGGCGCAGGATCTGGACACCCATCTGCCGCGGCTGCTTGTGGCCGGCGGACGCGCGATCGTCGAGAGCGGCGCTCGCAACCCCCTGCGGATCGAGTCGCTGGAACGGCTGCGGCAGCGCCGCTACGGCGCCGCCGACGTCTCGATCTACGCGGAGGCCGGAGAATGAGCGAGCGCAACGGGACCGTCGTCTGCCCCGGCAGCTACGACCCGGTCACCAACGGCCACATCGACATCATCACCCGCACCGCTCAGGTCTTCGACCGCGTCGTCGTCGGCGTCGTCGGCAACCCGGTGCGTAAGCAGAAGACCCTCTTCAACCCCGAAGAGCGGCGTGACTTCATCGCCGCGGCGACCGCCGACCTGCCCAATGTCGAGGTTCAGATCTTCGCCACCCTGCTGGTCGAGTTCGCCCGTGACAACGGCGCCAAGGCGATCGTCAAGGGCCTGCGGGCGATCTCCGACTTCGAGTACGAGTTCGAGATGGCCCAGCTCAACCGCAAGCTCGACCCGGGGATCGAGAGCATCTACGTGATCGCTTCCCCGCACTACAGCTTCCTTTCCTCGACCGGGGTGAAGGAGATGGCGACCTTCGGCGGCGATGTCTCCGACCTCGTTCCGGCCCCGGTTGCAGTGGCGCTGGCTGACCGCCTGGACGACAGGTAGGCTTTCGCCACCGTTTCTCGTCCCGTGGGCAACGGCTTGCAAAAAGACGGCCTGGACAACGGCATCTTCACCAAAGACCCCGCATACACGTAGGCTTACGACCCTGCAAATGGACGTACTCGTTCTCATAGACAAGCTGGACGACGTCGTCCACAACGCCCGACCGGTCCCGTTGACCGATCAGGTGCGTGTGGACCGCGAGGAGATCTATGACCTCCTCGACCAGATGCGGGCGACGATCCCCGAGGAGATCAAGCAGGCGCGCTGGATCGTCAAGGAGCGCCAGGAGATGCTGGCGGAGGCCAAACGCGAGGCGGAGCGGATCGTCCGCGAGGCCCGCGAGCAACAGGCCCGGCTGATCTCCGACGAGGAGGTCACCAAGCAGGCCGAGCGCGCCGCCGACGAGATCGTCGAGGACGCCCGCACCCGCGAGCGCGAAATCCGCCTCGGCGCCGAGGACTACGCCGACGAGATCCTCAACACTCTCGAAGTCAACCTGCAGAAGTTCCTCGCGGCCGTGCAGCGCGGCCGCGACCGGCTGGCCGGCCGTGAGGAAGAGCAGCCGGTCGCCGAGCTCGACGAGCAGCCTTAGCGTTGAGGTAGGAGCGGGGTCGTGTGCCCCTCCTGCTTGCTGGGATTTTCGCCGGGTGCGTGGCATCTCGCCGAGTGCTCCGCTGCGAAAATCGGGACGCCGCTGCGCTGGAGGGGCACACGACCCCGCCCTGCGTCACCGCTGCGGCAGTGGATCAGGGACGGGAGCGTTGTAGGGCTTCGCGAACGGCCGCAGCGACGGCGTGCGGCTCGGTCGTGACTTGCCGGTAGCTGTAGCGGCGGAACGTATAGCCGCGGGCGTGGAACTCGAGTTCACGAGCGTGGTCGTCCTCGAAGGCTTGCGATCCGCGGTGGTAGCGGTAGCCGTCGGTTTCGACGATCAGACGCTCGGCGCGCCATAGGAAGTCGACCTCGTACGGACCGACGCGAACGTTGATCTCGGGCTTAGGCAGACGGTGGCGTTCGCAGAGCCGCAGAAAAAGATGCTCCAGCTCGCTTCGGGTCCGCTCCGTTGATATCCGACCGGTGGGCAGTCCCAACACCTCCGCTTGCCGGATGGCACGGCGGTGTCGTGCGGGCGAGACCACGTTTTTCAGGTCAGCGATGGTCTGTGCTGGCGTGGTGACTGGAATCCGCTGACGCTTGGTGATCGCAGCCCGATCAAGAGATCGGCGGCAGTGGATGCGGATGCGTCGCCGCTGAGCGATTCCTCCCGCTCGGCGGATCGAAACGTCGGTCGCACCGGGTCGGGGGTCTAAAAGCTGCCACAGATGTGCCGCGCTCAAGTGGCTGAGCACCGCTCCGTCCCCACAGGCGAGAACCGCCGCCATCCACTGCCTGTGCCACGACGGCGCCTGATGACCGACCGCGTAAACGCCACGATGGAGGCGATGAAGGCGCCCCGATCGTGCCCGTTTGGACGCTGCGTAGGGGCTGATACCTAGCCGAGCGAGTTGAGCGGTCGTGACGACGCCGTGCTGCCGAGCGGCCAATTGGGCGACCGCTTCGTCGGGTGCGACAGGTTTTTGGCCCATGTGGCCAATAAGTCGTCGCGCCCACGGAATTCTCCCCCCTCTACTCGAGTTTGAGGTCTTTGAGGGCGGACCAGCGGGGGTCGGTTGCCTGCTCGTGTTCGTGGTCGGCGGGGTCGGCGTCGTTGAGCGGCTCGCCGCAGACGGGGCAGAGGCCGGCGCACTCGGGGCGGCAGAGGAGGCGGGAGGGAAGCGCGAGCATGGTCGCGTCGTGCGCCCAGCGGCCGATCTCGAGCTCGTCATCGACCACGTAGGGGCTGCGCAGCTCCTCGTCCTCGGTCGCCGCCTGGTCGACCTCGCGTGCCTCGACCTCGAGGTCGAGCGCGGCCGGCTCGAGGCAGCGCATGCACGGGCCCTCGAGGTGGATGGGGAAGGTGAGGTGGAAGGCGTAGCCGCCGCTGGGGCGGGAGACGTCGAGTCGCGTGGCCGGCGCCGCCGGGTCCGCGACGTAGGTCTGGCCGCCCAGTTCGAACGGCTCGAGCTCGACCGGTAGCTCCAGCCGCCTGCCCTCGCCGGAGGAGAGCGAGAGGCGACCCAGGTCGATGGTGGTGCTGCGCGCTGCGGGCATGAGCAGACCTCCGCTGGCCTCGGGCTTACGATGACTCTCCCGACGAGATTACGGAATGGCCCATTTCGACTGGAAACCGGAGATTTACCTGGAGCGGATCCGTGCCGAGATCCCCGGCTACGACGAGCTCCAGGACCAGGCCGTGGCGGCGATTCCCTTCCCGCCCGAGCGGGTGCTGGAGCTGGGGATGGGGACGGGGGAGACGACCCGGCGCCTGATCGAGGCCTATCCCGAGGCCTGGGTGATCGGCCTCGACGCCAGCCCGGACATGGTCTTCCGCGCCCGCCAGAGCTACGACGACGTGCAGCTGGCGCGGATCGAGGATCCGCTGCCCGACGGGCCCTGGGACCTGGTGATCTCGGTCCTCTCGGTCAACCAGCTCGACGACGAGCAGAGGCAGGCGCTCTGCCGCCGCGTTAAGGACCACGCCCGCGCGCTGGTGATCGGCGACGTCTTCGTCGGCGACCAGCTCGAGGACCTTGCCCGCTGGAGCGAAGGGACGGTCGTCTGGCAGCAGGGCGACCTTGCCGTGGTCCGCGCGCTGTACTGAGCGCGAACCGGCTACCATCCCGCGACCGATGGCCGTACCGAAGAAGAGAACTTCCAGCGCCCGCCGCGACAAGCGCCGCGCCAACCACAAGGCCGGCAAGGCGACGCTGAACAGCTGCCCGCGCTGCCACAGCCCGCGGCTGCCGCACCGGGTCTGCCCGACCTGCGGCACCTACGCCGGGCGTGAAGTGATCACGCACAGAGTCGCCGAGGCCCCGGCGACGGGCGCCCCCGACTCCGAGTAGCGGTGTCGCCCGCCCGCGGCGTCACCGTTGCCCTCGACGGGTACGGCGCTGAGCAGGGCTTCGAGGTGCTCGCCGAGGGCGCGCGGCTGGCGGCGGCAGACGGGATCTCCGTGCGCGTTTTCGGCCGCGAGCGCGAGCTCGGCCTCGGCGGCGTCGAGGGGGTCGAGGTGATCGAGACCAGGGACTGGATCGCCAACGAGGAGGACCCGGTGCCGGCGGTCCGCGCCAAGCCCGAGGCCTCGGTCGTGCGCGCCGCCCGCGACGTCGCCGAGGACGGTGCCGACGCGCTGGTCAGCCCCGGCTCGACCGGGGCGACGATGGCGGCCGCCACCTTCGGCCTGCGCCGGCTCAAAGGCGTACAGCGTCCCGCCCTCGCCGTCCAGGTCCCGGTGCCCGGCAAACCGGTGCTCTTCCTCGACGTCGGCGCCAACGTCGAGGTCCGCGCCCAGCACCTGGTCCAGTTCGCCTTCCTCGGCGCCGCCTTCAGCGCCGCGGTGCTCGCGGTCGAGAGCCCCAGCGTCGGCCTGCTCACGGTCGGCGCGGAGGCCGGCAAGGGACGCGAGGAGATCGTCGAGGCCCACCGCGTGCTCTCCGCCGCGCCCGGGATCGAGTTCGCCGGCAACGTCGAGGGCGGCGACCTCACCGCCGGCACGGTCGACGTCGTCGTCAGCGACGGCTTCACCGGCAACGTGGCGCTGAAGCTGATGGAGGGAACGGCGAGGGCGGTCGCCGGCGCGGTCGGCGACGCGGCTCGCTCCAACCCCATCTCCGCCGTCGGCGGCCTCCTGCTCAGGCCCGCCCTCGGCGGCCTCAAACGCGAACTGCACCCGGACACGACCGGTGGGGCGATCCTGCTCGGCCTGCGCGGGATCGCCGTGGTCGGCCACGGCAGCGCCGGCTCCGAGGGCATCGCCAACGCGGTGCGCCTGGCGGCGCGCTGCGCCGAGGTCGACGCGGTCGGCCGCACCGCAGCTCTGCTGCGCGAGGGCGGCGCCACCCGCGGTGGGCTCGCGGCGGAGGGAAGCGCATGATAGGAAGCAGGGGATGAATCGCGACGAAGTCCTGGCCCTGGTCCGCCGCCACCTGGCCGAGGAGCTCGAGGTCGAGATCGAGAAGATCGGCGAGGGCACCCGCTTCAAGGAGGATCTCGACGCCGACTCGCTTGATCTCTACGAGCTGGTGATGGAGCTCGAGGACCGCTACGGGATCAGCGTCTCCGAGCAGCAGGCGTCGCGGATCGAGACGGTTGGCGACGCGGTTGGGTTCGTGGTCGAGCACGCCCCGGCCTGAGCGGGTGGCGGCGAGCGCAGAGCCGGCGGAGACGGCCCTCGCGGCCCTGATCGAGGAGCTGCCGGCCGACCTGCGCCAGCAGGCGCTGACCCACTCCTCCTGGACCGAGCGCCGGGTCGACTCCTTCGAGCGGCTCGCCTTCCTCGGCGACAGCGTGCTCGGGCTGGCCGTCGCCGGCGAGCTGTTCGAGCGCTTCGGCGAGCTCGCCTCCGGCGGCCTCACCAAGGTCCACAACCAGGCGGTCAGCGGGGTCTCCTGCGCCGAGGTCGGGCGCCGGCTCGGGGTGCCGGAGATGCTGCGCGAAAACGAGCCGGACGGGGTCACAGGCGCGATCCCGGCCGCGGTCCTGCTCGACGGCGAGCGGCCGTTGCCGGAGGCGACCGAGGCGCTGATCGGGGCCTGTTACGTCGCCTTCGGCTTCGAGCGCACCGCGGCCGCCGTTACCGCCGCCTTCGAACCGCGGATCGAGCACGCCTCCGAGACCAGGATCGACTTCAAGTCGGCCCTGCAGGAGTTGCTCGCGCGACGCGGGGCGCGCGTAAGCTACGAGGTCACGGCCGCCACCGGCCCGCCCCACCGGCGCACCTTCGCGGTGGAGGCGATCGTCGACTCTGAGCCGGTCGGCGAAGGGGCCGGGCGGAGCAAGAAGGCGGCCGAGCAGGTCGCTGCCGAGCAAGCTTTAAAGCAGCTAGGTGGGTGAAAACGACGCCTGGTTCGCGTCCGACGCACCCGCGAGCCTAGGCGTCGCATAAATAGCTGTCGAGGAACAGCAGTCGCAAACAGGGTCCATGTATCTGAGATCGATCACGATGAAGGGGTTCAAGTCGTTCCCCGAGCGGGTGAGCCTTGAGTTCTCGCCCGGCGTCAGCGTGATCGTCGGCCCCAACGGCTCCGGCAAGAGCAACATCACCGACGCGGTGCTCTGGGCGCTCGGCGAGCAGAGCCCGGGAGCGATCCGCGGTGCCTCGATGCAGGACGTGATCTCCGCCGGCGGCAAGGGGATCGGGCAGCGCCGCGCGGCCGAGGTCGAGGTCGTGATCGACAACGCCGACGGGCGCGCCGCGACCGAGTTCTCCGAGATCGCCGTGCAGCGCCACCTCGACCGCTCCGGAGACAGCGGTTACCGCCTCAACGGCGCCCGCTGCCGGCTCGCCGACGTCACCGACGTGCTCTCCGACACAAATCTCGGGCGCGAGATGCACTCGGTGATCTCGCAGGGCCGGGTCGAGACGATCATCCACTCGAAACCGCGCGAGCGGCGGCTCCTGGTCGAGGAGGCGGCGGGGCTCGGCAAGCACCGCAAGCGCCGCCGCCGGGCCGAGCTGAAGCTGCGCGCCGCCCGCGACAACCTCGACCGCGCGCTCGACGTCGAGCGCGAGGCGCGGGCACGGCTGCGGCCGCTGAAGCGGCAGGCACAGGCGGCCGAGCTGGGGGCGAGGATCGAGCGCGAGGAGCTCGGCCTGCGCGGCCAGATCGTCTCCGAGGAGCTGCGCTTCGGCGCCGACCGGGCCGCCGCGGCGGAGAAGGCGGCGGCGAAAGCGCGGGCGACCCGGGCCGGGATCGAGACGAAGCTGGGCGCGGTCAGCAAGCGCCGCCGCGAGGCCGAGGAGCGCTTCGCCGCCCGCGATCGCGAGCGCACCCAGGCCTGGGGCCTCCTGACCAAGCTGCGCGGCGAGCAGGAGCGGATCGCCGTCCGCGCCAACAGCCTCGCCAGCCGCGTCACCGAGCTCGAGGCGGGGCTGGAGCGGCTGCGCTCCGAGCTCGGCCCGCTGACGCTCGACGTCGGCCCCGGCGCCGCCCCCGGCGAGCGCGCCCGCAAGCTCGAGGAGGAGCTGGGCGAGGTCGACGCCGGCCTCAGCGCCGCCGTCAAGGGACTCGAGGTAGCTCGCTCCGATGCCGCCGCCGAGGCAGCGCGTGAGGTGGCGCTCGGCGACGTCCGGGCCGGGGCGGAGCGCGCTTCGCGCCACGCCCGCCGCGCCGAGGGCCTGCTCGGCGAGCGCCACCGCGAGGCGATGCGCAAGCGGCTCGCCGACGGCGAGGCGCTGCTCGACGACACCCGCGCCGCGCTCGCCGCCGTCGAGGGGGCCGGCGCCGCGATCCGCGCCCGGGTCGAGCGCACCGAGGGCAAGGTGGTCGGCGGCGAGGACGACGGCGACGAGATCGCCGAGGAGCTGCGCGCCTGCTCACGGCAGGAGTTCGAGCTGCAGGCCGAGATGTCGGCGGTCGCCGACGCGCTGACCAAAGCCGAGGTCGAGGCCGCCCACCTCGGCGACCGCCGCGCCGAGGCGGAGCGCGAGCTGGCCTCGATCGCCGAGCGGCTGGGCGAGGAGGTAGCGCCGGCCGAGCTGGCGATGGGCGAGGAGGAGCGGGCCGAGATCGACCGCCGGCTCGAGCGCCTCGAGCGCCGCCGCGCCCAGATCGGCCCGGTCAACCCGCTGGCCGAGCGCGAGTACGAGGAGGCGCGCGAGCACGTCGAGAGCCTGCAGGCGCAGCGCGAGGACACCGAGCGGGCGATGCGCGAGCTGGAGACGCTGATCCGCGAGATCGACGACGAGATCGAGCGCGCCTTCGAGCAGACCTTCGACGCGACCGCGAAGAATTTCGAGGAGATGGTCGCGCACCTCTTCCCCGGCGGCCGCGGCGCCCTGCGCCGGGTCAGCCTGCGTCCGGTCCGTGACGCGGAGCGGCCGGCGGGTGAGCAGGAGGCGCCGAGCGACGCCGAGCCGGAGCCTGAGGACGAGGAAGAAGAGCGCGAGGAGCTCGGGGTCGAGATCGAGGTCACCCCGGCCGGCAAGTCGACCCGCAAGCTCTCGCTGCTCTCCGGCGGCGAGAAGTCGCTGGTCGCGCTCGCCTTCGTCTTCGCCGTCTTCCTCGCCCGGCCCTGCCCCTTCTACATCCTCGACGAGGTCGAGGCCGCCCTCGACGACGCCAACATCGACCGCTTCCTGCAGCTGATCCGGCGCTTCTCCGACCGCGCCCAGTTCGTCATCGTCACCCACCAGAAACGGACGATGGACGCCGCCGACGTCCTCTACGGGGTCAGCATGGGCGGCGATGGCGTGACCAAGGTCGTCTCGCGGCGCTTGCCGCGCGAAATCGCCGAGGACGACGGAGCGGACGAAGGGGACGATGGCGGCAACACTCTCTCCGCCGTCGCTTAGACACCGCGCCGCGCCAGGCCGATCCGGGAACTCCCATGTAAGCGATACCCTGCGAGCGAGGGACGGGAGACCCTCGCGACCCAGGGAGGGCAGCGATGGCACAGCGGCACATGGACAGGCTGACGTCTTTCGACACGTCCTTCCTGGCCAACGAGAAAGCGAACGGGCACATGGCGATCGGCGCCCTGCTGATGTGCGAGGGCAGCCCGCCGAGCGAGGACGACTTCCTCACCCACATCCGCGGCCGCGTCCATCATCTGCCGCGGCTGCGCCAGCGGCTGCTCTACCCGCCGCTCGGGCTCGGCACGCCGTTCTGGGTCGACTATCCGGGCTTCGACATCCACCAGCATGTGCGCCGCCTCACCCTGCCGGCGCCGGGCACCGAGCAGCAGTTCCGCGACCTGGTCGGCGAGCTGTTGGCGCCGCCGCTGGACCGGGCGAAACCGCTCTGGGAGCTGATCCTGGTCGAGGGCTTCGAGGACGACCGTTTCGGGATCGTCTACAAGACCCACCACGCGATGGCCGACGGGATCTCCGCGGTCGACATCGGGATGCTGCTCTTCGACGTCGAGCCGAAAGCCGAGCCGGCGCGCGAGCAGCAGCCCTGGGAGCCGGCCCGGACGCCGACCCGGCTCGGCCTGCTCGGGCGCGCGATCACCGGGGTCGGGGCGACCCTGCGCCGGCTCGGCCGCTGGCTGCGCCGCGCCGCGCGGGAGCCGCGGCGGGCGCGCCGCCGCGCCGCCGACGGCCTCACCGGCCTCTGGGAGGTGACCTGGAACCTCGCCCGGCCGGCACCGCGGGTACCGCTCAACACGGAGATCGGCCCCAACCGCAGCTTCTGCTGGGCGAACTTCAGCCTGCCCGAGTTCAAGCAGGTCAAGAACGCGCTCGGCGGCACCGTCAACGACGTCACCCTGGCGGTGGTCGCGGGTGCCCTGCGCCGCTGGCTGGTCGAGCGCGAGGTCGCCGTCGACGGAGTCGAGCTGAAGGCGCTGGTGCCGGTCTCGATCCGGACCGAAAACGAGCACGGCGAGCTTGGCAACAAACTGACCGCGATGCGCGGCCCGCTGCCGATCGGGATCGCCGACCCGGTCGAGCGGCTGCGCTCGGTCTCGGCGGCGATGGACGCGCTCAAGGATTCCAAGCAGCCGCTCGGCGCCGAGGCGATCTGGGGCCTCAACGACTGGTTCCGCGACTTCGCTCCGCCCGTGCTGCTGATGCCGACCGCGGCGATCAACTTCTCGACCCGCCTCTTCAACCTCCTGGTCACCAACTTCCCCGGGCCGCAGGTGCCCTTCTACGTGCTTGGCCGTGAGCTGACCGCGGTCTACCCGGTCGGCTTCCTCGCCCACCGCCACGCGCTGGCGATCGCGATCCTCAGCTACAACGGCCAGGTCGGCTTCGGCCTGCTCGCCGACCCCGGTGCGCTGCCGGACGCCGAACGCCTCAGCGGCCACCTCGAGGCCGCGGTCGAGGAGCTCAAGCAGGCGGCGGCGCAGATAGCCTCTCCGTCCAGCAATGGCAACGAGCTGGCAGGAGATGATCGACCTCGGTTCGCGCGTGAGCGCGAACGTCTCGGCGGAGCCTGAGCCTGAGCAGCAGCGCCGCGGCGTCTTCAAGCGCCTGCGCGAGAGCCTCTCGAAGAGCCGCCAGGCGCTGACCGAGGAGATCTCGGCCAGCCTCTTCGAGCGCATCGACGAGGAGACCTGGGAGCGGCTCGAGGAGGCGCTGATCCTCGCCGACGCCGGCGCCCCGACCACCGCCGCCGTGGTCGAGCGGCTCGAGCACGAGGTCGAGGCCGGCACCGTCCCCGCCGACGGGGTCGCCGTGCGCGACCGCCTGATCGAGATCCTCGCCGAGGTCGCTTCGACCGGCCGCGCGCCGATCGACCTCAGCGGCGAGCCGGCGGTGCTGATGATGGTCGGCGTCAACGGCACCGGCAAGACGACGACGATCGGCAAGGTCGCCTGGCACCTGAGCAAGGAGATGGGCCTCTCGGTCGTGCTCGCGGCCGGCGACACCTACCGCGCCGCCGCCTCCGAGCAGCTCGCCGAGTGGGCGCAGCGGGCCGGCGCCGAGCTGATCCGCGGCCAGGAAGGCGCCGACCCCGGCGCCGTCGCCTTCGACGCGATCTCCGCCGCCCGCGCCCGCGGCGCCGACGTGGTGATCGTCGACACCGCCGGCCGCCTCCACACCCAGGGCAACCTGATGGACGAGCTGACCAAGGTGCGGCGGGTGATCGCCAAGCAGATCCCCGCGGCGCCGCATGAGACGTTGATCTCGATCGACGCGACGACCGGCCAGAACGGGCTGCGCCAGGCCAAGGTCTTCTCCGAAGCGGTGGACGTGGACGGTGTGGTCCTGACCAAGCTCGACGGCACCGCGAAGGGTGGGATCGCGCTGGCGATCGCCGCCGAACTGGAGATCCCGGTGAAGCTGATCGGGGTCGGCGAGACGCTCGAGGACCTGCGCCCGTTCGACCCCGGCGAGTACGCCGAAGCGTTGCTCGCCGAGTAGCTGCCCTAAGCTGGGCAGCCGTGTTCGACCAGCTCTCAGAGCGCCTCCAGTCGACCCTCTCCGACGTCCGCAACCGCGGCAAGCTGACCGAGTCCGACGTCGACGCGGCGATGCGCGAGATCCGCCTCGCCCTGCTCGAGGCCGACGTCAACTTCAAGGTCGTCAAAACCTTCACGAAGACGCTGAAGGAGCGCTGCCTCGGCTCCGAGGTGCTGGACAGCCTCGACCCCGGCCAGCACGTGGTCAAAATCGTCAACGAGGAGCTGGCCGAGCTGATGGGCGGCAGCGGCCGCGAGCTGGCGATGGCGAGCGGCGGCCCGACCGTGATCCTGATGGCCGGCCTGCAGGGCTCCGGTAAGACGACCGCCTGCGCCAAGCTCGCGAAGCTGCTCGGCAAGGAAGGCAAGGACGTCGCGCTGGCCGCCTGCGACGTCTACCGCCCCGCCGCGGTCGACCAGCTGGTCACGGTCGGCCAGCGGGCCGGCGCTGCCGTCTACCAGCAGGGGACCGACGCCGACCCGGTCGCGATCGCCGAGTGGGCGCTGGGGAAGGCGCACGAGGAGCGCCGCGACGTGCTGATCGTCGACACCGCCGGCCGCCTCCACATCGACCAGGAGCTGATGGGCGAGCTGGCCCGGATTCGCAAGAAGACGAAGCCGCACGACGTCCTGCTCGTGGTCGACGCGATGACCGGCCAGGACGCGGTCGCGGTCGCCGAGTCGTTCGCCGAGGCGGCCGAGTTCGACGGCGTGGTGATGACCAAGCTCGACGGCGACGCTCGCGGCGGCGCCGCGCTCTCGGTCAAGGCGGTGACCGGCAAGCCGATCCTCTTCGCCTCGACCGGCGAGAAGCTGGAGGACTTCGACAAGTTCCACCCCGACCGGATGGCGCAGCGCATCCTCGGGATGGGCGACGTGCTCAGCCTGATCGAGAAGGCCGAGCAGCAGGTCGACGAGCAGCAGGCGGAAGACCTGCAGAAGAAACTCGAAAAGGACCAGTTCACGCTCGAGGACTTCCTCCAGCAGATGCGCCAGGTGCGCAAGATGGGGCCGCTGAGCGGGCTGATCGGGATGCTGCCGGGGATGGGCGCGATGAAGCAGCTGAAGAACGCCGACGTCGACGAGCGTGAGCTCGACCGGGTCGAGGCGATCATCCTCTCGATGACTCCGGCCGAGCGCGCCAACCCGGCGATGATCAACGGCTCGCGGCGCAAACGGATCGCCAACGGCTCCGGCACGCGGGTCCAGCACGTCAAGCAGCTGGTCAAGCAGTTCGACCAGATGCGGGTGATGATGCGCTCGATGGCCGGGGGCAAGATGCCCGACATGCAGCAGCTGGCGCAGATGAGCGGCGGCGCTCCGCGACCGAAGATCCGCCGGCGCTAGCGACTCCTGTAACCTGCGCCGGCCTATGGCAGTCAGAATCAGACTTAGAAGGGTGGGTTCGAAGAAGAACCCGATCTGGCGGATCGTCGTCGCCGACAAACGCTCGCCGCGTGACGGGCGCACGATCGAGACGATCGGCCAGTACAACCCGCAGACCGAGCCCTCGCTGATCGAGATCGACGAGGAGCGCGCCCGCCACTGGCTCGAGCACGGCGCCCAGCCGTCGGAGACGGTCGCCGGCTTGCTGCGCACCAAGGGCATCGCCGCCTCCGGCAGCTAGCGAGGCCGCGATGACCGAGCTGATCGAGTTCCTCGTCAAGGCTCTGGTCGAGGAGCCGGAGGCCGTCGTCGTCGAGGAGCTGGAAGAGGACGGCGACCTGGTCTACGAGATCAGCGTCGCCGACGACGACCTCGGCCGCGTGATCGGCAAAAACGGCCGGGTCGCGAACGCGATCAGGACGATCGCCAAGGCCGCCGCGGTGAGGATCGATCGGCGTGTCATAGTCGACATCCTCGATTGAAGCTCGACATCTTCACCCTGTTCCCGGAGGCCTTCGACTGGTTCCAGTCGCAGCGTTCGGTTACGAACGCGATCGCCGAAGGCAACGAGCTGCGCTTCTTCAACTACCGCGACACGACCCCGCTCAACGCCGGCCAGGTCGATGACGCGCCGTACGGGGGCGGGGCCGGGATGGTGCTGCGGGTCGACGTGGTCGACGCGGCGCTGCAGGCCGCCTACGGCGAAGGCGAGCGGCCGCGGATCGTCCTGCTCTCGCCGACCGGGCGGCAGCTCGACGACCCGATCGCCGACGAGCTGACCCAGGAGCCGCACGTGGCGCTGCTCTGCGGGCGCTACGAGGGCTTCGACGACCGCGTCCACCAGCACCTCGCCGACGACGAGCTCTCGATCGGGCGCTACGTGCTGGCCGGGGGCGAGCTGCCGGCGATGGTCGTCGCCGACGTGCTGATGCGCAAGCTGCCGGGGGCGCTGGGCCATGCCGAGAGCGCGGTCGAGGAGTCGTTCAGCCAGACCCTGGAGGGGATGCCGGAGTACCCGCACTACACCCGCCCGGCCGTCCACAGAGGCTGGGAGGTGCCGGAGATCCTGCTCTCCGGCGACCACGAGAAGGTCCACCAGTGGCGGCTCGCGCAGAGCCGCGCCCGGGCCGAGCAGTTCGAGTCGGACGCCGAGTAGCTACCATTCCGCCACCGCACGGTTCCCACTTCCGGGCCCCGGCGGTTTTTTCTCGTCAAATGAGCTCCGTAATCGACAGCATCGAGCGCGCCCAGCTGAAGCAGGGGCTTCCTTCCTTTGCGCCCGGCGACCGGGTCCGCGTCCACTTCCAGGTGATCGAGGGCAGCCGCAAGCGCACCCAGGTCTTCGAGGGCGTGGTGCTGCGGCGGCAGGGCTCCGGCGTGCGCGAGACCTTCACCGTGCGCAAGCAGTCGTTCGGGGTCGGCGTCGAGCGGACCTTCCCGCTGCACTCGCCGAAGATCGAGAAGCTCGAGGTGGCGGCGCGCGGCGACGTGCGCCGGGCCAAGCTCTACTACCTGCGCGGCCGGATCGGCAAGGCGGCCCGCGTCGCCGAGCGGCGCTGGGGCATCGACGACGACGTCGTCGTCGCGCCGGGAGCGGCCGCGGCCGCGACCGACGCCGAGGGCATCAGCCAGGACGAGGTGGTGCCGGCGGCGGAGCCGGAGACGCCCGCGGCTGAGGCCGAGGGCGGCGAGCCGGAGGCTGAGGTCGAGGCGACCGAGGAGGCTAAGGCCGGGGCGGAGACGAGCGAGCCGGAGGCGGCGGCAGAGACTGAGGCGGCGGCGGATACGGGCGCGGAGGCGTCCGAGGCGGGGGAGACCGAGGACAACGCAGCGTCAGGAGATGCCGAGGACGAGGAGCCGGCCGAGCCCGGCGACTCCGACGAGGACAAAGCCTGAAACCGCTGATCCCGAAGCCGAAGGGCGCGGGCGGCGGGCTGATCGAGTTGGTCGTCATCGTCGCGCTGGCCCTTGGGCTGGCGCTGGCGATCCAGGCCTGGCTGGTCAAGCCGTACCAGATTCCCTCCGAATCGATGGAGCCGACGCTCGACGTCGGCCAGCGGGTTCTGGTCAACCGCTTCGTCTACCACTTCAAGGATCCGGAGAGCGGCGACATCGTCGTCTTCCACCCACCAGCCGGGGCCGACAACGGCACCGAGTGCGGGGTGCAGCCGAACCAGGGCGAACCGTGCCCGAAACCGACCGCGGCCGAGTCGAGCCAGAACTTCATCAAGCGGATCGTCGCCGGCCCGGGCGACACGCTCTCGGTCAGGAACGGGCACCCGGTGGTGAACGGGGTCGAGCAGAAAGACGAGCCCTTCATCGTGCCCTGCGGCGCCGCCGCGGCCTGCAACATGCCGCGGGAGATCACGATTCCACCCGACCACTACTTCATGATGGGCGACAATCGTGGGGCAAGCGACGACAGCCGCTTCTGGGGACCCGTCCCCCGCGACTGGATCATCGGTGAAGCCTTTGCCACCTACTGGCCCCCCGATCGCATCGGCGTCTTCTAAGTCGGTCACCCACCGGCGGCGGCTGGCGCGCAGCCGCCGCCTCTTCGCCTTCGACCGCGGCCTGCAGAGCCGCTTCGTCGCCGGCACCGACGAGGCCGGGCGGGGCTGCCTGGCCGGGCCGCTGGTCGCCGCCGCGGTCCTGCTCGACTACGAGCAGCTCTCGCACGCCGACCGGCGGGCGCTCGCCGGCCTGCACGACTCGAAGCAGATGAAGGAGGAGCGGCGGCTGGAGATGTTCCCGAGCGTGCTGCGCGCCGCGGCCCGGGTCAGCGTCGTCGTCCGCTCCGCCGCCGGGATCGACCGCCGTGGCCTGCACGTGACCAACCTCGAAGCGCTCTCGGTCGCGCTCGAGCGCCTGCGCCCGCCGGCCGAGGCGGTTTGCCTCTCCGACGGCTTCCCGCTGCCGCGCTGCGCGGTCCCGCACCGCGCCGTGGTCGAAGGCGACGCGACCAGCGCCGCGATCGCCGCCGCCTCGGTGATCGCCAAGGTCACCCGCGACCGCTACATGCGGCGCGCCGCCGACCATCACCCGGGCTGGGGCTTCGACGAGCACGTCGGCTACTCGACCCCCGAGCATCGCGCCGCGATCGAGGAGATCGGGATATCTCCACTGCATCGCAAGTCATTTCAGTCTGTGGCGTATTCACAACTGAAGCTGTGACGCGGCTGACCGGCGCATATCGGCGTCCTCCCTCGGTCATGTGCAGAGCACACTCCCTCGGTCGTCCTTGATCTGCTTGGTCAGGCGCGCCACCCGGCGATTCAGAACGCACCCTTGAGGTGCTCATAGTCCACGACCCTGCCGCGGTCGAAGGTGACGCCGATCGCGTCGAAGCGGATCTGGGCGTGGGGCGGGAGGTCGCGGTGGGCGGCGATCCAGGCGGTGGCGAGTTTGCGGATGCGGCGCTGCTTGCGGTGGTCGACCGCGAGCACCGGCCGCACGGGGCCGAAGGCGGCGCCGGCCCGCCCGGCTTTGACCTCGACGAAGACGAGCGCGCGGCCGTCGCGGGCGATGATGTCGAGCTCACCGTGGCGGGTGCGGGCGTTGCGGACGAGGATCTCCCAGCCGGCGGCGGCGAGCCGGTCGGCGACGAGCTGCTCGGCCTGCTGGCCGGTTTTTTGACGGGCGGCGGTCATCGCCAGAGACGCTAGAACCAAGAAGTTCCGCTGTGGCGCGCAAGATGTTGCGCCTTTGGCACGCGCAGGTGTTAACACGCGCGCTCCGGCCGCCTAGCGTCCTCACCGTGCTCGCTACGGCCAGAACCTTCACCCTCGACGGCATCGCCGCCCGCCCGGTCCGGGTCGAGGTCGACGTCCACCGCGGCCTGCCCGGGTTCGTCATCGTCGGCCTCCCCGACGCCGCCGTCCGCGAGGCGCGCGAGCGGGTCCGCGCGGCGTTGGAGAACTGCGGCTTCGAGTTCCCGCTGCAACGGATCGTCGTCAACCTCGCCCCGGCCAGCCTGCGCAAGGCGGGGCCGGGGATGGACCTGGCGATCGCGGCGGCGCTGCTCTGCGCCTCCGGGCAGCTCGAGTGGGAGGCGCTGGCGCGGGTGGCCCTGGTCGGCGAGCTGGCACTCGACGGCTCGACCCGGGCGGTGAACGGAGCGCTGGCGATCGCCGAGGCGGCGCGGGAGGGCGACGCCGAGGCGGTCGTCGTGCCGGCCGAGAACGGCGCCGAGGCGGCGCTGGCGGAGGGCGTCGACGTGATCCCGCTCGAGGCGCTCGGCCAGCTGCCCGGCCTGGCGGCGGGGGAGTGGGAGCCGCGGCGCCCCGGCGCTCTGGCGCTGCGGCTCGAGGCCGAGCCCGGCGGCCCCGACCTCGCCGACCTGCGCGGCCAGCCGCACCTGCGGCACGCGCTCGAGGTCGCGGCGGCCGGTGGGCACAGCCTGTTGATGATCGGGCCGCCCGGGGCCGGCAAGTCGCTCGCCGCCAGCCGCCTGCCCTCGATCCTGCCGCCGCTGGCCACCGCCGAGGCGCTCGAGGTGGCGCGGATCGCCAGCGCCTGCGGCCGGCTCGGCGGCCTTCCTGCCGCCGGCCGCCCGTTCCGGGCGCCGCACCACACGATCAGCTCCGCCGGCTTGGTCGGCGGCGGGGCCCCGCCGCGTCCCGGCGAGGTGACGCTTGCCCACCGCGGCGTCCTCTTTCTCGACGAGCTCTGCGAGTTCCGCCGCGACGCGCTCGAGGCACTGCGGGCGCCGCTCGAGTCGGGCGCGGTCTCGATCGCGCGGGCCGGTGGCCGGCGCACCCTGCCCTGCCGCTTCATGCTCGTCGCCGCGTCCAATCCGTGCCCCTGCGGGCGCGGCGAGGCCGACCCGGACTGCACCTGCGCACCGGTTGCGGTGCAGCGCTACCAGGGGAAGCTGAGTGGCGCCCTCGCCGACCGCATCGACATCCTCGCCGCCGTGCGTCAGCCGAGCGCGGCCGAGATCGGTGGTGCCCCCGGCGAGCCCTCGGCCGACGTGCGCGAGCGCGTCGTCCTAGCCCGCGCCCGCCAGGAACGTCGCCTCGGCCTCGGCCGCTGCAACGCCGAGATGACCCCTGGCGAGGCGCGCGAGTGCACCCTGGACCCCGAGGCTGGGGCGCTGCTGGCCGAGCTGTACGCGCGGCAGCGACTCAGCGGCCGCGCCCACGACCGGGCGCTGCGACTGGCCCAGACGCTCGCCGACCTGGCCGGTGCGGATGTGATCGGCGAGGAGCAGATGGCCCAGGCCCTGCAGCTGCGGAGGCGCGATCGTGTCTAGGGAGTCCGTGCCCCGCGCCTGCCCCGACTGCCTGCGCCGCGCCTGGCTGCTCGCTCTGCTCGGCCCCTACATCGAGAAAATCGCGACCGGTTCGCCCGGCTCGCGCTCGCCCGAACTGCTGCGGCTCTCCAACCAGGACCTGCTCGAGGTCGCCGCGCCGCAGGTCAGCGGGCAGCTGCTCGGCCGAGTCGAGGCGCTGTCCGAGCGCCACCTGGCGGAGGAGCTGCGGGCGGCGCAGTGCTGGGCCTGCTGCCGCCACGGCGACCTCTACCCGGTCGGGTTGCGCGACGCCGAGGACGCGCCCTGGGCGCTGATCGGGCGCGGCGACCCGGATTTGATCGACGGCCTCGAGCCGTTCGGCGCGGTGACCGTGGTCGGCTCGCGCCGCGCGACTTCGTACGGCCGCGAGGTGGCGCGCGAGCTGGGGCGGGACCTGGCCCGTGCCGGGATCGTCGTGATCAGTGGCCTCGCCTTCGGGATCGACGGCTGTGCGCATCGCGGCGCGGTCGATGCGGGCCGCACGATCGCGGTGCTCGGCTGTGGGCCGGACACCGCCTACCCGGCGGCGCACCGATCGCTCTGGCGGCGGATCTGCGAGGAGGGCCTGGTCCT
Source organism: uncultured Actinomycetes bacterium (assembly GCA_963728025.1). Taxonomy (GTDB): domain Bacteria; phylum Actinomycetota; class Thermoleophilia; order Solirubrobacterales; family 70-9; genus VAYN01. Next base: position 117,343 of record CAVSIF010000005.1, on the reverse strand, counting down.
CGCCGAGCTGCCGCCCGGGGCGGCGCCCTGGCGCTGGACCTTCCCGGCCCGCAACCGGATCATGGCCGGCCTGGCGGGGATGACCGTGGTGGTCGAGGGAGCGGCCCGCTCCGGCTCGCTGATCACCGCCGATCTCGCGGCGGACCTCGGCCGCGACCTCGGTGCCGTCCCCGGTCCGGTCACCTCGCGTGCCTCGGCCGGCCCCAACAACCTGCTCGCCGGCGGCGCCTGCGTCGTCCGCGACGCCCAGGACGTGCTCGACGCGATGCTCGGGGCCGGTGTCCAGGAGCTCGACCGCGCCGGCCCCGAGCTCGACGACGACCTCGGCGCCGTCCTCAACGCGGTCGAGGCGGGCGAGAGCAACTGCGACGCGGTCGCCGTCGCGCTCGGCCTCCCGGCTGCCGAGGCCGCCACCGCGCTCTCCCGGCTCGAGCTGCTCGGCTACCTCACCTGCTCTCCAATGGGCGTCTACTCCCGCACCCTGTTGCCGCCGCCAGCAGACCGTGGCATTTAGGCTGTTGGAGTGGGAAACCAACGCATTCCGGCGGTGCTCTCGATCGCCGGCTCCGACTCCGGTGGGGGCGCCGGGATCCAGGCTGACCTGAAGGCGTTCGCGCGCTGCGGCGTGCATGGGATGACGGCGATCACGGCGATCACTGCGCAGAACACTGTGGAGGTCGAAGCGGTTGAGCTCGTCCCCTCGAGGATGGTGCTCGACCAGATCTATGCCGTTGGCTCGGACATCGGCATCGATGCGATCAAGGTTGGGATGCTGGGAACACCGGAAACCGTTGAGGGCGTGGTCGCCGCGATTGCGTTGACCTTCGATAAAGCGCCGGTGGTCGTTGACCCAGTGATGGTCGCCGAGAGTGGCGCCGTTCTTCTCGACGACGACACCAAGGAACGGCTGATCATCCGACTGCTTCCCATGGCCACGGTGGTGACGCCGAACATCCCGGAGGCGCGCGTGCTGACCGGGCTGGGGGAGGGGACCAGCCAGGAGGAGCTGGCACGAGCTGTGCTGGGGTTGGGGCCGAAGGCGGTCGTCGTCACCGGCGGCCACAGCGACACGGTCGTCGACCTCTTCTTCGACGGCGAGCGGATGGTCGAGATTCCCGGCGAGCGCCATTCCGACGGTGCCGCCCACGGCTCCGGTTGCACCCACTCCTCGGCGCTCGCCGCCTATCTGGCCCGCGGCGAGGAGCCGCTCGAGGCGGCCCGAAGAGCGCGTGAGATCGCCTCGGCGGCGGTGGGCAACGGCTTGCGCGAGATCGGCGCCGGCGCCGGTCCTGTTGACGTGTTCGGCTTGCGCGACCATCTCTGAGTCCCGTTTTGAGCACTGACGCTCTCCGCAGGGGACAAAATGCTCAACGTGCGCGCGGCGGCGCGCCAGTAGATTTCTCTCGCATGAGCACGAACGGCGCCAAGACCGCCCTCCCGCGTCCCCGCTCCGCCGCCGTCTTCGACGGCCCCGACCGCGCCCACTCGCGCGCCTACATGAAGGGGATCGGGTTCGACGACGACGCACTCAGCCGGCCGACGATCGGGATCGCCAACACCTGGACCGAGGCGATGCCCTGCAACTTCCACCTGCGCGCCCTCGCCGAGCACGTCAAAGCGGGTGTCCGCGCCGCCGGCGGCACGCCGATGGAGTTCAACACGGTCGCCGTCTCCGACGGGGTGACGATGGGCACCCAGGGGATGAAGGCCTCGCTGGTCAGCCGCGAGGTGATCGCCGACTCGATCGAGCTGATGGCGCGCGGCTACCAGTTCGACGCGATCGTCGCCCTCTGCGCCTGCGACAAGACGATCCCCGGCTGCGCGATGGCGCTGGCCCGGCTCGACGTGCCCTCGGTGCTGCTCTACGGCGGCTCGATCGCTCCCGGCCACTGGCACGGCCGTGACGTCACCATCCTCGACATCTTCGAGGCGATCGGCGCCCACAACGCCGGCAACATGAGCGACGAGGAACTGCACGAACTCGAGGGAGTGGCCAGTCCCGGCGCCGGCGCCTGCGGCGGCCAGTTCACCGCCAACACGATGGCCTGCGCCTTCGAGGCGCTCGGGATCAGCGCCGGCGGCTCGGCGATGGTCCCGGCCGAAGACGACGACAAGGGCAGTGTCGCCGAGCGGATCGGCGAGCTGGTCCTGCGCGTCCTCGTCGAGGACATCACCCCGAGCAAGGTGATCACCCGCGACTCGCTGGAGAACGCGATCGCCTGCGTCTGTGCTTCCGGCGGCTCGACCAACGCCGTCCTCCACCTGATCGCGCTCGCCCACGAGCTTGGGATCGAGCTGACGATCGACGACGTCGACCGGATCTCCCGCAACACGCCGCTGTTCGCCGACCTGAAGCCGGGCGGGCGCTTCATCGCCACCGACCTCTACGCCGCCGGTGGCGTGCCGGTGATCCTGCAGCGACTCGCGCAGGCGGGGATCCTCCACGGCGATGAGATCACCGTCACCGGCGAGACGATCGGCGAGGTCGCCACCAGGGCGAGCGAGAAACCGGGCCAGGAGGTCGTGCGCACGCTCGCCGCCCCGGTCAAGCACGAAGGCGGGTTGGCGATCCTCAGGGGCAACCTCGCCCCCGGGGGCGCGGTGGTCAAGGTCGCCGGCACCGAGCGCAAGCAGCAGACCGGCCCGGCCCGGGTCTTCGAGACCGAAGAGGAGTGCTTCCGCGCGGTCAAGGACCAGGGGATCAACCCCGGCGACATCGTCGTGATCCGCAACGAGGGTCCGGTCGGCGGCCCGGGTATGCGCGAGATGCTCCAGGTCACCGCCGCGATCGTCGGCGAGGGGCTGGGGGAGAGCGTGGCGATGGTCACCGACGGGCGCTTTTCTGGCGCCACCCGCGGCCTGATGATCGGCCACGTCACCCCGGAGGCGGTCAAGGGCGGCCCGATCGCGGCGATCCGCGAGGGTGACGAGATCACCGTCGACATCGACGCCCGCCTCCTCAGCGTCGCCCTCTCCGAGGAGGAGATCGCCCGGCGCGTCGCCGAGTACACCGCGCCGGACTCGCCCTTCGGCTCCGGCGTGATGTCGAAGTACGCGGCGACTGTCTCCTCAGCCTCGACCGGCGCCGTCACGCACTAGGCGGCGCGGCGCATATCTGCGTCCTCAGTCGCTCGCGTGCAGAGCACGCCACGCTCCCTGCGTCCTTGATCTGCTTGGCCGCCTAGCGCGTGAGGAAATCGTCGAGGAGGGCGTTGAAACGCGTGGGGCGCTCCAACTGGGGGACGTGACCCGTTCGCTCGAATATCTCGAGACGGGAATGCGGTATTCGGCGGTGATAGCTAAGCGCGGCGGACATCGGGATCACGCGGTCTGACTGTCCCCAGACGATCATCGTCGACATCTCGATCTGCGCCAGCCGCTCGCGGATGTCGTGGCGGATCGCGGCGTGCAGGGCTTCGCCGAAGCCATCGGCGCGCTCGAGGCCGCTGGTGATCTGCTCGAAGAGCAGGTCGGCGCGCAACCGGTTCGGGTAGCGCATGAACGGCCCGAAGACGATCTGGCGGGCACGGGGATGGGTGACGATCCAGCGGCCGCGGTCGGCGAAATGCGGCCCGAACGTCTTCCAGGCCCAGGCGGTCGCCACCGCCCGCTCTTCCGGGTTCCAGGTGTTGATGATCCCCGCCGCCGAAACCAGGACCAGGCGCGCGAAGCGCGGCGTCCCCGCGGTCACCGCCTCGGCCGCGACAAAGCCGCCCATCGAGTTACCGACGATCGTCGCTCCCTCGATCCCGAGCTTCTCGCAGAAGTCGTGGAGGAGGCGGCCATAGGCCGGCATCTCGATCTCCCAGCTCGGCATCGGGCTGCCTCCGAAGCCCGGCAGGTCGAGCGCGATCGCCCGGTGGGTGCGGGCGACGTGGGGGAGGTTCTCGAGCCAGTTCTGCCAGGAGCCGGAGATGCCGTGGACGAAGAGGACCGGCTCGCCCTCGCCGAGGTCGACGTAGTTGACGGTCGCCCCGGGCAGCTCGACCCGGTTCAGATGTTGCCGCCACTCGACCCGCTGCCACTCGGGGTCCGGATTGCCGTAATCCGAGCCGGCGGCGATGCGCGGGTCGTGTGCGGTCGCCTCAGGCATACCCCATGCGTTCGAGCACCGGGATCTCACGGATCTGCGGTGGCTGCAGGTGGTCCCAGAGGATGCCGCGGGGGCGCTCGTACTGGCGCTCGACGTCGATCACCGCGCGCGGCGTCGCGATCAGGTCGACCGGGAGGTCGTGCGCGGTGACCATCAGATGCTGGCGCAGGATCTGGATCGGGTGCACGGTGGTGGCGACGGTCGTGTGGGAGTCGATCTTGCTGGCGTCGGCGAGGATCCCGTACTCGAGGTCGTGGTAGCCGCCGCCTTTGCCGACCCGGGCGCCGCTGAGGTTGACCGCGACCGAGCCGCAGAGCACGAAGTCGATCTCCGGCAGGTCGTCAAGGGCGACGACGCGGCCGTGCTTGAGCGCCCCCTTGATCGTCGCCGCCTCCTTCACCGCCGCCTTCGAGAGCTTCTTCGGGTCGAGCACGCGAAAGGGGTGGGGGTCGCGCAGCCGTGGCACCGCCATGATCACCGTCTTGCCCTCTTCCAGGGCGATCCGCCGCGCGTGCGTCTGCGGCGAGTCTGGGTTGGCCTTGATGATGCGGGCGCGCTTCCAGACCCGGTGCGCGGCCAGCTTCTCGGCCGCCAGCTTGGCGCCCGCGAAGTTCGGGATCCGCCCCTCGGCGCCGGGGAAGCGCGAGACGCCCTCGCGCTCCATCGCCTTCCAGACCTCCTCGCGAACCTCGTCCTTCGTGCGCACCGCCGAAAGATATCCGGCCCGCTGCCGATAAGACCGGTGCAGATGGGAAATTGCAGGGAAGAACACGGTATTGACCGAATGATCCGAGTGCCTAAACTTTTCGCAACCTGGTTCTAGGGCCAGTCGAGAGCGCTTCCGAGGGAGTCGAGTGGGTCGCAAGACGCAGATAGCAGTGATCACCGCAGCCGTGCTCGTGCTGTTGGGCGCCGGCGTTGCCTACGCCTACGACAGCTCGCAGAAGGACAAGATCGCCGAGGGCATCCGCGTCGCCGGTGTCGACGTCGGCGGCCTCGACCAGGAGGAAGCGACGGCGCTGGTGCGCAAGCGCCTGTTGGCGCCGCTGCGCCACTCGCTCGAGGTCCGCTTCGACGGCGAGAGCTGGGAGCTGCCGGGCGCCGAGCTGAAGGTCCGCGCCAACATCGAAGAGGCGGTCGAAGAGGCGGTCGCGGAAAGCCAGGACGGCGGCCTGCCGGCGCGGCTGGTCCGCTACGTGACCGGGGGCGAGGTCGAGGAGAGCATCACGCCCCCCGTCGAGTACTCCGAGTCGGCGATCAACAAGTTCGTCCGCCGCGTCGCCGAAGACGTCAACCAGGAACCGCGGAACGCGAGCGTCGAACCGAGCGGCGAAGAACTGGTCGTGGTCGCCGGCGAGAACGGCCGCAAGCTGCGCGACAACCTGCTCACCGACGAGCTCAACGCCGCCGTGCTCAACGCCAACGCGCCGCGCAGGATCGTCGCCCGCATGACCGTGACCAAGCCGGAAGTGACGAAGAGCGAGGTCGCGGCCGAGTACCCGTCCTATCTGATCCTCGACCGCGCCACTTACACCCTGCGCCTGTTCGAAAACCTGAAGCTGGCCAAGACCTACACCGTCGCGGTCGGCCAGGAAGGGCTGGAAACGCCGGAAGGCCTCTACGCGATCGAGGCGATGGAAGAAAACCCGACCTGGCACGTGCCGGAATCCGACTGGGCCGGCTCGCTGGCTGGCCAGTCGATCCCCCCGGGGCCGTCGAACCCGATCAAGGCGCGCTGGATGGCGATCTACGAAGGGGCCGGGATTCACGGCACCGAAGAAACGTCGTCACTTGGCACCGCTGCGTCCCACGGCTGCGTCCGCATGGCGATTCCCGACGTTGAAGAACTCTACGACCGCGTCGAATTGGGAACTCCGATTTACATAGGCTGACGCTGCAAACCTGCGCATCTCGGCGTCCTCGCTCGGTCATGTGCAGAGCACACTCCCTCTCGTCCTTGACCTGCTTGGTTTTCGCGCCAGTGCGCAGGACGACTTAAGGACAGCGCGAATTCCCTCCTGTGACCTGGGAAACGGCTCTCGCCGACTACGACCGCGATCTGCGAGCGCGGGGGGCGGCCGAGCGGACGCGGCGTGCGTACGCGGTCGACCTCGCCGGGTTCGTCGAGTGGATCGAGCCGTTGGGGCAGGGACCGGGCAACGTTCGGCACCGGGACGTGCGGCGCTACGGCGCCGGGCTCTCGGAGGCCGGGGCGGCGCCGGCGACGGTGGCCCGCAAGCTGGCCTCGATTCGCGGCCTCTACGGCTTCCTCGTCCGCACCGAGCGGGTCGGCCAGAATCCGGCCGAGCTGGTCTCCAGCCCGAAGCGTGCCGAGAAGCTGCCGAAGGTGCTTACGACCGAGCAGATGCGCTCGCTGCTGGAGCGGATCCCGGCTCACACGCCGCTGGAGCTGCGCGACCGCTCGATGCTCGAGCTGGCCTACTCCTGCGGCCTGCGCTGCGAGGAGATCGTCAACCTCGACGAGGGCGCGCTCGACTTCGAGAGCGAGCAGCTGCGGGTGCTCGGCAAGGGCGGCAAGGAACGGATCCTCCCGGTCGGCGAGCCGGCCCAGCGAGCGCTGCGGCGCTACACCGAACGCGGCCGCCGGGCGCTGGCGACCGATCCGCGCGAGCGGGCGCTGTTCCTCTCGAAGAGCGGCAAGCGTCTCTCCAACTCCGACGTGACCCGGCGACTCGGCCTCTGGACTCGCGAGGCGGCGATCGCGGCCGGCGTCTCCCCGCATTCACTTCGTCATTCATTCGCCACCCATTTGCTCGAGGGCGGCGCCGATCTGCGTACCATTCAGGAGTTGCTGGGACACGCGTCGATCTCGACCACCCAGGTCTACACCCGAGTCGATGCCGCCCGCCTACGCGACACCTATGCCGCCAGCCACCCCCGTGCATAAAAGCCGACCGCGTTTCCTGGCCATAGAATCGGCGGGACGGGCATGGAAACGGGCGTAAAAGAGGTTGAGCTCCGCGATCTGTGGCGGCGCTACAAGGACGAGGGGGATGACACCGCCCGCGAGCGGCTGGTCGTCGCCTACTCGCCGATGGTCAAGTTCGTCGCCGGAAGGCTCGGTGCCGGCCTGCCCTCGCACGTCGAAGACGCCGACCTGATCTCCTACGGCCTGGTCGGCCTGATCGGCGCGATCGAGCGCTTTGAGCCGGAGCGCGGGATCAAGTTCGAGACCTTCGCGATGACCCGGATCCGTGGCGCGATCATCGACGAACTGCGCTCGCTCGACTGGGTGCCGCGCTCGGTGCGCTCGCGGGCGCGCGAGATCGAGGCCGCCCAGGCGAAGCTCGAGCATGAACTGCAGCGGGCGCCGACTGAGGCGGAGCTGGCGGCGAAGCTGAACATGTCCGAGGAGGAACTGCAGGGCTCCCTGCTCGAGATCGCCAACTCTTCGGTCTACGCGCTCGACGAGCTCTGGACGGTGTCGGATTCCTCCGGCGACCAGGTCTCGCTGCTCGACACGATCGCCGACGAGGGCGCCGCCGACCCGCAGGAAGCGCTCGACTCGAGCGAGGTCAAGGACCGCCTCACCGAGGCGATCGGCTCGCTGCCCGAGCGCGAGCAGCTGGTCGTCGCCCTCTACTACTACGAGAACCTGACCCTGCGCGAGATCGGCGAGGTCCTTGGCGTCACCGAGTCGCGCGTCTCGCAGCTGCACACGAAGGCCGTGATGCGGCTGAAGTCCCACCTGCAACAGGCGTGATCGCTGCCACCGCCGACACCTTCGCGCTGGCGGTGAGCCGTTTCAACGCCAGCGAGGCGGCGCGCACCGTCGCCGGCCTCACCCGCACCCTGGGCGAGCCGCGGGTCTCCGTCGGCGCCGCCGCCGGCAGCCGCGACTCCGCCCGCGTCACCGTCGCCTGGGACCTGACCTGGTACCAGTGGGCGGTGCCCAGCGGCGAGCGCGAGCAGCCGGTCGCCGAGCTCGCGCACGGGACCGAGCTGGAGCAGCTCGACGCGGCGGCGCGGCAGTGGAACGCTAAGTGGCGAAGCTGACGGTCAACGTCGACGGCGGCGCCCGCGGCAACCCCGGGCCGGCGGCGATCGGGGTCGTCGTGCGCGACGCCGACGGCGCGGTGCTGGAGGAGCACGGCGAGCGGATCGGCCGCGCCACCAACAACGTCGCCGAGTACCGGGCGCTGCTCGCCGGGATCGAGTCGGCCGCGGCGCTCGGAGCGAGCGAGCTGGAGCTGCGCGGCGACTCGGAGCTGGTCGTGCGCCAGGTCGAAGGCCGCTACAAGGTGAAAAACCCGGACATGCGCGAGCTGCACGCCGCGGTGAAGCAGGCGCTCGGCCCGTTCGAGAGCTGGTCGATCCGCCACGTGCCGCGGGCCGAGAACGCCGACGCCGACCGCCTCGTAAACCAGGCGCTCGACGGCGGGTAGGCTCGTCCGGTGCCCGAGCGCAGCGCCGACCGGATCGACCCTGGCGTCGACATCGGCCATGTCCACCTCAAGGTGGCCGACGTCGACCGCGCCCTCGACTTCTACTGCGGGGTGCTGGGGTTCGAGCTGATGCAGCGCTACGGCGAGGACGCCGCCTTCGTCTCGGCCGGTGGCTACCACCACCACATCGGCCTCAACTCGTGGGAGTCGAAGCGCGGCTCGCCGCCACCGCCGGGGACGACCGGACTCTACCACACGGCGATCCGCTACCCGAGCCGGCGGGCGCTGGCCGACGCGCTGCGGCGCCTGACCGAGGCCGGCGTCCTGCTCACCGGTGCCTCCGACCACGGGGTCAGCGAGGCGCTCTACCTGAACGACCCCGACGGCAACGGAGTCGAGCTCTACTGGGACCGGCCGCGCGAGCAGTGGCCCGAGCCGCAGCCCGGCCAGAAGGTGGAGATGTTCGTGCGCCCACTCGACGTCCCCAGCCTGCTGGCCGAGTTCGACTCCTGATCAGGATCCGAGGATCGCGCCGACCAGGTTCGGTTTGAACGGCTCCGTGCCCGGGGCCAGCTGCAGGCCGGAGAAGCCGCCCTCGCTGCGGGCGTAGGCGAGCTCCTTGGCGAGGTCGCCGACGCCGTTGGTGGCGGGCAGCGGCGCCAGCTGCAGGGTGCTGAGCACGCCGATCGCCGCCCCGGATCCGTCGAGGAAGCCGCTGCCGGAGTCGCCGGGAACGCCCGGGGTCAGGGTGGCGACGACGTGGCTCCAGCCGCTGCCCTCGTTCTGGATCACGATGCCCTGCTTCAGGCTCAGTTTGGTCAGGCCGCCGCGCAGCGAGGAGTTGCCGTAGGAGTAGACGGTCGAGCCGAGGCCGCCGGCCGTGCCTACCCCGGTCGGGCCGCCGAAGCCCGGTATCGAGGGGTTGACTTTGCCGACGTCGGCCGGGTCGAGCCGGACCAGGGCGAAGTCGTTGTAGGCGCAGGTATCGGGGTCGGTCTCGCCCGCGGCCTGCATCGCCAGCCACGAGTTGTAGGCCATCGTCCCCGGTTTACTCGCGCCTTTGACTTCGACTTTGGTCCCGAGCGGGAGCGAGCCGCTGCTGCAGCCGTCGGTTTCGGTCTGGCCGCCGGTCCCGGAGCAGTGCGCGGCCTGGCCGAGGTAGACACCGGCGCCGTCTTCGAAGACGAAGTTCGAGGTGCACTGGCCGCCCTCGGTGTAGGTCTGCACGCCCGGATGGACGGTCGCCGAGCCGGCCGGCGCCCAGGCGGATGCGGCGCTTGGGGCGAGCATCGCTACGGCCAGCGTCAGCGCCGCGACGAGGACGATCTTGCTGTGATTCATTGGGGCGCCTCCTCTACATGGTTGGCAGAGCGGGGGAGACACTCCGGTTGTCGCTTGTCGTCGTATGGCCGACAAACGACGACCGGAGGTCGCCTCGAGCAGGTCGCTACCCAGTTTTAAAGGAGTCTAAGCCGGGGCGGCGGCTTCGGTACCGCTCTGCACCGGGTGGCCGCTGGAGCGCCAGACGCCGACGCCCTGGCCGACGTGGACGACGCCGGCGAAGCCCTCGCGCTGCAGGATCGAGGCGGCGAGGCCGCTGCGCTTGCCGCCGCGGCAGATCGTCGCGATCGGGCGCTCGCGCGGCAGCTCGTCGAGGCGGCCGGAGAGGTCGCCGTAGGGGATGTGCAGGGAGCCGGGGATGTGCTCGCCGGCGTACTCGGCGGCGTTGCGGACGTCGAGGATCAGCGGCGGCTCGGCGCCGTCGACCCGCCGCGCCAGCTCCTCCGGGTCGATCAGCTCGATCCGCTCGACCGGCCGCTCCTCCGTGCGCCAGGCGGTCATCCCGCCCTCGAGGAAGCCGCGCACCGGGATCCCGACGGCGGCCAGCAGCTCGGCGGCGTGGCGCTCGTCGCCGTCGGAGGCGGCCACGACGATCACCTCGGCCCCGTCGGGAGCGACCCGCGAGACCTTGGTCGCGAAGCCGGTGTCGTAGGCAGAGGTGCTGAGGGCGCCGGCGATGTGGGCTTCGTCGAACTGGTCGTTGGTGCGGCCGTCGATCACCACCGCCCCGGCCGCGACGGCCTCCTCGACCTGGTGCGGCGTGAGCGCCGCCGGGGTGCCGAAGTCGTCGACCAGCGGGCCGCGGTTGAGCGAGACGATCCGCTCGACGTTCGGCGGCTTGTCGCCGAGCGAGCCGACCGCGGCGGCGACGAACTCGGCCTCGTCGGCGATCGCCAGCGCCCGGTTGTGGCGGCGCTCGAACCCGATCGTCGAGCTGTTCTTGAGGTCGAGCCCGGAGCCGCCGCAGAGCGAGCCGCCGAGGTGGCCGGGCCAGACCTCGACCTCGTCGGGCAGGGTCAGCAGCCGCTGGTGCAGGGAGCGGAAGATGTCCGCGGCGCCCTCGCGCGGCTCGACCGCGAGGTCGGGGCGGGCGACGTCGCCGACGAACAGCGAGTCGCCGGTCAGGACGGCCCAGGGACTGCCGCCGCGCCCGGCGTCGCGGAGCAGGAAGCAGGTGTGCTCGGGCCGGTGCCCGGGCGTGTGCAGCGCCTCGACCGAGAGGTCACCGAGCTCCAGGGTCCAGCCGTCGGCGAACGGCTCGTGGTCGTACTCGGCCGCGGCCAGCTCGTGGATCTGGATCGTCGCCCCGGTGCCGCGCGCCAGCCGCCCGTGCCCGGAGACGTGGTCGGCGTGGTTGTGCGTCTCCAGCACGTGCCCGATCCGCACCCCGTGCAGCCGCGCCAGCCGCCGGTAGGGCTCGACTTCCCACTGCGGGTCGACCACCACCGCGACCCCCGATTCGCGGTCGGCGACCAGATAGGAGGCGCACCCGAGATCCTCGTGGATGATCTGACGAAAGAGCATCGCTGACCGATCAGGCTAGCGCGGCGACAAGGAGCGGGTGCCCACAGCTAGAATCAACCCCTGATGCGGCTGTAGCTCAGCTGGCTAGAGCGTCTGCTTGCCATGCAGAAGGTCGTCGGTTCGAATCCGATCAGCCGCTTTTCGCGAATCCCCTGCACGTGGGCGGGTTGGGTTCGGCGCTGGCTGCCGAAACAAGATCGAACCATCCCCGCATATCGCCTCCATTTTGGGCACTAGTCCCCAAAATGGAGGCGATGCGAGACGATCGGCGGCGATTCCCGCGTCCGGCAGCTGAACAACCTCGGCTGGGGTCCCGATGATCGCCGCGGGACCTTCGCTGTCACCCGTGCAACCCGACCGGTCCGCCGAGACCCGCTGGCTCCCGTCGTGGTAAGCCGCCGTCGAGGGAAGATTCGTGGTTGGCCTAAGAGAATGACCCAGCGACGAGGCGCTGCGGCAAACGGAACACCGCTGTAGTCTCAAATCGCGTAAGCCGTCACGAGGGGATGCCGACTTCCGACGAGATATGCGGAGACTGCGGGGCGCTGCTAACTGAGTCCAATACCCCTCACACCAGACGTGATTGCGAGAAGTGCGGCAAGCGGAGGTTTGGCACCGCCGGTCCAGATGGTGTGAAGACGGAACCGGGCGACACCTTCGTCATTCCGGCGGGCTTCTTGACGATGTCACTTGACCCCACTCGGTCGAGTGGCCGGCTCATGCGGCCCGGAATGACCTGGCTGGTTCGAGAAGGTTTTTCGCGAACGCTTCAGAGGACGCGGATGGCGTCGGATCGAGCCTTGACGCATACGAAAAACAGGCCGACGAGATCCTCAAGGCCAGTGAGGTTCTGAAGGACATCGACTTAGATTCTGAGGGAGGCGTCGAGGAAGCGATCGACTGCATCGGAAAGGACGAGACCGTCCCCGAGTTTTGGGCCCTTCGACTTGGGGTCCTCGCGAGTCTCTGCCGCCACCACCTTAGCCGATGAAGAACCCGAGCAAGCGGTTTGGGCAATGCAAAGAGCCGCGCTGTCGAACTCCATGCTCTACTTCGTCACCTCTCTGGAGGAGCTTGCCTGGCGTGGCTACAGAACGTTCGGCATTGCGGAGCTGGAGGCGGCACTGAAACTCTGGGAGCAGTCCTCGGGCCAAGAGGACGAGGAGTTCTGGCAGTCGGCGCTGTCCGAACACAGCTTCGTGTTGTCGCAACTGTTCTCGGCGCCCGCGATTGTCATTGAGGAGCAGCCGTATGTCGGCGGCAAGGAAATCGACACACGGGAGGGAGTCTCGCCGATTTTCTTGTTCAGAACTCCCTTACGCAGTCTGTAACGCTGATAGAGATCAAGAAACCGAGTTCCGCGCTCCTCGCGTCAAAGGAGTACCGAGCTGGTGTATTCCCGCCGTCTAGCGATCTAGCAGGAGCTGTCTCCCAGGCTGAGATGCATAGGGATACCCTCTCGAAAGAGTTCTACGGCCTTGCGAAGGGAAAGCGGAGTACTTTCCCTATGACCCTCTATGCATCGTAATTGCCGGCCACACGGATCAGTTGACGACGACCCCAAACGTAAGTCGTTCGAGTTGTTTCGACGCGGTTTGAAGGACGTCCAGGTCGTTACGTTCGATGAGGTATTTGGTCAGGCGAAAGCGCTGCTCGAGCTGGTCCGCCGCTACCCGGCGTTGGCCACTGAGCCGGACGAGGAAAGCGCTTAACGGCGAGCTGTCGACAGGGAGGTGAGTGCAGCACCGTGCTACACTCACCTCGTGCCGACCACTCGCCCTCGCCACACGATCACCGAGACCCCGCCGGTCCAGGCGGCGCTCGACGAGTTGCGGGCCAAGCTCGGTGAGGATGAGCGGATCGATTTCGCCGAGCTGGTGACGCTCGGTGCCGAGGTCAAGGTGCGTCGGATGGCCACTGAGAACGCTGCCACGGCCACCGCTCGTAGGAGGCTGGCCGAGATGATCCGCAGCGGCTCGTTTCGCTATGCCGTCGATGTCGAGGCAGCCGACGAGGTCAAGCGCCTCGGTCTGATCGCCAACTACGACGCCTAGCGTGCTGCTGCTCGACAACTCTGCCTGGTCGCGGGTGGTCGCTGGCGGGTTGCCACCCGACCGGGCCGAAGTGGTTGCCGGATGGGTCGAGCAGCGTCAGCTCGCGATCTGCCTTCCTTTCCTGCTTGAGGCCGGTTACTCGGCTCGCGCAAGCGCCGACTACCGGGAGATGATGGATGAATTCGATCTGCTGTTTCCTCGCGTCGAGATAGCGGCGGCGATGGAAGAGCGGGCCTTGCTGGCCCAACGCGAGCTGGCTGCTCGCGGCCACCATCGCCTGGCGCCGATCGACGTCATGATCGCCGCCTGCGCGCATGAGACTGGCGCGGGTGTCCTGCACTATGACCGCGACTACGACCTGATCGCCGAGCACACGAGTCTCAGCTTCGAGAGTGCGTGGCTCGCCCCAGCGGGAACCTTGTGATTCCACGCTGATTTCGGGTTCGGCTACGTTGGGCTCCGCTCCGCTCGGTTCGGCCCAACGAAACGCCCACTCACCGCCACAGCTCGCGGCGCAGCATCGCGTTGCCGCGCTCGAGTTGCTCGAGGGTGGCGCTGGCGACCGAGCGCGCCCGGGTGGCGCGATTGACGCGGGCCTGGACCTCCCGGTGCGACTTGCCGGTGCGACGGGCGACGTCGGCGACCAGGCGCCTCCGCTCGCCGCGCAGCCGCTCGCGGGTCGCGAAGGCCGACTCCCGCTCGGGTTCGAGGTCCTCCGACGCGGCTTCGGGCCTGGCGGGGGCAGCCGCCTTCTTCGCCGCCGGCCCAGGGTCATCGGTCGGGAAGAGCTGAAGCGTGGTTTCGCTCATGATCGCCGCGTCCAGTTCGGCGTCGCCTGAGCTGAGGGCGGCAAAGCCGCCACCCGGCTCGCCCGGCTCCGGACCGGAGTCGTCCATCTCTTCGCCCTCTCCCTCCTCGGCGTCCGGCGCGAGGTCGAGCGCGTGACGCCGCTCCAGCTCGATCTCGTGGGCGAGTGCCTTCAGCCGCGGGTCGGCCGGCATCAGGAGGTAGCTCATCTGGCGGCGCGGCCGCGGGGTGGTCCGGATGAAGCGACCGACCACCTGGCGGAAGAAGAGCCGGTCCGGGCCGCCGTCGCATAGACGCCGACCCGCAGGCGGGGGATGTCGACGCCCTCCGAGACCATCAGGACCGAGACCAGCCAGCGTCGGTCGGAGGAGGCGAAGTCGGCGATGCGCCGGCTGGCACCGGGCTCGTCGCTCATCACCAGCTCGGGTCGCTCCCCCGAGATCGACCCGAGCCGCGCGGCGATCGCCCGCGCGTGATCCTGATCGGAGGCGATGACCAGGCCGCCCGCGTCAGGGTGCCCGTCGGCGCGCACCTCGCTCAGCCTGGCGTCGCCGTCGCGCAGCACCTCGCCCATCCACTCGCCCTCCGGGATAAGCGCCGTCCGCAGGCGCCGGGCCGCCTCCGCCGCCGGCAAGGCAAGGTCGAAGTCGGCGCTGCGCAGCCGACCGTCCGAGAGCCACTCCATCTCGCCGTCATACGGCAGAAAGGTGATCGGGCGGCATACCCGGTCGACCAACGCCTGCGGGTAGCCGTAGGCGTAGTCGGCCCGGCTGAGGCCGTCCTCGTCGTAGGTGACCCAGGGGATGGCCGAGTTGTCGGAGCGGAAGGGCGTGCCGGAGAGGAGCAGCCGGAAGCGGGCGCCGTCGAAGGCCCTGCGGGTTTGCAGGCCCCAGGCGGCCAGCTCGCCCATGTGGTGCGGCTCGTCGGCGATCAGCAGGGTCGGCCGCCGGTCGGCGGCCAGCCGGTGCGTGTCCGGCCCGGCCGCGATCGTCTGGTAGGTGACGGCGATGCCGTGGAAGTCGGCCGACTCCGGCCCGTCGGAGTTCGGCCTGTTCGGCTCGAGGTCGATGCCGTAACGGCCCGCGTCGGCGGCCCACTGGCGGCAGATGTGGGTGGTCGGGCCGGCCACGACAACGCGCGAGACGAACCCTGCGCTCAGCATCCGGTGGGCGATGTGCAGGCCGAAGGTGGTCTTGCCGGCCGCCGGCGTGGCCGAGGCCAGGAAGCTGGTGGCCGAGTGCGCCCGCACGGCCTCAGTCGCCTCCTCCTGCCACGAGCGGAGGGGTCGGGCATCGGGCCAATCCGGAAGCGATCGGGCACGCGCCCCGTCGCCGAGCAGGTGCTGAGAGGCGTCGTACAAGGGCGCGCCACAATAGGGTCGCTCGCGGCGGAGGGTCTCGGGGGCGATCTTTCGCTTCTAGGATCGTGCGGTGGGGATTCTGAGCACCGCCGAGCTGCGCGGCTTCTACGCGGAATACGTCGCCGCCTGGAATCGCCGGGACATGGAGCGTTATTACTCCCTCTACAGCGAGAACCTGGTCTTTCAGGATGGCATTGAGGTCTTGCACGGCGTGAATGCTCTTCGGGAGCGCTACGAATCCGAGCTGGCAGCCTTTCCCGATCTCACGATCGAGTGCAAGCGACTGCTGGTCGACGAAGAAACGCAAACGCTCGCGGCTGAGAACCTCGAGCGAGGAACGCACGGCGGCGACTTGGTGGTGGGCGGCGAGAGACTGTCGCCGACGGGAAGGAGGCTGGAGCTGCAGGGAGGCTTGTTCATGGCCCTCGATGAGGACGGGCGAATAGCCGAGATGAGCGAGTACATCGACCCCGGGCAGTTCCTCGCCCAGCTGCGCCCAGAGATCTCGTCCGAGTAGTGAAATGTGCCGCCGTGGCGGGCGGGCATCCGCGAGGAGCCGTACCCCGCGGACGCCGCGCCGACCGGATCGAGATCTGAGTTCCTACCCGGTGGTCAGGGTCACGTTGACCTTGGCGCCTGGAACCAGCACCTTCCTCGGCTTCGGGTTCTGCTTGGTGACGAGGCCACCTTTGGCGGTCGCGCCATCGAGCTTCTTGACTTTGCCGAGCTTGCAGCCGGCGTTGCGGAGGCGGGTCTTGGCCGCCTTCAGCTTGTTCTTCTTCAGGTTCGGGACGATGCAGGCCTCGTAGGTGAACTGATTGCGGTTGGCCGTCGAACTGGTGCCGGCGAGCGTCGTCACCGAGATGTCGACCCCACCCGCCTTCTTGTTCGGCGGGGTGACCGCAGTGATCTCGGTTTCCGAGACGACGGTGAAGCTAGCCGCCGGCACGCCCCCGAACTTGACCTCACTGGCCGCGTTGAAGTCGGTCCCGGTGAGCGTCACTTTGGTGCCACCGACGATCGAGCCGGAGCTCGGTGAAACGCTGGTGATCGCCGGGGCCGGCTGTACTTCGGCCCGCAGCGCGATCTCCTCTCCGGATTTGCTGCCGCTGGCCGGAACGGTTGCGCCTTCGAACGGTGGCGGGAAGATGAAGCCGACACTCGCGCCCGGCACTTCGGACACCACACCGATTTCGTCGCTCGCGTTGCTGGGGTCGATGCCGATCAGGTCACCGGCTTTGATCGGGATGTTCGCGGTGAACGTCTGCAGCCCGGCACCGGTTGGCGTCACCACGCCGCTGGCCCCGACCGCGGTGTAGCCGCCGGAGCCGTTCGGCCGCAGCACCCGCAGCGCGAAGGGGCCACCTTTCAGTTCCTGCGCCTGCCAGCGCACGACCGCGCCGTTCACCGGCGAGACGAGGTTGGCGCCTTTCTCCGGCAGCGCGGCGTTGAAGAGCGTCTGCACCGCCGCGAACGGTTTTGGCGTTGCGCCAGGCGGCAACACACTGCCGACGGTGATGGTTCGCGCCTGCGCGGCGGTTGCCGCGAACAGCGTCACGGCGCATGCGGCCATCACAGCCACAAGGCTGATCCTGCGTCGGTAATTCATGACTTGTCTCCCCTGCTCGTCTGTTCACCGTGTGTTTTTCACGGTGAATTTCGGGATACAACCTCGCGGTGGCCCGAAGGTTGCGGCAGGCCGCGCGAATCGGTGTGGGGGATGCTGGAGGCGGAGGGCGGGGGAGCGGAAGTTTGGCTGTACGGCCAGGAGTGGCAGAATGCCCGTCGTGGAGGCCACGCGGCCATACGACCTCGCCTTGTTCGGGGCGACGGGATTCACCGGCGGGCTGACCGCCGACTACCTCGCGGCCAACGCGCCCGCGGGCCTGCGCTGGGCGCTGGTCGGGCGCAACCGGCAGAAGCTGGAGGCGGTGCGCGCGCGGCTCACCGCCGCTTCGCCCGACGCGCCGGCGCCCGAGCTGCTCGAGGCCGACGCCGCCGACGCGGCGGAGATGGCGCGGGTCGCCGAATCGGCCCGGGTCGTCGCCACCACGGTCGGTCCCTACGCCCTCTACGGCGAGCCGCTGGTCGCCGCCTGCGCGGCGGCGGGGACCGACTACGCCGACCTGACCGGGGAGCCGGAGTTCGTCGACCGCGTCTGGCTGCGCCACCACGCCGCCGCCGAGCGCAGCGGCGCTCGGCTCGTCCACTGCTGCGGCTTCGACTCGATCCCACATGACCTCGGCGCCTACTTCACGGTCAAGCAGCTGCCGGAGGGCGTGCCGCTGACGGTCAACGGCTACGCCCGCATCGGCGGCAGCTTTTCCGGCGGCACCTATCACTCGGCGATCAACGCCTTCGCCCGCGGCCGCCAGACGGTGGCGGCCGCGAAGCAGCGCCGACGCGCCGAGCCGCGGCCACCGGGCCGCGAGATCCACTCCGCCGCGCCGCGCGTCCGCCGCGACGCGGCGCTCGGTGGCTGGACCGTGCCGCTGCCGACGATCGACGGGCCGATCGTCCGCCGCTCCGCCGCCGCGCTTGACCGCTATGGCCCGAACTTCACCTACGGCCACAACATGGTCGCGAAGCGGCTCCCGACTCTCGCGGCGCTCGGCGCCGGGGTGGGGGCGGTCGCCCTGCTGGCGCCGCTGCCGCCGACCCGCAAGCTGCTGCTCAAGATCAAGGGCCCGGGGGAGGGGCCAGACGAGGCCGAGCGCGCCGGCAGCTGGTTCAAGGTCCGGTTCGTCGGCGAGGGCGGCGGCGCCCGCGTCGTCACCGAGGTCTCCGGTGGCGACCCCGGCTACACGGAGACCGCGAAAATGCTGGCCGAGTCGGCCCTCTGCCTCGCCTTCGACGAGCTTCCCGAGAGCGCCGGCCAGGTCACCACCGCGGCGGCGATGGGCGACGCTCTGACCGAGCGCCTGCGGCGCGCCGGGATCTCGTTCGACGTCCTCGAGCCGGCTTAGTCGGCGGCGGCGCCGTAGATCGCCCGCATCCAGACGTCGACGAGCACGTCCATCACGTTGTCCTCCGCGAGCGCCGGGGTCTCGCCGGTGAAGGTCGCGAACAGCGCCCGCTCGTTCATCTGGACCAGGGCGACCGCGAGCTCGCGGGCGGGGCGCCCGGGCGCCGCCACGCCGCGGGCGCGCTCGGCCTCGATGATCGCGCTGGCGTCGGCGATCCAGCCCTCCATCACCTGGGTCCAGAGGTCGCGCGCCTCGGCGTTGGTCAGGCGCAGCTCGGCGGCGGCGCGGATCACCACGCGGCGCGAGCCGAAGGTCTCGAAGTACGCCTGCAGGCCCTGGCGCCAGGCGGTGCGCGGGTCGTCCGCCAGTTTCGCCAGCGCCTCCTCGCGGCCGCCGGCCGCCTCCTCGACCATGCGGTCGACGAGGGTGAGCAGGACCGCGTCCTTGGAGGGGAAGTAGAAGTAGAAGGTCGGCCGCGAGATCCCGGCGCCGCCGGCCAGGTCCTCGACTGAGATTTCGCTCAGCTGGCGCTCCCCGAGCAGCCGCTCGGCGGTGGCGAGGATCGCCCGTTCGCGCTCGTCGCCGCTTGCGCGGGGGGTGCGGCGTCCGCGTGCGGTCGCCTCGGGGGCGGGTACAGAGGTAGCCATGAGAGCCTCTAGGATACACCGCGTCGAGACTCCCGACAAGAAGTTGACCTTCTCGACAGTGTGTTGATAAGGTGCTTGCAGATGGCCGCGAGCCAGCCCGACAGCCCCGATCACGTCGACGTCCTGATCGTCGGCGCCGGCCTCTCCGGGATCGGCGCCGCGCACAACCTGCAGCAGCGCTGCCCCGGCAAGAGCTACGCGATCCTCGAGGCGCGGGCGGAGATCGGCGGCACCTGGGACCTCTTCCGTTACCCGGGCATCCGCTCCGACTCCGACATGCACACGCTCGGCTACCGCTTCCGGCCCTGGACCGACGAGAAGTCGATCGCCGAGGGGACGAAGATCCTCCGCTACATCCGCGACACCGCCCGCGAGGGCGGGATCGACCGCCAGATCCGCTTCAACCACCGCGCCGTTGCCGCCTCCTGGTCGAGCGACGAGGCGCGCTGGACGGTCGAGGCCGAGCGTGCCGACACCGGGGAGACGGCGACTCTGACCTGCGACTTCCTCTTCGTCAACAGCGGCTACTACCGCTACGACGAGGGCTACACGCCCGAGTTTCCCGGCCGCGACCGCTTCCCCGGCGAGATCGTCCACCCCCAGCACTGGCCCGAGGACCTCGACTACGCCGGCAAGCGCGTCGTCGTGATCGGCAGCGGTGCCACCGCGGTCACCCTGGTGCCGGCGATGGCCGAAGACGCCGCCAAGGTGACGATGCTGCAGCGCTCGCCGACTTACGTCGTCTCGATGCCCGGCAAGGACGGGATCGCGATCCGCCTGCGCCGCTTCCTCCCCGACCGCGCCGTCTACGCGATCGTGCGCTGGAAGAACGTCGCCCTGCAGGGGGTCAGCTACCGGCTCAGCCGGCGCTACCCGGAGCTGATGAAGAAGCTGCTGCGCAAAGGCGTGGTTAACGCGCTGCCGGCCGGCTACGACGTCGACACCCACTTCAGCCCCCGCTACAACCCCTGGGACCAGCGCCTCTGCCTGGTCCCCGACGCCGACCTCTTCGGGGCGCTCGGCGACGGCAGCGCCGAGATCGTCACCGACCGGATCCAGACCTTCACCGAGGGCGGGATCAGGCTCGAGTCCGGCCGCGAGCTCGAGGCCGACGTTATCGTCACCGCGACCGGCCTCAACCTGCTTTTCCTCGGCGGCATGCGGCTCAGCGTCGATGGCGAGCAGCCCGACATGGCCCGGGCGCTGACCTACAAGGGGATGATGCTCAACGACATCCCCAACTTTGCCTACACGCTCGGCTACACCAACGCCTCCTGGACCCTGAAGGCCGACCTCGCCGCCGAATACATCTGCCGCCTGCTTAACCACATGGACGCCGGCGGCCAGCGGATCTGCGTGCCCCGGGTCACCGACCCCTCGGTCACCGAGGAGCCGCTGCTCGACTTCAACTCAGGCTACGTCCTGCGCGCGCTCGCCGAGCTGCCCAAACAGGGCTCGAAGGAACCCTGGAAGCTGCGCCAGAACTACCCGCTCGACCTGCACATGCTGCGCCACGGCCCGATCGCCGACGGCACCATGCAGTTCCCCCGCCCGGCGCCGCGCACCCAGCCGGCCGCCGAGGCCGACGTAGTCGCCTCATCCGCCTGAGCGCCGCTAGGCTTGAACAGCTTCTCGGCGCCCTGGCGGAGTGGTTACGCAGCGGCCTGCAAAGCCGTTTACACCGGTTCGATTCCGGTGGGCGCCTTGTCAGCCCGGGTGGACACTCTTCGCGGAGGCGACTACCGTTTCGGGGCGTAGCCGAGTAGTCGATTCCCGGAGAGAGAGGTTTGGGATGGAGGTTGGACGGCAGCGCGGGGAGACGGGTAGTTCGGCGCGCCGGATGCGGTGGGAGGACGGGGTCGTCTACGGGTTGGTCCTGACCGGCATCTACCTGCTGGTGGGGGTGCTCTTCTTCTATTCCGGCAAGGAGAAGATCCTCGACGGGATCGGGGCGCCGGCCGGGATCGAGAAACAGTTCAGCGGCACCTTCCTCGACACCATCCCAGGAGTCGACGCGGCCTGGACGATTCTCGGGATCCTCGAGCTTGGGGTCTTCGTCCTCGTCGTCGCCAGCCTGGTCCGGCTCGAGTTCCTGCCCGACCGGCGCAAGCCGCTGATGCTCGCCGCGCTGGCGCTGGCGCTCTTCACCTTCGCCGTGCTGGCGATCGGCCAGAACGTGGTCGGGGAACACACCGGGGTGGCCGAGCTGTTCCTCTACGGAGGGGCGACGGGCGTCTTGCTTGCCCTCGTCTTGCTGCTGCCGCCTTACGGGCCGGCCAACTGGATCAGCGGAAGGGGTGAGGATCGGTGATCGAGCGGATGACGGATGTGCCGGAGGGGGTTCTGGGACTGCGCTTCTCGGGCAAGATCAGCCGCCGCGACTACGACGAGGTGCTGATCCCGGCTCTGGAGGAGGTGTTCGAGAGCGGCGAGCCGGTGCGCTGCCTCTGCCTGCTCGGCGAGGACTTCGACGGGTACGAGGCGGGGGCGGTCTGGGAGGACGTGAAGACCGGTGCCAGGTTCGGGCCGGGGCACTTCGCGTCCTGGAAACGCCTGGCGCTGGTCACCGACGTCGAGTGGATTCGTCACCTGGTCCCGCTGTTCGGCTGGATGGCGCCGGGTGAGCTGAAGCTGTTCGCGCTCGCCGAGCTCGCCGAGGCGAAGGGCTGGGTCGCGGGTTAGGGCCCGGCGGCCTCCTCGACCATCGACCGAACCCCATAGACCAGGTCCAGCAGCCCGCCGTCCTGGTTCGGCCAGTCGATGTAGTCGCCGCCGGCGAAGACCATGTAGCCGGTCGTCGCGGTGTAGGCGGTGGCGACGACAAGTGGGCCCAGGGGGCGACCGGGGAAGTCGCGGCGAGCAGCCACGGGCTTACCTTGCCGACCGCCTTGGCCACCTTGGCAATCGTCCGCATCTGCCGGCGGAACTTCGTCTCGAGGTTCTCCAGCTTGGCGGTGGCTGCCCGCATCCTCGCTTCGTGCCCGGCCGGAGCGGCGACGATCGCGGCCCTGAAGTCGGCGCTCGCCTGGCCGACTCCGTAGAGCCTGTCGAGCAGGTGCACGACCGCGGTCTCGCCCAGCGGTTTGGTTGCCCATTCGGCAACTTTCGCGCGTGCCGCGTCGGCCTTTTCGCCGAAGAGGGCAAGGATCTTCGCGATCCCGCTCAGCACGAACTCCACCGCCTTCCGCAGCACCCAGCTGATCGCGCCGTCGACCAGGCCGACCAACTGGCCGACCGTCATGTTCGCCGCCTGGAGCGGCAGCCCGGCGAGCATTTCGAGCGGGTTTCCAAGCGTGACGGTCGCGGCCCGACCGGCCTCGTCGCGGATGCCCATGAGCGCCGCGTCACTCGCCACGACCAGCGCTTCCGCCGGGCCATTCGACGCGGCCGCTGCCCCGCCGGAGATGATCAGCGACCAGAGTCCGTCCTCGGGCGGTGCCTCGAGGATCGCACTCACCTCGCCGAGGGTGTCGCCGAGGCCCGGCTCGGTGAAGGCCTGGGGGTCGGTCTCGGGGGCGAGCCGCGCGAGATCGTGGGCGATGCCGAGGTCTGCCACCGCGGCAGCGGCCAGCTGCAGCATCGCCAACTCGCGCTGCTCGGTGCCCTCGGCACCGAGGTTGGCCATGATCGCCCACCTCATCTCGGCAGAGCGCTTGAGGACGGTGTCCACCTTGAAGGTGGTCTCCCGATCCGGCTCGGGTGGGAGCTTTGCCAACTCCGCGCCGCCCTTGAGCAGCATCGGGCGGCTGGCTCCATAAAGCTGCTCGATCGCGTCCAGGTAGTAGTCCCACGATGCGGAGACGTTGCCGCCGGCCATTGCGAACCCTCCGTTTGCCACCGCAGCTCCCCGTCCGACCGTCGCCCGCGTCCTCACTGAGGACCATCCGCGTACCGGATAAGAAAACTACATCAATGGGGGTTCCTCGCGCGGGGCCCGGTGCCGAGTCGGTTATCCCTGGCGCGTCCAGTTCGGGCGCAGGTATGCCTCTTCGAACCCGGCCCTGAGGATGTTGCGGTAGCTGGCGGAGGGGCGCTCGGGGACGCGCTCGCCGGTCTCGACGAAGAGCGTGTGGCAGCCGGCCTCGATCGCGTCGCCGATACGGCGGTGCAGGAGGGCCAGCTGGCAGCCGCGGCCGCGGGCCGGCTCGAGGGTGGCGCCGATGCCGAACTCGGCGACCCCGGCGTGAATCCGCATCGCCCCGCAGGCCTGGGCCTCGCCGTCGATGCGGGCGGCGTAGCAGCGCCAGCCGTCCCGTCCCGGCAGCTCGGCGAAGAAGGCGCTGGCCCAGGCCGGCAGGCCGAACCCGGTCGCGGCGATCATCCCGAACGGCTCCTGCTCGGGGTCGGTCAGCTCGACGACCTCGATCTCCGGCGCCGCGAAGCGCGCGGGGTGCGGGTCGCGGACGAACTTCATCCAGCCGTAGCTCGGCCCGAAGCCGTTGGCCTCGAGCCAGGACGCGGCTGCGCCCGACTCGGGGAGGCCCGGGGTGACCGGGACGTAGCAGTCGACTCCGCGCGCGGACGCCCACTCGGTCGCGGCGGCGAGGTGGCCGTCCTCGATCGCCCCCGGCGCGGTCGCCCCGAGCACGAGGTTCATCATCCCCGCGCCGGGTAGCTCGCCGACTATGGACGCCTGCACCGGCCCGAAGTCGCGCAGCTCGACCCGTTTCTCGCGCGCGAGGCCGGTTGGCACCGACTCCCAGATCTCGCGCCAGAAGAGCCGCTCGCCGCGGTCGAGTGAGCGACGGTCGTACTGCGCTCCGCCTGCGGTTTCGTCCGGCGCCATCGCGGCTGCCAGCATATGAGCGTGGCCACCGCGACCGCTCCCGCGCCGGCTCCGGCCCGGCATCCGGAGAGCCAGATCCCCGAGAACCAGGTGATCGTCCTCTTCGGGGCGACCGGCGACCTGGCGAAGCGGAAGCTGCTGCCGGGGATGTTCCACCTCGCGCAGGTCGGGCTGATGCCGAAGCGGTTCCGGATCATCGGCGTCTCGCGGCATGAGGTCGGCCTCGAGGAGTTCCGCGAGCTGGCGCGCCGGGCGATCGAGGACTCCGGCCGCGAGGACATGTCGCCGCCGACCTGGGACCCCTTCGCCGACTCGTTGCGGTTCTGCGGCATCGGGGAGGGCCTCGGGCCGCTCGCCGCCGCGATCGCCGCGGCGCGCGAGGAAGTCGGGGCCGACGCCGGCCTCCTCTACTACCTCTCGCTGCCGCCGAGCGCGATGCCGGGCGTGGCGGAGGAGCTGGGCGCGACCGGCCTCGGCGCGGGCGCCAGGGTGATCATCGAGAAGCCGTTCGGCACCGACCTCGACTCGGCGCGGACGCTGAACACGCTCCTGCGCTCGGTCTTCGAGGAGCGCTGCATCTACAGGATCGACCACTACCTCGGCCGCGAGGCGGTGCAGAACCTGCTTGCCCTGCGCTTCGCCAACGGGATGTTCGAGCCGGTCTGGAATCGCAACCACGTCGACCACGTCCAGATCGACATCCCCGAGACGCTCTCAATCGAGATGCGCGGCAGCTTCTATGAGCAGACCGGGGCCTTCCGCGACATGGTCGTCACCCACCTGTTCCAGGTGCTCGGCTTCGTCGCGATGGAGCCGCCGACCTCGTTGCGGCCGAAGGCGCTCGGCCTCGAGCGCGAGAAGGTCTTCGACTCGATGCCGCCGCTGCGGCCCGAGAACGTCGTCCGCGGCCAGTACACCGGCTACCGCGGGGAAGACGGCGTCGCCCCCGACTCGGAGGCCGAGACCTTCGTCGCGGTCAAGGCCTTTGTCGACAACTGGCGCTGGGAGGGGGTGCCGTTCTACCTGCGCACCGGCAAGCGCATGGCGCAGAAGCGGAACCTGCTGACGATCGCCTTCCAGCAGCCGCCACGCCGCATGTTCCCGCTCGACTGCGATCAGATCGTCGAGTCCTTCGGCCACGACCACCTCACCTTCGAGCTCGGCGACCCCGGCAGCATCTCCGCCTCGTTCCTGGCCAAGGTCCCTGGCCCGACGATCCAGCTCGGCGAGGCCCACATGCACTTCAGCTACTCCGACACCTTCGGCGGTGGCGAGCAGGCGCTCGACGCCTACGAGCGCCTGATCCACGACGTGATGGTGGCCGACCGCACCCTCTTCACCAGCTCCGCGGCGATCGAGCGCCTCTGGGAGGTCTCCGAGCCGGTGCTGGAGCAGTCGCCCCCGGCGCGTCCCTATGAGCCGGGCTCCTGGGCCCGCCCGAGGCCGACGCGCTGATCGCCCCGCGCCGCTGGCACCTGCCCAGCCACCACGTCTAGCAACGGAAAA
Organism: uncultured Actinomycetes bacterium; assembly: GCA_963728025.1. Lineage (GTDB taxonomy): Bacteria > Actinomycetota > Thermoleophilia > Solirubrobacterales > 70-9 > VAYN01. The sequence continues at coordinate 91,853 of CAVSIF010000005.1, read as the reverse complement.
GGGCCCCGTACGGGGCCCCTGTTTCCGAAGGACGTACCACCAGAGAAGGCTTTGTTCCGCTGGCTCGTCGGTCCCTGAGCTTTGAAGTTCTATGCGCCGCAACTTGTGCGACGCCTTCATAAACACGGGCGAGGCTGAAAAGTTGCACCGCTTGCATCGGCGCTTGCAGGGAAACCTTTAGCCGGGCGGGGTCGCCGCCCGGCCTCCGGTTTGGCGCTGCTAGATTCAGATCCCCCGGGCGTTTAGCTCAGTTGGGAGAGCGCCAGCTCGACAAGCTGGAGGTCACTGGTTCGAGCCCAGTAACGCCCACTCTCTACCTGGGGCGCGGCCGCTCAGGCGGTCGCCGGCAGCATCACCTGGGTCAGGCGGAACGAGTTTCCGGAGGGGTCGCGGAAGCCGGAGTCGATCCCGTAGGGGCGTTTTTCCGGGGCCTCGGTGAACTCGACCCCGCGGGCGCTCAGCTCTTCGTAGGAGGCCTGGCAGTCGTCGGTGGTGAGGAAGACCGTGCCGGCGCATCCCTTCGCCATCAGCTCCTCGACCTGCCGCGAGGTCTCCTCCTCGAAGACGGGCGGGCCGGGGATCGCCATCAGCACGATCGAGACGTCCTCCTGCCCGGGCGGGCTGACGGTGAGCCAGCGGAAGTCGTCCATCTCCTCCAGGGTGACGTCGCTGCGCACCTCCATCCCCAGCTTCTCGGTGTAGAAGGCGAGCGCCTCCTCCTGGTCGTGGACCCACAACTGCGCGTTCGCGATCTTCATCGGTGTCTCCTTGGTTGGAATCAGCTTGGCGCCGATGCTAGGTCCGGGTCGCGGCGCTGTCTTCTCGAAACGTGCGGTGTTGGGGGCGCCCGAAGGCCCGCACCATGCAGGCCGGGACCACCGCGTGGCTGGCGGCCGGCGGGAAGGCCGCGCGGTACTCGGTCGGCGTCTTGCCGAAGGCGCGCTTGAAGCTGGTCGTGAACGAGCCGACTCCCTGCAGGCCGACGTCGAGGCAGATCCGGGCGACGCTGTAGTCGGTCGTGCGCAGCATCGCCGCCGCCCGCTCCAGGCGTCGCGTCAGCAGGTAGGCGTGCGGCGAGACGCCGAAAGCGCGCCGGAACTCGCGGCTGAAGTGGGCGCGCGAAAGGCCCGCCGCCGCGGCCATGTCGTCGACCCCCAGCGGTTCGAAGTAGCGGGCGTCAGCGAGGTCCCTTGCCCGCAGCAGGTGCCGGGCTGGCGGTACGAACGCCATCTCCGCAGTCTAGGCTCGCGCACCTGTGATCGGGACCTATGCAGCCGTCGTGGCGGTTTCTGGGGCCTCGCTGGCGATCGGGGGGGCGGCGATCGCGCTCTGCGGGGCGCGGCGCTGGTCGTGGTTGGCGCCGACGGTCGGGCTGGCGCTGCTCTGCGCGCTCTGCTGGGGGACGGTGCGGCTGGGCGGGGACGGGGTTGGGGCGGCGATCGCGGCGGGCGTGGTGACCGTCGCCTCGCTCGCCTATCTCTGGGGACGGCTGGACGGTGGGGCGGAGGCGCTGCGCGCCGGCTGGCCGGTCGCCCTGATCGCCCTGGCCGCCGCCTCGCTGCCCTTCGTGGTCGAGGGGCACTTCGGGATCCTCGGCACCAGCTTCAACCCCGACATGTCCCAGCACCTGCTGGCGACCGATCGGCTCGCCCACGGCCACGGCGGCCAGCTGCTCAACCAGGGCTACCCGCTCGGGCCGCACGCGATCGTCGTCGCCCTCGACAAGGGGCTGGGGATCGGCCTGGTCCAGGGCTTCAGCGGCCTCACCGTCGCCGTCGCGGTGCTGGCCTCGCTCACTGCCCTCGCCGCCTTCGCGGAGCTGAAGCCGCTCCCGCGCACCGCCGGCGCCCTGCTCGTCGGCCTCGCCTATCTCGTCGCCTCCTACTTCGCCCAGGGCGCCTTCAAGGAGACGATGCAGGCCCTCTTCGTCCTCGCCTTCGTCCTCGCCCTGCGCGAGTCGACGCGGAGCTGGGCGGAGCTGCCACTGCGGCTCGTGCCCGCGGCCCTGATCGCCGTTGGCTCCGTCTACGTCTACAGCTTCGCCGGCCTGATCTGGCTGGTCGGGGCCTTCCTCATCTGGGGGTTGCTGGAAGTGATGCTCGGCCGGTTGCGCCCGCGGGTCGTCGTTCGCCCCGTGCTGTTGGCCCTGCTCACCTTCCTCGTCCTGACCGCCCCCGAGATCGGCCGCATGATCGACTTCAAGAACTTCGAGACCTTCGACCCCAGCGGCCCCGGCCTCGGCAACCTCTTCGGCCAGGTCTCACCCTTCGAGGCGCTCGGGATCTGGCCCTCGGGCGACTTCCGGCTCTCGCCGGGAGATGGCGCCGTGCCGGCGATCGGCTACTACCTCGGCGCCGCCTTCGGTTTCGTCCTGCTGCTCCACGGCATCGTCCGCTGCTGGCAGCGGCGTGAGACGGCGCTGCTCGCTGGTCTCGCGACCGCCGCGCTCGTCTACGCGGCCGCGCGGCTGGGCGGCACGCCCTACGCCGCCGCCAAGGCGATCGAGATCGCCGCCCCGCTGGCTGCGCTGACGATCCTCCTGCCGCTGCTCGGTCGGGTCGAATCGAGACTTTTGGTCGCCAGGCGACCACAAATCGCAGCTCGACGAGGACGGGCGCTGGTCGCGACGGCGTTCGTGCTCGTCGCGGGCGTTTGCTCGCTGCTCGCGCTCGCCAACGCGCCGGTCGGTCCGACCTCTTACTCGCCGGCCCTGACCGGCCTGCGCCCGCTCATCGCCGCCGACTCGACCCTGGTCCTTGCCCCCGACGAGCTGCTCGCCGACGAACACGGCACGCCCTACCTCGCCTGGGAGCTGCGCGGGGGCCGGGTCTGCATCGCGGCGGAGGGCGAACTCGAGGAGCCGCCGCCCGGGGTGCGCTTCGTCGTCACCCGCTTCGAGGCCGGCCCGTTGCCATTCGCGGGCTTCGAGCCCCGCCGCATCGCGCTGCCCTACATGGTGTGGGAGGCGAAGCGGCCGGTGCGCGGCCAGAGCCCCTGCCCGCTGATCGCCGTGCGCCAGGCACGCCAGGGACCCGCGCGCTAACTACCATGGCTGCGATGGAGGCCGCGACCGAGAAACTGATCGTCACGCTGCCCGACGGCAAGCCGCTGGAGCTGGCCGCGGGCGCGACCGGGGCCGACGCCGCCGCGGCGATCGGGCCGGGGCTGGCCAAGGCGGCGCTGGCGATCAAGGTCGACGGCGAGCTGCGCGACCTCTCCGCGCCGCTGCCCGCCGCGGGCGCCGCGGTGGCGATCCTCACCGACCGCGACCCCGAGGCGCTGGAGCTGATCCGCCACGACGCCGCCCACGTGATGGCCGAGGCGGTGGTGGAGCTCTACCCGGGCACGAAGGTGACGATCGGGCCACCGATCGAGTCCGGCTTCTACTACGACTTCGAGTTCCCGCCCGGGACAAAGATCACCGAGGACGACCTGCCGAAGATCGAGGCGGCGATGCGCGCGCACATCAAGGCCGACGAGAAGTTCGGCCGCCGCGACGTCCCGGTCGCCGAGGCGATCGAGATCTTCAAGGCCCAAAACCAAGGCTTCAAGGTCGAGCTGATCGAGGACCTCGTCCGCGACGAAGGCGTCGAGACCGTCTCGCTCTACCGCAACGGCCCCTTCGAGGACCTCTGCCGCGGCCCGCACGGACCCTCGACCGGGCGGATCAAGGCGATCAAGCTCAACTCGGTCGCCGGCGCCTACTGGCGTGGCGACGAGCACCGCGAGCGGCTGACCCGGATCTACGGCACCGCCTTCTTCTCGAAGAAGGATCTCGAGCGGCACCTGGAGCAGATCGAGGAGGCGAAAGCCCGCGACCACCGCCGCCTCGGCCCCCAGCTCGGCCTCTTCATGCTGCGCGACGAGGCGCCGGGGATGCCCTTCTGGCTGCCCAACGGGACCACGTTGCTGCACCTGATCGAGGCCGAGGTGCAGGAGCAGCTGCGCAAGCGCGGCTACCAGGAGATCGCCACGCCACAGGTCCTCGACGAGCAGCTCTGGCACCGCTCCGGGCACTGGGACAACTACCGCGACGAGATGTACTTCATGGAGGACGGCGAGCGCCGCTTCGCGCTGCGGCCGATGAACTGCCCCGGCGCCTGCCTCGTCTACGGCTCCGACCGCCACTCCTACCGCGAGCTGCCGCTGCGTCTGGCCGAGTTCGGCCGCGTCTCCCGCAACGAGCGCGAGGGCGTCCTGCACGGCCTGCTGCGCGTGCGTGCCTTCACCCAGGACGACGCCCACGTCTACTGCACCGAGGACCAGATCACCGACGAGGTGGCGAGCATCTGCGAGGCGATCGACGAGCTCTACGCGCGCTTCGGCTTCGAGGACGTGCGGGTCGAGCTCTCGACCCGGCCGGAGAAGTCGATGGGCACGGACGAGCAGTGGGCGAAAGCCGAGGCGGCGCTGGCCGAGGCGCTCGAGCAGCAGGGTCGCGAGTACGAGCTAAACCCCGGCGACGGCGCCTTCTACGGGCCGAAGATCGACTTCCACGTCACCGACGCGCTCGGCCGCTCCTGGCAGTGCGGCACCTGCCAGCTCGACTTCCAGATGCCCGAGCGCTTCGACCTCTACTACACCGGCGCCGACGACGCCCCCTACCGGCCGGTGATGATCCACCGCGCCCTGCTCGGCTCGATGGAGCGCTTCGCCGGGATCCTGATCGAGCACTACGCCGGCCGCTTCCCGGTCTGGCTGGCGCCGGTGCAGGCGATCGTGCTGCCGATCTCCGACCGCCACAACGAGTACGGGCAGCGGGCCTTCGAGGAGCTGCGCGAACTCGGCGTGCGGGTCGCCCTCGACGACCGCTCCGAGTCGATCGGCAAGAAGGTCCGCGACGCCGCGATCGGCCGCTACCCCTACATGCTGGTGGTCGGCGATCGCGAGGAGGAGAACGGCGCCGTCGCCGTTCGCTCCCACGCCGACGGGCGAGCTGGGGGAGATGTCCCTGGCCGAGTTCGCCGACCGGATCAAGGCCGAGACCGGCGTCCGCTTGAGGGCGCGCCGGCTTGCCAACCGCCCTCTGCCTCTATACTCCGCCCGACTTGACTGCAGGCACGCCAAACCACCGCCGCCGCTGAGCGCCCCGTGCCCTTGCACCGACCTCTCGTCCTCTTGACGCTCCACCGCTCCTCTCGATAGTGCCGGTCCCTCGCAGGTTCGATCGGCGCCCACCAGAGCGCGACACGACTCGGATCAACGAGCGCATCCGCGTGCCGCAGGTGCGCCTGATCGGCGCCGACGGCGAGCAGCTCGGGATCGTCGAGATCAACGAGGCGCTGAAACGCGCCCAGGACGCCGACCTCGACCTGGTCGAGGTCGCGCCCGGCTCGAAGCCGCCGGTCACCCGCCTGCTCGACTACTCGAAGTACAAGTACGAGCAGGAGCAGAAGCAGAAGCAGGCCCGCAAGCACCAGCAGCAGGTCAACATCCGCGAAATCAAGCTGCGGCCGAAGATCGCGACCCACGACTACGAGACCAAGAAGGGCCACGTCGAGCGCTTCCTCAAGCACCACGACAAGGTCAAGGTGACGATCATGTTCCGCGGTCGCGAGCAGGCCCACCCCGAGCGCGGCCGGGCGCTGCTGCAGAAGCTCTTCGAGGACCTCGGCGGCATCGCCGTGATCGAGTCGGCGCCGCTGCAGGAAGGCCGCAACATGAGCATGCTGCTGGCCCCGAGCAAAGAGGTCGACCGGCTGGACGCCGCCCGCCGCGACCGACGAGGCACCGGCCGATGCCGCCGCTGAGGCTCCGGCCGATTCTGCGGCTGACGCTGCCGCCGACGCCTAAGCGTCGCCCAGCGACGACGTCAGCGATGCGCTCCGCCGCATGCCCGTCCCAGAGCGGGGGTGGCTCTGAGGGGGCTGCGCTGCGCGCGGCGAGCGCCGCCGGGATGCCGGCGATCGCGGCGGGGTCGAGGCCGAGCAGGGTGTTGGTGCCGGCGCGGATCGTGACCGGGCGCTCGGTGTTGTCGCGCAGGGTGAAGCAGGGGATGCCGAGGTAGGTCGTCTCCTCCTGGATCCCGCCGGAGTCGGTCAGCACCGCGCCGGCGTCGGCCAGCAGCGAGAGGAAGTCGAGGTAGCCGAGCGGCTCGCTGAGCAGCAGGCCGGGGTGCTCGGCGTCGACGCTCTCCATCATCTTGCGGGTGCGCGGGTGGACCGGGAAGACGACCGGCATCTCGCGCGCGAGCGCCGCCAGCTGCGCGCACGGTCTCGGGCAGCAGCGGCCCGTCGACCAGGGCGGGGCGGTGCAGGGTGACCAGCGCGTAGGCGCCCGGCTCGACCCCGAGCCGGGCGGCCGCGCCGGCCGCGCGGAAGCGCCCTTCGAGCGCGACCAGGGTGTCGATCATCGTGTTGCCGACCATGTGCATGCGCTCGTCGGGGATGCCTTCGGCGCGCAGGTTCTCGATCGCCTCCTCGCTGTGCAGGAAGAGCAGCGCGGAGAAGCGGTCGGCGACGATCCGGTTCGACCTCCTCCGGCATCGTCATGTCGAAGCTGCGCAGGCCGGACTCGACGTGGGCGACCGGGATCCCCAGCTTCACCGCGGTCAGCGTCGCCGCCAGGGTCGAGTTGACGTCGCCGGGGACGACCACCAGGTCCGGTGCCTCCTCGAGCAGGACCGGCTCCAGCCGCTCCATCGTCCGCGCCGTCATCGTCGCGTGGCTGCCGGAGCCGACCTCGAGCATGTGGTCGGGGGCGGGCACGCCGAGCTCCTCGAGGAAGACCTCCGACATCAGCCGGTCGTAGTGCTGGCCGGTGTGGACGAGCGCGTGCCGGCCGTCGGGCAGGCGCGCCCGCAGGGCCGCGATCACCGGCGCCGTCTTGACGAAGTTGGGCCGGGTCCCGACCACGTAGAGAATCCGCATCGCGGCGCCAGCGTACCCACGCCGGTGGCCGCGACTCCGCTCAGGCGTCGCCTTCTGCTTCAATAGCGGACCCGATGCCGAAGATGAAAACCCATTCCGGCGCCAAGAAGCGCTTCAAGAAGACCGCCAAGGGCAAGCTGCGCGGCCGTCGCGCCTACTCCAGCCACATCCTGGAGAAAAAGTCGCCGAAGCGGAAGCGCAAGATGGCGAAGCCGGTGGAGATCTCTCCGCACGACGCGCCGACCGTGCGCAAGCTGCTGGGGGGCAAGTAGATGCCCCGCGTCAAGCGCTCCGTCCACGCGCGCAAGAAGCGCCGCAAGGTGCTGAAGGAAGCGAAGGGCTACTTCGGCCGCAAGCACTCCTCCTACCGCTTCGCCAAAGAGCAGGTGCAGCGGTCGGGGATGTACGCCTACCGCGACCGGCGCAACCGCAAGCGGACCTTCCGCAGCCTCTGGATCACCCGGATCAACGCCGCCGCGCGGCTCGAGGGCATGAGCTACTCGGAGCTGATGCACGGGCTGAAGCAGGCCGAAGTCGAGGTCAACCGCAAGATGCTGGCCGAGATCGCGGTCTCCGACCGCGAGGCCTTCCGCCGATTTGTGGAGCTAGCCCGGGAGGGTGCGGCCGCCTAGCGGCGTACCGACACTCCACTTTCCCGGGCGGGCCGTGAAGACGGCCCGCTTTTTCGTTCCAGGAGAAGAAACGACCGAACCGAACAGAGAGACGCAGCGCAGACAGACCGAGACGAGATGACGATCGCAAGCCCACAGAACGAGAAGCTGAAGCTGGTCCGCAAGCTGCGCGAGCGCAAGCACCGCGAGCGCGAGGGCCTGTTCGTCGAGCGAGGGCGAGGACCTGGTCGAGGCGGGGCTGGCGGCTGGCGCCGAGCCGCGCCTGCTGCTGAGTGCCGCCGGCTCCGGCCTCGTCGAACGCTGGGGCGGCGAGGAGGTCGAGCCGGAGCTGCTCGCCTCGGTCGCCGCGCTCGGCTCGGGGACGCGGGCGATCGCGATCTGGCCGCTGGCCTGGGCCGAGCGGCCGACGGCGCCCTGCGTCTACCTGCACGGGGTCGGCGACCCCGGCAACGTCGGCGCGATCCTCCGCAGCGCCCACGCCCTGCTCGACGCCACGGTCGTGCTCGGCCCTGGGTGCGCCGACCCGTTCTCGCCGAAGGCGGTGCGGGCCAGCATGGGCTCGGTCTTCGCGCGGCCGCCCGTCCGGGCCGAGGCGGGGGAGACGCCGGCGCCGCGGGCGGCGCTGGTCGCCCACGGCGGCGCTGGCCTCGAGGCGCTGGCCGGGGCGGCGACGCTCTGCCTCGGCGCCGAGCGCGAGGGGCTGCCTGCGCAGGTGCTGGCAGAGTTGCGAGGTCGAGGCGACGATTCCGCTGCGGCCGGGCGGCGCCGAGTCGCTCAACGTCGCCGCCGCGGCGGCGATCGCCTGCGAGCGGATATCGTCGCCCGCGATGTCGGAGGCGCGGCCCGATGCTTGAGCGGATCGAGGAGATCAGGAGCGAGGCCGCGAGCGCGATCGGCGCTGCCGCTTCGACCGCCGAGCTGGAGGAGCTGCGGGTCCGCCATCTCGGCCGCAAGGCCGAGCTGACCCACGATCCTGCGCGGGATCGCCGAGCTGCCGGCGGAGGAACGCGGCAAAGTCGGCGGCGCCGCCAACAGGGCGCGCCAGGAGCTGGAGGCGCTGCTCGAGGCAGAGCGCCGCGCGGCTCGACGCCGCTGAGCTCGACGCCAAGCTCGCCGCCGACCGGGTCGACGTCACCCTGCCTGGGGCGCCGCCGCGTCCGGTCGGCCACCCGCACCTGATCGCCCGCACCACGCGGCTGATCGAGGACGTGATGGTCGGCCTCGGCTACCGGGTGATGGAGGGGCCGGAGATCGAGCACGACTACTACAACTTCACCGCGCTCAACCACCCGCCCGGGCACCCGGCGCGGATGCTCCAGGACACCTTCTACGTGCAGTCGCACCCGGAGGTGCTGCTGCGCACCCACACCTCGCCGATCCAGGTGCGCTCGATGGAGGCGCAGTCGCCGCCGATCTTCATCGTCGTCCCCGGCAAGGTCTACCGGCGCGACTCCGACGCCACCCACAGCCCGATGTTCCACCAGGTCGAGGGCCTGGCGATCGCCGAGGACCTCACCCTCGCCGACCTCAAGGGCACGCTGCTGGCCCTGGTCCGGGCGATCTTCGGCGACGAGCGCGAGGTGCGGCTGCGGCCCCACTTCTTCCCCTTCACCGAGCCCAGCGTCGAGGTCGACGTCTCCTGCTTCCAGTGCGGCGGCAGCGGCACGCTGGACGAGGGCGCGCGCTGCAACCTCTGCAAGGGCCAGGGCTGGATCGAGATCCTCGGCGCCGGCATGGTCGACCCCAACGTGCTCGGCTTCGTCACCGAGAGCGGCTACGACCCCGAGCGGGTGCAGGGCTTCGCCTTCGGGATCGGGATCGAGCGGGTCGCGATGCTGCGCCACGGCGTGCCCGACCTGCGGCGCTTCTTCGACAACGACGTGCGGATGCTGGAGCAGTTCGGATGAGGGGCGCGAGATGAAGGTCCCGTACTCCTGGCTGCGTGACTACTGCGACCCCGGGGTCGGAGTCGAGGAGATCGCCGAGCGCCTGGTGATGACCGGGACCGAGGTCGAGCGGATCGGCAGCGTCGGCCCGCCCTCCGGCGAGGGCTTCGTCGTCGGCCGCGTGCTCAGCGCCGAGCAGCACCCGAACGCCGACCGGCTGCGGGTCTGCAGCGTCGACAGCGGCGACGGCGAGCGCACGATCGTCTGCGGCGCCGCCAACGTCGCCGCCGGCCAGACCGTCGCCGTCGCCCTGCCCGGGGCGCGGATGCCGGGCGGCGAGAAGCTGCGCAAGGCGAAGCTGCGCGGCGTCGCCTCCGAGGGGATGATCCTCTCGGTCTCCGAGCTCGAGCTCGGAGACGACGCCGACGGCATCCTCGTGCTCGAGGACGAGGTCGCGGCGGGGACGCCGCTGGCCGAGGTGCTGCCGATCGCCGAGTCGGTGCTCGAGCTCGAGGTGACCCCGAACCGGGTCGACTGCTTCGGGATCTAGGGCGTCGCCCGCGAGGTCCACGCGATCATCGGGGCGCCGCTGGCCCCCGAGCCCTGGGCCGAGGACGCCCCCGCAGCGGGCGAGGGCGAGGTCGCCGACTACGCCTCGGTCGCGGTCGAGGTTCCCGATCTCTGCCCGCGCTTCACCGCCCGCGTCTTCACCGACGTCACGATCGGCCCCTCGCCGCTCTGGCTGCAGGCGCGGCTGACCGCGGCCGGGCAGCGGCCGATCAACAACGTCGTCGACATCACCAACTACGTGATGCTGCTGACCGCGCAGCCGCTGCACGCCTTCGACCTCGACAAGGTGCCGGACGGGGCGCTGACCGTGCGCACCGCGGAGCCGGGCGAGAAGATGACCACGCTGGACGGGGTCGAGCGCACGCTCGACCCCGAGACGGTGCTGGTCTGCGACGCGAACGGGCCGAGTGGGATCGCCGGGATCATGGGCGGCCAGGCCTCCGAGGTCTCGGAGACGACGACGCGGGTCCTGCTCGAGGTCGCGAACTGGAACGGGACCAACATTCTCCGCACCTCGCGCCTGCTCGGCCTCCGCTCCGAGGCCTCCTCGCGCTTCGAGAAGCAGCTGCACCCGGCGCTCTGCCTGCGGGCGCAGCGGTCGCCTCGCAGCTCCTGGTCGAGCTCTGCGGCGCCAAGCTGGTGCCGGGGACGATCGACGTCGCGGCCGAGATCCCGCTGCCGCGGCAGCTGACCCTGCGCGCCGCCCGGGTCGAGGGCCTGCTCGGGATGCCGATCCCGCGGGACGACCAGACGAGCTACCTGGAGCGGCTCGGGTTCGGGGTCGAGGCCGACGGCGAGGACCTGACGGTCGACGGTGCCGCCCGATCGCCACCACGACGTCACCCGCGAGGTCGACCTGATCGAGGAGGTCGGCCGCATCCACGGCTTCGACGAGCACCTGCCGACGACGCTGCCCGCGGTCGCCGCGGTCGGCGGCCTCAGCCGCGAGCAGCAGCTGCGCCGCCGCGCCGAGGACGCCCTGCTGCGGCCTCGGCTTCGACCAGGTGGTCGGCTGGAGCTTCACCGACCCGGGCGAGACCCGGCGGCTGCGGATTCCCGACGGCGACCCGCGCGCCAACCCGGTGCTGCGTCGCCAACCCGCTCTCCGAGGACCAGGCGGCGATGCGGACGACGCTGCTCGGCTCGCTGCTCGACGTCGCCGCCCGCAACCTCGCCCGCGACGCCGAGGCGGTCGCCCTCTTCGAGTCCGGCCAGGTCTACCTGACCTCCCGTCGATGGGCCGAAGTCGACCCCACGTCAACTGATCGGCCCATCGACCCCTTGGCCGGCGTCTTCGCCGGCGAGCGGGCGGCGCCGTTCGCCGAGCCGCACCGGATCGGCGGCGCTCGCGGTCGGGCCGCTGTCCGAGAGGTCCTGGCGTGGCGGCGGTGAGCCGGCGGACTTCTTCGCCCTCAAGGGGGTGCTGGAAGCGCTGGCGGCGCAGCTCGGGGTCGTGCTCGGCTACGAGGCGGCGCCGGAGCCGTTCCTGCATCCTGGTCGCGCCGCCGCGGTCGAGATCGACGGCGTCCCGGTCGGCTGGCTCGGCGAGATCCACCCGCTGGTCTGCCGTGAGTGGGACGTCGAGGCGGCGGTCGGCTTCGAAATCGCACCGCGGCCCTGCTCGGCGCCGCCGGCCTCGGCGAGGAGGCCTACGAGGACGTCACCACCTTCCCCGCCGTGCACCAGGACCTCGCCGTCGTCGTCCCGGACGAGGTGACGGCGGTCGCGGTCCACGACGCGGTGCTCGAGGGTGGCGGCGAGCTGCTGCGCTCGGCCCGCGTCTTCGACGTCTTCGACGGCGAGCAGCTCGGCGCGGGGCGCAAGAGCCTGGCGCTGCGGCTCGAGTTCCGCGCCGCCGACCGCACCCTCACCGACGAGGAGGTCGCCGGCCTGCGTGGCTCGATCAAGGCCGAGCTGGAGGCGATCGGGGGCAGCCTGCGTGAATGACGTGAACTCACAGTCGATCGCGGCCCAGCCGCTGAACGGCGAGCCCGCGGCGCGGGTGCTGGTCGCCGGCGCCTCCGGCTTCACCGGTGCCCTCGCCGCGCAGATCGTCTGGCGCCACCCGCGGCTGCAGCTGGTCGCGGTGACCTCGCGCAGCGACGCCGGCACCCGGCTCGACCGGCTCTACCCGCGCTACCGGGTGCCGCTGGAGCTGACCGAGCTCGACCTCGACCGGGTCGAGGGCGTCGACGCGGCGATCGTCGCCTACCCGCACGGCGCCGCGGCGCCGACCGTCGCCGCGCTGCGCGCCCAGGGCATCCTCGTCGTCGACCTCTCGGCCGACTTCCGGCTGCGCGAGCGCGACACCTACGAGCGCTGGTACGGCGAGCACGGCGCCCCCGACCTCTTCGGCCAGGGCGTCTACGGGCTGACCGAGCTCTACCGCGACCAGCTGCGCGAGGCGAAGCTGGTCGCGACGCCCGGCTGCTACCCGACCGCCAGCGTGCTCGGGCTGGCGCCGCTGGCCGAGCAGGGGCTGCTCGCCGACGTCGTCGTCAACGCGATGCAGGGCGTCTCCGGGGCCGGCCGCGGTGGCGGACGACGCGATGCACTACGCCTCGATGGACGAGAACGCCTTCGCCTACAAGACCGAGGGCCACCGCCACCGGCCCGAGATCGAACAGGAGCTGGCGGCGCTCGGCAGCCCGGCGCCGGTCGTCTTCGTCCCCCATCTGCTGCCGCTCGACCAGGGTGAGCTGGCCAGCTGCTACGCGCAGACCACCGAGCCGGTGACGAAGGAGGCGGTGCAGGCGCTCTACCGCGAGCGCTACGCCGGCGAGCCCTTCGTCCGCGTCGTCGACGCGCCGCCGGGGCTGCGCGACCTGCGCGACACCAACGAGTGCCACATCTACGTGACGGTCGAGGAGCACGGCCGGGTGCTCGCCTTCTCGGCGATCGACAACCTCTGGAAGGGAGCGTCGGGCCAGGGGATTCAGAACCTCAACCTGATGCTGGGGCTGGACGAGACGGAGGGACTCCGGTGACGATGGGTGGGCGGCCCCCGGCCGCGGACGCGAAGCGGAGCAGCCGGGGGAATGGTGATTTCTTCAGGTCGCGCTGGGTCGAGGCGCCCGCCGGGGTCGAGGAACTCGACCCGACCGAGCTCGCGCCCGGCTTCCGCGCCGGCGGCGCCCACTGCGGCCTCAAGGGCGGCGGCAAGACCGACGTCGGGATCGTCGTCTGCGACGAGCCGGACGTGCACTCGGCGCTGCTGCTTACCCGCAACGCCTCCGCCGCGGCGCCGATCCGGGTCTGCCGCGACCGGACCGACCTCGGTCAGGTGCGCGCCGCCGTCGTCAACTCCGGCAACGCCAACGCCGAGACCGGCGAGAAGGGCTACGCCGACGCGCTGGCGATGTGCGAACGGACCGCCGACGCGCTCGGCCTGCGGAGCGAGAACGTCGCCGTCGCGGAGACCGGGACGATCGGCGTGCCGCTGCCGGTCAGCGCCGTGCTGGCCGGGATCGGCGAGGCCGCCGAGACGCTCTCGCCGCGGGGCGGGGACTCCTTCGCCGACGCGATCATGACCACCGACCGCTGGCCGAAGCAGTGCACGCTGCGGGTCGGCGGCGTGACCCTCTCCGCCCAGGCGAAGGGGGCGGGGATGATCGAGCCGAAGATGGCGACGATGCTCTGCTTCGTCCAGACCGACGCCGTGGTCGAGGATCCCGCCGGCCTCCTGCGGGCGGCCACCGACGCCTCCTTCAACCGGATCACCGTCGACGGCCAGATGAGCACCAACGACTGCGTCCTCCTGCAGGCGACCGGGGCCAGTGGGAAGCCGCTGCCGGCGGGGCTGCTGGAGGCGATGCTGACCCAGCTGGCGATCGAGATCGTCCGCGACGGCGAGGGCGCCGTCCGGGTCGCCCGGGTCGAGGTCAGCGAGGCGGCCTCGGCCGCCGAGGCGGAGCGGGTCGCCCGCGCCATCGCCAACTCGCCGCTGGTGAAGACGGCGCTGTTCGGGCGCGACCCCAACTGGGGCCGGATCGCCCAGGCCGCCGGCGCCGCGCTGGCCGGCGAGGACCTGGAGGAGATCGGCGCCGACTCGATCGACGCCGCCGAGCTCGGCGCCGAGACCGAGGAGGCCGAGATCGGGCTGCGGCTGGGACGCGGCGAGCACCGCGCCCACGTCTGGTTCTCCGACCTTGGCTACGAGTACATACGGATCAACGCCGAGTACACGACGTGAGCGAGAGGAGCCGGGCATGACCGAGCAGGCACCGCAGTCCCGGGCCGCCGGAGCCAGCGTCGAGACGCTGCTCGAGGCGCTGCCCTACATCCGCGAGTTCCAGGGCCGCACCGTGGTGATCAAGTACGGCGGCGCCGCGATGCTCGACCAGGGCCTGTGCGAAGACTTCGCCAAAGACGTCGTCCTGCTCAAGTACGTCGGCCTCAACCCGGTGATCGTCCACGGCGGCGGCCCCGAGATCACCCGCTACATGGAGCGGCTCGGGCTCGAGGTGAAGTTTCACGAGGGGCTGCGGGTCTCCGACGCCGACACGGTCGAGGTCGCGAAGATGGTCCTGGTCGGCAAGCTCAACTCGGAAATCGTCCAGCGACTCAACCGTCACGGCCAGCCCGCGGTCGGCCTCGCCGGCGAGGACGGGACCCTGTTCGAGGTCGTGCCGGCGGCCAACGCCGACCAGGTCGGCTTCGTCGGCTCGGTCGAGCGGGTCGACGTCGACGTGCTCAACCACATCGCCGCCGACTACATCCCGGTGATCGCCTCCTCCGCCTCCGACCGCGAGGGCCAGTCCTACAACGTCAACGCCGACGAGGCTGCGGGCAAGGTCGCCGCCGCGCTCGGCGCCCACAAGGCGATCTTCCTCACCGACGTCGAGGGTTGGCTTGCCGACCCCGGCGACGAGGGCTCGCTGATCTCGCGGGCGGCGGTCGGCGAGGTCGAGGAGCGCCTGGCCGCGATCGACGGCGGGATGCGGCCGAAGCTGCAGGCCTGCGTCGACGCGATCCGCGGCGGCGCCCAGTCGGCCCACATCATCGACGGCCGGGTGCCGCACAGCCTCCTGCTCGAGCTCTTCACTGACGCCGGGATCGGCACGATGGTGACCGCATGACCCTGGCGCCTGCAAACCGGCGCCTGGCGGTGTCCTCGGTCGGCCAAATAGCGCTGCTATTCGGCCTCCCTGCGTCCTTGCCAGGCTTGGTTTTCGGCGCCAGGGTGCGGGCATGAGCTTCGCCGAGACCCAGGCGCTCGAGCAGCGCTACCTGATGCGGACCTACAGGCGGGCGGCGGTCGACTTCGTGCGCGGCGAGGGGGCGCTGCTCTGGGACGCCGAGGGGAAGGAGTACCTCGACTTCATGACCGGGATCTCGGTCTGCTCGCTCGGCCACTGCCACCCGGCGCTCGTCGCGGCGATCCAGGAGCAGGCCGGGCGGCTGATGCACGTCTCCAACCTCTTCTACACCGAGCCGATGGCGCGCCTCGCCGAGCGCCTCGCCAAGTCGAGCCTCGGCGGCCGCGTCTTCTTCGCCAACTCCGGCACCGAGGCGAACGAGTGCGCGATCAAGGTCGCGCGCAAGCACGCCCACGGCCGCGGCATCTCCGTGCCGGAGATCATCAGCTTCGAGAGCGACTTCCACGGCCGCAGCTACGGCGCCCTCGCGGCGACCCCGGCCCTCGCCGCTAACGAGGCGCTGGGGCCGATGCTGCCCGGCTTCCGGGCGGTGCCGCGCGGCGATGCCGCTGCCCTGCGCGCGGCGGTCGGTGAGCGCACCGCCGCGGTCCTGATCGAGCCGATCCAGGGTGAGTCCGGCGTCCACCCGATCTCCGACGAGGCGCTGCTCGCGGCCCGCGAGGCCTGCGATGAGGCCGGAGCGCTGCTGATCCTCGACGAGATCCAGACCGGGATCGGGAGGACCGGCTCGCTCTGGGCCTACCAGCAGACCCCGATCCGGCCCGACGTGCTGACCAGCGCCAAGGCGCTCGGCGGTGGCTACCCGATCGGCGCCTGCATCGCCGGCCCGGCCGCGGCCGAGGTGCTCGAGCCGGGCGACCACGGCTCGACCTTCGCCGGCGGCCCGGTCGCGACCGCGGCGGCGCTGGCCGTGCTCGACGTGGTCGACGACCCGGCGCTGCTGCGCGGCGTGCGCGAGCGTGGGGCGGAACTGCGGGCCGGCCTCGAGGCGCTCGACGGCGTTACCGAGACCCGCGGCCGCGGCCTCATGGTCGGGGTCGGCCTCGCCGATGGCATCGACGCGGTCGCGGTCGGGGCGGATCTGCTGCAACGCGGCCTCGTCGTCAACGTGCCCAACGCCTCGACCCTGCGGCTGCTGCCGCCGCTGACGATCGAGCCGGCCCACGTCGAGCGGGCGACTGGACTGATAGCCGACGCGCTGCGGTTGGACTGAGGGCCGATTCGCTTCTAGGGTGTCCGTCAACCGAGGGCGCAAGAGATTCCCCGGCGCACTCGTTATCTCGGACATGAAACGCAAAAGCCAGGCAGCAGCCCCACAGCCCCTCGCGACCAGCACCGCTGAGCGGATCGGTGCGATCGTCGAGGCCGCCGAGCGTGCCGCGGTCGCGGTGATCGACGACGCCGAAAAGCAGGCTCAGCGCCACCTCGAGGAAGCGCAGGCCGAGGCCGACCGGATCGTCTCCGAGCGGCTTGCCGCGCTGACCCGCCTGACCGAGTCGCTGGCCGCCCAGGCGGAGGCGACCAAGGGCGAGTCCGAGAAGCTGGTCGCGAAGCTGGAGGAGGCGAAGCGGCGCCTGGCCGCCGGCGAGGACTTCGAGGAGATCGAGGACGAGCAGCCGGACGAGCCGGCCCGCGCCTCGCACCTGAGCGCGGTCGCCCCGGTCGAGCAGGCCGCGGACGACGGCGAGCCGGGCAAGGGCACCCCCGCCGGGGCGCGCCTGCTGGCGACCCAGATGGCGGTCTCCGGCAGCAGCCGTGAGGAAATCGAGGAGCGTCTGCGCGGCGGCTTCGAGATCGAGGACACCGGCCCGATCCTCGACGCGATTCTCGGTCCCGACGACTGATCCCCCGGAGGGCTAGAGTCCTCGCCTGATGCACGAGGATCCGACGCGCTTGATGGGGCCGGGAGACCACGGCCCCGACGGACACCGCCCGCACGGCAACATGCGCCTGCTCGTCGCCTGCCTGGTCGCGGTGATCGTCGGCCTGCTGGTGGCGATCGTCGTGATCGCCGGCGGCGGCGGTGAGGACTCGACGACCTCGGAATCGGTCCCGACCACCACGACCACGTCGGAGACCACGGAAAGCACGGAAACGACCGAGCCGACGACGACGGAGACGACCGAAACGACGACCGAGCCGACGACGACGGAAACCACGGAAACGACCGAAACGACGCCGCCCGAAGAAGCAGGCGACGGCGGCAGCGGCGGCCTCGAAGCGCCATGACCCAGACCGCCAGCTACGAGGCCGACCCCGCCCAGGTCGACCGCGTCCTCCTGCTCTACTCGGGGGGCCTCGACACCAGCGTGATGCTGAAGTGGATCCAGGACTCCTACGAGGCCGAGGTCGTCTGCCTCACCGTCAACCTCGGCCAGCCGGGCGAGGACTACGAGGTGATCGAGGCCAAGGCGCGGCAGCTGGGCGCGGTCGAGTGCCACACGGTCGACGCCCGCGAGCGCTTCGCCGCGGACTTCCTGGTGCCGGCGATCAAGGCCAACGCGATCTACGGCAACGGCTACCCGCTTTTCACCGCGCTCGGCCGGCCGCTGATCGCTCAGCTCGCGGTCGAGTACGCGCGCAAGGCCAACTGCGACACGATCGCCCATGGCTGCACCGGCAAGGGCAACGACCAGGTCCGGATCGAGGCCACGGTCGCGACCCTGGCGCCGGAGCTGAAAACGATCGCCCCGGTGCGCTCCTGGGAGATGGGCCGCGAGGAGGAGATCGCCTACGCCCGCGAGCACGGGATCCCGGTCAAGGGCGGGACCGAGGTCGCGCCCTACTCGATCGACGACAACCTCTGGGGCCGCTCCTCCGAGGGCCGCTGGATCGAGGACCTCGACCACGCGCCCGAGGACGACGTCTTCCAGCTCGTCACCCGGCCCGAGCAGGCCCCGGACGAGGCGGAGACGGTCACGGTCGGGTTCGAGGCCGGCGTGCCGGTTGCGCTGAACGGCGAGCGCCTCCCCCTGGTCGAGCTGCTCGAAAGGGCGGCCGCGATCGGCTGCCGCCACGGGGTCGGGATCGTCGACCACATCGAGGACCGGATCGTCGGCCTCAAGGTGCGCGACATCTACGAGGTCCCGGCGGCGGCGATCATCCTCGCCGCGCACGAGGAGCTGGAGCGGCTGGTCGGGACGATCCACCAGAACCAGTTCAAGCCGGCCCTTGACCAGAAGTGGGGCTATCTCGTCTACGCCGGCCTCTGGTGGGAGCCGCTGCGCACCGACCTCGACGCCTACATGGACGCGGTCAACGCCCAGGTGACGGGGGAGATCGGCCTGCGCCTCTATAAAGGCAGTGTGCGCGTCGTCACCCGCTCCTCGCCGAACGCCGTCTACGACGCCGGCCTCGCCAGCTTCGCCGAGTCCGGCGGCCTCTTCTCCCAGAGCGCCTCACCCGGCTTCATCGAGCTCTGGTCGCTGCAGTCGCGGATGGCGCATAGGATCCGCGAGCGCGGGGAAGAGGAGGGCTGATGTACAACACGCTCGGAAAGGCCGCTGTCCGCTTCGCCTACCGCTACCTGCGCTACCGCTACAAGCGCGAGATCAGGATCGGGATCGGCGTCACGGCGGCCGTCGTCGGCATCGCCGCCTATCTGGCCAGCCGCGACGTTCCCGAGGGCTGAGCGCGGCCCAGGCGGGCAGCAGCCTGATCGCCCTGTGAATTGTTCCCGCTATGCGGGACTAATTCACAGGGCGATTGGCCCGCAACTCAAGTTGCGGCTTATCGACCACCTGGGAGGGGGGAGCGAACGGCCGCTAGCCTCGGCCGTTCCGTGGTGGCGGTTCGCGCCAAAAAGCAGTTCCTCGCCGCCGGCCTCGCCGCGCTGCTGCTCTGTGCGCTGATCGCGGGCGTAACGCTCGTGCCGCACGCCGCCGCGGTCGAGACCGACGGCCTCGAGGCGAAGCTGGCCAGCGCCCGCGACGAGGCCGGTGCGATCGCCGCCGGCCTGCGTAAAAGCAAGGAACGGCTCGCCGCGGCCGAAGCCGAAGCGACCGAGGCCGCGGCGCGCGAGGAGCGCCTCTCGGGGCTGCTGGCCGAAGGGCAGGAGCGGGCCGCCGAGCTGAGCCGCAAGCTCGAGGCCACCCGCGAGCAGCTCGCGGCCGAGCGGGCCCGCCTGCGCCGTTCCCGCGCCGCGCTCGCCGCCCGCCTCGTCGCGATCTACGAAAGCGGGATGCCGAGCACCACCGATCTGATCTTCGGCGCCGGGGATTACCAGGAGCTGATCACCCGCGCCGACTACCTGCGCGCGATCGAGGAATCCGACAACGCCCTCGCGGCGCGGGTCGCCGAGGTCGCGGGCGAAGTCCGCCGCGAGGCCGAGCGCGTCGCCGCGCTCGAGCGGCGGGCGATCGCCTACAACGAGCGCCTCGCCGCGGCCCGCACGGAAATCGCCGCGGTGCGCGCGGCGGCCCAGGAAGCCGCCGCCCGCCAGCAGCAGATCGGCGCCGAACGGTCCGCGTCGCTGGCGACCCTCAAAGCTGACATCGAGGAGTGGGTCGAGGAGCTGGAAGCGGCCCGCGCCGCCAGCCGCGCCGAAGCTGAAGCGGAGGTCGGCCGCTGGCTCGGCGGCCCCTATTCGATCCCGACCTACATCGTGATGTGCGAGTCCGGCGGCAACTACAGCGCCCTCAACCCGTCCTCGGGAGCCGGCGGCGCCTACCAGATCCTTCCCAGCACCTGGGAGGCCTATGGCGGCCAGGGCGCCCCGCACGAAGCCCCGAAGGCCGAACAGGACCGGATCGCCGCCGAAATCTGGGCCGACTCGGGTGGCGGGGCGTGGGTATGCGCGTAGCGAGGGCGGGAGTCCGGGTAGGGACTCCACTTAACTTTTTCGATGGATCGCTTGCGGCCGTCCGAGGCTGAACGCGCCGAAAAAGTACAAGACGTTCCGCCCCTACCCGGACTCCCGCCAACGGTCCGTAGCCACGCTTCCCTCCCGAGTCACGAAGGCTCTAAGAGGCGAGCCGGGGGCGTGCTGCCTTCGGCGGTATCGCTTGGCTCGTAGCGGGAAGCTCACGTGCGATCTCCGGAGGCTTCTGGGCGGTGGGTGATCTCGGAAGCTTGACGTCGAGGCCGTCGGGTCGGAGCCGAGAGCCTTCTGCGCTCGCTCGTCTGGAGGTGTCGGGGTAGGGGTGGAGCGTCTTGTACTTTTTTGCTTCCGCGACTTCTCGGACGGCCGCCCCCGTCCCTCAAAAAAGTTAAGCGGAATCCCTACCCCGACACCTCCCCTCCGCCCGCACAGAAGTCCCTCGTAATTAGCGCGGAAGTCTCAACGAACACGCCCGTGGCGTCCAGCCCGGTTGCCATGATCGGCGTCCCTCTATGAGCACCGGTTCGGCCGTACATCTGCATGCCCACAGCGAGTACTCGCTGCTTGATGGCGCCTGCAAGATCGACGCGATGGCGGCGCGGGCGGCGGAGCTGGGGCAGCCGGCGCTGGGGCTGACCGACCACGGGGTGATGAACGGGGCGATCGATCTCTACAAGGCCTGCAAAAAGCACGGGATCAAACCGATCGTCGGCCTCGAGGCCTACCTGGTCGAGGACCGCCAGGCGATCAAGGAGCAGACTCGGTACGAGCGCAACCACCTGACCCTGCTGGCCGAAAGCGACAAGGGGTTCGCGAATCTCGTTCAGCTCACCTCGGCCGGCTTCCTCGAGGGCTTCTCGCGCGGCAAGGCGAACGTCGACATGGAGCTGCTGGCGCGCCATGCCGAGGGTGTGATCGTGCTCACCGGCTGCCTGCAGTCGCGCTTCTGCCGCCGCCTGGTCGAAGAGCGGGCCGAGGACGCGCGCGCCCACCTCGACGACCTGATCCAGGCCTTCGGCGCCGACCAGGTCTACTTCGAGGTGCAGAAGAACGGGATCGAGGAGCAGGACAAGGCCAACCAGGGGATCGTCCGCTACGCCCGCGAGCTGGGTCGGCCGCTGGTCGGGACCGCCGACATCCACTACCTGCGGCGCGAGGACTTCGACAACCACGCGGCGCTGCTCTGCGTGCAGACCAAGTCGACCCTGGAGCTGCCGAAGCTCAGCTTCGACACCAACGAGTTCTACATCAAGAGCAACGAGGAAATGGCCGAGTCCTTCGCCGAGTGGCCGGAGGCGGTGCCGACCACGCTGGAGATCGCCGAGCGCTGCTCGCTCGACATCGAGCTCGGCAAGCTGCTGCTGCCGCGCTACCCGACCGCGGACGGCGAGGAGCCGGAGGCGATGCTGCGCCGGATCGCGGAGGAGGGGTTGCGGGCCCGCTACGGCGACCCGCCGCCGGCCGAGGCGGTCGAGCGGCTTGAGTTCGAGCTCGGGGTGATCGAGGAGATGGGCTTCTCCTCCTACTTCCTGATCGTCTGGGACTTCATCCGCTACGCGAAGGAAAACGGCGTCGCGGTCGGCCCCGGCCGTGGCTCCGCGGCCGGCTCGATCGTCTCCTACAACCTCAACATCACCGACCTCGACCCGCTCGCCAATGACCTCCTCTTCGAGCGCTTCCTCAACCCCGGCCGCAAATCGATGCCAGACATCGACATCGACTTCTCGGTCCGCGGGCGCGAGCGGATGATCCGCTACGTGGGCGAGAAATACGGCCGCGAATCGGTCGCCCAGATCATCACCTTCGGCAAGATGGCGCCGCGCGCCGCGACCCGCGACGCGGCCCGGGTGCTCGGCTTCGACTACGCCACCGGCGACCGTCTCGCGAAGCAGATCCCGGAGCCGATCATGGGCCGCAACCCCTCCTTCGAGGAGTGCCTGAAGCCCGGCCAGGAGCTGAAGAAGACCTATGACGCGGAGCCCGACGCGAAGAAGATCATCGACGTCGCCCAGGGCCTCGAGGGGATCATCCGCAACAACTCGATCCACGCCGCCGCGGTCGTGATCGCCGACCGGCCGCTGCAGGAGATCGTGCCGCTGCAGCTGGCCGAGGATCGCAGCGCCCCGGCCGCCGCCAACGGGAACGGCAACGGGAACGGCAAGGCCGAGCGCCAGTACAAGATCGTGACCCAGTACTCGATGGGGCCGATCGAGGAGATCGGGCTGCTGAAGATGGACTTCCTCGGCCTCCGCAACCTCGACGTGATCGAGGACGCGATCGAGATCATCCGCCGCTCGCGCGATGTCGAGCTCGATATCGCGGACATTCCCATGGACGACGCACCGACCTTCGAGATGCTCGCCAAGGGCGACTCGACCGGCGTCTTCCAGCTCGAGTCCGAGGGCATGCGCGAGGCGATGAAGAAGGTGCGCCCGACCGAGTTCGACGACATCGTCGCGCTGGTCTCGCTCTACCGCCCCGGCGCGATGGCCTACATCCCCGCCTACGCCAAGGGCAAGCGCGACCCCGCCTCGGTCACCTACCCGGACCAGCGGCTGCGCCCGATCACCGAGCCGACCTACGGCTGCGTCCTCTACCAGGAGCAGTTGATGGAGATCGCCAAGCAGATGGCCGGCTTCAGCCCGGCCGAGGCGGATGACCTGCGCAAGGCGATCGGCAAGAAGAAGCGCGACCTGATGGCGACGATGAAATCGAAGTTCCTCGAAGGCATGGACGCCTCCGGCACCGCGACCAAGGTCGCCAACGACATGTGGGGGCTGATGGAGGCCGCCGCCGATTACTCCTTCAACAAGTCCCACGCCGCCTGTTACGCGCTGATCGCCTACCGCACCGCCTACCTCAAGGCCAACTATCCGGCCGAGTACATGGCGGCGGTGATCTCCTCGGTGATGAACACGAAAGACAAGGTGCCGTTCTTCGTCAACCGCTGCGAGGAGATGGGGATCGAGGTGCTGCCGCCCGACGTCAACGCCTCCGACCACAGCTTCGTCGTCTCCGAGAACGCGATCCGCTTCGGCCTCGACGCGGTCAAGAACGTCGGCCACTCCGCGGTCGAGGCGATCCTGCGCGCCCACGAGGATGCCCCGATCGCCTCGATCTGGGACTTCTGCGAGCGGGTCGACTCGCGCGCCGTGAACAAACGCGCGATCGAATGCCTGATCAAGTGCGGCGCCCTCGACTCGACCGGGGCGACCCGCAAAGGGATGCTGGAAACGCTGCCGGCGGCGCAGTCGGCCGGCCAGAAGGCCCAGGAGGACGCGCAGCTGGGGCAGGGCTCGATCTTCGACTTCGGCGATGACGCCGGTGGAGCGGCGCCGGCCCAGGCACACCACCGGCCGCCGATCTCGGCGGTCGAGTTCGACCGGGCCGAGCTGCTGGCGCTGGAGAAGGAGACGCTCGGCACCTACCTCTCCTCGCACCCGCTGGCCGAGGTGCGGGGGGCGCTGCGGGCGCGGGTCGACTGCGGCCTCGCCGAGCCTCGGCGGCAAGCCCGACGGCTCCTGGGTCACGGTCGGCGGGATCGTCGTCGAGTGCAAGAAGATCCGCACCAAGAGCGGCAGCCAGATGATGTTCGCGACGCTCGACGACGTCGAGGGCCAGGTCGAGATGCTGGTCTTCAAGGCCGACGAGTCCGAGAACGCGCAGGTGATCGCTCCCGACGCGATCGTCCTCGTCCGCGGCCGGCTCGACCACAAGGATCGCGGCGAGACGAAGCTGGTCGTGCAGGAGGCGCAGCGCTTCGAGCCGGATGCCGACGAGATCGCCCGCGGCCAGAAGAACGTCCCGGCGACCCCGTCCGGCCCGTTCAAAGTCGAGCTCGACCCGAGCCGGCTCGACCCGGGGCTGGTCGACGAGCTGAAGGCGGTGCTCGAACACCACAAAGGCGACGCCGAGGTGCACCTGGTGATGGAGACCAGCAACGGCCCCCGCAGCCTCAAACTGGGCGAGGAATATCGCGTGCGACCCTCGAGCAGCCTCACCGCTGAGATCGATCACGTTTTAAATCACCACGCCCTGGCAGCCTGAAAACCGGCGCATAGCGGCGTCCTCGCTCGCTCACGTGCAGAGCACGCTTCGCTCCCTGCGTCCTTGCTCTGCTTGGTTTTGACGCGGCTAGACATCTCTAGACTTCCTCCATGCCAGCTACGCGCACGCAACTTGGCGAGTGTCGCCAGTGCCGCTCCTTCTGCGACAAGATGGTCGAGCCGCGTGGCTGCGTCGAACTCGGGTGCCGCTACCTCTACAGCTACGTCGATCGCTTCAGCGGCGAGCACTTCGTCGGCTGCATGCAGGAAGTCTTCGGCGCCGAGATCGAGCTCTCGGCCGTGCTCGAGCCGGGCGGCTTCGGCGGGGTGAAGATGACCGGGGAGCCGCTGCCGCACTGCCAGTTCTCGGTCGAGCGCGCCTACGAGGGGTCCGGCGACTCCTACGACTGCGTCAACCGGCGCTTTTTCGACTGCACCGACGGCGGCGCCGAGGGGCTGCGCGCCTTCGACCTTCGCGACATCTAGGAGGGCCTAGCGAAACCCCGGCACGCGCCTGGCGGCGGCGGACACTGCGCGCTGCGGCGTCCTCGGTCGGCCAAATAGCGCTGCTATTCGGCCTCCCTGCGTCCTTGCATCGCTTGGTCCGGCGCTCGCCAGATCGCGCACCCGGGTTTCGCTAGGCCCTCTTATGGGACATCGTTCCATGTAAGCTTTGCCGTCATGACTGAGACGGCAGAGATCGCCCCGAGCGACGCGGATCAAGCACTGGCAGAGGTGACCGGCGCGGGCGGCGCCGAGACCGGGGGAGACGGGCCGAAGTTCACGCTCGAGCTCAACCAGGACCAGAAGGACATCAAAGAGTGGGTCCACGGCTTCGCCGAGGGCGTCGTCCGGCCCGCCGCCGAGGAGTGGGACGAGCGCGAGGAGACTCCGTGGCCGATCATCAAAGAGGCCGCGGACATCGGCCTCTACAGCTTCGAAGCGCTGGGCCAGTTCTGGGCTGACGAAACCGGGTTGACCCTGCCGATCGCCAACGAGGAGCTGTTCTGGGGCGACGCCGGGATCGGGATGGCGATCATGGGCACCTCGCTCGCGGTCGCCGCGATCTTCGGGCAGGGCACGCCGGAGCAGATGGGGGAGTGGATCCCGCAGTGCTTCGGCACCCCGGACGACGTCAAGCTCGGCGCCTTCTGCGCCTCCGAGCCGGACGCCGGCTCCGACGTCTCCGCGATCCGCACCACCGCCAAGTACGACGAGGCCAAGGACGAGTGGGTGATCAACGGCCAGAAGGCCTGGGCGACCAACGGCGGCATCGCCAACGTCCACGTGATCATCGCCTCGGTCGACCGTGAGCTCGGCTCGCGCGGCCACGCCGCCTTCGTGATCCCGCCCGGGACCAAGGGCTGCGAGCAGGGCGCCAAGGTGAAGAAGCACGGCCTGCGTGCCTCGCACACCGCCGACGTCCACCTCGACGACTGCCGCGTCCCCGGCTCCTGTCTGCTCGGCGGCAAAGAGAAGCTCGACGAGCGCCTGGCGCGGGTACGCGAGGGCAAAAAGGCGAAATCGCAGGCGGCGATGCAGACCTTCGAGGCGAGCCGGCCGACGGTCGGCGCCCAGGCGCTGGGCATCGCCCGCGCCGCCTACGAGTACGCGCTCGACTACGCCAAAGAGCGCGAACAGTTCGGCAAGAAGATCGTCGAGAACCAGGCGATCGCCTTCGCCCTCGCCGACATGAAGCTCGAGATCGACGCCGCCCGGCTGCTGGTCTGGCGCGCCGCCTGGATGGGCCGCAGCGGCCAGAAATTCGAGAACGCCGAGGGCTCGATGTCGAAGCTGAAGGCCGGCGAGGTCGCGGTCTGGGCGACCGAGCGGGCGATCCAGATCCTCGGCGGCAACGGCTACACCCGCGAGTACCCGGTCGAGCGGATGCACCGCGACTCGAAGATCTACACGATCTTCGAGGGCACCTCGGAGATTCAGCGCCTGGTTATTTCGCGCGCTATTTCGGGCGTCCACGTCAAATAGAGACTTACGGCGGGAGAGCAAGGGCCGGCGCCAGCCGGTCCTTGTCGCCTGCCTGGGAGTGGCGTGTGGGAGGAAGCGGAGATGCCCCTTCCAGACACAGCTCGCTATGGCTCGCTGTTGAGTGTCTGGAAGGGGCACCTCCGCTCCCTCCGCAATCGGTGGCGGCAGGCGGCAAGGTCCGGCCGCATGCCGCTAGTGGTTATTTGCCTCGCCGTTTGAGCCCTTCGCGGCGTAGGCGCTTGGCCAGGGTTACTTCTTTGCGGTCCGAGCCTTTCTTCTCCGGGCCCGGGGTCTCCAGGGTCGCCGGTAGGCCCTCGAAGCGCGGCTCGGAGAGGAAGGCGGCGAGGCCGCGTTTGCCCATCTCGCCTTTGCCGAGGTTGGCGTGGCGGTCGCGGCAGGAGCCGAGCGGGGCGGCGGCGTCGTTGACATGAACCGCGCCGAGGCGGTCGATCCCGACCTTGGCGTCGGCTTCGTCGAGCACCGCCGAGAGGTGGGCTTCGTCGGTGATGTCGTAGCCCTGCACGAAGAGGTGGCAGGAGTCGAGGCAGAGGCCGAGGCGCTTGCCGCCGCCCGCCAGCTCGATCAGCTCGGCGGTCTGGTCGAAGTCCCGGGCCAGCAGGCCTTTGTGGCCCGCCGTCTGCTCGATCAGCAAAGGACAGGAGTCGGTCTCTTTCAGCGCCGCCACGATCACTTTCGCGGCGCGTTTCAGCGAGGGCTTGAGCGGGTCCGTTTTCTGCGAGCCCGGGTGCAGGACGACCCCCTTTGCGCCGATCGCGTCGCCGATCCGCAGCGCATGGGTCAGCGAGGCAAGCGATTTTTTCCGCAGCTCTTTGTCTTTGGTCGCGCAGTTGATCAGGTAGACGGCGTGGATGATCACCGCTTCGACCGACTTCGAGGCGGCCATGCGGTCCCGGAACTCCTCGAAGTCGGCGCTCGCTGTGCTTCGTCGGCCGCCACATCCGCGGGCTTTGGTTGAAGATCTGGATAGATTCGCAGCCGCGCTGCTCACCGCGCTCGACCGCGTTGGCGAGCCCACCCGCGGTGGAAACGTGCGCCCCGATCAACATGTCAAGCGATAACCCCCGATTGAGATTTGCTCCCTCGCCGACCGGTGCGCTGCACATCGGCGGGGCGAGGACGGCACTCTACAACTGGCTTGCGGCCCGCCACGACGGCGGCGAACTGGTGCTGCGGATCGAGGACACCGACCGCGAGCGCTCGACCGCCGAGAACGTCGAGCAGATCCTCGACGCGCTGCGCTGGCTGGAGCTGGACTGGGACGAGGGGCCGGTCTCGCAGGCGGCGCGGGCCGAGCGCCACCAGGCCGCGCTGGCCCGGTTGCTCGAGTCGGGCATCGCCTACCACGACGCGGCGACCGCCAAGGACGTCGAGGCCTGGAAGGCCGAGCACGGCGCCGGCCGTGGCTACCGCGGCACCCCGACCGACGACCCGGACGCCGCGGTGCGCCTGCGCGTGCCCGACACGGGCGCGACCGTGGTCGAGGACCTGCTGCGCGGGCCGGTCTCCTTCCCCAACGTCAGCTACGACGACTTCGTGATCGCCCGCGGCGACGGCACCGTCCTCTACAACTTCGCGGTCGCCGTCGACGACGCCGAGATGGGGATCACCGAGGTGGTGCGCGGCGACGACCACCTCTCGAACACGCCGAAGCAGCTGCTGGTGCTGGAGGCGCTCGGCCACGAGCCGCCGCGTTATGCCCACCTGCCGCTGCTGCACGGCCCCGACGGCAAGAAGCTCTCCAAGCGCCACGGGGCCGCCTCGGTCCAGGAGCTGCGCGACGGCGGCTACCTGCCGGCGGCGGTGCGCAACTACCTGGCGCTGCTCGGTTGGGGCACCGACGACGACACGACGCTGATGAGAACCGAGGAGCTGGTCCGGCGCTTCCGGGTCGCCGACGTCGGCAAGGCGGCGGCGATCTTCGACGAAAAGAAGCTGCGCTGGCTGAACGGCCGCTTCATGCGCGAGCTGCCACTCGACGAGTACACCGAGGCGGTCGCCCGTCACCTCGGGCGCGAGCCCGACGCGGTGTTGCGTGCCGCCTGCGAGATCGTGCAGGAGAAAGCGCAGACCCTGGATGAGGTCTGGCCGCTGATTCGCTTCCTCTTCGAGGACCCGGTCGACGACCCGAAGGCCTGGAAGAAGGTGATGAAGGAGGGGAGTGGGGAGCTGCTGGCGGCGACGGCGGAGGCCCTGCGCACGGTCGAGCCGTTCGAGCCGGACCCGATCGAGGTGGCGCTGGCGCCGCTGCTCGACCGCTTCGAGATCAAGGCGGGGAAGCTCTACCAGCCGATCCGGGTGGCGATCACCGGCAGCACAGTCTCGCCGGGGATCTTCGAGTCGCTCGCCGTCCTCGGCCGCGAGCGCACGCTGGAGCGGCTCGAGGCCGCTGTGCGGCGGCTCTCGGTCAACGAGACTGGACGGATGATCTAGCCAAACGCTGTTTGCGCGGGTACTTTCGGCTAAACCAAACGTCTTCACCTGCCGATGGGGAGGCCAATGGCAGCCTCCACCACCCAGATCAACGGGAAAGTCGCTTCCGATGTCTCCTCCGGGAACGGCGGCGGCTCGCGCAACGCCACGGCCCCCGGCAGCCGCCTCGCCGAAGCCTTCGAGGCGGTCGAGCGCTTCCCCGTCCTGATCGAGTCGCGCGAGCGGGTGATCGCCGCCGCGACCGCCGACACGGCGCGGATCGGCGAGCTGGTCGAAGCGGTCGAGTCCGACGTCGCGCTCTCGATCTCGGTCCTGCGCTTCGCCAACCGCAGCGGCGTCGTCGCCGGCGGCGTCGGCGGCATTCCCGAGGCCGTTGAAGTGCTCAAACCTTCAGGCGTGTTGGCGATCGCCGGCACCGCGCCCAGCTTCGACTTCTTCGAGTCGAACGGCGGCTGGGAGCTGAAGCCGGAGCGCTTCCGCGTCCACGCCCTCGCCACCCAGCGCGCCGCTAACCAGATCGGCCGCGCGGTCGGCTGGGCCGAACGCGACGAGCTCGCGGTTGCCGCCCTGCTGCACGACGTCGGCCGGCTCGTCATCTCCCGTCTCCATCCCGGCTACAAGGTCTACTTCGACGCCGGTGCCCGCACCCCGGAGCAGCGCCTGCGCGACGAACGCGACCAGCTTGGCATCGACCACACCCTGGTCGGCGGCGTGCTGGCCCGGCGCTGGAACCTGCCGCAGCGGATCGCGGTCGCGATCGAGCGCCACCACGCCGAGGACGCCGAGGGCCTGTCGGCGATGGTCGCCACCGCCGACATGGTCGCCCACTACTCGCAGGGCGAGGCGATCTCGCCGGAACGGCTGCGGGCCAGCGCCGAGCGCTGCGGCCTCGGCCCGGACGGGCTGCGCGATCTGCTCTACGAGTTGCCGATGGCGCGCCAGGAGTCCTCGCGGATCAGCGAGCCCTGCCCGCTCTCGGCCCGTGAGCTCGACGTCCTTCGCCACCTCTCCGAGGGCATGGTCTACAAGCAGATCGCCGGCGAGATGCAGCTCTCGGTCTCGACCATCCGCACCCACCTGCACAACGTCTACGGCAAGATCGGCGCCGTCGATCGCGCCCAGGCCGTGCTCACCGCGCGCGACCGCGGCTGGATCTAGGCGCCGCCCCGCACGGGACGCGCTAGTCGATCAGGCGCTCGCGCAGGGCGATCGAGACCGCGTGAGTGCGGTTGCGGGCGCCAAGCCGGGCCAGGGCCGTCTTGATGTGGGTCTTGACCGTCTCCTCGCTGAGGTCGAGTTCGCGGGCGGCGACGGTGGTCGACTCGCCGTTGGCGAGCAGCTGCATGATCTGGCGCTGGCGCCGGGTCAGCTTGCCGCGGCTGCCTTTCGGCGGCACCGCCGGGTCGACGTAGCGCTCCTGCGCAGCGGCCGCGTCGACCGCCTTGCGTAGCTCCTGGGGGGCGGTCGTACGCGCCACGTAGGCGCTGGCGCCCGCCTGCAGGGCGGCGCTGGCGAGGTGGCGCTCGGGCAGCTCGCCGTGGGCGACGATCCCGAGCACCGGCGAGGAG
The DNA here is from genome assembly GCA_963728025.1 of uncultured Actinomycetes bacterium. GTDB lineage: Bacteria > Actinomycetota > Thermoleophilia > Solirubrobacterales > 70-9 > VAYN01. The sequence continues at coordinate 61,867 of CAVSIF010000005.1, read as the reverse complement.
CGGCGCAGGATGCGGATCGCCTCGGCGCCGCTGATCGAGGCGGCGATGCCGTTGCTGCGCCAGCGCATGTCGACGATCGCGACGTCGAAGTCGCCGATGTCGCGGATCAGGTCGACGCCTTCTTCGCGCCTGGCGGTCTCGTGCACCTCGAAATCGTCTTCGAGCACTCCACGAACTCCGAGCCGGACAAGAGGGTGATCGTCGATCACCAGGCACTGGGGGCGCTCGCTCAGGACTGCTCCTTCAAACGTTTGTCGGTTCGGGGCCGCTTGCCGGTAACGACCCCGTGGCTTTCGATCCTAGCCCAGCCCGGGAGGGTGCGGTAGAAAGGGCTTCTTGATCTCGATCACCTCGAAGTCGCGCTATGCGGTCGTTGCGCTGGCGGAGCTCGCCCGCTCTGGGGATCGGCCGGTACCGATCAAGGAGCTGGCCGAGCGCCGCGAGATCCCCGAGCAGTTCCTCGAGCAGCTGTTCTCGACCCTGCGCCGCGCCGGCCTCCTGACCAGCCATCGCGGGATGCGCGGCGGTTACACGCTCTCGCGTCCGGCCGAAGAGATCACCGTGCTCGAGGTCGTCCAGACCCTCGACGGCAAAGTCGGCCAGGAGGCCGACGAGGCGGGCGGCATCTGGGCCGAGGGCGTCACCGCCCTACGCAAGGTCTTCGGCCAGACCACGATCGCCGAAGTCGCCCGCCGCGAGGCCGAAGAGGCCGGCAGCGGCATGTACTTCATCTAGATCGGGCCGCATCGGCACTGGGATTCCGCTTGTTCAAGCGGAGCGCAGTCCGGCTGAATCCGGTTGTTTCCGGTCTGACTGGCGCACGACTGGCGCACCAGTGGCGCATCGCGACAGCGGTATTAGTGACCGCCTGCTTCTTCAGCTGCTTGGCGCCGACGCTGTTGGCTGGCACGCTCGCAGGTCGGCCCGGCGGCACCGTTTGCCTTCGAAGTCCGGCTAAGCTCGGGCCGATGCGGATCGGCGCTGAGGCCTCGGCAGTGGTCGGCAATACGCCGATGGTCCTTCTGGACCGGCTCGGCGCGGAGGTCGGCGCTGACGTCTGCGCGAAGCTCGAGTACTTCAACCCTGGGGGGTCGGTCAAGGACCGGATCGGGGTGGCGATGATCGACGCGGCCGAAGAGGCGGGAGAGATCAAGCCGGGGCGGGCGGTGGTGGTCGAGCCGACCAGCGGCAACACCGGGATCGCGCTGGCGATGGTCTGCGCCGCCCGCGGCTACGAGCTGATCCTGACCATGCCGGAGGGGATGAGCCGCGAGCGGGCGAAGCTGCTGCGCGCCTATGGCGCCGAAGTGCGCGAGACCCCCTCGCTGGGCGGGATGAACGAGGCGGTGGCGCTGGCCGAGGAGATCCGCGAGCAGCGCAAGGCCTTCCTGCCGATGCAGTTCTCCAACCCGGCCAACGCCGAGATCCACCGCCGCACCACGGCGGAGGAGATCTGGGCCGACAGCGACGGCGAGGTCGGCGCCTTCGTCGCCGGGGTCGGCACCGGCGGCACGATCACCGGGGTCGGCCGGATGCTGAAGGAAAGGGCGCCGGAGGCGCTGGTCGTCGCGGTCGAGCCGGCCAGCTCACCCGTCCTCTCCGGCGGTGCCCCCGGCCCGCACAAAATCCAGGGGATCGGCGCCGGCTTCGTGCCTGAGGTGCTCGACCGCGCGGTGATCGACGAGGTGCTCACGGTCGGCGACGAGGACGCGCTCGAGACGGCGCGGCTGGTCGGTCGCAAGGAGGGCATCCTGGCCGGGATCTCGGCCGGCGCCAACATCCACGCCGCGCTGGAAGTGGCCGCCCGGCCGGAGATGGCCGGCAAACGGGTGGTGACGATCGTCTGCGACTCGGGCGAGCGCTACATGTCCCTACCCTTTTTCTCACCATGAGCAGGTGGAAGAGGGTGGTCTCCGAGGTGCGCGCCGACGTCGCCGCGGCGCGCGACCGCGATCCCGCCGCGCAGGGGGTCTCGACCTTCGAGATCCTCGGCAGCTGGGCCGGGGTGCAGGCGCTGCTCGCCCACCGCGTCGCCCACGCGCTGATGCAGGCGGGGGTGCCGGTCCTGCCACGGGCGATCGCCTACGTCACCCGCTCGGTGACCGGGGTCGAGATCCATCCCTCGGCGGTGATCGGCCGCGAGTTCTTCATCGACCACGGGGCCGGCGTGGTGATCGGCGAGACCGCGGTGATCGGCGATCGCGTCACCCTCTACCAGGGGGTGACGCTGGGCGGCACCGGCTTCCAGCGCGGCAAGCGCCACCCGACAGTCCGGGACAACGTCACCGTCGGCTCCGGCGCCAAGCTGCTCGGGCCGATCGACGTCGGCGCCGGGGCCAAGGTCGGGGCCAACACGGTCGTGGTCGAGGACGTGCCCCCGGGCGCGACCGTGGTCGGCAACCCCGGCCACCCGGTCCGGGTCGAAGGCAAGCGGGTCGAAGGCCCCGACGCCGACTGGATCCACCTGCCCGACCCGATCGCCGAGGCGATCAAGGCGCTCTCGGAGCGGATCGCCGACCTCGAGCGCCGGCTCTCCGAACTCGACGGTGGCAACGGCCCGGCCGGCGAGTCGCCTGACATCCGCCCCCGCACCGGCCGCTCCTCCGCCGGCGGCTGAGCTCGGGGCGCTTTTCCGAACCTCTGGTTGGCAAAAGCGCCCCGCTTCGCCAGCCGCGCCTCTCACTATTCTCGAACGGATGCTGCAGAGCGAGTTCGAGATGCCGCCCGAAGGCGAGGAAACGCCCGCGGGCGCCCCAACCGAGGCGGGGGCGGACCGGGTCGAGCGGCTGCTCGCGGGACTGAACCCGCCGCAGCGCGAGGCGGTCGAGCACAGTGAGGGCCCGCTCCTGGTCGTAGCCGGGGCGGGGTCGGGCAAGACTCGCGTCCTCACCCACCGGATCGCCTACCTGCTGGCGACCGGGGCGGCGCGGCCGGGGGAGATCCTCGCGATCACCTTCACCAACAAGGCGGCGGCGGAGATGCGCGAGCGGGTCGGGCAGCTGATCGGGCGCTCGGTGCGGGCGATGTGGGTGACCACTTTCCACTCGGCCTGCGCGCGGATGCTGCGCGCCGACGCCGAGCGGCTCGGCTACTCGAAGAGCTTCACGATCTACGACCAGGCCGACTCGCAGCGGATGCTCAAACGCTGCATGTCCGAGCTTGGGATCGACCCCAAACGCTACCCCGCGCGGGCGATCCACTCGAAGATCTCCGGCGCCAAGAACCAGCTGATCGACAGCGGCATGTACGCGGAAACGGTCGGCAGCGTCTTCGAGGAGGTCGTCGCTGAGGCCTTCCCGCTCTACGAAAAGCGGATGCTCAAGGCAAACGCGATGGACTTCGACGATCTGCTGGTGCGCACGGTCAACGCGCTGGAGCTGTTCGAGGAGGTGCGCGAGCGCTGGCGCCGCGCCTTCCGTCACGTCCTCGTCGACGAGTACCAGGACACCAACCACGCCCAGTACCGCCTGCTCCAGCTTTTGGCCTCAGAGCACGGAAATCTGATGGTCGTCGGCGACGAGGACCAGTCTGTCTACGGCTTCCGCCACGCCGATATTCGTAACATTCTCGATTTCGAGCGGGATTTCCCCGAGGCCGCGGTGGTCAAGCTCGAGCAGAACTACCGCTCGACCCAGACGATCCTCTCCGCCGCCAACGCGGTGGTCGAGCACAACCGCGAGCGGCGGCCGAAGGCGCTCTGGACCGAGGACGTGGGGGAGAGCTGCTGCAGCTCTCCGAACTGACCGACGAGCACGAGGAGGCGCGCTGGGTCGCGGCCGAGATCGAGCGGCTGGGGGAGGAGCACGGGGTCGCCCGCGCCGACGTCGCCGTCTTCTACCGGACCAACGCGATGAGCCGGGTGTTGGAGGACACGCTGGTCCGCTACGAGCTGCCCTACCAGGTGGTCGGCGGCACCAAGTTCTACGACCGGGCCGAGATCAAGGACGCGATCGCCTATCTCAGCCTGCTGATCAACCCGGCCGACCAGGTCTCCTTTGGGCGCATCGTCAACTCGCCGCGGCGCGGGATCGGCAACACCAGCCAGGGGCGCCTCGCCTCCTACGCGAACACGGCTGGGCTGACGATCTGGGAGGTGATGGAACGGGTCGAGGAGGTGCCGGGCCTCGGCGCCGCCGCGATCAAGGCGGTCGGGCGCTTCCACGAGACGATGGACCTGCTGCGTGGCCGGGTCGACGCCGGCTCGCCGGTCGCCGAGGTGCTGCAGGCGGTGCTGAGCGAGACCGGCTACCTGGAAGCGCTGAGTGCCGAGCGCACGGTCGAGGCCGAAGGGCGGGCCGAGAACCTCGAGGCGCTGGTCGAGGGCGCCGCCGAGTTCGACCTCAACCGCGAGCGCGAGGGCGAGAGCGAGGTGCCGCCGCTGGAGGAGTTCCTGCAGCAGATCTCGCTGCTCTCAGACCAGGACTCGATCGAGGAGGAGCAGGAGCTGGTGACGCTGATGACCCTGCACAACGCGAAGGGCCTCGAGTACGACACGGTCTTCGTGGTCGGCTGCGAGGACGGCGCCTTCCCACACATGCGGGCGCTCGAAGAGGGCGGCGAAGAAGAGGAGCGGCGGCTCTGTTACGTCGCGATCACCCGCGCCCGCCAGCGCCTCTACCTGACCTGGGCGCGCGAGCGCCGCCTCTTCGGCCGCGCCGAGCACAACCTGCCCTCGCGCTTCATCGACGAGCTGCCGGCGGAGCTGACCGAGCGCCACCAGAAATCGGTTGCCGGCGGCGGCATGACCTGGAACGACCCGGCGGCGGCGGTCGGCGCCAACCCGGCGCAGCCGCTCGACCCGGGGCCGGCGCTGGAAATGCAGACCGGCGACGACGTCGTCCACGCCAGCTTCGGCGAGGGTGTGGTCACCGCGGTCGAGCCCGGCGGGGTGATCGTCGTTCGTTTCTCCAGTGACGGCTCCGAGCGCAAGTTGATGGCCGACTACGCCCCGATCAGGAAGCGGTAGCAATGGCAGCGCGGGTCATCGACGGCAAGGCGGTCGGCGCCGCGGTGCGTGAGCGGGTCCGGGTCGATGTCGCCGCGTACGCCGAGGAGGCGGGACGGACGCCGGGGCTGGCAACGGTGCTGGTCGGCGAAGACGCCGCCTCTGAGGTCTACGTGCGGATGAAGCGCGAGGCCTGCGAGAAGGCCGGGATGCGCTCGCTGCACCACGCGCCCGAGGCGTCGATTCGGGAGCAGGAGCTGCTCGACCTGGTCGGCCGGCTCGGCGAGGACCCCGAGGTCGACGGCATCCTCGTGCAGCTGCCGCTGCCGGCCCACATCGACGAGAACAAGATCGTCGCCGCGATCGATCCGCGGAAGGACGTCGATGGCCTGACGCCGGTGAACGCCGGCCTGCTGGCGCACGGCGCGCCTGGTTTGGTCCCCTGCACGCCGGCCGGGGTGATGGAGCTGCTCAGCCACGAGGGGGTGGCACTCGAAGGCGCGGATGCCGTGGTCGTGGGGCGCTCGAAGCTGGTCGGCGTTCCCGTCGCGCGTCTGCTCCTGGCGGCGAACGCGACGGTCACGGTCTGCCATTCCCGAACCAGGGATCTCGACGCCGTCTGCCGGCGCGCCGACGTGCTCATCGCCGCGGTGGGGGTTCCGCGTCTACTCGGCGCCGACGCGGTGAAGCTGGGTGCCGTGGTGATCGACGTCGGCGTCAACCGGCTCGACGAGGGGTTGGTCGGCGACGTCGACTTCGACGCCGCGGCCGAGGTCGCCGCCGCGATCACCCCGGTGCCCGGGGGCGTCGGGCCGATGACGATCGCGATGTTGCTGGTCAACACCTTGCAGGCGGCCCGCGCCCGCACCCTCTCCGCGCCCGCCTAGAAGGGTCGGCTATTCCCCTGTCGAATGGGGGAAAGCAGGTATAGGGTCGAAGCGACCGGCAAGTCGGATGGAGGAGCTGCGATGGACGATCTAGACAAGCTCAATACCGGAGAGAAAATCGCCGGGGTATCGGCGGTCCTGCTCTTCATCTTCATGTTCTTCGACTGGTTCGGGGTCGAGATCTCCGGCGAAGGCGGCTCGGTCTCTTTCGGCTCCGGCGCCGGCGGCAGCGCCTGGGACGCGCTCGACTTCATCCCGATCGTCCTCGTCGTGGTGATCGTGGTCGCCCTGATCAACGTCGCCCTGCGGCTCAGCAACTCCGACTACGAGCCGCCGGTCTCGCTGAACGTCGCCGTCGCGATCCTCGGCGGCCTCGCGGCCCTCCTCATCCTCTACCGGATCATCAGCCCGCCGAGCTTCGGCAGCTTCGGTGGCGTCTCGGTCGACGCCACGGTCTCGCTCGGCATCTTCCTCGGCCTGCTTGCCGCGCTCGGGATCGCCTTCGGCGGTTACAGGGGCATGCAGGAAGAGGGCGTCTCCTTCAGCGACGCCGCCGACAAACTCTCCAGCGGCGGCCCCAATGACCCGCCACCCCCGCCGTCCTCGACCCCGCCTCCACCGCCACCACCCCCAAACGCTCCGTAAGGGAAGCGCGGGTGAGGAGTGGAGCGTCTTGTACTTTTTCGGCGCCGCTCAAGCTCGGACGACCGCGTCCGAGTTCGAAAAAGTTAAGCGGAACTCCTCACCCGCGATTCCCCTGGACACCCGCTTCGAGAAGGCGATGATGGTCATCATCGGGTTGACACTGACCGCGGTGGGGAAGAGAGAGCCGTCGGCGACGTAGAGGTCGTCGACGCCGTAGACCGAGCCGTCGGGCGCGCAGGCGCCCTCGCGAGGGTCGGCGGAGATGCGGGCGGTGCCCATCGGGTGGAACGCCTCCAGCCGCAGCTCCGAGGGCTTGAAGCGGGTCGCCTCGAAGCCTGGTAGGTCGCCGGGGCGCAGGACGCCGACCCGGGCGATGTTGGGGTAGACCTCGGTCGCCCCGGCGGCGAAGTGGATCTCGGCGGCGCGGGCGATGCCGAAGGCGATCTGATCGGCGTCCTCCCGGGTCAGCTTGTAGCTGGCGCGTAGGGAGCCCTCGGCGCCGAGGCCGACCCGGCCGGCGGAGTGGTCGCAGAGGTGAACGCCGATCGAGCCGACGTGGCCGAAGTCGAGCATCGCTTCCTGGTGGGAGCGGCCGGCGCCCATCAGCCAGGCGCCACCGAAGGCGAGCGGGGTGAAGGTCGCCTCGAGCAGGACGCGCCGGCTCTCCCACTGGTCGATGTAAAAGCTCTGCATCACGCCCTCCCAGCCGCGCACCTCCTCGGCGTAGCGGGCGCCGACCCAGCAGGCGGGGTGGATGTGGAGGTTGCGGCCGACCTGGCCGTTACCGAGCCCGGAGCGCTGCAGCAGCTCCGGCGTGCCGAGCGCGCCGCCGGCCGCGATCACGGCGCGGCGGGCGCGGACGGTGAAGCGTCGCTGCCGGGTGCCGTTGCCGGCGCCGGTCGAGCCGCTGACCCCGATCGCCCGCCCGCCCTCGACCAGGACGCGGTCGACCTCGACCCCGGCCCGGACCCGCGCCCCGGCGGCGACCGCTCGTGGCAGGTAGCTGACGTGCATGCCGCGCTTGGCGTCGATTTCGCAGCCGAAGGGGCAGGAGCTGCACTGCACGCAGCTGCCGGCGTTACGGGAGATCGGCGCGCCACTGGCCCCGATCGCCGCCGCGCCTTCCATCGCCAGCTGGCCGTTGCGTCCCATCCGCTCGGGGTCGAGCTGGGTCACGTGCAGCATCCGCTCGGCCTCGGCGAAGTCGGCATCGAGGTCGTTGGCCCAGGCGATCCCGTACTGCCGGCGCCAGCTCTCGAGCACCGGCTCGGGAGCGCGGAAGCAGGTTCCCGAGTTGATCACGGTGGTGCCGCCGAGGACTTTGGCGACCGGGACCGGGATCGGCGGCCGCCCTTCGGCGATCGTCAGGCCGGCGTCGCGGTAGAGCGTCGGCGATCGCCTCGAGGTGGTCGCTCGGGTAGTTGTCGCGGTTGTAGTGGCCGCCGGCCTCGAGCACGATCACGTCGAGCCCGGCCTCGGCCAGCTCCGTGGCGGCGACCGCGCCGCCGGCCCCGGAGCCGACGATCACGACGTCGCATTCCTCGCCCTCGCCGGGCGGCTCGGTGTCGCCGAGCGACCCCGCCGGCTCGGGCAGGCTGCCGTCGGCGAGGCCGCAGCGAATCTCGAACCCGACCCGCTCCTCGACCTCCGGGCTGACCGCGTAGCCGAGGGTCGAGAACAGCTTCGCCATCAGCAGCAGGTCGTGGTGGAGTGAGAGCCGCGAGCCCTCGAGGCGCAGCAGGAAGTCCTCCCGCGCCTCTGGGTCGAGGCGGCTGAAGCGCCAGGGGAAGGGCAGCCACTCGAAGGCGCGCAGCCCGAGCTTGAGCCGGGACAGGACGCGCGGCGAGACCGCGGTGAGGAAGTGGGCGACCGGGCCGGAGACGTCGACGTCGCGCTCCGCCGCCGGCAGCCCGTCGATGCCCGGCGCCATCGCCGCGCAGATCGCGCTCAGGGTGCGCTGCTCAGCGGCCGAGAGCCCTGGCGGGCGCTGTCAACCGGGGTCGACCGGGCGGCCGATGTGGCCGGCCACGGCCCAGAGCCAGAGCGAGAACAGCGCCAGGAAGCCGTCGACGAGGAAGTTGAGCAGGTAGATGAAGACCTGGTCCTGGATCAGGAAGAAGGCGAGCGAGCCGAGCGAGGAGGCGGTCTTCCCGGCGGCGAGGACGAGCAGCAGGGCGCGGTAGCGGACGACGTCGGTCTGGGCCAGCAGGCAGATGCCGGTGATCACGACCATGTAGGCGAAGGCGAGCGCCAGCCAGAGGTACTCCTGGGTGTGGGGGGCGCGGGTGTCGTTGCCGAACCATTCGCCGACGTCGGAGATCACGTCGAGGACGCCGCTCGGGACCGCGATGAAGAGGATGCCGACGACGGCGAAGGTGGCGGCCAGCAGCCGCAGGTTGATCACGACGAATCTCTCGGCGGTCGGCCCCTGCATTGCCGAGACAATAACTGGCTGAGCAGCCAGTGACCAGCCGCCTAGAATCCGCGCCGATGATCGACCGCGACCAGGTGCTGCACGTGGCGAGGCTCGCCCGCCTCCGTCTCTCCGAGGCGGAAGTGGAGACGATGACCGGCGAGCTCTCCGGGATCCTCGACCACGTCGACCGGATCGGCGAAGCTCGACCTCGAGGGGGTCGAGCCGACCTCGCACGTGGTCGCGCTGGAGAACGTGCTGCGGCCCGACGAGCCGCGGCCGAGCTGCCGCACGAGGTGGCGCTGGCGCCGGCGCCCGATCCCGCACGACGGCGCCTTCCGGGTGCCCTCGCCGCAGGCCGACGCTTGATGTCCGAGCTGCTCGAGCTGACGCGTCGCGGAGGCGGCGGCGAAGATCGCGGCCGGCGAGGTCTCGACCGGCGAGTACTTCGAGGCCTGGCGCGACGCGGCCGGCGGCGACGAGCTCAACGCCTACCTCTGGCAGATCGAGGAGGGCAACGGCTACGAGGTCGAGGACGGGCCGCTGCGGGGGATCCCGGTCGCGGTCAAGGACATCTTCTGCACCGAGGGCACCCCGACCACGGCCGGCTCGCGCATCCTCGAGGGCTACCGGCCGCCCTACACCGCGACCGCGGTGCGCCGGCTCGACGCCGCCGGCGCCCGGGTGCTCGGCAAGACCAACATGGACGAGTTCGCGATGGGGTCCTCGAACGAGAACTCCGCCTACGGGCCGGTGCTCAACCCGTGGGACCGCGGGCGCGTCCCCGGCGGCTCCTCGGGCGGCTCGGCCGCCGCGGTCGCCGGCGGCCTCGCTCCCTGCGCGATCGGCACCGACACCGGCGGCTCGATCCGCCAGCCCGCCTCGCTCTGCGGGATCGTCGGCCTCAAGCCCACCTATGGCGCGATCTCGCGCTACGGGATGATCGCCTTCGCCTCCTCGCTCGACCAGTGCGGGCCGCTGACCCGCGACGTCACCGACGCGGCGCTGCTGCTGGCGGCGCTGCAGGGGCGCGACCCCTGCGACTCGACCTCGGTCGGGATCGAGGGCGGGATCGTCGCGCCGGGCCGCGAGGACCTCAAGGGGCTGCGCTTCGGGGTCCCGGCCGAGCTCGCCCGCGACGAGATCGACGCCGGGGTGCGCGAGGTCTTCGAGGCGACGCTGGCGCGGATCGAGGCGCTCGGCGGCGAGATCGCCGAGGTCGGGCTGCCGCAGCGCCGAGCACGGCATCTCCGCCTACTACGTGATCGCCCCGGCCGAGGCCTCCTCGAACCTGGCCCGCTACGACGGCGTCCGCTACGGCCAGCGTTCCGAGCGCGCAGCCGACCTGCTCGAGATGTACGAGTCGACCCGGGCCGAGGGCTTCGGGCCGGAGGTCAAGCGGCGGATCATGCTCGGCACCTACGCGCTCTCCTCCGGCTACTACGAGGCCTACTACGGCCAGGCGCAGAAGGTGCGGACGAGGATCGCCGAGGACTTCGCGGCTGCCTTCGCCGGCGTCGACTTCGTCGTCACCCCGACCTCGCCCTCGGTCGCCTTCGGCCTCGGCGAGAAGACCGACGACCCGCTGGCGATGTACCTCAACGACTTCTTCACGGTGCCGATGAGCCTGGCCGGGATCCCGGCGATCTCGATCCCCGCCGGCCTCGCCGAGCCGCCAGGCGGTGGGCCGCGGCTGCCGGTCGGCTTCCAGATCGCCGCTCCGGCCTTCGCCGAGCAGAAGCTGCTCGAGGCGGCCTACGCGCTCGAGCAGGGGATCGGGTTCGAGGCCCGGCCGGGAGGCGGAGATGGCTGAGCTGGAGCCGGTGATCGGGCTGGAGATCCACGTCCAGCTGGCGACCAGGACGAAGATGTTCTGCGGCTGCGAGCTCTCCTTCGGCGACGAGCCGAACGTCCACACCTGCCCGGTCTGCCTCGCCCACCCGGGGGTGCTGCCGGTCCCCAACGAGCAGGCGATCCGCTACGCGCTGCAGATCGCCGCCGCGCTCGAGTGCGAGGTCGCCCCGCGCTCGATCTTCCACCGCAAGAACTACTTCTATCCCGACAACCCGAAGGCGTACCAGATCAGCCAGTACGACATTCCGCTTGCCAGCAATGGCAAGCTCGGCGATGTCCGCATCCACCGCGCCCACCTCGAGGAGGACGCGGCGAAGATGGTCCACGTCGGCGAGTCGGGCCGGATCCACGGTTCCGGCGCCTCGCTGGTCGACTTCAACCGCGGCGGCACGCCGCTGGTCGAGATCGTCACCGAGCCGGACCTGCGCGGCGCCGCCGAAGCGGCCGAGTGGGCGCGGCTGCTGCGCGAGACGGTGCGCCAGCTCGGCGTCTCCGACGTCAACATGGAGGAGGGCAGCCTGCGGGTCGACGCCAACGTCTCCGTGCGCCCGGCCGGCTCGGCGACGCTGGGGACGAAGACCGAGCTGAAGAACATGAACAGCTTTCGCTTCCTCCAGCGCGGCGTCGAAGCCGAGCTGGAGCGCCAGCGCGAGCTGATCGCGGCGGGGGGGACGGTCGAACAGGAGACGCTCCACTTCGACCCGGCCAGCGGCAGCCTCACCTCGCTGCGCTCGAAGGAGGAAGCGCACGACTACCGCTACTTCCCGGAGCCAGACCTGGTGCCGCTGGCGCCGACCGAGGAGATGCTGCGCGCGGCGCGTGAGTCGCTGCCGGAGCTGCCGGCGGCACGGATCGAGCGCTACGTCGGCGACGGGCTGCCGCGCGACATCGCCACGGTCCTCGCCACCGACCCCGAGACCGCCGGGTACTTCGAGCAGGCGCTGGCGGCGGGGGACGGGGTGGAGGCGAAGACGCTGGCCAACTGGGTGACCGGCGAGCTGGCCGCGGCGCTGCGGGGGGCCGAGGAGCCGACCGGCGCTGCCGACTCGAAGGTGACGCCGGAGGCGCTGGCAGCGCTCGTCGCGATGGTCGGCGCGAAGAAGATCTCCCACGGCAGCGGCAAGACGGTGCTGGCGGCCCTGGTCGCCGAGGGTGGCGAGCCGGCCGCGATCGTCGAGCGCGAGGGCCTCGCGCAGATGTCCGACAGCGGCGAGCTGGAGGCGATCGTTGCCGCCGCGATCGCGGCCGACCCCAAGGCCGCCGAAGAGATCCGCGCCGGCAACGGCAGGGCGATCGGCGCGATCGTCGGCGCCGTGATGCGCGAGACCAAGGGCCGCGCCGACGGCGGCGAGGTCAACCGGTTGATCCGCGAGCAGCTCGGCGCTTAGCGAAGCGGCGCTCGGGGAGGCCTCGCCGGAGCGACAGCCTGGGAGGCTCCGTCGAGGCCTCCCCGACCACCGCCCCCATGGGGGGCGAAACTGGGTGTGCTCGTTCCTTGAAGCTTCGTGTTGATCACGGAAGCGGTGGTCCTCGTGGCCTTCGCGGGCGTGATGCGGGCGCTTATTGCGCTCGCATCGAAGCTCGCGGATCGCTAGGGGGTGCCGCACAAATAAAACAGCCCCGGGTGTAGGCCACCCGGGGCTGTCTGTGCCAATCACAGAATTGACCCGAAACTTTAGCGCTACATCCTGACCTGTGCTGGAGCGAGAGGAATGTGGCTATTGCCACACTTTGTAACAACGTGTTACAAGCTTGCTAGGGTCGGGGCATGGCTTGGAATGTCGTCATTGCTGGGGGTGGATTTGGAGGGGCGGCGGCGGCGCGGGAGCTGGAGAGGGTGATGCCGCGGCAGTCGGCGCGGCTGGTCCTGGTCAACGAGACCAACTTCATGCTCTACACGCCGTTCCTGCCGGAGGCGGCGGCGGGGACGCTGGAGCCGCGGCACGTGGTGACGCCGCTGCGCGACATCCTCAAGCGCACCTATTTGCGGCTCGGCTCGATCGTCGGCCACGACCCCGAGGCGAAGACGGTGCAGCTGCGGGCCAAGTACGGGGAGCTCGAGACGCTGCCCTACGATCAGCTGTTGCTGGCACTTGGCTCGGTTTCGCGGACGCTGCCAGTGCCGGGCCTGGCCGAGCACGCGATCGGGTTCAAGGGCCTCGCCGACGCGATCTGGTTGCGTAACCACGTGGTCGAGACGCTGGAGGAAGCGAACGCGACCGAGGACCCGGCTCGCCGCGACAAGCTCCTCACCTACGTCTTCGTCGGCGGCGGCTACGCCGGCCTCGAGGCGCTCGCCGAGCTGCAGGACTTCGCCGCCGACGCGATGGAGAGCTACCCGCGCGCCCGCCTGCACGGGATGCGCTGGATCCTGGTCGAGGCGACCGGGCGGGTGCTGCCTGAGATCGACAAGGAGTTGGCCGACTACGCCCTGCGCGAGCTGCGCGGGCGCGGCATCGACATCCGGCTCGAGACGACCTTGGAGGAGGTCGGCCCCGAGAGCGCGCGTCTCTCCAGCGGCGAGACGCTGCCGACCCGCACGGTGGTCTGGACCGCCGGCGTCGCGCCGCAGCCGATCCTGCGCGAGCTGAACGTGCCGCTCGACGAGCGCGGCCGGGTCCCGGTCGATGACCACCTGAAGGTGCGGGGCATGGGTTCGGTCTGGGCGATCGGGGATTGCGCCGCGGCGCCGGACCCGCGCGGCGGCCTCTGCCCGCCGACGGCGCAGCACGCGGTCCGCCAGGGGCCTGTGGCCGCCCGCAACATCGCCGCCGCGCTCGGGATCGGCTCGCCGCGGCCCTTTGATTACCGCAGCGAAGCGTCCTTCGTCAACCTCGGCCGCTACAAGGCGGTCGGCCGGATCGGCGATCGCACCTTCCGCGGCTTCCCCGCCTGGTGGCTGGCGCGGTCCTACCACATGAGCCAGATCCCGGGTGCCGCCCGCAAAGTGCGCGCGGTGCTCGACTGGACCGCCGGCCTGCCGTTCCAGCGCGACATCTCAGAGCTCGGCACGATCGGCCACCCGAAGCGCCTCGATTGAGCTTCCGGTCGTCGTTTGTCGACTCCTGGACGACAAACGACGACCGGAGCCCCGGCTACTCGACCAGCAGCGTCGCCGTCATCCCTTTTTCCTCGTGTTCGGGGAGGCTGCACCAGAGCCGGTAGCTGCCGGCGGCGAGGTCGAAGCGGGCAGTGCGGTGCTCGAGCGGGCCGGCCTCGGAGACCTCCAGGGTCTCGCCACCGGCCTCCAGTTCGAGGTTGAGGTTGTGGGGATCCTCACCCTGGTTGTTGAGCTCGACGATCGCTTCGCCCGTGGCGAGGCTGGGGCGGGAGAGCGTGTAGGCGAACTCGGTCGCTTTGACGCTGAGCCGCGCTGGTCCCGGGTCGGGTTCCGGCTGTGGCAGGGGCGCGGGCGTAGGGGTCGCGGGCGGCAGCCCAGCCGCGACCGGCGCGGCCAAGGGCTGGCAGCTCCACCAGCGCTTGACGCGGACGACGCGCCGCGGCTTGCCGTGGCGCTTGACCTGCTTGACCACCCGCTTCGAGTGCCGCTGCCAGGCGCATTCGGCGGCGTTCGCCGCGCCGGCGAGCGGCCCGGCCGCGGGCGCCACGACCGCCGCGACCAGCAGCAGCGCGAGGCCGCTGGCGACCGCCCTGCTCACGCTTTCACCAGCGTCGGCCGGACGAAGCCGGAGGCGCCGGGGATGATCGGGCCGGCGTCGTGGCCGAGCCACTGCTCGAGCAGCGAGCAGTACATCGCACGGAAGTCGCTGGTTGCGCGCAGGTTGTTCTGCGGGTCGAGCTGGGCCAGGCCGGGGAACTCGCCGACCATCTGGCCCTGGGCTTTCGAGCCGATCACGAAGGCGCAGCCGGCGGCGCCGTGGTCGGTCCCGGCCGAGCCGTTCTCCTCCGGGCGGCGGCCGAACTCGCTCCACATCTCGAGCATCACCCGGTCGGCAAGCCCACGCGCCTCGAGGTCGCGCTGGAAGGCGAGGATCGCCTCGGAGGTCTCGCGCAGGTTGCGATCGAGGTCGGCGGCCTGGTCGGCGTGGGTGTCGTACCCGCCTTCGGCCCGGATCGTCACCACCCGCATCGGCAGCCCGGCGGCGATGAACGCGGCCAGCCCCGCGAGCTTGTGGCCGAAATAGGTGTCGGGGTAGGCGACCGGGCTGCTGAACTCGCCGATCCCGCCGAGGTCCTGGCGCAGCTTGTCGGTCTGGGCGGTGGCGCGGCGGACCTGGGTGAGGGCGCGGGAGTCCGCTGGCAACGAGCCGAAGCGGGCGAAGCTGCGATACATCTCGGCGCGGATCGGGTCGCCGACCGGCGACCAGAGGTCGTAGCCGTCGACGCTGTCGATCGCGGCCACCGGCCGGTTCGCGGTCGCGATCATCGGCGACAGCGCGCCGTCCATCGAGAGCCCCTGCAGCGGATTTTCTTCGTCGCCGACCGAGTCGATGTAGCGGCCCAGCCAGCCGGTCCGGAACCCGACCTCGACCTCGCCGATCTCGTAGAAATGGCGCGAGGTGAAGTGCGACTGGTCGGGGCCGTCGTAGCCGATCGCCGGGAAGACGCTGACCTTGCCCTCGGAGTGCAGCGTCGCCAGTCCGGCGGCGGCCGGGTGCCAGCGCAGGCGCGGATCCTCGGAGAAGGCCGTGCCGGTCTCCGGCGAGAGCGCCAGGCTGGGCCGCAGCTGGGCGTAGCGCGAGTCGCCCACAGGAGCCAGCACGCTCATCGAGTCGATGCCGCCGTCGAAGAAGACCGAGACCAGGACTTTGTCGCTCGGCGCCGCCTGGGCGATGCCCGCCTCGAAGGCCGAGAGCGGGATCTTCGAGGCGCCGTAGACGGCGAGCGCCAGCCCGGCGGCGCGCGAGAGGAAGGTGCGGCGCGAAAGCCCGGTCCCGGCCGGAGTCGGCATCCCGGACTCGATCGCCGGCAGGCCGCGCCCGGCCTCGGCGGCGGCGGAGCGCAGCAGCTGCGAGCGCGTGTAGTTGTTGCAGCAGTTGTGGCTCATTGCAGGATCGTCTCCGGGCAGACGCCGATCAGCTGCAGCAGCGCGTTCTGTCGCATCGCCCGGTAGGGGCCTTTCTGCCAGTTGGCGAGGATCGTGTTCTCCGCCCGCTGGGCGAAGGCGAGCAGCTCGGCCCGGTGCTCGGCGCGCAGTGGCGGCGATCCCCAGGCCCCGAGCGCCCGCGCGACGGCCTCCTCGGCGGTCTCGGTGGTGCTGTAGGAGCCGTTCCAGGCATCGATCTCGATCTCGTCGAGGGCGTAGTGGACGAGGTTCCAGTGGGCGCGCATGCGCGAGGTGTCGAGCCAGCGGGTGTCGTCCCAGCCGGAGACGTTGGGCGGCCGGAAGAGGACCTGCCCGGCCGGGTCGCAGAGCCAGACCCAGGCGTGGGTGTCGATGCCGCGGCCGAGCACCCGCAGCATCCCGGCGAGCTGGACCACCGGCGGCTTGACCATCGGCTGGCCCTGGTACAGCTCCGGGCTGAGCAGGATCGTCTCCAGCACCGGCCGGATCGCCCAGCCGGAGCCGACGTAGGTGTTGACCAGCGCCTCGCGCGTCGCCGCGGGCGGCGGCTCGGGGACGAAGTAGCTCCAGAGCTTGTCGACGAAGAAGGAGGCGTGCAGCGGGTGCTCGACGCAGAGGCGGCAGGCGTCTTCCCAGCCCCAGTTGCCGCCGCGTCCGAACACGGTCTTCACCCCGGGGTCGTGGCGTTTCGGGTCGAAGCGGAAGTTGTGGCTGCCGAGCTCCGCCGACCAGTCGCTGCGCCACCCGGTCAGCGCCCGCGCCGCTTCGCGGATGTCGTCCTCGCTGTAGGCGCCGCGGTCGGCGCCGAGGCTGAACAGCTCCATCATCTCGCGCCCGTAGTTCTCGTTCGGCGCCGATCTGCGGTTGTCGTTGCCGTTCAGCCACTGCAGCATCGCCGGGTCGACCGTGACCGCCTTGAACAGGTCGAGGAAGGAGCCGAAGCAGGCGGAGCGGAAGAGGTTCGACTGATCGAGCATCTGCTGCTGTTTGGAGACGCCTTCGATCGAGGTCGCGAACCAGTCGTGGAAGACCAGCGCCATCCGCTCGACCAGCGGCTGGTCGGAGCGGACCATGCGGTCGAGCCACCAGAGGTGGTCGTGGCCCCAGGCGTCGGCGGGCGCGATCGGGTTGTTCTCGTCATCAACAGGGGGCAGCCCGGAGAGCGTGGCGCCGCCGCTGGGGCGGGTCAGCGAGTGGACCGCGCCGAGGAGGCCGAGCGACGCGAGCTGCTCCGCCTGCCCGGGCACGGCGCCGAAGCCGGCCCGGTTCAGCAGCCGCCGCGCCTCTTCCGCTCCGAACGGGCCCTGGTAGGCGCCGGCCGGCCGCACTTCGCCGCTGGGCGGTGGGGCGGCCGCGGCCAGGGGCTGGCGCGGCGGTTTCCTGCCGGGGCCGCGGCGATGGCCCCGCCGCGGTTTGTGGCGGTGGCGGACGATGTAGCCCTGGACCCGCCAGTCGCCCTGGCCGTCGGGCACCCAGCGGTAGTGCTTGTCTTTCCAGACGTGCTTGCGGCGCCGGCGTTTGCGCCGTTTCGGTTTGGCCGCGTTCGCTGTCGCCCTCGGAATCGCCATGCGTGGACGGCCCGCCCGGGCCTTACGAATGGTTTTCGGCCCTTGTCCAAACGGCTTGAGGGCTGGGAGATGGCTTGGACGTAAGGCCTATCGCCGCAAAGCGCAAGAATGGGTTGGTGCAGTACCTCGTGATCGCCTTCTCCTTTGGCCTCGCCACCGGCATCATCGGCCGCGGTAAGGGCAGCTCGTTCTGGATCTGGTTCGTGATCGGCGCCGTCGTTCCGCTGATCGGTCTGATCGCGGTCGTCCTCTACCGGGTCGAGAAGAACGAACCGGAACGGCAGTGCCCGAACTGCCACAAGACCCTGAAGCTCTACGTCCAGGTCTGCCCCGGCTGCGGGACCGACCTCTACCTGCCGGACCCGGGCGCCGTCCGCCACCCGGGCGTGCGTTAGACCCCGGGCTGCGCCGCCGCGAGCGCCGCCTGGATCGGCGCCGGGTCCCAGCGGCCGATGGCGTCGATGACGCGGCCGTTCTCGAGCCTGAAGCGGCCGATCCCATCCCAGGCGATGCGCTCGCCGTTGACCGTCGCCGCCATCGCGTACTCGACGAAGATCACGTCCTCGCGGGCGGCCCAGTTCCTCATCTCCAGTGAGATGTCCGGCAGCAGGGACTTGATGCCACGGACGTAGTCGGGCTCCTCGTCGCCGCGGATCGGCTGCTCCATCCCCGAGTGGTCGATCCTGGCCTCGGGGTGCACCATCTCGAACTTCTCCAGCCGGTCGGCGTCGAAGCTCGGCCAGATTTCCTCGTAGACCTGGATGAAGCGGTCGATGTCTGACATTTCGTATCTCCTGTTCTCGGTGGTTCGGTGGCTGTGAGTCGCGACCATAGGGCCGGCAGGTGGCGCTGTCTGGCGGGATTCCGCCATGGTCGTCAGCGGCGGCTCGGATGTCGGAAAACCGCCAGGAAAGGGGCCGCCGGCGTGGGACGATGGCGACGTGATCGAGGACTTCGAGGCCTGTTACCGGTTCATGCGCAGTCGCGACTCGCGCTACGACGGCCACTTCTTCGTCGGCGTCACCTCGACCGGGATCTACTGCCGCCCGAGCTGCCCGGCCCGGCTGCCGCGGTGCGAGAACGTCCGCCTCTTCGCGAGCGCGGCGGCGGCTCACGAGGCTGGGCTGCGGGCCTGCAAGCGCTGCGACCCCGACGCGGCGCCGGGCTCCCCGGCCTGGGACCGCCGCGCCGACGTCACCGGCCGCGCCTTCCGCCTGATCGCCGAAGGCGCGGTCGACCGCGAGGGGGTGCCCGGCCTGGCGCGCCAGCTCGGCTACAGCGAACGCCAGCTGCAGCGCATCCTCTCGGCCACGGTCGGCGCCGGCCCGCGGCCCTGGCCCGGGCCCAGCGCGCCCACTCGGCGAGGCTGCTGATCGAGTCCAGTCAGGTCTCCTTCGGCGAGGTGGCGCTGGCGACGGGCTTCGGCAGCGTGCGCCAGTTCAACGACACGATCCGCTCCGTCTACGCGCGCACCCCCACCGAGCTGCGCGGCCGCGCCCGCGGCCATGGCGGAGACGGCGCGCCCGGCGCGATCGAGCTGAGGCTCGCCTGCCGGCAGCCCTTCGACCACGCCTCCCTGATCGAGTTTCTGGGCCTGAGGGCGGTGCCGGGCGTGGAGGAGGTGTGCAAGGGGGCCTTCCGCCGCTCGCTCTCGCTCGGCCATGGTGGAGGGGTGGCGGAGCTGCGGCCCGAGCCGGGTGGCGTTCACTGCCGGCTCTGGCTCGACGACCTGCGCGACCTGAACGCGGCGGTCGCGCGCTGCCGCCGCCTGCTCGATCTCGACGCCGACCCGCTCTCGGTGGCGACCCAGCTGGAATCCGACCCGCTGCTCGGCGACCTCGTCCGCAGGCGACCCGGCCTCCGCGTTCCCGCCTGTGTCGACGGGTTCGAGCTGGCCGTGCGCGCGGTGATCGGCCAGCAGGTCTCGGTCGCGGCGGCGAGGACGGTCGCGGGACGGCTGGTGGCGCGGCTGGGGGAGCCGCTGGCGAGCCCGGTCGGTGGCGTCACGCACCGCTTCCCGGCCAGCTCGGCGCTGGCCCAGCTCGACCCGGCGGAGCTGTCGATGCCGCGGGCCAGGGCGGAGACTCTGCGGCGCCTGGCGCGGCTGGTTGCCGACGGCGAGGCTCGGTCTCGGCGTCGGCGTCGACCGAGCCGCCACCGTGGCCAGTCTGCGCTCGGTGCCGGGGATCGGCCCGTGGACGGCCTCATACGTGGCGATGCGGGCGCTCGGGGACCCGGACGCCTATCCGGCTGGCGACGTCGGGCTTCGGCGCGCGCTCGAGCGACGCGGCTGCGCGGTGGACCGGCGGGCGGAGGAACGCATGGCGGAGGACTGGCGCCCCTGGCGCTCCTACGCCGTCATCCACCTCTGGCGCAGCCTCGCGGATCCACCCTTAGCGCAGCCAGGTCCTGACGATCGCATTGGCAAAGCCGACGCCGTAGCGGAGGACCGCCGGCTTCTTCGAGTGGCCGTGTAGGCGCTGTTCGACCGTGATCGGGATCTCCTTCGCGGGGATGCCGCGCTTGATCGCCTCGATCATGAACTCGGAGGTGTGGAATTGCTCCTGGCGCAGGACCAGCTGGGGGAGGACGGTGGTGCGGACGGCGCGGTAGCCGTTCGAGCAGTCGGTGACGTGGGTGCGGGTGATGGTGGAGACGAGGCGGTTGAAGAAGACGATCCCGAGCTTCCCGCGCGAAGTGGTTGCGGTCGGCGTGGCCGAGCACCCGCGAGCCGTGGGCGACGTCGACCTCGCCGTCGAGGATCGGCTTGACCAGCCGCTCCATCTCCGAGGGGAGGTGCTGGCCGTCGGCATCGAGGGTGACGACGATCTCGGCCCCGGATTCGACCATCAGCCGGTAGCCGGTGCGCAGAGCGGCGCCGCCGCCGCGGTTGGTGACGTGGCGGGCGACCGCGGCGCCGTGCTCGGCGGCGACGTCGCCGCTGCCGTCGCGGGAGCCGTCGTCGACGACCAGAACCTCGGTCGCGAGGCCGCAGACCGCGGCCGGGATCTGCTCGAGCACGTGGCCGATGTTGTCGGCCTCGTTGTAGGCGGGGATCAGGATCGCGACCTTGCCGCGGAACCGCTCCGGCAGTCCCGCCTGGCGGAACTCCTCCCAGGCCAGACCCTCCAGCGCCGCCGAGAGCTGGCGCGCGTTGCGGGCGGCCTGCGAGAGCGCTCGCAGGATCAGGAAGAAGAGGATGAAGATCGCGAACACGGCGAGGCCGAGGATGCGACCGCCGTTGCCTTTCTCGAAGGAGAAGGCCGAGAGCAGGCCGTCGACGATTTCGGTCCCGGAGACCACGGCCAGCCCGAGGCCGGCGGCGAGCAGGATCAGCACGTCGACGTTGCGCAGCGAGCGGCGGCGAAGGAGTGCGTAGGCGACGAGCGCGACCGCGAAGAGCAGCCCGGCGCTGCGCAGTGCCGTCAGTTCGGCGGGGAAGATGCCTGCTGCGGGGACCATTGGCGGCCAGAGGATATGGCCGCGACCGCCCGTGACAGGGTCAGGGCGGCAAGTGGGAAGACCAGCGTCATCAGCACCTCGTTGCGACGGGGGGCGGCGAGGGAGGCGGCGCCGATCGCGGTGACGAGCACGATCGGGGTTGCCAGCGCGGCCAGCTCCCACCAGCGGCGGCGCAGCCCGAGCAGGACGGCGCCGGCGAGGCCGAGGACGACGAGCAGGATCTGCAGCGCCCTCCCGGCGTCGCTGCTCATCGCCGCGCCGATGCCGCTGCTCCACATCCGCCCGACCTTGCGCGCGGTCATCCCCAGGTAGCCGAGCGGGTCTTCCTCGAAGTAGGTCGAGAAGTTCTCCTTGCCGATCTTGCCGAGCGCCGAGTCGCGCGGCAGGTCGGGGTAGCGGGCGGCGACGCGGTCGAACAGCGGCGTCGGGTCGACTTGCTCCAGCGCCTCCGAGTGCGGGTCGAGCGTGCGGCCCTGGTAGCGCTCGACCAGGATCGCCTTGACCCGCTGGTATTCGCCGTCGGCGGGGAGGAAGGTGCCGACGTAGAGCGCCTTGCCGCTGCCGGTCGAGATCGGCACCACGCGGTCGAGCACATCGACGTTGCGGATCGTCCACGGCACGATCGGCAACGCCATCGCGACGGCAAACAGGACAGCGGCGACCAGCCCTGGGCGCCAGCCTTCAGCGAGCCAAACTCTCGCCGCGGCTAAGCCAATAAACGCGATCCCCACGAACAAATACTCCGGCCGAATCATCGCCGTGACCCCGAACAGCAGGCCTGGTAGCAACCACCGAGCGCGCGGGTGGCGCGGGGGAGGGGGGTCGAGGACGTACACCTCGCCCGCAGGCCCCCCTCCCTCGGGGTGAGTCCCGCGCGCCGGTGCGCTCTGCCTTGCGTCCGCCGCCCAGAGAAACGCGAGGACCGCCGCCGGCAAGGTGAGGATCGCCGCCGGCTCGCTCATCAGTTCCCCGGTCGAGTGAATGAAGGGGGGGTAGACGGCGACCGCGAGGGCGGCGAGCAGGCCGACCCCGTCGCCGGCGCGGATCGAGGCCAGTCCGCTCGCCGGCTCGGGGTCGCGGCGATTGCGGATCCGGCCGGCCGCGGCGCCGAGGCGCCGGCCGAGCGCGAAGACGACGAGGATCGCGGCGACCCCCATCAGCGCCTCGACGATCCGCGCCGTCCCTTCGCGGGCGCCGCCGGTCGCGTAGAAGCTGGCGGCGTAGAGCAGCGGCGCTCCCGGCGACCAGTCGCTCGAGTCGCGGAACTCGGCCCTCCGAAGCTGCCTTCCTCGTACAGCGCCTTGGCCAGGGCGTAGTAGGCGCGCGAGTCGTCGCTCGGGCTCTCGGCCGGGTTGACGACGACGTAGGCGCGGGCGCCGAGGCCGACCACGGCGATCGCCGCGAGCAGGATCAGCGTCGTCCTGCCATAGCGCTGCGGCAGCGCGCGGATACGGTCGGCGACGGCGTTCAAGGCCGGCTCAGGCTATCCGCGCAGCCGACATTCACCACACCAGAGTGGGGTCAACCTCGGATGCGTGGCGTCGATTGCGCAATCCAGACGAGGCCAACCCCTGCGAGGGGGGCGATCAGGGGCAACATCACCAGGGTGCGGCGCGGAGAGGCGACCAGCAGGGCACTTAGCGCGGTGATCGCGACGAGGATGGTTCCCAGGACCAGGGCCTCCCAGCGCCGCTGCCAGGCGAGCAGGCCGAGGCCGAGCAGCCCGAGCGCGACCAGGGCCAGCTGGAAGGCCTGCCAGCCGGGCGTGCGCATCGACTCGCGGGCGCCGTGGGTCCAGAGCCGCCAGACCTTGGCCGCGACGAAGCCGGCGAACTCGAGCGGCTCTTCGGTGACGTCGTCCCAGAGCTGTTCGCGGCCCATTTGCCCCAGCGCTTGGTCGGTTTCGAGATCGGGATAGCGGGCGGCGGCTAGCCGCGCGAGGATCTGCTCCAGTCGCAGCCGCTCGACCGCGTTCGGCGCGAACAGTTCCGGGTGCCGCTCGACCACCTCGGCCCCGACCTTTTCCGGGTCGCCGTCGGAGGGTAGGTACGTCCCCGCAAACAGAACCTGCCCGCCGCCGGTCGAGATCGGCACGACCCGATCGAGGGCGACCGCGTTGCGAATCGTCCACGGCGCGACGACGAGGACAACGCCGGCGAGCAGGACCGCGGCCTGCGCCAGCGTGCGGCGCCAGTCCGAACGCGCGCCCCGCGCGAAGACCACGATCGAGAGGAGGGCGGCGACCCCGAGGTACTCCGGCCGCACCATCGCCGTCGCCCCGAGCAGTGCCCCTGGCAGCAGCCACCGCCCCCAGCCATCGTCGTCCGCCGCCCAGAGCGTCGCCAGCACCGCTCCCGAGAGCAGCGTCGCCGCCAGTGGCTCACTCATCAGCATCCCTTGGTACTCGAGCAGCGCCGGGTAGACCGCCACCGCCCCCGCAGCCACCAACCCCGCACCGACCGCGCCGCTCGATGCATTTACCCCCCTCTGGTGTGGTGAATGCATCGAGCGACGAAGACGGCGTGCCAGGAGGTACGCGAAAAGGATCGAGAGGGTGCCGAGGAAGGCGAGCACGACGCGCGCCAGGCGTTCGTGGGCGCCGCCGCTCAGCTCGTACAGCCCCGCCACGAACAGCGGCAGTCCCGGCGAGTAGTTGCTCGATGGCTGCGTCGCCGCCGCGCCCACCGTGAAGCCCTCGCCCTGCTCGAGGTTGGCGGCGATCGCGGCGTAGGCGGCGGCGTCGTGCACCGGCGCACGCCCGTCCCAGGCCTCGCCGAGGCGCAGCCCCAGCCCGAGCAGGAGGATCGCGGCCAGCACAGCGAGGCCGATCCGCCCACCGTGTCGCGCCGCCAGCCCGCTCTCCATCGCCCTGATTCAACTAGGAGAGGCAGATCCAGCGCCGGGCAACCCTCTAAGCTGCCGCGACCTATGCGAATCCTCATTCTCGGGGGCGACGGCTACCTCGGTTGGCCGACGGCCCTGCGTTTCTCGGCCCGCGGGCACGAGGTCTCGGTCGTCGATGACTTCTCCCGCCGCCGCTGGCACAACGAAGCCGGCACCGACTCACTGACGCCGATCGCCGATCTCGGCGCGCGCCTCTCCGCCTGGGGCGAGCGCGGCAACGGCGAGATCCGCAGCTTCGTCGGCTCCGTCCAGGACGGCGACTTCCTCGACCAGGTGGTCGCCGAGACCCAGCCCGAGGCGGTCGTCCACTACGGCCAGCAGGCCTCGGCGCCGTACTCGATGGCCTCGCGCGAGCAGGCGGTCGAGACCCAGTACGCGAACGTGATCGGCAACCTCAACCTGCTCTTCGCGATCCGCGACCACGTCCCCGAGTGCCACCTGGTCAAGCTCGGGACGATGGGCGAGTACGGCCAGCCCGAGATCGATATCGAGGAGGGCTACATCGAGATCGAGCACAAGGGCCGCAAGGACACCCTGCCCTTCCCGAAGCTGCCCGCCTCGCTGTACCACTGCTCGAAGGTCCACGACTCGACCAACATCCACTTCGCCTGCCGCACCTGGGGCCTGCGCGCCACCGACCTCAACCAGGGCGTCGTCTACGGGATCGAGACCGACGAGACCGCCGGCGACGAGCGCCTGATCACCCGCTTCGACTACGACGAGATCTTTGGCACCGTGCTCAACCGCTTCTGCCTGCAGACGGTGATCGGCCACCCGCTGACCGTCTACGGCGCCGGCACCCAGACCCGCGGCTTCCTCAACATCCGCGACACCCTCGCCTGCGTCGAACTGGCGACCCTGAACCCGGCCGAGGCCGGCGAGTTCCGCGTCTTCAACCAGTTCACCGAGCAGTTCTCGGTGATCGAGCTGGCCGAGCTGGTCAAGGGGGCCGGCGCGCACCTCGGCTACACGGTCGAGATCCAGCACTACGAGAACCCGCGGGTCGAGAAGGAGCAGCACTACTACAACGCGGTGCACACGAAGCTGCTCGACCTCGGCCTCGAGCCGACCCTGCTCGGCGAGGAGCTGGTCGAGTCGATGATCCACATCATCGAGCGCTACAAGTCGCGGACGATCGAGAGCGCGATCGACCCGCGCACCCGCTGGAATCCGGCGAAATCGCCTGCAGGCCGCGCCTAGCGCCGCTGGTACCATCGCGATTCCCATGCGCGCTGCCGACACGTTGATGGAAAGCCTCAAGGCCGAGGGCGTCAAGGACGTCTTCGGGATCCCCGGCGGGGCGAACCTGCCGACCTACGACGCGCTGGTCGACGCCGACTTCCGCCACGTCCAGGTCCGCCACGAGCAGGGCGGCGGCCACGCCGCCGAGGGCTACGCCAAGGCGTCGGGCCGGGTCGGGGTCGCCTTCGCCACCTCCGGGCCGGGCGCGACCAACCTGGTCACCGCGATCGCCGACGCGATGATGGACTCGGTCCCGACCGTCTTCATCACCGGCCAGGTCCGCACCGAGCTGATCGGCACCGACGGCTTTCAGGAGGCCGACATCCTCGGCGCCACGCTGCCGTTCGTGAAGCACTCCTTCCAGGTGACGGACGCGCGCCAGATTCCCGAGTACGTTCACGAGGCCTTCCACGTCGCCTCGACCGGCCGCCCGGGGCCGGTCCTGCTCGACATCCCGCAGGACCTCTCGCGCGCTGACATCGATTACGCGCCGCGCACCGAGCCGGTCGAGCTGCCCGGCTACAGGCCCTCGACCGAGGGCAACATCAAACAGATCCGGATCGCCGCGAAGGCTCTTGCCAACGCGCGCCGGCCGATCTTCTACGCCGGCGGCGGCGTCGTCAACGGCAACGCTTCCGAGGAGCTGCGCGAGCTTGCCGGCTCCGACCGCTTCCCGCTCACCTCGACCCTGATGGGCCTCGGCGCCTATCCCGCCTCGGGCGAGAACTGGCTCGGCATGCTCGGCATGCACGGCACCTTCACCGCCAACTGGGCGATGGACAAAGCCGACCTGATCGTCGCGATCGGCGCCCGCTTCGATGACCGCATCACCGGCAAACTGGCCGAGTTCGCGCCGCACGCCAAGGTCATCCACATCGACATCGACCCGGCCGAGATCTCGAAGAACGTCGGCGCCCACATCCCGATCGTCGGCGACGTCAAGCAGGTGCTGCCGAAGCTGACCCGCGAGTACCGGGCGCTGCAGACCGACTCGGCCCGGCTCGATGCCTGGTGGGAGACGATCCGCGGCTGGCAGCAGGAGCACCCGCTCTACTACGAGCCCGGCAAGGACGGCGAGATCAAGCCGCAGTTCATGATCGAGGCGATGCACCGCGCGACCGAGGGCGACGCGATCGTCACCTCCGACGTCGGCCAGCACCAGATGTGGGCGGCGCAGTACTACGGCTTCGACAAGCCGCGGCGCTGGATCAACTCCGGCGGCCTCGGCACGATGGGCTTCGGCCTGCCGGCGGCGGTCGGCGCCAAGGTCGCCTGCCCCGACGAGGCGGTTGTCTGCCTCGCCGGCGACGGCAGCCTGATCATGAACGTGCAGGAGCTGGCGACCTGCGTCACCAACGAGATCCCGGTCAAGGTCTTCCTCATGAACAACGGCTACATGGGCATGGTCCGCCAGTGGCAGGAGCTGTTCTGGGACCGCCGCTACAGCTCGGTCGAGATGGGCGCCAGCCCTGACTGGGTAAAGCTGGCCGAGGCCTTCGGCGCCACCGGCCTGCGCTGCGAGAACAGCACCGACCTCGAGGAGACGATGGTCAAGGCGCTGGAGACCGAGGGGCCGGTCCTGCTCGACGTCCGCGTCGCCCAGGAAGAGAACTGCTACCCGATGATCCCGCCGGGCGAAGCCGCCCGCGACATGGTCGAGGCGCCAAGAACGGTGCGCCCATGACCGCCCTGACCAAGCAGATCAAGGACGCAGGGAGCGTGGCGTGCTTTGCACGCGAGCGACCGAGGACGCAGAGATGCGCCGTGTCAGGGCGGTCATGATGGAGGCCGGGACTCCGCAGGCGGTCAAATTGGAGGATCTGCACCTGCCCGGGCAGCTGAGCGGGCGCAAGCACATCCTCTCGATCCTGGTCGAGAACAAGCCGGGCGTGCTGGCGCGCGTCGCCGGCCTCTTCTCGCGCCGCGGCTTCAACATCGACACGCTCGCGGTTGGGCCGACCGACGACCCCAGCATCTCGCGGATCACCCTCACCCTCGACGGCGCCGTGCACCCGATCGACCAGGTGACCAAGCAGCTGCACAAGCTGGTCAACGTGCTGAAGATTCGCGACATGGAACCGGAGGAGACGGTGGCGCGCGAGATGGCGCTGTTCAAGGTCTCCTCGGCGGTCGAGAACCGAGCCGAGATCATCCAGTTCGCCGAGATCTTCCGGGCCAAAATCGTCGACGTCGCGCGCCGCACGATGACGATCGAGGTGACCGGCTCGGCCGACAAGATCGAGGCCTTCGAGCGCATGGTGCGCCCGCACGGCCTGGTGGAAATGGTGCGGACCGGAGAGATCGCAATCGGCAGGGGCGCCGACTGACAATGACGGCCCAGGATGCCGCCATACGGCGTCCTCGGTCGCCCAAATAGCGCTGCTATTAGGGTTCCCTGTGTCCTTGTCTGGCGACATCCTGACCTCGTCATTGTCAGCCGGTCTCCGCCAGGCGGTCGAGCGGCGGATGCGAACTCTGGTCAGTGTCACGGTCGAGTCCGAGATTTCGGATCCGTGCGCAGCTGCCTTTGCCTCCCGGTTGGCCTCGGATCGCTGGTTCTGCTGGGAGCAACCTGACCGTGGGTTCGCCTTGGCTGGCGTCGGGGTCGCGCACGAGGCCGCTTCGCGAGGGGAGACTCGTTTCGCTGATGTCGCCGAGGAGTGCCTGCGCACGGGGGGTGACGCGGTGGTCGAGGAGCCGCCCGGGCTGCCGGCGGGCGCGGGCCCGGTCTGGGTCGGCGGCTTCGCCTTCGACTCGGAAGGCGGCGCCTGCTCGAATTGGTCCTCTCTCGCGCCCGCTTCGTTTGTCCTACCGGAACTCTCGCTCTGTCGCAGCGGCGAGCGCACTTTTCTGACCCTCAACGCCGTGGTGCAGGCCGACGACGACCCGGAGGAGCGGAGCGCCGCCCTTGCTGCTCGCCTCGCCGGACTGCGCGGTGAGACTCCGCTGCCGCTGCTTGACCCGCACCCGACCGCGCACGCGCAGATCCGCAGCGCTCGCCCGCCGCGCGAGTTCGAAGCCGCAGTGGAAGCGGCGACCGAGCGGATCGGGGCGGGGGGGATGAGCAAGGTCGTGCTCGCCCGCGAGGTCGTCGTCAGCGCCGCCTCCGCCCACGACCCGGCGGCCCTGTTCGGGGCGATGCGCGAGCAATTCCCCTCCTGCTTCAACTTCTGCTGCGGCACCCCGGAGGCGGCTTTCATCGGCGCCAGTCCGGAGCTGCTGGTGCGCCGCTCGGGCGCGAGCGCCTCGACCGTGGCCCTGGCCGGCTCGACCCGGCGCAGCTCCGACCCCGCGGTCGACGACCACCTCGGCGAGCAACTGCTGCGCAGCGACAAGAACCGGCGCGAGCAGCGGATCGTCGCCGAGCGGATCGTCCGTGCCCTGCGCCCGCACGCGGTCTGGGTCGAGGCGGCGGCGGAGCCGGAGATCGTCAAGGTGGCGAACATCCAGCACCTGGCGACCCCGGTGATCGCCCAGCTCGCCGAGCCGCGCTCGGCGATCGAACTGGCCGGGATGCTGCACCCGACCCCTGCCGTCGGCGGTGAGCCCTGGCCCGACGCGGCGGCGGCGATCGCCGCGCTCGAGGGCATGGACCGCGGCTGGTACGCCGGCCCGGTCGGCTGGATGGACGCGACCGAGGACGGCGAGTTCTGCGTCGCCCTGCGTAGCGCCCTGCTCCGCGACCGCGAGGCCCACCTCTTCGCCGGCGTCGGCGTCGTCGCCGGCTCCGACCCGGCGGCGGAGCTGGCCGAGACCGAGGTCAAGCTCGAGGCTCTGCTGCCGCTGCTGGCGGAGTGATGGTGGGCGTGGGCGAGGCACCGGGAGACCCTCGCCGGAGCAACAGCGGGGAGGCTCCGGCGAGGGTCTCCCGATGCCTCACGGTCGCGTTGCTGGTGCTCGCAGCAGCGGTGCTCTTGCCGGAGAGTGTTTTTGCGGAGGCGCCGGCCGGTCCGCGGCTGGCGGTCGCGGTGTCTCGGCCCCATCCACAGCCCAGCGGAATTGAGACGGTTGGCCCCGCCGGCGAGGGGCCGGTGCGGCTGGTGGGCGACGGCGGAGAAGGCGGTGCTCAGCCGAACGGCGAGCGGCCGGCCTGGTCGCCCGACGGCAGCCTGCTCGCTTTCACCGGCAGCTTCGGCGAATACAGCCCGGTGATCTATCTGGTCGGGGCGGACGGTGGCAGACCCAGGCTGGTCTCGAAAACGACGCCGCTCTCCGAGCCGATCTTCTCGCCCGACGGCCGCTCGCTTGTGTTCTCGGTTCTGCGCGTCGTCAAGGGCGAATTCCAGCGAACCGCCCGCCGCTCCGAGGACGACTACGGGGTGGTCGTCGACTGGGCGGTTCTGGCAATCGGCCTTGGCGGCAGGGCCTCCAGGCTGTTGACGCCCTGGCGCCGTCACCAAAGGATCACCCCGACCTCCTTCTCGCCAGACGGATCGATGCTGGCTGCCGAGCGCGAAACCCGCAAAGGCGGCGACGCCGTCGCGATCGAGCTCGGGAGCGGGACGCAAATCCTCGCCCGCGACGCGGAGGAACCCGTCTACTCGCCGGACGGCTCGCGGGTCGCCTTCGTGCGCACGGCCCACGCGACCCCGTCGGAACCCGGCGGCAACCGCCCGCCGGCCAGCTCCCGCCTCTTTGTGACGCCCGCCGGGGGCGGCGCACCGGTCCAGCTGGCCCGGATCAAGGGAGGGCTTGCCTGGCCTAGCTGGGACCCGTCCGGACAGCGGATCGCCTTCACCCGTCTCGGCGGCGGCAGCTTCGGTGGAACCGCCTCCCCCCACGACGGCAACGCGGTGATGCAGATCAACGCCAATGGCACCTGTCTGTCCCGGCTGCTCTCGATCGGTCGCGGCCACTTTTACGGCAGCGCCTGGCAGCCGGGCCCGGGTCGCGAGGCGGACCCGATTAGCTGCTGAGCGCCCCCGCGACGGCCTCGGCGAGACGCCGGTGGGCCGCGACGTTGGTCTCGCGGTCGGTCTTGACCTCGATCAGGCCCGTCCCGGCGATGAGCGCGGCGGGAAGGTCGGCGAGCGACTCGAGGCGGCGGTGGGGGAGGTCGAAGAGCGCGGCGGCCTTCTCGGCGCTGACGCCGCGCGGGGTGCCGAGCAGGGCCTCGAACTCCTCGTTGGCCAGCGCGCCCTCCTGAGGCAGGAAGTGGAAGATGCCGCCGCCGTCGTTGTCGATTACGACGATCCGAACCGGGGTGGAGACCTCGCGCAGGGCGGCGAGGCCGCCGAGGTCGTGGAGCAGGCCGAGGTCGCCGCTGAGGATCGTGGTCGGGCGACCGCTGGCGTGGGCGGCGCCGATGCCCGCGGAGATCAGGCCGTCGATCCCGTTGGCGCCGCGGTTGCAGAGGAAGAGCGCGTCGCCCTGGCCGGGCGCGAGGAAGGCCTCCTGGTCGCGGATCGGCATGCTCGAAGCGGTGTAGACGAGGTCGCCGTCGGCGTGGGCGGCGCCGAGCGCGCGGTGCAGAGCCGGCTCGGAGATCTCGGTGGCCTCCTCAAGCGCTCGCTCGAGCGCGGCCTGTGCCGCCGCCTCGGCCTCGATCCAGCGCACCGGCAGCGGGCGCTCGCGTCCCTCCAGCCCTTCCAGGCGCGCCGACCAGCCCGAAGCCAACTCGGTTGGGTCGGCGCGCAGGATCGCGGCCGCCCGGTTGCTCGGCTCGTTCCAGCCGCCGTAGGGGTCGATCGCGATTTCGCTCGCCCCGCTCGCCGCCAGCCAGGCCCGCAGCGGCTTGCTGGTCGGCATCTCGCCGAAGCGGAGGACGAGGTCGGGGACGACCGAGCGGGCGAAGTGCTCGTCGCGCAGCAGGAGGTCATAGCCGGCGATGACGCGGGAGCGGTCGTGGGGGCCGCAGCGCAGCTGCGAGGTCGGCTCGGCGAGGATCGGGAAGCCGCATACCTGGGCGAGGTGGGCGAGCGGCTCGCGCAGCTCCGGGTCGAGCTGGCGGCCGGCGACGATCACGCCGGCGATCGCGTCGCCGATGTGACCGGCCATCTCCTCGAGCAGGAAGGCCGAGGGCTCGAGGTCGATGCTCGTCACCGCGGTCAGCGGCCGCCCGTCGCGACCCTCCAGTGCCAGCGGGTCGGTCGCGGTCACCGCGCCCTCGACCGGCAGCGGTGCCAGCGGCTCGCGCCAGGGCAAGTTGAGGTGGACCGGCCCGGGACGGCTCTCGCCCCGCGCCGCCGCCAGCGCCCGGCAGGCGACCGAGCGGTAGTGGAGCAGCCCCTCGTCGTCGGCCGCGTGCGTCCCGACTTCGCAGAACCAGCGCACCGCGGCGCCAAAGATCTTGATCTGGTCGAGCGTCTGCCCGGCGCCGATCCCGCGCAGCTCCGGCGGTCGGTCGGCGCTCAGCACGACCAGGGGAAGCGCCGACTCGTCGGCCTCGCAGACCGCCGGGTGGTAGTTGGCGACCGCGGTGCCGGAGGTGCAGAGCAGCGCCACCGGCTTACCGCTGGCCTGCGTCGCCCCGAGCGCGAAGAAGCCGGCCGAGCGCTCGTCGACGATCACCGTCACCTCGATCTCAGGTTGCCGCCATAGCGCCACCGCCAGCGGCGTCGAGCGCGAGCCGGGGGAGACCACCGCGTGCCGCAGCCCGCCGCGGGCGAGCTCCTCGACGAAGGCAGAGGCGAGGGCGGTGTTGGCGTTGGTCGGGTCCACTTGGGTCGGGGCGCTTTTGTTAACCAGTGGTTTGCAAAAGCGCCCCGCAGGCTAAAGCCGATGCAAGTCGAGCGCCCGCTCGTCGATCTCGACGCCGAGGCCCGGCCCTTCCGGCGGGTGCAGCATCCCGTCGCGCAGCTCCCACTCGACCGTGGCGACGGTCGCTGCGAAGAGGCGCTGCGTCGCGAGCCCGTGGGCGAGCCCGGGCCGCCGCCCGGCGCCGCACCCAGCGTCTGCGCCACCTGGGCCGCCGCCGCGATCCCGACCGGGCCGTCGAGCGCGCTGGAGATGTAGGTAGGGAGCACCTCGGCGATCGCGATCGCCTCCTCTGGCCCGCCGACCTTCGAGAGCTTGACGCTGGCCAGGTCGCAGGCCCCGAGCGAGACCGCTCCCACCGCATCGGCCCGGCTGGTCAGGCTCTCGTCGGCGGCGATCGGGATCGCGGTCGCGCTCGCCACCTCGGCCGTTTCCTCCAGCGTCGCCACCGGCTGCTCGGCCAGCTCGACGTCAAGCTCCTCCAGCTCGGCCAGGGTGCGCTTCGCCGTCGCCACGTCCCAGGCGGCGTTGGCGTCGACGCGGATCCGCGCCTCCGGCCCGACCGCTGCCCGCACCGCCCGCACCTGGCCGGCGTCCTCGCCAGTCCCCAGCTTCAGCTTGAAGCTGGTGAAGCCCGCCGCCGCCCAGATGATCGCGTCCTCGGCGACCGCCGCCGGCTCGCCCGCGACCAGGGTCGCGTTGCAGCGCACCGGCTCACCACCGCCGGCGGAGCCGTGGCCCTCGGCCACGGCGCGGCGCCCGCGCAGGTCGAGCAGCGCGGTCAGCGCCGCGCAGCGGGCGGGCGCGGAGAGGTTGGCGACGCCGCCGCGCAGGCCGACCTCGCTGAGCTCGTCGAGCTCGCCCAGCAGCTCCAGCTCGCCGACCACCTGGGCCAGCGTCGCGCCGCCGCGCAGCGAGAGCGGCACCGCTTCGCCCAGCCCAGTCAGCCCGTCCTCGGAGCGCAGCCGCAGCAGCGCCATCTCGCGCTGCTCGAGCCGGCCGCGCGCGGTCACGTAGGGCGCGCGGAACGGCAGCGCGTAGGGGACGACCTCGACGGAGGCGATTCGCACCTCAGTAGCTTCGCACTCAGGCGGCGATCAGCAGCCCGACGCTGACCAGCACGCTGTACACGGCGAGGACCATGCCGGTCGCGGCGAGGGCGCCGTTCAGCGCCGGCCCGTCGCTGCGGTTGCTCAGCGTCCGCATCGGCCCGATCGTCAGTGGCAATGCCAGCAGCCCGATCAGCGGCAGGGCGCCCGTCCCGCTGCCGAGCAGGGCGATCGGCAGCACCGCGAAGGCGCCCAGCATCAGCAGCCGGAAGAGCATCACCGCGTTGCGGCGGCCCATGCGCACGGCCGAGGTCATCTTGCCGGCCCGGCGGTCGGTCTCGAGGTCGCGGACGTTGTTGACGACGAGGATCGCGGTGGCGAGGAAGCCGACCGAGATCGAGAGGCCGAGCGGCAGCGCGTCGAGCGCCTCGACCTGCACGTAATAGGAGCCGTTGACGGCGACGAGGCCGAAGAAGAGGAAGACGAAGACCTCACCGAGGCCGGCGTAGCCGTAGGGGCGGGGGCCACCGGTGTAGAGGACGCCGGCGGCGATCGAGAGGATCCCGATCACCAGGATCGCCGGCCCGCCACGACCGTCAGGTAGATCCCGCAGACGACGGCGACCGCGAAGGCGATCCAGGTCGCGGTCAGCACCCGCCGCGGCGTCACCAGCCCGGCCGAGGTGACCCGCACCGGCCCGAGCCGGTCGGCGGTGTCGGCGCCGCGGCGGGCGTCGGAGTAGTCGTTGGCGAGGTTGGTCCCGATCTGGATGAAGATCGAGCCGACCAGGGCCGCCACGAACGCCCCCCAGCGCGGCAGGCTCCCGTACCAGCTCACCGCCGCCGCGGTGCCGACGAGGACCGGCGCGATCGCCGCCGGCAGCGTCCGCACCCGCGCCGCCATCAGCCAGATCCTCATGCGGCCCCCGGCGCTCTCATGGCCGCCGCGGGAACTTCGAGAAGTCCGGCTGGCGCCGCTGCTTGAACGCCTCGCGCCCCTCGGCGGCCTCCTCGCTGCCGTAGAAGAGCAGGTTGGCGTCGTGGGCGAGCTGCTGAATCCCGGCGTAGCCGTCCTCGTGGGCGTTGAAGCTGGCCTTGGCGAGGCGCAGGGCAAAGGGGGAGAGGGCGAGCATGTCGCGACACCAGGCAACCGTCTCCCGCTCCAGCTCGGCGAGCGGGACGACCGCGTTGACCAGCCCCATCTCGCGCGCCTCCTCGGCGTTGTACTGGCGGCAGAGCAGCCAGAACTCCTTCGCCTTCTTGGTCCCGACCAGGTCGCGCAGCAGCGAGGCGCCGTAGCCGCCGTCCCAGGACCCGACCCGCGGGCCGGTCTGGCCGAAGACGGCGTTGTCGGCGGCCAGCGTGAGGTCGCAGCAGAGGTGGAGGATGTGGCCGCCGCCGATCGCGTAGCCGGCGACCATCGCCACCACCGGCTTCGGCAGCCGCCGCATCTGCACCTGCAGGTCGGTGACGTGGAAGCGCCCGAGCGAGGCGCCCTCGGCGACGTATCCGGTATCGCCGCGCACGCTCTGGTCGCCGCCCGAGCAGAACGCCTTCTCGCCGGCACCGGTCAGCACGACAACTCCCACCTCGGTGTCCTCGCGGGCCAGCTCCAGCGCCTCCGCGATCTCGATCAGCGTCTGCGGGCGGAAGGCGTTCAGCACCTCGGGCCGGTCGATCGTGATCTTGGCGATCCCGTCTGCCTTCTCGTAGCGGATGTCGGTGTACTCCCCGTAGCTCTCCCACTCGATCGGCGCGTAGAGCTGCTGCTCGGGTGGGGCGTCCTTGTGGCGTTTGGGCATGATGGGCACGATATCCCGCCGATGAAACTCGACGACTGGCTGGCCCAGAGATCGCAAAGCTGCCCCGACCGCACCGCGCTGGTGGCGGACGGCGCCGAGATGACCTATGCCGAGCTCGAGGCGGAGGCGACCTGGGTCGCCCGCCGGCTCGCCGCGCACGGCGTCCGCCGCGGCTCGACCGCGGCGCTGACCATGCACCCGCGCCGCGAGCAGGTCGTGCTCGCGCACGCGCTGATGAAGGTCGGCGCGAAGCTGCTGCCGCTGAGCCCGCGCCTGACCGCGGCGGAGCGGGCGGCGATCGTCACCGCCGAGGAGCCGATCGTCGACCTCGACGACGCCGGTGAGCTGACCCAGACCGAGGCCGACATGCCGCTGCTCGGCGAGCACGACATGGACGAGGTCTGCGCCCGGGTCCTGACCAGCGGCAGCAGCGGCGCCCCGCACCCGGTTGGCCTCACCTACGGCAACTTCCTCTGGAGCGCCGTCGGCTCCGCCTTCAACATCGGCGTCGAACCCGAGGACCGCTGGCTCTGCTGCGTCCCGCTCAGCCACATCTCCGGCCTCGGGATCGTCATGCGCTCGGTCATCTACGGGACCGCCGCGGTGGTCCACGACGGCTTCGACGTCGACCGCGCCGGCGCCGCCCTCGAAGGCGACGGGATCACCGTCCTCTCGGTGGTGACGACGATGCTGACCCGGCTGCTCGAGGCGGAGGCCGACCTCGCCGGCCCGCGGGCGATCCTGGTCGGCGGCGGCCCGGTCCCGGAGGAGCCGCTGGAAGAAGCGATCGCGAAGGGCGCCACCGTGGTCCAGACCTATGGCCTGACCGAGACCTGCTCGCAGGTGACGACGCTGGCCCCGGCCGAGGCCCGCCGCAAGCTCGGCTCGGCCGGCCGGCCGCTGCTCACCACCCACCTGCGGATCGAGGACGGCGAGATCCTCGTCCAGGGGCCGACCGTGGCTCCGGGCAGCGCCGACGCCGACGGCTGGCTGCACACCGGCGACCTCGGCCATATCGATGAGGAGGGCTTCCTCTACGTCAAGGACCGGATCGACGACATGATCGTCAGCGGCGGCGAGAACATCGTCCCGGCCGAGGTCGAGGAGGTGCTGCTGCGCCACCCCGAGGTCGCCGACGCCGCCGTGGTCGGCCGCGAGGACCCGGAGTGGCAGCAGGCGGTGACCGCGGTCGTGGTGCTGGAGAGCGGCTCCGCCGTGACCCCGGACGAGCTGCGCCACCACTGCGCCGCGTCGCTGGCCGGCTACAAGGTGCCGAAGCGGGTCGAGCTGGCGGCGGCGCTGCCGCGCACCCCTTCGGGCAAGCTGATGCGGCGGGCGCTCCGATAGCCTGCCGCCCATGCGCACCGACGACATCTTCTACGACAAAGACGCCGACCTCGGCAAGCTCGACGGCAAGACCGTCGCGATCCTCGGTTACGGCTCCCAGGGGCACGCCCACGCCCTCAACCTCAAGGACTCCGGGGTCGACGTGGTCGTCGGCCTCCGGCCCGACTCTTCGAGCCGCGCCAAGGCCGAAGCGGCCGGCCTCGAGGTGCTCGACATCCCCGACGCCGCCAGCCGCGGCGACCTGGTGATGGTCCTGCTGCCGGACGAGAAGCAGGCCGAGGTCTGGCGCGAGCAGATCGCCGACGGGATCGCCCCCGGCAACCTGCTGCTCTTCGCCCACGGCTTCGCGATCCACTTCGGCCAGATCGAGCCACCGCCCGGCGTCGACGTCGGCATGGTCGCGCCGAAGGGGCCGGGCCACCTGGTCCGGCGCCAGTACGAGGAAGGCAACGGCGTCCCCTGCCTGATGGCGGTCCACCAGGACGGGAGCGGCAACGCCCACGACCTCGTCCTCGCCTACGCCTCCGGGATCGGCGGCGGCCGCGCCGCGGTGATCGAGACCAGCTTCAAAGACGAGTGCGAGACCGACCTCTTCGGCGAGCAGGCCGTTCTCTGCGGCGGTGCCTCGGAGCTGGTTCAGGCCGGGTTCGAGACCCTGGTCGAGGCCGGCTACGACCCCCGCCTCGCCTACTTCGAGTGCCTGCACGAGCTGAAGCTGATCGCCGACCTGATGTACGAGAAGGGGATCCAGGGGATGCACTACTCGATCTCCAACACCGCCGAGTACGGCGACCTCACCCGCGGCAAGCGGGTGATCACCGACGAGACCAAGGCGGCGATGAAGCAGATCCTCAGCGAGATCCAGTCAGGTGACTTCGCCCGCGAGTTCATCGCCGAGACCAAGGCCGGCAACGAGAACTTCGACCGCATGCGCGGCGAGCTGCAGGACGCCGAGATCGAGGACGTCGGCAAAGACCTGCGCACGATGATGCCCTGGATCGACCAGGGCTTCAGCGACACCAAATAGCCAGGGGAACGAGCCTGGAAAGGCATCGGGTGCCCCTCCCCGGAGACCGTTCCGCAGCCGGGCGAGCGCCCCCGTTTCGGCTCGGGGTTCCCTGAGCCTCCGTGGAGGGGCACCCGATGCCTTTACAAGATTCCTTCCGTAGCGGCTTTATCCGCGACCGCTTTCGCTGAGAGCTTCCGTACCTCGGGCCGTCCCGGAGTCCGGATCCGCTGGAGGGGCTGGGACACCCTGCCGCAGAGGCTCCAGGAATCCAAGTTGGACCCAGGGCGCTCGATCGGCTGCGGAACGGTCTCTGGGGGAGGGTGTCCCAGCCCCTCCCAACGCACCGCTCTCGCGACCGCCGCTACTACCGGTGGGTCGAGCCAGGTGACAGGTTGCCGTCCCGCCCGACGTACCCGTCCTTGGCGCCGACCACGACATAGACCGCGTCTTCGGCGTCACTGAGGTTGCGCACCTTGCGGTGGGTCGGGGCATCGACCCAAGCGATGCCGCCGGGGCTGAGGCGGTGGGTCGAGCCGTCGCCGAAGGTGAATTCGACCTCACCGCTGTGGATGAAGTACAGCTCCTCCTGCTCGTCGTGGTAATGGCTGCCGGTCTCATACGAGGGCGGCAGCACGATCGCGTTGACCCCGAAGGCCCTCACCCCGAGGTGTTTGCGGATCTTGCGGAACCCCGGCCCTTCGCCGAGGTCGGCAAGGTTGGAGACGGCGTAGCCCTCTCCTTTGGCGACGCTTTGACTGCTCTCGCTCATCGTCCCTCCTCAGGCCGCCGGCGCCGGCGGCGGCTCGGTCGCGGGTGGGGCGGGGGTGACTGCGGCCTTCGCCCGCTCGAGTCCGACGGGCGGGTAGTCGTCGGTGAGGAGTGCGATGTAGCCGAGGACCCGGGCGTGGAAGCTGTTGACGAAGGTCAGCATGCTGTTGATTCCCTCCGGCAGGTAGCCGCGGAAGACGATCGTCAGCCAGGCGACGAAGCCGGCGGCGGCCTGGACGGCGGAGGTGCCGTAGGAGAGCACCAGGATCACCGGCAGGGCGAGGATCCAGCGGAACAGCGCCTTGAGGCGGCTCTGGCGCTCGGCCGGCGGCGCGATGTTGACCCGGATCGGGTAGCTCGGGTCGTCGCTGAGGCTGAACGGCGGCCAGGCATCGGTCTGCAGATAGATCCAGGCGGACACCCGGACCGAGAAGCGAACGACGCCGGCGTTGAACTCGTAGAGCCACTGCGGGTAGCGGCCGAGGATGATGATCGCCACCCAGGCGAAGAGGTGGGTGAAGAGGAAGAGGATCCCCCAGAAGGTGGCGACGATGAACCACGGAATCGCCAGGATCAGGCGGAAGAACGTGGTCCAGCGATTCGGCTCCGGGTTGAAGTCGGCTTCGTAGCTGATCGGATACATCGCTCTCCTCCTGGTTGGACGGGACCTGGAAACCAGCGTGGCCAGCCTAACCTCGGCCCCGGCGCCAGTCCACCCGCGGCGGTCAATAACCTGTCGAGCCCGATGGCGCCGCAGACCACCGACACCGTTCAGATCCCGGCCGAGCTGAAACCGGCCGACGGCCGCTTCGGCTGCGGGCCGTCGAAGGTGCGCCCGGAGGCGCTCGCGACGCTGGCCGAGCGCTCCGCCCTGATCGGCACCTCGCACCGGCAGGCGCCGGTGCGCGACCTGGTCCGCCGCGTGCGCGGCGGGCTCGCCGAGCTGTTCTCGCTGCCCGCGGGCTACGAGGTGGCGCTCGGCAATGGCGGCACCACCGCCTTCTGGGACGCTGCCACCGCCTGGATCGTGCGCGAGCGCGCCCTCCACCTCACCTACGGCGAGTTCTCCTCGAAGTTCGCCAAGGCGACCGCGAACGCGCCGTTCCTCGCCGATCCGATCCTGGTCGAGGCCGCGCCCGGCGATGCCCCGGCTCCAACCGCTGACCCGGCGGCCGACGTGATCGCCTGGGCCCACAACGAGACCTCGACCGGGGTGATGGTGCCGGTCGAGCGCCCCGCCGACGCCGGCGACGCGCTGGTCCTGATCGACGCCACCTCGGGCGCCGCCGGCCTGCCGGTCGACGTCGCCGCCACCGACGCCTATTACTTCGCGCCGCAGAAGGGCTTCGCCTCCGACGGTGGCCTCTGGCTGGCGCTGCTCAGCCCGGCCGCGATCGCCCGGATCGAGGAGCTCGACGGCGCCGCCGGCCGCTGGCAGCCGGAATTCCTCTCGCTCGTGACCGCGCTCGACAACTCGCGTAAGGAGCAGACCTACAACACGCCGGCGCTGGCGACCCTGCTGCTGCTCGCCGACCAGGTCGAGTGGATGCTCGCGGGCGGCGGCCTCGAGTGGTGCGTCGCCCGTACGTCGGACTCCTCCGGCCGCCTCTACGGCTGGGCCGAGCGCAGCGAGGTCGCGACCCCGTTCGTCGCCGACCCCGCCAAGCGCTCGCTGGTCGTCGGCACGATCGACTTCGCCGACGCGGTCGACGCCGCCGCGCTCGCCGCCGCGCTGCGCGCCAACGGCATCGTCGACGTCGAGCCGTACCGCAAGCTCGGGCGCAACCAGCTGCGGATCGGGATGTTCCCGGCGGTCGAGCCGGCCGACGTCGAGGCGCTGACCGCCTGTATCGACTGGCTGCTCGCGAACGCCGCAGGGGTGACGAGATGAAGGTCCTGGTCAAGGAGAAGATCGCCGACCTCGGCGTCGAGCTTCTCCGCGACAACTTCGAGGTCGAGCTCGGTCTCGAGATGTCGGACGCGGAGCTGCGCGAGCGGATCGGCGAGTTCGACGCGATCCTGATCCGCTCGGCGACGAAGATGACGCCGGAGCTGATCGAGCTGGCCGCGAACCTGAAGGTGATCGGCCGCGCCGGCACCGGGGTCGACAACGTCGACATCCCGGCCGCGACCCGGCGCGGGATCATCGTCGCCAACGCGCCCGAATCGAACTCGGTCGCCGCCGCCGAGCACACCCTGGCGCTGGCCCTGGCGCTGTTCCGCAACGTGCCCCGTGCCGACGTCTCGCTGGTCGAGGGGCGCTGGGACCGGGCCAAGTTCAAGGGCGCCGAGCTCTACGGCAAGACGCTCGGGGTGATCGGTTTCGGCCGGATCGGCCAGCTCGTCGCCCAGCGCGCCCAAAGCTTCGAGATGGAGGTGGTCGCCTTCGACAAGTTCGTCTCCGCCGAGCGCTTCCGTGAGCTCGGCGTCGAGGGCGCGGAGAGCGTCGAGGAGCTGCTCGGGCGGGCCGACCTCGTCACCCTGCACGTGCCGAAGACGCCGGAGACGATCGACCTGATCGGCACCGAGACGATCGCCCAGATGAAGGACGGCGCCCGTCTCGTCAACTGCGCCCGCGGCGAGCTGGTCGACCTCGACGCGCTGCTCGCCGGCCTCGAGTCGGGCAAGCTGGCCGGGGCGGCACTCGACGTCTTTCCCACCGAGCCGTTCACCGAGCACCCGCTGTTCGCCCGTGAGGACGTCGTCGTCACGCCCCACCTCGGCGCCTCGACCGCAGAGGCGCAGGACCGCGCCGGCGTGGTCACCGCTGAACAGGTGACCGCGGCGCTCTCCGGCGGCGTCGTCACCAACGCGGTCAACATCGCCGCCGTCCGCCCCGAGGCGATGGAGGCGCTGGCGCCCTTCGTCCCGCTCTGCGAAAAGCTCGGCCGCCTCGCCCAGGGGCTTGGCGACGGCTCGGTCGACCGTGTCACCGCCGAGTTCCGCGGCCGCATCGCCGCCCACGACACCCGCCTGCTCGGGATCGCCGTCCTCGCCGGCATCCTCGCCGGCAACACCGAGGAGCCGGTCAACCTGGTCAACGCGCCACAGATGGCCGAGGAGCGGGGGATCGAGCTGGTCGAGACCAAGGACTCCAGCGCCGAGGACTTCACCGAGCTGGTCACGGTCCGGGTCGGCTCCGGCGAGCACGAGGTCGAGGTCGCCGGGACCAGCGTCGGCCCCCGCAACGAGCCGTACTTGGTCTCGGTCTGGGGCGAGGGCTTCTACCTGCCGTTTGCCGAGCACATCGCGGTCTTCCGCTATGCCGATCAGCCCGGAATGATCGGCCGGGTCGGGACGATGTTCGGCGAGGAGGGTGTGAACATCGTCTCCGCCGCGGTCGGGGCCGAGCAGGACGGACAGCGAGCGGTGATGGCGCTGACCACCGACGCGCCGGTGCGCGGTGAGACGATCGAGAAGATCCTCGATCTCGAGGGCTTTGCAATCGGCCGCTCCGTCGACCTCTGAGTCTGCGGCTGTCCGACCGGCGCATATCGGCGTCCTCGATCGCTCGCGTGCGGAGCACGCCACGCTCCCTGCGTCCTTGATCTGCTTGGTCGGACAGCCGCAGACAACGTTTAGGGTGTGTCCATGCGGGCGGTGGTGCTGACGAAGACCGGGGGTCCCGAGGTTCTCCAGGTGCAGGAGCGGCCTGACCCTGCCGTCGGCCCCGGGCAGCTGCGGATCGCGGTCCGCGCCGCCGGGATCAACTTCGCCGACACCCTGGCCCGGATCGGCCTCTATCCCGACGCGCCGAAGCCGCCCTGCGTGCTCGGCTACGAGGTGGCGGGGGAGGTGGAGAGCCTTGGCGACGGCGTCGAGGACTTCAAGCTCGGCGACCGCGTCGTCGCCGGCACCCGCTTCGGCGGCCAGGCCGAGCTGGTCAGCGTCGACGCCGCCCAGGTGCTGCGGCTCCCCGAGCACGTCAGCTTCGAGCAGGGGGCCGCCTTCCCGGTCAACTACGGCACCGCCTACGCGGCCCTGATCCTGATGGGCAGCCTGCGCGAGGGCGACCGCGTGCTGATCCACGCCGCCGGGGGCGGCGTCGGCATCTCCGCGACTCAGATCGCCCGCAACGCCGGCGCCGAGATCTTCGGCACCGCCTCGCCGGGCAAGCACGAGGCGATCCGCGCCCAGGGCGTGACCCACGCGATCGACTACCGCAACCAGGACTTCGAGGCCGAGGTGATGCGGATCACGAACGGCGAGGGGGTCGACCTGATCATGGACGCGCTCGGCCCGACCAGCTTCCGCAAGGACTACCGGCTGCTGCGCTCGGGTGGGCGGCTGGTCATGTACGGGCTCTCGGAGAACTCGAACGGCGGCGTCCGCGACCTGCCCGCCACCCTGAAGAGCCTGGCGAAGATGCCCTGGGCGACGATGCCGTGGTGGAAGAGCCTGATGATGATGAACGAGAACAAAGGGGTCTTCGGGCTCAACATGCTGAGCTGGTGGGACCGCGAGGGCAACATCGACCGCGTCACCGAGCCGCTGCTCGCCGAGCTTGAGGCGGGGCGGCTACAGCCGGTCGTCGCCGCTGCATTCCCCTTCGACCGCGCGGGTGAGGCCCACGAGTTCATCGCCCAGCGCCGCAACGTCGGCAAGGTCGTGTTGTTGCCATAGGTGAGGCCGCGGTTCGAGGCCGGAGCAATCCTGCGATGAAGAGGGCGATCCTGATGGTGGTGGCGGTACTGGTGGCGCTTGGCGCTGCACCGTCCGCGCGCGCCGAGGACCCGAAGCTGACCGTGGTGCTGGCCGGCGGCGCCGAAGAGAGCTCGATCACGATCTCCCTCAGCGCCGACGGCCGCAGCTACGTGATCAACTCGCTGCTGCCGCTCGAAGTCGGCGGCGAAGTCTGCTGGCACCCGGAAGAACGCCCGACCGAACTGCTCTGCGACGCGGTCTCGATCGGCGGCTTCGAAGTCAACGCCGGCCCCGGCGACGACTCGATCGCGGTCTTTCACTACGTGCAGGTGCCGGTCACCCTGCGTGGCGGCCCCGGCAATGACCGGCTTCGCAGTGGCGGTGGCAACGACAAGCTGGTCGGCGGCCCCGGCAACGACCTGCTGCGCGGCCACCTTGGAGACGACGCGCTATTCGGCGGCCCCGGCGCCGATCGCCTCAGCGGCGGCCCCGGCGACGACTCGCTGTTTGGCGGCCCCAGCTTCGACGCTCTGCTCGGCGGCAGCGGCAAAAACGCATTGACGCAGTGACGGCCCCAGGAACCGTCATGCGGCGTCCTCGGTCGCCTAAATAGCGCTGCTATTCAGGCTTCCTGCGTCCTTGCTTGAGGATCCCTGGACCTCGTCAAGGTGCCGCCGACAAAGAGCAGCGCGATCACGAACCCAACCAGCGAAAGGGCTGCGTCGAGCCGGAAAGCGGCCTCGATGCCGTCGACGAAGGGCGGGCTGGCGGCGACGAAGACGGTGGTGGTCAGGCCCAGCCCGATCGAGCCGCCGGCGATCTGGAACATGTAGATGATGCCGCCGGCGAGGCTGGTCTGCGATTCGTCGACCGAGGTCACCCCGGCGGTGGTCGCGGTCGGGTAGAAGCTGCCGATCCCGATCCCGAGCACGACCATGCCCGGGACCAGCGCGCCGTAGCCGGAGCCGCCGTCGACCTGCGAGAAGAGGAACGGCGCCACGGTGATGCAGCCGGCCCCGAAGACGGCGAGCGGCTTCGCCTCGAGCCGGTTGTAGAGCGGGCCGGCGATGAAGGAGACGACCGCGAAGACGCCGAGGAAGGGGAGGATCCCGACCCCCGCCTCGAGCGGCGAGTAGCCGAAGCTCTTCTGCATGAACTGGGGCAGGTAGAGCAGCGAGGCGAAGAAGGTCGCCGACATGAAGAGGATCGCCACGCAGGAGGCGGTGAAGCTGCGGTTGCGCATCACCGCCCGCGGGACCAGGGCGTGCTCGCCGGCCCGCCGCTCGACCGGCACGAAGGCGACGATCAGGGTCGCCGCGACGGCCAGCAGCCCGATCACCCGCGGGTCGCTCCAGCCCCACTCGGCGACCTGGTCGAGCGCGATCAAGAGCGAGACCAGCCCGACCGAGAGCACCGCGACCCCGGC
The DNA here is from genome assembly GCA_963728025.1 of uncultured Actinomycetes bacterium. Taxonomy (GTDB): domain Bacteria; phylum Actinomycetota; class Thermoleophilia; order Solirubrobacterales; family 70-9; genus VAYN01. Next base: position 18,181 of record CAVSIF010000005.1, on the reverse strand, counting down.
GTAGTCGATCCGCCGGTCTGTCGTTTCCGGCTCCTTGACCTGGACCAGGTAGTAGGTGACGAGGACGGCGAAAACCGAGATCGGGACGTTGAGGTAGAAGATCCAGCGCCAGCTCAGCGCGTCGGTGAGCACGCCGCCGATCAGCGGCCCGAGCGCGTTGCCGAGCCCGGCGGCGCCGAGGATGATCCCGCCGGCCAGGCCGGCCTTCTCTTCCGGCAGGATCGCGAAGGTCATGCCGAGGATCGCGGGCCACATCAGGGCGCCGCCGATCCCCATCAGGGTGCGGCAGGCGATCAGCCAGGCCTCACTCTGCGCGGCGCCCCCGAGTGCCGACATCGAGGCGAAGATCGCGGTCCCGAGGAAGAAGGCGTTGCGGCGGCCGAACATGTCGGCGAGCCGGCCGCCGGTGACGATCATCACCCCGAAGGTCAGCGCGTAGGCGTTGACCACCCACTGGATCGTGTTGACGTCGGTGTCGAAGTCCTTCTCCATCGTCGGCAGCGCGACGTTTATCGCCGAGAAGTCGTTGGCGATCACCACCACCGCGATTCCCATCGCGAAAAGGGCGAGCCAGTTGGTGCGCTGTCCCTGCGAGGACTCGATGCGCGCCAGCCTACGCAACGTCACCGATGCCGCGCCGTTCTGCGCTACCCTGCCTAAGCGAATGACCCATCGCCCCCACAGCCTCGCGCTACTCCTTCTCCTCCCCCCTCGGGGGGAATAGCGCTGGGCGGCGCGATAGCCGCGAGAGACAGAGGCCATTCGAACTTAGGAGAGAAGGAGAGATCCAATGGGATCCGCAGCTGACGCCAACCGCGTCCACATATTCGACACCACCCTGAGGGACGGCGAGCAGTCGCCCGGCATCTCGCTCAACACCGCCGAGAAGGTGGAGATCGCCCAGCAGCTGGCGCGGCTCGGGGTCGACGTGATCGAGGCCGGCTTCCCGATCACCTCGCCCGGCGACTTCGAGGCCGTGCAGGAGATCTCACGCCGGGTCGAGGGTCCGACGATCTGCGGCCTGGCCCGCACCCACAAGGCCGACATCGACGCCGCCTGGGGGGCGGTCCGCGACTCCGCCCGTCCCCGCATCCACACCTTCATCTCGACCTCCGACATCCACATCGAGCACCAGCTGCAGACCGACCGCGAGGACGTCAAGGGCCAGGCCCGCGCTGCCGTCGCCCTGGCCAAGTCCTACTGCGAGGACGTCGAGTTCTCGCCGATGGACGCGACCCGGGCCGAGGTGGAGTTCACCGCCGAAGTCTGCGCGATCGCGGTCGAGGAGGGCGCGACCGTGGTCAACATCCCCGACACGGTCGGCTACACGACCCCGGAGGAGTACGCCGACTACTTCCGGCGCCTCTACGAGCTGGTGCCGGGCCTGCGCGAGGTCGAGACCTCGGTCCACTGCCACGACGACCTGGGGATGGCGGTCGCCAACTCCTACGCCGGGATCCTCGCCGGGGCGCGGCAGGTCGAGTGCGCGGTCAACGGGATCGGCGAGCGCGCCGGCAACTGCTCACTGGAGGAGATCGCGATGCTGGTCCGCGTCCGCGAGGACGTCCACGGGTTGACGACTGGGATCAACAGCCGCGAGATCGCCCGGACCAGTCGCATGGTCTCGCGCCTGACCGGCTACGCGATCCAGCCGAACAAGGCGATCGTCGGCCGCAACGCCTTCGCCCACGAGTCGGGGATCCACCAGGACGGCGTGCTGAAGGAGCGCAGCACCTACGAGATCATGGACGCGACCGAAGTCGGGTTGGAGTCGAACTCGATCGTGCTCGGCAAGCACTCCGGCCGCCACGCGCTGAAAGACGCGCTGGAACAGCTCGGCTTCAAGGTCGAGGGCAACGCGCTGAACGCCGCCTTCAAGGCCTTCAAGGAGGTCGCCGACCGCAAGAAGCAGGTCACCGCGCTCGACCTCGAGGCGATCGTCTCCGACGAGATGCGCGAGCGCTCCGATGCCCACGAGCTGGCCTGGTTCGAGGTCGAGGCCGGCTCCCGCCGTGAGCCGCTGGCGAAGGTGGCGGTGACGCTGCCCTCCGGCGAGGAGGCGGTCGGCGAGTCGAGCGGTGACGGCCCGGTCGATGCGATCTTCCGCGCGATCCAGTCCGCGACCGAGACCGAGTGCGCGCTGGCCCAGTACACGGTCGAGGCGGTGACCGGGGGAGAGGACGCGCTCGGCGAGGTGACGGTGATGCTGCGCACGGCGGGGCGCTTGGCCACCGGCCAGGGCGTCGCCACCGACATCCTCGAGGCCTCCGCCCGCGCCTACATCCGCGCCCTGTCGAACGCCCTCGAAGGCGCCGCCACCCGCGAGGCCGAGGCCGCCACCGCGGAAGCGGCGGTGGAACGGACGCCCGGACCCTGAGCCGCGCTGAGGTCCGCAACGGCCGCGAACCCCGTGGCCGCTGCGTCCTTCGCGGGGGGAGGATTTCCACGCGTCTGCACTTAGGCACCGTATGGGTGCCCCAGAGCAGACGCGTGGAATTGATAGCCGGATCGCGGAGCTCGCTGAGGGTCAGCATGGGGTGGTGGCGCGGCGCCAACTGGAGCTGTTGGGGCTGGGACGACGGGGAATCGCACTGCGCCTGAGGTCCGGACGACTCCACCGCGTGCACCCGGGTGTGTACTCGGTAGGTCATCGAGTGCTGTCCCAGCACGCTCGTTGGATGGCGGCAGTTCTCTTCTGCGCGCCAGATACGGTGCTGAGCCACCGATCAGCCGCGGCTCTTTGGGGGATCCGGGACGGCGGTGGAGGCCAGATCCACGTCACCTCACCCAGCAAATCCCGCTCCCATGGCCCAATTCGGCGGCACTTCTCGGTCCTGCCCCTGGACGAGATAACGGTGCGGGATGGGATACCGGTCACGACCGTGCCCCGCACGATCTTCGACCTCGCCGCCATCTCCTCGGCCGACATCGCCGAGGCGGCGCTGCGGCAGGCGGAATACCTGCGCCTCCACGACCGCCTCTCGTTGCCTCATCTGCTCGAGCGCTATCCGGGTCGCAAGGGTTCGAGGGCGGTCAAGCAGTGCTTGGCCCGCCGCCGCGAAACCGCAGGCCGCAGCCGCGGCTGGCTCGAGGAGGTATTCCTACCCTTCCTCGACCGGCATCGCCTCCCGCGCCCGCAGCAACTCAACGCCTGGATCGAGGTGGGAGGGAGGCGGTTCGAGGTCGACTGCTTCTGGCCAGACGCCAGGGCCATCGTCGAACTCGACGGCTTCGCGGCGCACGGAACGCGGACCGCCTTCCGCGACGACCGCTTCCGCGATCGCAAGCTGCGGCGGGCCGGCTACGGCTTCGTCCGGCTCGCGCCCGAGCAGCTCGATGACGAACCGCTGGAAGTGGCCGCCGATCTTCGAGCGCTCATATACAAGCGTTCGTGATAGCGTACGCTTTCGTGAGCGCCACCACGACGAAACCCGACACCAGCGAAGCCGCGGCCAGCACCGTCGGTCCCCGCGTCAAAGCCCTGCGCGACGCGATGGGCTTCTCTCTCCGCGACCTTGCTGAGCGCTCCGGGGTCAGCGCGCCGATGCTCTCGCAGGTCGAGCGCGGGGAGACCAGCCCGACGCTGGCGGTGGCGGAGAAGATCGCCGCCGGCCTCGAGCTGACGCTCTCGCAGCTGCTCCGCCTCGACGAGGGCCAGCACGTCGCCGTCAGCCGCGCCGGCGCGCGCCGCAGCTTCGCCCGTGGCGGCCACCGCTTCGAGGAGCTGACCCCGCCGCTGCCGGGGCAGCGCGCCGACGTCTCCGTCCACACGCTGGAGCCGGGCGCCGCGACCGGCGGTCCGGCGGACCCGCCGATGCACGAGCCGGGCAGTCGCGAGACCACGGTCGTCCTCGCCGGCACCCTGGCCCTGGTCGTCGACGGGACCCGACACGAGCTGCAGGAGGGCGACAGCGTCACCTTCGACGCCGATCTGCCCCATCATTTCGAGAACGATGGTGAGGAGCCGACCCGGTTCATCGCCGTGATCGCCGCCGGTCTGCGCCGCGGCTAGAAGGAGCCCCGATGCCGAAGAACATGTTCGAAAAGATCTGGGAGGCGCACGAGGTCTCCAACGACCTGATCTACATCGATCTGCACCTGATCCACGAGGTCACCTCGCCCCAGGCCTTCGACGGCCTGCGCCTGGCCGGGCGCCCGCTCCGCCGCCCCGACAAGACCCTCGCCACCGCCGACCACAACGTGCCCACCGACGGCACCATGGCGGCGCGCCTGATCGCCGACCAGCTCTCCCGGGTCCAGGTCGAAACCCTGGAGCGCAACTGCGAGGAGTTCGGGATCCCGCTCTACTCGCTGGGTTCCGAGCGGCAGGGGATCGTGCACGTAATCGGGCCGGAGCTGGGGGTGACCCAGCCGGGGATGACGATCGTCTGCGGCGACAGCCATACCTCGACCCATGGCGCCTTTGGGGCGCTCGCCTTCGGCATCGGCACCTCCGAGGTCGAGCACGTGCTGGCGACCCAGTGCCTGGTCCAGAAGCGGCCGAAGACGATGCGGATCTCCTACGCCGGCGAGCTCGGCTCCGGGGTCACGCCCAAGGACCTGATCCTGGCGACGATCGGCCGCCTCGGCACCGGCGGCATGGTCGGCCACGCGGTCGAGTACGCCGGGCAGGCGATCGAGGCCCTGGCGATGCCGGGCCGGATGACGATCTGCAACATGACGATCGAGGGCGGCGGCCGCGCCGGGATGATTGCCCCCGACGAGCAGACCTTCGAGTGGGTGCGCGGGCGCGCCGCCGCCCCGGCCGACTTCGAGGCCGCGATCGAGCGTTGGCGCCACCTGCCCAGCGACGAGGGAGCCAGCTTCGACACCGAGGTCGCGATCGACGCCGCCGCCATCTCACCGATGGTCACCTGGGGGACGACGCCGGGGATGGTCTGCGAGGTCACCGACACGGTCCCCGACCCGGCGGCGATGGACTCGCCGGCCGACCGCGAGTCGGCCGAACGCGCTCTCACTTACATGGGCCTCGAGGCGGGCACGCCGATGACCGAGGTTGCGCCGGAACGGGTCTTCATCGGCTCCTGTACCAACTCGCGGATCGAGGACCTGCGCGAGGCGGCGGAGATCGTCGACGGTCGCAAGGTCGCCAGCTCGGTGCGGGGGATGGTCGTCCCCGGCTCCCAGCAGGTCAAGGCCGCGGCCGAGGCGGAGGGCCTCGACGAGGTCTTCCGCGGCGCCGGCTTCGAATGGCGCGAGGCCGGCTGCTCGATGTGCCTGGGGATGAACCCCGACATCCTGGTCGAGGGCGAGCGCTGCGCCTCGACTTCGAACCGCAATTTCGAGGGACGCCAGGGCAAGGGCGGACGCACCCACCTGGTCAGCCCGAAGATGGCCGCCGCCGCGGCGATCGAGGGATATTTCGTTGACATCAGGGATTGGAGCTGAAGATGCGGCCGATAGACGTAATCGCGGGCAAGGTGTCGGTCCTGGACCGGGCCGACGTCGACACCGACCAGATCATCCCGAAGCAGTTCCTCAAGCGGGTCGAGCGGACCGGCTTCGGCGAGTTCCTCTTCTACGACTGGATCTGCGACGGCGAGATCGAGCTGGAGCCGAACCCGATCCTCGTCACCGGGGCCAACTTCGGCTGCGGCTCCTCGCGCGAGCACGCGCCTTGGGCGCTCGAGGACTTCGGCTTCGAGGCGATCATCGCGCCCTCCTTCGCCGACATCTTCTACTCCAACTGCACGAAGGTCGGGCTGCTGCCGGCGATCCTCGACGAGGAGCACTGCAAGGCCGTCGCCGAGGCGGGGGAGGCGCGGATCGACGTCGACGACGAGACCGTCACCTGCGCCGCCGGCGTCTTCGAGTTCGCGGTCGAGCCGGACGTCAAGCAGCGGCTGCTGAACGGCCTCGACGACATCGGGATCACGCTCGAGAACGCGGGCGCGATCGACGCCTTCGAGGCCGGTGCCACGGCTCCGCCGGGGCCGGTCACGACCGCGCTATGAGCGCGCCCCGCCCGACTGGGGCGATGAACAGCAGCTCACGCGAGTGGGACGCAGAGACCTACGACCAGGTCTCTGACCCACAGTTCAACTGGGGCATGGAGGTGCTGGGACGGCTCGAGCTGCGCGGGGACGAGACCGTCGTCGACGCCGGCTGTGGCTCCGGTCGGGTCGCTGAGCAGCTGCTCGTGCGCCTGCCCGAGGGGCGCCTGATCGCAGTCGACGGCTCGGCGGCGATGATCGAGAAGGCGCGTGAGCGCCTTCTCGAGGAGACCGATTACCTGATCGCCGACTTGGCCGAGCTCGAGCTCTCGGATCAGGTCGACCTGGTCTTCTCGACTGCAACCTTCCATTGGCTGCTTGACCACGAGCGTCTTTTCAGGCGCCTGCACGCAGTGCTGAAGCCGGGCGGCCGTTTGGTCGCCCAGTGCGGTGGCGAAGGCAATGTTGCCCGCCACGCTCAGGCGATCGTCGCCGCTGCGTCGCAGCCCGAGTTCGGTCAGCACTTCGGCGCCGCCAGCTCCATGTGGAATTTCGCTGGGCCGGAGGAGACCGAAGTCCGCCTGCGCGGGGCGGGCTTCGTCGACGTTCATTGCTGGCTCGAAAAGAAGCCTCTCCAGCCGGAGGATCCGCTGACCTTCACCTCGACGGTCACCCTTGGGCCGCTACTAGCGCAGTTGCCGGAGGAGAAACGGCGGCCCTTCGCAGAAGCAGTCCTCGCCGCGGCCGAGCGGCCACTGGTGCTCGACTATGTGCGCCTCAACATCGAGGCCGTTGCCGGCTGAGTGCGGCGCGTCCGACCCGGCGTGGCGCCTATCCGTGTAGCGCGTAGAGTGCCCAGCTCGTGAGTGAGACCCCGCGCATAGTCGTCCTGCCCGGCGACGGGATCGGCCCCGAGATCGTCGCCGCGACCCAGCGCCTGCTCGACGCGCTCGGCGAGTTCTCCTACGACGAGCGGCTGATCGGCGGCTGCTCGATCGACGCCCACGGCACCGCCCTCACCGACGAGGTGCTGGCGGCCTGCCGGGCCGCCGACGCGGTCCTGCTCGGCGCGGTCGGCGGCCCCAAGTGGGACACCACCGACCCCGACGCGCCACGCCCCGAGCAGGGGCTGCTCGGCCTGCGCAAGGGCATGGGCCTCTACGCGAACCTGCGCCCGGTCCGGCCCAGCCCGGCTCTGGTCGGGGCCAGCCCGCTGCGCGAGGAGCGGATCGCCGGCACCGACCTTCTCGTCGTCCGCGAGCTGACCGGCGGCATCTACTTCGGCGCCAGCGGCCGCGACGGCGACTCCGCCCACGACACCTGCGAGTACACGGCCGCCGAAATCGAGCGGATTGCCCGCACCGCCTTCGAAGCGGCGCGCCGCCGCGCCGAGGGCAGCGGCCGCGAGCCGCGCGTCACCTCGGTCGACAAGGCCAACGTGCTCGAGACCTCGCGGCTCTGGCGCGAGGTCGTCGGCGGGATCGCGCCGGACTACCCCGACGTCGCGCTCGACCACCTGCTGGTCGACAACGCGGCGATGCAGCTGGTCTCGCGCCCGGCCGAGTTCGACGTGATCGTCACCGAGAACCTCTTCGGCGACATCCTCAGCGATGAGTCGGCGATGCTGACCGGCTCCCTGGGAATGCTGCCCTCGGCCAGCCTCGGTGCCGACGGCGATCCTGGCCTGTTCGAGCCGGTGCACGGCTCCGCCCCGGACATCGCCGGCAAGGGCGTCGCCAACCCGCTCGCCACCTTCCTCTCGGCGGCGATGATGCTGCGCCACGGGCTCGGCCGGCCCGACGACGCGGCGCGGATCGAGGTCGCGGTCGACGCGATCCTGGAGCGCGGATTGCGCACCCCCGACCTGGCGACGGGGACGCCGGCACCGCCACCGATGCCTGACGTCCCCGCCGAGGTCGAGGTCGGGACCGCGGAGATCACCGACGCGGTCCTCGAACAGCTCAGCGCCTAACTACGGCGCGGTCACCGCCCACTGACCGAGGGCGTGGAACGATTTCCCGGCCCCGCCTTCTTTCGCTTTGGCGAGGAGGCCGAAGCCGAGCCGCGTGTTGTTCTCCGCGGTCAGGCCCGCCGCGCCTTCCTCCAGGTTTTCCGCCTGGGTGACGTAGACGCAGAGGTTGCCGTTGGTCGCGGCGGGCGTCTGCCCGCCGTTGCCGAGGCCGGCGCAGTTGGCGGTCGTCTGGCCCGGCAGCAGCACCGTCACCGCCGGCGCGCTCGCCAGCGGGAACTGGAAGCTGACGGCGGACCGCGTGTTGTCCCCGGCGGCGGCGGCGACCGACCCGAGGTCGAACACGCCGCGCAGCGTCTGGCCGGTTTTCAGCGTCGCCAGCAGCGGACCGAAGCCCTCGCTGAGCTTGTTCGGCGTGACCGAGCCGTTGGCGAGGATCGGGTTGGTCACCGCGCCCGCCGCGAGCTTGTCGGTGGTCACCGCTTTGTTGTTCAACTTGTTGGTCGTGATCACGCCGTTTTGATCGAGGCTGCGATCACGGCGCCGTTGCCGATCTTGGCGCTGGTGATCGCGCCGTTGACGATGTTGCCCGGCAGCACCGCGTTCTGGCCGAGCTTGCCGGCGACGACCGACTGCGGCGCCAGCTTGCCGGCGGTCACCGCGGCCTTGCGGATCTTGGCGGCGGTCACGGCGCCGCGCTTCAGCTGTTTCGGGCCGACGCTGTTTTTCGGCAGCCCGGCGGCGACGGCAGCGCCGCCGAGGGCGATGAACAGCGCGATCGTCGCGATCACGTTCGAGTAGCTGAGCTTTGGCAGAAATCTGGGTTTCATGAGGGTCCTGCGCCTCCTTTGTTCGCTTTCGGGGCGTGATTCGCGTTTCCACCCACGAAAACCTGCGTTTGATCGGGCATACTTCCCCAACATGGAGCAGGCCGAGTTGATTTGGCATAACGGCGACTTCGTGCCTTGGGAGGACGCCAAGACGCACGTGCTCAGCCACGCGCTGCACTACGGGACTGGGGTCTTCGAGGGCGTGCGCTGCTACGAGACCGAGCGCGGCCCGGCCGTCTTCCGCCACCACGACCACCTCGAGCGGCTCGCCAAGTCGGCCGCGCTCTTCTACCTCGAGCTGCCCTACTCGACCGAGGAGATCCGCGTCGCCACGCACGAGCTGATCCGCCGCAACGAGCTCGGCTCCTGCTACATCCGCCCGCTCGCCTTCCGTGGCTACGGCAACCTCGGCCTCTACGCGACCGACGCCCCGATCGACGTGATCGTCGCCGCCTTCCCCTGGGGGGTCTACCTCGGCGAGGACGGCGCCCGCCACGGGATCCGCGCCAAGGTCTCGAGCTGGCGCCGGATCAGCCCCGCCGGCCTGATCCCGCACGCCAAGGCCTCCGGCCAGTACCTCAACTCGGTCCTCGCCAAGACCGAGTCGCAGAAAGCCGGCTACGAAGAGGCGATCCTGCTCGACGAGCGCGGCTTCGTCTGCGAGGGCTCGGGCGAGAACATCTTCGTCGTCCGCGACGGCCAGATCGTCACCCCGCCGCACGTCGCCGGCATCCTCGACGGGATCAGCCGCAAGTCGGTGATCCAGATCGCCCAGGACCTCGGCTACACCGTGGTCGAGCGCGACGTCGCCCGGGCCGAGCTCTACCTCGCCGAGGAGGTTTTCCTCACCGGCACCGCGGCCGAGCTGGTGCCGGTGCGCGAGATCGACGACCACCCGCTCGGCGAGCCGGGCGAGATCACCCGCCACATCCAGGCCAAATTCCAGGACGCGCTCTACGGCCGCGCCGAGGAGTATCTTGAGTGGCTCGACTTCGTCGAGGCGCCGGCCGGGGTGGACGCGGCGAGTAAAGTGAGTTCCTGATGCACCTCTTCTTCGAGTCGATCGGGCGAATTACCGCAGCCGCCTAGCGGCTGGCGCGGCGCTGCCGTGCAGACGGGTCCGCTCTGGACCACCCCGATCTTCCACTCGAAAGGCAGCAATGGAACAGGTGAAGCTCTACGACACGACCTTGCGCGACGGCATGGGCGGCAAGGGGATGTCGCTCTCGGTCGGCGAGAAGCTGAACGTGGTGCGGGCGCTCGACGCGCTCGGCGTCCACTTCATCGAGGCCGGTTTCCCGAGCAGCAACCCGAAGGAGGCGGAGCTGTTCGAGCGGCTCGCCGGCCTCGAGTTGCGGACGGCGACGATCGCCGCCTTCGGGATGACCCGCCGCCGCGACAGCCGCGCCGAGGACGACGAGGCCCTGCGGACCCTGGTCGCCGGCTTCGCGCCGGTCGTCTGCCTGGTCGGCAAGAGCTGGACCCTGCACCTGGAGAAGGTGATCAAGGTCTCGCGCGAGGAGAACCTGGCGATGATCGCCGACTCGATCGCTTTCTGCCGGGCCGAGGGCAAGCGCCCGGTCTTCGACGCCGAGCACTTCTTCGACGGCTACCGCGACGACCCGGGCTACGCGCTCGACTGCGTGCGCGCCGCCGCCGACGCGGGGGCGGAGAACGTCACCCTCTGCGACACCAACGGCGGCAGCCTGCCCCGGTACGTGGCGGAGGCGACCGCCGCCGTGGTCGAGGCGCTCGGGGCCGAGGTCGAGATCGGCATCCACACTCACAACGACGCCGAGTGCGCGGTCGCCAACTCGCTGGCCGCGGTCGAAGCGGGAGCGCGCCTGGTCCAGGGCTGCGTCAACGGCTACGGCGAGCGCTGCGGCAACGCCAACCTCGCCTCGATCCTGCCGGCGCTGCAGCTGAAGCTGGGCTTCGAGGTGGTCACGCCGGAGCAGCTGTCCGGCCTCGCCACCACGGCTCACTACCTCGACGAGGCCTGCAACATGGCCTCCGACCCGAACCGCGCCTACGTCGGCCGCAACGCCTTCGCGCACAAGGCGGGAATGCACGCCGCCGGGGTCGCCGCCGACGCCAGCACCTTCGAGCACCTCGACCCGGCCCTGGTCGGCAACGAGCGCGAGATCCTCGCCTCCGAGCTCTCCGGCAAGGCGACGATCCGCAGCCAGGCCGAGCGCTCCGGCCTCGAGCTCGACGACGGCGCCGCGGCGCGCGCGGTCGAGCGGCTGAAGGAACGGGAGCACCGCGGCTACCACTACGAGGCGGCGCCGGCCTCCTTCGAGCTGCTGCTGCGGCGCGAGGCCGGCACCTACAAGCCGCTGTTCAAGCTCGAGAGCTTCCGCGTCGTCACCGAGAAGCGGGCCGACGGCAGGGTCGAGACCGAGGCGACGATCAAGGTTGAGGTCGACGGCGAGCGCTACCTGCGGGTGGCCGAAGGCAACGGCCCGGTCAACGCGCTCGACCGCGCCCTGCGCGGGGCGATCGTCGACCGCTACCCACACCTCGCCGAGATCGAGCTGACCAACTACAAGGTGCGGATCCTCGACGAAGACCACGGCACCGGCGCCGTCACCCGGGTCCTCCTCGACTCCGCCGACGGGGAGCGGGAGTGGGGGACGATCGGCGTCTCCGAGAACATCATCGAGGCCTCCTGGGAGGCCCTGGTCGACTCGCTGGAGTACGCCTTCCAGTGAGCGCCGAGGAGATTCCGCTCGCGCGGCCCGAGCTGGGCGCGCGCGAGGAGGAGCTGGCGCTTGCGGTGCTGCGCTCGGGCCGGCTCTCGCTCGGCCCGGTCGGGGAGCGCTTCGAGCGTGGCCTCGCCGCCTGGCTCGGGGTCGAGGACGCGGTCGCGGTCTCCAGCGGCACCGCCGCCCTGCACCTCGGGGTGCGGGCGCTCGGCTGGGGCGACGGCGACGAGGTGCTGACCAGCCCCTTCAGCTTCGTCGCCTCGGCCAACTGCTTGCTCTACGAGGGCGCCCGGCCGCGCTTCTGCGACGTCGACCCGGTCACTCTCAACCTCGACCCCGCGGCGGCCGCGGCAGCGGTCGGCGAGCGCACCGGGGGAATCCTCCCGGTTCACATCTTCGGCTTCCCGGCGGCGATGGCGGAGCTGGAGGCGCTCGCCGCCAAGCACGGCCTCGGCCTGCTCGAGGACGCCTGCGAGGCGCTCGGCGCGGTCGATTCCGAGGGCCGCGCGGTCGGCGCCCGCGGCAACCTCGCCACCTTCGCCTTCTACGCCAACAAGCAGATGACGACGGGGGAGGGGGGGATGATCGTCCCGACCGGCCCCGAGGTCGCCGCCCGCCTGCGCAGCGAGCGCAACCAGGGCCGCGCGGTCGACATGGGCTGGCTCGACCACGACCGGCTCGGCTTCAACTACCGGCTCTCCGACCTCGCCGCCGCGCTCGGCGTCGCCCAGGTCGAGAAGCTCGACGCGCTGCTGGCACGCCGGGCCGAGGTCGCGGCGCTGTACACGGAGCGGCTGGCCGCGCTCGAGGGCGTCGAGCCGCTGGTCGCGGCCCGTGGCGCGGAGCGGCGCAGCTGGTTCGTCTACGTCGTCCGCCTCGCCGAGGGCAGCGACCGCGACGCGACGATCGCCCGGCTTGGCGAGCGCGGGATCGCCAGCAAGGCCTACCTGCCCTGCATCCACCTCTTCCCGCACCTGCGTCAGCTCGGCTGCCGCGAGGGCCAGTTTCCGGTCGCCGAAGCGGCCGCGGCCCACTCGCTGGCGCTGCCCTTCTACCCGTCATTGACCGAGGCCGAGGTGGATCGCGTCTGTCAGGAGCTCGCCGCGGCCCTCGGCCAGGGCCCGATCAGGGAATAATCGCCCGCTCCATGGCCCGCCTCCGCAAGGACCCAGACCCGCGCTTCTGGCGCCTCAACCGTTCACTGCCGTTCGACTGGCAGCTGGCGATCTACGACATCGACCAGTCGCGGGCGCACGCCCGCGGCCTGCACCGGATCGGGGTCCTCGACGCGGAGGAGCTGGCGCGGATGGACGCCGGCCTCGAGCGGGTGCGGGTGCGGATGGGCGAGCACGGCTTCGCCTTCGAGGACGCCGACGAGGACATCCACATGGCGGTCGAGCGCCTGCTCGGCGAGGAGATCGGGCCGCTGGCCGGCAAGCTCCACACCGGCCGCTCCCGCAACGACCAGGTTGCGACCGACGTGGCGATGGTCGTGCAGAACCACTCGCTGAGCGCGATCGAGCTCTGCGGGGTAACGATGGCGCGCCTGCTCGAGCTCGCCGAGGCGCACCGCGACTGGCCGATGCCGGGCTACACCCACCTGCAGCGCGCCCAGCCGGTCTACCTCGGCCACCACCTGCTCGCCTACTTCTGGATGCTGGCGCGCGACGTGCTGCGCTTCCAGTTCGCGCTCGACAGCGCCAGCGTGATGCCGCTCGGCTCCGGCGCCCTCGCCGGGGTCAACTGGGAGATCGACCGCGACGCGGTCGCCGCCGACCTCGGCTTCGAGCACGTCAGCCACAACTCGATCGACGGCGCCTCCAACCGCGACTTCGTCCTCGACTACCTCGCCGCCGCCTCGGCCTGCGCGATGCACCTCTCGCGGCTCGGCTCGGAAATCGTCATCTGGTCGAGCACCGAGTTCGGCTTCTGCGAGCTCGACGAGACCTTCTCGTCGGGTTCCTCGATCATGCCGCAGAAGGTCAACCCCGACTCGGCCGAGTTGCTGCGGGCGAAGAGCCCGCGGGTCGCCGCCGGCTACGCGACCCTGCTCGGGGTGATGCACGCGCTGCCGCTGACCTACGGCAAGGACATGCAGGAGGACAAGGAGCCGCTGTTCGACGCGATCGACACGGTCGAGGCCTGCCTCGACGCGGCCGCGGGGATGCTGGCCGGGATCGAGTTCGACCGCGAGCGGCTCGAGCATGCCTCCGGCGACGAGATGCTGGCGGCGACCGAGGTCGCCGACCTCCTCGTCCGCCGCGGCGTCCCTTTCCGCGAGGCGCACGGGATCGTCGGCGGCCTGGTCCGCGACGCGGTCGAGAGCGGCCGCACGCTCTCCGAGTTGACCCCCGAGGACCTGCGCCAGCGCTCCGAGCACCTCGACGACGCCTACTACGAGGTCCTGAGGCAGAGCAGCTGGCTGGAGTCGAAGCGGATCGCCGGCGGCACCGGCTCGGCGCCGCTGGCGGCGCAGCTCGGCGAGGCGCGCGCGACCCTCGCCGCGGTCGAGGCGCGGGTCGCCGACCAGCGCTCGTGACGGCCGCGCCTGCCAGGTCGCGGGAACGCCTCACGCCTGGTTTCTTCGCCCGCTCCGTGCACGAGGTGGCGCGCGAGCTGGTCGGTTGCCGGCTCTTCTTCGCTGGGGTCGGCGGCACGATCGTCGAGACCGAGAGCTACGAGCGCGACGACCCGGCCTGCCACGCCTACGTCGGCCTCACCGACCGCACCGAGGTCCTGTTCGGGCCGCCTGGCCGCGCCTACGTCTACCTCTCCTACGGCATCCACAGCCTGCTCAACGCGGTCGCCGAACCGGAGGGCGAGGCGGCGGCGGTGCTGATCCGGGCGCTGGAGCCGAGCGCTGGCCTCGAGGCGATGCGGGAGCGGCGCGGCGACCGCCCCGACGGCGAGCTCTGCTCCGGCCCCGGCAAGCTGACCGAGGCGCTCGGTGTCGGCCTCGATCAGAACGACGCCGACCTCAGCCGCGATCCCTTCCTGCTGCTGCCGCCCGCCGGCCCTCCGCCCGCGATCGTCACCGGGCCGCGGATCGGGATCACGAAAGCGACCGAGCGGCCCTGGCGCTTCTGCGCCGCCGGCAGCGAGTTCGTCTCCAGGCCCCGGCCCTAGCCGGCGGTGACGCCGCCGCCGGTTCCGGGAGCGGCTTCCGGAGCGGGTTCAACTTCGGGCGCGGCTTCGGCTTCGGGAGCTTCTTCGACCTCTGGCGCGCTTTCTTCTGGTTCCGGGGCGGCTTCGGATTCGGCTTCGGATTCAGGGGCGACGTAGGGTTCGTATTCCTCGGGTTCGATCCCTGACTCGGGCTCCTCGCCGTCTTCGGCGGCTTCCTCCTTCGCCTTCCTCTCCGCTGCCCGCGCGTCTTTGATCTCTTCCCAGGCCGACATCACGCTGGCCCAGATCAGCGCCGGGAAGGTGCCGCCTTCGACCGGGCCGCCGTTGTAGAGGGTGGCCATCGACGTCGCCGAGTCCGGGTAGCCGACCCAGACGCAGGCGGTCGCCTCGTCGCTGATCCCGCCGCAGAACCAGGCATCCACGTTTTCCTCGGTCGTCCCGGTCTTGCCCCACTGGCCTTCGGCGCCGATGTCGGCGTTGGTCCCGGTGCCGCTGGAGACGACCGTTTCGAGGATCCGCTTCGCTTCTTCGGTCGCTTCCTGGTCGAGCACCTGCTCGTGGGTGGAGTCGTTGTCGCCGTCCTTGATCGTCTGATCGTCCTTGTCGGTGACCTGGGTGAAGGCGACCGGGCTGTTGCCGAGGCGGGGGGCGAGGGTGCCGCTGACGCGGTCGCCGTTGTTGCCGATCGTGCTGTAGGCGTAGGTCCAGCCGAGCGGGGTGACGCCGATCTCGAGGCCGCCGAGGACCATCGCCGGGTTGGTCGAGATCGGGTCGTTGTAGCCGGCCTTATGAGCGGTCGCGGCGATCGAGCTGGTGCGGTCGGAGACCGTCTTGCCCTTCAGCGCCTCCAGCGCCAGCTGCGCGTAGACCGAGTTGTCGGAGTTGGTGGTGGCGGAGATGATCGAGCTGCTGCCGGCGTAGTAGTCGCCGTCGTTGGTGACCTCGAAGGTTTCCTTCCCGCCCTTGCCGAAGGCGAATTCCTGCGGTGCCGATTCGAACGTGGTTTCCGGCGAGATCCCCTGCTCGAGAGCGGTGATCAGCGTGAACGGCTTGATCGAGGAGCCGGGCTGGCGGTGGCCCTGGGTTGCCAGGTTGAACGGCCTGGTCTCGAAGTCGGGGCCGCCGACCATCGCCTTGATCCCGGCGTTGCGGTTGTCGATCACGACCACCGAGGCGGTCGCGGGCGAGTACCCGAGGTAGGAGTTGACCGCTTCTTCGGCCGCTTCCTGGAGGCCGAGGTCGAGCGTCGACTTGACTTTGAGGCCGCCGAAGAACGCCTTCGCCGGGCCGTAGCGTTCGAGCAGCTGCTGGCGCAGGTAGGCGGTGAAGTAGGGCGCCTTCGAGTCGAGGGTCGGCGGCGAGATGTCGTCCGGCGAGGGCAGCGCCTGCTTCTGGCCTTCGGCCAGCTGTTCCTCGGAGATAAAGCCCTGTTCGTACATCCGTTCGAGCACGATGTTGCGGCGGCCGAGGCTGTTTTCGGGATAGGCCTTGGGGTCGTAGGCCGAGGGCGAGGCGATGCTGGCGGCGAGCGTCGCTGCCTCCCACGGCTCGAGCACCGAGGCGCACGGTTCCTCGGGCGTGCCACAGCCGGGATGGGCGGCGCCGAAGAAGGTGCGGGCGGCGGCCTCGACCCCGTAGGCGCCCTGCCCGAAGTAGATCGTGTTCAGGTACTGGGTGAGGATCTTGTCCTTGCTCCAGTGGTGCTCGAGCCGGTAGGCGAGCGCCGCCTCCTTGAACTTGACGAAGAGCGTGCGGGTTTCTTGCGCTTCCATCGCGTTCTTGACGAACTGCTCGGTGATCGTCGAGCCACCCTGGGCGGCACTCTGGCTGAGGATGTCTTTGACCAGGGCGCGGCCGATGCCCTGGAAGTCGACGCCGCTGTGCTCGTAGAAGCGGGCGTCCTCGATCGACACCACCGCGTTCTTGATGTTGGGGGAGATCTGGCCCGAGTTGAGGAGGATTTTGTTCTGGTCGCTGGTCAGGGTCCCGATCGAGACCCCGTTGGCGTCGTAGACCTCGCTGTTTTTCGAAGCCTTGTACTGGGCGAAGTTGTAGATCGCCGGTAGGTCCTGGGAGACCGCGGCCATCATCCCGAACACGGTCGAGAGCAGGGCCAGGGCGCCCAGCCCGAGCAGGACGAAGAGGATGCGCAGCTTCTTCAGGCGCGGCTTGGTGCGTGTGCCCGCCAAGAGGGGGCGGCAGTCTAGCATTGCGGTCTTGTCGGATCTGGCGCGAAACGCGGTCGAGGTGCTGCCCGAGGGCAGGCTTGCCGAGCAGCTGGCGGGCGACCGGCCCCTGCGCGTGAAGCTCGGAATCGACCCGACCACGGCCGACATCCACCTCGGCCACACGGTCGTGCTGGAGAAGCTGCGCGAGTTCCAGGACGCCGGCCACCAGGTGGTCCTGATCATCGGCGACTTCACGGCCCGGATCGGCGACCCGACCGGCCGCTCGAGCACGCGGCCGCTGCCGCGGCCGGAGGAGATCGAGGCCAACGCCGCCACCTATCAGGAGCAGGCCTTCAAGCTGCTCGACCGCGAGCGCACCGAGGTCCGCTACAACAGCGAGTGGCTGCGGATGGAGCCGGAGGCGCTGCTTGGCCTGCTGGCGCAGACGACGGTGGCGCGACTGCTCGAGCGCGACGACTTCCAGAAGCGGCTCGCGGCCGGGCAGCCGATCGCGGCGCTGGAGCTGCTCTACCCGCTGCTGCAGGGCTACGACTCGGTCGCGATCGAGGCCGACGTCGAGCTGGGGGGCACCGACCAGAAGTTCAACCTGCTGTTCGGGCGCGACCTGCAGACCGCCTACGGCCAGCCGCCGCAGTCGATCCTGACGATGCCGATCCTGGTCGGCACCGACGGGGTCAAGAAGATGAGCAAGTCGCTCGACAACTACGTAGGCGTCACCGACCCCCCGGAGGAGATGTTCGGGCGGCTGATGAGCATCCCCGACGAGGCGATGGACGATTACTACCGGCTCTTGCTCGGCGCCGCGCGCCCGCAGGCGGCGCCAAACGAGGCGAAGCGCGAGCTGGCGCGGCGCCTGGTCGACCGCTTCCACGGCGAGGGCGCCGGGGCCGGGGCGGAGGAGCACTTCAACCGCGTGATCCGCGACAAGGGGGCGCCGGAGGAGATGCCCGAGGTGGAGCGCCCTACCGGGCGGAGGGCAACGGCCTGGTCCATCTGCCGGCGCTGATCCGCGGCGCCTTCGGCGTCAGCTCCAGCGAGGGCCGGCGCCTGATCCAGCAGGGCGGGGTAAAGCTGGACGGGGAGCCGGTCACGCCGGCGGCGCTCGACCTCGACGCGAGCGGCCTGCAGGGCCGGGTTTTGCAGGTCGGCAAGCGCCGCTTCTGCCGCCTGGTCGACGGCTCGGGCTGAGTCGCGCGGCGGGGGCTAGGCAAACCTCCGCCGGAGCGCTATACTCCCCGGTCCTTCTGGGGGTCCCCTGTGGACTCCCATGCGTGAAGAGCGGCGAAACCCGCCGCAGAGGCGCAGCGGTCTTTGAAAACTGAGCAGCGTGCACTCCGTGGACCCATCAACAGGTCCGCGGAATGTTTAAGCCCGACCCATTCGGTGCGCCAGCGCGCCGGATGGT
>CAVSIF010000004.1:0-346431 GCA_963728025.1 uncultured Actinomycetes bacterium | reverse complement strand
ATCGTTGTCTTCCTCGCCGACCCAGACGTTGCCATGACCGTCGACCTCGACCGCATCGGGGCGTTTGAACTGGCCGTTGGCCGAACCGTAGGAGCCGAATTTAAAGAGGAATTCGCCGGCTTCGCTGAAGACGCTGACGCGCTCCTGTTCCCAGTCGCTGACCCAGACCTTCCCCCCTGGTCCGACATCGATGCCGGCGCTCTGGGTGAACTGGCCGTTGCCGTAGCCGTAGGAGCCGATGGCTTTGAGGAATTCGCCAGCCGCATTGAACCTCTGCACGCGGCCGCTGTAGTCGCTGATCCAGAGATTGCCTTTGGGGTCGATCGCGATCCCCTTGGGGCCGTAGGCGGAGAACTGGCCGTTGCCGGTGCCCTGAGAGCCGAATTTGGCCAAGTAGGTACCTGAGGAGCTGAATTTCTGCACCCGGTGGTTGCCGATCTCGGTGACCCAGATGTTGTCGGAGGCGTCGATCGCGATCCCGGCCGGTTCGTTCAGCTGTCCGTTGGCCGAGCCTTTCGTGCCGAACTGGGAGATGTAGGTGCCACTGGAACTGAACTTCTGGATCCGATTGTTCTGCCGGTCGGCGACCCAGACGTTGCCTTTGGAATCGACCGCCGTGTCGGCGGGGCTTTTCAGCTGGCCGTTGCCCGACCCATTGCTGCCGAAGGCCGAGGAGTACTGAACAGCGCTCGCCTCGGTCGTCGCCGTGAAGTCCTGCCCGTAGGAAGTACCGACGGCATTGGTGGCAGCGACGCGGAAGTGGTAGGTCCTACCCGGAAGGAGGTCGGCAATCCCCTCGCTCACCACGACGTTGTTGTTGCCGGAGCCGATCGACTCGGGAGAGAACGGGACATTGAGGCCGTAGGAGGTGGTCAGCCCGTATTCGAAGCGGTAGCTGGTCTCAGAACCTTCTGGGTTGACCGTGGCGTTGAGGGTCATGCCCGTCCCGGCGACTTCCGAGGCGCTTTCCGTGGTCGCTTCGGGCGCCCCGAAGGACCACCTCTGCACACGGGCGTTGCCGCCGTCCAGCAACCTGAGGCTTCCGTCTGGGCCGAAAGCCAGATCCTCGGGATACGAGATCTGGCCCGACCCGCGCCTGGACGCCGAACTGGGTCAGGTACTGACCATCGGCGGCGAAGGCGCGGACGCGATGGTTGGAGGTGTCCGCAACCCAGATGCTGCCCTCGGCGTCGACGGCAAGGCCGTGGGGAAGAGCGAACGCGCCCCAGCTGCCGGATTCGATCGTGACCAGTTTCTGGCCGCTGGACGTGTAGCGGCGCACGCGACTGTCGAGCGACTCGCTCACCCAGACGCCTCCTTCGCCATCGGCGGCGATGCCGATCGCCGAGCCGAAGGTGGAGAACTTGGCCTCATAGGCGCCGCTCGAGCCGAAGCGCTGCACCCGTTCGTTGCCCCGGTCGACGACCCAGATCTTCCCGTCGGGGTCCACGTCGATCCCCCACGGCTGGCTCAGCTGGCCGTTGCCGGTGCCCTGGCTGCCAAACTTGGTGAGATATTTGCCGCTTGAGTCGAGCTTCTGCACGCGGTGATTGAAGGTATCGACGACCCAGACGTTGCCTGCGGCGTCGACGGCAATGCCCTTGGGGGTGTTGAACTGCCCGTTGCCGGTCCCCGTCGATCCCGAGGCAAGGATGAATTCGCCGCTCGGGCCGAACTTCTCGACGCGATCGTTCTCGGTATCGGCGACCCAGACGTTGCCGGCGCCATCGACAGCGATGCCCGTCGGTGCGTCGAACTCACCCGATCCCGTTCCGGCTTTACCGAAGGAAGAAGTGTAGACCGGAGGCACCGCCGCCTTCGTGGTGAAGGTGCGGTCCGCCCCGTACGTAGTCCCCTTGAGATTGGTTGCGCTTACGCGAAAGTGGTAGGTCGTAGTCGGTTTCAGGCCTTCGAGCGTCTCCTCGACCTCGACCGCCTCTTCGCCCTGGCCGATCGATTTACCCACGGCGGGAATGCTTTTTCCGTAGCCGGCGGTGAGGCCGTATTCGAAGCGGTAGGTCGTCTGCGATTCCTCGGAATCGACGAGGGCATGCAAGGTGGCCTGTTTGCGGCGCACTTCGCTCGCCGGTTCGGTGGTGACGGATGGCGGCGATCCGAGTCGCCCCTCGGCGAGCAGGCTCACACCGCCGGAGCCCAGGACGCACCGACGACGACGCAGCCCACTGGGGCCTGCAGGCATGACACCCCGAGGATTTCCGAGAAATAGCCAAGCTCCTCCCCATGCGGGGCAGCCGCCGCCTCACGCGTCCAGCGGGAGCCGTTCCACCGCACGACTTCGCCCCTCATGCTGGTGCCGAACGGATATACCGGGCCGCCGACCGCCAGGCACGCGGTCGCAGAGGTGCAAGACACCTCTTCCAACGGCCGCGGCAGCCACTCGAGCGACCAGTTCTCACCGTCCCAGTGTGCCGCGCGGGCGGTTTCGTCGAGCACCACACAGGAATCAGCCGCAGCGCACGACACACTCTGGGCCTCGCCGAGCGAGCTCGGCATTGGCACTT
Organism: uncultured Actinomycetes bacterium; assembly: GCA_963728025.1. Taxonomy (GTDB): domain Bacteria; phylum Actinomycetota; class Thermoleophilia; order Solirubrobacterales; family 70-9; genus VAYN01. Next base: position 343,909 of record CAVSIF010000004.1, on the reverse strand, counting down.
CAGTCCATTCGCTGCCGTCCCAGCGCAGGACAAGAGCCTTGACAAGATTCGGACCGAATCCAGTCACCCGGCCGACCGCGAGGCATGCCACCGTGGACGCACAGGACACATCGGTGAGTTCGTTATAGATTTCGGCTTCCTCTATGAAGGCGTTGGGCGAGGGCACGATCGACCATTCGCCGTCATCCCAGTGCTCGATCAGAGTCTCGCTGTGATAGATACCCGAGCCGTCCTTCCAGCCAACCCCGACGCAGAAGTCCGGCTGCGGACAGGAAACGCCGTTCAGCTTCGAGCGTTTGGCCCCGGGTGCGGCGGCCGCCTCGAAGGACCAGGTTTCGCCGTCCCAGAGCCACGATGCCGGCCTGTCGCCCTCATATGGGAGTTTGGACGCATACCCGCCGAGGCCGTGATAGCCCGCAGCCATGCACTGCTCCGCCGAGGCGCAGGAGACCGCCGCCGCCTCATGTTCGGACACTTTTTCACCGGGCGGTTTGGGGATTGAGTACAGCGACCACTCACTCCCGTCCCAGTGTGCAGACCTGGCTTCGTTGCGCAAGGCGAGGCAGTCCGTCAGCGTCACGCAGGAAACGTCATGCAGCCAACCGGAGCCTTCGGTGGGCTGGTACTCCCATATTGCCTCAAGCGCCGGAACTTCCCCTGCGACCGTTTTCGCATCGAAAGCGCTCTCGTCACTGAGGTCCAGCAGAGGCTCTTTGGTGCCGTCTCCCGACGTGTCGGTCCACCCCAGATTGCCCTCAGCGAGGATCGTCGCAGTGATCGCTTCCACGTCTTCACGATCCTCGGGGTTTGCTTTGCTTGCGAGGATCGCGGCGGCGCCGGCGACGTGCGGAGCAGCCATCGAGGTGCCGCTGATCGTCCCCATGTTGTCGCCGCCGTGCCAGTTGGAGATGATGCAGACACCGGGCGCCGCGATGTCGATCAGCTCGCCATAGTTGCTGAAACTGGCGAGCGTGTCGTCGAGACCGACATCGGATTCTCCACTTTTTTTCTCTTTGCAGAAGTAGGAACTGAATGGCGGGTCGACAAGCCCGCCCGGCTCGGCGTCGTAGTCGGCCAGTGCCGAGACGGTGATCACGTCTGGGTTGTGCGCGGGGCTTGCGTATTCGGCATCGACCCCAGCGTTGCCAGCGGCGACCACGTAGACGACGCCGGCGTCGATCGAAGCATCGATCGCTTCTTCGAGCGCCGACATTTCGCAGACTTCGAGTTCGTGGGTTTGTTTGTTTTCGATCGGTCCGCAACCGAGGCTCATGTTGGCGACCTCGATCTGCTCGGCGTGGGCCGTCACCCAGTCGACCCCGGCGATGATCCAGGACTCCGCGCCGCCGCCCCAGTCGTCCAGAACCTTCACGCCCCATAGCCGTGCCCCGGGCGCTACGCCGACAACCCCGCTGTCATCGTCGACCGCGCCGATCGTGCCCGCCACGTGCGTGCCGTGGTAGTGACCATCGGTCCCCTCGTCGTCCTGGCAACCACTCACTTCGGCGTCGAAGTCCACCGGGATGCAGATCGTGTGCCCGGCGACGTTCAGCTCCGGGTGTTCGAAGTTGTCGATGCCGGTATCGATCACCGCCACGTCGGCATCGACCCACTCGTCCTCCTCTTCGTTGATCTGCAGGGTTTCGTTTTCCGGGGCGAAGATCCGGCCGACGCCCGTCGGCATCGTCTGCTCGAAGGATTCCGCCCACCGGTCGGGCGTCACATATTTGACCCGGGGATCGCGCGTGAGCGCCGCTGCGTCTGCTTTCGAGAGCTGGGCCGAGTAGCCCTTCAGAGCGTGGCGATAGATCAGACCCAGCTCGCCATCCTTGGCCCGCACCTGGGCGCGGGCGACCTGAGCGGGCCCGGCGACGGAGTCCCGTAGGACGACGATGTAGCGGTTGGGAATGGCCTTGCCATTTTTCTCACTCAGCTCGAGGGATCGCGGCTGCTCGTTTGCGAACCCCGGATCAGGTGCCTCCGGCGTCGCAGCGCGGCTCTGGGATGAGAGCAATAGACAGAAGAAGAGTGCGACGGCGAAAACTGGGGTGATCTTCCTTGCTCGCGCGAGCGCGCCTTGCCTGGGCTCCATGACTGAGTCTCTCCTTCGTGGCCGATTGGTTGCTCACCCTCCCGAGGTGAGCGGGGGCGAAGCTCGCACCGAGATGTGGCCCTGTCAAGCAATACAGAGTGCTTTTCAGGGGTCAGTCAGGGGCCGTGTGAAACCGCCGAACGCCGGTGTACATACCGGTAGAGTCGCTGATCTAGCTCCTGCTCTAGAGCGCTGAATAGGAGAACTAAACCGAGGAAATTTAGGAAGACCGGGAACGTACAAACTCGATCGCTTGGCTGGCGCCGAGGAAGGGTGCGAGGGCGACGTAGGCGGTCAGTGGCAGGAGCGTGAGGATCTGCTCGCTGCGGCCCATGAGGACCTCGCGGCGCAGCAGCTCTTGGATCGCGCCGGCGATCGCCTCGGCGCAGATTCGGGGTGGGCGAAGCCTGGAGACACCTGTTGGAATCCCTGCTCGAGGAAGAAAGTGAACGCCATCCGGTTCTCGAAGGAGCGGCGGATCGCCGCCGGGCCCGCCGCATAGCTCTCGACCAGGTCGATATAGACGAGGTCGGGCTGTGAAGCGATGTAGATGAGGGTCGCCTCCAAGCCGCTCCAAACGCGATCAGGCCAGCTCTCCTCGCTGAAGAAGCGCCCAGTGGAGAAGGCGACGCTCTGCTCCAAGGCGAAGGCCTGGGTGGCAAGGAAGGCATCTTCCTTACTGCGGAAATGCCGGTAAAAGGCCTCGCGGGTGATCGACGCGGCCGCAACCAGGTCCTGGACCCGGATCTCGGCGTATCCGCGCGCCCGACAGAGCCGCGCCATCGCGGCGAACACACGGGTGCGCTGGCGCTCGGCAACGAGGCTCGGCGCGGTCGCACCGGAGCCCCGAGGTAGGGAGTGCTCATCCAAGGCGGCCCCGAGGGGAGGCGGTAAGGGCAGCTCGGAGCGAAGCCGTACGCCCGCATTGCGCCAGTCGAGCGGCTGATCCCCCGGCGTCCCGGCAAGCAGATAGGACTCGACCCAGGCAAACAGATCCGTCGCCATGCCACGCAGCTGGTCAGCTTCGCCGCAGAACGAACGGATCGCGATCACACCGCCAACCCCGCCCAGCAAGGCCCGGGCAGGAAGCTCGAGGTGCGACCCATCGTCAAACCACCTCTCGCTGTCAGCGCTGATCGCCGCGGCAAGGGCGCCCAATAGGCGCTCGTACTCCGCCCGGGCCGGGAGGGGTGCGCCCAACAACTCGAGCATGAGGACCCGAGTGGAAGCGGGGTGCCGCTCCGCGACCTCGAGCGCCTCCCCCAGTGCCCCCACCGGCCCCACCTTCTCCAAGCTCTCGACCCGCCGCGCCACCTCCGCGGTGAGTCGCTGGGCGACAGCCCGGAAGCAGTCCTCGCGATCACAGAAGCTCTCGTAGAAAGTCGCTCGAGAGACACCGGCCGCCCGAACCACCCTGGCGACGCTGGCGCCGGCGTAGCCATAGCGGCCGGCGACCTCGATCATCGCGTCGAGGATTCTCTGCCGCTGCGTATCCAAAGGTCAGCCCGCCGCTTCGCCGCCGCGGTACGGAGCGGCGATGATCTCGGCCAGTTCGGCAGCCAGGGCCGGCAGGGTGCGATGTTCGCCCGCCGCGATCCGGTCGCTGAGCAGGGCGACGGTGGCGGCGACCAGGTGCGTCTCGAGCTGGCGTCCGAGGCGGTCGGCCGTGGGCAGGCGCATGCTGCGGCCGGAGCAGAGGAAACCTGCGAGGCGGCGCTGCAGGCTTCCCCGCGCCGTTGCGACGGCAGGCACCCCGACCACCACATCGGTGCAGAGCAGGCGGGCGAGGGACGGCTCGGAGGAGAGGAAGCCGGCGGCGATGTCGAGGGCGGCGCGCAGGCGTTCAGGCCAGGTCCCCGGCCCCGTACAGGCGGCGCTGACCAATTCCCAGAGCGCGTCGGCGGCCATCCCATGCGCGTCCTGCAGGCAGGCGTCGACGTCGTCGAAGTGGCTGTAGAAGGTGGCGGAAGAGACTCCCGCCCGCTCGGAGACCCGGCGGCTGTTGGTATCCCGGTAGCAGTGCTCCAGCAACGCCTCCCCGGCCGCCCCGACCAGTCGCCAGCGCTGGTTCTCCGCCACCTGCTCAGGCGAGAGGCCGTGACGGCCGCGAGGCAGACGAGGCCCAGCGGATGAGTCGGGGTGACTCATGGGGCCCCCGCCCTACTGGCCGACTCCGGTAAACGAGAAGCTGCCAAGCGCCTCCCCCGCCGCGAAGACAGCCTTGCCCTGGGCGAAGGCTTCGTTGAAGGCGATCGCGCTCTGGGCGGACAGCGCGAGGCGGGCGCCGCTGAGCGCGATCGTCCTCGCCTTCGGCGTCGCGGCCACGCCAGCCGCGGACATGTCGATAGTGGCGATCGCAACGGCCCCCTGTTTGCCCGCGTACGGAGGCGAGGGCTGAACCTCGACTTCGGCGCTCGCGGTCCCCGCCGCCAAGTCGATCGAGAGCTCACGCCAGAAAACCTGGCCGCCGCCGAGCTGCAGCGCTTCGAGGCTGCCGGCGGTGTGGACGACGCCGGTGGAGGCGTCCGGAGCGATCTGCCCGGAGGCGATCGGCATGGTGAAAACCGGCCCAGCGGCCAGTTCCGCCGGCGCGATCGGGTTGAGGGGGACGGAGAGCGAGTTCAGCTTCGCAACCAGGGCGGGATCCGGGACGAAGGTGAGCCTGCCGCTGGGCTGGAGCGCCACCAGGGCGGGCAAGGCGGTGCTCTTCGCGCTCCCGAGCGGCTGACCCGACTCGAAGACATCGCGCAGGCGCAGCTTCTTCTCGAGGCGTCCGGCCGTCTTCGCGCTCAGCGCCAGGCCCTCCACCGTCACCGTCTCCCCAAAGCCCGCCCGGGTCACCCGCAGTCCCGGCGCGGAGGCGATCTTCAGCTGCCCGCCGCCGAGCTTGGCGGAGAACGGCGCGCGGCGCTGGGTCGTTTTCAGCTGCAGCGCCTTCAGCGGGATGCTCCGCGCCCCCCGCGCGAACACGAGCGACCCCTCGTGGGTGACGAAACCGTTGGCGGTGGTCGGGTCGAACTTGCCGCCGGAGACAGGGAAGGTGACCGTGGCGCCGCCCACCCTCACCCCTCCCCTGCCCTCGAGCCGGACGCCGTGGCCGGCGAGCAGCGAGCGGAAGGAGGGGTCGAGGCGCAGCACCGTGGCGCCGGAAGCAACCGGCTCGTAGATCGCGTGGGCGGCGGGGGGCGTGCCCAGGCAAGCGAGCGCCGCAAGCGCCGCCAGCACCGCGAGCCGCCGCCTCATTCCTCCACCCCACAGCTCTTGGGCACGGTCAGCCCAATCTGCTCGCGCCCGGCGAAGGAGAAGTTGGCGAAGGCGAGCGGGTAGGAGGCGACTCGAGTCCCAGCCGGCGCGGGGCAGCTGGCGTTGAAGAAGCTGCGCGGCTCGCCACCGGCGCGGTACTTCCGCCGCAGGGTGAGCTTGATCCGGTCGACGAAGCCCCAGCTGCCGAGCGCCTCGGGCAGGGAGGCTGAAAGCTCGGTGCCGTAGGGGCCCTTGTCGATGCGGCGAATGCCGAAGGTGATCGCGAAGGAGGTCGCGAACGGTTTGGTCGTGAAGATGTGGGCGAAGATCACCGGGCGGCCGGCCTGGCGGCCGTTGAGGACGAGCAGGCGGCCGCGGGTCGGGTAGGGCCGCTGGTCGGGAAGGACGATCGTCGCCCAGAAACGCCCGGAGCCGACCAGGGCATCGCCGCAGGCGGAGAGCGCGCGGGAGCTGGAGGAGGCCGCGACCTCGCTCAGGGTGCAGGTGGGCAGGCCGGCGGAGCGCAGCTCGCCGTGGCGGTTGACCCGAATCGAGAGCCGCTGCAGCTGCGGCGGCACACCGCCGACGGCGCTCTCGACGTGGCCGGAGACGAAGACCGCGATCGGGGCGGTCGTCGTGCGCGGGAGCTTGTAGGGCTGGACCTGGGCGAGCACCGAGATGCGGAGGTTGTCCCGCTGGACCACGGCGGCGGGGGCGAGGGCGACGAGCGCCAGCGCCGAGGCGAGCGCCCCGGCGCCGATGGCGGCGCGCCCGCGCACTAGCGCTTCTTCTTGGCGGCCTTGCCCTTGGTGCAGCTGCGCGGCTTCAGCTCGGGTGCGAAGCGGTGCCGCTTGCCGTTGTGGCCGGTGAAGACGGCGGTGGAGCGGTTGGTGGAGCTACAGAGGTTGGCCGAGTTTTCGATCAGGCCCTTCTTGCCGCCCTGCATGGTCAGGATGAACTTGGAGACCGGGGCGTCGGGGACCGCGGTGAAGGTGCTCCGGATCTCGCCGCCGTTGACCGAGTCGATGCGCCCAGCCAGGTCGATGTCGATCCGCCCGCTGCGCAATGCCGCGACCAGGTCGGGCAGCGGGTTGTTGGAGGAACGCAGATAGACCGGCCCCTGCAGCGGCTCGTCGAGCAGCGGCGTCACCGCGCGGGCGTAGCCATAGATCGAGCCTTTCGGGCAGGCCTCCGCGCGGAACTGCACGCGGGTGCAGATCGTGCGGATGTGGGACTGGGCGAGGAAGGCCGAATGCGGCAGGGTGACCTGGGCCTTGGCGATGTTCGCTTCCCCGCCCTTCATCCGCAGGACCGCCCGCAGCGCCGGGTGCCCACCGCGCTTGGTGCCGCCCTTGAGGCTCAGAGCCAGCTTCGGCTTGAACGGCAGGGCGGCGCAGTTGGCGGCCTGGAAGCGGGTCGAGACGGTGACCGGCGCGTCGTCGGCGGGGTTGGCGAAGTCGAGGCCGGAGCCGAGCACCGTGGAGGCGACCGAGGTCGGGTCGCAGTTGGTCGGGTTGAGGACGAAGCTCGGCCGCTCGACGTAGGCGCGGATGTCGCGCAGCTTGGTCGGGATGCCGTCGATGATGCGCGGCAGGGGGTCGGAGCCGGCGGCGTCGATGAAGACTTCGGCGGTTTCCGGGTTCACCCGCAGCGCCTCGCGCACGACCACGGTGCCGAGGTCGAAGGGACCGACCTTGGCGGCGGTGATCGCGGCGATCGACAGGGCCGAGCCGTTGTAGGGGCCGGCGAGGTAGATCTTGCCGGGAACGTAGGCCTGGACCGGGCCGACGCCGGCGCCGACCAGAGTCCGGCCGACCTCAGAGGCCGGAGGGCAGGACGGGGTGGCGAGCTCCTGCGCGCCGGTGCGGTTCGGGTCCTTCGCGGCGGCGATCGCCGCGTCAGGGCAGAACGGGATCCCGGCGAGCTTGCCGGTCAGCCCCGGCGGCAGCTTGATCGAGAAGTTGGTGAACTGCTGTTCGGCGTCGGTCCTGAACAGCCGCAGGTCGAACGGGCTGTAGGAGCCGGCGTTGTTGTTGCGGGTGCCGGCGAGCAGGCCCGGTTTGAACGGCGGGATGCCGCCGCTCGGGCAGGCCGAGCCGCCGATCCCGCGGACGATCTCGAAGCTCGACTCCGAGACCACCGGCGCTCCGTTCGGGTCGGAGTGGCCGGTGAACTCGACGCGGGTGGTGTAGGCGCCGCAGGCCTGGGGCGTCACCAAGGGCGCCCTCGATCCCTCGCGGAAGCGGAACTCGAAGCGGTCGAAGGGCAGCTGGGGCAGGTCGTCGAAGGTGGTGACGATCTGGCCGGTCGCCGGGTTGGTCTCAACCTTGCCGGCGATCTTGATCAGCACGCCACGCTGCGGTTCCTCCATCACCACGTAGAGGGCGAGCAGCGAGCCGAACGGGTTTTCGTAGGGCTGGGCGATGTAGACGTCGCCGGGGATCGTCTCCTCCAGCAGCGGGGTCTCGACGGAGACGGTGCCGATCTTGGCGTCGTCGGGGCAGCCCTTGCCGGGGGTCGGAAAGAAGCTCAGCTCGGTCGAGGCGTACTGGCCCGGCAGGCAAGCCCCCAGGCCCTCGGCCTGCGACGGGTTGACCGTCAGGCCCTCGGGCAGGGTCACCTTGACCTTCTTGATGTCCGAGGAGGCGATCCCGGTCGGGTTGTCGAGGCCCGGGTTCGGCACCTCGACCTCGACCTCCAGCCCACTCGGGGTGGTGGTGTCGATCGAGGTCGGCAGGGCGGAGAGCTTGCCCTTGACCGGGACGTCCTCGCAGCCGTCGATCCCGGCCGGCGGGCCCCATTCCGAGGGCGGGTGCGGGTAGCCCGGTCCCTCGTGGCTTTCGATCGTGCGCGAGACGAAGTTGCCGGGGTTCGCCCAGGAGTTCATCCGCGCCCTCACCTGCACGCCTTCGCCCGCAGCGGTGCAGGAGGTCGGCATGCGGAAGAAGGGCCGCTCGGGGGAGCCGGAGGCGCAGCCGAAGTCGCCCGTGGGCGGGCAGGTGCGGAAGCGATCGTGGTCTTTGGAGGAGGGAACGCCCCAGAAGGTGACCCGCGAGCCGGCGATCGCCAGCGCCTGGGAGGTGCCGCGCGGCCCGACCGTGAGGCCGTAGTCGCCGTTCGATCGCAGCTCGGCGTCGAAAAAAATCAGCGAGCCCCAGGCGTTGAAGCCAAAGCGCGCTGGTGATCCCGGTCGCGGCACCATGTTGAAGAGGCCGTAGGGGCCGAAGGCGGCGGGGGTCAGGTCTCCACCGGCTCGCATCCGCAGCATCACCGTGCCGGCCTGGGAGGTCGCGGGACAGTTGGTAATCCCGTCCAGCCCGCCCTTCCCGGCCAGCTCGGTGGTGCTGCATTCGTCGAGGATCGTCGGGTTGCCGACGAAGCCCGGCGGCAGCTCGACCGCGATGTCCCTGGGCGCCTCGACCGGCCACAAATGGCCCTTGGAGGGGTTGGGGTTCTGCATCGTGTTGAAGTCGATCTCGGTGACGTGCTGGTAGGGGTGGCCGCCTGCCTGGGTCATCGTCGTGCCCGCTTTGTCTGCCACCGCGATGGCCTCGAAGGCGTCGAAGCCGAAGACCGGAGCGGCTTCGGTGACCGTGATCGGGTCGACCGTGGTGGCGGTCGACGCGCCGCCGCCGGAGATTTCCGCCTGCGCCAGCAGGCTGCCCGCAGCCGATGGATTGACGACGGCAGCGATCAGGTCAAGCCTCAGGAAGCTGAAGAAGTTTTCCAGCAGGGACGGAATCGGACTGCTTACGCGGCAGACGACGCCATCCGCGCCGATGGCCGAGGAGACGCCGTCGGCGGAGTCGAAACAGGGGAAGAATTTCGTTGCCGACATGTCGACCGCTGCGGCTTTCACGACCTCGAAGCCCGGCGGCAGCTCGAGGACGAGCTCGATCTGGCTGCCGTCCATCGGTTTGTCGCCGACGTTGCGGGCCTGGACGTGGTACTGGACCTCGTTCTCTTTGAGCGTGGTGGTTTCCGGGTTGTCGACGGGGGCGACCTTGTCGACGGGGGCGACCGTGGTGTTGGAGAACGCGTGGAATTCCCATTCCTGCGCCGCCGAGGCGGGAGCGGCCGCGGCCAAGAAAAGGAGAGCGCTCGCGATGAGGCTCGTGGTCAGTCGCTTCATCGTGCCGCCCTCCGGTCCTTGCCGGTCGTTCGTTTGCCCTGCTTCGGCTTCATGCAGCGGCTCTTGCCACCTTTGACCTTCACCTTGCGCTGGCCCTTCGGGCAGCGCCCGTTCGGCTTGGGCACGCTCGCGTCGCCCGGTCCCTGGAAGCTCGCCGAGGCCGGGGTTGGGTCGTTCAGCAACAGCGGAGCGGGCTGACAGGCGTCGCCGAGGCAGCCCGGGGGAGGAAGCGGTGGCTCGGGGAAGCCGCCGCCCACGCGGGCGTCGTAGATGTCGAAGTCGTTATCGACATCCCAGCGCGAGAGCCGCTCGCGAGTGACGAAGAAGGCGTCGGAAGCGTCGGCGGAGGCGTCGAGGAACCAGGAGGGCGAGCCGTCCTCTCCAGATGAGAGCAGCCTCGCCTCGTTGGTCGTCGTGTCGTAGCGGTAGGCGTCGGTGGTGCCGTTGGTGTCCTCGGGGACGAGCTTGTTGGCGGTCGAGAAGAAGATGTAGCGGCCGTCGGGAGTGAGCGCCCTGGTTTCGTGCTTGCCGGGGAAGGCGGCGCTGTAGAACTCGCGGACGTCGGTAGTTGATCCGCCTTTCGAGGGCGTGCCGTCGGGATGACAGGAGACGCACTCGAGGCTGTCGGTGTCAGCGGAGTAGAGGTAGAGCTCACGGCATCCGGTGTTCGGCGCGGGCGCACATTTGCCGTGGTCGTTGCCGAGCAGTTTGCTGCCGTCGATGGCGCTGAACAATAGACCCCGGCCGGCCGGGGTCACGCGTGCCTGACGGATGTATATGACGGTGTCTACAGAGACGCTTAGCGCTTCCTCGAAGCCAATCGAGGTGTTTGGCAGCAACGGCGCGACGAATCTGACCTCACCTTCGTGCCATACGTTGATCATCTTGCCGTTCAGAAAGGAACCTCCGCTCACCAACTGCCCTTCGGTAATGAAATACACGTACGACGCGTCCTCGCCGAGGCCGATCGCGCCAATGACATCTCCTCCGTCTTTCAATTCGCTGTCGACGCTAATCAGCGTCAGGTTGTCGGACTCTGATGCCGGCCGGGTCGTGTCGTACATGTAGAGCTTGGAGTCGGTGTTGGAGATCGCGTCGTCCGTCAGCGCCTGGGTGGTAGAGAAGAGGACCCTGGTGCCGTCGGGGGTCGCGTCCCAGTAGCGGGCTGGAGCGAAGGCGTCGGCGGGAGTAACGGTGCGCTCGGAGGTATTCAGCTTCGCGGTGGCGACGCCGTCGGTGCGGGCGTAGACGTTGCCCGGAGCGCCGGGGGTGTTTTTTGACCCGGTGCCGTCGTCGCTCGGCATCGTGAAGAAGACGCGGTGGTGGCCGTCGGATCCGTCGGAGACGGTGTGGGGAGTGAGTCGGTTGAGGCTGAGGCCCTGGCCGCCCCCCGAGATCGCCGCAGCGGCGCAGGCGGGGGTGGCAGTCTCGAAATCGTCGTCGCATTCGATCGCCGTGCCGGTCGGGATCCTGCCGGCAAGGCGCACCTCGCCTTCCTGCCATTCGTAGAGACGCAAGGCGATCGTCGCCGGCGTGTCGAGGGTGAGCTGCTGTTCGGATTCGAAGACGACGTGGCTGAGGTCGGGAGAGGCGCCGGCCAACTCCGGCCGCAGCCTGAAGACCCCGGTGTCGCCGGGCAGCGGCGGCAACGGCTGTTTGGTCAGCTCGCAGCGCGGGCAGGCCGTGATCAGCTCGTAGCTGCCGGGGCCGGAGGTGGCGAGGTCGGTGCGCAGATAGAGGTTGAGGGCGCCGGCGGTCCAGGGGTCCGCGGTGAGCGGGGAGAGTGCCGAGGTGACGCCGCGCCCCATGTCGGGCGAGTACTCCCCGGAGTAGTTGGGGTCGATGGCGCTAAGCGCGCCGACCAGGGTCTTGGAGTCGCCCTTCGGAGTGAGCGCGTGGGTGAGCCAGCCGTTGTGCCCAGGGTCGGGATCGGTGCTGCGCCGGGCCATGTAGTCGACCGCGTTGGCGGTGCCAATCGCATCGCCGAAGGCGGTGAGCGAGATGAAGCCGACAGAGTCGCCGTCAAGCGCCGCGCGAGTGCGGCGCGAGTCCGGGACGACATAGCCGCCGTTCTTGTCGGGCGGGGAGACCATCTCCCAAGCGCGGTTGTCGGGAAGGAAGCCCTGGCCAGGGAAGGCTCCCTGGGCGGAGCTCGCTCCGCCCAGGGCCGCCAGGGAGAGGCAGGCCGCGACGAAGGCGCTTCTCGCTTTGGATCTCATCGTGCCTCTCCCTTCCTCTCGGCGCTCGCCTAGGCGAACTGCGCCTTGCAGGCTTTAATCGCTTTGGCCTTGCGCGCCTTGGCGGCTTTGACCGCTTTCGCCTTGGCTTTGCCTTTCTTCTTCTTGGCCGCCTTCATCGCCGCGTTGAAGGCTTTGTTGGCTTTCGCCACGCAGGGGCCGGGCTGGCCGACCGGGGGCGGAGGTGGCGGAGGGTTCGTGGTCGGCGGGTCGGTAGTGGTGCCACCGGTGCCGCCGCCTCCTCCACCGCCGCCGCCGCCGGTGGAGATCGGCTCGAAGCTCGCGCTGACTTTCAGCGCCGCGCCCATCGCCACCGTGCATTTTTCGCCTGCGGTCGAGTCGCAGCCGTTCCAGCCGCTGAATTTGTTGCCGGCATCGGGCGTCGCCGTGAGGGTGACGCTGGTGCCCTCCACGAAGCTGAACTCGCAGGTCGTTCCGCAGCTGATCCCGGACGGGGCGCTGAGAACTTTCCCGTTGCCGCTCTTTTCGACCAACAGTTTGTGTTTGACCTGGTCGAATTTGGCCGAGAGCGGGGTCTCCTCGGTGATCGTGAAAGTGCAGGGTGAAGTTGCACAGGCGCTGGCCGAGCCACCGCTGCCCCCGAAGCCGGCGAAGGAGGAACCCGCGCCCGGCGTGGCGGTGACCGTCAGCTCGGTGCCTTCGTCGTATTCGGCGGCGCAGGCTGCGGGCCCAAGCCGCTGTCGCACTGCACAGTGCCGGTGCCAGCGCCGTTTGGGAAGACTTCCAATTTGACTTGCGGCAGCTCCCAGACCTCGACCCTGCCGTTACCCGCGTCGGTGACGTAGATGCGGTTGGTCTCGGAGTTGACGGTGACGCCGATGTAGTTGCGGCCCAAGGCGCCTGAGTCAAACGGAGAGATAATCGGCTGGACGTCGTTGTCATACCAGCGCAGCGCGACGCCGCTGGACACCGTGTAGACGCGGTCGAGAGTGCGGTTGACCTCGACGTCGGTGTGGTTGGAGTCGGAGAGCGTGACCGTCGGCGGGAAGCCGTAGCTCGCCGAGGACAGCAGCTTGATGATCGTGAGATCGTTGAAGTGCTGCAAGTAGAGGTTGTCCTGCGAGTCGAACGCGATCGAGCAGGTGTCGCTGGAGTCGGTGGAGGTGACGATCGGACTGCCTACCGGCGTGCCATTTGCCGCGTCGAGCTGCTGGATGTTGCCGCCATACTCGGCTCCGAAGACAGCGCCGCTGGTGTCGACGGCGATCCCGCAGGCGGAGCCACCCGAGGTGCTCGCTTCCCATTTGAGGTCGCCAAGATCGCCGGCGGAGTCAAATCCGAAGTGTTTGGTGCCAGCACCGACATAGACGTTGCCCTGGGTGGCGGGAACGCCGGAGTTATCGACCGCGATGTCGTCGAAGCCGCTGAAGCCGAAGGTGCCGCCTTTGTCGACCGGAACCACGAGCTGGTCTTTCCAGGTGCCGTCTTCGTCGAAGACCTGGATCGCGTCGTTGGCCTGGTCGATCACGTAGACGTCGCCGCTCGACTCGTCGACGGCGAGGCGCTCGGGATTGAAGGACGTGTCGCCGCCACAGTTCTGGCCGCCGCTGGGGAATTCAGCTGCGCAGCTGAAGGTGCCTTTGAAGACCGGCCGGGCCGCCGAGGCAGTGGCGCTCAGCGCGAGCATGGCCACGCAAAGCGCGGCGAGTGCACAGATAGTTGCCTTCGTGGATCGCTTCGCGTGGCGTCTCACTCGATACCTCTCCTTGTCCCGTGAGCCCGGTCTAGATGGAGCCGGCTCCCTGCCGCTCCTTGTCCCGGTGCTCTGTGTGAAAAGTCCCTGCTACACCCTCCCTGGGTGTGCGGGCACCTTAGAGGATTCCGTATCTAAATGTCAAGTTTTATGTTCCTAGAACAAATTTGAGCGTGAAAAAGCGCCGCAAATCGCTAGATTCTTGCTGAGGAACCGGGGCTTAGAGGAACGAGGCGTATGGAGGCGAGAGCCGGGTGGCTCAGGAGGTGGCGCGGGCGACCCGGACCGCCTCGGCGCGGCCGAGGAAGGGGGCGAGCGTCAGCTCGACCAGGTCGGGCAGGAGGTCGGGGAGGCTCTCCCCCTCCCCCGCCTCGACCTTGCGCACGATCAGGGCGGCGCCGCCGCCGACGAGGGCGTGCTCGGTGGCCCGGGAGGGCTCGACGGGCGGCGAGCTCCTCGGGAATGCCTTCGGTCAGCTCGGCGAGGACTTCGTCCATCGCCTGGCGGTAGCGGGCGGCGATCTCCTCGCCGGCACGGGGCGGGGCGATCAGCACGAAGCGGGCCAGGTCGGGGTTGGCGGCGAAGATGTCGAGCACGGCGCCGAGGCGGGCGCGCACCCGCTCGGGCCACTCGTCATGAGGCGCCGCTGCTGCCACCCCGGCCTCGCGCAGATGGCTCGCGATCAGGTCGAAGGTGGCGAAGAAGCACTCGTCCTTGGAGCCGAAGTAGGTGTAGAAGGTGCGGCGCGAGAGGCCGGCGGCGGTGGTGATGTCGCTGACCTTGGTGTCGCGGTAGCCGCGCTCGGCGACGGCGGCGATGATCCCGGCGGTGATCCGGTCGCGCTGGTTCTGGCTGACGAACTCGCGCGGAAGCCCGTGGCGTCCAGGGGGCAGCCGCGAGAGTCGTCCCTCCGAGTCCGCGCCTCCACCCTGCTGCTTCGCCACGAGCGCCAACATAGCGGGATGAGCTGCCTCGCCGCGCTCGCCTTGACTCTCGTGTGCGGCTTTGTTTTCCGCTGAGTCGGGCGGCGGGATCGCCAACTCCTCGAGTGCGGCCTCGTGACCGAGATAGGGGCGGATGACGATGTACAGGAAGCCTCGGGCACGATCGCGAGGCCCGGGTCCTCGCCGCCGGTCTCGCGCAGACGCTTCAGCAGCAGCTCGTAGACGGAGCCGAGCGCCGCTTCCGCCGTCGCCCGCCCGAACGCCTCGGGGTCGCCGGTCTCGAAGCGCCCGGCGCCGATCAGGTCGACGACCCGCTGCAGGTAGCGGTCGCGCGCGGCCAGCTCCATCGGCCCGCCCCTGCCATTGCGCAGCTCTCCGTAGCGCCGCTCGCGGCGATGTCCACGCAGATGGGCGGCAGCCCCGTAGGCACCGGCGCGCAGGCCCTCGCGCCAGCTCGGCGCCTCCAGGTAGGGGCCAACCAGGGCCTGGTCGAACTCTGCGATGTTGGCTTCGTAGGTGCCATCCAGGCAGTCGTGGAGGCTGGTGAAGCGGGCGTCGAACTCAGCCTGGGAGACGCCGGCGCGGGCGCGAATGTCCTCGACCGAGAAGGCTTCGTAGCCGCGCTCGATCACAAGATCCATCGTCGCCTGGCGGATCCGCTCCCAGGTCGCGTCGGCGACTGGGGAGGGCAGCGGCCGCAGCCCACTCACCCCGGCCCACCGATCTCCGGTGCCGGCCTCGTCAGCTCCGCACGGGCGGTCTCCTCACCCAGGTAGGGCCGTACCGCGATGTACAACAGCTCGGGGGCATAGCGGTCGATCGTCTCGACGTCGGCGTCGCGGTTGACCTGGCGCGTGAGGAACTGGTAGACCGCGCCGACGACGCTCTCGGCGACGCCGGGTGCCAGCGCATCGGGGTCGCGGGTCTCATAGCGGCCTTCGTCGATCAGGGCGACGATGCGCTGGATGTAACGGTCGCGGTAGGCCTGCGCCATTGCCCCCGCCTCGAGCATCGCGATGAAGTTGAAGCGGGCCTCGGCCGGGCGGGCGGCGATGTAGCGGAGCGCGGCGTAGGCGGCGGCGCGCAGCCGGGAAAGCCAGCTGCGCTCGGCGTCGACAGCTCCGAAGACGATGCGGTCGAATTCGGCGATGTTGGCTTCATAGACCCGCAGCGCGCAGTCGCGCAGGCCGCCGAACTCGCGCTCGAAGTCGGCCGGGTCGACGGCGGCGCGCTCGCAGACCAGGGGCAAGCCGTCATCCCCGAGCCCGCGTTCGAGCGCGACCGCGATCATCGCCGTGCGCAGACGCGCCCGTTGCGGCGAGACCGACGGCGCGAAGGGGCCGAGACGCTGAGCGGGCTCGCTCATAGCGAGCCCTCGGTCGGTGCCGTGGCTAGGCCGGAGGCGCGGGAGCGGCGGCCAGGCGGGCCGCCTCCTCCTCGCCGAGATACGGGCCGAGGACGATCTCGACCAGCTCGGGGTAGAGCGACTCGACCTGCTCGGCTTCGCCCCTCACCAGGCGCTGGTGGAGGAGCCAGGCGACCCCGCCGAAGACGGCTTCCTCGAGCGTCGCCGGCAGTTGCTCGGCGAAGGGGCTGTGCTCGCGGCCGCGGCGCAGCAGCGGCACCAAGGCGTCGTAGGTGCGCTCGTAGGCGGCGAGGGCATTCGGCCCGGCGGTCTGGATCTCGACCAGGGCGACCCGCGCCGCCAGCGGTTCGGCGGCGATCGCCTCGAGGCCGGCCCGCATGGCCGCGCATGTCTGCTCGGCCCAGGGCACGTCGGCGGGGACGTCGGCGGCGATCCGCTCCCAGAAGCGGGCGACGATCCGCTCGTAGCCCTGCACGCAGCAGTCTTCCTTGCCTTCGAAGATCTCGTAGAAGCTGGCGAACGCCACCTTGGCGGCGGCGACGATGTGGTCGATCGTGGTGCCGGGGTAGCCGCGCTTGGCGAAGACCTCGAGGGCGGAGTCGAGGATGTGGCGGCGCTGGTGCTCGATTCGCACCTCGCGCGGCAGCGGCTGACGCTCGCCCCCTGCGGGCATCAGGTACTCGGGCAGCGATGCCATGGCGGGAGAATACCGGAGCGGACTGCGAGGATAGTGTTTCTAAAAACAAGTAGCATCGTTTTCGTAGCCAGGCGGGCGGGATTCGAGGGAGGCTCGGGGACGGCGCGCCGGCGGGGGACCGATGCCACCAGACGCACCCGACGCAAGCGACCGCGACGACGCCGAGTCCCCTGCGGCGGACGGGGACGGCAGCAAGCTGGCCCGGGGCTCGCGAGGAAGGGCTGCACGACGACCCCGAGCTGCGCGAACGGATCCTCGCGACCACCCTCATGGTCTGCGGCGAACACGGCTATCGCCAGCTGACGGTGAAGAAGGTGCTCGAAAGCTACGGCGGGCACCGGGTCCAGTTCTACAGCCAGTTCGCCAGCGTCGGCGAGGCCTACGCCGTGGCTTACGCCACCCACTCGCGGCGACTCGAGCGGCGGCTGCTCGAGGCCGGCGCGGGCGCACGCACCTGGCGGACCGGTCTGCGCGCGGCCCTGGAGGAACTGGGTCGCTTCGCGCGGGCGCAGCCGGCGCTGGGGCGTGGCCTCCTGCTCGAGGTCCACGTCGCCGGCGGTCCGGCGCTGGGGCAACGACAAGAAGTGTTGGAGCGCCTCTCCCGCGCGCTTGACAGCGCGCGCCGCGAGACCGAGTCTCGCCACTCTCCACCTCCGTTGACTGCAGCGTTCATGGTAAGCGCAATCGAGTCGGCCGTGGTCAGGGCGCTGGCCAAAGACGAGCCGGACTGGTTCGAGCGGGCGATACCGGAGTTGGAACAGCTGGTCAGCGCCGCTTACTTCGGCCGTCAGATACGCGAGGCGTAGGGCTCTTCGAGACGGATCCAATTTCAGGCCAGGCGACATGCAGTGGCCCGGACGTCGGAGGGTGGCCGCCGCCCGGACCGCCTGCGTGACGCGCCGCCGCCAGGGAAGAGGCGACGCTCGGGTTGCTCCCTACGGCGCGATCAACGCCGTGGTTCAGGAGTGCCTGTCGGGAACTTGCGCCGGGAGCGCAGCAGGCGTTCGCGATCTTAGAGGATTGCGTCTCTAAATAAAAGTGGGGCGTGACAAAAGGCTGTCTCTTCCCGTCGCATTGAGTGCTACAGTCGTGCAGCACATGTCCCGAGAGGTCTCGATCCGCGAGTTGCGTAACTCCACCGCCCGCGTCGTCGCCGATCTGGAAGCCGGCGAACGGCTGACGCTGACCGTCAATCGGCGGCCGGTTGCCGACATCCTTCCTCACATCGAGCAGCGCGATCCTTGGGTGCCCTCGGCTGAATTGCGCCGGATCGTGCGCGAGGCATCCGCCGACCAAGCCCTGCTCGATGATCTCGCCGACGTCCGCGGCGCCGAGCTCGACGATTGAGCAAAGCGGTCGCCGACACCTCGATCTTCATCGCCCAAGAGACCGGCCGTGAGCTTGGGGATCTCCCCGACAGGGTCGCTGTCTCAGTAATCACTGTCGCCGAGCTGGAGCTGGGGGTGCTACGTGCCACCGATCAAGCGGCCCGCGCCCGCCGGCTCTCCACCCTCTCCCGGGTGCAATCCACCTACCTCCTCCTCCCTATCGAACCCGAGATCGCAAGCTGCTTCGCCCGCCTAGCCGCAGCTGAGCGCTCCCGCGGTCGCCGCCTGCGCCGTCACGACACCTGGATCGCAGCGACCGCGATGCGCCACGAAGCTGCCGTGCTCACCCAGGACAGCGATTTTTCCTCGTTCGATGAGGTGGAGGTGATCCGAGCCTGAAATCGACGCGTGGTCAGCTTCCGACGTAGTCCGCGAGGTGCTCGCCGGTGAGGGTCGGGCGCTTGGCGACGAGGTCGGCGGGGGTGCCCTCGAAGACGACCTGGCCGCCGTCGTGGCCGGCGCCGGGGCCGAGGTCGATGATCCAGTCGGCGTGGGCCATCACCGCCTGGTGGTGCTCGATCACGATCACCGACTTGCCCGAGTCGACCAGCTTGTCGAGCAGGCCGAGCAGCTGCTCGACGTCGGCGAGGTGGAGGCCGGTGGTCGGCTCGTCGAGGACGTAGACGCTGCCCTTCTCGGCCATCTGGGTGGCCAGCTTCAGCCGCTGCCGCTCGCCGCCGGAGAGGGTGGTCAACGGCTGGCCGATCGTCAGGTAGCCGAGCCCGACGGCGGCGAGCCGGTCGAGGATCTTGTGCGCGGCCGGGATGCCCGCCTTGCCCTCGCCGAAGAACTGCTCCGCCTCGGCCACCGACATCGCCAGCACCTCGCTGATGTCCTTGCCGCCGAACTCGTACTCGAGTACCTCGGCCTGGAACCGCTTCCCCTCGCACTCCTCGCAGACAGTGGCGACCCCGGCCATCATCGCCAGGTCGGTGTAGATGACGCCGGCGCCGTTGCAGTTGGGACAGGCGCCTTCCGAGTTGGCGCTGAACAGTCCCGGTTTCACCCCGTTGGCTTTCGCAAACGCTTTGCGGATCGGGTCGAGCAGCTTCGTGTACGTTGCCGGGTTGCTGCGGCGCGAGCCGCGGATCGCGGTCTGGTCGATCGTCACCACCCCGTCGCGGCCGGCGACCGAGCCCTGGATCAGGGAGCTCTTGCCCGAGCCGGCGACCCCGGTGACGACGACCAGCACCCCGAGCGGGATGTCGACGTCGACGTCCCGCAGGTTGTGGGTCTCGGCGCCGCGCACCTCCAGCGCCTCGCTCGGCTCACGCACCTCGGGCTTCAGGGAGGCACGGTCGTCGAGGTGCCGCCCGGTCAGCGTCTTGCCGGCGCGCAGGCCCTCGACGCTGCCCTCGAAGACGACCTCCCCGCCCTCGGCGCCGGCGCGCGGGCCGAGGTCGACGACGTGGTCGGCGATCGCGATCGCCTCCGGCTTGTGCTCGACCATCAGGACCGTGTTGCCCTTGTCGCGCAGCCGCAGCAGCAGCCCGTTCATCCGCTCGATGTCGTGCGGGTGCAGCCCGATCGTCGGCTCGTCGAAGACGTAGGTGACGTCGGTCAGCGAGGACCCGAGCTGGCGGACCATCTTCACCCGCTGCGCCTCGCCGCCGGAGAGCGTGCCCGAGGCGCGCTCGAGCGAGAGGTAACCCAGCCCGATCTCGACGAACGAGTCGAGCGTCTCCCCCAGCACCTCGAGCAGCGGCGCCACCGCGGGCTGACCGAGGCCGCGGACCCACTCGGCGAGGTCGCTGATCTGCATCGCGCAGGCATCGGCGATGCTGACCTTCTTGATCTTCGACGAACGGGCCGCCGCGCTGAGCCGGGTGCCGTCGCACTCGGGACAGGTGGTGAAGATGACCGCGCGGTCGACGAAAGCGCGGATGTGCGGCTGCATCGCCTCGCGGTCCTTGGCCAGGAACGATTTCTGGATCGTCGGGATCAGCCCCGCGTAGGTGACGTTGATGCCCTCGACCTTGATTTTGGTCGGCTCCTTGTGGAGCAGGGCTTCGAGTTCCTTCTTGGTGAACTTCTTGATCGGCTTGTCGGGGTCGAAGAAGCCGCAGCCCCGGAAGATGCGCCCGTACCAGCCCTTCATGCTGTAGCCGGGGATCGTCAGCGCTTCCTCGTTGAGGGATTTGTCCTCGTCGTAGAGCGCCGAGAGGGCGAAGTCGGTGACCTCGCCGCGGCCCTCGCAGTTGGGGCACATGCCGCCGGTGCGGCTGAAGTTGACCCGCTCGGACTTCCCGTCCCCTTTCTTGATCATCCCGCTCGCCTCGACCGAGGCGACGTTGAAGGAGAACGCCTGCGGCGAGCCGATCCGTGGCTTGCCGAGCCGGCTGAAGAGGATCCGCAGCATCGCGTTGGCGTCGGTGACGGTGCCGACGGTGGAGCGGGGGTCGGAGCCGATCCGCTCCTGGTCGACGATGATCGCGGTCGTCAGCCCGTCGAGCACGTCGACCTCGGGCCGCGCCAGGGTCGGCATGAAGCCCTGCACGAAGGCGCTGTAGGTCTCGTTGATCAGCCGCTGCGACTCGGCCGCGATCGTCCCGAACACGAGCGAGCTCTTACCCGAGCCGGAGACGCCGGTGAACGCGGTCAGCCGCCGCTTCGGGATCTCGACGCTGACGTCCTTGAGGTTGTTCACGCGCGCGCCCCGCACGCGGATCAGCTCGTGGCTGTCGGCAGCGTGCGCGGCCGGCGCTTTCGCTTTCGCCTTCCTGGCCATGCGCCGGCCGACTCTACGCGGCGGGCGACTGTTCGATCCGCACCAGGTTGCCGGACGGGTCGCGGACGGCGCCGTCCCGCACGCCCCACGGCTGGTCCTTCGGCTCTTCGACGATCTCGGCGCCGGACTTGCGCAGCCGCTCGAAGACGGCCTCGAGGTCGTCGGCCTGGAAGTGGACGCCGTTGAGGGCGCCCTTGGCGAGCAGGGCGGCGACCACGTCGTTGTCGTCGGGGCCGCCGTTGACGTAGTTGGTGAGGACGATCGAGATCTCGGGCTGGGAGGCCGAGCCGACGGTGATCCAGCGGAAGCCCTCGCGGGGGACTTCGTGGCGCAGCTCGAGGCCGAGGCCGTCGCGGTAGAAGGCCAGGGCGCTGTCGGGATCGTTGACCTGCACGAAGCAGGTGGAGAGCTTGAGGTTCATGCGGGCAAGGCTAGGGGACGTTGCTGGACGGACAGTCCCCGGTGCCAAATTCCCGCCTGACTCGAGATGCCGGGGCGCTTTTCCGAACCAGGAGGACGGGAAAACGCCCCGCCTGCGGCGGCCCTGGTTCCTCCAGGTTCGAAAACGAGCAGCCGGGTAGGGCGACAAGAAGTAAGCCGATGGAGGAATCGAGATGGGAAGGCTGATCGCAACCACGCAGGCCACGCTCGACGGGGTCATCGACCCGGTCGGCGAGTGGGTGCAGCCGGGCGGAGACCACAGCGAGTACTCGTTCGAGCGTCAGGCGAGATCCAGCGGGCTGGTGCTGGGCCGCAAGACCTACGAGGGGCTGGCGGGATACTGGCCGAGCCAGTCGGGCAAGTGGGCGGACCTGGTCAACCCGATGCCGAAGTACGTCGGCTCCAACACCCTCTCCGGCGATCTCGAGTGGAACGCGACCCTGCTCGAGGGCGATCTCGGGGACTCGATCCCGCAGCTGAAGGACGAGGTCGACGGTGACCTGTTCATGCACGGCAGCGGCGAGTTCGCCTACGCCCTCGCCGAGCAGGGCCTGGTCGACGAGTACGAGGTCTACCTGAACCCGATCGTCTGGGGCGAGGGAAACGTCCACGTGCTCGGCGACAGGGGCACCGTCCGGCTCCAGCTCGGCGACATCAAGCGATTCGACTCCGGAGTGGTCCTCCTCACCTACCTCCCGGCGTGATCTCGACCAAGAACCCGCGTCGCTATCACCGAGGGCGCGAACTCGTTCACTAACTGTTGCCCTAGCCACAGTTAGTGAACGAGTTTGTCCCGGCCCGGCCGGCTCGACCTATTCCGCCGAAGGGGAGTCGTGGAAGCGCCAGTCGGTGCCGGCGTAGCCGTCGTACCAGGTCGGGTGCTGGTAGCGGCGCTGGCTCCCGGGCGACTTCGGCGGGGCGCCGGAGTCGCAGTAATAGGTGAGAAAGCAGTGGAGCTCGCCCCAGGGGCCGTCGTAGCCGTTCCAGAGCGCCGGCTGCCGGCCCCCTTCGTGGGTCGGGATCATCTGCAGGCAGCTCGACTTGCCGCAGGCGTTGGTGTCGTTGCCACCCCAGGGGAGGTCACCGAGGTGGCGTTCCTCCGGGATCCCGGGGTCGGGGAACTGGCGGCAGCCGTTTTTGCAGGGCAGCGGGTAGCTGGCGTGGCTGCCGACGGCGACGAAGGCGAGCGGCCGCTGGGAGGCGTCGCCGACGCCCGCGATCCGGTCTTCCACCTCCCTGTTCCCGTCCCATCTTTCCCGCAATAGCGACCAGGAGTAGCGGACGACGCTGCTGTGCTGGGCGTACTGCACGGCGACCGGCCGCGGCTCCTTGCCGCTGCGGTCAACGACCACGGTGATCCCCTCCCAGTCGGATTCATGGGTGTGGCAGGTGACACCGGCGATCACCAGGCCGGCGCCGCACAGCGCCCCGCCCCCAAGCTCGACCGGGTTGTAGGGGAGGTACCACCAGTAGTCGAGGTACAGCAGTTCCTTGCCTTCGCGGAAGACCGAGACCGGGTGGACGTAGATCGCGCTCTGGGAGCCGACCCTCTCGTCTTCACCGCCGGCGACGGTCCCGCTCGGCGGCAGCCCTGGGGGGAGCGTCGCCACGGCGGCCGCGCTCGTTTCCTCCGCGAGCTTCACCGCGCTCGCTTCCTCCGCGGGCTCCGCCGCGTTCGCCGTCTCAGGGGCGGCGTCCTCTTCCAGCGCCAGCTCGCGCAGTTCCTCGGCCTTCGGGAGGTCGAGGCGCAGGTGGGTGCCGCCGCTTTTCAGCAGCCGCGGGTCGGCGCTCGCCTCATCGCAGGTCGTCCGCGCCAGTCCCTCGTCGTGGCAGAGCCGGACCCTCCCTTCGTTGAACAGCGCCGTGATCGAGAGCGGCCGCGGCGCCGTCTCGCGCCGGTCGAAGAGCAGGATCGGCCGGTGCTGCATCGCCAGCGCCAGGTCCTGCTGCGCGGTCGGGGCGGCAATCGCCAAGCGGACCGCGGCGTCGGCAGCGGTCTGACTGCCGAGCGCCTGCACCGAGACCGGCCCGTTCGGCGGGGCGAAGCCCTTCCACTGGGCGAGCCGCGGCTTCGCGGTCGTCTGCAGCAGCGCGAATGTCGGGAGCCGGCTTTTCGCCTCCAGAACGACGCTCTTCGCCACCTCGCGCCAGCGCTCCACCTCACCGTCCTGCGCAGCCACGTCCGGCAGCTTCGCGGGGTCGCCGACGACCACCGGCGGCGTCCCGTCGACGTACAGCAGCAGGACGTGGTCGGCTTCAGGCCGCGCGGTCGGTTGTCCCTCCTCTGGCGACCGCTGCCCGCCGTCGGCGATCGCGTCGAGCGCGGCCACCGGGTCCTCCCCGTCCAGCAGCGTCCACCGAACCTGTTTGCCGGCCGCGTAGCCGACCGAGTACGTGACGTCGAATTCAGCCAGCGCCGGGCTCGGGGGCGGCTGCAGCGCCACCCGGTGGGGGCTGCCGTCGGTGACGATGAGGACGTCGAGCTTCGAAGGGACGAAGCTTTCGTCGTCGACCGGAGTGGCGTCTGAGTTGAGGCGACCGACCGCGTAGGGCGCCACCAACACGACAAGCACCGCGAGCCCGACGGCGACCGGCAGCGACCACTTGGTCTTCCAGTCGGCGCGTCGCAGGTACCAGTAGGCAGCCAGCCCGAAGGCCGCCAGCGCGATCAGCAGCCCGACCGCGATCGGAACCTTGGTGTGACGGAGCGGGTGGATCCTGTGGATCAGGTCGAGCAGGACGTTGAGGAGCAGCGCCACGCCGACCATCGCCAGGAAGGCGACCAGCGTCGCCCCGATCACGCGCAGGACGACCACGGTCACGCCGCGCCAGGAGTAACGCCAGACCGCGAGCAGCGCAACGGCGCCGACGCCCAGCGCGACCCAGACGTTGAGCGCGTCCGCGACTCCGTACAGCCCGCAGAGAACCAGCCCACCGATCGCCGCGGCTCGCACCCACTTCATCCCGGACTCTCCACACACATACCCGAACGGTTCACATCAGGGTTTGTTGAACGTGGTTACACTGGCGGCGCATTAAGTTATCGAGACTAACTCAAATAGTCAGGATTAGCTATGAGCCGCCTCTCCTCACCGCTCGCGAACATGGCCGACCACTACGAGGTGGTGGTCATCGGATCGGGGTACGGCGGCGGCATCACCGCCTCGCGGATGGCACGCGCCGGCCGGCGCGTGTGTCTGCTCGAGCGCGGCGAGGAGCGACGGCCCGGCGAGTACCCGGACACCGAGCTGGAGATGATCGGGGCGATGCAGACCGACTCCCCCCTCGGTCGCACCGGCTCGCGCACCGACATGTACGACGTCCGCGTCAACGAGGACCTCAACGTCTTCCTCGGCTGCGGGCTCGGCGGCACCTCGCTGGTCAACGCGAACGTCTCGCTGCCGCCGGAGCGGCGTGTGCTCGAGGACGAGCGCTGGCCGGCGGCGTCCGCGCTGACCTCGACACCCGCCTCGCCGCCGGCTTCGACCGGGCCGCCGAGATGCTGAAGCCACAGCCCTACCCGCAGGCAGCCCCCGCTGCACAAGCTCGACGTCCTCGCCAAATCGGCGGCGGCGATCGACGGCGGCGACGACTTCTACCGACCGCCGATCAACGTCACCTTCGAGGACGGCGTCAACCATGTCGGCGAGCAGCAGCGGGGCTGCATCCTCTGCGGCGACTGCGTCGCTGGCTGCAACCACGGCGCCAAGAACACGACGCTGATGAACTACCTGCCGGACGCCCGCAACAACGGCGCCGAGATCTTCACCCGGGTCGCGGTGCAGACCGTCGAGCGCTCCGGCGAGCGCTGGCTCGTCCACTACCAGCAGCTCGAGAGCGGCCGCGAGGCCTTCGATGCCCCGACCAGCTTCGTCGCCGCCGACGTCGTCGTGCTCGCCGCCGGCGCCCTCGGCTCGACCGAGATCCTGCTGCGCTCCGAGCAGCGGGGGCTGCCGCTCTCCGACCGCGTCGGCAGCGGCTTCAGCGGCAACGGCGACGTGCTCGGCTTCGCCTACAACGCCGACGAGGAGGTCGACGGGATCGGCTTCGGCAGCCGGATCGAGGGGCGCGAGCCGGTCGGCCCCTGCATCACCGGGATCATCGACCTGCGCGAGCGTCCCGCGCTCGAGGAAGGCATGGTGATCGAGGACGGCGCCGTCCCCGGCGGCCTCGACGCCTTCATGCCGGGTCTGCTCCTCGCCGCCGCGGCGGCCGTCGGCGACGACACCGACCCCGGCGACGAGGGCGCCCGAGGGCAGGCGCAAGCTGGAAAGCCTGCTGTTCGGCTCGCGGCGCGGGGCGGTGCGCAACACCCAGACCTTCCTGGTCATGACCCACGACGACGCCGACGGGGAGCTGCGGCTCGAGGACGACCGCCTCCGCATCCACTGGCCCGGGGTCGGCGAGAAGCCGATCTTCGAGCGGGTCGACGAGCGGCTGCGGGAAGCGAGCGCCGCGCTCGGCGGCGACCTACGTGCGCAACCCGATCTGGACCGAGCTGCTCGGCAACGCGCTGATCACGGTGCACCCGCTCGGCGGCTGCCCGATGGGCGAGGACGCCGGCAGCGGCGTGGTCGACCACAAAGGCCGGGTCTTCCGTGGAGAGGGCAGCGAGGTCCACAAGGGCCTCTACGTCTCCGACGGCTCCGTCGTGCCGCGCTCGCTCGGCGTCAACCCGCTGTTCACGATCTCCGCCCTGGCCGAGCGCTGCTGCGAGCTGATCGCCGCCGACAACAGCTGGACGATCGACTACGCGCTGCCGTCGACGCCACCGCCGGCACCACCACCGAGCCCGGTCGGCGCCGAGTTCACCGAGCGCATGGCCGGCTTCGTCTCGACCAGGGTGAGCGACGATTTCGAGCGGGGCGCCGCCGCCGCGGAGGCGACGGGCGAAGCGCTCGAGTTCGTCCTCACCGTCCACGTCGACGACCTCGACCGCTTCATCGCCGACCGCGACCACGCGGCGCCGATGAGCGGCACGGTCAGCGCCCCCGGCATCTCACCGCGGGCGCTGCGGGTCAGCGAAGCGACCTTCAACCTCTTCAACGAGGACCTCGAGGAGATCGCCACCCACAACCTCCAGTACCGGATGAAGCTGAGCGCCGAGGACGGGCGCGAGTTCTGGTTCCACGGCAAGAAGCTGGTCCACGACGACCCCGGCTTCGACCTCTGGGACGACACGGTGACGCTCTACGTCACCCTGTACGAAGGGCCAAGCGAAGGCGGGCCGGTGGTCGGCAAGGGCATCCTCCACATCGGCCCGACCGACCTGATGCGGCAGCTGACGACGATCCGCGCGATCGGCGCCGACGGCGCGGCCGAGGCGGTCGCGGTGAAAGCGAAGTTCGCCAGGTTCTTCGCCGGCTCGCTGGTCGACATCTACGGCGGCATCTTCTCCGGCGGGGGCGAGCTCGACCCCGACGCACCGCCGCGCAAACGGCGCCAGCTGCGGGTCACCGCGCCCGAGCTGCACACGGTGAAGGCCGACGACGGCGTCGAGCTGCGGCTGACCCGCTACCGCGGCGGCGACAAGGGCCCGCTGCTGGTCACCCACGGCCTCGGGGTCTCCAGCGGCATCTTCGCGATCGACACGATCGAGACCAACCTGCTCGAGTTCCTGTTCGCGAATGAGTACGACGTCTGGCTGCTCGACTACCGCGCCAGCATCGACCTGCCCAGCTCCCGCACCCAGTTCAACGCCGACGACGTCGCCACCCGCGACTACCCGGCGGCGGTGGCCAAGGTCCGCGCCCTGACCGGGGCCGAGAGCGTCCAGGTGCTCGCCCACTGCTTCGGCGCCACCACCTTCTGCTGCGCGATGCTCGCCGGCCTGCAGGGCGTGCGCTCGGCGGTGATCTCGCAGATCGCCACCGACGTCGTCGTCCCGACCGGGGCCGAGGTCAAAGCCGGCCTGCGCCTGCCGGAGTTCCTCGACGCGATCGGGGTCGACGAGCTCGACGCTGACGCCAACCGCCACCACGGCTGGCGCTCGAAGCTGTTCGACGCCGCGGCGCGGATCGTCCCAGTGCAGGGCGACGAGCTGTGCGACAGCGACGTCTGCCGCCGGATCAGCTTCATGTACGCGCCGCTGTACCGGCACGAGCAGCTCAACCGGCCGACCCACGAGGCGCTGCACGAGATGTTCGGCGTCGCCAACATCGAGTCGTTCGGGCAGCTGGCGGAGATGGTCCGCGCCGAGCACCTGGTCGACGCGGACGGGAAGGACGTCTACCTGCCGCAGGTCGAGCGGCTGGCGATCCCGATCGCCTTCGTCCACGGCGCCGAGAACGCCTGCTTCCTCAGCGAGAGCATCGAGCGGGCGGTCAACCGCCTCTCCAAGGCCAACGGCGCCGCGCTCTACACCCACCACGAGGTCCCCGACTACGGCCACATCGACTGCATCTTCGGCCGCGACGCCGCTCGCGACGTTTACCCGCTGATGACCGCCCACCTCGACGCCACCTGAGCATGAGCCTCTGGGACGAGATCCGCGAGCTCTGGCACCACGCGTCCGCGGAGGAGGGCGATCCGGTCCCGAACGTCGGCGGCGCGGTTGTTCACGAGATCCTCGATCCCGCCTTCCTCCGCGAGCAGCTGGGAGAGATCCGCAAGGAAGGCCCCGGCATGCTCTCCGACGAGCAGTACGAGCAGATGTTCACGCGGCTCGAGCGCGACCAGGCGAGCCCCGTCTCCGGCGCCGATCCCAGCGGCGGCAGGCAGGCCTACCTGCCGCGCTCACCGGCGATCAGCCTGCTGCAGTCGACCCTGACCGACTGCGTTCTCTCGCGGGTCGAGGACCTGGTCAAACCGCTGCCGCCCGAGAACGACTCCTTCGCCGACTTCGTCCTGCGCGAGTTCGACGTCTTCCGCAAGTTCGGCCCCTGCGATGCCGGCTGGGTCGAGTCGGTGATCTCCAAGGGCCTCTCGCTGCTGCAGAGCCGGCCGCGGTTCGTCGACGGGCAGGCCCCCGACGTCGACATCGCCGACGATGCGCGCCTGGTCGTGGTCGGCGACTGGGGGAGCGGCCTCACCTGGGCGCAGGCGGTCGGGCGGGAGATGGCCAAGCACGTGGACGCGGCCAAGCGCGAAGGCCGCGAGGTCCACGTCCTCCACCTCGGCGACGTCTACTACTCCGGCTGGAAAGAGGAGTACCGCTCGCGGTTCCTTCCCTACTGGCCGGTCCGCTCGGCCCAGGAGGGCGTCCCCTCCTGGGCGATCAACGGCAACCACGACATGTACTCCGGCGGCCACGGCTACTTCGGCTACCTGCTGAACGACCCGCGCTTCGCGGCGCAGAACGGCTCGAGCTACTTCTGCTTGAAGAGCAACCACTGGCAGCTGCTCGGCCTCGACAGCGCCTACGACGACGAAGACCTGGCCGGCAACCAGGGCGAGTGGGTGGCCGAGAAGCAGCGCGCCTCGGAGCGCAAGACGATGCTCTTCACCCACCACGAGCCGTTCAGCGCCTACGCCGCGCTCGACGGGCCGCCGCCGATGCTGGGCCGCCTCGCCGCGGCGTTCGCCGTGCGCCCTGTCGACGCCTGGCTCTGGGGCCATGAGCACCTCTCCTGCGTCTACCAGCCGCAGCCCCAGCCCTACCTGAGGTTCGGCTCCTGCATCGGCCACGGTGGCGTGCCGACGTTGCTCGAACCCGACGAAAAACCGCACCCCGAGGTGACCTGGCGCGCCCGCGAGCACCGCCGGCTCTTCGAAAACCTCTGGCAGCTGTTCGGCTTCGCGGTGCTCGACCTCGACGGCCCGGGGATCGACGTCGCCTACTACGACCAGAACGGGGGCAACTCGGTGAACCAGGAGAGGATCGAGTAGCGACCATGTGGTTCGACCTGCACGCGCACTACCCGATGCACATCGCCAGTGACCTCGACGCGCACAAGGGGCGCGAGCCGAGCCTGAAGCGGATGGCCAGGATCCGCAAGCGCCGCGGGCTGCTGGGGCGAATTCAGGGAGTGATCCTCTGGGGCGCGATGAAGCTGGCAAACAACAGAACGCTCGACAGCGGCCCGCGGATCTCGGTCGAGAGCATGCAGCAGGGCGACGTCCGGCTCGCGATGTCGGTGCTGATGCAGGAGTTCACGGAGGTCGACCTGAGTAAGCCTTACGCGGCGGCGCCGGCACCCGACTACTTCCAGAGCCTGATCTCGGAAATGGAAGAAGTCGAAGCCGAGGTCGAAATCCACGGCGAGGACGTGATCCGCATCGTCAGGAATCGCGAGCAGCTGGACGCCTGCCTAAAGACCGGTGCGATCGGCCTCATCCACGCGGTCGAGGGCGGCTATACCCTCGGTGACAGCGACGAGGAAATCGCCGCGAACTGCCAGACGCTTGCCGCGAAAGGCGTCGGCTACGTGACCGTCGCCCACCTCTTCTTCCGCCAGGTCGCGACCAACGCTCCGGCGCTGCCGTTCCTGCCCGACCGCCTCTACAACCTCGTCTTCCCCCAGCGCGGCAAGGACCGGCTCACCCCGCGCGGCGAGGCGGTCGTCAGGGGCCTGGTCGAGAACCGGATCCTGATCGACCTCAGCCACATGGACCCAGGCGGAATCAGTGAGGTCTTCGCCCTGCTCGACAACGAGCTCGACCCGGAGAAGAAGTTCCCGGTGATCTCCACCCACACCGGCTACCGCTTCGGCGAGCAGGAGTACATGTGCGATCGCGGGATCGTCGAGAAGATCGCCGAGCGCGGCGGCGTGATCGGCCTGATCATGGCCCAGCACCAGCTCAACGACGGCCTCCGCAAGCACCGGGACTTCACCGAGACCCTCGACGAATCCTTCGAGGTGATCTGCGCCCACATCGACAAGATCGCCGAGATCACCGGCGGCTACGACCACATCGCCCTCGGCACCGATTTCGACGGCTTCATCAAACCGACCATGGGTGGCCTCGAGGAGATGGCGGACCTGGCGACACTCGACGCGAAGCTGCGCGGGAAGTACGGCGACGAGGCGACCGAGAAGATGACCTCGGGTAACGCGCTGCGGGTCCTGCGCAAGGTCTGGTCGGCGCCCGTGCGGGCATGACCGCCCCCGCCGCCGACGGCTTCCACCACCCCGCCGGCGAGGCCGAGCTGGTCGCCCTGGTCGAGGCCGCCTACCGGCAGGGCCGCCAGCTGCGCGTGCGCGGCTCCTGCCACTCGATCTCGCACGCGATCTACACCGACCCCGAGGGCGGCCGGCGCAACCACGTCGGCCAGCAGTCGCCCCCGGGCGGGGACGGCATCAACGTGATGCTGGACCGCTACCGCGGCTGGCGGGTGCTCGACGAGGGCCGCAAGCTGGTCGAGGCGGACGCCGGCATCCACCTCGGTCCCGACCCCAGCGACCCGACCGGCGGCGCCGACCTCGACACCAGCCTGCTCGGGCAGCTGGCGAAGGAGAAAGGCTGGACGCTGTTCGACACCGGTGGCATCACCCACCAGACGGTCAGCGGCTTCACCGCGACCGGCTCGGCCGGCGGCTCGCTGCAGTTCTCGGCGAACGCCAACATCTGGGGCTTCCGCCTGATCGACGGCCGCGGCGAGCTGCACGAGGTCACCCGCGAGGACGCCGACCCGGACCTCTTCTTCGCGATGTGCCCGAACCTCGGCCTGCTCGGTGTCATCTCCACCGTGATCTTCGAGTGCGTCGACGCCTTCGACATCGACGGCACCGAGGCGACCGACACGATCGCCACCTGCCCCGTCGACGTCTTCGGCGACGGCGAGGACGGCCGTCCCTCGCTAGCTCAGTTCCTGCGCGAGGCCGAGTTCTCGCGCCTCGAATGGTGGCCGCAGCGCGGCGTCGACCGGATCGTCACCTGGCAGGCCCGCCGCCGCCCCGCCGACCCCAACTTCAGGCCGGTCCCCTACAAGCGCTTCGGCGAGGACCCGGAGACGACCCAGCACCTGATCGGGGTGCTCTACACGATCATCGGCAACCTCGGCGACCTCTCGGCCGCGAAGCCGAAGCTCGACGAGAGCTTCGACCAGCTCGAAGCGGTGCTCGGCAAGCTCGGCGAGAAAGAGCTGGGAGCGGTCGGCGAGATCCTCGCGAAGGCGCTGGGGGCGGCGATCGAGTTCGGGGTCGACGCCGCGATCACCGTGCTCGAGCCGGTCGCGCCGCTGATCGAGCGCCAGCTGCCGGACTTCTTCCCGCGCCTGCTCTCCGCCTTCGTCGAGCTCGATGCCGACAAAGAGGGCGCCGAGCGCGGCAGGCCGCAGGAATTCAGCGACTGGAGCTGGCGCGGGCTGCCGATGGACAACGGGGTCAGCGACGTGCTCGTGCCGGCCCAGTTCACCGAGGCGTTCATCCCGATCGCCCGCGGCGCCGAGACGATGCGCCTGCTGCGCGACTACTTCGACGCGCCCCGCGACGACGGCGAGGCGCTGCGGCGGACCGGCACCTTCTCCTGGGAGCTCTACGCCGCGGTCCCGGAGCGGTTCTGGCTCAACGCCTCCTACAGCGACGGCGGGGACGAGTGGCGCGACGGCGTCCTGCGGGTCGATCCCTACTGGTTCGTCGACAACGAAGAGGACCCGGCGGAGACGATGTTCGCCGGCCTCTGGTCGCTGCTGCGCGACGCCGGGATCCCCTTCCGCCTGCACTGGGGAAAGTTCCAGCCCCTCTACCGCGACGGCGACCGCGACTGGGTCGAGTTCTTCCGCGCCCAGTACCCGCGCTGGGACGACTTCCTCGCCCTCCGCGCCGAGCGCGACCCCAACAACATCTTCCTCACCGATTACTGGCGCAGCCGCTTTGGCCTCTGGGACGAGCCCCGGCCCGAGAGACTTACGGGATGAGGCGCGCGCGTCGCCGCATTACCCCGAGGTAGTCGACCTGCACACCTGCGCGCACTAGGCTCGGCCGCAATGGCGACGGTCCAATCGAGCGGATGAACGAGTCCTTCGACGTGATCGTCGTCGGCGCCCGCTGCGCGGGCGCGCCGCTGGCGACCATGCTCGCCCGCGACGGCCTTCGCGTCTGCCTGGTCGACAGGGACCGCTTCCCGAGCGACACGCTTTCGACGCACGCGATCCAGCCCACCGGCATCCAGGCCTTGGAGCGGATCGGGGTCCTCGACTCGCTGATCAAGATGGCGCCTCCGATCCTGCGTCTGCGATTTGTGTTCGACGAGGTCGCAGCCCCCGCGGCTGATGTGGTGGCGATAACCGGCGCCCCGGGCCTCTGCGTGCGCCGGATCACGCTCGACGAGATCCTTGTCAGCGCCGCCGCGGCCGCCGGCGCCGAGGTGCGCACCGAGACGGCGGTGACTGGCCTGGTGATGAACGGCGACCGGGTCGCCGGCGTGACCACGGCTGCGGGAGAGCTGCGGGCACCGCTGGTCGTCGGGGCAGACGGCGCGCGCTCCGCCGTGGCAGAAATGGTTGGCGCCGAGGAGTACTACCCGACCCCGAATGGCCGCGTGTTCATGTGGGCCTATTTCGAGGCGGATCCCGACCGACGGCGAGATGTGGATCGGCAAGTTGGGCGACCACACCTACCTGGCCATACCGACCGACGGCGGCCTGACCCTGATCGGCGCCTGCCCCTCGATCGAGCGCCGCGACGAGGTCCGCGCCGATCGCGAGGCGGTCTACGAGGCCGGCCTGCGCGCCTGGCCGGAGCTGCATGCCCGGGTGGATGGCGCGCGGCGCGACGGACCGGTGCGGACGATGGCCAACATGCGCGGCTTCTTCCGGCCATCGGCTGGCCCCGGCTGGGCGCTCGTCGGCGACGCCGGCCACTTCAAGGATCCGACCCCAGGCCAGGGAATCGCCGACGCTCTGCGCCAGTCCGAGCAGCTGGCCGCGGCGATCACGCGGGCGCTCGGCGGCGGCCACGACGAGCCGGACGAAGTCCTGCGCGAGTGGTGGCGCTGGCGCGATGAGGACGCCTGGGAGATGTACTGGCTCGCCCACGACATGGGCGCGGCCGGGCCGACCCCGCCGCTGCGCCACGAGGCAGAGCGGCGGATCGCCACCGAGCCTGAGTTGACCACCGCCGTGGTTCGGATCCTCAATCACGAACTGCGTCCCTCGGAGGCCTTCACGCCCGCCTTCGGCATGATCACGATGGCGCAAGCGCTGCGCCACGGCCGCGGCCAGCGCCGAGCAATCATGCGTGAGGCGGGCACAGCCGCGGCCGACGAGCTCCGGCGCTGGCGCCTGGCGCGCAGAACGATGGGACCCGCCGCGCCTTCAGCAAACGCCGGTCATCGGCGGCGGTAGACGATGTGGGTGACGTGGGGCGTGGCGCGGCTGCTCACCGGCGTCAGCTCCACGCCCGCGGCGTCGGCGAACAGCCGCTCTCCACCTCCGGCGACGAACGGCGACACGTGGACCCGCAGCTCGTCGATCAGGCCGGCGGCGAGGTACTGGTTGGTGACGCTGGGGCCGCCGGCGATCGAGACGTCCTTCTCGCCCGCGGCGTCGCGCGCCCGCTCGAGCGCCGCCTCAATCCCGTCGGTGACGAAGTGAAAGACGGTGCCGCCCTCCATCTCGATGCTGGCGCGCGGCCGGTGACAGAGGATGAACGTCGGCGCGTGGTAGGGAGGATTGGGGCCCCACCAGCCCTGCCAGTCGAGGTCCCACTCACCTGCATCGGACGCGAACATCTTGCGCCCCATCACATGGGCACCGGCTGCGGTGATGGCAGCTCTCTCCTCGGCGTTTTCATCCGCGTGATCGAACATCCAGGCGTGCAGGCGATCCGGATCGATATCGCCGAACGGATCCTCCCGGCTCTGGTTCCTGCCGCTCGCGTAGCCGTCGAGGGTGATCGTCATGTCTGCGGTGACCCTGGGCATGTCTCCTCCTGTTCGTCATGGGTGCATAGGATTGCGCAGTGCCGTTCACTCTCAGGAACCTGAAGGAGGATCTGGAGGATGTCGGGTCCAACTTCGACGGCTCGCCGGACCTGGAGTTCCGCTTGGCGACCAAGGCGCTCGAGGCTCGAGAAATCCGGCCTCGGCTACCAGCGCATCCCGCCCGGCTACCGCTTTCCGTACGGCCACACGCACAAGGAGCAGGAGGAGGTGTACGTGGTCCTGCGCGGGAGCGGCCGGATGAAGCTCGACCACGAGATCGTCGAGGCTCAAGGAATGGGACGCCGTGCGCGTCCCGCCCGGCACCTGGCGAGGCTACGAGGCCGGTCCCGAGGGCCTCGAGATCCTCGTCATCGGCGCCCCCAACCTCGGCGAAGCTCCGCGCGAAGACGTCGAAGGCCAGCGCGACTGGTGGACTGACTAGCGCTCCACCGCGAGGCCACTTATTTTGAACCTCTTCGCGTGCGCCCCATAAAGACGAAAGCGGGGCAGGATCCGAATCTGCGACCTTCGGGCGGCGACCCCATCGGCCAAGTGCTCGTCGCTGCGCAAGTGGGTGGAGGAACAGAGGGAAGGCCTCGAAAGCGGGCACAACGTGGAAAATGAAATCTACGAAAACTGCGGCCTGTGATAGCTGGGGGGAGCAATTCGAGGAAGGCCTGGCTGCCGCTCGCCCTCGTGGTCTCCGCGCTCGGGCTCGTCGCCTGCGGCGGCAGCGGCAGCGACGACGACAAGATCGTCGAGGTGATCGAGACCTCCGCCACCAGCGAGGACCCCGCCGACTGCGAGGCCCTGTCGACGCAGGCATTCATGGAGCAAACGGAGGCGAGGAAGGGCACCGCGGCGGTCGAGCACTGCAAAGAGAACAACGAAGACGACGAGGATGCCCCCGATTCGGTCGAGGTGTCCAACGTCGCGATCAAGGGCTCCACGGCAACGGCGGACGCCGAGTTCATCGGCGGCGACGACATCACCGGGCAGACGTTCTCCCTGGCCCTCGTCGAAGAGAACGGCGACTGGAAGCTCGACGAGATCACCGGCTTCGCCGAGTTCGACCAGGAGGCGCTCGCCGAGCTGTTCGAAGATGCGTTCGTGGAAGCTGGCGCCGAGCTTCGTCCGATCGCTCGCTGTGTCGGCGACGGGATCCGCAAGCTCTCGCGCTCGAGAGCCGAAGAGCTCGTGATTAGCGGCTCCGAAAAGCCGCTCGGCGAAGTCATCGAACCCTGCAACCCGACGGGGTAGTCATCCACGCTGGGATCGGCTGAGGTCTGTGGGGCTTGTTGCCCCATTTGTTGCCTCAACATCACGCCGCCACTTCAAGTCCGACACCTCTGTCGAATGCTTCGGCGCCTTGTTGCTGTGCCTTTGACGAGCCCATGCCATCTCGTTCAGATCGGCGGGTACGTGCCATTGCTCCGGGTTGGCACGGATAAGGCCGCTCAGCTGTTCGGCGACCTCCGAGATACGCGTTATCGCCTGTGCGGGGTCACCAGTCGTGAACGGCTCGCCGAACCAGACAATCAGGTCTCCGCTGCTACTCCGCCAGGTGGCCGCCGGCAGCAGCGGCGCCTGGCTGCGTGCCGCGAGCAAGCCCACCGCAAGCGGCGCCACTGCCGGCTTGCCGAGGATTCGCGAAGACGAGGTAGGGCCCGGCGGCCGGCGATCGAGCATCACCAACACAGCCCGCTGCCGATGAAGATCACGATCGAGTTCCTCAAGGCTCGTAGCGCCTGCCTCGCGAAGCAGAACTCCGCAGCGGCGACGCACCAGGGAGAACAGGGCTTGTCGCCAGCGCGGCTGCAGGGGCTGAGCGACCACAACCGGCGTTATCGCCCGCCGCTCCGCCAGCCAACCACCTCCCGCATCGAAGTCGCCGAGGTGCACCGAGAGAAGGATCATTCCCTTCCCCTGCTCCGTGGCCGCCTGTAGGTGCTCCTCCCCTAGAGGCACTATCCGGTCATAGACGCGCTTTCTGCCGCGCCGCGAAGCAAGGCGCGCTAGCCGTAGGTAGTAGGACCAGACAAAGACGGCGCTCGATCGAACGAAGGAGCTCTCGTCTTCCGACGGCACGAGCCTTGCTTCGGCGGCGAGCGATCTGGTCGCCGCGAACTTGCGATTTGGCACCAGCGTGGCGAGGTAACCAAGCACATCATCATGCAGCGACATCGAGCACCCTCTCCAGTGGCCTGAGTAGCGGTATGACTCTTCCCCGCCTGCGCCGCAGCGCCTCGCGGTAGACATCGAGGACCTCCTCTACGACTAGGTCCGAGTCATACCTCGCGAGCAGGCGCCGCTGGCGCTTCCCCAGCTCCCGCCGCGCGTCGGCGTCGTCGAGCAGCTGCCGCAACTTTGAGGCACAAGCCGCCGTATCGCGGGGGTCAACAAGCCCCCCGGCATCCCCCAGCAGCTCCCTATAGCCGGGGTTGCTTCCCGCCACCACAGCATCCGCCCCAGCCGCGAGAGCCTCGAGGATGACGAGGCCAAAACTCTCGCCGAAGAGAGAGGGAAAGCAGGCAATCTTTGCCCGCGAGAGCAGCGCGAGCTTTTGCTGGTCGTCGACATCGCCGAGAAACGCGATGCAATTGGACAAGCCGGCGCCATCAGCACGGTGCTGCAGCTTCCGGCGCAAAGGGCCGTCGCCGACGATCGCCACCCGGACCGGCCGCTCGTGCCATTCCTGAAGCTCAGCGATCGCGTCGATCAGCTGCCTCACTCCCTTGCGCGGGACCAGGCGTCCGACGAAAACGATGTCGGCAGGCTCCTCGCAGGGCCCCAGCGCCCTGGCGAGATGGCCGCGAGATCGAGCATGTTGGGAACGATCCGCTCTGCCTCCATCCCTGAGTAGGTGGCGGCGAACTCGGCAGCGACTCGACTGACGCTGACGATTTCATCGAAACGCGGCGCCGAGCGCAGCTTCAACATCCGCAGCAGCCGCGCCCCCACACGGGGCAACACCCGCTCCGAGGCGACGTGGTAGGTGCCCACCACCGCACAGCTGGGGTCGGCCCGAGCCACCAGGCGGCCCGCCATCAACGGCGAATACGGAACCTGCACGTGGAGGACGTCGTAGCGGCCGGACACAAGTACATCGCGGAGCTCTCTCCCCCGGCTCCACGCCGGCATCGAGAGGGCGTTGCCGTTGAAACGGACCTTAATGTTGCGGGCGAGGGAATGGACTACGGCACCGTCAACCTCAGCCACCGCGGAGCCACCGACTAGATACTCGACCCGGTGACCCCGCCGCGCCAGCGCCTTGCCGAGAGTGGTCACGTAGAGCGGGATGCCGCCGTAGCGGTCGATCGTGTCGTCGTAGACGAGCCCACCCTCAGGCTGTCTTCACTCATGCGGCTTCCGGCGCCCCGGCGGCGGAAGCCTCCCCGTCGGCCGCTGGCAGCCACGCCGAATCGCAGGCACAGTGCTCGGTAAAGCGCTGGCATCGGTCTCGGCAGGGCTTCACTGCTCGGCGACCTCGCAGGAGCTTCGAGATTTCCATCACGTCCACCGTCCGGTCGTGGGTGCGCCTCGCGTCCGGGCCCTCTCGAGGAACGTGGTCTTCCTCCTGCACCTGTAGCAATTTCACGCCCTCCAGCGCGACGTCGACGACGAAGTACTCGCGCAGGTCTTCGGGTTTGTGAACGGTGAACTCCTCCGCGATCTCGATCACGTCCCCCACCTGAACCGGAGGGTTGATCGCGATCGCCAGCAGCGGCGCGGCGCGCGTCAAGTAGTAGCCGGCGATGACCGTCGCCACTCCGGCGATGACCCCCGCGACTACCTCGTCGAGCGGCCGGACCCAGCTGTTGGCGGCAAGGGCGACCAGGGCGGTAACGCCCGCTATCGCTCCCAACGTCGCGACCGCTCGGTGCAACAGCCAGACTCGCGTCAGCCCGCGCCACCTCCCCTCTAGCGAACTCGCACAGATCGTCCCGCGCCCGCCGCGGAGATGCGGGAGCACATAGAACCAGTCAGTCAGCGTCGAGATGAAGACGAGGCAGGACGTGACCGTCGCGATCACGAGCATCGCCAGCACGACGGCGCGGTGATCGCTCTCGGTTATGTCAATGAATCCTGCTCCCGGGCCAAAAGCAACGACGAGCATGGGTGCGACAAACAGGAGGAGGCCGACGCCGACTCTGACCTGATCCCCCGTGTAGACAGCCGGCGGGCCCTGTCCTTCCGCCGCCCGCCTGCGTGCGGCGACCCCGATTAGGTACGGGACAAAAATTACGAGCGCAGTCCCCGCTGCCAGTCCGACCGCCTCCCAGACCCATCCGAAAGCGAGGATGGCCGCCACCGCTAGTCCGACGAATAAGCCCTGAAAGATGGCGGCGGTGGGACTCACGGCAGGGGACGACCCTAAGCTCGCCAGGGGACGGAACTACCTTCAGTACTTAGTCGAGACCCTCCGGGCTAAACCCCGCGAACGACGTCGGCCCATGGCCCACCAACCGGCGGCCGCCAGGCGGACTCCATCATCTCGTAGGTCACCCGGCCGAAGAGGAGAGCATCGGCCTGGGCGATACTCTCCGTTGCGTGACGATGGGTCTCTTCGTCCGGGGAAATGGCGCGGTGATCGCAGCATCCGTCCAAGGTGACGTTGATGGAATACCGAAGGGGTCGCACTGCGTGAGCGTACAACTCGGGAGCTGGGGTATACGGGACTAACGGGGAATCGAGCTATCTAGCTCGTCCCCTTCTCGCGAGAGGGCGAAACCCAGGTGTTCGAGCGATTTAACACGCCGGAGGAGGCCTACAACCACAGGCTCGGGGCGGCGCTGAAGATGGAGCGCTCGATTCTCGAGATCTTGGAGGTCAACGTCAAGAACGCCGAGAACGCCCTCGTCATGGAGATTCTCGGCTCCCACCTGGAGGAATCCCGAGCCCATGTTCCGACCGTCGAGTCGGCCTTCAGCCTCTTGGGGTGGGAAATCGACGACTCTCCATGCCCAGTGATCGATGCCTTCGAAAAGGAGGGTGAAGCGCACATCAAGAAGTCCGAGGCCACGTTCGTCGACGCGATCATTCTCCAGGACGCGGCGGAGATCGAGCACTACGAGATCGGCGTCTATGAGAACTTGATCGTCTGGGCCAGGGCGATGCACCGCCGCGACGTTGCCGAGCTGCTGCAGCGCAATATCGAGTCCGAGCGAGCGGCTCTCGGCAAGATCATGGCCCTCCAGGCTGAGCTGGCCCTAGTGCGTGGCACCGGCTCTATATAGCCGACGGACCCGCCAAGGGTCATGGATGCCCCGAGCCTCCCGCGGGTCGGTCCTCACCCGGGGCGGAGGAAGGGTGAGCCTCGGGATGGCCCGAGGACCGAGCCCGCTCCGCCTGCCCGCGACGATAAGCCTCCTCGAGCATCCGCGAGGCGACGTCGCGCCCGCCGAGGCCGAAGGCGAGGGCGGCTCCCAGCGCCACCGCGCCCATCAACGCGGCGTAGGTGATCGTGACGATGTCGGTGGCGATCCTGAGCTGGTTGAGGACCATGAACACCGCGATCCCCATGACCAGCGCCGGCGCGGCCGTCGTCATCAGCTTGCCGGTAGGCGTGTCGCCGAAGGCTCGATCGGCGAGCTTTGCCAACCCTCCGGCGATCGGCACCGCGAGCACAAGGATGAGGATCGCCGCGATGACATTCGGCAGGTAGTTGAAGACATTGGCCACGAAGTCGTTGAGGACCGCGAGGCCGAGCGAGCTGATCGCGATCGAGAGGGCGCCGAGGAAGACGAACCAGAAGACGACCCTGCCGATCACATCTGAGGGCGAGACATCCGGGAGAAGGCGCTGGACGTACTCGCCGCTGGTACCCGACTGAAGTGCCCTGTCCGCGCCGACCTTCTCCAAGCCCATAGCCACCAGCTTTCTGTAGCGCCTTCGCGATGAGAAGGCCGATCACGAGAATGATCAAGAAGCCGATAAGCCGTGGCAAGAAGCCGATCAGGTCGTCTAGTGCCTGCTGCAGGCTCTCCGATATCTCAACGGCCGCTAGTTGCATAACTTCTCTTTCGTATTACCCCGACTACGCGGAACGAACCCGCCCTCGGATCATGTCTTCGGGGAAGCTGGGCCCTTGAGTCGCGCCGCAGCCCGCCAACGAACGCGGACGTC
The DNA here is from genome assembly GCA_963728025.1 of uncultured Actinomycetes bacterium. GTDB lineage: Bacteria > Actinomycetota > Thermoleophilia > Solirubrobacterales > 70-9 > VAYN01. Next base: position 303,997 of record CAVSIF010000004.1, on the reverse strand, counting down.
CCGGTAAGTGACCCCCGGCTCAACCTCGTCTGGAAGGTTTTGCCGCTCGCTGCCGGAGGCCGTTTCCAGCTCCCCGTCGCCCTCGGGCTCGTGCAACTCCCCGTGAAGCTCGACCTGCGTCTTCGGCTTCGCTCGAAAGCGCAAGCGCTTCGCCTTGACGCTGGCGCCGATCTCGACATCGGCGTCCTCGAGGCGATCGGGGTTGCCCTTTCGCGCCATGCCTAGGCCTCCTGGGCCTGCCTGACGTCGCGGATCGTGATCCGACCTTCCGGCCCGGTGCCATCGACATCGTCGAGATCCACGTCCAGCTCTTCCGCAGCCCTCATCGCCGCCTCAGTCGCGTGCACCTCCTCCGCCTTGCGCTCATTGCGTCGCTCGCCGACCTCTTTGGCCTTGCGGGCCGCGGCCAGGCCAAGGCCCTTCGCCTCCTCGGTAGCGGCCGACTTCAGCTCGTGGACGACCATTTTCGCGGCGAGCTTGGCGATGCCGGTCGCACTGGTGTCGACTCCGCCCCCGTTGCCTCCGATTAGGGCCGCTGCCGCCTGGTCGACCTCTCCGAGGGCGCCGCCTGCGCCCTCGGCGGCACCACCGACCGCCTCGCCGACGCCCTGGCCGGCCTGACCGACTGCCTGGCCGGCCTGACCGGCCACCTGACCGACGCCCTCGACCGTCTGGCCGACGTTGCCAACCGCCTGCCCGGCGCCTTCGCCAACGTCGCCAACGGCCTGGCCGGCCCCTTCGCCGATCTGGCCGACCGCCTGATTGGCGCCTTCGCCGATCTCGCCGACGGCCTGGCCGGCCCCGGACCCCACGTCCTGAACGGCTCCGCCCGCGCCTTCGCCGATGTCCTCGACCGCCTCGCCGGTTTGGCCGACCAGATGCCCGGCACCCTCACCCACCTCTTCGGCAGCGTGGCCGATCCCTTCGAGCAGCTCCGGGTTGCGATCGAGCGACATCAGCACGCGCTCGAGGATCAGGCTGACGTTGTCGAGCCTTGCCTTCAGTAGGGCCTGGGCCTCGACGCCCTCGATCTTCAGCACCACTTTGCCCAGGCTTACGTCGGCGCCGACGCTGATCTCCACCAGATCGCGCACCTCCGCCATGACCGCCACCTGTGCTCGCAGATCGTCGACCTCGATGTCGATTTCGTCGACCTTGGTCGCAACCAGCGGTCAGGATGCCGCCGCGGGGCAGCGCAGGGGCGCGGTCATCCCTCCTTGCCAGCTCACCGCCTTGTTCTCTGCGAGGACGCGGACGTGGTAGCTGACCTTCGACAGATGCTCGCCCGGCCCGCCGTGGAGAAAACGCGCTTAGCGCCTCGTCTCGTACCTGGTCAGGACCACCCCGCCGGGAAACGTCCGCGTCTCCACCAGGCTCAGGTTCACCCAGCCATCCAGTGCGGTGAAGAACGGCGTGCCGCCGCCCACCAGGACCGGATGGGTGACGATCGTGTATTCGTCGATCAGCCCGGCCCGCATGGCCGCCCCGGCGAGCGTTGCGCCACCGACCCGCATCGGCTCGCCGTCCTCGGCCTTGAGCCGGGTGATCTCCGCGACCGCGTCGCCGGTGACCAGGCGGGTATTCCAGTCGACCTTCTCGATCGCCGAGGAGAACACCACCTTCGGCGTGTCCCGCCAGTTCCGCGCGAACTCGATCTCCGCCGGAGTGGCATTGGGCTGCTGGTCGCCGGTCGGCCAGTGGGAACTCATGGCCTCCCACAGCTTGCGCCCATACAGCAACAGGCCGATCGCCCGCTCCTGATCGAGCCACCACTGAAACAGCTCGTCGCTCGGCGCGCTCCACCCGATGTCGTCGCCGGGCGCGGCGACGTAGCCATCCAGCGTCAGGTTCATGCCGTAGATCAGTTTCCGCATCGCGACATTCCTTCCGTCAGCCGGTCTCGGAAGCTTAGACCGGTTCAGCGCAAGGGCTGAATCGACCTCTCTCAGACCTCATGTTGCCCCAGGGCGTTTTTGAGGTCTCCCAAAAACGCGGAAAACCCGCTTGATAAGCGGGTTTCTGCCCTATAGCGGGGGCAGGATTCGAACCTGCGACCTTCGGGTCATGAGCCTTGGCTGGGGGATCGGCTGGGATCTGTGGCCTCCGCTACGGGCTGCTCGCCGCCTGAGAGGGGAGCCGCGACTCGTCGTGAGGCAGCATGACCTCCGCCGCCTTGTCAGGCTGCTCGGTTGCAGGTCCGAAACCCTCGGCAAGGGCCTCCTCAGCGCTGGCGTAGACGAGACCAACATGGTTGAGCCCGGTGATCGTGAGGATTCGGCTCACCTGACGCGAGGGAGCGCAGACGAGGAGTCGACGGCCTTTGTCCGCCAACAGCTTGTGGGCGAAGACGATCGCCGCAATCCCGGTGGAGTCGATGAAGTCGCAGCGCTCGAGGCAGATAAGAACCTCGACATCGTCCGTGGCGGCAGCATCGAGTCGCCGCTGAAACTGGTCGGCAACGGATAGATCCAACTCGCCCTCCACTCGCACTTCGCGGCATCCGGAGTCGAGGTCTACCTCGCTGATCCTGAATGCGCGCACCCGCATCGGCGCGGTGGGGGTCGGACTTCCACGACCACGGTCGGAACGCTGATGTGCTGACAAGGGGAACCTCCTGATCGACTTGCTTGCGAAGGAGGCCCGCCAACCGGCTGCCTATGGCCGGATCACTTGTCTCGGTGTGGCTTGAGGAGCTTCGGCGCGTGTCCGCTGCGTCCCTACTTTGAGAGTAGCGCAGGTTCGCGTGAGCTGCTGCTGCTGTGGAAGACTCCATTCGTGGAGACGGACCCCGAAGGCCATCCCGGGCACCTAGCGGCCATCTCCAGGGAGATCGTCGTCCTCCTGAAGGATTTGACTGGCCGCGGCCCGACCAAGGCCAAGACCTACCTCCACGAGGATTGCGTCTTCCTACTTCTGCGCGAGGGGCATACGAGGAGCGAGGAGACGATGTTCGAGGCCGGGGGTGGCCGGGGCGTGGCGCAGAGTCGCGTCGATATGTCCGAAACGATTCGCGCCCCCCTGGTCGAGGTGATCGAGCGTCATACGAGCCGTAAGGTCGTCGGCTTCATGTCCAGCAGCCAGCAGGACCCAGATCTCCTCGCCTTCGTCTTCGTGCTGGATACCTCGCCGCTGCTGGAGGCAGTTGAGGGAACCGGAGAGGCTTCGGGCTGACCCAGGCGATATTGGTTTCCGGGCAATCGTCACCTGACGGCTTACCCCGGAGGGGTCAAGGTCGTCGCCCCAGGCTTCTGGGTCCAAAACTGAAACTCCGGCCCTCGACTCAGTCCCCCGTCCCGCGGTCCGGTGAACTGTCACTCCAAGGCTACCCCGTACCCGCTGAGCTATTCGTCCGGCGAACTACGACCTTCGAAGAATGAAAGAGGGGCGGCTGAGATGCCGCCCCTCTGCAGACCGTCCGTGTGGTGCCGTTACTGCTGGTCGTCGCGGTCCCGGTCGACCTCGTAGGGCTGCGCGAGCCCGACTTCGCGAGGCCGCGGCTGATCATGTAGCCGACGGCGACGATGGCCACATACAGCCAAGCCTGCTTGGCGATGAACTCGTCGGTGCCGGGGGCGGTGTCGCCGCCCTTGATCGTGGCGGCGGCGACGAGGATGCCGACGATCACGACCACCATCGCCCAGAACTCGGTCGTCTTGAAGGCGGCCTTGGTCTCCGTCGAAAGACGGCGGACCACGCCGCGCCTTTCGGATTGGTCTCTTGCGCCCGCATTTCCAGCGCGGGCCGCTGCTGACTCCATTGTCTTTCCTCCTCGGTGGTTTGTTTCCCGAGCTACGCAACGAAGGCGGCTGGGTTGCCAAAATTTCCCTGAGAGGTCTCTCCGCCGACTGGTGGAAGACAAGAAATCCCGTACAGAGCTATCTCCGATTACCCCTGCTGGCGGGTTGGGAAACCGTTCTTGCCCCCGACAGCCGCCTTTAACAAAGCCGATTACGACGGCGGTAGGGCGCCATCCGGCGCTGCATCATCAGAACCCTCGACCGAGATGCCCCGCGGCGCGAGGCGGAATATCTCGACCGAGTAGGTCGGGTCTAGCTTCGTGATGCTGGCGAAGGAGACGACTCGCCGGCCGCTGACCCGTTCCACCGCGGCGCAGAACACAAGCTCGATCGCCTGCTGGAACTCTGACCGTTGGGTGAGCACCGAGTCCGCGAAGCCGCCTTCGATCAGGAGCTGTTCGTTCCGCTGGAGCTCGAGGCCATCGAAGAAGACGACGATCGCGTCGCCGTCGACGAGAACCCGCGTCGAGGCCGCTCCCGTTCCATAGGAGTCCTCATGGATCTTCAGCAGCTCGGCGCCCAGTTCGTTCCCGATCGCCTCCGCATCGAGAGGTGAAGGTTCGGAAGCCATCAGGCCCCCCTCCGCCGAGCGCTTGCCTTAGCGCCAGTCGACGTCACCACGGAACGCTGCTCAACCGGGACGACGGCGACTCCGTTGCTTCTGCCCATTGGGGCCTCCTGTCCGGTCGTGGGTTGATCGCGTCGATCCGGACCCGGCCCTGTGTGCCTGGTTCGTAGCTCGGCTGGAGCGGGGGCGACGCGCGTCGATGTGCTCGCGGCGCCCTGTCAGGCATCTTCCCCAGGACAGCAGCTCGCAAACAGGCGGCGGCTCAATCGCTAGCCGATTGGGACCGAGAAATTGCGGGATTGACCACCTTCGTCTGGGGTATCTGGGCGTGGCCGACTCCAAGGGAGGTTTGTCGGAGGCCAATCATTCGGAGGACTTCGCTTGTGGAGAGCACTCAAGGACATCACGATCGCCTAGCCGCCATCTCGCGTGAGGTCGTTGGCCTGCTGAAGAATCTTGTCGGTCGTGGTCCCACCAAGTCCAAGACCTACATCCACGACGACAGTGTCCTCCTGCTTCTTCGCGAAGCGCACACGAAGGGCGAGGAGACCATGTTCGATGCCGGCGGCGCCCGGGGAGTGGCGCAGAGCCGCGTCGATATCTCAGAGACGATTCGCGCACCCCTAATCGAGGTGGTCGAGCGTCACATGGATCGCGAAGTCGTTGGCTTTATGTCCAGCAGCCAGCAGGACCCAAGCCTTCTCTGCTTCGTTTTCGTGCTTGAGACCTCCCCGCTGCTCGAGATCGACGGTGACGAAGAGAACCCGGGCTAGGTCCGATGCTTCATAGCAGGGCCCGGGGCGCAAACCCGCGACCCTCGGGGTAGTCAAGAACAAGCTGGCCGATCGGCGTAAGCCCGGAGTCATGAGCTAGTGGCGGCCCGCGATCGCGTCCAACGAGTCTCCAACTCGGCCTCGGTCAGCCGACGAACGCGGCGACAAATCTGCCGATAGAAGCGCAGTTGCTGGGTGCGACCGAAGAGGCCGAAGCCCAACCGAGTCAGGAGAGGTCCGTGGCGGGCAGGTCGCGAGACGGCTCGTAGGCGGAACTCGACGTCGCCAGTGTCCATCCACTTCCAAAGCTCGTAATGCATTCGGCCTTCCTCAAAGTGGCCTTCGAGCGTCACGTAGCTCCACCCGAACACTCGTACTTCTCGCCCATCCAACTCGCGGGTCTCTTCGTAGTCGCGATCAATCCTCACCCCGACCCGAAATCGCAGGCCCCTAAAGGAGATACGCAGCAGCATGTTCCTGCCCGTTAGGGGCGCCGATTCGTCATACGTTGCGTTGACGACCCGGGGGTCGGCCAGCTGGTAGTGCTCCATGATGCCCTGCGCGACCTCCCAGCTCCCGTCTTCTGTCGGAGGTCCTGAAGCCTCGGAAGGCAGCGGCTCGACCAGGTCGTCCAGGTGCCAGCCCCCTCCCTCGATCGACTTGGCCAGCTCGTCTTCGTCCAGGTTAGGACGTCGTCGCGCCAACTCCTTGAGCAGACCGAGCTCCGGGTCGTCAAGAGATTGCGTCTCCTCGCGACGACCGGGCAGGGCCTGCTCGGAAACGATGCGGGTGACGATCACGATGCCCCCCTCCATCCTCCCCTCGGTCAGGCCAATGACACGCCGCAGGACAGAGGACCACATATGCAGCTGCACCTCCTTCGAGACCCCGAGGCGGTCGTAGAGCAGGTCGCTGAAACGGTCACCGCTGCGAGCCCAGGACTCGATCTCAAACCAGAGGGAGCGGTGGTCTGAGCTAACGCGGAATTCGATCTGACCCGCCTCAAGGTGGCCCGGCAGGGTCGCCAACCGAAACGAACTTGGCCCTACGGCCACCACACGAACCGGGCCATCCCACGGCCCCGGCATGCGGACCACATAGTGATTACCGACCTTTAGCCGATCGGTTTCCTCCCCGATCTCCTGGAACGTCGCGAACTCCGAGGGCGCGACCCGATCGAGGTCTGCGGTCACTCGCTCCATTACCTCGCCGGGAGCGAGGGCTGAGCCAACGATACGGGTGCGATAGATCCGATGAAAGAGCGGCCCCGCCCCCTCCTCCACGCTCTGTAGCTCGCTCAGATCGGTCCCGGGCGGAAGCGGCGGCGGCCCGTCAGCAGTCCAAGATCCCTTCATCTCCCAGCGATGGACAGGAGTAGTGCTCCAGAAGTAGCGGGAGGTGGCTAGTCCCACTCCGAGCGGCCATCGGGCTGCGGTCGCCCAGCGCTTGCGACGACTTTGTCGGCCAGACATTCCCTGGGTCTACCCGATAAGTCTGGGCGGAAAGCGAGACCGCAGCAGCGATCGGTCACACTAGGTGCGTGGGATCTCGTGCACTCGACCGCGTGCCAGTTCGGGACGTGCATCTCTACGGATTGTCGGTCACCTCAATTTTGCTCTGCATCGTGCTCTGGGTGCGTGCCAAGACGATCGGCGAGGACGAACGCGGCAACGCCGAACGACGAGCTTTGTTCGTCGGCCTGTGGCCGCCGATGTTCTGGCTGATGGGCGATGCCCTCGGGCGCCGAAACCACCCTCGGCGTTCCGGGTTTCTGCGCCGGCACTGACCCACCCTCTCGCCCCGGCGGAGGTCTGGCGCGTGAGTCGCTTGGCGAGATCACCCCCCGGGTATCAGCCAGGAGGCGACCGGTCCAACCAAGGAAAAGGCCCGCGACGTCGCCGGCCAGGTCCAAGACACCGTCCGCCGCGAGGTGGACGAGCGGACCTCGCAGGCCGGCGAGAAGGTGAGTGGAACCGCCAAGGACATCCGCAGCATCGGTGAGGAGCTTCGTAAACAGGGCAAAGACGGCCCCGGAGAAGCTCGCTGACCAGGCCGCGGCGCAGACCGAGAAGGTCGGCTCCTACCCTCTCAGGCAACGGACCCGACCAGATGTTGCACGACCTGGAGGACTTCGGCCGTCGGCGTCCCTGGGCGTTGTTGCCGGAGGGCTCGTGGCCGGTGCAGCCGCAGCACGCTTTCTCAAGGCGTCGAGTCGCAGCCGCTACGAAGGGCGAAGCCGAAACGGCGACACCCCTTCCCAGCAGATAGGCGCATCGAGTCCGGCCCCTTCGCCTCAGCGAACGCTGCCGGTACCGAGTGCCGCGCCCGCGCCCCCCACCGCTCCCGATCCGGGGTCAGCCCCGGCGGAGCCCGCCATTCCCGGTGCGGGGAGGTGAGCGCCCCCGGCGCAAATGGGGGCGATCTACGCGAGCACTCGACCGGAGACCTGGTCAAGCAGCTCGCCGACCAGACCTCGACCCTGTCCGCCAGGAGATTGAGCTGGCCAAAGCGGAGCTGAGCGCCAAGGGCAAGGTCGCGGGTGAAGGAGCGGGCATGTTCGGCGGCGCCGCCATCGTGGCACTGCTCGCGCTCGGCACCCTCACCGCCCTCGCCCTGTCCCTGTTGGACAAGGCGATGGACTTCACCCTGGCGGCGTTGATCGTGACGCTCGTCTACGCCGTTATCGCCGCGGTCCTCGCCCTCGGGGGCGGGCAGCGAATCAAGCAGGGGCTCCCAGCTGCCCCTGAACAGACCATCGAAACCGTCAAGGAGGATGTGAAATGGGCCAAGAGCCAAGCCAAATCCGTCAGGAGATAGAGGAGACCCGCGCCGGCATGGGCGAGACCGTCGATGCCCTGGCCCATAAGACCGACGTCAAGTCTCGCGTCAAGGAGTCGATTTCCGACAAGCGCGACCAGGTCGTCGGTCAGCTGAAGGGGACCTCCGACAAGGTCGGCGACGCCACCCCGGACGGCGAACAGCTGAAGGAGGGTGCCCAGCGCGCCGTCGGCGTCGCCCAGGAGAACCCACTCGGGCTGGCGCTCGCGGGCGTCGCCGGAGGCTTCCTCGCCGCGATGCTCCTGCCGAGCAGCCGGATCGAGGACGAGCGCGTCGGGCCCTTGGCCGACCAGGTCAAGGAGACCGCCGCCGAAACCGGCCACGAGGTACTCGAACGTGGCAAAGAGGTCGCCGGCGAGGTTGCCGGGCAGGCCGTCGAGAACGCCAAGGAAGCCGGCCAGGATGCGCTGGAGACGGTCAAAGAGGCCAGCCAGGAGCAGGCCGACGGGCTCAAGGACAGCGCCAAGGACGGCGCTGCCGACGTGGCAGAGGCAGTCCGCAGCTGAGATCGGTCGGGGAGCGGGGCATCTCCACCGTCCTGGTCCTTGTGATGTAGATGGGGATTTCCTCCAAACAGCGGCCGCCGGCCCTTCCCCCTCCTGGGGATAGTCCTGGTCGACTACGTTGCCGGCGAGACGGGGAAAGGCAAGCTCGGCGGCTGACCGTCGTCGACCGCAAGAGAGGGCTGCTGCGACGTCGGCACCGTCTCCGGCCTGGAGGACAACACCCTGGCCGATGGGATCTTCCATGCGGTCACCTGGCTGTTCGTGCTCGCAGGGACGATCCTCGCCGTTCGGGCCTGGCAGCAGGGGCGGCTCGCGCCTCCGTGGCGCGTTCACTTCGGCGGCCTGCTTGTTGGGTGGGGCGGCTTCAATCTCTGTGAGGGGCTGGTGAATCATCAGATCCTCGGTATTCACCACCTTCGCGACGACCTCGGCGGGCCGCTCGGCTGGGACCTCGGCTTCCTTGCCTACGGCGCCCTGCTCGTAGCGGTCGGGACGACGATGATCAGGTCCGGCCGGGATTCGAGCCTCAACCCGCGAACGAGGACTGCTAAGCCGCTGAATCGGATGAGGCACAGCCGCTAAGCCGAGTCGGACATGACAGGGGGCTGGTCCTCTCGGAGACCGACGTTGCTCGCCTGGATCTGAAAATCGCCGAACTTAGTACCCGCCGGAGATTTGCCAGACGACACCCGACACGAAAAAAGCCCCGTTTCCGGGGCTTTTTCCTATAGCGGGGGCAGGATTCGAACCTGCGACCTTCGGGTTATGAGCGCGGCCCGCTGGCTCGGCTGGGCACTGTGGGGCGGGTTCTAAGGCGGTTTTCGCGAGATCGAGATCGGCTGAGATCGGCTGGAGTCTGTGGGGCTTCTTGCCCCATTTCTTGCCCCAGCAACCATTGGCGAAGGCTGCCACTTGGGATGCTCGCGCCGACGGAATTAGAGCGATTCAGGTCTCCGCGAAACCTGGTCGGCTCACTACCCCACATCAGGGCGTTGAAGCAAACCGATCGAAACGCAACATGCCGCTCCCGTGCTGGTGGGGGTCGTAGCCGCGGATGCCGTCTGGATCGGAAAGCGTCTCGAGCTCGGCGATCAGTTTCGCCAAGGTGACCGACCGGCCACTATGCACATCCTGGAGCTCGCTGGCCAAGGCCTGCGAGCGCTCGGTGCCGGGGCGCGCCCGCAAGCAGCGCATCAGCTCCGCGACCGCGGCATCGAACTTCGGGTCCGTTTCCGACTTCTGCTGACGCAGGCTCCGGATCAAGCAAGCGATCAGGCCGGCAGCCATCGCGTTGGCGATCGACGTTCCGGCCTGTGGCTTGTCGCCCATCCTGACGAGCGCGGTCGATACGGTCTGGCCGAGGAACGCGCCCCCCGGGGCGAGCCACCAAGCGTGCGGATCGTCGCCCGTCTTGACGCCGTAGCGGCTGCCCGCTGAGCGGCCGCCGCTCTCGTCGCAGGCGCCAATCGCGACGACGGACTCAAAACGGGCGGGGATCGCCATCGTGTCGATCCTCTCTCCGCCGGACTCGAGCTCGTGGTTCCCGGTTGGGAAGACGACGGGCGGTTGGTTCGGAAACAACACCCGAGATCGAAGCATGGAGTCGAACACGTTGTCCCGACCGCGACCGTCCTTCGAGGTTCCACCCTCGGGGGCCGTCACACTGGCGACGATCAGATCGGCGTCCTGCTCGGAGATGAGAACGTCGAGCAGCGCCCAGAACCCGTCGGACGAGTCGTCGCAAATCGACCGAGTCGTGATCTTGGCGCCCCTAGCGATGTCGGCTACGATCGCGGTCATTAGCGTGGCGTGGCCGTCCCTTATCGGTCGATCGGACGGATCGAGGATCTCGACATCAGCGCCTGCCGGCAGATATTCCCTCACGGGTTGATCGACATCGACGACCAGGACTTTGACGTCGTGAGCATTGCCGCCGACGACGCCGATCAGCCTTTTTGCCTCCTCGTAGGCGGGGGTGAAGTTGATCTTTCCGGGAGGGTCGGGCGGCGCGGCCGGGACGATGACCGGCGACCGCACGGCGAAAACACCGTGCCGTCCGCGCGGGAGCCCGTACTTCTTGGCCGCCACGTTGATCGCGCGCAGGGCGTCGTCCTCGGCCCCTTTTGCCACCCGCACGCGCACGTAGGTGCGGCCAAGCTCCCGCCCCTCCCGCCTGACCGAGCGCCTGTCTACGACCTTCACGTCCCAGCGCCGCATCGCGTGCTGAACCGTCTCGAGCATCGCCGCGATCGCATCCGCGCGCCAGGCACCGCTTCCGCTCTCGGCGGGATGCACGACGATCAGCTCGCCGAGCGCAACGCTTCGGGTCCTCCCCCAGAGCCGACCTATTAGTCGCCCCGCGAGAGTGCGGAGCCGCGCCCAGAGGACGATGGCCGCCATCTCAATATCGGCGAGCACCCGGCGCCGTCGAGTCCCGTCGGCGCTCACGTCGTTGGCGTCTTTGCGGGCGAATCATCCGGCCGGGTGCCGAACTGGCGCATGATCGCCACGATCGGATCGATCACCGTCGAGGCCGCGTAGCCCCAGACGAATGCAGCGGCGTAGTCGGTCCACGACCCTCCCCAGGCCTTTTCGAAGTAGAGGACCGCGAGGCCGCTCAACACTCCCACCGCGAGCGTGACCAGGATGACGGCCGACTGACCTACCGGATACGACCCGCCGCTCAGCAGCTTGGTGGCGCGTCGTACCAGCCCGAGCGGAAGCGCCGCGAGCCCCTGCGTCGCCACGCCCGTGGTCGCGGTCCGGATTTTGTCCCTGGCAGCGGCGGGCGGACCCGGCTTGGGGAGCCGGGAGGCAAGCTTCGCGCCCCGCTCGACCGCCGGCCCGACCTCGCCGGGGACCTTGGTGCTATCCGCCAGCCCGGCGAGGGTGGCGCTCGCCTGACGCTCGTACTGGCGCGCCCGGATGCGGAGCACGCGATCCTCGGGCTCCAGTTCCCGATCGTCATTCTCCAGCGCCGTGACATAGGCGTCGAGCCGTTCGAGGTCATCGACGATGTCGAGCGCGTCGGAAAGCGCGACCGCCTCGCCGCAGCGGCTGCCGAGCTCGGTCGCATCGACCGGGAGGCCGTCGGCGCCGACTATCAGCAGGGCCCGTTCGACCAGCAGCGGGGCGCGCGTCACGTAGTAGGCCTGCTCGTGAACACGCGCCAGGGCGGCGGCGAGCGCGGTCGGCATCGTCGGCCACTTCTCGATCAGCTCGGCAAGTTCGGCGATCCGCACCCTGATCTCCTCGCGCTCGGCTGCCCTGAAGCCTTCGGGCCACGGCAGCCAGCGCAACAGCAGCGGGCGCTGCGCGGCCACCTCGTCCAGCCGCTGCCCCAGGCTCCCTGCCTCCTGCTCGATCGCCGGCTCGATCGCATACGCCTCCCACGGCATCTCACGAGCCGCGACGAAATACTTCGCGTCCGCCTTCGCGGCGTCCCTCGGCAGCTTCCGCAACCAGCGCCGCTGCTGCCACCGCCAGCCCTGGTCGATCCGCCCTTGGGAGGCGATCGCCGCAAGAACCCCGAGGACGATGCAGAGAATCGGCCACCAGATGGAGAGGGTCCGGCGGATTTCCAGTTCGACGCTGTCCTCGCCCACTTCCAGTTTGCCCTTATAGGTGCCGGGGCCAAAGCTCGCGGCCTTCAGCCGCAGGTGGCCGCCTTCACAGGTCGAGCTGATCGAGACCGTCTCGTCGCCGCTTACGAGAACCGTGCCCGGATCGCCCAGCGCTTCGCAGCCGCTGGCCGAAGACAACGGGATTGCGGGATCGAGGTCGCCGCCGCTCCCGTGCGTCGGCAACCCCTGAACCGAGGTGATCGTCCAGCTGTCCACCTCGGGAGTGGCGACCGGCACCGCGAGCGGGCGCCGCACGACGACCGTCTCCGAGCCCGCCGTGGCGACCACCGTCAGCCACCCCAATTGGCCAGCGACGATCGTCGCTGGCGGGCTTAGCCTCAGCATCATCTGCCCCGTCGCGGGAATCATGGTCTTCCCAGTTAGCCGCTTGTAGCCCGCGCCGACGTCAGCAGCGATCGGAATGCGGAGGGCCTCGCCGCCGTCCTCTGCAGGTTCCAGCGACGCGGTTGCGTGGATGCCGAACGGCTCGCCCCTGTCGTTGAAAACCGTCACCGACGCGGCAGAGCCCGAAACGAGCGTCACCGCCCCTTCCGAGTTGAAGTGAACGGCGGGCTGACCTTCCTGGGCAGCCGCATCCGCGGCGGCGCAGGCGTAGACCACTATAAGAAGAGCACAGCATTTGAGCAGCGTGCGAGCGAATCCTGCCATTCAATTCTCCTCCCCAACCCTTATGAGATTGGGCCGGCCGTCGTCGTCCAGTTGCGCACATCTGCCCGCGCCCTGCTCGGCGAGAAAGTCGATCCGATTTTCGTTTCGGAAGTCGTCCTCCCTCCAGTGTTCACAGTTCCAGGACACAACGCTGAACGCCTTCACCATGGTGGCCCCCGCTGAATAGCTTGGAGCGCAACGATAGTTGAGAACTCGGTTTCTGGGCACGACGCGACGCAACATTTCCGATCCACCCAAGGACACCCACGCGGCGGTACGAGCGTCCGGCAACGCATCGAACATCCCGTCGCCGCGCAGGGCGGATGCGGACTGTTCGGTACACTTCTATCTAGATGTAACAGTGCGGTGACGGGGCTACTGCGACTTTTCGGGCGCTTCTTCCAGAACCGTTTCTAATGGGTGTGTGTTCGGCACCCGCCAATCCAGCGCCACCCCCGGCCACCCCCTCACCGGCAACGACAGACGTAGGCTGCTCGCGGGGTGCTCCAACCGGCTGCGCCGCGCAGCACTGATCGGCGGCCTCAGGCTCGGCATCCGCGAGGTCTACGGGGATCTCGGGTCGCTGCGCAAGCTCGGCGACGCCCCGGCGCTGGTCGTCGCCAATCACGTCTGCGCCTGGGACGCGGAGGTCGCGATGCTGGTAACCGACGAGATCGGCAGGGACTTTTCATTGGCGGCGGCGCCGGTCGTGCTCGAGCGCTGGCCGATCCTGCGCCGGGTTGGGTTCTTCCCCGTCGAGCGTGGCGCCAACCTGAAGGCCGCTCAACTCCTGCGTGCGATCGGAAGGGACCTCGACCGCGGCAGCCGCAAGACGGTGTGGATCTTCCCGCATGGCTGCCACGTCCGAACCGGCCTCCTAGTCGAGCCCGAACGCGGCGCCCTCGCCGTGGCGCGGGCCGCGCCGCGGGCCAAGGTGGTCCCGGTTGCGCTGCACTACGAGCTGTTCGAGGGCCGCCGCCCGACCGCCTGGGTGAAGGTGCTGCCGGCGGTCGATGGACGCGCCTCCCACCTCGCCCTCGGCGAGTTGATCGCCCGCGCGACGAGCGCGCTGGCTGCCGACCTCCGCAACGGCTCGACCAGATACCGGCCGCTGCTCAACCCGGGCCGCCGCACCATCCTGCTTGAGAACGTCCCCTGCGACGTGCGCCGGCTCGACGCGGCGCTGACCCGCGCCGGTCTGCCTCTGACGTTCGAGTCCGCGCTGCGCCTGGGCCCGGCCGAGCTTGAACGGCTGCAGCCCCGCCTCCTGGCGGCCGTCGGCAACTACGCCGGGCCGCTCTATCGCGACCTGTTCAAGAAAACGCTGGATGAAGAAAGAGGAGGAACGAACCCGTGAGCACTGCCCACCCTCAGATCACCGCGATTCACGACGAGTTGCGCAATATCGCCCTCGACTACAGCTCGATCGACGAATCGGAACTACACGAGAGCAGCCCCCTCCTCGAGCTGGTGGATTCCCTCGGCGTCTCCGAGCTCTTCGCATTCGTCGAGGAGCAGATCGGGAGGCCCCTGCGCGTCGAGGAGATGAGCCGCAAGAACTTCGCGACGATGACCGCCATCGTCGACCTGATCCGGACGGAGTCGGTCGGCTGATGTGCGGCGTCGCTGGCATCGCCGGCGCCGGCATCGACGCCGGCGCCGCCCGGCGAGCGGTCGACTCGATGCTGCGCGAGCAGCATCATAGGGGCCCGACGAGCACAGCGTCGTCGGGCTGCCCGGAGCAACGCTGGGAACGGTCCGGCTGGCAATCATCGACGCGGGCGGTTCACGGCAGCCAATGACCTCTCCCGACGGACGCTTCTCCCTTTGCTTCAACGGCGAGATCCTCAACTACCCCGAGCTGCGCCGCCACCCCGCGGTGCGCGACTGGGACTTCGTCAGCGAGGGCGACACCGAGGTCGCCCTCGCCCTGCTCTCGCGCTTGGGGCCCTCGGCGCTGCCGCTCTTCAACGGCCAGTTCGCCGGCGGGCTCTGGGACGCTGACCGCCGGCGGCTGCTGCTCTTCCGCGACCGCTTCGGGATCCTGCCCCTCTACTACGCGCGGCTGCCGGAAGGGGTCGCGTTCGCCTCGACCATCCGCGCCCTGCTGCGGCTCGGACCGGTCGACGGCTCACTCGACCCTGCCGCCATCTCCGACCTGCTTGGCCTCTGGGCACCGCACCCGCCGCGCACCATCTGCGCCGGCGTCCGGCAACTACCTCCGGCCAGATGGGCGCTGGTCAGTGACGACCGGATCGCGATCGAGGGCTACTGGGAGCCGGTCTTCAGCGGCAGGCAACTCGGGCCGATGGAAGCCGAGGAAGAGCTGCGGGCAGCCTTGGAGGAAGCCGTCGCCCGCAGCCTGCGCGCCGACCGGACCGTCGGCACCCTGGTCAGCGGCGGCCTCGACTCCGCCCTGATAACCGCCCTGGCCGCAAGCCACGGCGAGCGGTCGAGCTTCTCGGTGACCTTCGAGGACAAGCTCCACGACGAGTCCCGCTTCCAGCGGCAGGTCGCCGCGAATGCAAATACGCGGCACTCGAGCGTCCTCGCCACGCCGGCGGCCCTCGCCGGCGTCCTGCCGGAGGCGGTGAGGCATGCCGAGGCACCCTTCCTGCGGATCACCCCCTGCGCCAGCTACCTGCTCGGCGGGCTGGTCAGCGACGGGGGCGTCCGTACCGTTGTCTCCGGCGAGGGCGCGGACGAGTTGTTCTGCGGCTACGACGCATTCCGCCAGCTGGAGGCCCGCGGCGGCGAGGAGCTCGACGCCGCCCTGTCAGGCGGCACGCCCGCCGAGCGCGTTCCGGGCCGGGTCCTGTCTCTCCTGATCGACGCCGACGGCGGCCGGACCGACCGCTTCCCCGCCCAGCGGCTGCGCTGGGCGGCAGCCCGGCGACTGCGCGGATACCTGACCGAGGAGCTCCGCCGCGAGCTGGACGACCCGGTGGAGCGCCTTGCCGGGTCGCTGCCGGCCAGCGCCCGAGGTTGGTCGGAGCTGCGACGCGCGCAGTACGTCGAGATGCGGACGATGCTCCCGGACTACATCCTCGGCACGCAGGGCGAGCGGATGCTCATGGCGCACTCGGTCGAGGCGCGCGTTCCCTTCCTCGACAACGAGGTCGTGGCGGTGGCGCTTCGCCTCGCCGACGAGCAGAAGCTGCGCGGCGCGAGCGAGAAGGACGTGCTGCGGAGGATCGCCCGCGACCTTGTGCCCGCTCCGGTTGTAGCGCGGCGCAAGCAGGCCTACCGCGCCCCTGCCGCCGCAGCCCTGGGCTCTAGCGCCGCCGCCGACGCACTGGCACTGCTCGGCCCCGCGACGCTCCGCGCACACGGCATCTTCGAGCCGTCCAAGGTCGAGCGGCTCCTGAGCCGGCTGCGCGCAGGCAACCGGCTCAGCGAAACCCAGGAGATGGCGCTAACGGGAATCGTTACGACCCAGCTCTGGCTCGAGCTGGTGGCGGGGCGCCAACACGAGAGAAAGGAGATGGCGGCATCGCCCCACCCGATGGGACGAGAGAATCAGGCTTGCCGATCCGGCGGGCACCGCGGCCGAGCTGGCGCAGGAACTCGGCGCCCACTCCGCCGAGCGGCGGCGGCGCGGCATCGTGGTCGGCGTCAGCGGCGGCATCGACTCGGCGGTGACGCTGGCGCTCGCGGCGCGGGCGCTCGGCCCTAAGAGCGTGCTCGCCGTAATGCTTCCCGACCGCGATAGCGATCCGCTCAGCGCCGAGCTGGGGCCCTTGCCTCATCCCGGCTCGGCGTCGATGTCGCGGTCCACGAGATCACGCCGGCCCTCACCGCGCTCGGCACCTACGCTGCCCGCGACGCGGCGGCGGCCGACGTCTTCGAGGACTACGACCCGCACCGGGACCGCATCCGCGCCGAGTACGTCTCGGACCTTGACCGCGACGACACCGTCGCCCGCTTCTGCCTGACCAGGGTAGCCGCCGACGGCTCACAGGAGACGCGCTACATGCGGCCCGACCCGTACCTGCGGATCGTCGCCGCGACGAACCTCAAGCAGCGCACCCGGATGGCGACGCTCTACCACGAGGCGGAGGCGAGGAACTGGCTCGTCGCCGGAACCGCGAATCGGCTTGAGGTCGAACAAGGGTTCTTCGTCAAGCACGGCGACGGCGCCGCTGACGTCTTCCCGCTGTCGCGGCTCTTCAAGTCCCAGGTCTACGACCTGGCGAAGCACCTCGACGTGCCGGCGGAGATCGTCGCTCGCCCCCCGACGACTGACACCTACAGCGCCGACCAGACGCAGGAGCAGTTCTTCTATGGCCTGCCCATCCGCGAGACCGACCTGATGTGGGCCGCCTACTTGGCCGGCGACCCGGTGGCCGAAATAGCAGCCGAAACCGGCATTGAGGAGGAAGTCGTGCGGCGGCTGCAGGCGGCCTTCCGCCGCCGTGTGGAGTTGGCCGGCCACCTGCGCGACGCACCGATCTCGCCCTTGCCGGCGAGCTGAAAGGAGAACCATGCTCAATCCACCGATCCGCATCCTGTTCATCCACCACTCGGTGGGTCGCTACCTGATTCGCGACGGCGAGCTCCGCCAGCGGCTCACGCCCCTGCGGGCCGACGACCGACCCCTCGCCCTATGGGACCACGACTACAACCAGCGGGGCCTGCACGACGGGGAGGGACGCCCACTGGAGCGGGCCTTCCCTCTGCCCGGCGACGACACCGACCCGCCAGGGCTGCTCAATCTCTTCGCCGGCGAAGAAGCAGGCGCCCGTCTGGCCCGCCGCCAGGCGCTCGATTTCGAGGTGGTAATGCTGAAGTCCTGCTACCCCAACTCAGCAATCGGCAGCGACGCCGAACTGGGCCGCGCCAAGGAAGTCTACAGGCACCTG
This sequence comes from uncultured Actinomycetes bacterium, assembly GCA_963728025.1. Taxonomy (GTDB): domain Bacteria; phylum Actinomycetota; class Thermoleophilia; order Solirubrobacterales; family 70-9; genus VAYN01. The sequence goes on along the minus strand of CAVSIF010000004.1, from coordinate 286,361 downwards.
CTGACGGCCCTCGCCGACCACCGCGACAATCAGTTCCTGCTGCTCACCTCGCCGCCCCTGGTCCCGCTGCGAACCAATCGCGGTGAGAGCCGCCGTGCGAGGAAGCTCTCCACCTGGCTCTTCCGCAGCGTCGACCTGCCGCCCAACGTTGCCGTCTTCGACCTCTTCGACAGGCTGGCGATCCCCGAGCGAGCAGGCGCCAGAGCCGATCGGCTGCGGAAGAAGTACCGGCGGCGGCTGCCAGTCGATTCGCATCCCAACGTTCGCGCCGGCGAAGAGCTCGCAACGGGCCTCGTGGATGCGATCGTGGGCGCAGCGGCCCGCTCGCGGTGGACGGTGAGGACCCAGTGACTGAGCCGCTCGCTTCCGAGGCCTTTCTCGCCGCCGGCGACCCGGAGGCCGCGGTCGTGGACGGCGATTGCCGCAGCTACGGCGAGCTGCGAGAGCAGGTCGCAGCAATCGCCTTCGGCCTGCGCGCCGAGTTCCCACAGGGATCATGCGTGCTGCTGGCGATGTCCCCGAGCGTCGATTCGATCGCCGCGTACTTGGCAGTCATGCGCGCGGGGCTCACCGCGATCCCGGTCGGGTCGGCGAGCGCGGAGCGATCGATCGCGCGGATCCTCGAGGAGGCCGAGCCGGCGACCCGGGCCGGTGACTTCGGTTCCCTCGCGCCATTGCTCGCATCCGTCCCCGAGTGGCCTGGCGCCGAGACGGGTCACCCGGCGTCGGTCGAGTGGCCCCCGCCGGCGGCGGATTCTCCGGCCCTCATCATCTACACCTCAGGCACGACCGCGACGCCGAAGGGCGTCGTCCTCAGTCACCGGAACCTGGCGGCGAACACCTCCTCGATCCTTGCCGCGGTGCCGCTCCACCACAGCGACGTCGTCGCGGTCGTGCTTCCGCTCCATCACGCCTACGGGCTCTCGGTCCTGCATACGACGCTCGCGGTCGGTGCGCGACTGGCGCCGGCCGACTTCGCGATCCCCGTCGATGCCGTCAACCGCCTCGCCGACGCCAGCGCAACCGTGCTCCCCGGCGTCCCCTTCCACTTTGAGTCCCTGCTTGGACGCGCGGCGCGCTTCGACCACTCGACGCTGCCGCAGCTGCGCAGCGCGATGGTCGCCGGCGGGGCGATGCCAGTCGAGCTCATCGAGGCCTTCGGCACCAACTTCCCGGCGGCCGAGATGCACGTCATGTACGGCCAGACTGAGGCGACTGCCAGGCTCAGCTCACTGCCGCCCTGCGAGCTTGGCGCTCGGCCGGGCTCTGTCGGCCGGGGCATCCCCGGCGTCGAGCTGTCAGTCCTCGGCCCCGACGGCGCCGAGGTCGCGCCCGGCGAAGTCGGCGAGGTCTACGCGCGCGGCGACAACGTGATGTGCGGCTACCTTCACGACGAGGCAGCCAGCGCCGAGGTGCTCACCCCATGCGGCCTGCGGACCCGCGATCTGGGCCGGATCGACGAGGACGGCTACGTGTACCTGGTTGGCCGTCGCGGCGATTTCGTCAAGGTCCGCGGGCACCGGATCAGCCTGCCGGCGGTCGAGGCCCAGATCGAGTCGTGCCCGGGCGTCGTCGAGGCGGTGGCGCTCGAGGCACCGGGCAAACGCGGCGGGGAAGCCGTCGTCGCCGAGGTCGTGCTGGACTCCTCCTCGCCGCCGGATGCGGCACTCGCCGACCTCCGCGCGCACCTGCGCACGCTACTGGCGCCGGTCGAACGACCCTCCGTGATCAGTTGCGTCGAGTCGGTACCACGCACCCCGAGCGGCAAGAAGATTCGCTGGCGCAAATGAATATTGCGACTTTTTCGGGCAGGCCGCAAAGATGCGCATAGCGTTGGCGCATGGGAGGAGAGGCGTCGCCAGAAACAAACCCACAACCGGAGGGGCACGCCGGCAGTTCGGGCGACGGCGGCCTGCCCTCCGGTCCTTGGGGCAAAGGCGGCTACGAGGTCGGTTTCGCCCCGGACGCACAGCCCGACGTGAGGGACTTCGTCAGAAGCAGAGCCCCCGAGCTCAGCTCGGGTACCTGCGAGGAGATGGCCAATTACATCGTCCTGGGTCTGAGCAATACGGGTCCGGAAGGACCCGGAAAGCTGGCGGAGGTCAACGTGGGAAATGGGGAGGGGGAAAATGGCAACCGCGTCTACAACCTCCTGAGCCGCAATGGGTGGTCCTGGGAGGCGGTTCGCGAAAAGGTCATCCGCGCGACCCTCTCCCAGTCGAACGTCGCGCTGCCTCTGGGGATCGTTGTCAGCTGGACCTTCACCGACTACGAGGACCCCGGCGCCGTGATCGTCGCGGCGCACGCGTTCAACGCGGAGTGGCGCGCGCTCGTCGCCGCTCAACGAGCCGCGCTGGTTGGCGACGACGCCCCCGCCCTGGCCGAGGCGATTCAAGAGTTGGTGGTGGAGATCGCGGCCCTTCAGGCACGGCTCGCCACCCCCGTTCCAGTGCTTGTCGAAGCCCCTTCGATCGGCTGCCAAGCGGTACTCGAACTTGCCGAATCGAACCTCGACTACCTGGTCGAGCTGACGCCGGGTTGGTCGGAGGGAGGAATAATCCCGGCCGACACCGGGGACCCGAGAAGCTTCTCGGGCGCCGGCGCCTCGATCGGAGCGCTATTTCCGGACTGCTGGCAGACCGGAGTCACGCAGTCGATTCCGGTGCGTCTTGCAACGGGGTCGATCGACATTCCCGCCCTGGCCATAGTGGCGGGCGTGCCCGATGCGCGCCGAACCTATCTCGCCGGCGCTCGCGACAGGTCGAGGAAAGGTCACCATCAAGCCCGCTCGCGCCGAATGCTCGAGGGCTGGGCGACCGAGTGGTGCCAGCACCAGCTCGCCGGGGCAACCGACCACTACGGCTTCGAGAAGTTCCGCAGCAAGAAGGACGAACACTTCCACAAACACTTCACCCTCGTCGCCGTCCGCGACGCCTATCTCATTTCCGGAGGGCGTTCGTAGCGACCTCCTCGACATGCCAGAGGAGCCAACAAAAATGACCGATTCAACGCCAGAGAACGATTCAGCCCCCGGGATTCCGTTGAGCCCACTCGCCAAGGCCCGTGCGCTGATGAAGAGGAGCCCCGAGGAGCGCTGGAGAAGGGAGCTGTCCAGCAACGACCCGATGCGCGAGGCCGGCGCGGCGCTGGCCTTGGGGCGCCTCGCCGCCGCTAAAGGCGACCTTGAAGAGGCGGTCAACCTGCTCGGCCGCGCCGCAAGTTCCGACGAGCCGACCGTGACTCCGCGTGCCTTGGTGCAGATGGTGCCAGCCCTCGAAGCGCTCGGCCGCGGAGCTGACGCTGACCGGGCGCTACACGGCGCCGAGGCGAGCAGCGACCCCGAGCACGCCCCCGACGTGATCCTCGACGTCTCCGCGCTCCTCATTCGTCGCGGCCGCTCCGAGCGAGCGGTCCGGGTGCTCGAGTCGGTGGTGAAAGCATGGCCTGACGAGAATCGGGCAACCGACGACGGCACCGGTCTGGTTCGCGCGATCGCGGCGCTTCGCCTGGGCAACCTGCTCGACGAGCGGGGCGACACGCCTGCCGCGATCCCGAACTGGAGACTCGCGATGCGGGCCAACTTCCCTGCTGTGACCCCGGAGGCGGCGCTGCGGCTCGCCGACGCCTCTGTCGCCGAACACCAGAATGGCGGCACACAACCGCCCGCGGAAATCGAGGAGCTCTATCGGGTGGCGATCGATTTCGACCACCCAAGCGCCAGCCCGGAGGCGGCGCTGAAGCTGGCGGACTTCTTCATTACCAAGAACCAGCCACAGCTGGCGATCAAGGAGTACGAACTGCTGTTGGAACTCGGCGGCGACATCGCCCGACGCGCCGAAAGTGGCCTGGAACAGGCCCGACGGGGGACGCAGGGCGTCGAGAAGGTAGTGCAGTTTGCCCGCAGCAGGACGAGTAAGGTCATCGCCGGACCGATGGCAATTGCCGCTCAGCGCGTGCTGGCCTTGGTCGTCGGCGCAGGCACGGGGGGTATGTACCTGATGCGCGACCTCGGCGAGCGCTACCAAGTCGCCGGCTGGGTCGACGACGGTCACCCGAAGGACGTCGAAATCAACGGCGTCAGGGTGCTCGGGACGATCGACGACCTGTCCCGGATACTGGCGACCCACAAGAGCATCAAGGCGGTCTTCATCGCGATTCCGACGATGTCGGGCTCGCGTCGACGCAAGGTCGTCGAGGCGATCCTGGGCGCCGACCGGCAAATCGAACTGAAAAACCTGCCGAGCATGTTCGAGCTTCGGCGTGACCGCAACATCTTTCGCCAGCTGCGCGCCGTGAGAGTCGAGGAGACGATCGGCAGCCAGTCGATGCACATCGATCGGGAGGCTGGAGCGATCGTGCGCGGGCGCAGCGTGATGATCACCGCCGCCGGGTGCACGATCGGGTCGGAGCTGAGTCGCCAGGTCGCCCACGCCCGGGCCCGTTACCTGTCCCTGACCGACGCGTCGACCACGGCGTTGCGGCACGTGCTCGGCGACCTCGAACGGAATCGTGACGTCACGCGCGCCCATGGTGTGCTCGCCTCCTACGATCACGTCGACACCATGCGCAACGCTCTCGGGATGCACAGCCCGGAAGTCGTGTTCCATGTCGCCGGGCATGGTCACGCGCCGATCGTGGAGGACCATCCACTGGAGGCGATGCGGACCGAGTTCCTCGGCAGCTGGAACTTCGCCCGCCTCTGCGGAGAAGCCGGCGTCAAGACGTTCGTTTTCGTCAGCAACGACGCCGCCGCCGAGACCCGCAGCGTATTCGGTGCCTGCAAGGCCCTGACCGAGAGGGCGGTGGCCCACGCTTCCACAGAGTTCCCCGAAACTGATTTCGTCATCATCCGACCCGGCAGCGTGTACCGGTCGCCGGGATCGGTGATCGAGATATTCGAGCAGCAGATCAGCGACGGGGGGCCGGTCACGCTCACCACCGAGGACGCGAAGAGACGGTTCATGCGGGTGCAACTGGCGACTCAGCTGTTGCTGAGAACCGCAAACGCAGCGAAGAGCGGCAGCCTCTACGCGCTGTATGGCAAGGAAGAGGTGGCGATCCGTGATCTCGCCGAGTGGATGATTCGAATGAACGGCGACCAGCCCGAGAAGATCGGCATCGACATCATCGGCCGACGCGACCACGAGCGGCGCCTGGATGCGCCAGCCGGCCCGCGCGAAGTGGAAGTCACCTCCGACATCGGCGAGGAGGTAATCGAGATCGAACTCGAGCGCTACCCGCCCGAGGTTGTTCAGAAGACCCTCGAGATAGTCCGGAAGGCAATCGACTCCGGCGGCTCGGTTGAGCTGAGGAACCTGATCGGCGAGGGAGTCGCGAAGCTTCTCGACGAGGAGCGGGAGCGGGAGCGGCGCGCGAAAATGACCGAGGCGCTCTGATCAGCCTGCCGACGCCTCGCTCCGGATCGCCTCGCAAACTCGGTCCAGTTCCTCCTCGGATATGCCCACCGAGGAGGGAAGGCTCAGCCCCGAATCGGCAAGGCGTTCAGCGACGGGACATATCGCCCGCTCATCGGCATAGACCCCCGCTGTGTGCAACGGGGTGAAGATCGGCCGCGTCTGGACTCGGTGCCGATCCTCGAGCAGATCCATCAGCTCCTGGACGCCGCAGCCATAGCGCTCGGCATCGACGTGAACGGTGAACAGCCAATGGGTCTCCGTTGCCTGCGGCGCGCAACGGGTGAAGCTGAGGCCGGGGACATCGGCGAGCGCCGCCTGGTAGTAACGGGCCACCGCATGCTTTCGCTCGATCAGCTCGTCGAGCCTCTGGAACTGTGCGAGGCCGAGCGCCGCCTGCGTGGAAGGAAGGCGATAGTTGAAGCCGACCGCATCGTGAACGTAGTACCGAGGGTCCGCCTTCGCCTGGTTAGCGAGGGACAGCGCTCTATCGATCTTCCTCTTGTCGTTCGACAGCAGCATTCCGCCGCCGGCGGAGGTGACGATCTTGTTCGCATTAAAGCTGAGGCAAGTGATGTCGGCATGCGCGCCGACCTCCTCGCCGCGAAGGGTCGCACCGAGAGCCTGGGCAGCGTCCTCGATCACCGGTATCCCCATCGGCCTTACCGTGGCAGCGAGCGCCTCGATGTCGCAGAGCTGCCCGAGCAGGTCGACCGGAACGATCGCGCCGATCCGCTCGCCCTCGGCGGTTCGAACCGCTCCCTTCCCGTCGGGCTCACACTCATGCTCCAGCCAGGCAAGCAGACCGGGGACGTCGAGCTGCATGTAGTCGGGCTCGGAGTCGAAGAACCGGGGCACGGCGCCGATGTAACTGGCCGCGTGCGCGGGGGCCACGAACGTAAGGCTCGGCATCAACACCAGATCGCCGGGTTTCACGCCCATCGCGATCAACGCCAGGTGAAGCGCGGCGGTGCCACTGACGACGGCGTGAGCGTGATCCAGCCCCAGCCTTGAGCCGACCGCGCGCTCGAACTCTTCCGATGTGGGCCCGTAGGCGATCTGCGACCCCCGCAAGACGCCAGCCACCTCTTCGCGGTCCTCGCTGGTGATCTCGGGCGCGGCAAGCCGCACCACCTCGTTTGTCGTTACGTCGTCGATTCGGGGGCCTCCCGTCCCTGAACCCACACTGGATTGGCAAAGCAACATATTCGCTTTAGGCGTGGGATGCTGATCGAGTCTGAGTAAGTACCAGCTTCAGCCCAGGACGCCAGCATCCGGTCCCCATCCTTGGCGCCCCAAGACTTGCGGCGACCAACGCTGGTGCGCCGAGGAATGCCTGCATAGGGCCATCATCGATCGGGAAATGTCCTCATGCCACGAATCACAAAGACAACCCGGTTCTCCAGAAGCGACATTCCCCACTTAACCTTTTGGAGAGCTGCCTCGGGCTTGCCAAAAGGGGGGAGGAATGCCGGGCTAAAGGTGGCGGATGAGCACGCCAGGCAAAATCCGGTCGAAGGATGAATGCGACAAGACTGGTGAACTTATTTTCAGATCTACTCCCCCAGGGCCTTGTCATCGCGAGCACCACGGACGAGGGTCAAGAGGCGCCGCTGCTGGAGGGGGAGAAGGAGGCAGTGTCCGCCGCCCCGCCCAGCCGTCAGCGCTCATTCGCCCTCGGCCGCGCGTGCGCACATCGGGCATTGGCAAATCTCGGCTCGATCCGTGCGCCGTATCCGTTGGCTCACATGGAGAGCCTCTATGGCCACCGGGAATAGCCGGCTCGATCACCCATCGCGGGGGTCTTTGGGCGGCTGTCGTTGCGCATCGAAGCGCCTATCGCGCCCTCGGGATCGATGTGGAGATCAACCGCCCACTTCCGCCAAGGGTGCGAAACAGGGTGGTCTCCCAAAGCGCCCCCCTCCCGCCATCCGACTCTATCCACTGGGACACCGTCATATTCAGCGCCATGGAGTCGGTCTTCAAGGCGAGACACTTTCTCCGCGGGCCTACACGCGGCCTGATCGAGACCAAGGTCCTCCTTGATCCTCAGCGCCTGACATTTCAAGGCAAGATCGATCCGCCCGACGACAACCTGCCCCATATCGTTGACGGCGTCTTCGTTGTGGAGGGCGGCATGATCCTAACCGCTGCCATTGTCCCAGCGGATCCCACCGCTCCGACACTAGGACAAGGGTGATGTCTTCTCCCGGCATTCTTGTGAAGGTCCACGCCCGATAACGCCCCCTTATGGACACCCACGCAGCCAGCGCAAGGCTCGGGGCCGACCCGCCGAATCGGCCCCGCGCTACCCTGGTCGTGGAGGTCGCACGAGGAGCGGGGAGCACGGATTCGGACGGGGAAACCCCTATGACTGTCGGGTTCCTACACGGACAAGTCCGCTTATGAGATTGATCCGCTGGATCGGCTGGACTACGTTGAGCGCGCTCTAGAGCGGTTTCCGTGGAATCGAACTACGTGGAGATCGGCTGGAATCTGTGGGGCTTCTTGCCCCATTTCTTGCCCCAGCGACGTGATCAGCAGCGGGCAGGGCGCCGCGAGCGTGCCCGCCCTACCAGCGCGCTCGCGAACCCCGAGCGTCGCCGTGGCGCGAGCCGCTGGCGTAGCGGCCAAAGCCGCCCTTCGCGTAGACCTTCTCGCAGGCAGCATCGAAGCGGGCGGCGCCGAAGCTCTGCACCGTCTGCGTGGTGAAATCGGTCGCGTCGGCCTGTAGGTGGCGGCTGTTGACGGCGCCACCGACGTGCTTGTTCCAGGTGGGCGTGCGATACCAACTGAGCACCGGCAGCGCCCTGTCGCCGAGCTCGTGGCGCAGCCGCTCCAGGTAGAAGGCCTGGCGCTGGACGTTGGCGCGCAGAGAGGTCGGCACGGCGGTGTTGGCCGGGTCGTTGCAGGCCGCCTCCTTGCGCGTGAAGTTGGGCGAGAGGCGGCCGTGCTTCCAGCAGAGGTCGCGGAAGGCGACCGAGCGCTCGGCGGCGGGCCCCAGGGCCGCTGCCACTTCGCCCAATGCTGGCTGGGAACCCAGGCGGGTACGCCGGCGGGATGATCGGGCGTGGGCTTGGGTTCCCCGGCGTCGACCGGCTGGGCCGGGGCTTTGCCCCGCCGCGCCAGGGCGCGGACCCGCGCCTCGGGCGCAACCGAGCGGTTCATGTCGACCGACCCCGACACGCCGGGGCATCGACCGTGGTCGGTCCACTGCCAAAGCGTCGCCGCTTTCCACGGCGCGAGCGCGCGGGGGCGATCGACGCCCCACTCGGCCTGGTGCAGGAAGCAGCGGGCGATCAGCTGTCGCTCGGCCGTGCTCAGGTGTGGCAGGACCCGTTCCCAGAAGCCCGGCATCGTGTAGATGCCGGGGTGGTGGCCCTCGCTGCGTTTGTAGGCGCGGACGAACTGGACGATGTGGCGGGCGCACTTATCGGCCGGCTGGCCGTTGTCGGTCTCGAAGTCGTAGATCAGGGGCAGGTCGCCCGGCCACTTCCAGCCGCCCTCCTTGGCGAAGCGCAGCACCATCGCCGCCTCCTTGGTGCCGTCGCGCTGGCCGTTCTGGGGCGAGGCGACCCGGGCGAAGTAGTAGGGGGCGAGCAGCAGCCCCGCTTTTCGCACAGCGTCCACTCGCGCCTGGCCGTAGAAGGCGTCGCGATGGTCGCCGTCGGAAACCCGCACGATCGCCAACTCGTGCTTGCTGGCCACCTTCTTCCAGTCCACGTCCCCCTGGTGCTCCGATACATCCGGGCCGGTGAGCATGGCCAAACCTCCCTCGTCGTTAGCTGCCCGCTCCGCCGCTATTCAGGGCGCGATGGTAAAGCACTCAATATTTCCCTGCGCAAAGCGCTCCATGTGAAGGGGGAGGCGAGTGCCTACTTCAACAGGCGACGGAACTCGTCGCGGTCGATCCCGGCGTCAGCGAGGATGCCGCTCAGCGTCCCGCGCTTGAGATCCTTGGCGTGCACGGCAACCGTTACGACGTTCCGGTTGTCTGGGTGGGTGAAGTGGTGGTGGCTGCCCTTGGAGCGAGCGAGCTTCCAGCCCTTCCTTTCGAGAACCCGGACGAGTTGTCGAGGGCGGACCGACGGAAGTCGCCCGCTCACGCGGCGACGGTGATCCGCTCGATCAGCGCCGGCTGGGGCAGCGGACGCCCCTCCTCCCCCAGCACTTCCAGGTAGCCCTCGATGGCGTCCTTGGCCATCTCCAGCGCCTCCTCGCGGGTCTCGCCCTGCGTATGGCAGCCGGGCAGCGCTGGCACGGATACGCTGAACCCGCCCTCTTGCTCGGGCTGGAGAACGACCTCGAACTCGTGAGATTTGGCAGTCATGCGAATCGCTCCTAGCTTACGCGGCTTTGCCAGTCGAGCCAAGGCATCCGAGAGTTATGAGCGCGGCCCGCCGACTCACTGGGCACTGTGGGCGCGTTCTAAAGCGGTCTTCGCGGGATCGAGATCGGCTGGGATCTGTGGGCTTCTTGCCCCATTTCTTGCCCCAGCGAACCGACGGGCGCGGCACGCGATCCCTCTGTCCGCCGGAAAGCAAAAGGGTGAAATCTGGAATCTCTGGACAATCTGGGTGATCTGGTCTAAGCTCCACGCAATGTCCAAAGAGACCCGATCCGACGAACAGATCCGCGAGCAGTTCCTTGAGCGCGTTGCGGCGCTCCACCAAGAGGCGTCCAAGGCCGCCGCGAGTGGCGACCTCGAACGGGTGGACGCACTCACCGCCGAGGCAGGCCGCCTGCGTCGCAAGGCCGAACAAGCGCGGCATCCGCGCCGTCGCGGCGGCGTGACCGGTGCCGCGCGGACCTCAACGCGCTCACAGGCGCTCGCCGCGCTCGATGACATGGGCGTACCCGCCCCGCCGCGCGAGATCGCTGTCTTTCATGAGGTGCGCTTCGGCATCGAGCTCGACGTGCGTGGTCTTGCCTCGGTGCGACGCGACGAGCGAAAGGCCTTCGAGCGCCAGGGGCCTGACCGCCCCACGCCCTACTTGGTGCCCGCCCTCGACATGCGCCTCCTGCAACCCGTCCGCGGGCCTCTCACGCTCTCCTCGTGGCCACTTGAGCGTCGCCTCCTCGCACCGACTTCCCCCCGCGTCGATCACCTGCGGCTCACCCGCCGCCTCGCCGAGCTCGCAACGGAGCTCGGCGGCGATCAGGGCGACCGGATGCTCGATCTGGCGGGCCGGTACGCGCGAAGCGTGGCAGGTGCCCTCGGAGAGGTGGGCCTCGACCCCGGCGCGATCATCGAGGCCGCCGAGACCGAGTTGGGCGAGATCTCGGCGCTCGACGATCAGGAGCGCGCCCGCGCAGCAGAGCGCGGGCGGGCGCAGCTGCAACCCGCCGAACAGCTCTGGGGCTGGGAGGACCAGCCCGGCCTCCGGGTGATCGCCGGAGGAGCGGAGGGCTGATGAGCTCGGCGCCACGACAGGGGGCCGCCGCGCCTACCGTCGCGCGGCTAGCCGGGTTCGCGAACCACGGCCACTGCCCCACGGCGGGCCTCGCCTTCACCGAGGGCTACGACCTCGACCGGGTGCTGCAGGGCACGGCTTATGCCGACCCCTTCGGCCAGTCGGACTTCATGTTTGAGCGCGGGCGAATGTTCGAGCGGCTCGTCAAGCAGGACGCGGGGGACGGGCACTGCCGCTACGGACCCCTGCTGGAGCTGCTGCGCGAGCACCTCGGGTTTGACACCCCCGACGCCCGAATCATCAACCTCCGCCAGGAGCTCGGCTCCGATATGGAGGCGCGAGCCCGCCGTACCCGTCGCCTCTTGCGTGAGATGGCAGAGGGCCGCGACGGCTTCGCCAATATCATCGACGGCGCAGTCCTACAGGCGACGGTCGCCGGCCACCTCGCCAACTACGAGGCCGACGGCCTCGCCTTTCGCCTCGGCGGACGCCTGCGAGTGATAGAGGTGAAGAGCTTCCCGGTCGTGGACGGCCAGGCCGACCCGATCGCCCTCGCCGCCGCCCTCGACCAAGGCGCTCTCTATATCCACCTGGTGCGGCTCGCGCTCGAGGGCGAGGGTCTCGACTCGGCCCTCGTCTCTGACGATCTCGTCCTGATCACGCCGCGGAACGTCGGCCTGACCCCGACGCTGCACGAGCGCGGCGTCGGCGCCCGGATCGAGCGCATCCGCCGTCTCCTCGACGCGGTCCCGGACGAGACTCCGAGTCCCAGCATCGGTAGTGGCCCTGCCCGCTTCGCCGCGGTCACCCCCCGCCGCGGCCGCAGCGCGGAGGAGCGGATCGACGCCGCGCTGTCAATCTGCGAGGACGTCGGAAACGACTACGGCGTGGCCTGCCAGGGTTGCGGCCTCTATCGGCTCTGCCGCGACCGCGCCTTCCGCCTTGGCGCCCCCGCGCTCGCCGGTGATGGGGTCGCACGTGCAGCTCGCAGGCATCGCCAGCCTCGATCGGGCAGCCGAGCTGGCGAAGGGGGAGCTGCCGACCCCAATGGAGACCCCCGCGGCCACCGCTCTGCGCCGCGCCGCTGCCCTGCAGGCCGATGCACTCGCCAGGAGCCTGCCGTGAGCCTCTCGACCCTCCTCGCCGTACGCGCCTACGAGCAGGGGCATGCTCAGCGAAGTGCCCTCTGCTGCCACCGAATCCTGAGTCCCGACCCGTTCCTGGTTTGCCTGTTCGGCCTCGGCGCGGAGCCCTTCTCGGCCGCGGCGATCGGTTGGGGCCGGAGCGAGGAGAGACTTGAGGTCGCCGCAGCCGGCGATCCGCGCGAGCGTCGTCTCCTCTTCCCCGCCCTTGAGGAGCTCGCTAACGACTTCCTGCCTTATTTCGAGGACGCCTTCGGCTCGGCTCGCGAGGTCAGCGGCCCACGCGGCGGCAACAACCATCTTGAGGTCGATGAGCTACCGCAGATCCTCGTGCCGAACAGGGATACGCTGCTCTTGCTCGGCCGGATCGGGCGCCGGGTCCGCTACCTCCCGACCGACGGGCCGACCCCGGCGAGCGAGGAGCTGATTCGCCTCGGGGCTCATCTTGACTTCCTGCGCCGCCATGCTGCCCTGCCGGGTCAGCAGCTAGTCGTCGTCGCCTCGGATTTGGCGGCTGATCACTGGCAGACCTCGCTCAACGAGTGGGAGTCGCTGTCTCTCCCCGCGCTCGACGCCTTCATCGATCCGCCCACCGGCGTCCACGGTCACGACGCCGCCGCCGAGGCCGACCGCGACCCTCTCGGCCCCCGCCCCGATGCACGGCAGGACTCGGAAGTCGCCCCACTGATCCGGGCGCTCAACGAGGGACGCGCCAAGAGCGTCGACCGCGATGTAGTCGAGCCCCTCCTCGCACCGCTCAAGCGCCACTACCGGCCGCTGCTTGAGCGTGCGGCCGAAATCACTTGGCGCTGCCTGCGTCGCGAGTCCGCGTTCCCGAGTGCCCGCCACGCTGCCGGTCGCGAGGAGGCCGACCGGAACGCCTACGCTCGCCACATGAGCCTCGTCGGCGAGGGGATTCGCCGTCGCTCGCGCCTCACGCAGGCACAGGCGATCAGCCGAGTCGCCGAACTTGAGCGGGCGGGCAACCGGCTCATCGCCCAGGAAGCTGTCGATGACCCGCTGCGGATGGTCGACGTGCTGCTCTGCGAGCAGGCGGTTCTCGGCACGGTCGCGAGCGTCGACACGACGCACAAGGTTGCCGGAAAATCGCGACCGAGGGTCGAGCTCTCGCTTGAGCACCCGAGCCTGCTTGAGCCGGGCGAGCGCGTTCACTGGGACCAGCTCCCTGAAAAAGACTGGGAAGTGGCGCAGGTTAGCCCCCATGCGATCGAGCTCATCCTGTTGAACCCGAGGGCCAAGCCACTGCCGGAGGTTGGCTCCGCGGCATGCTTCACGACGCTATCTGTCAAGGACGAGCATTTCGCGCGTGTGCCATCACCAACGCCGCCCTGGACCCATGTCAGCCCGGTGGAGTTCGAGCAGCCGGGATCGATTGAGGAGCCTGAGGCGGCGTGAACACCGACGCCATCAGGGCGGCCGATTGCGTAGCCCGCGAAGCCCGCGATGACGTCCGGGCCGGGTGGCAGGGGGCGGAGCGGTCGTCGTCGAGGCGATCGCCGGCGGCGGCAAGAGCACCTTCGTCGTCGACACGGTAGATGAGCTCGCCAAGGAAGCTCGGGTCGTCGTCGCGGCGCCGACGAATGAGCAGGTCTATGCCCTCGTCCGCTCGATCGCCGACAAGCGGCCGGGCGAGCCGGTCCACTACGCGCCCTCCAAGACGGCAGAACTCCCCTTCGCTCCCCCGTCCGGCCTGGTGGTATGCCGGCCCGCCAGCGAATCCCAGGGCTACCGCATCCTGGTCGCAACTCTGCACAAGGTTGCCGACGCCTTCTCACGCGGAGACATTGAGGAAGCCGATCTGCTCGTGGTCGACGAGGCCTTCCAGGCCAACGCCGGCATCTACTACCAAGTCGCCGAGATCGCCCGCACTCACCTACTTGTCGGCGATGCGGGACAGATCGACCCGTTCTCGACGGCGCCGGGGGCAGCGGAGCTCCGGGGCTCTCCGAGAATCCAGTTCGCACCTCGGTCGAGGTCCTCATCGAGAATCACCCCGACACGCCCTGTCACCGCCTCCCGATCACCCGCCGGCTAGACGAGCGCGCCGTCCCAGCAGCACGCTCGTTCTACAGCCCCGAGCACGGATTCGAAGCAGCCGTCCCAACGGGAGTCCGAAGACTTGAGCTCGCGACGCGCTTGCAGCGCGACCCCCATCAGCGCGAACTCGATGCCGTCCTCCGCTCCGCCGCATCAGCGGGCTGGGCCCACGTCGAGCTGCCGGCCGCTCCCGCGCTTCCGAGCGATCCCGAACTCGTCAATCTCGCGGCCGACCTCGTCGCCACCGCCTTGGCGCCCGACATGCACGCGACCGTCGACTGCGAGCGGCACGGCCGCAGGGCGCTGGGTGCCGATCGGATCGCGGTGGGGGCCTCACATCGCGACCAAGTCCGAGCCTCTCCGGCGCGCCGTACTCGACCGCGGCGTCGAAGGCGTCACCGTCGATACGGCCAACCGGCTGCAGGGTCTTGAGTTCGACCTAGTAGTCGCCCTGCATCCTCTCGCCGGGCTCGCGGCGCCTGACGAGTTCCACCTGGAGTCCGGCCGCCTCTGCGTACTGACCACTCGTCACCGCCACGCTTGCATCGTGCTCGGGAGGGCTTCTGACCGCGAGTTGCTGAATGGCCTCCCCCCCTCGGGCGAGGCTTACCTCGGCCGCGACGACGAGCCGCTTCTCGATGGCTGGAACGTTCATCGCCGCTTCTTCGATGCCCTAGATCCTCACCGGCATCGACTAGCCGCCTGAGCAATCAGGTCGAAGCCGATAAGCCTCGGGTTCCTACTCCGCACCGAGGCCATCGTCCGCCAAGTTCAAAGCAAGCTCTGCTCGATCAGTGCCTGGACGATCGCCACCATCATGATCGGCGGCACCGCGTTGCCGATCATCGTCGCCAACTCGGTCCTCTGCTCGACGTGGCTGAAATCCATGAAGTCGGGCAGGAACTGCAACCGCGCGGCCTCATGCGGGGTGATCGTCCGTGCCGCGTCGGGATGAACGAAGCGGCCTTGGCCCATCGACCCGAACCCACTGGTGATCGTCTGGGCCGGCCCATCCCAGCGCAGGCGCCCATACATAGAGACGTAGCTATGCGCGTCGTGATGGCACTTGGGGCGCATCGCGTTCGGTAGGTCGAACTCGTCCTCGTCCAAGAGCCACTTCATCCGCTTCCTGTTCTCCTTGCTCGGCACGGACGCGGTGTCGAACAACGTTCCACCCTCGATGTTCTTGAGATCCTGGATCGCCCACTCGACCGTGCGCCCGGGTTGCTCGGGCAGCCCCTCGAAGTCGAACGCCTTGGCCTTGGTTGCCACCAAGACATGCCGGATGCGTCGCTGTGGCGCACCCAGCGCATTGAGATCGAGCGTCTGCGACTCAACCTTGTAGCCGAGCCCTTTCAGCGCTTCTGCGCAGCGGTTGACGGCCTTCCGTCGATCTCTCCCCACCCCACGGACGTTCTCAACGATCACTGCGCGAGGCTTGATAAGACGAGCGACCCGCGCCACTGCGAGATAGAGGTCGTTGCGGGCGTCGTCGTGGCGGGTGTGGTTGTTCAGCGCCGAGTGCCCCTGGCAAGGCGGCCCAGCCAGAAGCAAATCCGCGTCGGCAGCCTGGCTGAGTATGCGTTTTTCTGTCTCGGCTCCATCCTCGGCCGCGCCGCCCTCGAGGACACCAGCTAGGTCGAGCCCCGCCACGCGATCGGCGTCGATCGCGAACGTCGATTCGATCACTTCGAGCGCCGGGAGCCAGTGATCGACAGCCAGCAACAACTCGGCCGCCACCCCGGCCCGGCGAGCGCCCTCGACCGCGCCGACCGTCATTGCTCCACAGCCGGCGAACAGGTCTGCGATACCGATCGAGGATCGAATCTTCTCCTCCTCCCCTAGAGCAGGCGAAGACGAGCGGAGAAAGCGTAGATCGGTTCCCTCGGTGGCGACCAGGCTCACCGGCATAAGCCTAGGCTGGAAGGCAAGCGATGAGTCGCGACGATCCCCAGCGAAGTGATCGAAGCCGGTCCCCCTGGGAAGGAGTCCCAGAGAAGCGTAGGGCCATCATGCGGGCGAACAGGCGGCGCGATACCGGACCGGAGCTCGCCCTGCGCAAGACCCTGCATCGGCTGGGCCACAGATACCGGGTGGATTTCCCGATCCGACCTTCCGGCGGACGCCTTGTTCGACCCGACATCGTTTTTCCCGCGCGCCGGATCGCCGTATACATCGATGGCTGCTTCTGGCACGGATGCCCCACCCACGGCACCCGCTCTGCGACCAACCGCCGCTACTGGGACGAGAAGATCGCGGCGAACCAAGCGCGCGACGCCCGGATCACCGCTGCCCTGGAAGCCGATGGCTGGACCGTGCTCCGATTCTGGGAACACGACGACCCCGGCGATGCCGCTCGACTCATCAGCTCCTCTGTGCTCACCCACGGCGGACACCCATGACCACAGCATGAATCGGCTCTTCAGTCCGGATCGAGCCGCCCGCGTCTTCCAGGGCCTCTGCCTTCGCCGCCAGCTTCGACACCGGCAGATCGAGCGCAGCGGCTATCCGGCGGACGCTGCCCCAGGCGGGGTTGTTTCGCCCGGACTCGATGTGGCTGATCCAGGTCGGATGGATGTCGGCTTCGACGCCGAGCGTCTTCTGGCTTATGCCGCGTTCCCTCCGCATCAGCTTGATCGCTTCACCGAGGGCAGGCTGCGGCTCATAGTGCCGGGACATCGGCAACGTCCGAGGGAACCAGCTCAAGAGGCGGCGCCTCGTCACCGGGCAGCAGGTGCGTGTAGCGGCTGAGGGTGAAGGCGGCCGAGTGATGCCCAAGGGCGCGGCTGAGCTGGAGGAGATTAGTCCCTTCGCTGAGGTGGAGCGAGGCGAAGGTGTGGCGGAACGTGTGGAACGCCGCCCACGGCGCGCCGGCCTCCTCGACCAAGGGCTTGAGGACTCGGCGACGGAGGTTGTCTGGGTCGATCACCTCGCCCTCGATGTTGGGGAAGGCGGGGGCGGTCGAGTCCTGATCCTCTTGGGCCAGATGCGCCCTCAGCCTGTAGACGAGCGGCGCCGGGAGACGGACATCGCGCCGGCTGTACTTGGACTTCGGCGGCTCGATGCGCCCCTTGACAATCGCCCGCCTGACGCAGACCTCGGGCGTCGAGCCGTCCAGTTGAAGGTGAAGCCGCTGGAGGCCGATCGCCTCGCTGATCCGCAGGCCGCAGGTCGCCAGAACCTCGAACAGCAGCTTGTGCCGGTCGGGGGCCATCGCCAAAACGGCGGCAAGCTGGTCGCGACTGAACACCTTGACCACCTCCTCGTCCTCCACGATCTCCTCGCGGTGGGGCAAGGTGAGGCCGAGCGAGGGGTTGTGGCGGATCAGTCCCTCGCGCTGCGCGGTGCCGAGCGCCGCGCGCAGCGGGATAACGATGTTCGCGATCGTCGCGTCACTCAGGACCCTGCCCTGCTCCTCTTCGTCGGCGAGCCAATCCACGAAGCGCGCCAGCCCGAAGGTGGTCACGTCGATCAGCTTGAGCTTGGAGGAGAAGTAGGGATGCGCGTAGGCGCGGATCAGCCGCCGGTATTCGTCGCGGGTGTTCTCGCGGAAGCCGCGCCGCCCCTGGCCGCGATAGCGCTCGACCCACTCATCGAGGAACGCGAGGAACTGGATCGCGGTCGGCTCTTGGAGTCTCGCCGCGATCGCGGTCGGTCTCGCTCTCCCGCTTGATTCGACGCGCCGCGTCGAAGGTGCGGGCGCTTCGCTTGCGCTGCTTACCGGCCACTTCGACAACGGCGACGTAGCCGATCGTCTTGCCGTGGGCATCGACCCGCCGGTAGACGCCGGGGGTCTTCGTCTTGACCAGGCGGCGGAGGTCTCCGCAGCCTGGACGGCCCTCGGGAACGGACTTATCCTGGGAATCGCTCATGGGAGTCCACCTCTCATGGGCCGGGGGCGGGCCGTTCTAGCGGCGCCGCCCCGTTTTGCGTTATCGGACAAAACGTTAACAGGATCACGGCGACGCTCAGCCCGCCCGAATGACCAGCAATCCCTGTGCTCATGGGCTTTCCGGCGCCTCGGATCACGGTCGGTTGCCGGTCTCCTGCACGTAGCGATCGAGGGTCCGGCGCCGGTAAAGCGGCGTGCGGCCATCGTGACCGTCAGGGGCAAGCAGGCCGGCGCTGGTCAGTTCGTGGATGCGCCGACGCGGGACGCAGATGTAGCGGCCGGCGGCCTCGGGGTTCAGGTAGCCGTCGTCCGCGGCCTCGTCTTGGAGCCGGTCGGCGACCTGCTCGGCCAGGGTCGCGGCCAGCGCCTCCACGAAGCGCTCGTCGGCCCGCAGGACCGGAACGCCGCCAGGGCGCGGGCGCTCGCTGTGCGCGCGGGTGCCCGCCATCAGCTCCCCTCCCCCAGCCAGTTGACCGGCTTACCGGGATCGGCGGCGGTCCGGCAGATCGGGGCGAACGGTCCGCGATCGGCGAGCTCGTCCAGCAGGCAGATCGAGACCTCCACCTCCAGCGTCTCGGCGAGGTCGGGGTCCTGCCGGCACAGCGCGAGCACCGTTCGGCGGCGATCCTCAAGGCGGTCGCGGGGCCGGCCGGCGAGCACGACCAGCACGGTCGGGAAGACCGGGTAGAGCCGCGACCACAGGGCGACCACCCCGCGCCCCGACTCGGCCGGGATCGTGCGCCGGTACAGCCGCGCGTAGCGACCGAGGCGGCGGGCGAGATCGGCGGCCGAGCGATTGGCGCGGTCGAGCTCGACGAAGCGGTAGTCGATGCTGGTCGACCCGCCGCGCTCTGCTTGGTAGGTGAGAACCGCATCCGCGATCAACTGCTCGGAGGTACGTCTTCCCGGTGGCGGGCCCAGCGAGTGGGCCACCTCGTGGAGCCAGTCGAACGGGCCGCACTCGTCGCCGCGCTCGCGCGCGGCCCGGACGAAGGCGAGTCCGACATCGTTGACGGCGATCGTGTGCTCCTGCAGGGGTCCGGCGGCCTGCTCGGACGAGATCACCTTGCGCCGGGTCTCGGCGCGGCTCGGGATCGTCTCCGCCACGACGACGCCGCTCTCAGTCAGGTGCCAGAGCCGCAGTCCTCCCGGCAGCGGCGTCGAGGCAGCGAGCCCCATGGCCCGCAAGCGCGCGGTCAGGTTCTGGCCCACCGCAGCGAGGCCTGTGGCATGTGCAGCGCGTGAATCTGGCGGGTCGAGAGCAACCGGTGCTGGTTGAGGCTTTCGATCACCGTCACCGCGGTCGGTCCGAGTCGCGGCAGGCTCCGCTCGGCGGCCCTCACTGTGCGCCTCCGGTGTCGAGGGTCTGCCGACCGCCGCTGTGCCGCCCGCCCTGACCCTGCCGGCTGAGCAGGTGCGCGAGGATTTCCGCCGGATGGCGTTCGAGGCGGGCGAGCGTTTCGGCAACCGGGCTGCGCCCGATGCTCTGGTCGATCGCGGAGTCGAGCAGCCCCAGGGCCTCGGGGTGGCAGGCACCGGGAAACAGCTCCTCGACCGGGGCGCCCGCCAGCCGGAACGGCCGGCTGATCTCCCCGTCGAGGGTGACGGAGGCGAGGCTGTGGAAGCGGGGCAGCTGCCCGAGCGTCTCGGACGCCACCTCGCCGCCGAGCTCGCGGGCGAGCAGCCCGGAGCCTTTCGCGTTCAGCGCCGTCGTCACCAGGTGGGAGCGGTTGGTGGTGACCGCGTCGCGGGTCGCGGCGGTCAGCCGCTCGGGGTTCTGGTTCAGCAGCAGCGCCCGCACCCCGAACTTCGCGACCTGCTCCAGCAGCGCCGCCAGCGTGCCCGAGGACGCCCCGTCGTATATCTGGACCTCGTCCAGCCACATGTAGAACTCGCGGCGGCGCTCGGGCGGGACGTCGGCCCTTGACTTCGCGCCATGCAGGGCGTCGAAGACGACGAAGTTGGCGATCAGCCGGTCGCGGCCCGAGCCCGAGCCGGGGCAGACGAGGACGATCTGCCCCCGGTCCATCGCCGCGCGAATGTCATAGGTGGCGAAGGGGCTGCCGAGCAGGGCGGCCGAGGTTGGCGCCGCCCGCAGCCGGTCGATCAGGTTCGTGACCGGCGTGATCGCCTCGGGCGCGAGGCGCGGGAAGCGTTCCTCGAAGAACTGGCGCACCGGCGGGGAGACGTGCGGCAGCACCGCCGCCCGCCAGTCCACGTCGCTCAGCAGGACGGGGATCTCGAAGATCGTCGGCGCCAGCTCGGCCGGGAGCTGGCGGGCGAGGTCGACCAGCGCCTGCGCCGCCTGGGTGGTCAGGTTGAGCGCGCGGGCGTTGACCTCGTCCCAGCGCAAGGCCGAGGCGAAGGCATCGACCACGGCATCGACCTGAGCGGTTGCCCGTCTCGGCGAGCGGCCGGCGACGGCAAACAGGTTCCAGGCCGGCTGGCGGTCGGGGTCGGCGAGGTTGACTTCCACCACCCGCTCTCGCAGCCCTTCCTCGGTCAGGTAGCCCTTGATCCGGTTGAGCGCGTCGAGGTGGGGATCGAGGAACAGGCAGCCGTGGCCTGAGCGGGCGACGTGGAGGAACTGGCCGATCGCGGTCTCCGTCTTGCCGAACCGGCTGCGACCGGCCATGTAGAAGAAGAAGGTGTCGCGCAGGGGCACGCCGACCATCCGCTCCCCCGCCTCGGTCTCGACCTTGCCGAGCGGCAGCAGGCCCGCCTGGCCGGCGAAGGTCGGCAACCCTCGGGGTGGCGGGTGCACCGCCCCACCGGCGCGCAGGACGTTCGGCGCCGAGCATCGCTTGCTCGGCGGCTTCATCAGGCCGGCGATCTCGCTCGCCGTCACGACCCGCCGCCGCGTGGGGCGGAACAGGCCGGTCGCGAAGCGCCGGTCGAACTGTCGGCGGCGTCCGGGCAGGTCCGATCCGAGGAAGGCGACGCCGGGAATGCGCAGGCCCGAGACGCGCAGGTGGTTCTCTCCCGCGAAGGCGTCGAAGGCGGCCAGCAGCCCGCCGAGCTGCGCCTTCGCCCGGCCGGGAACCGGGGAGGCGACCCGAATCAGGACCTGCATCTCGAAAAGCGGCTCCGCGGTCCCGAGCTTTCGGTTCAGCGCCTGGCGCCCGACCCGCTGCTCGATGAGCTCGGCCGGGGGCGGGCCGCCGCGACGCCGATCGCCGTCGCCGAGGAGATCGGCGAGCTCGTTCCCCGGCGACGGGGAGGGCTGGTGGCGGCGGGCTCGGCGAAGCAGGCGCCTCCGCAGTCGTCGGCGCTTCCCCGGCGCAACCGGCAGCAGGTCAACGCAGACGCTCGCCGCGTCGCCGCCGGCCGGGTCGAGGGCGTCGATCGCGCGGGCGAGCCCGGAGAGCGGATCGGGGTCGAGGCCAGCCGCCCGCAGCGGCTCGCTGCTCGCCCTGGCAAGAACCAGCTCGGCCCGGACGACCTCCGCGGCCTCGGGCTCGACCGGCGCGTCTGGGACGGCCCGGAGCTCGACACCCTCATAGGCGGCCATCGCCGCTCGCAGAGCGCCCCGCGCCCGCTCGGGCACCTCTACGGCGTAGCGGAGCTTGCCGGCGGGATCGGCGTCGAGTCTCAGGCGGACCGCACTCGCGGGGGCATCGAGCAGGCCGCGAACCGCTCGCCGGGATCGGCTGAGCCCGGATGCGAAACGGACGACGGACTCGGGTGAGGGATCGAAGGAGTCGGCGGGGACCGCGAGCAGCGCCACGCGGTGATCGAGAGCCCGGCGAGTGACAACGAGCCGCGCGACGAGCACCGCACAGGCGAAGATCAGCAGAGCCCCGGCGAGGCTGATGGCAGCGGGGTGTCCCGCAAGTTCGCGGAGCGCTACCAGCCATTGACGGAGGCTGGCGGCGACGAACAGAGCCGCGATAGCTGCCGCGAGGAGAGCGAGCGGGACTGCGTCCCGCCGGTTCGACTCACTCACGTTCGACCCCCTGCGGGGCTATAGAAGTCAGCGAGTCGCGCTCGGCCCGATGCCAGTCCGCAAGCGGCCCTGAGCGCCGGCCCTCCGATCGCGGAACGAAGTGCAGGACGAAGCGCAGAGCGAAGTACAGAACGAAGCGCAGGACGAACCCGATCGCGCTCACCGTCCGGGCTCCTTCCAGTCGAGGCTGTGACGGGCGACTGCCGCGACGACGAGCCGGGCGACCGGCGGGCAGACGGCGTTGCCGATCTGAAGGAAGCAGCGCGTCCGCGACCCCTGCCACGGGTAGTCCGGGCGGAAACCCTGTAGGACCGCGGCCTCCTCCGTGCTGACCCGGATCGCGTTCTTGAACTGCGAGGGCCACTTGTCGCCGGGCCGCCAGTTCGGGTCGCGGTCCCGCGCCGAGGGAGGGGAGATTCGCGGCGTCGAGAGCACCGTCGTCGCCGGCCGCTTCGTCGTCCACTCCGGCGAGCGGTCAGCCATCGCGCTCGCCCCCTTTCGGGCAGCGCTCGACCGTCCACGACCCCGAGGCCGAGTCGATCGTCCGGGCCGGGCACCCCGCCGGGCGGCTGAGACCTTGCGGGCGGCTGCCGCTGGCGGTCTGGTTGTTGGTGAAGGTGACGGCGTCCCGCGCCCAGTCGAGGGCGTCGGCCATGCTGACCCACGGCAGCAGGCCCTCCTCCCCCTCGCGGACCTCGTCGGGGCGGCGAGGGTTGTAGGAGCGATGGGTCGGGACGGGCAGCTGCGCCGGCCCGTCTAGCGAGGCGACCAGGTAGGCCCGCTTGCGGGTCTGCGGCACACCGAACTGCTCGGCGCTCAGCACCCCCGCCGTCGCGTCGTAGCCGTGGGACGCGAGCAGGCCGGC
The DNA here is from genome assembly GCA_963728025.1 of uncultured Actinomycetes bacterium. GTDB lineage: Bacteria > Actinomycetota > Thermoleophilia > Solirubrobacterales > 70-9 > VAYN01. The sequence continues at coordinate 263,630 of CAVSIF010000004.1, read as the reverse complement.
GAACAGCGACCAAAGCTCGAGGACGCCCGGTACCTGCTCCAGCGCGACCCATCGGGGTCGCAGCGCGACCGCCCAGCGCAGCGGCTCGACGGTGAGCAGCGAGCGAGGATCGCGACAGGCGGCAAGGTGCTCGGCGCGGGTGTCGTGCCCGGCGGCGAGCTCGTGGGCACAGGCGATCACCCGCTCCTTGTCGAACCGGCCGAGGCCCTTGCCGGCGGTCGAGTACGCCTGGCAGGGCGGCGAACCGATCAGCCCCCAGACCGGCGCGAACTCCTCGGGGTCCAGCGCGGCGATGTCGGCTTCGATCCGCTCATGCCCGGCAGCGCGCGCCGTCGCGCAGGCCCAGCGATCCACCTCGATCCCGACCGCGCTGTAGCCGAGCTCGCGCAAGCCCTCGTCCCAGCCGCCGGCCCCGGCGAAGAGATCAACGATCCGACCCGGCTGCATCAGCTCACCGGCTCCCGTCGCGCGACCCGCTCGTATTCGAGGATGCGGCGCCCGATCCACTCCGCGATCTGCGGGACGAGGGCGTTGCCGAGGGCGGCAAGGCGGTCCACCCGATGGGGAACCCCATCAGCCACTCGACCCACGGCGGGTTCAGCGCTCCACCAACCCGGACGTGAAGGTCCTTCGGCCGGTTGGTCTTCTCCCAGTCGGTCGGAGCCGCGTGCTTCGCGTCCTGAGCCTTCGGCGTCGGGAAGCTCGCCTCCCGCGCCACGGCTGTCTTCAAGTTCTCCCCGCCCTGGCGACCCGAGTTCCCCGGCCCTCCCTTGCTGTCGCTGCGCGTCGGGGTCGGCCAGGTCCGCCGCTCGGCTTCGTTGACCGCCCGCCCGAGCTCGTTGCCGCTCGGCCCTGGGTTCCGTCGCTGCCCCGGCTTCGGCATCCCGTGCGGGGTAGGCCACGATCCAGACCCGCTTTCGCAGATGCGGTGCCCCGAACTCTCTAGCCGACAGGCACGCCCACTCCGCGTCATACCGTGCTTCGGCCAGGTCGCCGAGAACTCGTCCGATCGGGCCTCGGTCCCATCGCTTCCCCTTTCCGGTGAGGAGGGCGGGGACGTTCTCCACGACGACGTAGCCGGGTCGAAGCTCGCGAACGATCCGGGCGAACTCGGACCAAAGACCCGAGCGGGGCTCCGTCGATTCCGGCACCTCTCCCGGCACTGCTGAGGTCCTGACAGGGGAAGCCGCCGCAGACGAGGTCGACCGGGGCGAGGTTGCGGGCGCCGACCTCTCGCACGTCCTCGAATCGCCGGGCGTCTGGGAAGTGCCGGGCGAGGACGGCTCGGCAGTAGGCGTCCTGCTCGACCTGCCATGAGACGCGCATCCCCGCTCGCTCGAAGCCGAGCTCGAATCCGCCGATGCCCGAGAAGAGGCTGCCGACATTCACGCCCCGCCCCTCGTTCTCGCGTTGCCGGCCGCCTTGAAGACCGGGACGTAGGCTCGGCCTGAGTCGCGGTAGCGCCGCAGGAAACGGCGCCATCCGCGCCGCGCCACCGGAACCGTGGGCGCGCTGACGCGCAGCACGGCTCGGCTGCCCCGCGCCCCGACCAAGGCGATCGTCACCCCGCCCTGCATGTACGGGACGTGCTGGAGCGCCCGATGCGACCGAAGAGCGCGGGCGGCTCGCCGGGCGGCGGCGCTGCCCTCTACGTCCTGGGGGTCCTGCGGGCGGGCCGGCGGGCGATGCTCGGCCGCTTCGTCTTCGACCTCCTCATCCGGGACAGCGGGCACGTAGGGGGAAGCGGCGGTCGGCCGGTCCTCCCGCGAGGTCGGCCGGTCGGGCTCGCCGCCCGCGAGGACGAACAGCGCCGCGAGCCCGAGGAGAATCGCGCTGGCGAGTGCCAGAATCGCCCGCGCCGCGCTCGGGTCGAGTGGGCGATCGAGCAGGGCGCGGAGCCGGTCAACCATCCGCGCCGTCCTCGGTGCTGGGCGGATGGGCGTAGCCGAAGATCGGCGCCGGCATCCCGTACTGCGCGGCCTGGGAAGGAAGGAACGGCCCCGAGCGGGCGACCTTGTTCCCGAAGTTGCCGTCGATCGTCGTGATCTGCCCGCCCGGGAAGACGCGCTCGACGATGCCAATGTGATCGCTGGCGGTCGGGCCGCTGCCGTAGAGGACGGCATCGCCGGGTGCCGGCGTCGCGGTCGGCGGCAGGACGCGGGCGCCGCTGGGCTCAGCCGTCGAGAAGGGCGGCTCTCCGGGAGCCGTGGCACCGGGCAGCCCGCCGCCTTCGTGGGCCTCGGCCCATTCGTAGACGGTGCCCGAGTAGGCGTAAGTCGCGGTGCTGCCCTCCAGCGGGACGCCCGCCCGCTTCCAGACCCAGGCGACGAACAGCGAGCACCATTCGACGCACGGCCCGTAGGGGTTGCAGTTCGATCCGGGCGGGCTCTCGCCGCGCCCGAGCTGGCTCTGCGCGATGCGGACGATCTCGTTGCCGCTCGCCCCGGCCGCCGAGCTCGACCCGCAGGACGAGCCGCCCCCGCTCGCTGCGGGTTCGCTCGCCGCCGGGCTCCTCGGCTGCGGCGACCCTTTGCCGCGAAAGCCGTACTCGACGGCGTGCGTCATCACCTCGTCGGCGTAGTTGGCGACGCCGTCCGAGCAGGCTCCGTAGTAGTTGCAGGCGACCTCCCGATAGGCGGCGTAGGAATCGCCCGCGAGCCCGAAGACCGGGCGCATCATCCGCGCGGCGGTGAAGATCGCGTCGGCGGGACTGAACGGGTCGGCGCCGCCACCGTCGGCATCGACGTGGTAGCGCTCCCAGATCGTCGGACCCGATCCGGGGCTGCAAGCGCTTTCGCGCACCATCCCGATCTGCATCGGGCCGCCGCAGCCCGAGGGGTTGACTTCGGCGCAGGTGCCGTGTCCGCACTCCTGATAGCCGATCGAGGCGAGGAAGGCCCAATCGACATCGAAGCGCTGTCCGGCCTGCCGGTAGATACGAAGGCGCTTCGGCGGAATCTCGCGCACAGCCGCTTTGGTCGCCGGGGCGGCGAGGGCCGAGCCTCCCACACCCATGCAGGCGATCTCGCTGCCGAGGATCGCCATCACCGTGCCGGTGATGGCGACCACCACGGCCGCGAAGACGCCGGTGGCGAGAAGGACCAGAAGCGAGCCGCTGCGCCGCTGCGCACTCATCGCCCGCCGTCTTTCCGCCGGCTGCGCTTCCGCTTGGGCGGCGAGGAGTCGCGTCCGAGGTCGGTCCGCTCCTCGCCGCCAGCCGGCTTCCTCGTGGTCTCGCGGGTCCGCTCCCGCTCAGCGCGAAGCTCTGCCCCGAGGCTGTCTTCGGCTTTCCTCGGAGCGCTGGCTTTGCGAGCCGGCAACTGGCCAGCGGACGGCCTGCCCTCCCGCCGGGGAGAGCGCTTTGGCCGCTCACTCTCCGGGCGTGGCTCGCGCTGCGGCGTCCCTGACTCGGTCGCGTCCTTCGCCGGTTGCTTGCGTCTCCCGACATCTTTGGCCGAGACGCCGCCGGTCGCCGGCCGAGCCTCGCCCTCGGAATGTGCTGGGGAGCCGGAGGCACCCTTGCCGGCGTCTGCGGTCGAAGGCGCCGCCGAGCGCCCGGTCGGGCTCGGCGCGTCGAGGGCGGGTGCGCCGCCGCCGACCGGCCTGCTGTAGCGGGTGCCGAAAGAGGAGCCCGGCGCGGGTCGCCCTCCCCGCCCCGGCGGACGGCGCCGGCCAGGCGACCGGGCGCGCCCGCTGCCGCGCGGGCGCCGCGCCGCAGGGGTTGCGCGAAGCGCCCCGCCATGCGGCCGCCCGCGTAGACCGAGAGCAGCTTCAGCGAGGCATCGCGCCCCGGCGCCTTCGGCCCGGTCGCGATCCCGATCAGGCTGTCGGCGAGGGTCTTCCGCTGGAGGAAGACGGCCCAGAAGAAAAGCGACTGGAGGCCGAAGGACATCAGCCAGCCGAGCTGGTCGGTCGCGCTCGACAGCGCGCCGTTGACGGCGAGCAGAATCGCCAGGATCAGCGAGTAGGCAGCCTTGCGCAGCAGGTAGCCGGCCAGCTTCTCCAGCCACCCCTTGAAGAAGTCGTGACCGCGGCCGGGGATCACCGCCGCGATCAGCGCGACCGGGCTGAAGGCGAGCAGGAGCAGCAGCAGGACCTGGGCGAGGATCACCCCGACCGCTAGCGACCCCAGCAGCAGGAAGGCGCCGAACTCGCCGACGAACAAGACCATCGCCAGCAGCAGCCGCTGGTACTGGCCGCCCTCCTCCATCGCGTCGGTCGCCGGCTTGTCGGCGACGCCGAGGCGGTAGCCCGAGCGCTCAGCGTCGGGGAGGTCGGAAGCGTCGCCGTCGTTTAGGGCGTCGTACTCCTTGTCGCGCTCGTCGTGCTCATCGTCGCCCGGGCTGTAGCGGAGGAAGCGGTGTGCGTACTTGTTGGCATTGTTGGCGCAGACCTTGCCGTCCGCGGCGATCTCGGTCCCGGCCTGGAGGCGGCGGGCGAGGGCGGCGTCTCGGGCGGGGTTGGAGGAGAGCGGCCGTACCGCGACCGACTCGGGATCGGAGTCCGTCGAACCGGTGCCGGCACGGACGCAGTGTTCGAGCCCGCCGAAGTTGAGGACGACCCAGGGCTTGAAGACGAGCAGGTCGAACAGCTCGTTTGCCGTGTCCTCCTTCGCCTGTCGGGCGCTCGTCGCGTCCCCGCGGGAGGAGATCGACAGGAACGCGCCTGACATCTCGTTCGTCCACCTGGAGACGCTGCCGATCGTCGCCCCCGGCTGGGCGACGAAGAACAGGGCGAGCACGACGTAGATCAGCGACAGCCCGAGGGCCCCAGCGGTCTCGGAGTAGCGGCGAAGAACGAGCGCCTTCCACATCGCCCAAATGCCGGCGATCACCACGGCGAGCACAAGCCAGGGCTCGCCGAGGACACCGGCATAGATCGAGTGGATCGCGCGGGAGACGGGCGCGAGCGCCCCGGCGCCGCCGGTGGCATGCGAACCGTTGACCAGGTCGAGGCCGAAGGCGAAGCCGAAAAGGGTGATGAGCAGGTTCGCCAGGAAGCTCGTCCCGAGCCAGAGGATCGAGGCGAGGAAGTAGGCGATCATCGCCGGGACGCCTGAGGCGTCCACGTCGCCGGTCAGCGAGACCGAGAGGGCATCGAAGTGCTGGTCGAGCGAGTAGTTGGTGAGCGGATAGCGGCCGGCGATCCCCTCGCCGCCGACCTGAGGCGAGGGTCCAACGTTGCCCCAGACATCGCTGGCCGCGCCCGCGACGGGATGGGCGAGGAGCACGATCAGCGCCGCCAGGCAGAGCGTCGCGACGACACGCCGGCTCACGCGGCCACCGCCCGAGGGGTGTTGTCGAGCGCCGCCAGGAGCTCGCCGAAGACGAGGTCGAAGCGCAGCTCGCCGACTCGCCCGTCGAGGTCGCGCATCAGGCAGTGCCCCTGTCGGTATTCGCGCAGGCGAGCCCGCGCCGCGCCGTCCTCGAGATCGAGGCCGATCTGCGCGATCCCTGCCCTCGCCTCGGCGTCGGTCTCCTGCCCGAACAGGAAGTAGACGCCGAACAGCTCGGCCAGCTCGCCGAGGTCGGCGAGGCGCTGGGTCGCCACCAGGACGGTCGCGTTCAGCGCGCGGCCGAGGCGGATGATCCGGTTGAGCAGCGAGCGGCCCTGCGTCGAGGCAAGCAGGAACCACGCCTCGTCCAGGACGGCCACCTTGTGGCGGCTGCGGTCGCCCGCGATCAGCCGCAGTGCCAGGGCGGCGACCAGGGAGAGCGTCGCCACCGAGACGCGCTCGGCGCGGGTGTAGCTCTCCCGCGAGGCGCCGGGGTCGGGCAGGCTCAGCCCCGGCGTGCGGATCGTGATTACCGACCGCGCGACCTCGATCGGCTCGGCCTCGCCACTGCCGAACCCCAGCCGCGCGAGGCCGAAGTCAGAGAGCACGTCCAGCGCTTCGGCGGCCTCCCGGCCCGCCTCAGCCTCAGCCGAGCGCAGCCGGTCGATCACGGCGCGCAGGCTGCGCTCCCCTGCCCGCACCGCATCGCGAACGGCGCGGTCGATCGCCACCTCCCAGGCGGGCGGAGGATCGCGCAGCAGCTCCAGCAGGTAGCTGGAGGCAAGCTCCTCGCGCAGCTCGGGCAGCCCGATCGCCAGCGGGTCGAGCTTGCCCCGGTGCTCGGGGTCGCCGGAGAAGCTCAAGGACCTCGACCTCGCCCTCCAGCTCGGCGACGCGGTCGAGCCCGTGGTCAGGCTTGGGGTCGAAGTCAACGACCAGCGAGCCCCGGCGCTGGGCGGCGAAGGCGATCGACTGCGCGGCGATCGTCTTGCCGGAGCCGAGCGTCCCGGCGAGCAGCACCGCCGAGGCCCGCGCCTCGCGCGGCGCCTCGGTCGGGTCGTAGAAGACGGGGCGAGCGCCGCCGGCCGGGGAGAAGCCGATGTAGATGCCCTCGGTCGAGCCGACGTGCGCGGTCGCGATCGGCACCGCCGCGCCGAACTGCTCGACCGTCATCTGCTGGACGTAGTCGGGCACCGAGCCGCCGCCGGGCTGGGGCAGGTGGTCGGCAAAGAGTGCGTGCTGGAGGCCGCGCGGGCGGTGCAGCGCCACGTCGCCGAAGCGCTCGCGCAGCGAGGTGACCCGGCGCTCCAACTCCTCGCGATCGGGAGCGCCGACCGCGAGGGAGATCGAGGCCCGCAGCATCGGCGGGTGCGCCGAGGACTGCAAGATCGCCTCGTACTCGCGGGCGAGCTCGCGGTCCTCCTCGGCCAACACCCCCGGACCGCTCGCGCCCTCCATCTGCTCGTGGTAGGCGTGCTCGACGTCGAGGATGCGCTTGCGCACCTGGCCGAGCGCTTCGCGGTTGCCGATCCAATCGGCGTGCAGAACCGCGTCGACCGGGAAGCCAGCGTCTTCGGCCGGGCCGAAAAGCACCTCAGCGGCGCCGGGAAACTCGGCCTCCTCGGCAAGTGATCCCGCGCAGAGGAAGGCTTGGTAGGCGGTGCCCTCCTCGGCCTCGACCTCAAGCGACGGCGACTCGCCGGGATGCTCGGTCGCGGGCGCGTTGGCGCAGCGCCAAAGCTCGGACTCCTGGGGTTCGTAGGCGACCGACCCGCCGGGCGCGACGACGACCAGCGCGTCGGGCTGCCAGTGAGGGTCAAGCGCGGGCTCGGCGACGCCGCGACAGGCGGCGCGGCGCAGCAGCCAGTGCAGCTCCTCGGTCGATGCCCGCTCCAGGGCGAGCGCCCCGCTGAGGCGGTCGAAGGTGCGCTGCTCGACGGCCGCCAGCGCCTCCAGCTCGGAGCCCGAGATCGGCTGGGGCGCACCGACGCCGGCAAGCTCCTCGAACCGGCGGCGTACTCGCCCGAACGAGCGCAGGGCGCTCGGGCCGTCCCCGCCCTCGACCAGCGAGACGGCGATGTAGACCTCGGGGACGTGGGAGCGAAGTTCGCGCAGCCGCGCCTCGTGTCCCTCCAGGTAGCGCCGCCAGCCCTCGGGGTCGGCGTGGCGCTCGTCGACGAGGTCGGCGAGGTCGGGCGCATAGCGCTCTGCCGGGTAGGCGCGCTGGATCCGCCAGATCGAGAAGTCGGCGCCGGCCAGGTGGGCGAAGCGCTCAAGCCGCCGCAGCAGCCCCCACTTCTCCGCCGGGAGAAGGAAGGGATAGGCGATCGTCTCGGCGCGGTAGAGCGCCGCCGCCTCGCCGCCCGGCCCGATCAGGACGTTCCGCCTCGCGTAGCGCAGCGGGAACCCGGTCACGGCCGCACCTCCAGAACCTCGCCCTCGCCGAGCGCCAGCCGCCGCGCGCTCACTTCCCCCCTGCGCTGACGCCGGCCGGGTGCCTGCGCGACCCGCTGGCGCCGGCGCGTGGCGCGGACGGCGAGCGGCGCCGAGAAGAAGACGATCGCCGGGCCGCGGACGCGGCCACGCCGCAGGCGCGGCGAGCGCTCGTCGGGCGCGATCCAGAGCTCGCCGCCGAGCAGATGCGCTCGCCCGAGCGCGGGCAGCGCCCGGCCCAGCGAGCGCCGCAGCGGGGCGAGATGGACAGCGAGCCAGGAGAGGGCGAAGCGATCCGCGCGGCGCCCGTCCGGCGTAGCCTGGGTCGCCAGCGTCGCGAGCGCGGCCGGGATCACGACCACTCGCAGCGGCCAGCCGATCAAGCCGATCACCAGGCCGCCGATCCACGTCGCCGCCAGCGCGCCGATCGCGGCCACCACGGCGCCGACCCGACCGCCCGCCCTCGCGCCTCCGACCCCGGCGATCGCGGCGATCGTCAGGGCGACCGCGGCCGAGCCCGAGCCGAGGGCGAGGACGAGAAGCAGGGCCGCGTCGCGTAGGCAAGCCAGCGCAGCGGCACTCCACCGGGCACCGGCAGCGGCCGCCCCTCGATCGAGTAGATGCGGCGCTCGGGGCGGAAGATCCGCTGGTAGGAGCGGATCGGCTCGTAGCCGTCGCTCACGGCAGAATCCGATCCCCGATCGCCCGCGCCGCGTCGGCGACCTGGTCAGGCGAGAAGACGAGCCAGCCGACCAGGATCGCGGCCAACAGGAACACCGCGAGGTCGGTGAACTTCCTGTTGAGCAGGAAGACCAGGCCGACGATCGCGATCAGGCCGCCGTAGATCGACGCGGCCCAGCGACGCAGCTCCGAGCCGATGTTGCGGCCTACGTCATTGCCGGCGGCGAGCACGTCCGGCGCCAGCCAGAGCGAGGTCGCGAGGACCGCGAGCAAGGCTAGGGCGACTGCGAGCCGGCGGCTCACGAGAGCGCCCCTTCGACCTGCTCGACGTACCAGCGATCCTGCCGGACGAGGCCGAGCCGGTAGGCGAACGGGACGACCGCTCCGCTCGCCGCGTCGCGGACCCGCGCGGTGGCGACCACCGTGCGGCGGGCCCTTCGCCGCTGCCGACCTGCTTCACGCTCGCGACGGCGACGAGCTCGAAGCCGCCGCCCGGCGGCGTCACCGCCGCGTCCGGGGCGAGGAGGTAGGAGAGATCGCCTAGGCTGGTCGCCGTCAGGTAGACGGGCAGGAAGCGCCGGACGCGCCCGGTGATCGCCTCCGCGTCAGGGCCGGCGACGGGCCGGGGCGGCTCGATGCTCGCCCCGACCACTGCCGGTCCCGCGACGAGCGCCGGCACTCCCAGGGCCGCCACCTCGGCCGCGTCTTCGCGGACGATCGGGACGGCGAGATAGAGAGTGCGGGCGTCGCCGAGCTCGCAGGCGATCGTGACGATCGCCTGGCGATCGCCGAGATCGCGAACTGCGGCGACCTCGGCCTGCTCGACCTGGGCGATGGCGCCGGTCCCAGCGGGAGCCGGCGCGGAAGCGCCAGGTGCAAGAAATGGAGCCAGCGCCTGCGGCGAGGCGTCCGTGAGGTAGGCCCGCGCGAACCGAACCGCGAAGGCGGCGGTGGCGGGGTCGGCGGCGCTGCTTCGATCGGCGGTGGGCGCGCCGTCCTGCCGGGGCTCGGTGAGCACGCCGGAAATCCCCCGCAGGAGCAGGAGCCCGACCAGCGCCCACAGCGCCACCCGGCCCACAGCCCGGAGCGCCGAGCCGACCGAGCGGCCATCACCTTCGCGCCGCCTGGGCTGAGTACCGATTCCTACTGACACTTCTAGACCACCTCCGTTGTCGTGCTTGGTGCCAGCCGATTTGCTGGCTCACGACCACAGGGCGGCGAAGCGCCAAAGCGGTCACAACCTCATGCGCATTTCGTTATATATGTGTGTGTGTCACGCAACGGAAACGAGCGGCGCCTTGCGACGCCGCTCGTTGGGCGGGACACCCTCTCGGGCCTTCAGAATGCGGGGCTTACCCGAGCTCGTTCCGAAGCCCGGAGGCGAGCTGCTGGACAAGCCACCAGCCGGTGAAGTCGACCAGCTCGTAGTACACCCACATACCCCGGCGACGCCGGCTGACGATGCCGGCCTGGTGCAGTACGGCAAGCTGCTTGGAGACCCTGGGCTGGCTCACCGAAAGGCAGGAAGTGAGTGCGCTGACCGTGGCACTGCCACGCTCGTTGAGCACTTCGATCAGGCGAATGCGGGTTGGATCGCTCAGCACTTTCAACATCGCCGCCACCATCTCGACCGCCTCCTCGGACAGGGGCTCGGTCCGGGCGGTTGCGCTTGCCTGCTGTTCTTGACTACCGGCCATCTCACCACTACAGGGCGCCGAAGGTGAAAAGTGGTCCCCCTCCATATTCGGAATCTGCATGTGACTCGATTGCTACTCACACGCCCAAAAAACTCCGGCCCCGAAGGGCCGAAGTCGAACAAATCTGGGATGGCCGGCTTCCTCAGCGCAGCCTGAGAACCGTGCCGGGATAGATCAAGTCGGGATCGCCCGTGCCTATGCGGTCTTCGTTCAGATGCCACAGGCGCGCCACCTCACTGGCGATCTCCGCGTCGTCGGCATCCGCCGGCAGCAGCGCTTGGGCGATGTGCGATAGGCAGTCGCCGGACCGAACCACGTAGGAGTCCTTGCCGGCGAGGCTCCGGCCCGAGTCGGGCGGGGTCGCGGCGACAGGCTGAGTCGGCATCGGCGCTTCGTGCTCCGCCGGCTCGATGGGCGGGATGGGTTCGCTGGACGCCGCAGACTTGGAGGCCGCTGGCCGTACGACCGGCTTCTGCGGCGGCGCGGTGATCGTCTGGTTCGCAACCGGCTCGGTACTCACCGGCTCCGATGCGGCCTGCCCGACGGGCTCGGGCGCCGGGGGCGCGGATTCCGGCACCGCGACCGCCTGGGGTGAAGCCGCTTCGACCGGGGCTTCGGTGGCGGCACTGGTGACTTCCTCGGGCGGCGGCGCTTCGATGCCTACTTCGGGTTCGATTTCCACGACGGCTTCTTCGCCGGTGGCAGGCGCTTCTTCCATAGCGGCTTCTTCGCCGCCGGGGTCGAAGTCGGGGGGAGCGGGCAGTTCGATTGACGGCGCGCTCCCTTCCCCTTCGCTGTCGGCCTCGCCGGCCAGGGCGACACCGGGGAAGACGCTGGCGAGGACGAGCATCGAGCACAGCGCCAGGGCGACGAGTCGCCGGCCGGGAGAAGGGCCCGATCTCAGGTCGGGAGAGATAGAGATCAGATGCTGGGTCAGATTTGCCATCGGTTCCTCCTCGCTGTCGAGGGCGCGTTTTTCAGTTCATGGGATCGGCTACGCAGCGAAAGCTCTTGCCGCCGCCAACGTCCGGCGTGACTCCGACGCTGCCGTTTTCTTCGGTGACGTAGAGAACGTCGACCGCCCCCGGTTTGCTGCTGGACGGGTAGACCTCGCTGGTCAGCTCGCCACCCGGCGCTAGCTGGATCTCTGGAGTTGCGAGGGCGGCCCTCAGCTCCGAGTGAGTGGGAAGCCGCCGTCCTGCCCTTTCGTTCTTGTCGACCAGCGCGCAGGAGAGCGTCGCGCCGCCGTAGGACTCAGGTGGGTGCGCATTGACCTCAACGCAGACATCGGCAACAGGAACCGTCGGGCCGAACGCCGTCGGGCAACTGTCGAGGAAGCGCTCCGCGGGCTGGCCAGCCAGGCGAGCCGCGTTTTGCGCTCGGGGAACGGCCCGCAGGCTCCACTCCTGGACGACCTTGCCGCCGATCGAGTTCCTTTTGAACTCCTTGCCCGTCAGGCTGTGGTTCCTGATGTCTGAGCCGTCGATCTTGGAAACGGCGTAGGCGCTGCCCCCCAGTGCGACGAACAGGGCCAGGGTCGCGACGACGTTGGCGTAGGTGAGTCGATCCAGCAGTGCCCTCAGCATTCGGGTCCCTCCTCGGCTCTGGGTGATTGGCCTATCCCGTAGAGCATGGCGTTCCTCTCACTCGGACCGCAAGCTCTGAACTGTTACCCGGCTCCAGCGGATATCCGCCCTCGCCGGGTATATGGACACGGAAGCGAAAGGTCTGAAGGCCGCAGGTGCGCTTGAAGGGATAGGGGATGCGCCAAGTGCCGTCGGGCTCGCTGCGAACCGTGCGAAACGTCTGCCATTCCCCGGTGGCGAGCCACTGCAACTCGACCAGCTTGCCTCCCTCGGGAAGCGGGCGCCCCCGGATGCGACCGCTGAAAGTGACGGAGTCGCCATTCAGGACGTGCTTCGGCTTGACCGCGAAAGACGAGGCCGCTTCCACCAGAAGGGTCGCGGTGTCCTCCACCGGCAGGCTCGTCGCCGTGCCCGGATAGGCGAAGCGGAAGCTGTGCGACGCGCGAGCCTCTACTTCGTATGCGAATCGCCCGCGATCATCGGTGGCGATCGTTCCCTCCAGCTGCTCGCTCCCTTCCGCCGGGCGCGAGTAGACCTGGACCTGGGCGCCGGCCATCGGGTGACCGGCCCGGTTGACGAGTTGGCCGGCGAAGCGCACCTCGCGCCCGTAGGCCACCTTGGCGCGCGGCTCGAGGACGGTGCGGCGCACGTTCCCTTTCCCTCCCTTGCGGGCGATGGTGCGCTTGCCGACGACACCGGCCTTCATCGAGGTCGCGATCCGCAGCGGCAACTTCACCCGCATCGGCTGGCCGTCGAGGCGCCGGTCCGTGCCGGCGAGGTTGCTCGCCTGGTCGTGGGCGGTGGCGCGCATCTCGTAGTCACCCGCCGGCAGCGCGGCGTCGTCCACCCGCGTGACGAGGCGATCGCCCTCTTGGCTCGTCGGCAGGGCCTGCCAGGTTCCCGACCCGGCGCGGCTGATCTCGATCCCACCCCCGCCGAGCCCGGATATGCGGTCGGTGACGAGCACGGAGATCCGCGTCGGGTCCTCGACGCTCAAGCCCTCGAATCCGAGCTGCGGCGGCTCTGGATCGAAGCGCAGCCGAACCGGCTGGGAGGCGTTCGCGGCCTCCTGGTTGCCGGCGGCGTCCTCTCGCCACAGCCTCAGCTCCCACTCTCCGGGCGAGGGGACCATCAGGTTGTCGAGTACCGTGATCGCCGGCGCGGTGCGATCGCCGCTCACGCACTCCCCGCCGGCCGCGCGGCAGAGGCGGTAGTGGGCGGCGTTGATCGGCGCCCGGTCGGGCTCGGTTGGATTGGCCCAGGCGACATCGAAGTCGTTGCTGTTCCGCCATGCTTCGCCACCGCCAACGCCGATCGGGACCACGCCCGGCGCGGCGTTGTCGATCCGCACCGTGACAGCGCCCGACGCGGCACGATTGCCGGCCGCATCCTCAGCGTCGATGGTTAGCGGCTGTGAGCCTTCCGACGCTTCCTCGGTGTCGACCTCAATTTCGCCCAACCCACTGGCGCACGGGACTCTCTGTGAGTAGTCGCAAACCCGTGAATGGCTGCCGCGCACCCCGCCGCCAATAAGTGCCGATGCGTTCTTGATTCCAACGTTGTCGGAGGCTTCGTAGTTGAGGGTCTGTCTTCCACCGACCCACTGGCCCAGCGCGAGCGGTCTATCCGGGACGATTCCAACGGACGGAGCGACCCCGTCGACCACGGTCGCCTCGGCGGCGAAGGTGCGAATGAAGTTCTGGCCGCGCGCCGAGCAGAACTCCCGCGAGGGAGCGCCGACGCAGACGACGCGCTGGACGATTCGCGTCGCGCCGCCGAGGTCGTATGCGCGCAAGCGCGCGGCCGACGCCTGGGCAAAATCGGGGCGCGGGCAGTTGCGGTTGGCGCGGACGTTCTTGATCGAAACTGGCGAGGCGCCGGGGCGCTCGGCGTAGAGCTGCAGGGCATAGCGGCAGTCGCGGCGCCGAGCCTCGCCCGACCAGCGCAGGCGCGAGATCGTCGTGCCAGGCGGAGCATTGAGGACGAATCCAGATTGCGCCCCGCGTGCGACCCGGCCGGTACCCGGCACGTTCGCAGCGACCAGCCCGCGCAGGGGCCTTCCCAGTGGATCGCAGGCACGTCGCCACTTCATCCCTCGCGTCGCGAACTGCTCAAAGGCCGCACTGACGTAGCCCGCATCGTCGGCCTGACAGGCGGAGATCGTGTATTCGCCAGCCGCTGCTGACCGGGGAGCTGCGAGGACGACCAGGATCGCGAGGACGGCGGCGAGTGCCGCTGCGCAGTGAAGGCTTCTCGCCGCCAGCCGCATCACGGGCCTCCCGGTCCTCCGAACTGCGGCCCTGCGTTCTGCGGGACGGGGGCGGGTTCGGGTTCGGGTTCGGGAGCCGGGGCTTCATAGGTCGGTTCGGGTTCGGAAGCCGGTTCAAACTCCGGGGGTGGCGAGGGTTCGGGTTCGGGTTCGGGCTCTGGCTGGGGCTGCGGCTCTGGTTCGGGGGTCGGTTCCGGGGCCGGCGCTTCTTCTGCGGGCGGTTCGGCCGGCACGTATTCAGGACCCGTCGATTCGGCCTCGGGCGGCTCGGTCACTGGTTCGGAATCGGCTTCGGGCGCCGAGGCGATCAATCCCCTCGCCGCGCCCATCGGATCGACTCCCTGATCGACGCAGTAGGCCGTGCCGCCGCCCACTGCAAGGCAGCTCGCGACCAAGGCCGTGGCGGTGCCGGGCCGACCGCCGGCGAGTGAGGGTGCGTATTCGGCCGCGCGGGTGTACGTCGTCGTCGCCTGCTGTTTGAGGTGGGCGCCGCCGTCGAGGATCTGCTGCTTGAAGGTGGCGGCTCCCTCGGTGGCCTTATGCGCCAGCCGCTCCAGCACGCCGGGGCTGGCGCCTTCGGCGACGGGGGCCGGCAGCATCGCGCCGGCCTTCTCGCGCCAGGCGATCAGCTTCTCGGAGAGCAGCGTGCAGCGCTCGCAGTGGGACAGATGCTCGCGCGCCTGGGCCGACTCGTCCGGCGTCGAGACGCCGCAGACGAAGCGGACGACCAGCGGCTCGCCGCGATCGCAGCCGCCGCCGACGAGCCGAGCAAGGGTCGCTCGCGCCTGTTCCATGATCGCGAGGAGATCGCGCTTGACGGTGCGTTCGCTCAGGCCGAGGCGGTCAGCGATCTGTGGGCGCCTGTAGCCGGCGCCGTAGAGAGCGAGCACGTCCCGCCTGCGATCCGGCAGCGAGGAGGAGACCTCCTCCACGAGCATCGCCAGGTCGGCATCGTCTTCGAGGGCGATCAGCTCCTCAGCGGGACCCCGTTCCTCGGCGGCGAACGTCGCGATCCCGTCCTCGACAGGATCGACCGAGAAGCTCGCGACGGTGGCGATCGGCTTCGCGGTTCAGGTAGCGGAACGCCGCCGTGCGAATCCACTTGTAGATCGCGCCCGGCGCCGCAACGCCTACCGCCTCATCCAGGAAGGCCTTGCAGGCGTACTGCACCGCCTCCTCGACCTGCTCCGCGGAGCACTCCGGGTACCGGGTGGTTAGCTGCTTACGGAGCTTCCCCCCGCGTTCCCCGCGGATGAAGCTGTCGAGCAGGGTGGCGTCGGTGCCGTTCGTGGGGATCGTGGTCGAAGAATCAGCGTCCATCACCCCTACAGGGCGAGAAGGGGCGAAAGTGGTCCCCCCCTTGCTCACTATCGTCGTATCGCTCACGCTGCCTCCGACCACGACTTTGGAGCCATTCGCTCCGACTAGTCGAGAGACATACCCGCCTGTTTACAGTTCTAACCGGAAGTGCCCGATCGGCTTCCTTCGCCCGTAATGCGCGATGAAGGGTCGATAATGACCCGAATGCATCGGGTCGAACGGATCAGTCGCCGTCTCTGCCGAAGGTCACAACGGCTGGCGCCTTCGGATGCCTTTCAGCCATCGCCCTTCTGACCTGGCCGCCAAATTATGAAGTCTCCGCCTGGTCGATGCTCATACCTCGGAACCCAAATGATCCCTCTGAGCAGATCGTCGGTGGTCACTTCCAACACGCTCGCGAGCTTGACCAGCGTGTCGATTCTGGCGACCCGCCTGCCGTTCTCCAGGCGCCCGATCTCGGTGCGGTGCAGATCGGCGTAAAGCGCAAGCTCCTCCTGTGAGAGGCAGACCCTCCGGCGGGTGATGAACAGGGTCTCGCCAAAGCGGCGCGCAAGGTCGGGGGCGACCATCAGCCTGCTCCCCGGATGTCGTCTTGCTCGGTCTCTTTGCGAAGCGAGCGCTGTGGCTCGCCCGCAACATGGAACTCGCCATCGCTGCCCCCGGCCGGAGACCAAGATAGGCCGTTGAGCAATTCGCAGGGGTCGATGCCAATGCTTCCCGCGAGCTTGATGATCGTGTCGAGCCTCGGGAGGCGCGCTCCCCTCTGGATGGCCCCAACGTGGGTCAGGTGCAGATCCGCGCGCTTTCCCAGCTCCGCCTGGGAGAGGCCCGCCCGCTTGCGCGCGCGGCGTACATTACGACCGAAGCGCTCCGCCAGCGGGCGGCTGTCGTCGCGGCGGGCCATCAGGCCATGAGGAGACGCGCGAAGCGGAGCGCCGCTCGGGTTGGAACGATCACGCCATCCGTGTAGTCAAGCGGGGGTCCGGCATGAACCCAGGCGGCGAGGATCACGCCGCCTTTGCTGGCATGTTCCAGCTCGTGCTGACCGCATTCCCGAGCAATGCGGTCAGGCACTTCGATCTCATAGCGAAGCCACATCCGAACCACCTGCGGCTCCTCGGGGCGATCAGCGCGAGGACTCCGGCTATGCCTGCCTGAGCGAAATCCGCAGTCGACCCTCATTTGGCGCCTCCCGCGGCAATGACTTCCATTTCGTCCCAGGCGGAGACGGCTCGCCGGCCAGGTGCCGAACCAGGATTCTCGTCGTAGTCCGCGCGCGCGTCGTCGGGCCTCCACCACTCATCCCGGCAGTGGATCGCCGAACCGACCAGCCAGAGTGCCGCTCGGAGGCGTTCCGCCAACTCGAACCAGACCTCCGAGGGCGGAGCCGTGGGCGCGCCCGCCGTCGTCCAGGCATCTTCGATCGCGTCGTAGAGCAGGCCGCGAAAGTCGTCCATTCGCCTGCCGGCCTCCTCCTGCGCCTTTCGCCATTGCCGGTGCTGCGGAGACTCGGGAAGCTCATCGACCAAGCCCTGCCGTTGCCTTCTCGCCAACCAGCGCTGTCCGGTTGGCGTGAGGCCCCAGTAGTCGCGCCCGTTCTTCTCGCGTGAGACGACGAGCTCGTGCGCCGGGCTCGCAAGACGTTCAAGATCGACACGCAGGCGGCGAGTGCTGTGAGCGGTGCGCTTGAAACCAAGGTGCTCAGCGACGACGACGCTCCACACCTCAGGCGTGCCGTGGCGTGCTGCGCGCTCGACCGCCGCAAGGATCAACTCGTCGGAGACCGGCTTATACGGCCCCAGCCCCTCGCCATCCATGCGCTCTCCTCTCGGTCGCGCACTAAAGCCAGCCTAATCGCCGTCCCCAGGCTGGACGACGGCGGTAGCGTCTCTCTCGCATCGAAGGCTTGTACTTCGGTGCCAGGCCCCGGGGCGTTTGCGCGCCGCCGGGGCCACTTATTTACGTTCTCGCGAGCGAACGTAGGTGGACAGGAGGCCGTGCGCAAGGCCCGGAATCGACCTCTCTCAGACCTCACCTTGCCCCAGGGCTTGCCCCAGGGCCCTTTTTGCACCCTGTTGTCTGCACTCCTAAAACGACGAAAACCCCGCATTTGCGGGGCTTTCGTCCTATAGCGGGGGCAGGATTCGAACCTGCGACCTTCGGGTTATGAGCCCGAATCTAGGACCCGCTGGACTACGTGGGGCACGGTTTCAAGCGGTTTTCGCGAGATCGAGATCGGCTGGGATCGGCTGGAGTCTGCGGGGGTTCTTGCCCCATTTCTTGCCCCAGCGAATCGTGACCAGCCGCACAGCCAGGCTGGCTCTGCAAGAGGAGGATCTAGTCTCAGAGCATGAGCAGGACAGCCGCAGAAGAAGCGCTGAAACGAATGGAGGTCCGCTACCCGCTCCGATCTCTTGAGGACTTCCTGATCGGAACGCCCCTCAATGCCGATGCCCAACTGAACGACGGCTGGAACGCCTACTACCCGGTGAAGGGCTGCGAGCTGGAGGCGACGATCCTTTTCGCCGACATCACCAGCTTCTCGGCGCGGACGCTCGATCTGACCCCAATGGAGACCCTCGCCTTCGTCAACAACTTCTTCTCCTGGATCACCGCTGAGGCTCTGCGCGGTCGCAAGGGCGTGATCGACAAGTACATCGGCGACGAGATCATGGTCGTCTTTTCTGAGGACTTCGGCTCGGAGGACCCGTTCCAAGAAGCCGTCGAAACCGCTCGGTTCATGGCCGAACACGATGCCCATTCGTACGTCCCCCACATCGGCATTGCGTCGGGCCGCGTTGCGATCGGCTATGTCGGAACGCCGATGAAATACAGCGCCACCGTCCTGGGAGCGCCGGTGGCGATGGCCGCTCGCTGCGCGGGCGCCACCCCCGAGGTCCCCGACGAGACCTTCTATTCGACCTCGATCTCGTTCCCGGACGAGTCCTGGGCCGGACGTGACTTCGATGAGGTCTTTCCGCCGAGGAAAATCCGAACGAACGAGGCCGAACGGGAGGCGGGATCGCCCGAGTTTCTTGAGCAACCCCACGGCTGGGAACTGCTCGATCCGCAGACCGTCGCGTTGAAGAACCTCCCCGACACCGAGATTCGCGCGATCATCAACAAGGGCGGGCACTTCGCAAGTACGTCGGCAGAGGATCGGGCACGCGAGTCGATCAAGTGGATGCGAGACCAAGGCTCGTACAGGCCCCGCTGGCGTGACGAGGACTAAGCGCCGCCGTCAGCCCCTTTCCCGGGTGCCTTATCGCTGACCCTCGATGAGGTCGACCAGCTCGCCGACCGAGAGACAAATCCGAGCCCCGGCGGCAACCCGACGCTCGGCGCGGCGAAGGTCATGGGTCGTCGCCTTCTCGGCGAGCAGGAAGTCTGCGTAGCCGGCGGCACAAGAGAGGAAGTGCATATCGCTGAGGTCGCGGCGATGCCATGGGTACTGCGAATCGCACAGACGCTGATGGGTGATCGCCTGGACTCGCCCGATCGCGGGCATGGCATCGAAGCTGCCCTCAGAATCCGCAAGCCATTCCTCCCATTCGCGGCTGTCGAGCTCGGCCACCGCCGCCGCCGAGGCCAGCTCGTCCGTGAGATCGGACAAGACGGCCATCCGGGCGGTTCCCCATTTCTCCTCGGGCGAGGCGTTGGCTGCGGCCATGCGGACGCCGATCTCCGCGTGAAGCGTCGCCCACCGATCTGCCTTGGCGCCCGCGTTCTCGTCGTCTTCGCGCTCGTCTTCGATCAGCGTCTCGGCAAGCGCTGGCGCCCAAGTCAGACGGGCATGGAGATCGGCTGCCGCGGAATCCTTCTCGTCATAGTCCGAGGAGCTGAACAGGGCATCGGGATCGAGCGTGAAGGCCGGGCGCTGCTGAAGCTCGCGTGAGTCCGAGCGGAACCCGGCGACGGCGCAGGCCAACTCCTCGCGACGCACCTTGAGCGGGCCCCGCATCTGCCAGCCTCGGGAGAGCTGGAGCATGGTAGTCGCGAGCTCCCCTGCGCTGACGACCATCTCGGCGGGCGGTCTCGAAAGCATGGGCGGCAGAGAGCGGGAGGACAATTGCGCGTTTGCGAGCGAGCGCAGTCAGCCGCGTGTAGCCGTCGCGGTGGGGCGCTGGGACCTTCTCGGGCGCCCATTGCTGGCGAGCGAGCATGATCCAGTGGTTCTGATCGAGGTAGACCACCGGCGCACCGGGGTGCTCGGCAGGACCGACCTCGAGGATCGCTGCCTCGCCCCAATGAAAGGTAATCGTCAGCTCCCTGCTCTCCGGGTCGTAGTCAGTGCGGCCGATCTCGCCATCGTGTTCGGCGGCGCGACCCGAGAGCGGGCTTGCCAAGACGAGACCGCTGGCAAGCTCCACCTCGGCGCGCTTGTTGCCGTAGTCAACGGCGAGGCGAGCTGGAGTGCGGTCGGCGGGGGAATCCATTTGGCTGCTGTCCACCATAGGTCCCGCAAGGGACGTGCGGCGTCCTAGGCAATTGCGCTCGCAGGGGCATCCTGGCGACCGGCTCGCAGCAACTCCTGGAGCTCGGCGAAGCTGGTCGCCACCTTCGGCATCTTGATCTCAATGATCTCGCCGTCGGGTCCGAACATCGTTCGATCCGAGTTGCCCGGCATACACCCCCCGACCGTGACGACGCAGCTATGGAAGTGGCGGCTGATCCCAGGGATCGGCTCGATGTCTCCGATCGCTCCGGTGAGGGCGATGAACATCATCTGCGCGTAGCCGCCGGGCTGATTGGCCTCCATCTGGAGCAGCGGGTCCGTCTGCTCGCCGGTCAGCTTTTCCAGCTCCCGCTGGTAGGCCGGTATGTCGGTGCCAGACCCGATCGAGCCCCAGGCACCTCGGGGAATCTCCTCGAACTCGAAATCAGGACAACGGAAGCGACCGACCAGGGGCTGGCCCCCGTAGACCATCTGCTCGTTGGGGAGGACGTAGGCCATGAGCACTTCGCTCCCTCGTTCCTGCTGGCCCACCAGAAGGCGCGCAAAGCGGGCTTTCGCGATCCTTGAAAACTCGCTCATCGCCTCATGGGCGCTGCGGGGGCGCTCGTCCTGCACGATGGCCGCAAGGTCTTCGAGCATCGAGAAGCCAAGCTCGACATCGCCAGCGAACCCGGCGACGACGTTCTGGGCCAGCGGGTACATCTTCTGCAAGCAGTCAACCGTCTCGTCGCCGGGCAGCGTCACCTGAATATCCGAGACGCAGATCGCGGTGCCGAAGAACTCCGTCGCAGTGCCGAAGACCCAAGTCATGCCGAAGGCGTCGGGCAGCTCCCGATCCCCGCCGCCGTGTCTCCGTCCCGATCCACGCCGATGAGCGTAGCCGGGCCGCGTGCGGGTGCTAGACCCCCGACCGACACGCCCCTCGGACAGCGCCGGATGCACAGGAAACGGCATGGATTCGGCGAATCCGGTCTCCATGCTTCCTTTGGCCCTCGCGTTCCGAGGACTCGCGCGGGCCGTCGCTGGCGTCTGGCACGACCCCGAGACCAAGGCATTGCCTTTCGTCGCAGCTGCCTTGGTGCTGACGGGGACGATCTTCTACTGGCGTTTTGAGGACTGGACCATCATCGAGGCCCTCTACTTCTCTGTCGTAACCCTGACCACGGTTGGCTACGGAGACCTTCACCCGACCACTGCCGGCACCGAGATATTCACGATCTTCTACATCCTCACCGGGATCGGCGTGTTCGTCGCACTGCTCGCTTCGATCGCACAGCAGTACATCACGCAGAAGGCCGAGAGCCCTTCGGCCCGAGAGCGACTGAGCGCGCGGCGGCAACGCGGCCAGGCCGACTGACCTATAGCTCTGCCGGACACGAGACATTGCCGCCGATCCCCAGTCAATACCTAGATTCGGTCGTTTACCTCTACCCGAGCGGAGCCGCAGCCGAGGCGGGCGACGGGGCGGGCGGCAGCGGCTTTCTCGCTGGAGTCCCCATCGGGTGGGAAGCCGGGCCGATGGATACCCATTTCGCGGTCTACTCGCTCTACGTCGTGACCAATGCCCACGTCGTCGAGCAAGGCGCAACGCACGCCCGTCTCATGAGCCACGACGGGGCGTCCAGGATCGTTGCTGTCCCGACCGACTCCTGGCATCTCCATCCAGACGGAGACGATGTCGCCGTCTTTCCTCTCGATGTCACGAACCAGGAGTTCGCCTGCATCCCCTGGAACGATTTCGTGTCCGAGACGAACGCCGTCCTCCCCGGCGACGACATCTTCTTCCTCGGGAGATACATCAACGTCGAGGGTAAGCAGTACAACGCGCCGATCGCTCGATTTGGGCATGTGGCAATGCTCGCCACCGAGAAGATCACGACCCCGAGGGGCAAGCAGCTCAGCTACTTGGTCGAGGCGCTGTCGCTCAGCGGCTACAGCGGATCGCCGGTCATGGCCTTTCGACTGCATATCGAGACCCACTTCGGCGGCGGCATCGGCGTGAGCATGGGCGAACCAGTACAAGGCAATTCCATCAACGTCGGGAACCCCGGCAAGCCCTCGCTGCTGGGGATCGACTGGGGCCACTTCCACGACCATCAGCTCGTGTTGGACTCGATAGGCGAGCCGCTCGCGGGACGGCAGTTCGTCAAGCAAAACTCCGGGATTGCAGGAGTCGTGCCAGCTTGGAAGCTGACCGAGCTGCTTCAGTCGGAGGAGTTGACCAGGCTGCGGGATGAGATGAAAGAGGAAGCGGGTTAGCAACGGTCGCGACCGTTCCCTCGGTTGCCGACCCGAAGGCGGCCGTAGGGATCGGGCTCGCCGAAGTCAAGGAAGCGAACGCGGTCGCCCTTCGCGTAGTCGCTTCATGGTTCCGTCTCCGGGAGCGGAGTGTCGGAGCGGTCGATCAGCCCAATCGCCAGCAGCCGCCGGGCGAACTCGTCTCGGCTGTTGACGGGCCCTAGAACGTCGAGGAGTCCTACGTCGATCCCCCGACGCAACGCGCCAACTCCCTCGCCGTAGACCTCCAGATGCGGATACAGCGACCAGCGGCTGTCGCCGTGCAGTTCGACCAGCGTGATCTTGAACTCGCCATCACCGCCGACCGTTCCCTCCTCCTCGATGTAGTCGCCGATCTGGAACTCACCGGCCTCGGGGATCAGGACCTTCTCGGCGTAGCGCTGGCGATGGTGGTCGTAGAAGCGCAGAGGCTCGGCGGAAGGCGCGACAGCGGACAGGTCGCCCTGCCCACTGTCGCGCGCCCCTCGGTCGGGGTCATTGCTGCGCCGCCTTGCCGGCCGAGGCGAGCATCCGCAGCGACTCGTCGGCCAGGTCCTCGTCGCCGCATTCGGCGACGAGGAACGGGTCTTCCGCTTCCTCGCCATCGGCACCGCCGACGTAGACGCAGGCGAGGAACCTGTCCGGGTCCTCTTCACTCTCGGTGATCCAGAGATAGGGGCTGTCCGCCGCCGTGCCTGAATAGACCGAAGCGCAGAACAGGCCGCCGCCCAGGTGCTCGGCACCCATCCAGGCGAAGGCATCAGCCTGCGCGAAAACAGAGTGCGCACGGAGAAGTTCAAGCGCCCGGTCCTCCGGCCGCCCCTCCTCGATCACGACTGATCCAGTCGCCTCCCCGTCCTCAGTGAGCCGAGGGTGCGTCGGCACGTCCTCGCCGTCGCCTGCGGTCGGCGCGTTCGGGCAGAACGGCAGCCCGCAGGTCTTCCCGGCCTCCAACTCAGTGTTGGTGCATAGGCAGAAGGGGACTCTTTCGACGGTTGCTTTGTCGGTGTCTTTGCTCATCGCGATTCCTTTCGGGTTGAACTACTTGACAAGAGCTGGCTCCGCAGCGAGGTCGTCAGCGGCGTCGCCCGAGTCGGCCGCGATTGCGACAGTGAGATCGAGAGGCGGTGCCTCGTCGCCGGGCAGTAGATGCGTGTAGCGGGAGAGCGTGAACGCGGCCGAGTGGTGGCCGAGCGCGCGGCTGAGCTGGAGCAGGTTGGTCCCTCGGCTCAGGTGAAGCGAGGCGAACGTGTGGCGGAACGTGTGAAAGCCCGCCCAGGGCGCGTTGACCTCCTCCACGATCGGCTTGAGGTGCCGGCGGAGAAGGTTGCCGTACTCCAGAACGTTGCCCGACCTGTTCGTGAAGACGAGCGCGGTCGAGTCCTGGTCGGGCTGCTCGGCGAAGTGCGCGCGCAGTCTGTAGACGAGCGAGTCGGGCAGCCGCACCTCGCGCCTGCCGTACTTCGTCTTCGGCGGCTCGACTCGCCCGCGGACGAGCGCGCGCCGGACGCAGACCTCGGGAGTCGAGCCGTCGATCTGAAAGTGGAGGCGCTGGAGCGCCATGCCCTCGCTGATCCGCAGGCCGGTCGTCGCCAGCACCTCGAACAGCAGCTTGTAGCTCTCCGGTGCCATCGCCAGGACCACCGCAAGCTGCTCTCGGCTGAACACCTTGATCTCGCCTTCGTCTTCGCCCTCCTCGATGTCCTCGCGGTGAGGCAGCGCAAGCCCCTGGGAGGGGTTGTGCCGGATCAGACCCTCGCGGTTCGCCGTCGTCAGCGCCGCGCGTAGCGGGATCACGATGTTGGCGATGGTCGAATCGCTGAGACGCTTGCCCTGCTCGTCCTCGTCGGCCAGCCAATCCACGAACCGAGCGAGCTTGAACGTGGTCACGTCGATCAGCTTCAACTTGGACGAGAAGAATGGATGGGCGTAGTTGGCGATAAGCCGTCGGTATTCGTCGCGGGTGTTCTCGCGGAAACCGCGACGACCCTGGCCGCGATAGCGCTCGACCCACTCATCGAGAAAGGCACGAAAGGCGATCGCCGTTGGCTCCTGGAGCTCGCCACGATCGCGGTTGGTGTCGCTCTCGCGCTTGATCCGACGCGCCGCGCCGTAGGTGCGGGCGCTTCGCTTGCGCTGCTTGCCGGCCACTTCGATTACGGCGACGTAGCCGATGATGTTGCCTTCGCCATCGACGCGCTTGTAGACGCCGGGCGTTTTGGTCTTGACTAGCCGCCGCTTGTCGCCGCAGCCCTGACTATCTGCACGGACAGTCGTATCCTGAGAAACGCTCATGAGCTATCACCTCGTGAGCCGGGGGCGGGCCGTTTCGGCGGCGCCGCCCCATTTGCGTTGTCGGACAAAACGTTAACAGGAAGATGCGGCCTGTCAGCCTGTCCCCGAACCTCGCAATCCCAGTGCTCATGGGTTATTCGACGGATCGGGATCACGCTCTCTCCCCCGCCTTCGTCACGTAGTCGTCAAGCGTCCGGCGGCGATAGAGAGGCGTGCGCCCGTCATAGCCGTCCGGCTCCAGCAGGCCGGTGCTGGTCAGTTCGTGGACGCGCCTACGCGAGACGCTGATGTAGCGGCCGGCGGCCTCGGGATTCAAGTAGCTGTCGCCCTCGGCCGCGCCTTGGAGGCGGTCGGCGACCTGCTCGGCGACGCTGGCGGCCAGCGCATCCACGAAGCGCTCGTCGGCCCGCAGCATCGGCAGCCCGAACGACGGGGGACGCTCGCTGGCAGCCCGCGACCCAGCCATCAGCGGACCTCCTCCCCCAGCCAGTCGACCGGCTTGCCGGGGTGGGCGACGGTCCGGCAGATCGGGGCGAACGGCCCGCGATCGGCGAGCTCGTCCAGCAGGCAGATCGAGACCTCGACCTCCGACGTCTCGGAGAGGTCGGGGTCCTGACGGCACAGCGCAAGCACCGTCCGGCGGCGATCCTCGAGCCGGTCCCTGCGCCGCCCGGCGAGGACAACCAGCACGGTCGGGAAGACCGGGTACAGCCGCGACCACAGGGCGACCGCCCCGCGTCCCGACTCTGCCGGGATCGTGCGCCGGTACAGGCGTGCGTAGCGGCCGAGGCGGCGTGCGAGATCGGCGGCCGAGCGATTGGCGCGGTCGAGCTCGACGAAGCGGTAGTCGATGCTGGTCGACCCGCCGCGCTCTGCTTGGTAGGTGAGAACCGCATCCGCGATCAACTGCTCGGAGGTACGTCTTCCCGGTGGCGGGCCCAGCGAGTGGGCCACCTCGTGGAGCCAGTCGAACGGGCCGCACTCGTCGCCGCGCTCGCGCGCGGCCCGGACGAAGGCGAGCCCGACATCGTTGACGGCGATCGTGTGCTCCTGCAGGGGTCCGGCGGCCTGCTCAGGCGAGATCACCTTGCGCCGGGTCTCGGCGCGGCTCGGGATCGTCCCCGCCACGGCGACGCCGCTCTCGGTCAGGTGCCAGAGCCGCAGTCCTCCCGGCAGCGGCGTCGAGGCGGCGAGCCCGAGCGCCCGCAGGCGCGCGGTCAGGTTCTGAGCCCACCGCAGCGAGGCCTGCGGCATGTGCAGCGCGTGAATCTGGCGGGTCGAGAGCAATCGGTGCTGGTTGAGGCTTTCGATCACCGTCACCGCAGTCGGCCCGAGTCGCGGCAGGCTCCGCTCGGCGGCCCTCACTGTGCGGCTCCGGTATCGAGGGTCTGCCGGCCGCCGGTGTGCCGCCCGCCCTGACCCTGCCGGCCGAGCAGGTGCCCGAGGATTTCCGCCGGATGGCGATCGAGGCGGGCAAGCGTTTCGGCAATCGGGCTGCGCCCGATGCTCTGGTCGATCGCGGAGTCGAGCAGCCCCAGGGCCTCGGGGTGGCAGGCATCGGGAAACAGCTCCTCGACCGGGGTGCCCGCCAGCCGGAACGGCCGGCTGATCTCACCGTCGAGGGTGACGGAGGCGAGGCTGTGGAAACGGGGCAGCTGCCCAATCGTCTCGGGCGCCACCTCGCCGCCGAGCTCGCGGGCGAGCAGCCCGGAGCCTTTCGCGTTCAGCGCCGTCGTCACCAGGTGGGAGCGGTTGGTGGTGACCGCGTCGCGGGTCGCGGCGGTCAGCCGCTCGGGGTTCTGGTTCAGCAGCAGCGCCCGCACCCCGAACTTCGCGACCTGCTCCAACAGGGCGGCCAGCGTGCCCGAGGATGCCCCGTCGTATATCTGGACCTCGTCCAGCCAGGCGTAGAACTCGCGGCGGCGCTCGGGCGGGACATCGGCCCTGGACTTCGCGCCATGCAGGGCGTCGAAGACGAAGAAGTTGGCGATCAGCCGGTCGCGGCCCGAGCCGAGCCGGGGCAGACAAGGACGATCTGCCCTCGATCCATTGCCGCGCGGATGTCATAGGTCGCGAGGGGGTTGCCGAACAGGGCGGCCGAGGTCGGCGCCGCCCGCAGGCGGTCGATCAGGTTCGTGACCGGGGTGATCGCCTCGGGCGCGAGGCGCGGGAAGCGTTCCTCGAAGAACTGCCGCACCGGCGACGAGACGTGCGGCAGCACCGCCGCCCGCCATTCGTCGTCGCTCAGCAGGACGGGGATCTCGAAGATCGTCGGGGCCAGCTCGGCAGGGAGTTGGCGGGCGAGGTCGACCAGCGCCTGCGCCGCCTGCGTGGTCAGGTTGAGCGCGCGGGCGTTGACCTCGTCCCAGCGCAGGGCCGAGGCGAAGGCATCGACCACGGCATCGACCTGGCCGGTGGCCCGCCTCGGCGAGCGGCCGGCGACGGCGAACAGGTTCCAGGCCGGCTGGCGGTCGGGGTCGGCGAGGTTGACTTCCACGACCCGCTCGCGCAGCGGAGGAAGCGGGCCGCGTACTTGTTCGCGTTGTTGACGCAGACCTTGCCGTCCGCGGTGATCTCGGTCTCGGCCCGCAGGCGCCGAGCGAGTGCAGCATCGCGGTCGGGTCGAGAGGAGAGCGGCCGCACCGCGACCGACTCGGGATCGGAGTCAGCCGAGCCGGTGCCGGCGACGACGCAATGTTCGAGCCCGCCGAAGTTGAGGACGACCCAGGGCTTGAAGACGAGCTGGTCGAACAGCTCGTTTGCCGTGTCCTCCTTCGCCTGCCGGGCGCTTGACGGGTCGCCGTGGGAGGAGATCGACAGGAACGCCCCGGACATCTGATTCGTCCACTTGGAGACGGCCCCGATCGTCGCCCCCGGCTGGGCGACGAAGAACAGCGCCGCGACGACGTAGATCAGCGACAGCCCCAGCGCCCCCGCCGTCTCGGAGTAGCGGCGCTGCACCAGCGCTCGCCACATCGCCCAGATGCCGGCGACCGCGATCGCAAGCACAAGCCACGGCTCGCCGAGGACATCTGCGTAGATCGAGTGGATCGCGCGCGAGACGGGCGCGAGCGCCCCGGCGCCGCCGGTGGCCTGCGAGCCGTTGACCAGGTCGAGGCCGAAGGCGAAGCTGAAAAGGGTGATGAGCAGGTTCGCCAGGAAGCTGGTCGCCAGCCAGAGGATCGAGGCGAAGAAGAAGGCGATCATCGCTGGGACGCCCGAGGCGTCCACGTCGGCGCCGGTCAGCGAGACCGAGATGACATCGAAGTGCTGGTCGAGCGGGTAGTGGGTGAGCGGGTAGCGCCCGGCAATCCCTTCGCCCCCGACCTGGGGCGAAGGGCCGACGTTGCCCCAGACATCGCTGGCCGCGCCCGCGACCGGATGGCCGAGGAGCAGGATCAGCGCGCCCAGCCCGAGCGTCACCGTGACCCGTCGCCGCCATCGCCCGCTCATGCGACCGCCGCCCTCGGGGTGTTGTCGAGCGCGGCCAGGTGCTCTGGGGCGAGGTCGAAGCCCAGCTCCCCGACCCGGCCGTCGAGGTCGCGCATCAGACAGAGGCCCCGGCGGTATTCGCGCAGGCGGGCGCGGGCGGCGCCGTCGTCGGCGTCGAGGCCGATCTGCGCGATCCCCGCCCGCGCCTCGGCGTCGGTCTCCTGGCCGAACAGGAAGTAGACGCCGAACAGCTCGGCGAGGTCGCCGAGATCGGCGAGGCGCTGGGTCGCGACCAGCACGGTCGCGTTCAGCGCGCGACCGAGGCGGATGATCCGGTTGAGCAGCGAGCGGCCCTGCGTCGAGGCGAGTAGGAACCACGCCTCGTCCAGCACGACCACCTTGTGGCGACTGCGATCGCCCGCGATCAGCCGCAGCGCCAAGGCGGCGACCAGGGAGAGGGTCGCCACCGAGACGCGCTCGATGCGCGTGTAGGTCTCCCGTGAGGCGCCGGGGTCGGGGAGGCTGAGCCCCGGCGTGCGGATCGTGATTACCGACCGCTCGACCTCGATCGGCTCAACCTCGCCGCTGCCGAACCCCAGACGCGCCAGGCCGAAGTCAGAGAGCACGTCCAGCGCCTCGGCGGCCTCGCGGCCCGCCTCGGACTCTGCCGAGCGCAGCCGCTGGATCACGCCGCGCAGGTTTCGCTCCCCCGCCCGGACCGCGTCGTGCACGGCGCGGTCGATCGCGACCTCCCAGGAGGGCGGCGGGTCGCGCAACAGCTCCAGCAGGTAGCTGGAGGCAAGCTCCTCGCGCAGCTCGGGCAGCCCGATCGCGAGCGGGTCGAGCTTGCCCCGGTGCTCGACCGCGCCCGAGAAGCTCGAGGACTTCGACCTCGCCCTCCAGCTCGGCGACGCGGTCGAGGCCGTGGTCGGGCTTGGGGTCGAAATCCACGACCAGCGAGCCCCGGCGCTGGGCGGCGAAGGCGATCGACTGCGCGGCGATCGTCTTGCCCGAGCCGAGCGTCCCGGCGAGGAGCACCGCCGAGGCCCGAGCCTCGCGCGGCGCCTCGGTCGGGTCGTAGAAGACCGGGCGGGCGCCGCCGGCCGGGGAGAAGCCGATGTAGATGCCCTCGGTCGAGCCGACGTGCGCGGTCGCGATCGGCACCGCCGCGCCGAACTGCTCGACCGTCATCTGCTGGACGTAGTCCGGGACCGAGCCGCCGCCGGGGCGGGGCAGGTGGTCCTCGAATAGCGCGTGCTGGAGGCCGCGCGGGCGGTGCAGAGCCACGTCGCCGAAGCGCTCGCGCAGCGCCCCGACCCGGCGCTCCAGCTCCTCGCGATCGGGGCCGCCGATCGCGAGGGAGATCGAGGCCCGCAGCATCGGCGGGTGCGCCGAGGACTGCAAGATCGCCTCGTACTCGCGGGCGAGCTCGCGGTCCTCCTCGGCGAGGACGCCGGGGCCGCTCGCGCCCTCCATCTGCTCGCGGTAGGCGTGCTCGACATCGAGGATGCGCTTGCGCACCTGGCCGAGCGCTTCGCGGTTGCCGACCCAATGGGCGTGCAGGACCGCGTCGACCGGGAAGCCGGCGTCTTCTGCCGGGCCGAAAAGGATCTCGGCGGCGCCGGGAAACTCGGCCTCCTCCGCTAGAGAGCCGGCGCAGAGAAACGCTTGGTAGGCGGTGCCCTCCTCGGCCTCGACCACCAGCGACGGCGGCTCGCCGGGATGCTCGGTCGCAGGCGCGTTGGCGCAGCGCCAAAGCTCGGACTCAAGCGGCTCGTAGGCGACCGATCCGCCGGGCGCGGCGACGACCAGGGCGTCGGGCTGCCAGTGGGGGTCGCTCGCCGGCTCGGCGACGCCGCGACAGGCCGCGCGGCGAAGCAGCCAGTGAAGCTCCTCGGTCGATGCCCGCTCCAGGGCTATCGCGCCGCCGAGCCGGTCGAAGGTGCGCTGCTCGACCACCGCCAGCGCCTCCAGCTCAGAGCCCGAGATCGGCTGCGGCGCCCCGACGCCGGCCAGCTCCTCGACGCGGCGACGTACCCGCCCGAAGGAGCGCAGGGCGCTGGGGCCGGCGCCGCCCCCGGCCAGCGAGACGGCGATATAGACCTCGGGGACGTGGGAGCGGAGCTCGCGCAGCCGCGCCTCATGGCCCTCCAGGTAGCGCCGCCACCCCTCGGCGTCGGCGTGGCGCTCGTCGGCGAGATCGGCGAGGTCAGGCGCGTAGCGCTCTGCCGGGTAGGCCCGCTGGACCCGCCAGATCGAGAAGTCGGCGCCGGCCAGGTGGGCGAAGCGCTCAAGCCGCCGCAGCAGCCCCCACTTCTCCGCGAGGGGAAGGAAGGGATAGGCGATCGTCTCGGCGCGATAGAGCGCCGCCGCCTCGCCGCCCGGCCCGATCAGGACGTTCCGCCTCGCGTAGCGCAGCGGGAACCCGGTCACGGCCGGACCTCCAGGACATCGCCCTCGCCGAGCGCCAGCCGCCGCGCGCTCACTTCCCCCCTGCGCAGGCGCCGGCCGGGTGCCTGCGCGACCTGCCGGCGCCGGCGCGAGGCGCGCACGGCGAGCGGCGCCGAGAAGAAGACGATCGCCGGACCGCGGACGCGGCCACGCCGCAGGCGCGGCGAGCGCTCGTCGGGCGCGACCCAGAGCTCGCCGCCGAGCAGATGCGCTCGCCCGAGCGCGGGCAGCGCCCGGCCCAGCGAGCGCCGCAGCGGGGCGAGATGGACAGCGAGCCAGGAGAGGGCGAAGCGATCCGCGCGGCGCCCGTCCGGCGTCGCCTGGGTCGCCAGCGTCGCGAGCGCGGCCGGGATCACGACCACTCGCAGCGGCCAGGCGATCAAGCCGATCACCAGGCCGCCGATCCACGTTGCCGCCAGCGCGCCGAGCGCGGCCACCACGGCGCCGACCCGGCCCCCCGCCCTCGCGCCTCCGACCCCGGCGATCGCCGTGATCGTCAGGGCGACCGCGGCCGAGCCCGAGCCAAGGGCGAGGACGAGAAGCAGGGCCGCCGTCGCGTAGGAGAGCCAGCGCAGCGGCACCCCGCCAGGCACCGGAAGCGGCCGCCCCTCGATCGAGTAGATGCGGCGCTCGGGGCGGAAGATCCGCTGGTAGGAGCGGATCGGCTCGTAGCCGTCGCTCACGGCAGAATCCGATTCCCGATCGCCCGCGCCGCGTCGGCGACCTGGTCAGGTGAGAAGACGAGCCAGCCGACCAGGATCGCGGCCAGCAGGAAGACCGCGAGGTCGGTGAACTTCCTGTTGAGGAGGAAGACCAGGCCGACGATCGCGATCAGGCCGCCGTAGATCGACGCGGCCCAGCGACGCAGCTCCGAACCGATGTTGCGGCCTACGTCATTGCCGGCGGCAAGCGCGTCCGGCACCAGCCAGAGCGCCGTCGCCAGGACGAGGACGACGGCCAGGGCAGCTGCCCGCCGCTGGCTCACGAGAGCGCCCCTTCGACCTGCTCGACGTACCAGCGGTCCTGCCGGACGAGGCCGAGCCGGTAGGCGAACAGGACGACCGCCCCGCTCGCCGCGTCGCGGACCCGCGCGGTGGCGACCACCGTGCGGCGAGCCCCTTCGCCGCCGCCGACCTGCTTCACGCTCGCGACAGCGACGAGCTCGAAGCCACCGCCCGGCGGCGTCACCGCCGCGTCCGGGGCGAGGAGATAGGAGAGATCGCCTGGGCTGGTCGCCGTCAGGTAGACGGGCATGAAGCGCCGGACGAGCCCGGCGATCGCCTCCGCGTCAGGGCCGGCGACGGGCCGGGGCGGCTCGATGCTCGCCCCGACCGCTGCCGGTCCCGCGACGAGCGCCGGCACTCCCAGGGCCGCCACCTCGGCCGCGTCTTCGCGAACGATCGGGACGGCGAGGTAGAGAGTGCGGGCGTCGCCGAGCTCGCAGGCGACCGTGACGATCGCCTGGCGGTCGCCGAGGTCGCGAACTGCGGCGACCTCGGCCTGCTCGACCTGGGCGACGGCGCCGGCCTGGGCAGGGACCGGCACCGACGCGCCCGGTGCGAGATATGGAGCCAGCGCCTGCGGCGAGGCATCCGTGAGATAGGCCCGCGCGAACCGAACCGCGAAGGCGGTGGTGGCGGGGTCGGCGGCGCTGCTTCGATCGGCGGTGGGCGAGCCGTCATGCCGGGGCTCGGTGAGCACGCCGGAAACCCCCCGCAGGAGCAGGAGCCCGACCAGCGCCCACAGCGCCACCCGGCCCACAGCCCGGAGCGCCGAGCCGACCGAGCGGCCATCACCTTCGCGCCGCCTGGGCTGAGTACCAATTCCTACTGACACTTCTAGACCACCTCCGGTGTCGTGCTTGGTGCCAGCCGATTTGCTGGCTCACGACAACGGGGAGCCGAGGTGCCGAATTGGTCATAACCGCATAGGCATCTAGTTATGTGGGTGTTTCACTTCCACACAGTGAACGGGGCGGCGTCTGAGACGCCGCCCGTTCTGACGGGAGCCTTCCGAGGAAGCTCAGCTCTAGGAGCTGGCGGGGCTCGTGGCGAGCCCGGAGGCGAGCTGCTGGATGAGCCACAAGCCGGTGAAGTCGACCAGCTCGTAGCGAACCCACATGCCCTGCGGCCGCCGGCTGACGATGCCGGCGTTGTGCAGCACCGAAAGGTGCCTTGAGACGCTGGGCTGGCTCACTGGGACGCAGGCGGTGAGCGCTGCGACCGTGGCCCCGCCTCGATCATTGAGGACTTCGATCAGGCGAATGCGGATCGGATCGCTCAGGACCCTCAGCATCGCCGCCACCATCTCGACCGTCTCCGCGGACAGCGGCTCGTTTCCTACCGTTGCATTCGACTGCTGTTTTGGATTGGTGACCATCTCACTACAACAGGGGGTCGAAGGTGAAAACTGACCCCCTGCAAAGTGTGTATTTGTGTTGAAGCTCTGGAAAACAGCGCAAAAAAAACTCCGGCCCGAGTGGGCCGGAGTCAGGAAATGAATGCGCGCTAGGAGCTCAGCGCAGGCGCAACGTAGTCCCGGCGTAGATCAGGCTCGGGTCGTCGGTGCCGACGGCGGCTTCGTTGAGGCTCCACAGACGCGCCACCTCGGCGGCGATCTGCGCATCGCTGGCATCACCGGGAAGCAGGCCCGCGGCGATGTGCCAGAGGCAGTCGCCGGACTGCACGACATAGGAGTCCTTCCCCGCCAGGTGGCGGCTGTGATCGGCCGGCGGCGGTGCGGCGGGCTGGGGCGCCGGGGCCGACGGCGCTTCTTCCTCGGACGGTTCGCTCGCCGGGGCGGCTTGGCCAGCGGTCGCGCCCGAGGACGCCGCCTGCTCCCCAGCGGGTCTCTGCTTCGGCGCGACGATCGACTGATTGGCGACCGGCTCGGAGGTCTTCGCCTCCGGCGCCTGCTGCTGCACGGGCTCGGGTTCGAGTGCCGGGGCGGCGGCGCCGGGGAGGTGGTCGGCGCCGGTGAGGCCGTTTCGCCCGGCGGCGCTTCGGCGGCGGCACTGGTCACTTCCCCGGCCGCCGGCACTTCAGCATCTACTTCCGGTTCGGCTTCGACCGCGCCGGTTTCTTCGTCGCCGCCCGCCACCGGGGCTTCTTCGAGCGCTTCTTCTTCCCCGCCGGGATCGAAGCCCGGATCGACCGGCACTTCGATCGGCGGCGCCGTCCCCTCACCTTCGCTGTCGCCCTCGCCCGCTAGGGCGAAGCCGGGAAAGACGCTGCCGAGGACGAGCATCACGACCAGCGCCAGCGCGAGGAGTCGCCGGCCAGGAGGAGACCCCGATCGCGAGTCAAGGGAGACGGGCGTTAGGTGCTGGGTGATGTTTGCCATCGGGCTCCTCCTCGTTGTCGAGGCTGTTGCTTTCAGTTCATGGGGTCGGCTACGCAGCGGAAGCTCTTGTCGCCTCCTACGTCTTCGGTGATGCCGACGTTGCCGTTTTCTTCGGTGACGTAGAGAACGTCGACCGCGCCGGCTTTACTGCTGGACGGGTAGACCTCGCTGGTCAGCTCGCCGCCTGGTGCGAGCTGGATCTGCGGCTGCGCCAGCGCCGCCATCAGCTCCTGGTGGGTGGGCAGGCGCCGCCCGGCCCGTTCTCGGTTGTCGGTCAGGGCGCAGGAGAACACGGCGCTTCCATACGACCGAGGGGGGCGTGCCTGGGTCTCGACGCACACGTCCCCCACCGGGATCGTGGGAGCGAACGCCTGCGGGCAGCTGTCGAGGAAGCGAGAGGCGGGCTGGCCTTCGAGCCGGGCGGAGTTCTGCGCGCGGGGGACTGGGCGCAGGCTCGACTCTCGGATCACCTTGCCCCCGAGCGAGTTCGCTTTGAACTCCTTGCCGGTCAGGCTGCGGTTCCTGATGTCGGAGCCGTCGATCTTCGAGACGGCGTAGGCGCCGCCGGTTCCCACGGCGATGAACAGCGCCAGGGTCGCGACGACGTTGGCGTAGGTGAGCCGGTCAAGCAGCGCTCTCATCTAGGTCTCTCCTCGACTCGGGGTGATCGGCCTCTCCGGTCTAGCATGGCCGCCCTTTCACTCGGACCGTCAACGTCCGGCTGTTGCCGGCCTCCAGCGGCCAGCCGGCCTCCCCGGCGAGATGAGCCTGGAAGTCGAACTCCTGCTCGCCGCATATGCTGTCGAACAAGTAGGGAATCCGCCAGGCGCCGTCCGCGTCGGTGCGGACCGTTCGGAACGTCTGAAATCCCGACGTGAACCGGACCTGCAACTCCAACAGCTTCCCGGTCTCGGGGAGCGGGCGCCCCTTCACCCGCCCGCTAAACATCACGGAATCGCCGTTCAGCACCCGTTTCGGCTTCACCGTGAAGGTCGAGGTCCCCTTGACCAACAGGGTCGTGGTGTCCTCGACCGGCAGGATCGTCGCCGTGCCTGAATAGGCGAAGCGGAAGGTCTGCGAGGCGCGCGCCTCGACCGCGTAGGAGAAGCGGCCACTGGTATCGGTCGTCACGGTCCCGACGAGCTGCTCGGTCCCTTCCTTCGGGCGCGAGTAGACGAGGATCTTCGCGTCGGTCAGCGGGTGCCCGGCGCGGTTGACGAGGCGACCGCCGAGATGCACTTTGCTCCCGAACGAGACCTTGGCACGCGGCTCGAGGACGGTCCGGCGCACCTTGCCCTTCTTCCCCTTGCGGGTGACGCTGCGCTTCTCGACCACACCCGCCTTCATCGCGGTCGCGACCCGCAGCGGCAGCGTCAGCCGCATCGGCTGACCGTCGAGGCGGCGATCGGTGCCCGCCAGGTTGTTCGCCTGGTCGTGCGCCGTGGCCCGCAGGTCGTAGTCGCCGGCCGACAGGGAGGCGTCGTCAATGCGCGTTACAAGGCGATCGCCCTCCTGGGTGGTCGGCAACACCTGCCAGCTCCCCGACCCCGCGCGGCTGATCTCGATCCCGCCTCCGGCCAGCCCGGAGATCCGGTCGGTGACGAGGACCGACACCCGCGTCGGGTCCTCGACGCTCGGATTCTCGAAGCCGAGCTGCGGCGGCTCAGGGTCGAAGCGGAGGCGGACGGGTTGGGAGGCGTTATCCGCCTGCTGGTTGCCAGCGGCGTCCTCTCGCCAGAGCCGCAGCTCCCACTCGCCCGGCGATGGGACCGCAAGGCTGTCGATCGCCGCGATCCCGGCCCCGGCGCGGTCGCCGTTGACGCACTCGTTTCCGCCCGCGCGACAGAGGCGGTAATGAGCGGCGGTGATCGGAGCCCGATCGCCTTCGCTGGGATTGGACCAGGCGACATCGAAGTCGTTGGCATTGCGCCAGTTCTCTCCGCCGCCGATCCCGACCGGCACAGCACCGGGAGCGGCGTTGTCGATCCGCACCGTTACGGCACCTGACTCCGCGCGGTTGCCCGCTGCGTCTTCGGCGACGACGGAAAGTGGCTGTGAGCCTTCAAGCGCCTCCGCGGTGTTGATTGCGATCCGGCCCGGTCCACTGATGCACGGAACTCGCTGCGAGTAGTCGCAATCGCGCTGTTCGCCCCCGCGTGATTCCCCACTGATGAGCGCGGTCACGCTTTTGACGCCGACGTTGTCGGAGGCGTCGTAGTCGAAGCTCTGTTTTCCTCTGACCCACTCGCCACGCGCGAGCGGCAAGCTCGGGACAACCCCGACTGCCGGGGCGCTGCCGTCAGTCACCGTTGCTTCCGCGGAGAAGGTTCGGATGTAGTTCTGACCTAGCCCCGAACAGAATTGGTGTTTCGGACTTCCCTTGCAGACGACGCGCTGGACAATCCGAGTGGCGCCGCCGAGGTCATAGGCGCGTGGAAACGGTGCCCCGGACGACTGCGCCATACCGGGACGTGGGCAGCCCCGGTTGGCGCGCACGTTCTTCATCGAGACCGGCGTAGTGCCGGGACGCTCGGCGAAGAGCTCTAGTGCGTAACGGCAGTCGCGACGCTGCGCCTGGCCCGACCAGCGGAAGCGGGAAAAGGTCGTCCCCGGCGGGGCATTGAGGATGAACCCGGACTGCGCCCCTTGCTCTACGCGACCGGCACGAGGGACGTTCGCGGTGACAAGTCCCCGGCGCCCATCTCCGCGTGGATCGCATGCCCGCCTCCACTTCATTCCACGAGTAGCGAACTGTTCGAAGGCTGAGCTGACATAACCCGCTTCATCGGCCTGGCAGATGGAGATCGTGTATTCGCCAGCGCTCGCCGGGCGGGGTGCCGCGAGGCCGACGGCGAGCACGATCGCGGCGGCGATGGCGAGGAGCGCGGAGACGCGGGCGGGGCGGAGATCGGGGTGTAGAGCGACTTGCATCATGGGCCTCCAAACTGCGGACCAGGCTGGGCGGGTGCCGGTGCCGACTGCGTGCTTTCGACCGGCGCCGCTTCCGGCGCTTCATAGGTTTCTTCCGATCCGCCTTCGCTCGACGCATATGCCGGCGAGACGGGCTCGAAGCTGTCCTCGGGCTTCGGCTCGGGCTTCGGCTGCGCTTCCGGCTCTGACTGCGGTGCGGGTTCTGGAGTCGGCGCGGGTTCTTCGACCACCGGCGTTTCGACCGGCGTGTAGGTCGGCCCCGTCGATTCCGGTTCGGTCGGCGCAGTCGTCGGATCGGGCTCCTCCGGCGCAGAGGCGATCAAGCCCTTCGCGGCGCCCAGCGGATCGACGCCCTGCTCGACGCAGTACGTCGCCGCCCCGCCGCCGATCGCGATGCAGCTCGCGATCACGGCGGCGGCGGTGCCGGGGCGAGCGGCGGCGAGGGGCGTCGGATCGACGGCGCGGTAGTAGGTCGTCGTCGCGTGCTGTTTGAGCTGCGCCCCTCCGTCGAGGACGTGCTGCTTAAGCGCGGCCAGTCGCTCCGTGGAGGACTCCGCGATCCGCCCCAGCACTCCGGGGCTCGCGCCTTCGGCGACCGGAGCGGGAAGCATCGCGCCGGCCTTCTCGCGCCAGGCGATCAGCCGCTCGCTGAACAGCTCGCAGCGCCCGCAATGTGAAAGATGCTCGCGCGCCTGTGCCGACTCCACCGGGTCTGAGATGCCGCAGAGAAGGCGCATCACCAGCGGCTCGCCGCGCTCGCAGCCGCCGCCGGCAAGGCGAGCAAGGGTCGCCCGCGCCTCGTCCATGATCGCCTCGATGTCGCGCTTGACGATCCGCTCGGGTAGACCGAGGCGTTCGGCAATCTGCGAGCGCTTGCAGCCAGCGCCGTGGAGGGCGAGGACATCGCGCCTGCGCTCGGAGAGCGAGGAGGAGACCTCGCTGACCAAGAGTTCCAGGTCGGCGTCGTCCTCGATCTCGATCAGCTCCTCGACCGGGCCGGCGACCTCAGCGCCGGCCCGCTCAAGACCATCCCCGCCGGGGTCGACCACTACCTCCCGATGGTGCCTGTCGGCTTCGCGGCCGAGGCTGCGATGCGCTGCCGTGCGAATCCATGCGTAGACCTGGCCAGGGGCGCCGATGCCCTCGGCTTCGTCCAAGAAGCTCTTGCAGGCGTACTGGATCGCTTCCTCGATCGCGTCTGCCGAGCAGTCGGGATAGCGAGTCGCGAGCTGCGTCCGCAGCGCCTCTCCGCGTCCAGGCCCTTCGCGGACGAGGCTCTGGAACAGCTCGTCGGTGGCGGTTCCGGCGTCGGTCGAGGCGGGGGAATCGGGACCCATCACTACAACAGGGCAAGAAGGAGAGAAATTGGCCCCCTCACTCATTGCTGCCGCTGCCGAAATCGCTCACTGCCGCCTCCGACACTTCCGCGAGTCGCTACGTCAGCGACTCCGTGCAACCGGCTTTATTACCCACTTTTCAGGACCGATAATCAGAGGGTTTTCAATCAGCGCCGATCGCGTCTCGCGAGGGTGGCTGACGCGCATCGAATCGGCGTCCGCAACCGGGCTATTTGACTAGACAAAGGGCAACGACGACGAAGTCCTCGCTCGCCGCTCCCCCCATGTCAGAAGCCCACCTCACCCGCCAGGCCTGTTCGACTGGCACCGGCCCTTCATCCACAACCCGCATGTACGGAGTGCCGGCTTCGCCGGTCTGCGACGAGCCACCAGTGATTAGCCGCTCGCCCCTCTTGCATTTCGCGCGCCCGCCAGCGCCGGTGTAGTTGCCGTCATGGGCGGTGGGGTCCGGATCAAGGATGGGGCCCGACCTCCGAAGCTGGAGGTGGCCGAGGTCAGACGCCTTCACAGCTCGCGGCGCGATGTCGCGGGAGTGGACCGAGTTCCGGCCTAGCCCGTAAGCGACGACGTTGCCGCCGAGCGCGAGAAAGAGAGCCAGCAGCGCAACGGCCATCGCTGGTGAAGGACGCCGTAGCTTGATCTTCATCACTTCCTCCTTGTGATCTTCGGCGGGCAGCCTCGGCCGCCCGTTTAACTCAAGCTGCTTCTACATCTTCGACGAAGGCCAGCAAGAACTCCATCACTCACTCCGGGCTCTTCATGCGCCCTGGCGACGTTCCGCATTGGGCGCGAAGGCGAAGCGCTGGACAACGGCAAGACCCTCACGCGGGCCGGGCCAGTGCTCGTCAACCATCTCTCGGCCGCTGCCGTGCAGGACGAACCGGAGGGTCAGGGCGACCAGGATCGCATCGTCAAGCTGGCCCGCAACCGGGATGAAGTCGGGGATCAAGTCGATCGGCAGCGCCAGATAGCCGAGCATCAAGACGAGCGCGAGCTTGCGGACTCTTGGCACGCGATCGTCGGCGAGGAGTCGCCGGAAGAGCACGAGGCAATCGGGAATGAAGCGCGCCACCGCTCGCGCCTCGCCGCGACGACCCAAGACGAACAGGACCAAGACGACGCTCGCGTAGAAAGCGAGGAAGACAGCAAGACAGACGATGGCTAGCTCTACGGCAGACACCCCTACAACGTAGCCCCAGGAGCGCAGCCGCCTACGCGGCAGATCGTCGTGATCCGTTCGCCGTCACGAACCGCCTGTCCTCCGGGCCGGGCCTCAGGATCAGCACCTCGGCCGGCGCTTTCTCCAAGAGCCAAACGAGATCGTCGCCGGAGAAGCCCGCGCCCACCTCGGCGGTGGCCGGGACGACGACGCGATCAAAGGTCTCGCGATCAAGGAGACGGGCGAGGGCATGGCGGTAGGAGCGACCGCGCTCGATCCGCGAGTCGACCGCGACGCCCTGGGCGGTCGCCCGCTGTTCGATCGCCTCCAGCATCGGCATCGCCTTCGCCGCCTCGGCCGGGATCGAGCAGTCCAGCGGTAGCTGCTTCGGCACCGCCGCCAGGTAGGCGGGCATCAGCGTCGCCTCCTCCGCACGCGCAAGCCGCAGCGCCGCATCGACCGCACGGCGGGAAATCTCGGTGCCAGTGAACGGCAGGAGGATCTGGCGAATGGCCTGCGGTCGCTCCGAGCGACGCCCGCGCCAGCGCGATCGGGCGATCAGGTAGCCGCCGATCAGGCCGGCGAGGAGCGCGACGACGATCAGGAGGTGCTCGATCGTCACCGTCACCGCTCCTCCTTGCCCTCACGGCGGGCGACGATCCGCACATCGACCCCGGCCGGGGTCGCCCGCATCAGCCGCTGCGGCAGCGGCTCGCGCAGCCGCGCCAGGCCGCGCGGCGGCTCGGACTCCCCGACCATGATGTAGGTGATGCCGCGCTCGCGGACGACCTGCGCGGCGCCGTCCACGAGGCTGTCGCTCTCCTCGATCAGGAAGGTGGCGCCGAGGACCGAGGCGAGGTGGCGGAGCGCCGTCACCTGGCGCTCGATCTCCCCCTCGATCGGCTGGTTCGGCGGCTTCACCCAGAGCAGGTCGAGCCCGGTGCCGAGCCGCTGCGCTGAGCGCCAGGCGCGGCGCACCAGCCGCTGCGAGGACGGCTGCGGCCGGACCAGCGCCAGCAGCCGCTCGCCGACCGCTTTCGTGACCTCGGTGGCGAATCGCTCCTCGCGGGTGCCAAGCGGCGCCTCGACCACCAGCCGCTTCGCCTCGACCTCCTGGGCGACCTGGCGCAGGGCGACCTCCCGCAGCGCCAGCAGGTTCTCCACGGTGAAGAAGTTGCGCAGCGCCGGCTCGATGCTCTCGCCGGGGTAGACCTTGCCCGCCCGCAAGCGCTCGATCAGCGCCTCGGGGGTGAGGTCGATCAGCACCACCTCGTCGGCCTCGCCGAGCACCGCGTCGGGGATCGTCTCCCGCACTCGCGTCCCGGTCAGCTCGGCGACCTGGTCGTTCAGCGACTCCAGGTGCTGGACGTTGACCGTGGAGAAAACGTCGATGCCGGCGGCGAGCACGTCGCGCACGTCTTCGTAGCGCTTCTCGTGCTCGGCGCCGGGCGCGTTGGTGTGCGCGAGCTCGTCAATCAGCGCCAGGTCAGGCGCCCGCGCCAGAAGCGCCGGCAGATCCATCTCCTCGAGGTCGGTGCTGCGGTAGGTGACGCGCCGCCGCGGAACCGTCTCCAGTCCCTCGGCCAGCGCCGAGGTCTCCGGTCGCTCGTGGGGCTCCATGTAGCCGATCGCCACGTCGCGGCCGGCCTCTTGCTCGGCGTGGCCCTCCTGGAGCATCCGGTAGGTCTTGCCGACCCCGGCCGCCATGCCGATGAAGACCTTGAGGCGGCCGGCCATCGGCTCATGCTCCAAGCAGGTTGTGGATCACCAGGTCTAGGAGCTTGATCCCGACGAAGGGCACGATCAAGCCGCCGAGGCCGAAGATCAGCATGTTTCGCCGCAGCAGCGCCGTGGCGCCGATCGGCCGGTAGCGGACTCCGCGCAGGGCGAGCGGCACCAGCATCGGGATCACCAGCGCGTTGAAGACGATCGCCGAGAGGATCGCCGAGGTCGGAGTCCCCAGCTCCATGATGTTGAGGGCGTCGAGCGGTCCGCGCTCGCCGGGGTTGGCCGCATAGGTGAAGGCGAAGATCGCCGGCAGGATCGCGAAGTACTTGGCTACGTCGTTGGCGATCGAGAACGTGGTCAGCGCCCCTCGCGTAATGAGGAGCTGCTTGCCGATCTCTACGACCTCGATCAGCTTCGTGGGGTTGGAGTCGAGGTCGACCATGTTGCCCGCCTCGCGGGCCGCCTGGGTGCCGGTGTTCATCGCCACCCCTACGTCGGACTGAGCCAGCGCCGGGGCATCGTTGGTGCCGTCGCCGGCCATCGCCACCATCCGGCCTTCCTCCTGGTGGCCGCGGATCAGCTCCAGCTTCTGCTCGGGCGTCGCTTCGGGGAGGAAGTCGTCCACCCCGGCCTCCTCGGCGATCTTCGCTGCGGTGAGGCGGTTGTCGCCCGTGACCATGACCGTGCTGATCCCCATTCGCCGAAGCTCATCGAAGCGGGCGCGCATCCCGTCCTTGACGATGTCCTTCAGGTAGACGACGCCGAGGACGTGGTTGTCCCGGCAGACCGCGAGCGGCGTGCCGCCCTCGCGGCCGATCAGGTCAAGCTGCTCCTGCAGCTCGGCGGGCGGGCGCCCGCCCTGCTCGGTGACGTAGCGGACGATCGCGTCGCCAGCCCCCTTGCGGTACTGGTTGCCGTTCACGTCCACCCCGCTCATCCGGGTTTCCGCAGAGAAGGGGATGAAGGTGGCGAGGTGGGCGTCCAGCTCGCGCTCACGGATGCCGTACTCGCTCTTGGCGAGGACGACGATCGAGCGCCCCTCCGGCGTCTCATCGGCGAGTGAGGAGAGCTGCGCCGCCTCTGCCAGCTCGGCCTCCTCGATCCCCGGCATCGGGATGAACTGCGTCGCCTCGCGGTTGCCGAGCGTGATCGTGCCGGTCTTGTCGAGCAGCAGCACGTCCACGTCGCCCGATGCCTCGACCGCCCGCCCCGAGAGCGCGAGCACGTTGTGACGGACGAGGCGGTCCATGCCGGCGATCCCGATCGCCGAGAGCAGGGCGCCGATCGTGGTCGGGATCAGCGCCACGAGCAGCGCGATCAGCGTCACGACCGAGGCGTCGGTGCCGGAGAACTCGGCGAAGGGGCGCAGGGCGACGACGACGGCGAGGAAAACCAGCGTGAGGCCGGCGAGCAGGATGTTCAGGGCGATCTCGTTCGGCGTCTTTCGCCGCTCCGCTCCCTCGACCAGGGCGATCATCCGGTCAAGGAAGCTCTGCCCCGGCTCCTGGGTGATCTCCACGACGATCCGGTCGGAGAGGACCCGCGTGCCGCCGGTCACGGCGGAACGATCGCCGCCCGACTCGCGCACCACCGGCGCCGACTCGCCGGTGATCGCCGACTCATCGACGGAGGCGATGCCCTCGATCACCGTGCCGTCGCCGGGGATCGTCTCCCCGGCCTCGACCACGACCACGTCGCCGCGCCGCAGCTCAGAGGCGGGCT
Source organism: uncultured Actinomycetes bacterium (assembly GCA_963728025.1). GTDB lineage: Bacteria > Actinomycetota > Thermoleophilia > Solirubrobacterales > 70-9 > VAYN01. The sequence goes on along the minus strand of CAVSIF010000004.1, from coordinate 221,218 downwards.
TCTCACCGCCGTCACGGAGCCGCGCGACGGTCTCGGTTCGCATCGAGCGCAGGGCATCGGCCTGCGCCTTGCCGCGCCCCTCGGCGATCGCCTCGGCGAAGTTGGCGAAGGCGACGGTGAGCCACAGCCACACGCCGATCGAGAAGGCGAACCAGGCGGGCTCGTCTCCACCGCCGAGCGGCGGCCCCCCGAAGACCTGGATCAGCCAGCCGGCGGTGACGATCACGGCGCCGATCTCGACCACGAACATGACCGGGTTGTGGAACTGGTGGCGCGGGTCGAGCTTGCGCAGCGAGTCGAGGGCGGCGCGCATGATGATCGGCCGATCGAGCAGCGAACGCGGCTCGTTGCGAAGCGTCTCGTCGGTCATTTCGCGGCTCCCCCGTCGAGGGCAAGGTTGAGTTCGAGGACGTTCACGCCCGGCTCGCCGAACAGAGCAAGGAAGCGGCCATCGGTGTGCTCGGAGACGAGGTCGAGGACCCGATCAAGGGGCAGGCTGCGGACCTTGGCGACGCGGCGCGCCTGGATGCGGGCGTTGGCCTCGGAGATGTGTGGATCGACGCCCGAAGCAGAGGTGGTAACCGCATCAGGCGGCACCTCTTCGGCGCGAAGGCCGGGGGCGTAGGGACGCTCGCGCTTCAGGTAGGCGGCGAGCTGTTCGGCGAAGAAGTCAGAGAGTTCGCGGCTGTTGGGCGCCGAGGTTGTTGAAGAAGGTGACGTCGCCGCTGTATTCGGTGGCCGAGGGCCGGCTCTGGAAGTAGCGCGGCAGCCCCTTGAAGTCCTGGCCGATCAGCTTCGAGCCGACGACCTTTCCGTCGACCTCAACCTGACTCCCGTTGGAGGCGCCGGGAAAGACCAGCTGCGCCACCCCGGTCGTCACGAGCGGATAGGCGACGCCGAGCAAGAGCGTCAGGAAAACGATCGCGGCGGCGGCGGTGGTGAGGTCCTTTCGCAGTCCGTTCATCTCAAAAGAGCTGGTCCGTTAGTCCCTGCACGACCGGGCCGAGCAGGAAGGCGGGGAAGAAGGTCAGGGCGGCGACGATCACGACGACGCCGATCAGCAGGACGACGAAGGTGGGCGAGTCGGCTCGGAAGGTGCCGGCCCCGGCCGGGGCGATCCGCTTCCCGGCCAGCGACCCCGCCACCGCGAGCGCCGCGATCATCGGCAGGAAACGGGCGAGCAGCATCACCACGCCGCCGAGCAGGGTGGCGAAGCTGAACGCTTCCGAGCCACCGTTGCCCGGTGCGTTCGGCTGGACGAAGCCGGTGTAGCCGGCGAAGGCCGAGCCGTTGTTGTTCGCCTGCGACATATAGGCGTAAAGCGACTCCGAGAAGCCCTGCGGGCCGTGGTTGTAGATCGACTGAGTGCCGTCCGGGCTCGCCACCGCCCAGGCCGTCGCGAACAGCACCAGCAGCGGCGTCACCAGCACGCCAACGAGGACCAGCTTCACCTCCCGCGACTCGATCTTCTTGCCGAGGAACTCCGGGGTGCGGCCGACCATCAGCCCGGCGATGAAGACGGTCAGCAGGACGAACAAGAGCATGTAGTAGAGGCCCGAACCGACCCCGCCAAAGACCACCTCGCCGGTTCCCATGTTCGCCAGCGGGACCAGCCCGCCGATCCCGGTCAGCGAGTCGAGGGAGGCGTTGACCGCGCCGCAGGAGGTCACCGTCGTCACCGCCGTCCACAGCGAGGATTGGGCGATCCCGAAACGCTGCTCCTTGCCCTCCATGTTGCCGCCGGTCGAGCCTTCGGCCGAAGCGGTCAGGACTCCGGCATGGTGCTGGGCCGGGCTGCCGTGCTGCTCGGCGATGTAGACGACGCCGACCGCGACGATGAACATCGCCATCATCGCCGCGTAGAGCGCCCAGCCCTGGCGCCTGTTGCCGACCATGCGGCCGAAGGTGTAGGTGAGGCTGGCCGGGACGATCAGGATCAGCAGCAGCTCGACCATGTTGGTGAGGCTGCTCGCGTTCTCGAACGGGTAGGCGCTGTTGACGTTGAAGAAGCCGCCGCCGTTGGTCCCGAGCTCCTTGATCGCCTCCTGCGAGGCGACCGGACCGAGCGCCAGGGTCTGCGTGCCCCCGGCGATCGTGTTGAAGGTGGTCGAGCCGTCGAGAGTCTGGATCACGCCCTGGGAGACGAGGACCAGGGCCGCGACGAAAGCAATCGGCAGCAGGACGTAGAGGTTGATCCGAACGAGGTCGGCCCAGAAGTTGCCGAGCGCCGATCCCGAGCGGGCGGCAAAGCCGCGGATCACGGCGGCGAGCACGGCGATGCCCACGGCGGCCGAGACGAAGTTCTGCACCGTCAGGCCGACCATCTGGACGAAGTAGGAGAGCGTCGTCTCGCCTCCGTAGTACTGCCAGTTCGTGTTGGTGACGAAGGAGGAGGCGGTGTTGAAGCTGAGATTCCAGGGGCCGGAGCCGAAGCCCTCCGGGTTCAGGGGCTGGATGCTCTGGGTGCGAAGGATCAGATAGAGCGCGAGCCAGGAGACCAGGCTGAAGACGACGATCGAGCGGGCGTATGCCTTCCAGTCCTGCCCTTCCCCCGGTCGTACTCGCAGCACCCGGTAGGCGAAGCGCTCGACCGGGCCGAGGACCGGCGAGAGGAAGACCCGATCGCCCCGGAAGACGGCCGCGATGTAGGAGCCGACCAGTGGCACCAGCGCCGTCAGCACGAGCAGGAAGACGACGATCTGCACCCAGCCCTGAGCCACTACAGCCGCTCTCCCCGGAACAGCGCGTAGCCGAGATAGCCGAAGACCGCGGCGGCGACGACCAGGCCGAATAGCTCAGCGGCGCTCATACGCGGTCGATAGCCCCGATCAGCGCGTAGATCGCGCCGAAGGCGGCGAGCGCCAGGGCGAGTGAGACGAGATCCATGCAGCGATCGTGGACCTCACCCCGTCAAGACCGCATGAAGAAGCGCGGCCTCCGTATACAGATTTCGTAAAGGTCGTTCTAGCCCGCGAAGCGGTAGCCGACGCCTGGATCGGTGCGGATATAGCGCGGGCCGTCCGGCGGCTCGATCTTGCTCCGCAGGTTGGCGACGTGGGCGCGCAGCACCTGAACGTCGTCTTCGTACTCGACCCCCCACACCTCGACCAAGAGGGCGCGGTGCGTCATTAGTCGGCCGCGATTCTGCGCGAGGACCCGCAGCAGTTCGAACTCGGTCGGGGTCAGGTGAACGGCCTCGCCATCGCGGCGAACCACGCGGGCCACAAGGTCGAGCTCCAGGCCGTCTGCTTCGATCACAGGCTCAGAGGCTTCGGGCCTGGCTCGCCTCAGCACCGCCTCGAGCCGCGCCACCAGCTCCGGCGGGCCGAAGGGCTTGGTCACGTAGTCGTCGGCGCCGGCCGCGAGCGCCCGCACCTTCGCCTCCTCCTCGCCGACCGCCGAGAGGACGATGATCGGCATCTCGCTCCACTCGCGCAATCGCTTCGTCACCTCGACCCCGTCGATATCCGGCAGCATCAGGTCGAGAATCGCGGCGGCCGGCGGCTTCACCGCCGCGCGATCCAGCGCCTCCTCGCCGGTGGAGGCGGTGACGGCCTCATAACCGGCGTCGCGCAGGATCACGCGCAGGGCGCGAAGGATCTGCTCCTCGTCGTCGCAGACCAGCACCCTCGTCGCGTCGTTCATGCCGCTCCCTCATGGCACGGCAAGGTGACGACGAAGCTGGTCCCCTGCCCCGGCAGCGACTCGACCGTGATCCCACCGCCGTTGGCCTCAATGAACCCCTTAGCGATGGCCAGGCCGAGCCGCAGCCGCACTGGCCGCATCGCCATGCTGGAACGGCTCGAAGATCCGCTCCCAGTCACCTTCGGGTATGCCCGGTCCCTGATCCACCACGCGCACGACGATATTGCCGCCGACCAGCCGCGAGCGAACCAAGACCGGCCGGCCGTTCCCGTAGCGGACCGCGTTCTCAAGCAGGTTCGCGAAGGCACGCTCAAGCTGCGCAGCGTCGGCGTCGACCATCGGCAGCTCCACATCGACCGCCAGCCGGATCGACTCCACTTTGCCCAGGCCCTGCCGCGCGGCCTCCAGCACCTCAGCGAGATCGACCGGCCCCCGGTGCGGCTCGGCCTTCCCGGCCTCCAGCCGGGAGAGGTCAAGCAGGTTCTCGACCAGGCGCGAGAGTCGCCTGCCCTCCCCGACGATCCCCCTGCTGAGCTCGGCGCGCTCGTCGGAGGTCAAGGTCTCCGAACCAAGAGCGGAGCCGCCCGCGATGATCGACGTGAGCGGGGTTCGCAGGTCGTGGGAGATCGACCGCAGCAGCACGGTCTTGAGCTCGTCGCTTCGCCTCACCGCCTCGGCTTCCACCGCCTCGGCCTGCATCCGGTCCCGCTCCCTGGTCAGCGCCTCCAGCTCGGCAAGCGCGCGGTCGGCTTCCTCGCGGCGCCGCTCGGCCTCGACGGCGCGGGCACGAGCGAGGCCGGCGACCGTGCTGCTGACGATCGCCGCGATCACGAACGCGGCCAGCGCGACCCAGTTCTCCTCCTCGGCGATCGTGAAGCGATGCAGCGGCGGAATCTGGAAGAAGTTGAAGGCGGCGGCGCTGAGGACGGAGGCGAGCAATCCCAGCCGCAAACCCCAGACAGTCGAGATCAGCAGGATCGCCGGCAGGTAGACGACTCCCAACGAGACGACCGGCGCCACTGACTTGAGCGGATAGACGAGCAGCGTCCCCGCAGCGACCACGGCCAGCGTCGCCACGATCCCTAGCCAGGCAGACGGCGGCTCGGCACCCAAAGCCATGATCGAGAGCCGAGGTCGTCGCATCGCCTCTCAGCGTATGTCTTGGTGCCTCTGTTACTCAGCCGCTGGGATCGCGCAGCTAATTGCGATCACCGAGTGAGACTTCAAACTCTCCGTGTCGCGTAAAGCCAGGCTCCCAGGTGATGCCTTCCAGGAGCACGCACGGCGTTACCCCTAGCCCGCCTGCGATTTTGACGAGCGTGTCCACGCGAGGCAGACGTTCTCCTCGCTCCAGCAGCCCGATCTCGGTTCGGTGAAGCCCAGCGCGCATCGCCAACTCTTCCTGCGAGACGTTGGCGCGTTCTCGGGCCTGGCGAAGGTTCTTCGCTACGTGGTCCCTCACTGGCTCTCCCCCTCGCCGCCATCTAGCGCTTCGACCTCGAACGTGACCTCGTAGCCGGCGTCGATTTCGAACTCGATCTCGCCTGGAATCCAGATCACCCCGGCGAACAGGTCGTCGAGCGTGATCGAAAGCGCTCCTGCCAGCCTCACGTAGGTATCGAGAAGCCCGCTGATCCTCCCGGCCTCGATCGTCCCGATATGCCCTGCAGAAACCATCGCAAGCTCAGAGAGCTTGTCCTGTGAAAAGCCAGAGTGCCTTCGCCGTAGGAACAGGTTGTCAGCGATCCGTGCCCTGGCTTCGTAGGTCAGCTCTCTGCCGCCTTTCTTCGACACGCTCATCGCCTGGACCGCCTTGCTCGACCGGGAGCTGTCTTCCGCAGCTCGGCGACCTCCGCCGCAAACTCGGGGTCCTCGGGGACATCGAAGCTGCCAGGAGTCACGGTGATCTCGGACGGCGTCCAAAGGATGCCGGTGGTCAACTCATTCGGCGTCACTTTCAGCGCCCCGGCCAGTCGGATGAAAGTGTCGATCCGGGGGACCGTCTGCCCGAGCTTCGATCGGCCCGACAGACGTGATGCCCGTTTCCGCACGAAATGCAAGCTCCCACTGACTGATATCCAGCCGCTTCCTGCAAGTCCTCAGATTGGCGCCAAAGCGTTCCCGCAGCTCGTCGGTAGGCGGCATCGGCCGCTTGGGCCTCATCGAGCACCCCGCTTCCCACGGCCACCTTGTGAGCTGTTGCCGTAGCCACCGCCGACGAGGTCATGGGTGCCCGGCCGCCACCGCAAGCCGGCGATCAGCTCGCACGGCGAGGCTTCAACTCCGGCCGACAGTTTGAGGATGGTGTCGAGGCGCGGAACGCTCAGTCCTCGCTCAAGGCGGCTGATTTCGGTGCGATGCATGCCAAGCAAGCGACCGAGCTCTTCCTGGTTGAGATAAGCCAGCCGGCGGCGACGCCAGAGCTGGCGACCGAAGTGTTCAGCAAGACGCGAGGAGTCCATCTACGCCTTCTCCCATCGGCTGCCGATCTTGATTTCGAAGCACCCCGGCGGCATCTCCGCGTCGTAGAGACGATTGCGATCGACCTTCCAGGCCATCCCAGCCAGAAGGTCGCATGGCTCGGCTTCGACACCAGCCGCGACCTGGATGATCGTGTCCAGTTGAGGTACCCGAAGGCCACGCTCCAGGAAGCTGATCTCCGTGCGATGCAAGCCTGATCGTTCGGCAGTCACCGCCTGAGAGAGGTCCGATCGACGGCGCATCGCGACGAGGTTTTTGCCGAAGCGCCGAGTGACGCGAGCTGCTTCGGCCCGCTCTGATCGCTTGCCGGTCATGATCGACTCCCTGGGATCAGCAGCTCGTCGCGGTCGGGCGGCGGCCCTGGATGGACCAGCATGGCGACGATGGCGCTGCGCTTGCTGCTCCGCCCGCCGGAGCTAATCCACCTCTCGCTGAGCTGGCCCGCCGCGAGGATCGGCGCGCCGCCCTCCAGATCGCGGATGCCGTGCTGCTCGGCGAGTGCCGCCGACACTTCGATCTCGCAACTCGCCCACGTCAGCAGCGTCTGCGGGTGCTCGGGATCGGCAACCGGGAACTCGATCCGCACCAGCGTCACCGCCTCGCCGATCGGGTTCCTGCCGGGCCGCGGAGCATCGAGCAGCGTCCCGGTCACGATCGAGTGATTGAGGCCCGGCGGCTTGGACTCGGGCAGACGCAGCCGGTAGCCGTTGCGCCGTCCGGCGCGATGCCCGCTCATGGTCCCTCCCCGATCGGGGTGTCCCGATCCCATGCCCACGTCGCCCGCCGACCCGGTCTCGGTCCTGGGTTTTCGTCCACGTCCGGGCGATGGTCTTCGGCTCAAGCCACTCGGTCAGGCAGTAGGTGGCGGAGGCAAAGCGCCAAGAGGCCAGGCGAAGACGCTCGCTCAGCGCAAAGCATTCTTTTGACATCACCGGCCGGTACTGACCGATGAGGTCGCCGGCCTCCTGGAGCACGTCGTACATATCCGACCTGAATCCTTCGATTCGCACGGCAGCCTTCACTCGGGCCTGCCTCCAAGCGCGATGCTGCGGCGACTCAGGCAACTCATCGACCTCGCCGGTCTCGCGATGGCTCGCCAGTCGCTCCCGGCCAACGTCAGTTAAGGCCCAGAACGGCTCGCTGCGCCGCTCGACGGTGGTCAGCAAGCCAGCCCGACGCAGCCCTTCGAGTCGAGGAAAGAGAACGGCGTTCGTATCCGGCTCGGGCACGAAGCCGAGGTGTTCCGTGAGAACAGAGGTCAAGACCTCGTCTTCCTGCTCGTGGTGCACCGCCCGATCGACGGCCTCAAGGATCAAGCCGTCGCTGACCTCCGTGTACGGCCCCAGTTCCTGCCCGGCCTCCTCCGACGCGGTCACGCTGACTGCCCGCCCCGCGGATCGAGCTCAGCCAGCACCTTCTCGCAGGTCTCGTAGCCGAGCTGGAAGCGTCGATCAGTGTCGGCGTCGTCGCGGCGCGTCTGAGCCTCGCTACTGCCCGACCCGACGAGAATCTTTACGGCTTCGCCGTGCAGGCGTTTGAGCAGTTCCATCAGATCGTGCACCGGCATCGTCAGATCGAACGTCTCGCGCCCGTCGTGCTCATCCCATCCGATGTCTTGCAGCAGGCGGAAGTCTTCGGAGAACTCCAAGCCCAACTGCTCGGCCTTGGCGAAGTCTCTGGTCCGCTCCAGGGCGATCCAGAAGTCCTCGATGCTGCCGAGGTGATTGCGGACCAGTTCGTAGAGCCCGCCGCGCTGATCGCGGTCGATGGTGATGGTCGTCTCGGGCATTGGCGCCCCTCCTCCAGGTAGGGGCACCGAGGACGAGCCGGCGACGCGGTCCAGAACGATCTACGTCGGTACCGTCTCTCTCGCATCGAAGGCTTGTACTTCGGTGCCGGGCCCCGGGGCGTTCCACCGCCGCCGGGGCCGCTTATTTCGCGTTTCTCGCGGCCGAACGTAGGTGGACCGGAAGCCCTGCGCAAGGCCCGGAATCAACCTCACTTTGACCTCACCTTGCCCCAGGGCTTGCCCCATGGCCTTTTTTCGCCGTTTTTGAGGCTCCCCAAAAACGCGAAAACCCGCTTGATAAGCGGGTTTCCGTCCTATAGCGGGGGCAGGATTCGAACCTGCGACCTTCGGGTTATGAGCCCGACGAGCTACCTGGCTGCTCCACCCCGCGGCGGACCAGCAATGGTAGCAATGCGAGGCATATGAGCGAGCGGCTGCAAGCCAGGCTGCGCGAGCGCGAACGGAAGTAGAGTGCCGCCCCCATGATCGAGGGCGCGAACAGGGTCGCGGTGATCGACGTCGGCACCAACTCGGCGCGGCTGCTGGTCGCCGACGTCGCCGCGGGCCGGGTGTCGCCGGTCGAGCGGCGCAGCACGGTGACCCGCCTCGGCCGCGGCGTCGACCTGACCGGGCGGCTCTCGGCGGAGGCGATCGAGGACGCCTGCGCGGCGATCGCCGGCTACGTCGCCACGATCGAGGAGCTGGGTGCGCAGACAATCGACGCGATCGCGACCAGCGCCGTCCGCGACGCTGAGAACGGCAGCGCCTTCATCGCCGAGCTGCGCGAGCGCTTCGCGCTCTCACCCCGCGTCCTCGACGGCGAGGAGGAGGCGCGGCTGACCTACGTCGGCGCCACTTCCGAGCGGCCACCGGCCGAGCCGACCCTGGTGATCGACATCGGCGGCGGCTCGACCGAGCTGATCGTCGGCACCGGCGAGGAGATCTCCTTCCACACCTCGATGCAAGCCGGGGTCGTCCGCCACAGCGAGCGCCACGTCGGCTCCGACCCGCCCACCGCCGCCGAGCTGGAAGCGCTCGCGACCGACGTGCGCGGGCTGATCGAGGAAGCGGTCGGCATCGGCGTCGAGGCGACAGCCGGGATCGCGGTCGCCGGCACGCCCACCTCGCTGGCCGCGATCGAGCTGGGACTGGAGCCATACGACCCGCACGAGGTCCACGGCCACCGCCTCTCCCTGCCGGCGATTCAGCGCATGCTCTCCCAGCTCGCCTCGGTCCCGCTCTCCCAGCGGGTCGAGATCCCCGGCATGCACCCGGACCGGGCGCCGACGATCGTCGCCGGCGTCGTCATCCTGGTCGAGGCGATGCGCGCCTTTGGCCTCGAGCAGATCGAGGTCTCGGAGCACGACATCCTCTACGGAACCGCGATCGCCGCCGCCTCGAGCCTCGCCTGAAACGGCCCTTTTAAAGTCGAAGGCGTTCGAGGTACCGTATGGACAGCGGCTTACCCGAGGGCAGGACAGTTGGGTTAGCCACTCGACCGAACCCCAAAAACTCGGTAGGTCTTCTCTACCTGCTTCTCAGTAGCGACCTTGTCGCTGACTAGACGCATCGGATACGCCGGGCAGATAATCGGCTGCACCGGGGAAAAGCTGTGGATCGTCCGCAACTTCACCCGGAAATACAGGGCTTGGGCGATTGCCGCATCATGGCGCCTCCCGCCGTCTGGGCCCACCTAATACACATGGTCCCTGAAGACGTACCCCTGCCCGTCCTGAGGGGCCGGCTTGAATCGGCCGCTAGCGATGGCGGCCGATTCTCGTTCCGGGCCTGGCCGCCCGCGGGTTTGTGCCCAGAGCGACCACTACACCGAAATCTGGCTTGCTCAAGCCAGATTCGATTTGCGCGGATAGACGACGTCCGGATCGGTGAGGACGTTGACCAGGGTCGGGCGACCCGACTCGAAGGCACGCTCCGAGCGCCGGCCGCAGCTCGTCCGGATGGCGCACCAGGACCCCGTCGCAGCCGAGCGATTCGACCAGCTCGTCGTAGCGCGTTTCCGGCCGCAGCTCAGCCGCGACCGAGTATCCGTAGAGGAACTTCATCGGGTGATGCTCGAGCGCCCAGATCCCGTTGTTGCCCATCACGCCGACCACACCGAGACCGTGACGCGCCATAGTGTCGAACTCCATCCCGGCGAAGCCGAAGGCGCCGTCGCCCAGAAGCAGGCAGACCTGGCGGTCGGGGTGAGCGACCTTGGCGCCGATCGCCTGACCCGGCCCGGCACCGAGGCAGCCGAACGGCCCCGGGTCCATCCAGCAGCCCGGCTCGTAGGTATCGATGAAGCGGCCGGCGTAGGAGACGAAGTCGCCGCCGTCGCCGACCACGATCGCGTCGCGGTCGAGCACCTCGCCCAGCTCGCGGTACACCCGAACCGGGTGCAGCGGCGAGCGCGGATCGTCGAGCTCCTCCCGCTCCGCTGCCCGCTTCTCCGCCTCAACCGCCCGCAGCTGCTCGAGCCAGCGCCCGCTGCGCGGCTCGCCACTAGCGACGCCGGCGCGGATCGCCGCCAGGCTCGCCCGCACGTCGCCGACCAGGTCGACCTCGGGCGCCCGGTTCGCGGTCAGCGCGTTCGGCGCCACGTCGAGACGGACGATCTCTCGTCTCCTCGCCGAAGCTGCCGCCGAAGCCGAGTCGGAAGTCCATCGGCACGCCGACCACCAGCGCCACGTCGGCCCCCTTCAGCGCCGTGCCGCGGGCGCGGCTGAAAGCGAGCTCATGGTCGGCGGGCAGGCAACCGCGCCCGAGGCCGTTGAGGAAGACCGGGATGCCGAGCGCCTCGGCCAGCGCCCGCAGCTCCTCCTCCCCGTGCCCCCAGTAGAGGCCGGTGCCGGCCATGATCGCCGGCCGCTCGGCCGCGGCGAGCAGCGCCGCCGCCTCCTCGACCCCGGCCGCCGGCTCGGCCGCGAGGGCCGCCGGCAGCGCCGGGATCTCCGGCTCGGCCTCGGTGAAGACGACGTCGAGCGGATAGTCGACGAAGGTCGGGCCGCTCGGCGCCGCCGCGGCCAGGTCGAGGGCCGCCGCGGTGGCAGCCGCGATCTGGCCCGGCTCCTTGACCGTCTCCGCCGACTTGACCAGCGGCGCGACGAAGGGAAGATGGTCGATCTCCTGCAGCGAGCCGGATCCCCAGCGCAGCTCCGGCGCCCGCCCGCCCAACACGCAGATTGGCGACCCGTTCGCCTGGGCCCCGGCGATCGCGCTGATCCCGTTGGTCACTCCCGGGCCGGCGGTCAGCGCCGCCACGCCCAATCCCCGCGTCGCCTTCGCCACCCCCTCCGCGGCAAAGGCAGCCGTCTGCTCGTGCCGCACGTCGACCAGCCCGATCCCCTCCGCTTTGCAGCCGTCATATATGGAGAACAGGTGTCCCCCGGACAGCGTGAAGAGATGCTCGACCCCGCGCGACTTCAGCGCCCTCGCGACGATGCGGCCTCCGTGCTCCATCGATGCCGGACCTTATAGAGAGTGCCCGGGGCGGGACTCGAACCCGCAAGCCCTCGAAAGGGCAGCGCCTTTTAAGGGCGCCGCTTTTGCCAGTTTCGCCACCCGGGCATAGCGATGGTATCCCGCTTGCGTAGCCATAAAGAGGCAGTAAATGTTCGTTGGGCGCAACTCCAGCGCTGTTACGGTGTCCTTAGTACTGGAAACAACGCCTTCCCTGGAGGAGAGCTTGGAGGCATCAGCCCTAACGCACGCCAGTCGCCGCGGGCTCTTGGCCCGCCGATCCCCGCTGCTCAAGCTGCAGGGAGACGCGAAGCTGATCGCGATGGTTCGCAGCGGCAACCCGGGCGCCTTCGAGACGATCGTCGACCGCTACCAGGGCCGGCTGCTCGGCTTCTGCCGCCAGATGCTCGGCTCCACCGAGGACGCCGAGGACGTCCTGCAGGAGGTCTTCGTCAACGCCTACAAAGCGATGCTCGCCGACGAGCGCGAGATCAACCTGCGGCCATGGCTCTACCGGATCGCCCGCAACCGCTGCCTCAACCACCTGCGCAAGCCGACCGCCGACGCGCAGGAATCGATGGACATGGTCCCCGAGGTCGACGCCGCCTCGACCGCCGAGAAGGTCCACAACCGCGAGGAGTTCCGCCAGCTCCTCGCCGACGTCAAGAAACTTCCCGAGACCCAGCGCTCGGCCCTGCTGCTGCGCGAGATGGACGCTCTCTCCTACGAGGAGATCGCGGCCGCGATGGACACCACCGTGCCCTCGGTCAAGTCGCTGCTGGTGCGGGCGCGGATCTCGCTGGCCGAGGCGAGCCAGGCGCGGCTGCTCACCTGCGGCGAGGTCCGGATCGAGCTTTCCGAAGCGGCCGAGGGCCTGCGCAAGGTCTCCGGCCCGGTCCGCCGCCACGTGCGCGAGTGCGACGAGTGCGCCGACTTCCGCTCCCAGGTCCGCTCCAACGAGAAGGTGCTGGCCGCGCTCTTCCCGGTCGGCGGCCTGATCGCCCTGAAGGGCCTGATCGCCTCCAAGCTCGGCCTCGGTGGCGCCACCGGCGGCAGCGCGACCGCCGGCGCGGGCGCCGCGGGTGCGGCCGGCGCCGGGGCCGCGGGCGCCGGTGCGGTCGGGGGTGTCGGCGCCGCGATCGGCGGCGGCACCGCGGCCGGCGGCATCGGTGGCGCGATCGGCGGCGCGATCGGGACCAAGGCCGTCGCCGGGGTCGTCACCGCCGCGGTGCTCACCGTCGGCGCGGTCGAGGTCGGGGTCAAGCAGAACAGCGGCACCCCGGTCACGCCCGAGGCGAAGGTCGAGCGCGCCCAGCCCGCCGTCATCCCGGCCGCGGTCAGCGAGCCGCGGGTGATCGCCAGCCTTCCCGCCACTCCCGAGCCCGCGCCCGTCGCCCCGCCGCCGGCCGAGGCCACTCCGCCGGCAACCGTTCCCGAGCCGGCGCCGGTGGCGCTCGACGAGGAAGCGACCGGCCAGTCAGCCGGCGGCGAAGAAGCGATCGCCACCGGTGACTCCGAGAGCGAAGCGCTGACCGGGGCGACGCCGCAGACCGGCAGCACGGCGGGCGCCCACCACGGCAGCGGCACCGTCGTCGTCACCGTCGGCGCCTCCCCCAGCTCGACTCCCGCCAGCCCGCCCCCACCCGCGGCCGAGCCGGCCCCGGCGCCGCCGCCCGCCGCGCCCCCGGCCGAATCTCCACCGGCGGAATCGCCGCCGCCGAGCTCCGGCTCGAGCGAAGGGGAAACCCCGCCGCCCGCGCCGGAGCCCGAAACGCCCTAGTCCGGCCGCTAGCCGAGGCCGATCACTTTGAGCCGCCGCATCAGGCAGGTGCCGGCGAACTTGCGGGTGTCCTCGAGCGTGTAGCCGAACAGCTCGCAGTCGTCGGTGTCCTCCGCCCATGGCGGCGAGAGCACCCCGTCGGCGACCGGCAGCGACTCCTCCAGGGTGCGCTGGATCGCCCGCTTGTAGCGCTCGTCCTCGCGCGCCTTCTCGCGCAGGAAGACCGAGCCGAAGGCGACGTGGCGGTGCTCGTCGCGGGCGACGTTGTCGAAGCCCTCGACGAAGGCCGGCAGCGTCCCCTCGCTTTCGTTGTAGTCCATGATGAAGTGCTGGCCGGTCAGGGCCAGCATCCCCTCGATCACCATGTGGTAGAGCGTCACCGCCTCGACCAGCGCCTCGGTGTCCTCCGGTTCGGCCGAGAGCCGCTCGGTCCGCTGCCTCAACATCTCGTCGAAGAGGCGGTCGAAGTTGTCGTTGAGGTGCTCGGAGGTCTCGCTCAGCATCGCGCTCAGCTCGTCGGACTCGAGCACCCCGACCTCGCGGTAGAAGCGCTCGAAGAAGCGCACGTGGCGGGCCTCGTCGGCGATCTGCGTGCAGAGGAAGATTTTCTGGTCCTCGGTCGGCGCGGCGCGCATGATCGGCCCCAGCTCCTCCGCCACCTTCTGCTCGCCGATGAAGAACGAGGAGAGCCCGTACATGCGCTGGAAGCGCTCCTCGGGGCCGATCCGCTCGTGCCAGTCCTCGCGGTCGCGGCTGAAGTCGAGCTCCTGGGTCTGCCACTGCTGGCGCTCCCAGAGCAGGTAGAGCTCCTCGTAGGTGAGCAGCTTGACCTCGGCCGTGCGATCGGCCGCCTCCATCAGCGCGGGGTCGGCGGTCGCCTGGAAATCGGCGCGCTCGGTCCTCGACTGGGTCCCGGTTGCCTCTTTGGCCTCCATCTCAGCTCTCCTCCGGTCGGCTGCAGGGCTTCGAGCGAGGCTACCGCACGTCTGGCCAGCCGGCCAGTTTCAAACTCGATCACTTGCTGGTGTCAGAGCCCGACCAAGTGATCGAGTTCAGGCGCTGTGGGTCTCCCCCGGCGCGAGGATCACGACCCGCGAGGAGGTCTGGGACTCGACGTCGGCCTTGAACGCCGCGGCGTCGGTCTCGATCGGCGGGAAGGTGTCGTAGTGCATCGGGATCACGGTCGGCGCCCCGACGAACTCGGCGGCGAGGACGGCGTCGTGGCGGTCCATCGTGTAGTGGCCGCCGATCGGGACCAGGAAGACGTCGATCGCGCTGCGCTGCGCGATCAGCTTCATGTCGCTGAACAGGCAAGTGTCGCCGGCGTGGTAGACGGTGGTCTCGCCGATCTTGATCACGAGGCCGGCGGGCGGGCCGAGGACGATCCCGTGCTCGGCGCTGAACGGGGCCTCTTCGGAGCCGGGCAGGGTGTTGGTGTGCCAGGCGGGGACGATGCGGACGAAGCCCCAGTCGAACTCGACCGTGCCGCCGAAGTTGGGGTCGCTGACCGCGTCGACGCCCTGGCCCTTGAGCCATTCGGCGAGCTCGACGATGCCGATGCAGTGAGCGCCGGTCCGCTTCGCGACCGGGACCGCGTCGGCCATGTGGTCGGCGTGGCCGTGGGAGATCGCGATGTGGGTCGGCTCGACTTCCTCGGCGGTGTGGACGGCGGCCGGGTTGTTCGGCTTCAGGAACGGGTCGACCAGGACGTCGACGCCCCCCTCGCTCAGCTCGAAGCACGACTGGCCGTGGAACTTGATCTCCATCTCAGCTCTCTCCCTCTTGGTGCGTTGACTGGCTCATCTCTTCCTTCAGTGCCCAGCCGACGGCGACGCCGACCATCATCCCCATCCGCGCCTCCTCGGCGAGCAGGGCGCGGACGGCGGCGATTCGCTCGTCCGGGTCGGGAATGGTCGCGGCCCTCAGCGTCTCCGCCTCGTGCGGCTCGCCGAACCAGCCGCCCTCGGCGAGGGCGCTGGCGAGCACCTTCTGCAGCTGCGGCGCCGCCTGGGCGACGATCCGCTCCGCCTCGCCGAAGCGCTCCGGATCGAGCAAACGCTCGATCGCCGCCTCCAACTCGCTCTCGTCGGGCACCCGCCCAGCCTAGTGGGGCCTGACGAAACCCGGTGTGAGATTTTCCCGTTACTCGGCGGGGCGCAGGGCCGCGGCGGCGAGCCCGGCGAGGGCGCCGACGGCGGCTCCGACCAGGCCGGCGACGAGATCGGCGCTGAACACGAACAGCGGCAGCGCGACCAGGACGGCGGCCGCGACGGCGACGCCGATCACGTCGTACTCCTGGTCGATCGCCCCCCGCGCTTCGGCCCGGCGCAGGGTGAACCAGGCGGTGAGGGCGCCGAGCGCGATCCCGTTGCCGCCGGCGATCACGGCGAAGTCGTCGCGGGCGTCGGCGACGGCGCCCGCCGCCAGCATCCCGAGCGCGCCGCAGGCGATCAGCAGGACGGCGGTGGGGGCGGTGCCGAGCCGCCGCTCGACCCCGGTCGCGAAGATCGCCAGCCCGAGCGCGACGACGAACAGGTAGCCGACGTCGACGTAGGCGAAGGGGGCGGTGAAGACGCGCCACCACTCCTCCCCGAACGGGATGATCAGGCCGCCGAAGGTGGAGAGCGGGTCGCCGCTCAGCTTCTGGATCAGCAGCAGCACCGCCGAGCCGAGGATCGCGGCGATCGTCGCGTAGGGCCGGAAGGGGCGCGGAGCGCCCGAGCTGGGGCGGCGCAGACGGGGCCGGCGACGGCGGCGCGGCCGCTGCGCCTCGAGCGCGTCGCCGCGGCGCTCCAGCTTCGGCGCCCGCTTGCGCAGGCGGGTGCCGCAGTAGGGGCACTCGGTGACGTAAGGACTGACCTCGGAGCCGCAGTTCTTGCAGATGACGCTGAGCTCAGTCTCGCTCATGGTCATTCGAGGATAGCCCCCTCGTAAGGGACTCCGCAGCGGCTGCCGATGACATACTTCCCAGATACCCGTCTTCGAGGAGGAATTTTCGTGGAGCTGAAGAGTCTGACCGAGCAGAAATCCCTGCTCGCGGTCCTGCCGCCGGGCAAACGCGCGCGCCTGCACCGGCTGCTGTTCGAGTTCGGTCCCGGCAACGGAACCCTGATGCTGCTGCCGATCGACCAGGGGATCGAGCACGGCCCCCGGGACTTCTTCCCGAACCCGGCTTCCAAGGACCCTGACTACCAGTTCCGGCTCGCCGCCGAGGCCGGCTACTCGGCCCTCGCCTGCCAGATCGGGATGGCGGAGAAGTACTACCCCGACTACGCCGGCCGGGTGCCGCTGATCCTCAAGGTCAACGGCAAGACCGACATCCCCTCCTCGGCCAAGGCCTTCTCGAGCTGCAACGCCAGCGTCGAGGACGCGGTCCGGCTCGGCGCCGACGCGGTCGGCTACACGCTCTACGTCGGCTCGCCGCGCCAGGACGAGGACCTCGCCCAGCTGCGCCAGGTGCGCCAGGACTGCGACCGCTTCGGGATGCCGCTGGTGATCTGGTCCTACCCGCGCGGCGAAGCGGTCGAAGCCAAGGGCGGCCCCAACTCCTTCTACGCGATCGACTACGCGGCGCGGCTGGCGATGGAGATGGGCGCCGACGTGGTCAAGCTCAACATGCCGAAGGTCGACGCGTCCAAGGACAAGGACGCGCAGGCTCCGTACAACGAGATGGAGGTCGACCAGACCGAGGCGATCCGCCAGTGCGTCGAGTCGGCCGGCCGGGCGCTAGTCGTCCTCTCCGGCGGCTCCAAGGTCGACGACGAGACCGTGCTCCAGAACACCCGCGAGGTGATGGAGGCGGGCGGCTCCGGCGTGATCTTCGGCCGCAACGTCTGGCAGCGTGAGTGGAATGAGGCGCTGGCGATCATTGAGCAGATCAAGGAGAACCTGCTCGCGAACGTGCGGCGCACGCCGTAGTGGGGCGTGGGCGGGTCCGGTAGGGGTTCCACTTAACTTTTTTTGAAGGCAGTTGGCGGCCGTCCGCGGATGGCGGCGCAAAAAAAGTACAAGACGTTCCACCCCTACCGGACCCGCCCAGACGGGGCAGGGCGTCGCCCACATGAGGAGAGATGTTGGGAGCTTGGTGCTGTTGGCGGTTGTCGCCCTGATTTTGCTGCGGCCTTGGGAGAGCGGGTCGGAGCGTGAGGCCGGGCCGCGTGTGGCGAGCGCGACGGTGGTGCGCGTGGTCGACGGGGACACGCTGGAGGCGCGGATCGGGGGGGCGGTCGAGGACGTGCGGCTGATCGGGGTCGACACGCCGGAGACGGTGGCGCCGGGGGAGCCGGTGCAGTGCTTCGGCGCGCGCGCCTCCCACTTCACCAAGCGCGCCCTGGACGGGCGGCGGGTGCGGCTGGTCTTCGGCGCCGAGCGGCGCGACGTCTACGGCCGCGTGCTCGCCTACGCGTACATCGATCACGAATTCTTCAACGCGGCGCTGGTCCGGCGGGGCCTGGCCCGAACCCTCGCGATCCCGCCGAATACGCGCTACAGAGCGCTTTTCAAGCGGCTGGAGCTGGACGCGGCCCGGGCCGGGCGCGGCCTCTGGGGCGCCTGTCCTGCCTGAAACCTCCCTTGCGGTTTTGCTACGGTGCCCGGCGGCCCCCAGGGGCCTTCCTCTATGAGAATGCGACAGAGCATCTCCCAGTTCGAGACCGCCTTCGAGCAGGAGACCACCCTTGAGCGCCGGCGGCGCGAGCAGCTGCGCAGACGCGCGGCAAATCGCTCCCGCGCGCGCAAAATCAACCGCACCGAGCAACACGGCAAGGTCCGATTCAGCGTCCTCGCGGTCTGCCTGACCGTGACCGTGATCGTGGTCGTCGTCGCGATGTTCGAGGCGCTGGCCATGTTGATGGCCTAGCGCTCCGCGAACGACGCCCCCGGTTGAATAGACTCGCGCGCCGATGCCACGACGCTCACTGAAGCCACAGCTGAACCAGATCCGCGCCTGGGTCCACCAGGGCCGCACGGACGCCTGGATTGCCCACCAGCTCGAAGTCAGCGCGACCGAGCTGCGCGAGTTCCGCAAGCAGTACGACCTCTCGCCCGACGACGAGAACGCCGGCTCCAGCGAAATCGACCTCCGCGACGAGATCGAAGCCGAG
Source organism: uncultured Actinomycetes bacterium (assembly GCA_963728025.1). Taxonomy (GTDB): domain Bacteria; phylum Actinomycetota; class Thermoleophilia; order Solirubrobacterales; family 70-9; genus VAYN01. Next base: position 202,962 of record CAVSIF010000004.1, on the reverse strand, counting down.
ATCGAGGCCGCTGCCGCCGAGGAGGAGACCGAGGTGGAGGAGGCCGACGAGGAGGACGACGAGGCCTCCGAGGGCGAGGAGGGCGCCGCTGGCGGCTCCGACCGCCCGCGCCGTCGCCGTCGTCGCGGCCGCCGCGGCGGGCGCAGCCGCCGCAAAGAGCTTGAGGCGACCTTCGACCACGGCGAAGACGAGGGCTACGGCCTCTGGCTCGACGCCTCGGTCAAGGACAACCCGGTCTACGCCGAGCACTGGGCCGGCAAGCGCGAGGTCACGGTCCGGATCGACGCCGACCAGATCGTGATCCGCCGCGCCGGCAGCGAGCCCGCCGGCTCCGAGTCTGAGTCCGAGTCGGACTCAGACGACGAGTAGTCAGCGCACCAGCTGCCTGCCACCGGCGAAGTCGGTGGCGCCGCGTAGGTACAGCCAGAAGGCCGCGTCCGCCAGCGCCCGCGCGTCTCCCTCGGCGGCCGGTGCGACGTCGATCGCGACCTGCAGGCACCAGTCGGTCCCGCGCCCGTAGAGCTCGGCCAGTTCGGCGGCGCTGAAGGTCGGGCCGATTCGCCGCCGCAGTTCGTCCCGCACCGCCTCGACCACGCGATCGGCGAGCCGCCGCTGGCGCGGCTCGGTCAGCCCCTGCAGCTGCCGGTGCCCCTCCTCCCACTGGAAGAGCGCGTTCTCGAGCGGATAGGTCACCCGCCGAGATTAGCCAGCGGCGGTATCGGGGACCTCGCGCAGGGGCGCCTCGGCCCGGCCACAGGCAGCGGGGTCGAGCTTGCCCGTCACTTCCCAGACGTTGACCGGGCCGCTGGGGAGAAGGATCGGGGTGACGGCTCGCTCGCGACGCAGCCAGCGGGTCTCGGGCGAGGAGATCGGGTCGCCGGGGTCGAGGAAGTTGAGGAAGGGCGCGGTAACCAGATAGTCGAGGTCAGCGGCGTTGACCGCAGCGCGGAAGGCCCGGCAGGTGGGGATCGCGTTGAAGGCGCCGTGCGGCCCCCTGGCGCCGAGGTAGACGACGCGGTTGGAGAGGTCAGTGCCGTAGAAGCCGTAGCGGGCGAAGCCGGCGGTGGTCCCGACGAGGCCGATACGGCTGTCCTTGACGCCACGCGCCCAGCGGTAGGCGGGGTCGAGGCCCATCCCGGGGATCGCCTCGGCGGCGACCTCGTTGCGGAAGCGCTGGTCGAGGTAGTGGCGCTGGACCGGATAGCCGACCGCGACGACGACCAGGGCGAGAGCGGCGCAGCCGGCGAGGACGATGTCACGGCTGGCGCCGCGACCGCGGGCCAGCAGCAGCGCCGCCGGAACGAGCACGGCGAGGGTGGCGACCAGGAGCGCGAAGCCGCGGTCGGGGTCGCGCAGCACGCCGTCGCCACGGTCGGTGAGCAGGAGAACGACGAGGAGCGCCGCCAACAGCCACCAGCGCCGTCGTCCGCGGTCGAAGAAGCGTGGCAGGGGCGCCAGGACCAGGCCGGCCAGCAGGGCGCCGTAGAGGTAGCGGATGTTGATCCCGAACGCCTCCGGGGCACCCTCGGCGCCGGCGGCGCTGAGCGGCGTGAAGAGGTAGGCGAGAAAGCCAAACAGGGTGACGGCGCCGACGGCGCGCAGGATGCGATCCCGACCCCAGACGAGGGCGACCAGGGCGGCGAGGATCGCGCCCCCGACCACGAGCGGCCAGAGCGCCCCGAAGCCGTCGTGCAGGCCGGGGCCGAAGTACGTGCGCCAGACGCCGGTGTCGGTCGCGTAGTGGGCGATGCTGAAGTCAGGCCGGCCGATCTGCAGCCGCTCCGGGTGCGGCAGCGAGATCGGCCCGAGGCGCTCCAGCGCCGGCAGTGGATTGCCGGCGACGACGAGGTTGCGCAGGTACCAGAACCCACCGGCGAGCAGCGCCGGCACGAACCACCACCCCGCCGCCGCCCAGCGCCGTCCGCTCGGCGTCAAAACAAGGATCGCGATGCTCAAGGCGCCCGCCATGGCAAGAACCGTCACCTTCGTCCCAGCGGCAAGCCCCACCGCGAGCCCCGCAGCCACCAGCGCCCAGCCAACCCGCAGCCGATGGGCCGATTCCCGCTCTGTATCAGCGGAAATCGGCCCATCGGCGGGTTGTTCGTCCTGTGGCGCGGCTTCGCGGCGCTGGTTCCAGGCGGTGACGAGGATGGCCATGGCGGCGAGCAGCAGCGCGGCGGCCATGAGGTCGTTCTTGCCGGCCGCGGGCTCGCGCACGACCAAGACGTGGCTCTCGAGCAGGATAGCCGCCGCTACGACAGAGATCGACCCGCGCCCGTAGGGACGGCCAATGCACCACGCAGCTAGAAAAGCCACCGCGAGCCACCCGTAGTTCAGGAACAGCGACCCCGTATCGCGCCCCGTCAACAGCATCCCTACCGCGTGGAGAAGCTCGGAGTTCTGCGGGTAGAACCAGTTCGTGAACACCGTGTCGACGTAGTGCATCCCGGTCACGGAATGGCTTTGCACCATCTCGACAGCGAACGGCAGGTGGTACCAGAGCGAATCGAAGTTGAACACCCCTCTGTCTAACGCGCTCTTCGTAGTCAGGGCCCAATGCCCGACAACCAGCGCGATGACGCCCACCATGACCAACAGCGACCAGACGCCTTCTCCGGGGGGTGGCGTCGTAGGGGGGACCACCCCTGAGGAAGCTTTAGCTACCGGAAGGGGTGGTGGGTCCCCTGCGGCGACAGGACCCGCCGGCCAGAGCACCACGGTCCCTGCGACCAAGACGCTGGCGGCGATCAACGTTCCGGCGTAGAAGAGATCGAGGGTCCCGAGCACCTCCGAGATCCAGACGAGAAGCGTGACCCCGACGACTATCTCCACCAAGCGAGCCGGAGCGCCGTCCCATTCCGGGAGCAAGCGTCTCCGCAGCCGGTACGCGGCGAAGCCGAGCGCACCGGCGACTATCGCGACCTGCGTGACCCCCCAGAGATAGGAGCCGACGCTAAGCACGGTCCCCTCCGGGTCGGATCAGCCGCCGAGGCCGCGGACGACGATCGGCGTCTCCCCTTCGGCGACCATCCCCTGGCCGCGCGCCATGCGGTCGATCACGATCGGGTCGTCGGCCGACTGGATCCGGTTGTGCATCTGCCGGTTTTCCTTCAGCGTCTCGTGCAGCTTCGCTTTCGCGGCGGTCGTCGCCGTGTAGGTCTTGACGAAGTCGATCGCCGGGTTCAGGTACGAGTAGAGGACGGCGGCGAGGACGAGGGTCAGCGCGATCCGCCCGACCCGGTCCCAGTTGACGCGGCTGGCGCCGCGGCGAGCCGCCGGTTTGCGCGCGGCCGGGCGACGGCGCGGTTTGGCCGTGGTCCGACGGGCCTGGGCGCGCGCTGCCATGCCCGGTCCTTTGCGGCCGGGCCCCGCATTCCTTCATTTAGGAGCGGCGCTGGACGAATGCCTGCAAGCCGGGGAATTCAGCTGAGGCGCCCAGCTCCTCCTCGATCCGCAGCAGCCGGTTGTACTTCGCCACGCGGTCCGAGCGCGAGGGGGCGCCGGTCTTGATCTGGCCGGCGCGGGTGGCAACCGCGAGGTCGGCGATCGTCGTGTCCTCGGTCTCACCCGAGCGGTGCGAGATCACGGCCGTGCAGCCAGCCTCGTGGGCGATGCGGATCGCCTCCAGGGTCTCGGTCAGGGTGCCGATCTGGTTGACCTTGACCAGGATCGAGTTGCCGACGCCGAGCTCGATCCCGCGGCGCAGCCGCTCCGGGTTGGTGACGAAGAGGTCGTCGCCGACCAGCTGCACGCGCTCGCCGAGCCGCTCGGTCAGCGCCTTCCAGCCGTCCCAGTCCTCCTCGTCCATCCCGTCCTCGATCGAGAGGATCGGGAAGTTGTCGCAGGCGCCGGCCCAGTAGTCGACCATCTCCTGCGGCGAGAGCGTGTGCCCCTCGTGCTCGAGCACGTAGGCGCCGTTCTCGTAAAGCTCGCTGGTCGCCGGGTCGAGGGCGATGAAGACGTCGGAGCCGGGGTCGTAGCCGGCCGCCTCGACACCGGCGAGGACCGCTTCCAGCGCCGCCTGGTTCGACTCGAGGTTGGGCGCGAAGCCACCCTCGTCGCCGCCCGCGGTCGAGAGGCCGCGCGAATGAAGTGACTTCTTGAGCGCATGGAAGACCTCGGTCCCGATCCGCAGGCACTCCGAGAAGCTGGAGGCGCCGGCCGGGACGATCATGAACTCCTGGAAATCGACCGAGTTGTCAGCGTGGGCGCCGCCGTTGAGCACGTTCATCATCGGCACCGGCAGCAGCGTCGGCTCGCCACCGCCGTAGAGCTCGGCGAGGTAGACGTAGAGCGGCTGGGCCGCATCCATCGCCGCCGCCTTCGCGACCGCGAGTGAGACGCCGAGCAGCGCGTTGGCGCCGAGCCGGCCCTTGTTCGGGGTGCCGTCGAGCTCGATCATCGTGCGGTCGATTGCCCCCTGCTCGGCGGCACGAGCACCCTGCAGCGCCGCGGCGATCTCGCCGTTGACGTTGGCGACCGCCCCCGCGACCCCCTTGCCGGCCCAGGTCTCGCCGCCGTCGCGCAGCTCGACCGCCTCGAACTCACCGGTCGAGGCGCCCGAGGGGACCGCCGCCAGGCCGCGAGCACCCGACTCGAGCGCGACTTCGACCTCGACCGTCGGGTTGCCGCGCGAGTCGAGAATCTGGCGCGCGTGGATGGAGGAGATGGCGCTCACGGACGCGCGAGTCTATTGACCGGAGCGGCCGCGGGGAGCGCTATTCGCCGGTCGGCGGGGGCACGGCCCCGCCTTCGGTCGGCGAGAGGGTTTCCGGCAGCGCTTCTTCGCTGGCCGGGTCGATGCCCTCCGGCCGCGGCCGCTGCGGCAGCCGGTCGCCCTGCGGTTTCGTGATCGTCGTGCTGCCGGGCAGAGCCGGGGCCACCTGGGTCACCGGCGCTGGGCAGGAAGTCGGCCGGCCGCCTTTCGGATCGGCTTCGTAACAGGCGGGCGGAGCACCCGGCGGGCGACCATCGCCCTTGAAGTTGCCGCACCTTTCGACCACGAAGCCGTCGGCGCAGAAGGTTCGCGATTCCCACTTGTTCTGGAACTCGCTGACGAATTCGGAGAAGACCGTTTGGGCGACCTGCTGGGTCAGCTGAGCCTGGATCTGGTTGCTGACTTCTTTCAGGGTCTGGATTTTTTCCGGGTTCAGTTTGTCGACTTCGATCACGAAGAATTTGCCCTGGATGTCGGTCGGGCCGACGAGCACTCCGGCGACACTGTCGAAGACCGCTTTTTTCAGGTCCGGCTGGGTAGCGAGAAGTTCTTCGCTGAGCGCTCGCTGCAGGCCGCCGCTGTTTTTCGTGGTCGGGTCTTCGGAGAATCTCGCCGCGACTTTTTTCCAGTTCGCCGGCGAGTCGTCTTTTTCGAGCAGCGCTTTCGCCGCCGCGGCTTTCGCTTCGTCCTCGTTGATGATGACGCGGACGTCGCGCGACTCAGCGGTGGTGAACTGGGAGTCCTTGACCGAGTTGTAGTAGTCGGCGATTTCGCTTTCAGAGGCCGGCGGAGCTTCTCTGGAGACCTGTTCCTGGATCTGGCTGCTGAGCAGCTGCAGTTTGACTCGGGTCAGCACGTCGTCTTTGGTGAATTTCGAGGTTTTGAGGAACTGCGCGTATTCGGCCTCGGTTTTGAAGTTCTGCTGTTTGATCTGGGCGAGTTCGTCCTCGATCTGTTTCGGGGTGACCGTGATCCCGAGTTCTTCCGCCTCGCCCTGGATCCAGATCGTGTTCAGCATTTCCCCCAGCGCCGCGGTCTGCAGTTCTTCGTATTTGTCCTCGCCGGGTTTGGGGATTTTTTTCAGCTGGCCCGACGCCGCCTGCTGGAGGATCGCGCGTTTGAGCTCGGCCTCGCTGATCGTGCTGATTTCCTCCGGGACGTCCTCGACCTTCGCGACGTCGCCATCGGGCACGCTGGGGCTGCCAATCCCCTGGGCGATCGCGATCCAGGCGAAGAGCAGGATCAGCAGCGCGCTGAACATGATCAGCGCGAGCCGCTGCCGACCGGCCGCCTTCTCGGTCTTCCCCTGTTTCGCTCCCACGAAGCGGGCAGCATAGCTCAGGCCGCCGTGGCCTCGCTGGCCCGCCGCGCCTCGCGCAGGCCCGCCGCCAGGGCCAGGACCGCCGCCAGCCGCTGCTCCGGATCGCCGTCGACCCGCAGCGCCGCGGTCTGCTCGCGCCATTCGTAGAGCGCCCCCTCGACCTGCTCGGCGAGCACGCCCGCCGCCGCGGAGTCGAGCTCGACGCCGGTGACGCTGAGCCGGCCGCCGCGGAACTCGACGCTGCGCGCCCCGGCGAGGCCGAGTTCGATCCGCGCCTGCTGCAGTCGCAGCAGGTTCTCCGCCTCCGGCGGCAACGGCCCGAAGCGGTCGCCGAGCTCGTCGCGGATCGCCCGCAGCTGACCCGGCTCGCGGGCGGCGACGATGCGGCGGTGGACGTCGATCTTGGCCGCCTCGAAGGGGACGAACGAGGCGGGAAGGTAGGCGTCGACCGGGACGTCGAGCCGGACCGGCTCCGGCGCCTCCTCCCCGGCCCCGTCCTCGCCGCCGGCCTCGGCCACCGCCTCGTCGATCATCTGGCAGTAGAGCTCGAAGCCGACCGCGGCGACGTGGCCGGACTGCTCGTCGCCGAGCAGGTTGCCGGCACCGCGGATGTCGAGGTCGCGCATCGCGATCCGGAACCCGGAGCCGAGCTCGGTGTGGTCGGCGAGGGTCGAGAGCCGCGCCGCCGCATCCTCGGTCAGCGCCTCGGCCGAGGGGTAGAGCAGATAGGCGAAGGCGCGCTCGCGCGAGCGCCCGACCCGGCCGCGGATCTGGTAGGCCTGCGAGAGTCCGAGCTGGTCGGCGCGCTCGACGATCAGCGTGTTCGCGGTCGGGATGTCGAGGCCGGACTCGATGATCGTCGTCGTCACCAGGCAGTCGGCCTCGCCGCGCAGGAAGCTCAGCATCGTCTCCTCCAGCGCCCCCTCGTCCATCTGGCCGTGGGCTTCGACGAAGCGGGCGCCGGGGACCAGCGCGCGCAGCCGCTCGGTCACCGCGGGCAGGGAGTCGATCCGGTTGTGGAGGACGAAGGACTGCCCCTTGCGCTCGACCTCGCGGTGGATCGCCTTCTTGACCAGGTCCTCGTCGTAGGGGCCGACGTAGGTGCGGACCGGGCGCCGGCCCTCGGGCGGGGTCTCGATCACGGAGATGTCGCGCAGCCCGGCGAGGCTCATCTGCAGGGTGCGCGGGATCGGCGTCGCCGAGAGCGCCAGCACGTCGACCTTCAGCTTCAGCTGCCGCAGCAACTCCTTCTGCTTGACCCCGAAGCGCTGCTCCTCGTCGACCACGACGAGGCCCAGTTCCTTGGCGCGGACGTCGCGTGAGAGCAGCCGGTGGGTGCCGATCAGGATGTCGACCTGGCCGGCCTCGAAGTCCTTCAGCACGGCTTTCACCTCGGCCGGCGGGCGCAGGCGGGAGACGCCCTCGACCCGGAAGGGGAGGTCGGCGAGACGCTCGCGGAAGGTGCCGAAGTGCTGTTGGGCGAGGATCGTGGTCGGGACCAGGACCATCACCTGCTTGCCGTCGCCGGCGGCCTTGACCGCGGCGCGCAGGGCGACCTCGGTCTTGCCGAAGCCGACGTCGCCGCAAACCAGGCGGTCCATCGGCCGCTCCGCTTCCATGTCGCCCTTGACCGCCTCGATCGCTTCCAGCTGGTCGGCGGTCTCGCGGTAGGGGAAATTCGACTCCATGGCGATCTGCCACTCGCCGTCGGGGGCGAAAGCGTGGCCCCTGCGGGCGCGGCGCTCGGCGTAGAGGTTGAGCAGCTCCCCGGCCAGGGCGCCGGCCGCTTTGCGCGCCCGCGCCTTCATGTTCTGCCAGCGTTTGCCGCCCAGCGCCGAGAGCGAGGGGTCGCCGCCGGCGCCGACGTAGCGGCTCAGCTTCGCCAGCTGGTCGGTGGGGACGTAGACCCGGTCCTCGCCCTTGTATTCGAGGTAGAGGTAGTCGCGGGTGACACCGCCGACCTCACGCGTCTCGAAGCCGGCGAAGCGGGCGACGCCGTGGTCCTCGTGGACGACGTAGTCGCCAACCCGCAGTTCGCTGAAGGCGAGCCGGCCGCGCCCGGCGCCCGGCGGCGGCTCCTCGGCCCGGCGGCGGTGGACGAGGCGGCGGAAGGGATAGACGGCGAGTTTCAGCTCGGGGCTGACAAAGCCCTCACGCAGGCGCGCCTCGGCGAAGGAGAGGCCGGGGTCGGGCGAGAGCCGGCCGCCTTCGAGCAGGCGCGCGTCGAGCCGGTCGAGGCCGTAGCGGGTGCGCTCAGCCTCGCCGCGACTGTCGAAGGCGACAACCGCGCGGTAGCCGGAGCGGACCAGTTTCTCCAGCTCGGACTCCGCCTCCTTGACGCTGCGGGCGGGCGACTCGGCGCGGGCGGCGCGGAAGGCGTCCTCGTCGTCCTCGCCGGCGACGGTCAGCGCCAGCGCCGCGCGCTCGGCCAGCGGCGCCGCGACGTCGACGTAGAGGTGCTGGGCGTCGTCGGCGTGCATCGCCGTGGTCGCGTCCTCCCAGTGGTCGCGCAGGGCCGGCTCGATCTCCTCGGCCGCGGCGAGCACGACCGCGGCGCTCTCCGGCACCAGCTCGAGCGGCGCCCGGAAGTGCTCCAGCGGCAGCAGCTCGGCCAGGTTGCCCAGCTGCTCGCCCTCCTCCGCGGCTTCCAGCGCCGCCAGCTCGGCCAGCTCGCGGTGCTCCGTGTCGAGCTCGGCCGCCGGCGCCAGCTCGACCCGCTCGGCCTCCCCGAGCGAGCGCTGGGTGAAGGTCGAGAACCAGCGCATCGACTCGACCTCGTCGCCGAACAGCTCGATCCGCACCGCCCGCTCCTCGGTCGCCGGATAGACGTCGAGGATGCCGCCGCGGACCGCGAACTGGCCGCGCTCCTCGACCTGCTCGACCCGTTCGTAGCCGGCCCCGACGAGGTCCTCGGCGACCGCGCCGAGGTCGACCTCCTCGCCCTTGGCGATCGCGAAGCCGGCCGGGCGCAGGGAGGCATCCGGAACCGCCTCGGCCAGCGCGGTGGCGCTGGCGACGACGACCGCGTCGGCTTCGCGCCCGAGCGCGTCGAGCGCGTCGATCCGCAGCCCGACCAGGTGCGGCGGCGGGGTCACATGCGAGGCGTAGCCGGTCCCGCGCGAGGGGTAGAAGCGGACCCGGCGCGGCGCCAGGTAGGCGCGCAGGTCGGCGGCGAGGTCGCGGGCGGAGCGGTCGTCGGCGCTGACCAGCAGCGCCGGGCGGCCGGCGAGGCCACGGTCGTCCTCGAGCAGCGCCGCCAGCAGCAGCGGCCGCAGCATCGTCGAGGCCCGCACCGAGACCGCCTCTCCCCCACCCACCGCTTCGCGGGCGCGGCCGGCGAGCGCGTGCACGCGCTCGTTCTCGGCGGCGATCTCTACGAGTGGACGGAGGCTCATGGCAGGCAAAACGCCCAGATCGGTCAATCCGGCGCGCGGCGTTCGATTCTAGGCGGCCGTGGCGCGCGCCCATACACTCGCTGCGGGTGAGACGCCGATGAAGCTGAGGAGTACGCCGGAGGGAGTGATCGTCGAGGACCGCGAGCGCGGGCGCTGGGTGGCGCTGGCGCGGGCGGCGGAGCAGGTGCGCTCAGGGCCGGGAGCGGAGCTGAGCCCGGAAGCGAGCGCCGACATGCTCACCCTCCTCGCCACCGGCCCCGAGACCCGCCAGCGGGTCGTCGGCGCGCTGGTCGACGCGGTCGCCGGGGAGGAGAGCGTGGCTGCCGACCCGAGCACGGCCGGCCGGCCCTTCGCGCCCCGCTCGATGCGCGCCTTCAGCCTCTGGGACTCGCACTACACGGGATCGGCGAGGGACCCTGGTCAAGCGCTTCTTTCCCTCGCCGGTGGCGAAACTGGCAAGTGGTTACGAGCGGCTGACGCGGCGGACCTTCCCTCCCTTCAAGCCGAAGGCGGCCTTCTACGAGACCCCCGCCTTCTACATCGGCAACCACACCGCCCTGCTCGGTGACGGCGAGGAGATGCCGTGGCCCTCGCACACGGGGTTCCTCGACTTCGAGCTTGAGCTCGCCTTCGTGCTCGCGGCCCCGCTCGCCGACGCGACCCCGGCGCAGGCACGGGAGGCGATCGGCGGCTGGTTCGTGCTCAACGACTGGAGCGCCCGCGACGTGCAGGCGGAGGAGGTGCGCCACGGCATCTTCGGGCCGGCGGTCAAGTCCAAGACCTTCGCCAACTCGGTCGGCCGCGACGTGCTCAGCGCCGAGCAGATGCCGGACTGGCAGTCGGTCCACGGCCGGGTCCGGGTCGACGGCGAGCTCTGGTGCGAAGGCACGACCGCCAGCCCGGCCCACGACGTCGGCGCGATGCTGGCCCACGCCTCGGCCGGCGAGCGACTCGACGTCGGCGACATCGTCTCGACCGGAACGATGCCCGGTTGCTGCGGCCTCGAGCTCGATCGCTGGATCCAGCCGGAACAGACGGTCGAGCTCGAGATCGACGGGATCGGGACGCTGACGAACCGGATCGGGGAGCGCCGGTGAGGAAGCTGCTCGCCACCGGCTCGGCCCTCGGCCTACTCGCCCACAACGCCTTCGAGACCCGGGCGGGGGTCGGCCTGGTCTTCGAGCCCTTCCTCGGCCGCCGCGGCGCCGTCGCGCTCTGGTCGATCTACTTCCCGGCGATGCTCGCGGCCGCCGCCAGCGACGGCGAGAACGCCCGCCGCCTCTCCGCCTTCAGCGCCGGGATCGGGGTCGCCGGCGTCGCCGTCCACTTCAAGGCCTGGCCCTGGTCCCTGCACGGGGGCCTGCCGATGCTCGACGAGGCGGAGGGGCTGAGCGAGGACCAGCTGCCCGCCTACAACGCCGTGCTCTGGTTCTGGCTGCTCTGCAGCGCCCTCGGCCTACCCGCCGCGAACCGGCCGGGCGCCCGCCGTTTCGCCCTCTTCGGCCTGCTCAACTTCCCGGTCCTGCTCGCCTCTGCCCGTCACCATTTCGACTGGGCGCGCGAGCAGGCCCGGCTCGAGCCGGAGCGCTGGAGCCCGGCGCTGCGCGATCGATGAGCGACGCCACCCCCTGGCCAGACGGGGCCCGCGCCGCCCTCAGCCTCAGCTTCGACAACCTCGGCGAGGCGGCTGAACTGGAGCTGGGCGCGATCGGCCCGGGACGCCGCTGGGCGCCCACATCACCGCGACCGAGGTGCTGCCGGCGCTGCTCGACCGGCTCGCCGAGCGCGAGCTGGGCGCGACCTTCTTCGTCGAGGGAATCAACGCCGAGATCTACCCGGCGCTGCTCGGGGAGATCGCGGCGCGCGGCCACGAGCTCGGCCTCCACGCCTGGCGCCACGAGCGGTGGGACCAGCTCTCGGCGATCGAGCAGGCCGAGAACCTGGCCCGCTGCCTCTCCGCCTGCGAGCGCCTCGGCCTCGGGGCGGTGGGGCTGCGCCCGCCGGGCGGGCAGCTCGGCGCCGGGGGACTGGACGTGCTGCATGAGGCCGGCCTGCGCTACTGCTCGCCGGCCGGAGCGGGGGCGAGCGCCGCAGGCGGCGTCGCGCTGCTGCCGTTCCAGTGGCGCCACCTCGACGCCAGTTGCGTGCTGCCGCCGCTGGCGCGCGTTCGCGAACAGATCACCGGCTCTCCCGATCCGGTCGAGCCCGCGACCTTCGTCGCCTCGCTCGCGCGGGAGATCGAAGCGGCCGGCGACGGCGACTACCTGACGATCGTCCTGCACCCGTTCATGCTCGACTGGCTCGGGGCGGAGAACCTGGCGACGCTGCTCGACCGCGTCGCCGCCGCGGCCGCGGACGGCGTCTGGGTCGCACCCTGCGCCGCGGTCGCCGCGCATGTGCTCGCCGCCCCCGAGCGGTTCCGGAACGGCACCGAGCTCGACGCCAGCAGCTGGGCCGGCTAAGCGTTAGTCCGGCTGCGGCAGGCCGGGGCCGCTGCGCGCCCACTCGACCTGGCCGACGCCCTCGCGCTTGGAGCGGCCGACGACGTCGTCCCACTCGTGCAGCATCGCCTTCAGCCGCGCGACCGCCTCCGGCGGGTGGGCGGCGACGGCGGTGGCCAGCTCGAGCGCCGAGTCCTCGGTCGCGGCGGCGGGGGCGACGCGGTTGACGAGGCCGAGCCGCAGCGCCTCGTCGGCGCCGACCGTGCGCGAGCTGAGCAGCAGGTACTTGGCCGCGGCGAGGCCGCAGAGGGTGACGAGGCGGGCGGGGCCGACCGGGACGCCGAGCGCCGCGCCGGGGAAGCGCATCCGCAGGTTGGAGCCGCCAACCCGCATGTCGCAGGCGACCGCGATCTCGGCGCCGCCGCCGACCACGTCGCCGTGGCAGGCCGCCACGGTCGGCTTCGGGAAGGCGACGATCTCGTCGTAGAGGTCGGCGAAGAGCCGCATGCGCTCGACCTGGGCCTCCTGGTCGAGCTGCTCGCGCACGTCGGCGCCGGCCGAGAGGCCCATGTGGTCGGCGGAGCTGATCACCAGCACCCGCACCGCCCCGTCGTCGCGCGCCGCCGCCAGGTGCCCAAGCAGCTCGTTCAGCATCTCGGTGTTGATCGCGTTGCGGGACTCGCCACGGTCGAGGCGCAGCAGCGCCACGCCCTGCTCGGTCACTTCGTAGGAGGTCAGCTCGCTCACGGCGGGGAACCTAGCTGTTCGGGTCGGCGAGGCGCTCGACCAGGCGCTCGGTCTCGCGGGCGGCGTCGGCGACCAGCTCCTCGACCTCGGCCTTCGGCTCGCGGAAGCGGCCCAGCACGTAGGCGGAGACGATCTCGGGGTCGGTCGAGTCCGGCCGCCCCACCCCCACCCGGACTCGCCAGAACTCCGGGTCGCCAAAGCCGCGCTTGAGGCTCTTGAGGCCGTTGTGGCCGGCGAGGCCGCCGCCGAGACGGGACTCGATCCGGCCGAACGGGAGGTCGATCTCGTCGTGCAGGGCGACCACCCGGTCGAGCGGCACCTTGAGTGAGCCGCGCGCCGGCCCGGCCGAGTTGCCGGACTCGTTCATGTAAGTCAGCGGCTGCAGCAGCGCCACCCGCGGCCCACCCGGCCCGGCCCGGCCTTCGGCGAGCCGGCCGCGGAACTTATCGCGCGCCCGCGGCAGGTCCCAGCGCCGGGCCAGCTCGGCCAGCACCTCGAAGCCGACGTTGTGGCGCGTTTTCTCGTACTCGGCACCGGGGTTCCCCAGCCCGACTATGAGGATGCGCTCGCCCTGCTCGCCGCGCTCGCGGCGGCGGAACAGCGACAAGGGACTCAGTCCCCGGAGTCGCCCGAGTCGCCGCCGTCGCCGTCGGAGTCGCCCTCGCCCTCGGCGGCCTCGCCCTCGCCGACCAGCTCGGTCTCCTCCTCGACCTCCGGCTCCGGCTCTTCTTCGACCCGCGGCGGCGAGATCGTCACGATCGTGACCTCCTCGAGATCCTCGGCGACGAAGGTGACGCCGTCGGGCGCCTCGATCGCGGCCAGGGTGAGGGTGTCGTTGATCTCCATCGCCGCGACGTCGGCGACGAGGCTGTCCGGAATCTCGGTCGGCAGCGCTTCGACGGTGACCTCGCGGGTGACGTGCTCGAGCACGCCGCCGCCCTTGACACCGGGGGCGGTCTCGGATCCCTCCAGCTCGATCGTCACCTCGGCCTGGATCGCCTCGTCGAGCTTCACCGCCTGCAGGTCGATGTGCTGGAGGCTGCCGCGGACCGGGTGCAGCTGCTGCTCCTTGACCACGACCGGGACGGCTTTGCCGCCGTCGATCTCGAGGTCGAAGAGCGCCGCGCCCGCGCCGATCACCGCTCGCACCTCGCGTTCGGATACCTGGAACGGGGTCGCCTCTGAGCCACCCGAGTAGACGACGCCCGGAACCAGCCCCTCGCCACGCAGGCGACGGGAGGTGCGGGAGCCGAACTCGGCGCGGGGAGCGACCTTCAAAGTTGAGCGTGCGCTGGCCATCGGACGGGAGAGGATAGAGAACCCGGATACGAAACAGAGTCACCAAAGCAGAGTCCGACGCAGCCGAGTCCGCTGTGCCACCCTTCGCGCGTGGCCGACGACTCGAAGATCCCCAAGGGCAGGGTTCGCCGCTCCGCCAAGCTCGGCTCGATCGTCGGCGTCCAGGGCGCCCGCTACGCCGGCACGAAAGCGGCCAACGTCGGCCGCTCCGAGGAGGAGAGCAAAGAGGCGCTCGAACAGCGCCACCTGGAGACGGCGATGAAGATGGTCGGCGCGCTCGGCCAGATGAAGGGCGCGGCGATGAAGCTCGGCCAGTTCGCCTCCTTCATCGACACCGAGTTCATCCCCGATGAGTACCGCGACATCTACCAGGAGCAGCTGGCGAAACTGCGCACCGACGCGCCGGCGATGCCCTGGGAGAAGGTGGTCAAGGTGCTCGAGGACGAGTACGACGGCGAGCCGCTCTCGGAGCTGTTCGCCGAGATCGAGACCGAGGCCTTCGCCGCCGCCTCGATCGGCCAGGTGCACCGGGCCGAGCTGCTCGACGGGCGCGAGGTCGCGGTGAAGATCCAGTACCCGGGGATCGCCGACGCGCTCGAGGCCGACCTGCGCAACGCCGGCACGATCGTCCGCCTCGCCCGCGCCCTCGCTCCCGGCCTCGACGCGAAGGCGATCGCCGAGGAGATCCGCGAGCGGGTGATGGAGGAGCTCGACTACGAGTACGAGGCGCAGAACCAGCGCTCCTTCGCCCGCGCCTACCGCGACCACCCGTTCATCTACGTGCCCGAAGTCGTCACCCGCCTCTCGCGGCGCCGGGTGCTCGTCACCGAGCTGGTCTCCGGGATGAACTTCGAGCAGATCAAGCAGCTCCCGCACGAGCAGCGCAGCCGCTTCGGCGAGATCGTCTTCCGCGGCAGCATCGGCTCGATGTTCAACCTCCAGCACTTCAACGCCGACCCCCACCCCGGCAACTACATCCTGATGGAGGACGAACGGGTCGCCTTCCTCGACTTCGGGATGACCAAGAAGCTCGACCGCGAGCAGATCCAGCTCGAGCAGCGCGCCTTCGACGCCGCCTCACGCGACGACCCCGAGGCCTTCCGCCAGGCCCTGCACGACCTCGGCTTCGTCAAGAAGCCGTCCAAGCTCGACGCCGAGCGGCTGATGGAGCACATGGGCGCGGTCGGCGGCTGGTACATCGAGGACCGCGAGATCGAAATCACCCCGCGGCGGGTGATGAAGATCATCGAGTCGACCAACGACCCGCGCTCGGAGTACTTCGACCTGATGCGGCGCGAGTCGATCCCGGCCGAGGAGCTGATGGGGCGGCGGATGGAAATCGGCGTCGTCGCCGTGCTCGGGCAGCTGCGCGCGAAACGCAACTGGCACCAGATCTTCCGCGAGTGGGTCTACGCGGACCCACCGGCAACCGAGCTCGGCGAGCAGGAATGGGAGTACTTCGAGGAAAGAGGAGTCAAGCGGGTGCCGGGTCTAGCCGAGACCGCCTAGGGTCAGTCCGAACCACCGGAGGAGAAACGATGCAGAGGATCAAACGCGGTTGGGCGTTGACGAAGAAAAGCTGGGCGCTCTTGAACGGGCACCGTGAGCTGATCCGCTTCCCGCTCTACGGCGCGGTGGCGACGACGCTGCTGGCGATCGTCACCCTCGGCCCCGGGCTCTACCTGTTCGACCAGGACTCGCTCGCCGGCGCGATCCCGCTGATCGTGATCGGCATCTACGTGCTCAGCGTCGTCGGCGTCTACTTCAGCGTCGGCCTCGCCGCCTGCGCCGACATGATCTTCCGCGGCCAGGAGGCCACCGTCAGCGACGGCCTTGCCGTCGCCCGCAGCCGCTTCAGCCAGATCTGCGGCTGGGCGGCGATCTCGACCGCGATCAGCCTGTTCATGGGCCTGCTCGAGAACCAGGGCGGGATCGGCGGCCAGATCGCCGCCCGCCTGGTCGGCATGGCCTGGTCCCTGGTCACCTTCATCGCCGTTCCGGTGATCGCGATCGAGGGCACCGGCGCGTTCGAAACGCTGAAGCGCTCGGGGGCGATGTTCCGTGAGCGCTGGGGACAGCAGATCACCGGCAACATCGCGATCGGCGGCATCATCTTCCTCGCCGGCCTGCTGCCGGCGGCGATCCTGATCGGTGGCGGCGTCCTGCTCTGGTCCTCGGCCTCCTTCCTCGGCGCCCTGCTGGTCGTGATCGGCGCGCTCGTCCTCGCGATCGCGATGCTGATCTCGCGCGCGCTCAGCGGCATCTTCGGGGTCGCCCTCTACCGCTACGCGCTCGACGGCGAGGTCGTCAGCGGCTTCACCCAGGAGGAGCTGGAGTCCGCCGTCAAGATCAAGAAGGGCGGCCGCAACGCGCCCCCGACGGCGACGCCGGGAACCGTCTAAGCAGTGCCTGAGCTCGAGGTCCGCGGTCTCACCAAGCGCTACGGCAAGACCGTCGCCGTCGACGACCTCTCCTTCGCGGTCGAGGCCGGCCGGGTAACCGGCTTCCTCGGCCCCAACGGGTCGGGCAAGACGACGACGATGCGGGCGCTGCTCGGCCTGCTGCGGCCGACCCAGGGCGAGGCCCTGGTCGAGGGCAGCCGGCCGGTCGAGATGCGCGACCCGCTGCGCACGATCGGCGCCGCGCTCGAGGCGACCGCCTTCCACCCGGGGCGCAGCGGCCGCAACCATCTGCGCACGCTCGCCGCCGCCGCCCGCATCCCCTTCTCGCGGGTCGAGGAGGTGCTGGAGATGGTCGAGCTGAGCGGCGCCGCCGACCGCCGCGTCAAGGGCTACTCGCTGGGGATGCGGCAGCGCCTCGCGCTTGCCGCGGCGCTGCTCGGCGAGCCGCGGATCCTGATCCTCGACGAGCCCGCCAACGGCCTCGACCCAGCGGGGATGCGCTGGCTGCGCGACCTGCTGCGTGAGCAGGCGGCGGGCGGGCGCACCGTGCTCGTCTCCAGCCACCTGCTCAGCGAGATCGCCCAGACCGCCGAGGAGCTGGTCGTGATCCGCAAGGGCAAGCTGGTCGCCCAGACCTCGCTGGCCGAGTTCACCGCCGGCGGCCCGGGCAGCGTGCGGGTGCGCGCCTCGGACATCGCCGGCCTCGGCGCGGCGCTCGGCGAGCCGAGGCGCGCTCTCCCCCGACGGCGACGGCGCCCTCCTGGTCAGCGGCATCGACGGCGCCAAGATCGGCGAGGTCGCCCTGCGGCGGGGGATCGCGATCCACGAACTCGCGCCCCAGCAGCAGAGCCTCGAGGAACGCTTCTTCGAGCTGATGGGCGACGAGGAGGACGTGGCATGAACCTGCTGCGCAGCGAGTGGCTGAAGCTCTGGACCACGCGCACGACCTGGACGATGCTGGGCATCGCCCTGCTCGGCGAGGCGCTCTTCGCCGGCCTCTACGTCGGTCTGGCGTCGGTCGCGGAGATCGAAGGCCCGGCCGCGGAACCCGAGGGCCTGGACACGGTCGCGACCGGCGTCGGCCTGATGCTGGTGATGATGCTCGTGCTCGGCGTCCTGATCGCGACCACCGAGTTCCGCCACGGCACCGCCAGCTCGACTTTCCTGGCGACGCCGAAGCGCTGGCCGTCGCTGCTCGCCAAGCTCGGCATCACGCTGCTGGTCGGACTGGTCGCCGGCCTCGCCTACGTCGTCGTCAACGGCGGCCTGGCGCTGCCGCTCTTCTCCGACCGCGGCGGCAACCTTCCCTCGGCCGGTGACCTGACCGCGACCTACGGCGGCGTGGTGGTCTCCTACAGCCTGCTCTGCGCCTTCGGCCTCGGGGTCGGCGCGATCGTCCGCAACCAGGTCGGGGCGATCATCGCCGCGATCGCCTTCTTCTTCGTCCTCTCGCCCCTGCCCGAACTGCTGCCCGGCAACATCGGCGACTACTTCCCGGCCCAGGCGATCGGCTCGCTGCACGGCAACCCCGAAGGCGACGCCAACCTCGGCCAGATCGCCGGCGGCCTCGTCCTCAGCGCCTGGGCGCTGGGCCTGTTCGCGCTCGGCACCGCGCTGATCTGCCGCCGCGACGTCGCCGAGTGATCACGCCGCTCGATCGGTTGACCACACTCCAGTGTGGTCAACCGATCGAGCGGCGCGTAGCTAGAGCTGCGCGAACAGGCGCGGGTCGTTCGAGCAGAGGCCGGCGACGCCGGCGTCGACCAGGGTGCGCATCCGCGCCAAGTCGTCGACCGTCCAGGCGATCAGCTCGACCCCGGCCAGCCGGCAGATGCGAGCGAGGCGGGAGCTGACAAGCGGGTGGTAGACCCACATCGCCTCGACCCCCATCCGCGGCAGCTTCTGCGCCGCCAGGCCGGGCAGGCGGTAGCGCATCGCCGCCAGCGCCACCGGCAGCGCGGGCTTCGCCCAGGGCGTCGAGTTCCATTCCCTGGTCACTTTCGGATAGGTCCAGCCGCGCCGCAGCTCCGGGGCCAGCTCGAGGATCTTGCCGAGCGAGTACAGCTCCATGGTCGAGACCATCGCCCGCTCGGTCAGGCCGCGCTCGCGCAGCGCGTCGACCACCTCCTCCTCGCGGCCGGGCAGCTTGATGTCGAGGTCGATCTCGACCTTGTCGAGCGGCGGCTCGAGGAAGGCGTCGAGCGCCTCGGTCAGCGCCAGCGGCGTCGCGCCGCTCGGCGTCGCCCCAGTCGTGCGCGACGACCAGCGGCGCCCGCTGCTCGAGCGGCAGGTGCGCGTCGCGCAGCCAGAGCACGTCGAACTCGATCATGTCGACGCCGGCCTCGACCGCGGCCCGGAAGCTCTCCAGGGTGTTGCCGGGGGTGATCAGATCGGCCCCCTTGTGGCCGACCAGGCGCAACTTCGTGGGCGCCTCCGTGGTCACGGCGCCGTCGCTAGAAGAGCTGGTTCTCGCCGGCGAAGATCTCGGAGACCGAGTCGTCGGTGAAGATGCGGCGGATCGAGTCGGCGAAGGTGCCGGCGGTCGAGAGCACCTTGATCTTGTCCGGGGCG
This sequence comes from uncultured Actinomycetes bacterium, assembly GCA_963728025.1. GTDB lineage: Bacteria > Actinomycetota > Thermoleophilia > Solirubrobacterales > 70-9 > VAYN01. The sequence continues at coordinate 184,069 of CAVSIF010000004.1, read as the reverse complement.
CCGGGGCGCAGCGGCAGCGTGTCGGTGACGACGATCCGCTCGATCGCGGAGTCCTCCAGCCGTTCGTAGGCGGGGCCGGAGAAGACGCCGTGGGTGGCGCAGGCGATCACCCGCGCCGCGCCCTCGTCGAGCACGGTCTGGGCGGCGGCGCAGAGGGTGCCGGCGGTGTCGATCATGTCGTCGACCAGGACCGCGGTCTTGCCCTTCACCTCGCCGACCACGTAGCCGATCTCCGCCACCTGCTGGGCCGGTCGCTCCTTCTCCATCACCGCCCAGTGGGTGCCGATGCGGCGGGCGAAGTTGCGCGCCGTCTTCACCCGGCCGGCGTCCGGGGAGACGATCACCAGGTCCTCGGCCGGGCACTGGTCGGCGAACCACTGGGTCAGCATCGGCATCGCGGTCATGTGATCGACCGGGACGTGGAAGAAGCCCTGGACCTGGCCGGCGTGGAGGTCCATGGTGAGGACGCGGTCGACGCCGACGCCCTCGAGGCACTTGGCGACGATCCGGGCCGAGATCGGCTCGCGCGGGGCCGACTTCTTGTCCTGGCGCGCGTAGCCGTACCAGGGCATGACGGCGATGATCCGGTGTGCCGAGGCACCCTGGGCCGCGTCGATCATCGTCAGCAGCTCGACCAGCGAATCGTTCGGGGTCATCCCGCTCTGCTCGTTGGCGCAGGTCGACTGGACGATGAAGACGTCGGCGCCGCGGATCGACTCCTCGTAACGGCAGTAGACCTCGCCGTTGGCGAAGGTCGTCAGCGTCGCCTGGCCGAGGTCGAGGTCGAGCTTGCCGGCGATCTTCGCGGCCAGGTCCATCGAGCTGCGGCCGCCGAAGACCATCAGCCGCTTCGAGTAGTCGTGGGGAAGGTGGGTCGCCGCCCGGGGGCTCTCCTCGATCGTGCTCACGGCTGCTTGTCCTCTTGCATCCGCGCGGCCTTCTCGGCCGCGTATCCGTCGATGTTCCGTTGCGCGTTCTCGCTCACGGCCAGTGACCCCTCGGGGACGTCGTCCTTAACCACCGCGCCAGCGCCAGTGTAGGCGGAGTCGCCGACTTCTACCGGCGCGATCAGCATCGTGTCAACGCCGATGCGGACATCGCGGCCGATCGTCGTGCGGTGCTTGCGGAATCCGTCGTAGTTGGCGGTGATCGTGCCGGCGCCGAGGTTGCTGCCGGCGCCCACGTCGGCGTCGCCGACGTAGGCCAGATGCGGGACCTTCGCGCCCTTGCCGACGTGCGAGTTCTTGATCTCGACGAAGCTGCCGGCCTTGGCCCCGGCCTCGAGCAGGGCGCCGGGCCGCAGGTAGGCGAAGGGCCCGACCGAGCAGCCGTCGCGGACCTCGCACTCGGCCAGGTAGGAGTGGATGACGCTCGACTCGATCCCGACGGCGCTGTCGATCAGCGTGGTCAGCGGGCCGATCACGGCGTGGGCGCCGACCCTGGTCTCCCCGCGCAGCGTCGTGCCCGGCTCGATCCGCGCGTCGGCGCCGATCTCGACTCCGGCGTCGATCCAGGTCGAGGCGGGGTCGACGACGGTGACCCCGGCCAGCATGTGGGCCTCGAGCAGGCGCCGGCGGGCCTCGGCCTCGACCGCGGCGAGGTCGACCCGGTTGTTGACGCCCATCGTCACCGCGAAGTCGTCGGCGCGGTGCGCGGCGACGCTGTGGCCGGCCTCGCGCAGGGCCGCGAAGACGTCGGTCAGGTAGTACTCGCCCTGGGCGTTGTCGCTGGAGAGACCGGCCAGAGCGGTGGCGAGCGGGCCGGCATCGAAGGCGTAGGTGCCGGCGTTGATCTCACGGATCGCCAGCTGCGCGGGGTCGGCGTCGCCGGCCGCTTTCGCCTCGACCACCCGCTCGACCTCGCCGGAAGCGGAGCGGACGACGCGGCCGTAGGCGCCGGGGTCCTCGAGCTCGATCGTCATCATCGTCGCCGCCGCGCCTGAGGACGCGTGGGCGGCGAGGAACTCGGAGACGATCTCAGCCGAGATCAGCGGGTGGTCGCCGGAGAGGACAAGCACGGTCTCGCTCTGCTCGATCAGCGGCAGCGCCGCCCGGATCGCCCCGCCGGTGCCGTCCGGCTCGGGCTGCTCGACGGTCTCGACCTCGTCGGGGAGGCCGGCGGAGAGGTCAAGGCCGGGCGAGACGATCACGGCGACACGCCCAGCGCCCGCCTCACGCGCGGCCAGAATCGGCCAAGCGACCATCGCCCGTCCGCAGACAGGGTGGAGCATCTTCGGCAGGGAGGAACGCATTCGCGTGCCCTTCCCGGCCGCCATGACGAGGACCAGGGGGGAACTCACCCTCAGATCGTATTCGTAAAGGGGCTGTCTGCCCCTCTCTCAGAGACCGTTGCGCAGCAGATTGCGCGCTGACGCGACTTGGCCGGCGCATACCGGCGTCCTCGGTCGCTCACGTGCAGAGCACGCTTCGCTCCCTGCGTCCTTGGTCTGCTTGACCCAGCCGCGTCAGGTACTGCGAGCCAAGTCTTTTCCGACCAGAGCTACTGAAGTCAGGGTCCAGCCGGCGAAGATCAGGTCGATGCCTACTAGGAGACCGATTGCCCAGTCGGCTGAAGAGGGGAACTTGGCGAGGACGAGGATGCCGATGACGAGGCCGCAGAAGCCGCTGAGGCCGACCCAGCCGGCGTTCTGCTGGCCACGGGCGATGAAGGCGACGGCGATCCGGGTGATGCCCATGAAGAGGAAGTAGAGGCCGAGCACCAGGGTCAGGGTGAGCGTGCCGTTGTGCGGTTCGACGATCAGCCAGAGACCGACGATCACGGTCAGGATCGCCCAGGCCAGGCGCAGCAGCACGGTGCCGATCGAGTGGGCGGAGAAGGCAGCGGCGATCAGGAAGGCGCCGGCGATCAGGAGGATCCAGCCGATGAAGATCGCCGTCCCGACCGAGGCGACGGCCGGAACCAGGATCGCGATGCAGCCGATCAAGATCGCCAGCACGCCGACGGTCATCAGCGCCTTCCAGCTGCGGGCCAGTCCGGCGCGGACGTCTGGGTCCATTGAGGCTCCTCCGATCTCCACGGAGGAAACCCTAAGCGGTGCGACAGACGCAAAACCCGGCTTTTCCAGGTTTTTGATCGAGAAAAACTGCGTGGAAGCGCTTTCCAGAGCGCTAGGCTCCCTTCGCCATTCCGGGGTGGTGTAGCTGGGAGCACGCCAGGTTTTGGTCCTGGAAGTGGGGGTTCGAACCCTCCCCCCGGAACTCGCAGCTAGTCCTCTGAGCCGCGCGGCACCTTGCCGCCTTTGGCACCCGGCTCGAGCGCCGGGCCGCGCGGCGAGGCGATCCCGAGCACCCGCATCGCCTTGAGGCCGAGGCCGAGCTTCTCGCGGCCCTCGGTCGCCGAGACGTCGTGCCCGCAGAGCTCCTTCACCCGCTCCAGCCGGTAGCGCACCGTGTGGCGGTGGGTGAAGAGCTGTTTGGCGGTGGCGGCGACGTTGCCGTCGTTGTCGAGGTAGGCCTCGACCGTGGCCACCAGCTCGGTCTCGTACTGCTCGTCGTAGCTGGCGAGTGGCGCGACCGTCTCGCCGTAGAAGCGTTCGAGCTCCCCCGGGTCCTCGCTCATCGCCGGCAGCAGCAGCCGGTAAGCGCCGGTCTCCTCGAAGGCGATCAGCGAGCGGCCTTCGGCCTCGCCGACGTTGGCCGCCAGCCGCGCCTCGCTGCCGGCGCGGTAGAGGTCGACCGGGTCAGCGCAGCGGCGGCTGCGCCCGGTGGTCAGGTGGAAGCCGGCGAGGCTGTCGTCGAGCTCGCGGGCCAGCCCGGCGGCGGCGCGGGCGAGCCGCTCGTCGTCCTCGGCCGGGACGACCACGGCGATCTCGGCCGCGACCTCGCCGTCTTCGGTCGTCGCCAGCGAGCCGGGCGCGAGCGAGCGCAGCGCCCGCATCGCCAGGGTGAGCACGCGCTGGCGCCACTCGCCCGTTTGGGCGGCGCGGGGGGCGGCGCGGAGGACGACGACGCCGGCACCGCGGTCGAGGTCGGCGCCGAGCTCGGCGGCGCGGGCGACGATGTCGCCGCGGTCGGTCACCTCGCGGGCGAGCAGGGCGGCGACAAAAGCGCTCGCCACCTCCTCGCTCTCCCACTCGGGCGAGCGCGAGCGCTCCAGCTCCAGCGCCAGCAGGGTCGTGACCATGCGGGCGATCGCCGGGTCGGGCGGCGCCTTGGCCCGGTAGCGCAGCTCGCCGACGGCGGTGTCGGCGACCCGCAGCTCGACCGCGGTCACGCCCTCGCCGCCGGAGAGCAGCTTCTGCTCCTGGTCAGGCGAGGCACCGGCCACCGCCAGCACCGCGCTGGAGCGGTCGATCAGGGCGACGCTGGCGTCCAGCAGGCGCGCCGCCGCGCGTGCCACCGCGGGCAGGCCGGCGCCTGACTCGACCGCTTCCGAGAGCGCCTCGAGCAGCCCTGGATCTCGCGCTTTTGCAGGGCTTTCAGCCCCTTTTGAGGTCTCCGGCACCGGCCCATTATCCCCGCCCGCCGCTGTCGGCGGCGGTTCTAGCCGTTGAAGAAACTCGAGATGTCGGGGTAGTAGTAGACGATCACCAGCCCGAGCACGACCCCGACCACGAGCAGAGCGGCGAGCACGAAGACCGAAAGCAGGCCCGCCGCGGTCTTCTCCCAGATCCGCCCGTGGGCGCTGACCGCCGGGGCGAGGATCAGGGCGACGAAGGCGACCAGGCAGATCAGGCCGGCAACGCCGAAGAGCATGTACTGGTGGTCGAGCTTCTCCAGCGCGAAGAGCGTCATTGCCTTGGATTCTGGCGCAACTGCGAGATGACGAGGCCGATGGCGGCGCAGAGCGAGAAGGCAGCCGCTCCCAGCGCCCAGCCGCCGTTGACGTCGCTGAGGTAGTGGACGTTGAGGTAGACGCGGGAGAGGCCGACCAGCCCGGTCATGGCAAAGCCGGCCGCGACCACGGCGGCACCGCGGGTGATGCCGGGCCGCAGCCGCAGCACGATCGTCACCGCGAGCCAGACGTAGAGGACCGAGTGGGCCGCGTGGCCGCTCGGGAACGAGGAGCCGGAGGTGGCGACCAGGCCACCCTGCGGCCGCGGCCGGTCGACCTCCGCCTTGATCTCGTGGAAGCCGACCGAGGCGAGCGTCATCCCGGCGAGCAGGACCCCGAACTCGGCCCAGCGGCGGCGCGCCGCCAGCAGCGCCGCGCAGACGATCGTCAGGCCCCAGGTGAAGACGCCGGAGCCGAGGAAGGTGACGACCTTGGAGAGATCGGTGAGCCAGACGACGCGGAGGCTTTCGGCGACGTCGATCGCGGTCATGTCGCCCGGGGTCGGGCCCGGCTCGCGGGCGACGAGGACCGCGTAGGCGACGAGGACGAAGAGCGAGACCGAGAGCACCGCCATCAGCGAGGTGAACTCGAGGCCGAAAGTGCCGCCCGGGGTGACCCGGTCCCAGAGGAAGCGCAGCTGCGGGCGGTAGCGGCGGCCGAGCGCGGCCAGCCAGCGGGTTCCCGCGTGGGCGTCCATCCAGGCGACCGCGGCACGGCGGTTCTCGGCGACCCGGAAGTGGCGGAAGAGGAAGACCGAGCCGGCGACGAGGACGATCAGCGTGGCGAGCAGAAAGAAGCCGCGGCCGGCGTACTCGGCGGCCGACTCGATGCTGCGCGAGAAGAAGTAGCCGATCAGGATGTGGGCGCTGGCCCAGAGCCCGGTGCCGAGGATGCTGTAGGGGACGAAGCCCCGGTACCCCATGCCGGAGCTGCCGGCGATGAACGGGGCGAGGGCGCGCACGAGGCTGATCCAGCGGCCGATGAAGATCGTCTTGCCGCCGTGGCGGGAGAAGTAGTCCTCGACTTTCTCGAAGCGCTCATGGCTGATCCCGACCCGGGGCCCGTTGCGCAACACGAAGCCGCGGCCGAGCCGGCGGCCGACGAAGAAGCTGGTCGTGTCGCCGAGCCAGGCGGCGAACCAGGCAATCGCGATCAGCAGGTAGACGTCGATCGCCCCCTGGCCGGCGACGGCGCCGCCGAGCAGCATCATCGTCTCCCCCGGAACGACGAGGCCGACGAAGGCGCCGGTCTCGGCGAAGGCGAAGAAGCCGACCAGCAGATAGGTCCAGGCGCCGAGGATTTCGGAGATGTCTTCGAGCAGGCCCTGCAGGTCGAGGTGGCCGAGCTCCTGGCTGATGAAGTAGTAGCCGGCGGCGACCGCCAGCGCGAGCGGCAGCAGCAGCAGTTTTTTGCGCTCGCCGCCCCCGTTCTCTCCCGGCAGCCTCACGGCGCGCTCCCCGCCGCGCAGACGATCGCGTCGTCGCGGCCGAGCGCTGCCGCCGCCGCCCCGGCCGCGGCGAGGTCGGCGAAGAGCCCGACCGCGGTCGGGCCGGAGCCGCTCAGCAGCACCACGGCGGCGCCCGCATCGCGCAGCTGGTCAAGCGCCTCGCCGATCGCCGGCCGCAGCGAGCAGGCAGCCGGCTCGAGGTCGTTGACCAGCAGCTCGGGATAGGAGAGCGGCGAGGCGCCGGCACCGGCCACCTCGCGCAGGCTCACGGCCAGCGAGTCCAGCTCCGCGGCGGGGCGGCCGAGCCCGAGCCGGTCGGCCGCGGCGAAGACCTCGGCGGTGCTGAGGCCGCCGCCGTCGGGCAGCAGCAGCGCGGCGTGCGGAGCGGGCGCGGGCAGCGGCTCGACTCGCTCGCCGGCGCCGCGGACCAGGGCGAGGCCGGGGCGCAGCTGCGAGGGCACGTCGGCGCCGAGCTCGGCGGCCAGCCCCTGCAGGTCGCCGAGCTCGCCCGCGGCGAGGCGGAGGATCGCCGCCGCGTCAGCGCTGCCGCCGCCGAGCCCGGCCGCGACCGGCACCCGCTTCTCGATCTCGACCCGCAGCGGCGGCCGCTCCCAGCCACGCTCGCGCAAGGCGCCCAGCGCCCCGGCGGCGAGGTTCTCCCCCTCGACGCCGGGACAGATCACCTCGTCGCGCTCGGCCTCGCTGACCTCGATCAGGTCGGTGAGGGCGAGCGGCTCGAACAGCGAGCAGAGCTCGTGCAGGCCGTCGCCGCGGCGCGGGCCGAGGTAGAGGCAGAGGTTGAGCTTGGCGGGGGCGTGGAGCAGCATCGTCCGGGGGTGGCGTCAGGCGCCAGCCTGGAGCTTCGCGGACAGGGCGGCGAACTGCTCTGGCGAGAGCGCCTCGGCGCGGGCGTCTTCGGGCAGGCCGAGTGCGGCGAGCGCGGCGCGGGCGGCGCCCAGCGAGCCCGCCTCGCCGTGCTCGAGCGAGCGGGCCAGCGACTTGCGCCGGTGGGCGAAGGCGGCCCGGACCAGATCGCGGGTGGCGGGGTCGGCGGCGGGGCCGGTGCGGTGCAGGCGCAGGATCGCCGAGTCGACCCGCGGCCGCGGCCGGAACACGGCCGGGTCGACCTTGCGCGCCAGCTCGACCTCGCAGGCGAGCTGAACCAGCACGCTCGGGGAGCCGTAGGTGCGACTGCCGGGCGCCGCCCGCAGGCGGTCGGCGATCTCGCGCTGGACCATCACCGTCCAGCTCGCCAGGCTGGGCAGCTGTTCGATCGCGCGCAGGATCAACGGCGTCGCCACCGCGTAGGGCAGGTTGGCGACCATCGCGGTCGGCGCCGGCTCGAGGCCGGCGAGGTCGAGCTTCATCGCGTCGCCCCAGTGCAGGTCGACCTCGGGCCGGGCAGCCAGCGGCGCCAGCGCCGGCTCGAGGCGGCGGTCGATCTCGACCGTGTGCAGGTGCGCCGCGGCGTCGGCGAGGCGCTCGCTCAGCACCCCCTCCCCCGCCCCGACCTCGAGCACGACGTCGTCGGGGGCGAGCCGCGCGTCGCGCACGATCGCCGCCAGCAGGTTGGGGTCGGCGAGGAAGTTCTGGCCGAGCCGGACCAAGGTCGCTGGCTACCAGCCGAAGAGCGCCCGGGCGTTGGCCGCGACGGTGCGCTCGAGGCCCTCGTAGGAGACGCCCCGAGCCTCAGCCACCAGGCGCGCGGTGAGCGCGACGTTGGCGGGCTCGTTGCGCTCGCCGCGCCTCTCCTGCGGCGTCAGATAGGGAGCGTCGGTCTCGACCAGGATCAGGCCCTCCGGAACCTGTGCCGCCGCCTCGCGCAGCGCCTCGGCTTTCGGGTAGGTGACGTTGCCGGCGAAGGAGCAGTGCCAGCCCCGCGCGGCGGCGTCCTCGACCCGCTCGGGAGCCGAGAAGCAGTGCAGGATCACCGGCTGGCCGCCGGCGCGGGAGTCGAGCGTGGCGAAGATCTCGTCGGTCGCCTCGCTGCTCCCCTCCGGGTCACGGGCGTGGATCACGATCGGCAGATCGAGCTCGCGGGCGATCTCGATCTGCGCCGCGAAGGCGCGGCGCTGGTCGTCGCGGCCGGCGTAGTCCCGGTAAAAGTCGAGCCCGGTCTCGCCGATCGCCCGCACCTTCTCGTGCGCGCCGAGGCGGGCGATTTCGACCACCGCCTCCGCGTCGAACCCGGTTGCCTCGTTGGGATGCCGGCCGACCGCGGCGAAGACCTCCTGGTGGCGCTCGGCGGCGTCGATCGCGGCCGGGTTGGTCCTGGCATCCATGCCCACGGTGAGCATCCGCTCCACCCCGGCTTCCCGCGCCGCCGCGACCACCTCGGCCTCGGCGCCGTCGCAGAGGCAGAGGTGGGTGTGGGAGTCGATCACCAGGCCGCAGGCTACCTGCCCCAACCCGCCCGCCTTGACAGATCTACGCCGGGCAGGTGAGGGTTTCGGGCAGCGCGGGCGGCAGGCCGACGCTGCCGAAGATCGATCCGAGCAGCGAGCCGCTGAGGGTAGAGACGAGAGTGCCGACGCTGCCACGCAGCAGGTTCGTCTGGGCGATCACGCCCGTCACTTCCTCGCAGAGCGTTTCCACCACCGGCACCGAGTTGACCGCCGCCAGCAGCTCAGAGTTGCTCAGCCCGGCGACCGCCGCCAGCGCCTCGGTAAGGGCTTCGTTGCTGACCCCCTGGAGGATGCCCTCGAGGCTCTCGACCCGGGCGGTGAGGGCGGTGACGCGCTCTTCCAGTTCGGTTTTCGAGAGCACGCTGGTCGTTCCCGCCTCGCCCGCGGAGCCGCTGGCCCCCGACAAACCGCTTGCGCCGCTGGCGCCCGGTGCGCCCGCAGCGCTGACCGCGCCGGCGAGAACCCAGGAAACCTTGCGCTCTCCTCGCTGGCAACGCGCCTTGGCACCCCGCACAACGCGCATCGCCCCCTTCGGCTTGCCCTTGACCCGGTAACAGGCGTGGAGCTTGCCGTCCTTGCCGACCGGGGCGGCGGAGACGACACCGGCCAGAGCCAGCGAAAGGGCCAGCGTGGTGGCGAGGGCGACAAGGGAGAGGCGCAGCGCGTGAGTAGTCATGGGGGCGAGCCTGCTGCCGAGGCCGCCCCGAAGCAAATGATCCAATCATTTGATCTAAAGATCCGTACCTGGAAGTCCTCAGACGGATGCCTAATGCTCCATCTCGGTACTTCCAGAGTCGCGAGGCCGCGCTCCAATAGCCTTCCGCTTCCGATGGCCGATTTCGCCGACTACTACCGCGAGATCTACATGCGCGGGCTGAGCGGGGAGACGCCGGCGGTGCCGGTCTCCGTCGCCGAGCTGGAGAGCGCCGCGATCGCGGCGATGGAGCCGCGGGCGGCCAACTACGTCGGGGCGGGCGCCGGCAGCGAGGAGACGATCCGGGCCAACGCCGAGGCCTTCCGCCGCTGGCGCATCGTGCCGCGGATGCTGCGCGACGTCGCCGGCCGCGACCTCTCCACCGAGCTGCTCGGCACGGCGATGCCGGCGCCGCTGATGCTGGCCCCGATCGGGGTCCAGAAGGTCGTCCACGCCGACGGCGAGCTGGCAACTGCCCGCGCCGCCGCCGCGGTCGGCGTGCCGATGATCGCCAGCACCGCCTCGCACTTCTCGCTGGAGGAGATCGCGGCGGCGGGCGGCCCCGGGGCGCCGCGCTGGTTCCAGCTCTACTGGGCCAACGACCGCGAGCTGGTCGAGAGCTTCGTCGGCCGCGCGGAGCGCGCCGGCTACGGCGCGATCGTGGTCACCGTCGACACCTTCATCCCGGGCTGGAAGCCGCGCGACCTGCAGCAGGCCTGGCTGCCCTTCCTCGAAGGCGTGGGCGTCGGCAACTACTTCCAGGACCCGGTCTTCCGGGAAGGCCTGGAGAAGGCCCCGGAGGAGGACCAGGGCGCTGCCACCGGCCACTTCCTCGCCGCGATCGGCAACCCCTCGCTGACCTGGGACGACCTCGCATGGCTGCGCGAGATCACCCCGCTGCCGATCCTGGTCAAGGGGATCCAGCACGTCGACGACGCCCGCGAGGCGGTCCGCCGTGGCCTCGACGGGGTCGTCGTCTCCAACCACGGCGGCCGCCAGGTCGACGGCGCGATCGCCTCGCTCGCCGCGCTGCCGCCGATCGCGGCGGCGGTCGGCGACGAGATGGTCGTCCTCTTCGACAGCGGCGTCCGCGGCGGCGCCGACGTGCTCAAGGCACTGGCGCTCGGCGCCGACGCCGTCTGCCTCGGCCGCCCCTACGTCTGGGGCCTGACCCTCGACGGACAGGCTGGGGTCGAAGCGGTATTGCGGATGACGCTCGGCGAGCTCGACCTGACGATGGCCCTCTGCGGCCTCACCAGACCGGATGAGATCGGCCCCGAACTGCTCGCGGAGACGTCAATCGAACCCTGTGAAAATACTTAGATATTTTTGCCAAAAGGGCCTCGGACGAGTTTAGTTTCGCCTGGGCCAGGGAGACGCATCCCCTACGGCAGGGGAAAGGAACAAGTCCATGTCCAACCAGATCAAGGCCCTGGTCGTCCTCGCAGTCGCCGCGTTTGCCATGGCCATCGGTACGAGCAGCGCGTCCGCTGCGATCTCCGAATTCGCCTCGGAAAAATACGCGACCAACCTGACCGGCCAACAGACGAACGAACACGTCTTCAAAACCAAAACCGGTGAAATCAAATGCAAAATCGCGCAACTCACCGGAACGCTGGCGGCGAAATCCCCAACGGTCAGCCTCACTCCGAGCTACGCCATGTGCAACCTCGGCGGGCTCGCCGCGACGGTGACCATGAACGGTTGCACCTTCAAAATGGAAGCCGGCCTCGAAGTCGGGGGAGGGGGCGCATCGTTGGGAGGCATGACGCTCGTCTGTGCCGGCGGCAACCAAGTCGTGATCAAAATCGTCAACTGCGAAATCAAAATCCCCGGGCAGGAACCGCTCGGCTTCATCGACTACAAAAACAACGCGGGGGAACAAGAACTCGAAGTCAACTTCGACGTCGGGCTCTTCGACTACTCGCTCAGCGCCAATTGCCTGGCCGCGCCAGGGAACTACGAAGACGGGCTCCTGAAAGGCAAATCGACAATCAAAGGCAGTAACGGGCCGTTTGGGGTCCTCCCCTAGGAGGGCTCGATCTTCGGGAAGAGCGCCGGGGTCCGTTCGATCGACTGGCCCCCGGCGCGCGACCCGAGCTCGGCCAGGCCGCGCCCCTCTTCGCGCAGCGCCGCAAGCAGCGTCTCGCTGGTCCGCGGCAGGTAGGGCACGAGCAGCAGCGTCGTCACCCGCAGGCCCTCGACCAGGTTGTAGAGGACTTCGTCGAGCCGCTCCGGGTCAGCCTCGTCCTTGGCCAGCACCCACGGCTGCGTCTCCTCGACGAAGCGGTTGAGCCGGCGGACCAGCTTCCAGATCTCCTCCAGCGCCTGGGTCAGCTCCGCCCGGTCGAGCTCCGCGCGGACCCGGTCGACCGCGCCTTCGAAGTCCTCGGCCAGGGTCGCGTCGACCTGCGCCACCGGCACCGTGCCGGCGCGGTAGCGCTCGACCATCGCCAGCACGCGGCTGGCGAGGTTGCCGTAGTCGTTGGCCAGCTCGGCCTCGTAGCGGGCCTCGAAGCCGGCGGTCGAGATCGAGCCGTCGCCGCCGAAGGAGACCTCGCGGAAGAGGTAGAAGCGCAGCGCGTCGGCGCCGAAGCGCTCGATCACCGCGAACGGGTCGAGCACGTTGCCGAGCGACTTCGACATCTTTTTCTCGCCCATCAGGAGGAAGCCGTGGATCGCCATCCGCCGCGGCGGCTCGAGGTCGGCGGCCCAGAGCAGCGCCGGCCAGATCACCGCGTGGAACTTGAGGATGTCCTTCGCCATCACGTGCAGGTCGGCCGGCCAGTAGCGCTCGCTCAGATCCTCCCCCTCACGGGCGAACCTGAGCGCCGTGTAGTAGTTGAGCAGGGCGTCGAACCAGACGTACATGCGCTGCTCGGGATCCCAGGGCAGCGGCATCCCCCACTTCAGCGTCGGCCGCGAGAGCGAGACGTCCTCCAGCCCCTGCTTGATGAAGGAGACCGCCTCGTTGCGGCGGAAGTCGGGGACGACGAAGTCGGGCCGTTGCTCGTACAGCTCTTCCAGCCGCTCCTGGAAAGCAGAGAGGCGGAAGAACCAGTTCTCCTCGCGCACTTTCTCCAGGCTGATCTCGTGAATCGGGCAGGTGTTGCCGGGGCCGAGCTCGCGCTCGGTTTTGAAGTCGGCGCAGCGCGGGCAGTACCAGCCCTCGTAGACCCCCTTGCTGACCCAGCCGTTGTCGTAGACGCGCTGCATGATCGTCGCCACCTGCTCGGCGTGGCGGGGGTCGGAGGTGCGGATGAAGAAGTCGTTGCTGGCGTCGATGATCGGCATCAGCGCTTCGAACTTGGCCGCGTTGCGGTCGGCCAGCTCCTGCGGCGAGATCCCCTCCCGCTCGGCCGCGTTCGCGACCGGCTCCCCATGCTCGTCGGTGCCGGTGAGGAAGAAAACGTCCTCGCCGCGCTGGCGGTGGTGCCGCGCGAGCACGTCGGCCGCCATCGTCGAGTAGGCATGGCCGAGGTGCGGCTCGGCGTTGACGTAGTAGATCGGGGTGGTGACGTAGAAGCTCATGCGTGCGGCGCCTACGTTATGAGACCGGGGCTAGCGCCTGGCCTCGCGGCCGGTCAGCGCTTTGTAGAGGTCGTTGGCGCGGGTGCCGGTGAGGGCGGCGACGACGCTGGCGGCGGCGCGGGGGCGGGCGCCGGACTGGACCAGGTGGCGCAGGGCGTCGACCGCGAAGCCGACGTCTTTGTCGTGCTCCTCGGCGGCGGCCGGGCCGATCACAAGGACGATCTCGCCCTTGACGTCGCCGCGGAAGCGGCGGGCGAGCTCGCCGAGGCTGCCGCGAGCCACCTCCTCGTGCACCTTCGAGAGCTCGCGGCAGACGGCGGCGGGCCGGTCGGGCGCGAGCGAGGCGAGCGCCGCCAGCGACTCGCCGACCCGGCGGGGGGACTCGAAGGCGACCACGGTCTCGGCCGAGCGCAGCACCCGCTCCATCTCCCCCGCCCGGCGCGGCAGGAAGCCCTCGAAGCGCCAGCGGTCGGTCGGCAGCCCGGAGGCGACCAGGGCGACCGTCACCACCGAGGGGCCGGGCAGCACCGTCACCTCGAGGCTGCGTTCGATGCAGCGCTGGATCAGCTTGTAGCCGGGGTCGGAGATCGCCGGCATCCCGGCGTCGGAGACGAGGGTGACGGTGTCGCCGCGCTCGATCCGCTGCGCCAGCTCGGTCGCCCGCGCGGTTTCGTTGCCCTCGTGGTTGGAGATCAGCCGCGGCGCCGGCCGGATCGCGAGCCGGTCGAGCAGCGAGCCGGTGCGGCGGGTGTCCTCGCAGGCGATGTAATCGGCGCTGACCAGGGCCTCGCGCATCCGCGAGGTGACGTCGTCGAGGTTGCCGATCGGGGTCGGGCAGACGATCAGCCGCCCCGGCATCAGCCCTCCCCCCGCTCCAGTTCGATCCGCGCCAGCGCCGCCGCGCCGATCACGCCGGCGTCGCTGCCGAGGCTGGCTTCGAGGATCGGCGTCTGGTTCATCGGCGTCAGCGCGCGTTCGCGCAGCTCGCGGCGGGCCGGCTCGAGCAGCAGGTCGCCGGCCGCGATCACACCGCCGCCGACCACGATCGCGTCGGGCTGGAAGATGTTGGCGAAGCTCGCGCAGGCGACCCCGAGCCGGCTGCCGATCAGCTCGAAGACGCCGATCGAGGTCTCGTCCCCGGCCAGCGCCGCCTTGGTGACCGCCGTGCCGTCGACCCCCTCGCCCGCCGCCAGCAGCTTGCCGATCGCCGAGTCGGGCGCGCTTTCGGCCGCCGCCCGGCCCTCGCGGCCGAGCGCCGTGCCCGAGGCGAGCGCCTCGACGCAGCCGTGGTTGGGGCAGTTGCCCTGGCAGGGAGGGCCGTCGGCCTGGATCACCGTGTGGCCGAGCTCGGCGCCGGCACCGGTGGCGCCGCGGAACACCTCGCCGCCGAGGATCAGCCCGCCGCCGATCCCGGTCCCGACCGTCAGCATCACCGTGTTCGGCTTGCCCTGCGCCACCCCGTAGACGTACTCGGCGAGCGCCGCCACATTGGCGTCGTTGTCGAGGTAGACCGGCAGCCCGACCCGCTCGCTGACCGCTGCGCGGATCGGCACGTCGGTCAGCGGCAGGTTGACCGCGGCGACGGCGACGCCGCGCTCCTGGTCGATCGTCGCCGGGATCCCGAGCCCGACCGCGCGCGCCTCCGGCCGGGCGTCGCGCGCCTCGCTGACCTCACGGACCAGCAGCTCGACCAGCTCGTCCTCGCTCTGGCCGGTCGAAGCCTCGCGGCTCTCCCAACGCGTCTCGGTCCCGGCGAGGACGCCGACCAGCATCTTCGTCCCGCCCAGGTCGACCCCGATCGTCTCGGCCACGCTCACGCTGGCTAGGCTATCTGCCCCTCGATGCCCGACGATGGCGAGCAGCGGCCTTCCGGACCGCCCGACTACAAGGTCTACCGGTCCCGCAAGGGTTTCTTCTCGCGGCTGAAGTCGGCCGACCTCTCCGGGCTGCGCGAGCGCGCGAAGCTCCCCGGCAAGGGACCGAAGCGGGAGCGCGAGCCGCGCCCCGGCCGCCGCTTCGGCCCACCCCGCCCCGGCGTGCGGCGGGCTCTGAAATGGGTCGGCCTCGCCGCGCTCGGCTGGATCCTGCTCAGCCTCCTCGCCTTCGCCGTCTCCGCCCAGCTGCAGTCGTTCAAGCTTTCGGGCGAAGCGAAGGAGGCCCTGGACGGTGGCCCGATGCTGCTGTTCAGCCCGCAGACGATCCTCGTCCTCGGCACCGACGCGCGGCCGCCGGGAACCGACGACGGGACCAGCACCTCGGAGGAGTGCTTCGAGCAGCAGGCCCACGGCGAGGCCCCGCACGAGCCCTGCTTCGAAGGCGAATTCCGCGCCGACACGCTGATGCTGATCCGGGCCGGTGGCGGCGACTTCCGCAAACTCTCGATCCCGCGCGACGCCTACGCCGAGATCCCGGGCCACGCGCCGCAGAAGATCAACGCCGCCTACGCCTTCGGCGGCGCCGCCCTGCAGATCCGCACGATCGAGCAGTTCCTCGGGATCCCGATCGACCACGTCGCGATCGTCGACTTCAGCGGCTTCGAAGACCTGATCGACGCGGTCGGCGGAGTCGTGGTCGACGTCCCGGAGAAGCTCTGCGCCGACATCTCGGGCGGCGCCGGCGGCGGCCAGGGGGGAGTCACGATCCGGCTCAGCAAGGGCGAGAACACGCTCAGCGGCGAAAAGGCGCTCGCCTACGCGCGCGTCCGCAAGCCGAGCGAATGCCCGGGGTCGGGCGCCAGCGCCTTCTCGCTCGGCTACGACGACATCGATCGCGAGCGCGCCCAGCAGGCCGTGATCAACGGGATCAAGGGCCGCCTCACCGACCCCCTGCGCGCCCCCTACAACTTCGTCAAGGGCCCGATCATCGGCTGGAACGCGCCGAAGGCGTTCGTCAGCGACATGGGCTTCCTGACCATGCCGCAGCTGGTCCTCGCGGCGGCGATCGGCGGCAACTCCCCCGCCCACATCCTCTGCGGCCCGCCGCAGGGAGGCTGCGAGCCCGGGCCTGAAAGCAGCTTCGAAGTGCCGGAGTCGATCCGGCGCCGGGCGGTCAACCAGTTCCTCAACGGCTAGCGCAGCCGATTCCTTCCCCACCGGGGTGGGGTCTAAATCGGCTGCGGCTCAGTCGGCTGCGGCGGCCTTGGGCTTCGAGTCGCCCGAGTCCGACTTCGAGTCGGAGGAGGCGGAGTCGGGCTTTGACTCCTTGCTCTCCTTGCCCTCGGTCGCGGCCCCGTTGGCGCCGCTCTTGCGCTTCCCGTAGTCGGTGTTGTGAAAGCCGGAGCCCTTGAAATGGATCGCCGGCGAGTGCAGCACGCGCTGGGCCGGGGCGCCGCACTCCTGGCACTCGGTCAGCGCCTCGTCGGTCATCTTCTGGATCACGTCGAAGACGTGGCCGTTCTCGCATTTGTACTCATAGATGGGCACGGGCTGCGGGATTATCGCAGCCGATACGGTTCAGCCATGGCAGCCACCGAGCCAGAAGCACGTCCGACCGAGGTCTCGATGGAGGAGATCGTCGCGCTCTGCAAACGGCGCGGCTTCGTCTTCCCCTCCTCGGAGATCTACGGCGGCCTCGGCTCGACCTACGACTACGGCCACTACGGCGTCCTGCTGAAGAACAACGTCAAAGCCGAGTGGTGGCGGGCGATGCTGCAGGAGCGCGACGACATCGTCGCGATCGACTCGGCGATCCTCCAGCACCCGCGAGTCTGGGAGGCCTCCGGCCACCTCGAGGGCTTCACCGACCCCCTGGTCCAGTGCCTCGGCGAGTGCAAGCGGCGCTGGCGCGAGGACCACCTGCGCGAGGCGGTCGCGGCCGAGCGCGGCGACCCGAACGCCGAGCTGCGCTGCCCCGAGTGCGGCGGCGAGCTCTCTGAGCCGCGCCAGTTCAACCTGATGTTCGAGACCCACATCGGACCCGTGGCCGGAGAGGGGTCTGAGGTGTACCTGCGGCCGGAGACGGCGCAGGGCATCTTCATCAACTTCAAGAACGTGCTCGGCTTCGCCCGCAAGAAGCCGCCGTTCGGGATCGCCCAGATCGGCAAGTCGTTCCGCAACGAGATCACCCCGGGCAACTTCATCTTCCGCACCCGCGAGTTCGAGCAGATGGAGATGGAGTTCTTCGTGCCCCCAGCCGAGGCGGAAACCTGGCACAGGCACTGGATGGACGAGCGCGAGCGCTGGTACACGGAGCTCGGCCTGCGGCCCGAATTCCTCCGCGTCCGCGCCCACGGCGAGGACGAGCTCTCCCATTACTCCTCGGCGACCAGCGACATCGAGTACCTGTTCCCGATCGGCTGGTCGGAGCTGGAGGGGATCGCCAACCGTGGCGACTTCGACCTCACCCAGCACGCCAAGTTCAGCAGCGAGAAGCTCGAGTACTTCGACCAGCAGACGAAAGAGCGCTACGTCCCGCACGTGATCGAGCCGGCCGCCGGCGCCGACCGCGCCACCCTCGCCTTCCTGGTCGACTCCTACGACGTCGAGGAAGTCGAGGGGCGCCAGCGCACGGTGCTGCGCCTGCACCCGCGCCTCGCCCCGGTCAAGGTCGCCGTCCTCCCCCTCGTCTCCAAGGAGGGGATGCCGGAGAAGGCGCGCGAGATCTTCCAGGCCCTCCGCCACCGCCTCCCGGCCGAGTTCGACGAGGGCGGCTCGATCGGCAAGCGCTACCGCCGCCAGGACGAGATCGGCACCCCCTGGGGCGTCACCGTCGACCACCAGACGATGGAAGACGACACCGTCACCCTGCGCGACCGCGACTCGCTCGAGCAGATCCGGCTCCCCGTCACCGGCCTCGGCGACGAGCTGGTGAAGCGCCTGGAAGCGCCCTGGCGCACCCCAAAGCTTCCGTAATTTGCAGGCATTTTACGATTTGCTCAGTGTATTGAGTAAAATCACTCAGCATGATGAGCAAATCGCGACCCTTCCGGCGTCGGATCTTCGCGCCCCTGGTCACCAGGCTGGCCGATAGACCCTCGCGGCTACAGGTCTTAAGCGGCCCTCGCCAGGTCGGCAAGACCACCGTCGTCCGCCAGGCCTTAGAGGCATCTGAAGCACCGAACCACTACGCCAGCGCCGACGACCCGGCGCTCCGCGACGCGGCCTGGCTAGAAGCACAGTGGGTAGAGGGACGCCGGCTCGCTGGCGCCAATGCCGAGGGGGCAATTCTCGCGATCGACGAGATCCAGAAGGTCGGGAACTGGGCGGAGACCGTGAAGCACCTCTGGGACGAGGACCGGGGTGCCGGATTGCCGCTGCGCGTGGTGCTGCTCGGCTCGGCCGCACTGCTGGTCCAACATGAGCTGAGCGAGAGCCTCACCGGCCGCTTCGAGCTGATCCGCGCCCCACACTGGTCGTTCGCGGAGATGCGTGATGCCTTCGGCTTCGACCTCGACCAGTTCGTCTACTTCGGCGGCTATCCGGGAGCGGCGGAATTCGTCGACGAAGAGCAGCGCTGGGCGGCCTACGTTCTCGACTCGATCGTCGAGACGACGATCTCCCGCGACCTGCTGCTCCTTACCCGGGTCGATAAGCCAGCGCTCCTGCGCGGCCTGTTCCGGCTCGTCTGCGACTACTCGAGCCAGATCGTCTCCTACCAGAAGCTGACGGGACAGCTCCAGGACGCAGGCAACACGACCACGGTCGCGCACTACCTGGACCTCCTCGCCAACTCCGGACTCGCGGTCGGCCTCGAGAAATATGCGCCGGCCAAGGTCCGGCAACGACGCTCGACCCCGAAACTGCTCGCCCTCGACACCGCCCTCGTCTCCGCCACCTCAGGCCGCACCTTCGAGGAGAGCCGACAGGATCCAGAGCACTGGGGACGCCTTGTCGAGACCACCGTCGGCGCCCATCTCTGGGCCACCCGCGACCCGCGCGCAGAGGTTCTCTACTGGCGCGACCGCAACAAAGAGGTCGACTTCGTCGTCCAGCGCGGCGAGCAGCTCACCGCAATCGAGGTCAAGAGCGGCCCCCGCCGCGACGGCCTCCCCGGCCTGGCCGCCTTCGAGGCAGCCCACGGCCCCACCGAGAAGCGCCTGATCGGCGCTGACGGAACTCCGCTGGAAGCATTCCTCGCCGACGAAACCTAATCACAGAGCTGAAATCCCAGCGTGTGCCCAACAGTCCGGTTAGGCTCGCCCCGACCACTCCAACCGGCAGGGCGAACGGAGAGACGATGGCTTACGAAATGAAGATCCGCGGCACTGAGCACGAGGTGAAGGTGCGCAGCCCCTGGGCCGTCGCCCTCCTGCCGATCATCACCCTCGGCATCTACCACCTGGTCTGGTGGTACAAGATCAACAAGGAGCTGAAAGCCTACGGCGAGGCGAAGGGGTACGACCTCGGGCAGAATCCGACCAACTCGCTGCTGGCGCTGTTCCCCGGCGGCCTGATCGTGATCCCCGCCCTGGTCTCCTACTGGCGCGGCACCAAGCGCGTCCAGGGCGCCTCGAAAATCTCCGAGCGGGAACCGGTCAACGGCTGGATCGCGCTGCTCCTCTACCTACTGCTCTCCCCCGGCTTCTGGGCCTACCTGCAGGTCTCGCTGAACCACATCTGGGAGCAGGAGGCGGAGCCGCTGCCGGGCCAGGAGGCGCCGCCGGCGAGCGACCAGATGCCGCCACCCGCGCCGCAGGCCTGACGGGGCGCGCCCTAGCCGGCGCTCATGAACTGAAGCACCTCGTCCGCTTCGGCCTCAAGCGCCGCGGCGGCCTTCTTCGTCACCTTGCCCAGGTGCTTGATCGTGACCTTGCCGTTGGCCAGGCCCCAGGTCGCGACGGCGCGGCCGTTGACGAGGGCGAAGGGGCGGAAGATGCCGTTGATCGTGACCAGCAGCTTGTGCGGGCCGACGATCTCCTCGCGCGAGGTCCAGCCGAGCAGCAGCGGGTCGAAGGCGCCGAGCAGGCGAGGTGGGGGCGGTGGCTCGACAGGCGGGCGCTTGGCGAGGTCGACGAGGCCATCGTCGCGCTCGCGCAGCTCGGAGGCGATCGCGGCGAGGCCGGAGCGGGCGTCCCGCAGCGGCAGGCCGGCCCAGCGGGCGAGGTCGCGGTCGTCGGCCGGACCGTGGCCGACGAGGTAGCGGCGCGCCAGCTCAGCCAGGGCGGCGTCGCGGTCGACCGGCCGCTGCGGCCCGAGCCAGTCGTGGACAAGCGCATAGGCGTGCTGCTTGCCGATCATCGGGCCACGGACGACGATCCCGCGCACCGCCGCGAGGAACATCAAGTGGAGGAACGCCTGGCCGGCCGTGTGGAAGCCGGCGGCTTCGAGCCGGTCCCGGAGGTCCCTTCCGCTCAGCGGCCCCTCGTCGGCCAGGATGTCCTCCACCGCCCCCATAACGCGCTCGGCTTCCGTTTCGCTGACGCCCTCCAGGCTCGGCCGCCGCCGCGCGCTGGTCATCAGCGGTGGCGTGGTCAACGCCTGCAGCCACGGGTAGTCCTCGCTGCGGACCAGGTGCAGGGTGCCGCGGTTGAGCCAGGTGATCAGCAACGTCCGGTCCTCGGTTAGGGCGCGGTCGACGTCGGCGGCCGCGAGCCCGGCGGTGCGGGCGCGGATCGCCAGCCGCGCCCCGCGCGGGTCCTGCCCCTGCACGGCGAGCAGGCGCTCGGCCACGTCCTCGGGTCGCTTCAGGGGCGCGCCGCTCAGCGCCTGCGCGCTCAGCCGCTCAGCGACCCGCTGTCTGTTCCCGCTCACCGGCCTATCCTGCCCGACATGGACAGGAGCCTGCTGCGAAGCCGCGATTTCCTCCTGGTCAGCGGCTCGGTCGGACTCTCGGCGATGGGCGACTGGATCGCGATGGTCGCGCTCGGCCTACACGTGAAGGAGGTCAGCGACAACGGCTTCGCGGTCGCGGCGCTCTGGATCTGCCTCTTCGGTCCCTCGGTGCTGACCGCCGGCCACGCCGGCCTCCTGGTCGACCGGATCGAGGCAACCCGCCTGCTCGCCGTGATCTCGGCGAGCGGCGCGGTCCTCGCCCTGACGCTCAGCTTCGTCAGCGGCCTGGCGCCGGTGCTGGTCCTGACCACCCTGCTCGGGGTCGTCTTCGCGATCTCCTCACCGGCCGAGTTCGCCTTGGTGCCGCCGCTCGCCGGCGCGGACCGGATCCAGGAGGCGAACGGCCACATGGAGACGATCCGCTACATCGGGTTCGGCCTGGGCCCGGTCCTGGGCGGACTGCTCTTCGCCGTCGGCGACCTGCAGCTGGCGATGATCGTCGACGCGCTCACCTTCGCCCTGGTCGCCGCCGCCGCGCTCTCACTACGGATCCGGCGCGAGCCGCGGGCGCTCGTGGACGGGGAGGCTGCGCCCCGCGCCCGCGACGGCATCGCCTACCTCTTCGCCGACCGCACTCTGGGACTGGTGATGGTGGTCGCCTTCGCCTCGCTGCTGTTCATGTCGGCGGTCTGGGTCGGTGAGCTCTTCTTCGTCGAGGACGTGCTCGGCAGGGGCGACGTCTCCTACGGCGCAATGCTCTCGATCTGGACCGGCGGGATGGCGCTCGGCGCGCTGCTGCTCTCGCCGCGGGTCGCGGCCTACGCGCTGGCCACGGTCGGGCTGGCGGCGGCGACCGTGCAGGGGCTGGCGCTGGCGCTCCCCGCCCTCTGGCTCAGCTTCGCCTTCTTCCTCGCCTGCTCGTTCATGGGCGGGGTCGGCCACGGGCTGAAGAACGTGATGTTCCGCAGCCTCATCCACCTCCAGGTTCCCGGCCACCTGCACGGCCGCGCCTTCGCCGCCTACAACGGGATCCGCAACTCGGCCGAGCTCGGCGCCTTCGCCGCCGGCGGCGTCCTCGTCGCGGCGATCGGCGCCCGCGGCACCCTCGCCTTCGCCGGCGGCCTCTCCGCCCTCGCCGGCGCGATCGGCCTGCTCACCCTGCTGCGCCGCTACCGCGGCTGGGCCCCGACCGGCCCGGTCGGCGTCAGTTCACCGCGAGCAGGTCGATGACGAAGATCAGGGTTTCGTTCGGGCCGATCGCCGGGGGGTAGCCGGCCGGGCCGTAGGCGAGGTTGGGCGGGATCGTCAGCTCGCGGCGGCCGCCCACCTTCATCCCGGCCACGCCTTTGTCCCAGCCCTGGATCACCGCGCCGGCGCCGAGCTGGAAGGGGAACGGTTCGCGGCCCCAGGAAGCGTCGAACTCTTCGCCGCTGTCGTAGCCGACCCCGACGTAGTTGACGGTGACTTCGTCGCCGGCCTTGGCTTCGGCGCCGCTGCCTTCGACCAGTTCCTGCTGCTCGAGCTGCTTCGGCGGCGGGCCGTCGGGGACGGTGATTTTCGGCTTCGTGCTCGTATCTTCGCCGCTCGGCGGCGCGGCGGCGCCCTCCGCGGCGCTCGTCGTGGTGGTGTCGTCGGTCGTGGTCGAGTCATCACCGCCACAGCCGGCGGCAACGAACAGCAGCAGCGCGCAGAGCGCGACGATCGGTAGCGGCCTCCTGCTCACGACGGGCATCCTAGCCACCTCGACGAGGATTACGCGGACCGATCAGCCCTTGCCGGAGAGACGGTCCCAGAGCCGGCCGAGGCCGCTGCGGCGCTTGCCGCTGAAGTCGGCGGCGCTGGCCTGGATCGCACCCGGGTTCGGGCCGGGCTTGGGCAGCTGCGCCGCTTCGGCGGCGTCGATCGTCAGCGTCACCCCGTTTTCGAAGATCGCCTCGACCTCGGGGGCGTCGACGAAGCGGTGGCCGCCCGGGCCGGCGGTGGTGTCGAAGACGATCCCGTCGAACACGTCGATGTTGGGCGCCGATAGCACCTTCACCACGCGGCCCACTTTCTCGCCGTCCTTCGCGTAGACCGGCACGCCTTTCTCGACCGCGAGGTAGGAGCGCGGCTCCCCCAGATTCTCCATGCGCGCGAGACTAGCGGAGCGGCTCCGGCCGGGTAGCTGAAAACCGACGGCTTACGATCCCCCGATCGACTCGCCGCTCCTCACCTCCGTGCTGCTGCCGGCCGCGATCGCGGTGATCATGTGCAGCCTCGGGATGACCCTGACCCGGGACGACTTCCGGCGCGTCCTCGTGGCGCCGCGCGGGGTCGCGATCGGGATGCTCAACCTCGCCCTGCTCTCGCCGCTGCTCGCCTTCGCGATGGCCGAGCTGTTTGACCTGCCGCCCGAGCTGGCGGTCGGGCTGGTCCTGCTCGGGGCCTCGCCCGGGGGGATGATGGCCAACATGCTGACGCACCTGTCGCGCGGCGACACGGCGCTCTCGGTGACGATGACCGCGATCAGCAGCGTCGGCGCGGCGCTCACGGTGCCGCTCTTCCTCGGCCTCTCGACCAGCCACTTCGGCGCCGACGTCGGCGACGTCAGCATGGTCGGGGTGATCGCCCGGGTGCTGGCGATCACGATCCTCCCGGTCGCGATCGGGATGGAGCTGCGCCGCCGCCGGCAGCAATGGGTCGAGGCGGTCTACCCGCGGGTCAAGCGCGTCTCCCTATCCCTCTTCGCGCTCGTCGTGCTCGGCGCGATCGCCAGCGAGTACGACACGGTCAGCGAACACCTCGCCGAAGTCGCCGGCGCCGCCCTCGCCCTCAACGTGGGGGCGATGGCGCTCAGCTTCGCGATCTCGAAACTGGCCCGGCTCGACGACCGCCAGGCGACCGCGATCTCGCTCGAGCTCGGCGTCCACAACTCGGCCCTGGCGATCGCGGTCGGCGCCTCGCTCGCCTCCGACGTAACGATCCCGGCCGCCGTCTACAGCTCCTTCATGCTCTTCACCGGCGGCGCCTTCGCCTGGACGATGAGCCGGCGCAACGCCGTCCCGGACGAGCTTCCCCAGCCCGAGCCGGCCGAGGCAGAGCCAGCCGAGGCTTAGACTCCGACGCGGGAGTGGGACCGAACGCGAGGGAGAGGCTGAGATGGGACTGAACCTGGCATCGATCGTGACCGAGAGCGCCGCGCGGGTGCCGGACAACGTCGCCGTGCGGCTTGGCGAGGCCGAGCTGACCTACGCCGAGCTCGACCAGCGGAGCGCCCGCCTGGCGACGTTGCTGCGCGCCAGGGGGATCGAGCCCGGCGACCGGGTCGGGGTGATGCTGCCGAACGTGCTCGAGTTCCCGATCGCCTACTACGGGGTGCTGCGGGCGGGCGCGATCGTCGTGCCGATGAACGTGCTGCTGAAGCGGCGCGAGATCGCTTTCTACCTCGAGGACTCCGGCACGAAGCTGCTGCTGGCCTGGCACGGGTTCGCGGAGGAGGCGCGGGGCGGCGCCGAGGACGCCGGCGCCGAGCTGGTCGAGGTCGAGCCGCAGAGCTTCGCCGCGCTGCTGGCCGAGCACGAGCCGGCGGGCGGCCTGGCCGAGACCGCCGAGGACGACACCGCCGTGATCCTCTACACCTCCGGCACCACCGGCAAGCCGAAGGGCGCCGAGCTGACCCACGCCAACCTGCACCGCAACGCCGACGTCTCCTCGCGCACGACCTGCGAGATCGCCGCTGGCGACGTCGTCTTCGGCGGCCTCCCCCTCTTCCACTCCTTCGGCCAGACGGTGAGCATGAACGCCTCGCTGATGGTCGGCGCCTGCCTCACCCTGGTGCCGAAATTCGACCCGGCCGAGGCGCTGGCGACGATGCAGCGCGACGGCGTCACCCACTTCTACGGGGTGCCGACGATGTACGGGGCGCTGCTCCACCACCCCGAGCGCGAGAGCTATGACACCTCGACCCTGCGCACCTGCATCACCGGCGGCGCCTCGATGCCGGTCGAGGTGCTGCGCGGGTTCGAGGACGCCTTCGGGGCGATCGTGCTCGAGGGCTACGGCCTCTCCGAGACCTCGCCGGTCGCCTGCTCGAACCACCCGGACAAAGAGCGCAAGCCGGGCGCGATCGGCACCCCGCTGGAAGGGGTCGAGATGAAGGTGGTCGACGAGGACGACAACGAGGTCGCCCAGGGCGAGGTCGGCGAGATCGTGATCCGCGGCCACAACATCATGAAGGGCTACTGGCAGCGGCCCGACGCGACCGACGAGGCGATGCGCGGCGGCTGGTTCCACAGCGGCGACATGGCCCGGATCGACGAGGAGGGCTACTTCTACATCGTCGACCGCAAGAAGGACCTGATCATCCGCGGCGGCTACAACGTCTACCCGCGCGAGGTCGAGGAGGTCCTCTACGAGCACCCGCGGATCCGCGAAGCGGCGGTGCTCGGCGTCCCCCACGACGAGTGGGGCGAGGAGATCGGCGCCGCCGTCGTGCTCCACGACGGCGAGCAGCTCGACCCGGCGGAGGTCAGCGCCTACGTGAAGGAGCGGATCGCCGCGTACAAGTACCCGCGCCTGGTCTGGTTCGTCGAGGAGCTGCCGAAAGGCCCGACCGGCAAGATCCTCAAGCGCGAGATCGAGCCGCCGGCCGAAGTTGCATCAGACGGCTGATCGCCGCCGCTGGCATCCGTACGGGCACATAGGGTTTGCCCGTGCATTCGCCTGATCCTGAGCGCTTCGGGATCCTCAAGCTGCTCGACCACGGGAGCCACCTGGAGACCCCGATCTTCCAGCGCACGTTTGCCTGGAAGCAGCCCCAGATCGATGATTTCTGGGATGACCTGATCCGCGCCCTCGACGCCGAACCGACCGACCAGTATTTCCTCGGCCTGATCGTCCTCGACGGGGCCGATGAGATCCAGGACGGCCAGCAGCGGCTCGCGACCACGCTCATCCTCGCCTCCGAGCTATACGAACAGATCGAGAGTGCGAAGAAGGACGGCGCCTACAGTTCCCAGCTCGCGAAAGACGCCCTCGCCGGCGTCGCCGCGGCGCTGCGCCAGGACGACTCGGGGCCGCTTCGGATCAGCGACCAGGATCAGGACGAGTTGCTCAACCGGGCGGGCATCCGCAGCGACCCGCCGGAGTCCGCCAAACGCCTGGCAGCCGCGCGCAAACGGCTCGCCGAGCACCTTGAGCGGGACCTGGAACCGCGCGCGACTCCCGACTCGCGCCTCAGCCGCCTCAAACAGTGGGCTGCCTTCCTCAGGGAAAAGGCGTACGTCGTCGTCCTGCGGGTGCCGACCAAGGACGCCCACAACATCTTCGAGACCCTCAATACCCGCGGCGTCAGGCTCTCCAACGGCGACCTGACCAAGAGCCACCTGATCTCCCGCGCTACCGAACCGAGCCTCGCGATCGACAAGTGGGGCAAAGTCACCGATGCGCTCAAGGACCCCAAAGGCAGGTACGAGGAGGACCTCGAGAGCTTCCTGCTCCACTACTACGGGTCGCGCTACGGGCGCACCACGAAAGCGGAGCTCTTTACCGACTACCGCGCGGAGATCGAAGACAAGGATGCGCTGGCGACGCTCGACGAGCTGATCGAGAGCGCGAAGCTCTATCGCGCCCTGGTCGCCCCCGCGGAGTCGAGCGCGATCTGGTCGAAAGTCGGCGACGACACGCAGCAGGCGATCGAACTGCTCAACGCACTGCGGCTGAAACAGCTTCGGTACCTGCTGCTCGCCGTGCTGCGGGACCTGGTTAAGAAAAAGCCCTCCAAAACCGAACGCAGGAAGCAGCGGCAGGCGATCCTCAAGATCACGGCCTGGTCCGTGCGAGCGCTGGTCGACAACCGCACCGGCGGCAGCAAAGCGGAACGGACCTACATAGAGGCGGCGCTGCAGATCCGCAGCGGCGCGCTGGACACGGTCGCCCAGCTCAAACGGCACTTCCTCGACCACGAGATGCTGCCGCTTGACGACAAGCACTTCGAGCGCGGGTTCAGGGAGTACGCCTTTGACCGGCCGACCTCGAGCACCAGCGCCCGCGCCGTGCTCTACGCGCTCGAGCACCAGCAGGTGGCCAGGAAATCCGCGCTCAAACCGCGCGACACCCTGTCGGTCGAGCACGTGCTGCCGAAGTCACCCGCCGCCGGCCAGTGGCAGGAGTTTTCGGTCGAGGACCGGACCACGTTCACGTTCAAACTCGGCAACCTGCTGCTGATCGACGAGCCATCGGGAGCCAACGACGACCTCGCCAACAAGGAGTGGCCCGAGAAGAAAAAGCTGATTCGCGCCTGGCTGCCGCAGACCCCCCTGACCGAGAAGGCCCTTAACCGTCGAGAGTGGAAGCAGAAGACGATCGACGACCGCACCGGTGAGCTCGCCAAGCTGGCGGTAAAGACCTGGGCGGCCTGAGCACTGCTCGCCAGAAGTGTGAGGGACGTCACTCGAGGCGATTGGCCAGCCAGCCAGGAATCGCGCTACGCTGGCCCGACCGGGGTTATGCAACACCAAAAGGAGAAGAGATGAGCGTCGCCTCCCAGAGCTTGATGGACAACATCACCTACGAGGATCTTTACCGCCGCTGGGAGGGAGGCAACTGGAGCGCGTACGACATTGACTTCACCGCCGACAAGGCCGGCTGGGACGGGCTCAGCGACATCCAGCGGCGCTCGGCGATGTGGATCTACTCGATGTTCTTCTATGGCGAGGACCGGGTCGCCGACACGCTCGGCCCCTACGTCACCGCGGCGCCGACCGAGGAGCAGTCCTACTTCCTCGCCACCCAGCAGGTCGACGAGGTCCGCCACTCGGTCTTCTTCCACCGCTTCTTCAGGGAGGTGATCGGGGTCGGCGGCGACTCGATCCAGTCGACCCTCGCCTCCACCCTGCCCCAGCTCAGCTGGGGCTACCGCGGGATCTTCGACCGCCTCGACCTGATGGCGGAGGAACTGCGCAAGGACCGCTCGATCCCCAAGTACGCGCAGGCAATCACCCTCTACCACCTGATCGTCGAGGGCAGCCTCGCCCAGCCGGGACAGCACTTCATCGAGGACTTCTTCGCCTCCGAAGAGAGCATGCCGGGATTCAGCGCCGGCATGACCAACGTCTCCCGCGACGAGCAGCGCCACATCGGCTTCGGCGTCAAGGTGCTCTCCGAACTGCTGCGGGAAGGCAGCCCCGGCTGGGAGGAGAACCGGGCCGCGGTGGTCGAGCTGCTGCGCGAAGTGCTGCCCTACGGCCCCGCCGTCTTCTACCCGCCGAACCTCGACCGCTCCTACACCGAGTGCTACGGCTTCAGCCTCGAGGACATCTTCGCCTTCGGCCTCAAACTGATCCGCCAGCGCTGGCGCACGATCGGCTACCCGACGGAGGAGATGCCGCCCGGCGTCTTCCCCTTCGACCCCGAGGCATCCGAGGAGGAGATCGCCGCGCGCCAGGTGAAGCTGATGATGGGCGGGATCCTCGGCCCACCCGACGCCACCCCGGAAAAAACCGAAGAGCTGCAGCGCCTCTACTTCGACGTGGTCAAGCGCGTCGTCGACCCCGCCGCCGCCAACGGCTCGCCGCTCGTCTACCAGTACCGCTTCACCGACGCCGACCCCTGGCACCTGGTGATCGACAACGGCTCGACCCGCGCGGAGCCGGGTGAAGCCCCGAGCCCGACGCTGGTCCTGGAGTCGAGCTGGGCCGACTTCGTCGCCACCGGGAAGCCGGAAGCCAACCCGCTGAAGATGATCGTGCAGCGGCGCCTGCGCCCGCGCGGCAAGCTGCGCGAGATCGCGCGGATGCGCAAGGTCTTCTCCTCGTAAAGACGCCGCCTCCTCCGCTTCGCGTCCGGGGGCTGCGGGCTAGGAGATGGGCGGGCGGGCGTCAGCCCAGGGCCGCTCAGCCTCGAGCTGGGCGGCCAGCGAGAGCAGGGTCGCCTCGTCGCCGGGGCGGCCGATCACCTGCACCGAGAGCGGCATCCCGGCGGCGTCGAAGCCGGCCGGGACTGCCATCGCCGGGTTGCCAAGGTGATTCCAGGGGACGCAGTAGGGATAGAAGCGGCCCATCCCGAGCACCGTGCGCAGCGCCCCCTGCCCCTCCCAGCGCCGCACCGGCAGGGCCGTGCCGCCCATCACCGGGGTGACCAGCACGTCGTGGTCGTCGAAGATCGCGTTGACGCGGGCGGCGTCGGCCGCCCGTCCCGGGCCGAGGGCGCGCTCGTAGAGTCCCGTCGGCAGGATGCTGCCAAGGCGCCCGAAGCCCCGGGTGCGGCTTTCGAGCCGCTCCGGATGCGGGACCGCTTTGACCGTTTCCGCGACGCCACCGAGGAAGCGCGCGGTGATGTTGTTGCCGATCCCGCCCCAGTCGGGATCGCGCTGGACCACCTCGTGGCCGAGCCCGTTCAGCAGCTCGGCGGCGGCGGCGACCGCGCCCTTGGCGTCGTCGTCGACGGTCGGCGGAGCCGCCGCCCGGGGGGCCAAGGTCGAGTAGGCGACGCGGAGCTTTCCGGGCGCCTGCTTCGCCGCCTCGACGAAGGGCCGCTCCGGCGCAGGCGGAGCCTCCGGCTCGCGCGAGCCGCCGGAGACGATGTCGAGCCAGAGCGCGGTGTCGAGCACGGAGCGGCTGAGGCAGCCTTCGACCGCGAGGCCGCGCCAGCCTTCCAGGTTGGGGGCGAAGGAGACGCGGCCCCGCGAAGGCTTGAGGCCGAAGAGGCCGCAGGAGGCGGCCGGGATCCGGATCGAGCCGGCGCCGTCGCCGGCCGAGGCGATCGGGACCAGGCCGGCGGCGACCGCCGCCCCCGAGCCGCCGCTCGACCCACCCGGCGTGCGCTGCGGATCCCACGGGTTGCGGGTGACCCCGTAGGTGGCGGACTCGGTGAAGCCGCAGATCGCCATCTCCGGCAGCAGGGTGAGGCCGACGATGATCGCCCCCGCCTCGCGCAGCCGCCGCACCATCTCGCAGTCCGCGCTCGCCGGCTCGGTAAAGGCGTCGGTGCCGTGGGTATTGACCTCGCCGGCCACGTCGACTTCGTCCTTGATCGCGATCGGCACCCCGAGCAGCGGCCGCTCGTCCCCACCTTTCAGCCGCGCCTCCGCCTGCTCCGCTTCCAGCAGCGCCTTCTCGGCAAAGACCTTGCGAAACGAGTTCAGCTCCGGGTCGATCCGAGCGATCCGGTCGAGGTACAGCTTCACCAACTCGGACGGGGAGATCTCCCCGTTCCGCACCATCTCAGCCTGCCGCGCCGCTCCCGCGAACGCAATCTCCGCCTCGCCCGTCACGCCGTGCATCCTAAGCGCCCATCCCGGTAGGGGTGAAGCGTCTTGTACTTTTTCGGCGCTTCCCTCGAGGCGACAGCCGCCAACTCTCCACCGAAAAAGTTAAGCGAAACCCCTACCGGGATGGGCGCTCAAGCCTCGGCAGGCTCGGGCTCGGCGGTGCCGCCCTCGAAGCTGAGGTTCGGCAGCAGCCGGTCGAGCCACGAGGGCATCCACCAGTTCCACTCTCCCATCAGCTTCATCGCCGCCGGGACCAGGATCAGCCGCACCAGGGTCGCGTCGAGCGCGATCGCGACCGCGCAACCGAGGCCCAGCTCCTTGATCGAGGGCACGCCGGTGAGCACGAAGACGGCGAAGACCGAGGTCATGATCAGCGCCGCCGAGGAGATCGTGCGGGCGCTCGAGGCGAGCCCCTCGGCGACCGCGCGCTCGTTGTCGCCGTGCTGCAGGTAGCGCTCGCGGATGCGCGACATCAGGAAGACCTCGTAGTCCATCGAGAGGCCGAAGACGATCGCGAAGATCAGCGGCACGTTGATCGTGTCGAGGGCGCCGAGGCTTTCGAAGCCGAGCACGCCGTCGAGCCAGCCCCACTGGAAGATCACGACCAGGACGCCGAAGGCGGCCCCGATCGAGAGCAGGTTCATCAGCACCGCCTTCAGCGGCAGCAGCAGCGAGCGCAGCATCACCATCAGGACGACGAAGCTGAGCGCGAGGACGAACCCGACGATCTTCCAGAAGGAGCCGGAGATCTGGTTGCGGACGTCGTCGGTGCGGGCGGTTTCGCCGCCGATGTCGATGGTCGCGGTGGCGGCAAGCGCGGTCGCCGGGACGAACGAGTCGCGCAGCCGCTCGACCAGGGCGGTCGCCGCGTCGGTGTCGCTGGGCATCGTCGAGGTCGCCTCGATCAGGACGCTGTCGCCGGCGTAGACCGGCGCGGCGACCGAGCTGATCCCCTGCTGCTCACCCAGCTCGCCCGCGAAGCGGGTGACGGCGGCGCGGTCGGCGGCACCGGGGAAGGAGGCGACGACCTGGATCGGGTCGGCGCCGCCGCCGAGCTGCGCGGAGACGAGTTCGTTGCCGACCCGCACGTCGCTGTCCTTGGGGAACTGCTCGCAGCGCCGTCGGTCCCAGTCTCCATCGAGAGCACCGGCGAGGCGAGCAGGAGCAGGACCGCGGCCGAGCCGATCGCGAAGGCAACGGGGCGGGCCATGATCCGCCGCGCCCAGCGGTCCCAGAAGCCGGCCCGGTCGCGGCTGCCGCCGGGACGCCCGCCGCGGCGGTGCCGCGCGGGCGGCGGAAGACCGTGTGCTTGAAGAAACGCAGCACCCGGGCGACGAGGCCACCGGGCATCACCCGGTCGCCGAGCATCGCGATCAGCGCCGGCAGCAGGGTCGTGGCGGTGAGGATCGAGACGGCGACCACGATCATCGCCCCCAGCGCCATCGAGCGCAGCGCCTGGTTGTCGACCATCCAGAGGCCGGCGAGCGAGACGATCACGGCGAGGCCGGAGAAGGCGACGGCGAGGCCGGAGGTTGCCAGCGCCTCCTCGCGCGCCTCCTCGCAGTCGCGCCCCGCCCGCCGCTCCTCGCGGTAGCGGGCGAGGATGAACAGCGAGTAGTCGATCGCGACCCCGATCCCGATCATCGAGGCCATGTTGGTGACGAAGACCGAGGTGCTCATCTGCAGCGAGATGAAGTAGATCAGCGCGCCGGTGACCATCACGCTGACGAAGCCGAGCGCCAGCGGCAGCACCGCGGCGGCCAGCGAGCCGAAGACGACGAGCAGGATCAGGGCGACGATCGGGAAGCCGCTCGCCTCCGCTTTCGCCAGATCTTCCTTCGAGAGCTCCTGCATCCCGGCCCAGACCGTCGGCTGTCCGGCCAGGTAGGTGGTGACGCCGGCTTCGGCGCTGCCCGGGTCGAGCGCTTCGCGCAGGTCGACCGCCGGGTCGATCAGCGCGTCGGCCGAGACGGCGCTGGTCAGCGGCACCAGGGCGCTGCCGGTGCGCCGCAGCTGCAGCGCGGCGCGGCGGGCGACCGCCGGCGGCAGGGCGATGCCGTCGACCGTGGCGACCTCGCGCCGCACTCGCTTGATCGCGGCGGCCCGGGCCGCGTCGGTGGCGCCGGGCGCGGCCCGCAGCAGCACCGCGACCCCGGTCGCCTCACGGGCGAAGACGCCTTGCATCGAGTCGGCAACCGCCTTCGACTCGCTGCCGGGAACGTCAAAGCCGCCGCCGGTCAGGTGCTCGGTTTGTTTGGCGGCGAAGGGAAGCGCGACGACGACGATCGCGATCCAGACGGCCAGAACCCAGCGCCGGCGCCGGCCGAGTACTGCCGCGAGTCGTTTCATTCCGTCGCGCATTGGCTGGTTGGCCAGTCTGCCGTGACTGCGGCTTCCGGTCTGTGAGTCGCGTCACTCCGCGATGCCGATGGGCCGATAAGTCGACGAGGAGTCGACATTTCGGCCCATCGGCCGGGGGTGCTTACTCGTCGACCAGCAGGTACCGGGCCGAGGCGGCGCCGGCGGCGAGCGCGGCGGTGTTGTCGCGCTCGGGGTCCGAGAGGGCCTGCAGGGCGAACCCGTCTCCGACCGCGAACAGGTAGGAGACGATCGCCTCGGCGCTGAAGCGGAGCTTCAGCACGCCCTCGCTCTGCTTCGCGTCCAGTACCTCGGCGACGTGGGAGCGGGTGCGCTCGAACAGCTGCCCGACCTCGCGCTGGATGTCGGGGTTGCGGCGACCGGCGCTGAACAGCTCGTAGAGGAGCAGGAAAAAGCCGGGTTCGTTCTCGATCATGTCGGTGAGGCTGGCGACGAGGACGTCGAGCACGTCGTCGGCCGAGCGCGCCCGCGCCAGCCGCTCGTCGAGCCGGGAGACGCGGATCTCGGCGTCGCGGCGCACCACCTCGACCAGCAACCGCTCCTTGGTCCCGAAGTAGTAGTGGAGCAGCCCGCGGCTGACCCCCGCCTCACGGGCGACGTGCTCGAAGGTCGAGCCGGCGGCACCGCGGCTGGCGACGCTGTCGCGCATCGCGTCGACGATGCGCTGCGCCTTGTCCCCGCTCAGCTCCCGCTCTTTAGTCGCAGCCTCCATCTAACTTCAGTCTAAGAGAGAGACCGGGCGGCCAGCTGCCCCGGCCTCACGAGGACGAATCCCGGTAGGGGTGGAACGTCTTGTACTTTTTCGGCGCTTCGATCCTCGGACGGCCGCGGCCGATCATCGAAAAAGTTAAGTGGAACCCCTACCGGGATTCGTCCCTCTAAGACCCGTTGATGCTGGTTGCGCTGGTGTACTCGAACTCCTCTTCGGCCCCGAAGAGGGTGTCGAGCACGGCCTTGCGGGCGCCCTCGCTGACGGCGAGGGCGACCACGGCGCCGATCACGGCGATCAGCAGCAGCTTGCCGATCCCGCCCTTGCGCTTCGGCGGCTTGCGCAGCCGGTCGGCCGCCTCGCGCAGGTTCTCAGCCGCGTCGCGCAGGTCCTTCTGGACCTTCTTGTCGCTGGTCACGGCCTTGACCGCGCCCTTGCCGTTGCCGGTCGCGCGGCCGTAGGCGCCCTTGGCGGCTTCGAACGCGTCGCGCAGGCTGTCGCGCAGCTCATCGTCCTCGATCAGGCGCTGCACGTAGGGGTTCTCGCGGGCAGTCTCGTAAATGTCGGTGGCGCGGGCCGCCTTGGTTTTGCTCATGCCGTCTCCTCGCTGGTCAGCAGATCTCTGGGCAGCTTATACCCGAACTTCATGGACCTATCCCGGTCCGATGCCGTCGAGCAAAACACCCGTGTTGCGGAAATTGAGCCGCGACTGCTTCAGCTCACGCAGCCGCAGTGGTGCCAGGCCCGGGCCGGGCAGCTCGAAATGGCGGACGTAGAGGCGGCCGACCTTTTCGCGCGAGGTTTCGCGGAAGCCCGGGCCGAGCAGGCGGCGGGCCGGAGGCGGCACCTTCCCGTCGGAGATGAAGTCGATTTCGTGCACCAGCCAGTCGTAGCCGTCTGACGGTTTGACCTGGAAGGCGCCGGTCGAGAGGTAGTAGCGCAGCGAGGCCTCGCCGAGCACCCAGGTGACGCTCGCCCGCGGCGCCTCCGGCTCCCCGATCGCCGCCGCCGCCGTGTCCCAGTCGGGCCGCTGCAGGCCCGGGGAGAGGCTGGCCCAGACGCTGAAGCCAAGCGAGTAGGCGATCAGAGCGGCCGCGATCACGGCGCCGAGCCGCCGCGCCGCCGGCAGGGTGACGGCAACCGCGATCCCGAGCAGCAACGGGACCAGCGCCGGGATCACGTTGCGGGCCAGCACGAAGTCCTTGCCGTAGGGCAGGACGGCGAGCAGCAGCGGGATGCCGATCGCCGCCGCGGCGAGGCTGAGCGGGATCGCCGCCGCGCGCCGCTCCTCGCGGGTCGCGCGCACGACCAGCAGCGCCAGCGCGGCCAGCCCCAGGGCGAGCGGCAGGGCGGCCAGCTCGGGGCGCTCCGGGCGGGCGATGATGTCGGCGGTCTCGCCGGTGAAGAAGGCCATCGCCGTTTCCGCCAGCCGGTGCCCGAGCGAGAAGTTGCCGATCCATTCGGCGTGGGCGAGCGACATTTGGTGGTAGGCCAGCGGCAGCAGGGCGAGCGCGAAGGCGGCGAAGACCCCGATCCCGACCAGGCAGTCCCGCCCGCGGCGGCGCAGCAGCCAGACCGCCTCGACCGCGATCGGGAAGAAGGCGAAGTAGTGGGTGGCGAGGGCGAGGCCGGAGAAGAGCCCCCAGAGCAGGTGCTGGCGGCGCCCGCCGCCGCGCAGGGCGCGCAGGCAGTAGAGCAGCGAGAGCGCGCAGAGCAGGACGAGCAGCGCATATGAGCGCCCCTCCTGGGAGTACCAGAGCAGCATCGGGTTGACCGCGACCAGCGCCGCCGCGACCAGGCCGGTGCGGCGGCCGCGCAGCTCGCGGCCGAGCAGGAAGGCGACCGGCACCGTCGCCACCCCGGCCACGGCCGAGAGCGAGCGTAGGCCGAACTCGCCGGTCCCGGTCAGCTGCGTCCAGAACCAGGCCAGCGCGTAGTAGAGCGGCGGCGCCGACTCGCTGAACCCGACCGCGTCCATCGCGTGGAAGAAGCTGCCGCGCAGCACCCGGCTGGCGGTGACGATCTCGTCGTGGTGGTAGGCCTGAACGCCGAGCGTGGCGAAGCGCAGGACCGCGGCGAGGACGGTGAGGCCGGCGACGATCCAGAAGGCGCGTGAGCGCGCGCGCGCGGCTTCGCGCAACGCCTGCGCGAACGCACCAATCGCACCGCGATCGAGGGTTGCCGCCTCCATCGCTAGGAGAGGGCTACGTCGAGCGCTTCGGCGACCTCGTCGACGAAGGCGAACTCGAGGTCGCCGAGCTCGTGCCGGGGAATCTCGTCGACGTCGCCCTGGTTGCGGCTGGGCACGATCACGCGCTTGATCCCGGCCCGCTGCGCCGCCAGCGACTTCTCCTTGAGGCCGCCGATCGGGAGCGCCTGGCCGGTCAGGGTCACCTCGCCGGTCATCGCGACATCGTTGCGAACCGGCCGGTTGCTGACCAGTGAGGCGAGCGCGACGGTCATCGCCACCCCAGCCGAGGGGCCGTCCTTGGGCACCGCCCCCGCGGGGACGTGGATGTGGACGTCGTGCTCGGAGAACCAGAGCTCCCCCAGCCCCGGCGCAACCTCGGCCCAGTGGCCACGAATCCAGGAGAGCGCCGCCTGCGCCGACTCCCTCATCACGTCGCCGAGCTGCCCGGTGATCGTCAGCTTGCCGCTGCCCGGCATCGCCGTCGCCTCGATGAAGAGCACGTCGCCGCCGGTCGGCGTCCAGGCGAGGCCGGTGGCGACCCCGGGGACCTTGGTGCGGCGGCGGGTCTCGGCGAAGACGCGGCGACGGCCGAGCAGCTCGCGGGCTTTCTTCCCCGAGACCCTGACCTTGCCCTTCGCCTTCCTGCCCTCGGCGACGTCGCGGGCGACTTTGCGGCAGATCGTGCCGATCTGGCGCTCCAGGTTGCGGACCCCGGCCTCGCGCGTGTACTCCTCGATCACCGTGGTCAGGGCGGCGTCGGAGAACTCGATCCGCGCGGGCTTGAGGCCGTTCGCCTTGATCTGGCGCGGGACCAGGTAGCGGCGCGCGATCTGGCGCTTCTCCTCGACCGTGTAGCCGGAGAGGTCGATCGTCTCCATCCGGTCCAAGAGCGGGCCGGGGATCGTGTCGAGGACGTTGGCGGTGGCGATGAAGGCGACGTCGGAGAGGTCGAACTCGAGGTCGAGGTAGTGGTCGCGGAAAGAGTCGTTCTGGGCGGGATCGAGCACCTCCAGCATCGCCGAGGCGGGGTCGCCGCGGAAGTCGGAGCCCATCTTGTCGATCTCGTCGATCATGAAAACGGGGTTGCGGGTGCCGGCGTCGCGCAGGGCGCGGATGATCGTCCCCGGCATCGCCCCGATGTAGGTGCGGCGGTGGCCGCGGATCTCCGCCTCGTCGCGGACGCCGCCGACCGAGATCCGCTCGAACTCGCGGCCCAGGGCCTTCGCGATCGATTTCCCGAGGCTGGTCTTGCCGACCCCGGGCGGGCCGACGAAGCAGAGGATCGGCCCGGGTGAGGACGGGTTGAGCTTGCGCACCGCGAGGTACTCGAGGATCCGGTCCTTGACCGTTTCGAGGTCGTAGTGATCGGCGTCGAGGACCTCGCGGGCGTGGCCGATGTCGAGGTTGTCCTCGGTCCCCTCCGTCCAGGGCAGCTCGACCAGCCACTCGAGGTAGGTGCGGATGACGCCGTGCTCGGCCGCGGCCGGCGGCAGTTTCTCCAGCCGGGTGCAGCTCGCGCTCGGCGACTTTGAGCGCGTGCTCGGGGAGCTCTGCCTCGTTGATCCGCTCGCGCAGTTCGTTCGCTTCGGCCAGCTGCTCGTCCTCCTCCCCCAGCTCTTCCTGGATCGCTTTCAGCTGCTGGCGCAGGAAGAACTCGCGCTGGCCTTTGTCGATCTCCGACTGCACCTGGGTCTGGATCTGGGTGCCGAGCTGGACCACCTCAAGCTCGCTGGCCAGTAATTGGGAGAGGTGGCGGAGCCGCTTCGCGACGTCGACCTCCTCCAGCAGCTTCTGCTTCTCCTCGGTCTCAATCCGCAGGGCGCCGGCGATCAGGTGGGCGAGCGTCGCCGGGTCGTCGATGTTGGCGACCGCCATCTGCAGCTCCTCCGGCAGGTAGGGGATCTGCTCGACGATCTCCGAGAAGGTGCGCTGGACGTTGCGGGTCAGCGCCTCGAGCCTCGGCGCTCGGCTCGATCACGTCGGGCAGCTCGGCGATCCGCGCGACCAGATAGGGCTGCTCGGCGACGTAGGGGCCGAGGCGGACCCGGTGCGTTCCCTGCACGAGCACGCGCAGGGTGCCATCCGGGACCTTGATCATGCGGGCGACGACGCCGACCACCCCGACCTCGTAGAGGTCCTCGGGGCCGGGCTCCTCGTTCTCGGGGTCGCGGGAGGCGACCATGACCAACATCCGGTTGGCCCCGAGCACGTCGTCGACCAGCTTGATCGAGCGCTCCTGGCCGACCGCCAGCGGGGTCAGCGTCTCCGGGAAGGTGACGGTGTCGCGCAGCGGCAGCACCGGCAGCGCTTCCGGCAGTGGCTCGCTGGCCCGGATCGCGTCCTCTGCGTCGAGCGGCGAGTCGACCACCTCGAGGACCGGCGCCCCCTCCATTTCCATCACTTGCGCCCGATCGGGACCCGGCGGGTGCTCTCGCCGGGATCGCGCAGCGGCAGCTCGATCCGCAGCACGCCGTCCTCGTAGGTCGCCTTGGCCTGCTCGGCGTCGACCTCGACCTGCAGCTCGACCACGCGGCGAAACGGCCCGGAGGGGATCTCGACCTGCTGGTAGACGCGCCCCTCGGTCTCCTGCAGCGGCCGTTCGCCGACGATCGCCAGGTGACGCCCGCTGACCTCGATCCCGACCTCGCTCAGCTCGACCCCGGCGAGGTCAACCTTCACGACCGCCTGCTGCGGCTCGCCGCAGTAGTAGACGTCGATGTTGGGTGAGAACCCGCTGCTGCGCCGAGTCACGTAACGCCCGCCCCGCCCCCACGCATCCCCCATCATCTGATCCATCTCACGGCGCATGCGGGCAAAGTCGGCAAACAGGTCGCGTTGCGGCATCGGGCAAAACCATAACTACGGCGAGGGCGCGGGGGTTGGCGGAGGAGGAGTTGGGGCATCCCTCCGCTTGCTGGGATTTTCGCCGTTAACGCTGCGGCTCTCGCCAACGCGCACTGCGAAAATCAGGACGCCGCGCGCTGCGGGACACCCCAACTCCTCCCAACGAAACCAAGGCGGCGATTCGCTCCGACGAACAGCGGCAGGCGGTTCCACTCTGGGGACGAGTTTTGCGCGACACCGTCCTTGTTCCGAGCTTCTGTGGCCCGGAGCAGTTCCCGAATCGAAGAGGAGGGTCGGGGTGCCCTGGAGCGCGCGGCGTCCTGATTTTCGCAGCGGAGCACTCGGCGAGAGGCGCGTGTTAACGGCGAAAATCCCAGCAAGCGGAAGGGCACCCCGACCCTCCCCAGCGGCTCGTGAACCGGAAGTCAGGCCGCGCGGGAAGCCCAGCGGGGGGCGCGCATGAGGAGGACCGGCTGCTTGGGCGGCACCAGCCCCTCGGGCCGGTTCGGCCGGAAGGTCGCGCAGGGCTCCTTCAGCTCGAGCGCGCAGAGGAGGTTCTTGTGGAAGTAGCAGTCCTCGCAGGTGGGGGGCTTCGGCTTGCGCGGCATCGAGGCGGGCATATTGGCACCGCCGTGACGCTTTCGTGCGGGGCAATTCCGCAAATCGCTACCTCTTTGACACAGGCTCGTCACATGTTCCCCGCGTCTTGCGGGGGCGCGGGAAGCCGTCGCTACTATTGGCCTGGATGGAGGCTCACGACCGCACCGGGAAGCTCTCGGCCTCACCGCCGCTGTTCAAGAGCGAATTCCTCAATTTCTTCTCCCGCGTGCACCCCGCCGTGCCGGCGATCATCTTCGTCCCGGTCGTGGTCGCGATGGAGTGGCTGGGGGCCGACCGCGGCTACGGCGTCCTCGGGTTGCTGCTGCTCTCGCTCGCCGGGATCGGGATCTGGACGCTGACCGAGTACTGGCTGCACCGCCTCCTCTTCCACTGGGAGCCGGACAACGCTTTCGGCCGCCGCATGCACTTCATCATTCACGGCATCCACCACGACCATCCCAACGACAAGATGCGGCTGGTGATGCCGCCATCGGTTTCGATCCCCCTGGCGGCGCTCTTCTTCGCTGCCTTCCTCGCGATCTTCGGCAGCCCCGCCGCCTTCCCACTCTTCGCCGGCTTCATCTTCGGCTACCTCGCCTACGACTACACGCACTACTACGTGCACCACTTCGTGCCGAAATCGGCGCTGGGCAAGAAACTGCGCGAGCAGCACATGCGCCACCACTTCCAAGACCATCGCTTCGGCTACGGCGTCTCCTCGCCGATCTGGGACGTCGTCTTCCGCACCCTGCCGCGCAAGCGCAACCACTAAGAACCTGTCTCAAAGCCCCCTCGCGTGTGCGACTGGCGAGGGCCGGACCGAGCGGGGGTAGGACGCAGGGAGGCCTAATGGCAGCGCCATTTGGCCGACTGAGGACGACGCCCCGCGAAGTGTGTCCGGCGCCGCCAGGCGTGCGCGGGGGTTTGAGACAGGTTCTAAGCCCATAGTCCATACGGCCAGTGGCTGGACTACTCCTGACTAAATAAATAGTCACAGTGAGTACTACTGTGTCACACTCTTGGGATTGGTTAACAACCGTTCTTCGAAAGGAAACACATGCCCAGTACGACGAACGTTCTCGACGAGGCTCGGGATCTCGTTGAGAAGCGCCTCGCGGACCTCGACGAGGAGCGCAAGCGCCTCGAGCGCGCACTGGCTGAGCTCGGTGGCAAAGTAACCCGGCGCGCCCCGGGCCGTCCGCGCGGCAGCAAATCGGCCGCTTCCGCGCCCGCTGCCGCCGGGGCGCCCCGGCGCCGTCGCAAACGACGCGGCGGTACGCGTGCCGACCAGGCCGTCAACCTGATCACGAAAGAGCCGGGGATCAGCGCTTCCGACGTTGCCAAGCAGATGAAAATCAAGCCGAACTACCTCTACCGGGTGCTCGGTGACCTCGAGAAAGAGGGGCGGGTCAAAAAGCAGGGCCGCCAGTACTACCCGGGCGGCTGAACCCAAGCTACGGCACCGCGAGCCTTTGTAAACGGGCCCGGGTGGGTCCTCCAAGACACTCAGCGCGAAGCGCGTCTTGGAGGACCCACCCGGGCCGTTTCACATCGCTAGACCAGCCCGTGCTCTGCACGCGAGCGACCGAGGACGCCGAAATGCGCCGGTCTGACTAGATCAGGCCGAGTTGGTTAACGGCGTCGCGCTCGCCCTGCAGCTCGAGCACGTTGGCGTCGATCCGCTCGCGCGAGAAGTCCGGGACCTCGAGGCCCTGGACGATCGACCACTCGCCGCCGCTGCAGGTGCAGGGGAAGCCGCAGATGATGCCCTCGCCGATCCCGTAGGAGCCGTCGGCCGGAACCCCCATCGAGACCCAGTCGCCGTCCGCGGTGCCGAGCACCCAGTCGCGCACGTGGTCGACCGCCGCGTTGGCGGCCGAGGCGGCGCTGGAGGAACCGCGCGCGTCGATGATCTCGGCGCCGCGCTTGGCGACCCGCGGGATGAACTCGCCGGCGATCCAGGCCTCGTCGTCGACCGCGTCCCAGGCGCTCGCCCCGTCGACCCTGGCGTTGACCAGGTCCGGGTACTGGGTGGCCGAGTGGTTGCCCCAGGCGGTTATGTTGCTGACTGCGGAGACCGGCTTGCCGAGCTTGCTTGCGAGCTGCGAAATCGCCCGGTTGTGGTCGAGTCGCATCATCGCCGTGAACCGCTCGCGCGGCACGTCGGGCGCGTTCGACATCGCGATCAGGGCGTTGGTGTTGGCCGGGTTGCCGACCACCAGTACCTTCACGTCGTCCGCGGCCCCGGCGTTGATCGCTTCGCCCTGGGGCTTGAAGATGCCGCCGTTGGCCTCGAGCAGGTCGGCGCGCTCCATGCCGGGGCCGCGCGGGCGGGCGCCGACCAGGAGGCCGACGTTGCAGCCGTCGAAGGCGTACTTGGGATCGTCGCTGATCTCGATCTTGCGCAGCAGCGGGAAGGCACAGTCATCGAGCTCCATCGCCGTGCCCTCGGCTGCCTTGATCGCGTCGGGGATCTCCAGCAGGCTCAGCTCGACCGGCGTGTCGGGGCCAAGCATCTGACCGCTGGCGATCCGGAACAGCAGCGCGTAGCCGATCTGGCCGGCGGCGCCGGTAACGGTGACCTTGACGGGGGTGCTCACGAAATCTTCTCCTCGGAGTTGGTGGTTTGGGTGACGCTAGGCCATCGCCTGCTGCAGGTTCTCGTCGATCGAGGCGAGGAACTCCTGGGTGGTCTGGAACTCCTGCCCCGCGCCGACGAGCAGCGCGAGGTCCTTGGTCATCTTGCCGCTCTCGACCGTCTCGATGCATACCCGCTCGAGCGTCGCGGCGAACCGCGACACCTCCGGGGTCTCGTCCATGCGACCGCGGGCGGCGATGCCCCGGGTCCAGGCGAAGATCGAGGCGATCGGGTTGGTTGAAGTCGGTTTGCCTTCCTGGTGCTGACGGTAGTGGCGGGTGACGGTTCCGTGCGCGGCCTCGGCCTCGACCGTCTTGCCGTCGGCGCTCATCAGCACGCTGGTCATCAGGCCGAGCGAGCCGAATCCCTGGGCGACGGTGTCGGACTGCACGTCGCCGTCGTAGTTTTTGCAGGCCCAGACGTAGCCGCCCTCCCACTTCAGCGCCGCCGCCACCATGTCGTCGATCAGGCGGTGTTCGTAGGTCAGGCCGGCGGCCTCGAAGTCGGCCTTGAACTCGTTCTCGTAGACCTCGGCGAAGAGGTCCTTGAAGCGGCCGTCGTAGCGCTTCAGGATCGTGTTCTTGGTCGACATGTAGACGGGGAAGCCGCGGTCGAGGCCGTAACGCAGTGAGGCGCGGGCGAACTCCCGGATCGACTCGTCGAGGTTGTACATCGCCATCGTGATGCCGCCGCCGGGGAAGTCGTAGACGTCGAGCTCGACCGGCTCGGAGCCGTCCTTCGGGGTGTAGGTGAGGGTGAGCGAGCCGGCGCCCGGGATGACCAGGTCGGTGGCGCGGTACTGGTCGCCGAAAGCGTGGCGGCCGATCACGATCGGCTTCGTCCATCCCGGCACCAGGCGCGGCACGTTCGAGATCACGATCGGCTCGCGGAAGATGACCCCGCCGAGGATGTTGCGGATCGTCCCGTTCGGCGAGCGGTACATCTCCTTCAGGCCGAACTCCTCGACCCGCGCCTCGTCCGGGGTGATCGTCGCGCACTTGACGCCGACCCCGTGCCGTTTGATCGCTTCCGCGGCTTCGACCGTGATCCGGTCTTCGCTCGCGTCGCGGCTCTCGATCCCAAGGTCGAAGTAGACGAGCTCGAGGTCGAGGTAGGGCAGGATCAGCTGCTCTTTGATGAACGACCAGATGATGCGAGTCATCTCGTCGCCGTCGAGCTCGACGACCGGGTTCTTGACCTGGATCTTGGGCACCGGCGCGCGATGCTATCGACGCAGGCCCTCCAGCAGATCGACGATCACCGCTTCCGAGCGCTCGCGCGCGGCTGGCCGGTCCGCGGCGACGAGGATCAGCATCGCGGCCTCGATCAGCGCGCCGAGGAGGATGATCGCGATCGTCTCCGGATCGTGAGCCGGCAGCTCGCCCGCCTCGATCGCCGCCGTCACCGCCGCCAGTGCCGCCCCGATGCCGAGCTCGGTGCAGGCCGCGCGCCATCCCTCCCAGCCGAGCACAGCACGGCTCTGGCCGAGTCCGATCCGACGCAGTTCCGCGTCGCCCTCGGCCGCGCGCAGATACCCCCTGGCGAGGGCGAGCAGCGCCTCGAACGGGCTCGCGGAGGCGGGGGCCGCGGCGGCGATCCGGTCGATCACCCGCCGCTCGCTGGCGATGAAGACGGCCCGGAAGAGGTCGAGCTTGGTCGGGAAGTGGTGGTAGAGCGCCCCGCGGCTGACTCCGGAGCGCTCGAGGATCTGCTCGGTCGACACCTGCTCGTAGTCGCGCTCCATGAACAGCTCGTGGGCGGCCTCGACCACGGCCTCCCGGGCCCCTTCACTGGGCCGCCCCCGCGCTTGTCGGAGGCCAGCCTCCACAGCTGGAGTATATTACCGACAAGCAGTCGGTAATTAGCCGGCTCAGACCGGAGGAGTGACGATGAAGACCTATGTGATCCGCAGGGAGCAGGCGTGGAAGAACGGCGAGGAGCTGGAAGCCACCGCCGGGCGCTCGAAAGAGGTGGCCGAGAGCGACTTCCCCGACGACATTCGCTGGATTCGCAGCTACGTGATCGACGAGCCGGGAGGAACCCTCGGCACCGTCTGCATCTACCAGGCGAGCGGGCCGGAGGCGGTTCGGAACCACGCCGAGCGGGTCGGCATGCCCGCCGACGAGATCCTCGAGGTCGCCGACACGGTCGTGATCAGGCCGGACCCGCAGCCGGACGGAGCCTCCGCCTGACCAAACAGCGGGTCTCCTGCGAGAATGGCGGTGTGGCAACCGCTCAGCGAACGGGTTCGCGGGAGACCCACGAGGTCTTCAACCAGGCGTCTCCCCTCGTCGACTACAACGTCTTCGAGGCGGATCGACCCCTGGTCGAGGCGGTCCGCCGTGAGGGCGCTGAGTGGGCCGAGGCGCGGATCTCGGCGGTCGGCGAGTACGCCGGCAGCGGGCAGGCGCAGGAGCTCGGCCGGCTCGCCAACGAGAACGGCCCCCGGCTGAAGACCCACGACCGTTACGGCCACCGCGTCGACGAGGCCGAGTTCCACCCCGCCTGGCACGAGCTGCTCGGCAAGGCGGTCGAGTTCGAACTGCACGCCTCGCCCTGGAAGGACCCGCGACCGGGCGCTCACGTCGCCCGCGGCGCCGCCTTCATCTGCATGTCGCAGGCCGAGGCCGGGATCGGCTGCCCGATCTCGATGACCTACTCGGTGGTCCCCGCCCTGCGCACCCAGCCGGAGCTGGCCGCCGAGTGGGAGCCGCGCTTCCTCTCCGCTGAGTACGACCCGAGCAACCGACCGGCGGCGCAGAAGCCCGGCGCCCTGGCCGGGATGGGGATGACCGAGAAGCAGGGCGGCACCGACGTCCGCGCCAACACCACCGTTGCCCGCCCGGTCAACGGCGGCGGCCCCGGTGCCGAGTACGAGCTGAGCGGCCACAAGTGGTTCATGTCGGCGCCGATGTGCGACGCCTTCCTCGTCCTCGCCCAGGCCGAAGGCGGCATCTCCTGCTT
The DNA here is from genome assembly GCA_963728025.1 of uncultured Actinomycetes bacterium. Taxonomy (GTDB): domain Bacteria; phylum Actinomycetota; class Thermoleophilia; order Solirubrobacterales; family 70-9; genus VAYN01. The sequence goes on along the minus strand of CAVSIF010000004.1, from coordinate 139,917 downwards.
CCTCTTCCCGCGCTGGACGCCGGACGGCGAGCGCAACCGCTTCCGCCTGCAGCGGCTGAAGGACAAGCTCGGCAACCGCTCCAACGCCTCCAGCGAGATCGAGTTCGACGCGGCCTCGGCCTGGCTGGTCGGCGAGGAGGGCGCCGGCGTGCGGACGATCATCGAGATGGTCAACCACACCCGGCTCGACTGCGTGATCGGGGGCGCGACCGGGATGCGGGCCGGGGTCGTGCAGGCGATCCACCACGCCGACCACCGCTCCGTCTTCGGCCGTGAGCTGGCCGAGCAGCCGCTGATGCAGAACGTGCTCGCCGACCTCGCGATCGAGTCGGAGGCGGCGACGATCTCGGCGCTGCGCCTCGCCCGCGCCTACGACGAAGCGCTCGCCGGCGAGGAGGAGGCCCAGAACCTGAAGCGGATCGCCAACGCGGTGCTCAAGTACTGGATCTGCAAGCGCGCCCCGATGCACGCCGGCGAGGCGCTCGAGTGCCTCGGTGGCAACGGCTACGTCGAGGAGTCGGGCATGCCCCGCCTCTTCCGCGAGAGCCCGCTCAACTCGATCTGGGAGGGCTCCGGCAACGTCCAGTGCCTCGACGTTCTGCGGGCGACGATGAAGAGCCCGGCCGCGGTCGCGGCCTTCGCCAACGAGGTCGGCGAGGGTGCCGTTGCCGAGCCACGCCTCGACGCGTTCGCCAGCACCCTGCGCGACGAACTGATGAGCGATCCGGAGACCCTCGAATCGCGCGCCCGCCGCGTGGTCGAGCGCATGGCCCTCGCCCTCCAGGCCTCGCTCCTGGTCCGCTATGGCGACGAAGCCGTCGCCGACGCCTTCTGCGCCTCCCGCCTCTCCGGCGACTGGGGCCAGGCCTTCGGCACCCTCCCCGCCGGCACCGACTTCCGGCGCATCATCGACCGCCACCGCCCGAGCGCCTAAGCAACGCCCGTCGCTGCGCCAGCAACCGTCCGAGTCGCTCGATCACCCGCTCCGGTTCACGCTTGAGACGCGGGCCGGTGATCCGATCCATCTCGATCCTGGCCAGCAGGAGGTCCTCCTGGCGGAGGCGGTCACGCTCGAAGGCAGCGTGGGTGCCGTGAGTCTCGTAAATGTCAAGTTCGACCGCGAAGCGCTCGGCTTCCCAGTAGGCATCGAGCTCGAGGCCGGCGACGTTGTAGTTCATCGCCGGGACCGGGAGACCGGCGGACTTCACCAGTTCGACGAAGCGTTCCTCGACGCCGGAGCGGGTGAAGGTGGGGTCAGGCCGGTAGAGGTCAAGGGCATCGCGGAGCGGTACTGCGCCGCGATGGTGGGGCAGCCGGGCAAGCAGCTCGTCGAAGGCACCGAGATCGAAGAGCTGTAGCTCCTCCGAGCGCTCCAGCGTCCGCGCGATCCGGGCCGGCGGAAGCGTTGCCGCGAGATCAAGATGGGTACGGGCGAGCGAGGTGACCGGAATGCCTTCGCGTTCGGTGCAATCGCGAGGCGCAAAGCCGGCATGGTGAAGGCGGAACGCCGTCCTCGCGTGGCGCCGGTTCGGTGCGGTGACGTCAATCGCTCCCGGCGCATAGCGCAGCAAGCCCCAGATCCAGCCGGCTGAAGCATGGCTGGCGTATGCCGGAGCACAGGCCAGAACCCGCAGCAAGGCGCCGCCCGTGCCAATTGAGCCGTCGCAGTAGGAGCCGCCCCGGCAGGGGTTCCGCTTAACTTTTTTGTCGGTGCGCTCTCGCCGTCCGAACTTCGCGGAAGCAAAAAAGTACAAGACGCTCCACCCCTGCCGGGGCGGCTCGATCAACAGCTTGTCCCGGGACTGCGGCCCACGTCCGCGGGGTCCGGGTAGGGCTGGAACGTCTTGTACTTTTTCGGCGCAGGCGCCCGGGGCGAAGCCCAGCGGCCAGCCTCGAAAAAGTTAAGTGGAAGCCCTACCCGGGCCCCGCGCTGGCATCCCGAAGGGCTCGTCCCACCTGCTCCACAGTGACGACGCCGCTGAGGCGGCCGTCGGCGTCGACGGCCATCAGGGCGCCGAAGCGGCGCAGGTTCTGGTTCGAGAGCAGCGAGTCAAGTGGGGTGTCGTCGCGGACCTGGAAGGTGCCGTCGTCTTGCTCCAATAGGTCAGAGACGAGGGAGATCGGTCGCGAGATCTCGGGCACCTCGTCGGCCTTGTCGCGGACGACGAGGCCGAGGAAGCGGTGGGCGGCGTCGACGACCGGGAACCAGGGCCACTGGTAGCGCAGGAAGTACTCGTCGAGCGCGCGCTCGATGCTGAGCTCACCGGGGATCGCGACCGGTTCGCGGTCCATCACGTCGGCGACCCGGAGGTTGCTGATCTTGCTCGAGATCGCGGTCTGCATCGCGGCGCCGCGGGCCGAGCCGTTGATGACCATCCCGATCAGGGCGAGCCAGAGGCCGCCGAGGAAGCCGAAGATCGAGTCCGTGAGGACCATGTAAAGGCCGGCACCGATGAAGAAGTAGCCGAAGGCGCGGCCGAGGTTGGCGGCGAAGCGAGTGGCGGCGGTGCGGTTGCCGGTGCGCCACCAGACGATCGCGCGGGCGACGCGGCCACCGTCCATCGGGAAGGCCGGCAGCATGTTGAAGATCAGGACGAGGAAGTTGATCGAGGCGAGCCAGGCGATCATCGCCAGCACGCCGGAGGCGCCGGAGCCGGACTCGAGCAGGGCCGCGTCCCAGAACTCGCGGGCGCCGGCGGCGGCCAGGCCCACCACGCTGAGCACGACGACGATCAGCAGGGTTACCAGTGGCCCGGCCAGCGCCACCTTCAGTTCGGTGCCGGGCGTGTCGGCTTCGCGATCCATCCGCGCCATCCCGCCGAAGATCCAGAGTTGGATGCTGGTGATCCCGATCCCGTTGCGAACGGCAGCGACCGCGTGGCCGATCTCGTGCAGGAGGATCGAGCCGAAGAAGCCGAAGGCACTGAGCACCGCGAGCACGAAGGGAACGGTTGCCGAGCTCGATTCGTCGAGCAGGTCACCGTAGCTCCGCGACATCCAGAAGATCACCAGAAAGAGGACCAGGAACCAGGACCAGTCGACGGTGATCTTGATCCCGCGGACGCGGAACAGGGTGAGGGAGCCGCCACCGAGCATTTGCCAATGGTATGTGGGTAGCTTGCTCGAACCAATGACGGCGGACCGGAGTTGGCTGCGGGAGCGGCTCGAGCAGCTGGAGGAAATCGAGCGGCCATCGGCCTCCGAGGGCGAGCGCCGTGCTGCCGAGTGGTTGGTCGGGCAGTTCGCCGAGCTCGGTGCCGAGGCGCGGATCGAGGCCGAGCCGGCGCACGGGACGTACTGGTGGCCGCTGGGTCTCGGCGCCGCCCTGGGAGCGCTGGGCGGCATCGCGGCGCTGCGCGGCCGGCGGGCGCTCGGCACGGCGCTCGGCGCGATCGGCGCCGCCGGGATCGCCGACGACTTCCCGCCCGGGCAGCGGCGGCTGCGCCGCGTCCTCCCCAGGCGCACCACCTACAACGTCGTCTGCGAGCTCGGCGACCCCGCGGCCGAGCGGACGATTGTCCTGATCGCCCACCACGACGCCGCCCACTCCGGCCTCGTCTTCCACCCCAAGCTCCCCCAGATCGCCGACCGCCTCGGCCTGATCGAGCGCACCGACACCAGCCCGCCGCTGATGGCCCCGGTGATCGGCGGGCCGCTGCTGGCCGCGCTGGGAGCGCTGAGCAGGTCGCGGCTATTAATGAAGATCGGCGTCGGGCTCGGGATCGGCTCGGCCGCGGCGATGGCCGAGATCGGCGCCCGGCCCGTCGTCCCCGGCGCCAACGACAACGGCACCGCCGTCGTCGCCCTGCTGGCGCTGGCCAAGCGCCTGCGCGAGGAGCCGCCGCGGGGGATCCGCGTCGTCCTGCTCTCGGTCGGCTCCGAGGAGTCGTTCAGCGAGGGGATGAAAGCGTTCGGCGAGCGCCACTTCCCGCGCCTGCCGCGCGAGAGCACCTTCTTCCTCTGCCTCGAGACGCTCGGCTCACCGCACCTGCTGGCCCTGCGCGGCGAGGGCTTCCTGAGGATGCGCGAGTACCCGCCGCGGGCGCTGGCGCTGATCGACGGGCTCGCCGAGGAGCTCGAAATCCCGCTCTTCCCCAACCTCCGCCTCCACAACGGCACCGACGGCCTCGAGCCGCTGGCGGCCGGCTACGAGACCGCGGTAATCGCCAGCTGCACCGACCTCAAGCAGCCGGCCAACTACCACTGGTGGCACGACCTCGCCGAGAACGTGAACTTCGACACCCTGGAAGAAGGCATCCAGCTCTCCGAGGCAGCCGTGCGCCGACTCGGCGCCCGCTGGCTCTGACCACCTCGGCAAAGCGCCGCTCTGTTTCGGCGTCGGGGGAGGGTCTGCTGGAGCCTCCCCGCTGTTGCTCCAGCAGACCCTCCCCCGACGCCGCCCAGCGCAACGAATTCCGACTGCGGGGTCGGATTTTCCCGCTATAGAGTCCGCGCTCGTGCCATCCCATGACGTTCTCGTGATCGGCGCCGGCCTCGCCGGCCAGCGCGCCGCCCTCGCCGCCGCCGAGCAAGGCGTCTCGGTCGGGATCATCAGCAAGGTCCACCCGGTGAGGTCCCATTCCAACGCCGCGCAGGGGGGCATCAACGCCGCGCTGAACCCCGGCGACTCCTGGGAGTCGCACGCCTTCGACACGATCAAGGGCTCCGACTACCTCGGCGACCAGGACGCGATCGAAATCATGACCCGCGAGGCGCCGGAGGAGATCCTCCACCTCGAGCACCTCGGCGTCACCTTCCACCGCAACGAGGAAGGCAAGCTTGGCACCCGCGCCTTCGGCGGCGCCTCCGCCGCCCGCACGTACTACGTCGCCGACATCACCGGCCAGGCGATCATGCACGTGCTCTACGAGCAGCTGATGAAGTACTCCGACTCGGTCGCCCGCTACGAGGAGTGGTTCTGCACCGGGCTGGCGATGGACGAGAACAACGAGTGCTGCGGCGTCGTCACCCGCAACGTCGCCGACGGCTCGATGGAGCTGTTCCAGGCGAAAGCGGTGATCCTCGCCACCGGCGGCAACGGTCAGGTCTGGAAGCCGACCACGAACGCGCTGATCTGCACCGGCGACGGGATCGCGATGGCCTACCGGGTCGGGGCGAAGCTGATGGACATGGAGATGATCCAGTACCACCCGACGACGCTGGCGGGCAAGGGCTTCCTGATCACCGAGGGCGCCCGCGGCGAGGGTGCCCATCTGCTCAACAAGAACGGCGAACGCTTCATGGAGAAGTACGCGCCGAACAAGATGGAGCTGGCCTCGCGCGACGTCGTCTCGCGAGCCGAGCAGACCGAGATCAACGAGGGCCGCGGCTTCCCCGACGGGACCGTCGCACTCGACATCACCGTGGTCCCGAAAAAGCGCGTGCACGAGGCGCTGCGCGAGATCGTCCTCGTCGGCCGCGACTTCGCCGGCGTCGACATCACCCGCGAACCGATCCACATCAAGCCCGGCAACCACTACACGATGGGTGGGGTCAAGACCGACGTCGACGGCCGCACCGACATCCCCGGCCTCTACTCGGCCGGCGAGACCGCCTGCGTCTCCGTCCACGGCGGCAACCGGCTCGGCGCCAACTCGCTGCTCGACACGCTGATCTTCGGCAAGCGCTCCGGTGTCGACGCTGCCTCCCGCGCCAAGCGGATCGAGGGCTCCGTCCCTCGCGCAAGGTGCTCGAGGACGAGGAGGCGATGATCGCCGACATCAACTCGCGCGCGAAGGGCTCCGGCCGCCGCGTCTCCGAGATCAAGCTCGAGCTGGGCCAGACGATGGACGCCAAAGTCGCCGTCTTCCGCGACGAGGCCGGGATCCAGGAAGCGCTCGAGGTCGTCAAGCGGCTGAAGGAGGAGGCCAAGTCCGCCTACATCGACGACCACGGCAGCGTCTTCAACCAGGACCTGCTTGGCGCGATCGAGCTCGGGTACATGCTTGACAACGCGGAGTGCACCTGCGTCGCCGCGCTCGAGCGCAAGGAGAGCCGCGGCGCCCAGTACCGCACCGACTTCCCCGAGCGCAACGACGATGAGTGGCTCAAACACATCGACCTCGAGCAGACCGACGACGGGCCCGAGATCTCATACTCCGAGGTGACCATCACCCAGTGGGAACCGGAAGCGAGGACGTACTGATGGCCGACTACACGATCAAAGTCCGCAGGTTCCAGCCGGAGAGCGGCCAGGGGCCCTACTGGGAGCAGTTCAACGTCGACCTCGAGCCCTCGCTCTCGGTGCTCGACGCGCTGCTGCAGGCGAAGGACCGCGACGACGGCTCGCTCGCCGTTCGCTGCTCCTGCCGCGCCGCGATCTGCGGCTCCTGCGGGATGAAGATCAACGGCCAGTCCGGGCTCGGCTGCAAGACCCAGATCGGCGAGGCTCAGGAGCTGGCCGAAAAGAAGGCGAGCGCGGTCGGCGGCGAGGCGAAGGACGCCACGGTCGTGATCGAGCCGATGGGCAACATGCCGGTGATCAAGGACCTGGTCACCGACATGGAGTCGACCCACTGGACCAAGATCCGCCGCGTCACCCCCTGGCTGCTCCCCCACGGCGAGCCGCCGGAGCGCGAGTACGTGGTCGATCCGGAATCGATGCTGGACATCACCCAGTCGATGGCCTGCATCCAGTGCGGCGCCTGCGTCTCCTCCTGCCTCTCGATGGAAGCAGACCCGGAGTTCATCGGCCCGGCGGCGCTGGCCAAGGCCTACCGCTTCGTCGGCGACCCGCGCGACGCGGAGACGACCGAGCGACTGCACGACCTCGCCAACGACCCGCACGGGATCTACGACTGCACCCACTGCTTCAGCTGCATCGACGCCTGCCCGAAGGACGTGGCGCCGATGGACCAGATCATGCGCCTGCGCCGCAAGGCCGGCGAAGAGGGGATCGAAGACCCGAACAGTGGCCACGACCACGAGATCGCCTTCGTCAAGATCATCGAGAAGAAGGGCACCCTGGACGAGTCGCTGCTGCTGCAGGAGTCCTTCGCGCCCGGCCTCAAAGGCAAGCTGAAACCGAGCAAACGGGCGATCAAGGAAATGCTCGGCTCGATCCCGACCGCGATCCGCGGGATCAAGACGGGCAAGATGCGCTCGCTGCCGAAGCTGATCCCAGGCATCCACCACAAGCTTCCCGACGGCGCCCAGGACGAGGTTCAGGCGATCTACAAGCACGCCGAGGAGCACAACGAGGAATTCAACCTGTACATCAAGGGCGAGGAGGACGTCGAGCCGGAGCCCGACGAGAGCGAGGTGGTCTCATGAGCGACGGGCAGATCAAGGTCGCCTACTGGCCCGGCTGCGTCTCGCGCGGCTTCACCCCGGAGCTGCACGGCTCGATGGCCTGGGTCGCCGACGCGATCGGGATCGAGCTGGTCACCCTCGACCGCGCCAACTGCTGCGGCGCCGGCGTGATCGCCGAGCACAACCAGGAGCTGGCCGACACGCTCAACGCCCGCACCTTCGCGCTCGCCCAGCAGACCGGGCTCTCGATGATGAACATCTGCTCGACCTGCCAGGGCGCGCAGTCGGAGTGCCAGCAGCGGCTCGACGCCGACTCCTCCTACCGGGCGCACATCAACGAGGTGCTCTCGGGCCAGGGCCTCGCCTACGAGAAGTCGGCGGATGGTGCTTGGAACAACAAAAACTTCCTCTGGCTGCTGGTCGAGGACTACGGGCTGGATCGCCTCGCTTCGCTGGTCAAGCGGCCGCTGTCGGGCCTCCGCGTCGGCCCCTTTTACGGCTGCTACATCGTGCGCCCGAAGGAGCGGCTCGGCTACGACGAGTACCCCGACCGCGACGTCTACCTCGAGCAGGTGATCACGGCCCTCGGCGGCGAGGTGGTCGAGTACGACGGCGCCCGCAAGTGCTGCGGCTTCCCGGTGATCACGATGAACCGCGAGACCTCGCTGCGCCAGGCCGGCACCCACGTCGGCGACGCGATCGACGCCGGCGCCGACTGCCTCGTCACCCCCTGCCCGCTCTGCCACCTCAACCTCGACATGCAGCAGCCGGAGGCGGCCAAGGTGGTCAACCGCGACCTCGGCCTCGCCGTCCTCCACCTGCCGCAGCTGGTCGGCCTCGCGCTCGGCGCCGAGCCGGCGCAGCTGGGGATGAGCAAGCACATCGCCTCGACCGGCTGGGTCGAGCAGCGGCTGAGCGCCAGCGCTGCCGCGGTCTAATCCTTAGAACTGGCCCGCCACGAAGGCGGCGAGCATGGCCCCAAGGGTCACGATGAAGCCGTTTTGAAGCCGATCGAAGCGTGCTTCCAGCTTGTCGAAGCGGGACTCCATTCGCGCCTCAAGATGACTGACTCGTCCCGCCAGGTCGTCGATCCGACCATCGGTCCATTTCTCGCGAACGGCTTCCATTGCTGCCAGCGTAGCGGACAAAACGTTACGGGTGGTTCGCGGAAGTGTCAATTTTTCGAGGGCTCGATAGCCTGGCGTCAGGTGAGCCGGGAAGACTGGTCGGCACTCGCGTAGCCGACCCTTGGATCTCTTGGACCTCACCGCCTCCCTCCCACTCGCCGCCGCCGACACCGCCGGGGTCCTCACCGACCTCTTCCTGGTTCTGCTCGCGGCGAAGCTCGGGGACGAGGTGTTCGAGCGGATCGGGCAGCCGACGATCGTCGGCGAGATCCTCGGCGGGGTGCTGATCGGGCCCTCGGTTCTCGGGCTGGTCGACGTCGGTGAGGTGCTGCAGGTCTTCTCCGAGCTGGGCGTCGTCTTCCTGCTCTTCTGGGTCGGCCTGGAGACGCGGCTCTCGGAGATGCGGGCGGTCGGGCGGGTCGCGCTCAGCGTCGGCGCCAGCGGCGTCGTCCTCCCCTTCCTCGCCGGGCTCGGGCTCGGCCTCGCCCTCGGCGAAAGCACCGAGACCAGCGTTTTCCTCGGCGCCGCGCTGGCCGCGACCAGCGCCGGGATCACCGCCGCGACCTTCCTCGACCTCGGGATCGCCCGCAGCCGTGCCGCCCGCACCGTGCTCGGCGCCGCCGTGGTCGACGACATCCTCGCCCTGCTGCTGCTCTCGGTCGCGGTCGGGATGGCCGCCAGCGGCGGCGTCGATACCGGCGAGATCCTCCTCTCCCTGGCGATCGCGGTCGCCTTCATCGCCTTCGTCGGGCTCGGCGGGACGCGGCTGCTGGAAAGCCGCCCGCGGCTGCTCGAGTCGCCCCGCTTCGCCAAGTCGCCGCTGCTTCCCGCCGTGATCCTCTGCCTCGGCCTCGCCGCCTTCTCCGCCGAGATCGGGCTGGCGGCGCTGATCGGGGCCTTCCTCGCCGGGATCGTCGTCGCCGAGACCAAGGACCAGACCCCGATCGAGGAAGAGGTGCGGCCGCTCTACTGGTTCTTCGCGCCCTTCTTCTTCGCCTTCATCGGGATCCAGCTCGAGCCTCGGCGAGCTGTTCAGCGCCGACGCGCTGCTGCTGCTCGCCGTGGTCACCGCCCTCGCCGCCGTCACCAAGCTGGTCCCCGCCTACCTGGCGGCGCGCCCGCTCGGCCGCGCCGAAGCCAGGATCGTCGGTGTCGGGATGATCCCGCGCGGCGAGGTGGGGATCGTCGTCGCCTCGATCGGCGCCGCCGAGGGGGTGGTCGACGCCGAGCTGTTCGGCGTCGTCGTCGCGATGTCGGTGCTGACGACGCTCGCGGCGCCGTTCGTCCTAAAGCGCCTGCGCCCCGCTCCCGGCTGAGCGAGCGCCGAGCAGATTGCGCTCGGCGAGCAGCTCGGCGATCTGCACCGCGTTGGTCGCGGCGCCCTTGCGCAGGTTGTCGGAGACGATCCAGAGGTCGAGGGCGCGCTCGTTGCCGGGGTCGCGGCGGATGCGGCCGACGAAGACCTCGTCCTTGCCGGCGGCATAAGTCGCCAGCGGGTAGAGGCCGGCCGCCGGGTCGTCGACGACGGTGACCCCGGGCGCGGCCTCGAGCAGCTCGCGCGCCCGCTCCGGGCTCAGCTCTTCGCGGGTCTCGACGTTGACCGCCTCCGAGTGGCCGGTCACCACCGGCACCCGCACGCAGGTGGCGCTGACCCGGATCCCGGGGTCGCCGAGGATCTTGCGGGTCTCGTTGATCAGCTTGCGCTCCTCGTCGGTGTGGTCGTCGCCGGCGGCGAACTTGCCCGCCTGGGCGAGGGCGTTGAAGGCGATCGGGTGCGGGTAGACGCCGGCCCGCGGCTGCTCCCCGTCGAGCACCGCGCGCGACTGCTCGCGCAGCTCGTCGATCGCCGCCTTGCCGGTGCCGGAGACCGCCTGGTAGGTCGAGATCACCAGCCGCTCGATCCCGGCCGCGTCGAACAGCGGCTTCAGCGCCACGACCATCTGCATCGTCGAGCAGTTCGGGTTGGCCACGATCCCGTTGTGGCCGGTGAGCGCCTCGGGATTGACCTCGGAGACGACCAGCGGCACGTCGTCGTGCATGCGCCAGTAGCTGGTGTTGTCGACCACGGTGGCGCCGGCCTCGACCAGGCGCGGCGTCCACTCGGCGCTGATCGCGCCCCCGGCCGAGGAGAGGACGAGGTCGAGGCCCTGGATCGAGTCCCCGCTCAGCGCCCGGCAAGTCAGGCTCTGCCCGTTCCACTCGATCTCGCGGCCGGCGGAGCGCTCGGAGGCGAAAGGGACCACCTCGGCGGCCGGGAAGTCGCGCGCCGCGAGCAGCTCGAGGATCGTCGTCCCGACCAGCCCGGTCGCGCCGAGAACCCCGACTCTGTATCCGTCGCCCGCCATTGGCCTGAGTATGACGAGCGGGTTAGCCGGCGACCGTCGGCCGTTGCTCGGGCCCGGTCGGGTCCTCGGGGCGGACAGCGTCGTCGCCGAGGTCGAAGGTCTTGTGCAGGGCCTTGACCGCGTCGGGAACGCGGTCGGCGGGGATGACGCACGAGATTTTGATCGGCGAGGTCGAGATCATCTCGATGTTGATCCGTTCCTCCCCGAGCACCTCGAAGACCTTGGCGGCGACCCCCGGGTGGGAGCGCATGCCGGCGCCGATGATCGAGACCTTGCCGATCTGCTCGTCGGCGCGGACCTTGAGCGAGACGTCGCCGAGGGCGGCGATCGTATCCCGCGCGGTCGGCAGGTCGGCGCGGTCGACGGTGAAGGAGAGGTCGGCAAGCTGGTCTCCCCCGACCGGCTCGTTCTGGATGATCACGTCGACGTTGACGTTCGCATCAGCCAGGGCCTTGAAGATGCGGCCGGCGACGCCGGGCTCGTCGCGGACACCGGTCAGGGTGACGCGGGCCTCCGCGTTGGAGTGGGTGACGGCGGTTACGAAAGGCTGCTCCATGGTCTTGTCCTCGGCAACGACGAGGGTACCGGGGCCGTCCTCGAAACTGCTGCGGCAGTGGATGCGGACCCCGTGGTTGCGGGCGTACTCGACCGAGCGCAGCTGCAGGACCCCGGCCCCCGAGGCCGACATCTCGAGCATCTCCTCGAAGGAGACGCGGGGCAGCTTGCGGGCGTCGGCGACGAGCCGCGGGTCGGCGCTGAAGACGCCGGCGACGTCGGTGTAGATCTCACAGACGCCGGCGTCGAGCGCGGCGGCGAGCGCGACCGCGGTCGTGTCGGAGCCGCCGCGGCCGAGGGTGGTGACGTCGCGACTGTCGGTGGAGACGCCCTGGAAGCCGGCGACGAGGACGATCCGGTCCTCCTCCAGCGCCTCCCGGATGCGGTCGGCGCGGACATCGACGATCCGCGCCTTGGTGTGGAAGGAGTCGGTGACGATCCCGGCCTGGGAGCCGGTCAGCGAGATCGCCTCGTGGCCCATGTCGTGGATCGCCATCGCGCAGAGCGCGCAGGAGATCCGCTCCCCGGTCGAGAGCAGCATGTCCATCTCGCGGCCCACCGGGCGCTCGGAGATCTCCTGCGCCTGGGCGACCAGCTCGTCGGTGGTCTTGCCGCGGGCCGAGAGCACCGCGACGACCCGGTTGCCCGCCTCGCGAGCGGCGACGATCCGCCCCGCGGCGCGTTTGATCTGCTCGGCGCCGGCCACCGAGGTGCCGCCGAACTTCATCACGACGATGTCGGACTTCGCCTCTCCCATCGGACGCCTGAGGATAGTCAGCCGCCGGAGCGCCCGGGTATCCCGACGGCTGCGCCAGCGAGGCGCCGGTTGCGCCGAAGCCCAGCTAGGCGGCCAGCAACTCCGGCAGCACCGTCTGGGTACTGCCGTCCTCAAAGGCAAGGACCACGGCACGCCCTTCGCCGAATGCGCGGGCCATCGCGGTCTCGCGGTATGGCGCGTCGGCGTCTAGAAACAGCACCGATTCGGGGTACGGAGATTCGCCGGCGATGTTCAGCTCGATCGCCTCGCTCATCGCTTTACCCGCCGGAGTGTCTTCGAACGTCATCCCCTCCACCCTTCAATCATTCCGGCGAAACTTCGCCGTACATCTTCGATCGCCATGCGCATTCCTTCTCCAAGGCTACCGCTGTGAAATCGCACTCCGGACTGCTTGCCTGCACCGCGTGTGTACCGATGCATCTCGTTGTATCCGTGAGCGCTGTCGTAGAGACGGATCGTCTCGATACTTTCAACGGTGAAAAGCAGCAAGAATCGTGAGTCGCTGCGGCGCACGCGTGGTGCGTTGAAAGTCAGAGCATCGTCACCGCTTTCGTGCGGCTTTGAAAATTCGCCTCGGTGGCCCTTACGACCCACCCAGGTTGCCGAGCATTGCCTGTTCGGCCATGCGGACGAGGCCGAGGCCGCTGTGGGGGCGCATGTCGCTGCTGCGGACGCGGACGTGGGAACCGTGCGGGCCGACCACCTCGACGATCGTGCAGACGTCGCCGATTTCGCTGTCGTCTCCGTAGTCCCCTTCGATCGCCTCCATCTGTTCGGCCACCACCCGGCCGATCTTGCTCTGGTCAAGCGCCATCTCGATCTCTCCTTGTTCCGTGCGTTGGACGAGAACCCTGACTGCCGACCCTATGCGAGGGGGACTCCTGGAGAGAAGGGAGAAGTGTGACGAGGACCACACTTCCAGATATATCGGATCGATATATCTTCAGTTATGGACCAGCTCAGCCCCACCGCGTACGTGATCCTCGGGTTGGTCAGCAAAGAGCCGCGGTCCGGCTATGAGATCAAAGCCGTGGTCGACGGCTCGACCCGGTTCTTCTGGGCGGCCAGCTACGGGCAGATCTACCCGGAGCTGAAACGGCTCTCCGAGGCCGGGCTGGTGGCGGGGGTCGACAGCCCCACGGGCGGGCGCAAACGCACCGTCTACGAGATCACCGCCGACGGTGAAGCGGAGCTGAAGGCGTGGCTGCGCCAGCCGCCCGAGACCTTCGAGCTGCGCGAGGAAGGGCTGCTGAAGCTGTTCTTCGCCAACGTGCTGCCACCCGAGGAGGCGGTCGAGATCCTGCGGGCGATGCGCGCCCACCGACTCTCCGTTGGCGCCCAACTTCGCGAGATCAAGCCGGGACTGGAAGCTAAGCCGGATCCGTATCCGCTGCTGGTGCTGCGGAGCGGCATTGAGTTCAACGAGTGGTTCGCCGACTGGTGCGAGCGGATGGAGGCGCAGATTCTCGCGTCCGCTCCTGAGAAAAGGAGCAGCTGATGTTCGATTCCCTCGCCCGCTTCGCCGACGGCAACGCCCGCCGCATCGGCATCTTCGCGATCCTCTTTTTCGCTCTCGCCGGAGCGTTCGGCGGCTCGGTTGCCGACCGCCTCGACCCCTACGGCGCCGACGACCCCGAGACCGAGACGGTCGAAGCGCGGGAGCGCCTGCTCGACGCCGGGCTGCGGGTCCCGGCGGTGATCGCGGTGGTCGAGGACGCGCCCATCGCCAAGCCGGCGACCAAAGCGCGGGTGACGGCGCTCGAACGCAGCGTCGAGCGCCGTCCCGACGTCAAATCGGTGACCGGTTACTACGACACCGGCTCGCCCGTCTTCGTCTCCCACGACCGCCGCTCCACCTACTTCGCGGTCGCGCTCGAGCCGCGCGGCGACAAGGCCTGGCAGGAGGCCGGCGCCGCGGTCGCCGACCGGCTCGCCGCGCACCCCGGGGTCGTCGTCGGCGGCGCCGCGGTCGCCCAAGAGCAGGTCAACAAGCAGGTCGAGGAGGACCTCAAAACCGCCGAGCTGCTCGCCTTCCCCCTGCTCTTCCTGCTCTCGCTGCTCTTCTTCCGCAGCCTCGTCGCGGCGCTGCTGCCGCTGATGATCGGGGCCCTCGCGATCGTCGGCACCTTCCTCATCCTCCGGCTGGCCAGCGAATTCGGCTCGATCTCGATCTTCGCCCTCAACCTGACCACGGCGCTGGGGCTGGGCCTCGCGATCGACTACAGCCTCTTCATCGTCTCCCGCTACCGCGAGGAGATCGCCAAGCAAGGGCCGGGGCTGGCGGCGATGCGGCAGGTGCTCGCCACCTCCGGCCGCACCGTCTTCTTCTCCTCGCTGACGGTGGCGGCGGCGCTCGCCTCGCTGCTCGTCTTCCCGCAGCGCTTCCTCTACTCGATGGGGCTGGGCGGGGCGCTGGTCTCGCTGTTCGCGGCGCTGGTCTCGCTGACCGTGCTGCCGGCCGTGCTGACCATGCTGGGGACGCGGGTCAACGCCGGGGCGCCGAAGTTCCTGCAGCGCCGCGCCGAGGCCGACGCCCGGCCCGACGAGCAGGGCTTCTGGTACCGGCTCTCGCGCTTCGTGATGCGGCGGCCGCTGCCGATCGCCACGCTCAGCGCCCTCTTCCTGATCGTCCTCGGGCTGCCCTTCCTCGGGATCAAGTTCAACACCGTCGACCCCGGCGTGCTGCCGGAGTCGGCCAGCGCCCGCCAGGCCTACGACATCGTCAGCACCGAGTTCCCGCCCTACCGTGAGACGCCGATCTGGATCAGCGTCGAAGGCGGCGGGCCGGAGGCCGCCACGACGATGCGGGCGCGGGTCGAGCGCGTCCCCGGCGTCGCCGAAGTGCTGCCGCCGCAGCGCCTGCGCGGCGACGTCACCGCGCTGCAGGTGATCTCCGCCAACCCCTTCGTCTCCGAGGCGAGCCAGACCACGGTGAAGGCGATCCGGGCGGTCCCGGAGCCGGCGGGAACGACGGCGCTGGTCAGTGGCGCCACCGCCGACTTCGTCGATCTCCAGAGCAGCCTGGTCGAGCACCTGCCGATCGTGTTCGCGATCATCGTGATCGCGACGCTGGTCATCCTCTTCCTGATGACCGGCTCGGTGATCCTGCCGATCAAGTCGCTGATCATGAACTTCCTCAACCTCAGCGCCGTCTTCGGGCTGATGGTGCTGATCTTCCAGGACGGCCGGCTCGAGGGCCTGCTCGACTACTCCAGCCCGGGGGCGATCGAGCAGACGATGCCGATCCTGCTCTTCGCGGTCGCCTTCGGGCTCTCGACCGACTACGCGGTGTTCCTGCTCTCGCGGATCAAGGAGGCGCGCGACAACGGCGCCTCGGAGTCCGAGTGCGTGGCGATCGGGCTGGAGCGGACGGGCCGGATCGTGACCGCCGCGGCGCTGCTGTTCGCGGTCGCGATGATCGCCTTCGCCACCTCGGAAATCATCTTCCTCAAGGAGAACGGGGTCGGCACCGCGCTGGCGGTGCTGATCGACGCCAGCATCGTCCGCGCCCTGCTCGTGCCCTCGCTGATGGAGCTGCTCGGCAAGTGGAACTGGTGGGCGCCAGGGCCGCTGCGACGCCTGCACGAACGGATCGGGGTCAGCGAGGGCGGGCCGGCCAGCGCTGCCCCACGCAGCGGCGAGAGCCCGGTCTGAGCAAAAGACGAGCCCGCCGCGCAGCCCCAGCGCGACGGGCTCGTTTCACCTCTCTCCCTACCTGATCAGTCGTCGCGACCGATCAAGGTCCAGAACAGGTCGGTCTGGTCGCGCACGCCCATCACGTTGGACGCCTGCGGGCCGATCGCGGCGACCGGGACGCGGGCGCCGGTGTGGGTCTGGCCGCCGGCCGTCTTGCCGGTGGCGTAGGAGACGCGGATCGGCACTCCGTCGGCCGACTGCAGCGTCGCGTAGAAGCCCGGCGTGTCCTGCGTGGCCGGGACGATCTGGCTCGTGTGCGAGTGGTCGGCGGTGATCACCACGAGCGTGTCGGGATTCCTCCGCTGGTAGGAGAGAGCGGCGCCGACGGCCTTGTCGAAGGCGAGGTTCTCGCCGATCTGGCCGCAGACGTCAGCGGCGTGGTCGCGCTTGTCGATCGAGGCGCCCTCGACCTGGAGGAAGAAGCCGCGACGGTTCTCCAGCAGCTGGATCGCCTTCTTGGTCATCGCCTCCAGGCTCGGCTCGCTGGCCGGGCGGTTGGTCTCGTCACAGCGGGTCGTCGGACCGCCGGCCCCGGGGGTCGTGGCGGCGACCAGCGGTTTGAACTCGGTCGTCATGTTGCCCGGGGTGAAGAGGCCGAGCACCGGGCCTTTCGCGAGCGAGGTGACGGAACCCAGCTCGCTCGCCGTCTCGACGTAGCGGTAGCCCTTCGCTTTGGCGTAGTCGACCACCGTTTTCGTGCTCGAGTCGAGCGTCTGCAGGTAGCGGTTGCGGCCGCCGCCGAGGTTGACGTCGAGCAGGTGGTCGACCTGCTGCTCGGCGATCGAGCCGAGGCCGCCGGCGCCCTTCGCCTCGCTCGCGCAGATCGTCCGGGTGTCGTTCGGCCCCTGGCAGGCGCGCTGGGAGATGTGGGCGGAGGGCGCCGCCGGAGTCGCGTCGGTGATCTCCGCGGTCGAGACGTTGCCGACCAGCATCCCGCGCTTGTCGGCGATCTCGAACGTCGTCTTGTAACCGTCGTTGGAGCCGGGGATGTTCTCAGCGGCGCTCGGGCCCTGCGAGAGGCGAGCGTCGATCGTCTTCTCCCCGGTCGACCAGGCGGTCGCGGTCGGCGCCGAGTCGGGTACGTAGTTCGGCGGGTAGTTGGGGCCGGGGCCGGCGGAGAGCCCGTAGGTGATCAGCTCGCCCGCGAAAGGCAGCGTCTCCATGTTCAGGGTGCCGCCGGCGCCGACGCCGTAGTAGCGGGCGAGGGTGATCTCGCTGTCGCCCATCCCGTCGCCGATCAGCAGGATCACGTTCTTCGGCTTGTCCGCGTCGATCAGCTTCTTGATGTCGCGTGAGTTGTCCTCCGCCTCATAGCCGTCCCACGGGTGGGCGGTGGCCACGGCGCCTACCGCGGCAACCGCCGCGAAGACCGTGAGTGCCAAGAGCGCGAGGTGCTTCCGCTTGGCTCGCATCGAGTGCTGCCTCCTTGTTCTCGTTCCGGATTTGTGTTTCCGGGCGAACCTAAGATGAGGGCGAAGCTGGCCTGCTAAGAGGGCGTTGCCAGCATGAGAAAGGGTTGTGAAGGGCGGCCGCGGTGGGAGCGAGCGGGCGCTCTCTCAGTCGCCGAGCTTGCGGCCCTGCGAGCCCTTGGCGTAGGCGCAGCGGAAGTTCTCCGCCTTGCCGACCGGGGCGCCGCCGGCGAAGCCACCGAGGTTGTGGTTGTCGTAGACGGTGACGTAGTTGAGCGTTTCCGGCACCGGGTCGGCCGGCATCGGCACCGGGTCGGCCTCGCCGAGGTTGCCGTTGCCTTTGGAGCCGACCGTGACGCCCTCCGAGCCGGCGGCCCGCGACCCGGCCGCGACCGTGGTCAGGTCACCGCTCATCTCGCGCTTGTCCTTGATCCCGTTTTTCGCGTCGGGGAACTCTTCGGCGCCGGAGCTGAGGATGCTGTCGTCGATCGTGCTCTGCAGCTTCGCCCGCGGCGCCGCCCCGATCAGCTGCGCGGCGCTGGGCAGCCAGCCGCCGGCCTTGACGCAGGCCTGGGTCGCGTAGAGGTAGTCGTTCTTGCCGGCGTCCTTCGGCGGCACCGGGTAGAGGCCGCTTTCCAGGCACCAGGTGCCGAGGTCGATCGCGTTCGGGATCGGACAGTTGACCGAGAGTTTGGTGCGGTTCGCGCCGCCGAGCAGCTTCGCGTTCTTCGCCGCTTTCACGACCGGCAGGTACTTGGCCGGGATCTTCCCGTTCTTGCCGAGGTAGACGACCTGCTTGCCGCCCTTCTTGGCCGGCGCCAGCCCGCCCATCGAGAAGACGAGCGCGACCAGGGCGACGAGCAGCGCGGCGCTGGAGAGCAGCCGCGGCAGCGGGTCGCGGCCGGGCAGCGGCGCAGGGTCGGGCGAACTCATCGAACCGCCATGCTCGCCCGCGCCGGCGCGAAAGATGTGAAGAAAACGAAAACGCCGTCAGGCTGATCGTCGAGCTGCGATTTGTGGTCGCCTGAGGAACCAAAGTCTCGGTTCGACGTTCGCCGGCTCGACTCGGGGAGTCTGCCGTACGTCAGGCGCAGGCGGCGATCTGGTTGGCCGACCGCCGCGCCTCCTGCGCAGTCAGCAGAACCGGCACCGACGTCGTCGCCGCGATCCGCTCGTTGGCGGCGCGCCAGCACTCGCCGTCCAACTTGGTGCCGACGAAGCCAAGGACGACCTCGATCTCGAGACCTTCGTTCGCGGCCGTGGCGCGGACGATGCAGGCGAACGGGTGGCGTTCGGGGTCGGCGATCGACGGAGTCTCGCTGGCGGGGCGACAGACCGCCGTGCCGCGCTCGACCCGCATCGCCGGCGCGGCACCGAGGTACGGCCGCAGCTCCACCCGCAGCGCCGTCCCCGGCCGCGGAACACCGCCGCCGCCCCCTCCACCGACTCCGCCAGGCCGGCTGGCAGCTGCCGACGGGCCGATTCCCGCTCTATATCAGCGGCATTCGGCCCGTCGGCCTCGTCGTCGCTGCCGCAGGCGGCAAGGGCAAAGGCCACGAACAGGGTCGCGGCGGCGGTCTGGGCGAGGCGGCGGACGCTCACTGCGATCGGCGCTACTGCGGTTTGTGGGAGGCGAGGTCGCCCTGGGCCGTTTTCGCGTCGTCGGCGCCTTTGGTGCGCTCGTCGCTGGCGAGGCCGGTCAGCGTCAAGCTGCCGTCGGCTTCGATCTTGGCGGCGGCGGCAACTGAGTCGCCGACCGTGAGGCCGGTGACGTCAATCGACGGCGGCACCGTGAAGACGATGTCCGCGCCCGCCTGGCGCAGGTCGTCGCCGGAGAGCGAGAGCTTGGCCTCTGACGGGCAGAGCGCGGTCACCACGCCCGCGAAGTCGCTGGAGGCGAAGGGCGCGCCGTCGGCATCGACGCTGCGCTGCCAGAGCACCGCGGTCGCGGCCGGGACGACCGGCGGCACGGCGGGGTCGGGCGCGCAGGTTGGCGGCGGCACGGTCGGGGACGCCTCAGGGACGGGGGTCGGGGCAGGAGGAGGCGTCGAGGTCACCGGCGCCGGTGGTGTTTCAGCAGTGGCCGCCGCAGCGGCCCCGGCAGCGGGCCGCAGCCGTTCGATTTCCACCTCCACCGTGGCGTAGGCACCCAACCGCGGCAATGCTGCCGGCGCGCCGGTCGGGTCGGGCCGCACGCGCACGAGGACCGAGACGCCGCGTTTGGAGACCGCATAGGCGGGCGCGGCGGGGTCGGGGTCGACAAAGGTGACAACGCCGGCGATGGTCGCGCTGCCGCGCTTGCCTTCCTGCTTGCGCTTGCCCTCCTCGGCGTAGGTGCCGTTGGCGAGGGTGCGTGCCGGGACGCTTACCTTGGTCCCAGGAACAGGGAGCTTGGCGGCGTGGATCGCGTTCATCAGGCCCCCGGCTTCGACCACGGTGTAGCTGCCTGCCGCCGGGTTGGCGTGGACGACGAGGCCGGCCATCGTCTGCGCCGGTTCCTCCTCCTCGCTTTCGTCCGCTGGTTCTTCTTCCACGCTCGGTGCCGGCTCGCTCGCCGGGGCTTCCGCCGTTTCTTCGGCCTCCGGGAAGACTTCGAAGGCCGAGCTGCTCGCTTCTTCTTCCGGGAACGCCGCTTCGGCGCCAGCTTCTTCACCGGCTTCGGCGGGGGCGGCACCCTCCCCACCGCCCGGTCCGCTCGCTTCCTGACCGCCGCCGTCCTCGTTGGCCAGGAGACTGGGGAGTTCGATCACCTGCGGGGTCCCGGTCGCCAGCGTGCCGGGAGCGCCGGGGCCGATCGCGACCCCGGCGAAGAGGCCGAAGCCGAGCGCGGCCGCCGCCAGCGGCGCCGCCCAGCGGCGGTCGGTGACCGGCAGCGCCGCCCAGCGCAGCAGGCACCGGTAGCCCCGGTCCTCCCCCGGCGGGCGAACCGGGGCGACCAGATCGAGCAGGCGTTGGAGGCGCTTCCTCACTGGGCCGCTGCCTCGGCGCGCGGCATCAGGTCGCGGCCGCACTGCCAGCAGAACACGGCGCCCTGGGCGTAGAGCGCGCCGCAGTCGCGGCAGGCGCCCGCGGCCGCTGCCTGGCCGAGCTTCAGCATCCGCTCGACCTCGGCCAGCTCGGCGTCGACCTGCTGCAGTTTCGCCGCCTGGGCGTTGAGCACGTCGAGCCGGAAGTGGTCACGGATCGCCATCTCGTAGGCGATCCCGCCGAGGTCCCACTGCAGGTCGACCAGCTGCTGGGCGAGGCGGTCGCGGCGGTGCTCGAGATCGCTGCTCATTCGATCATCACCGCCCCGCCTTCGCCGCCCCCCGGTGGCTTCGATTTGTCGATCGGCGGCGGCGCCCCCGGGGTGGCGATTTTGTCCGGCAGTTTGAGCGCGTTTTTCGCCGCGTCTTCGCCGGTTTCGCTCTCCAGTTCCTCGAGCTGGCCCTCGCTCGCGGTCACCGCGCCGGCCTCAGCGGCGGTTTCGCTCTTGCCGCCGCCCTTGGCGTTCTTCTGCTTGCCACTGCCGGATGCCCCGCCGCCGAGGCCGCCGGAGCCCTCGGCCGCGGTCTCGCCGGCTTCGCCGCTGCCGGCTTCCGCCGCCGCCCCGCCGCCCTGGACGACGACCGGGGCCGGCGCCGGGGCGGTGTCGGCGCCGTCACCGCGGCCGATCAACACCCCGACCAGGAGCATCAGGCCGAGCACGGCGATGCCGCCGACGGCGGCCAGCGGCGCGTAGTCGCGCTCGCCCTTGGTGGGCTGGGCCGGCTCCGCGTCGCCCGCGGGAGTCACCGGCGCCGGCACTTCCTCCGCCGGGCGCGAGGCGGCAGCCGTCCGCTCCCGGTAGTCGACCCGCGGCCCGCCGCGACGCTTGCCGCAGTTGAGGCAGTAGCGCTGGTCTGCCGCCAGCGGCGAGCCGCACTGGGCGCAGGCGCTCGCCGTCGCGGCCCAGAGCAGGCGCGTCGTGAGTGGCGCGCCGGGCCTCCGTCCCGCTCTCGCTCACGGTGCCTCCTCCGCGTCCAGGGTCGGGTACTCGTAAAGCGTCAGCACGGCTCCGGTCGGATCGCCGATGAAGTAGATGTTGTACGGGACCTTTTTCGCCTCCGGTTTGAGGTGCTCGATTGCACCCCGCCCCGCGGCGACGACCCTGCCACCCTGGCGCGCGACCCCGTAGATCAGGAAGCGGTTCTGGTCTTCGCCGCTGCGGTTGACGATGTCGCCGTCGGCGACGACGCCCGAGGTCGGGTCGCCTTCCAGCTTCGGCGCCGAGACGTCGATCTCCGGCTGCTCGCCATCGAAGGGCCGACCGCCGACCCCGACCTTGACCTCGGCCGCGACCGGCTTGCCGACCGCCAGGACCTGGTCGTTGACCCAGACCGCATCGCCACGGGCGGGGATGAACGGGACCGCGACCAGGGCCTGCTCCAGGCCAGGGGCGTCGTTGCGGTAGACGCTGCGGCCCTTGGCGTCGAGCACGTCGAGGGCGATCGGGACGTCGATCAGATCCTGGCTTGACCGGTTGCGCAGCTCGACCACGACCGCGTTGCCTTCGGCTTCGGAGAGGACGGTGGTCGCGACCACCTTGATCTCGGGGTCCTGCTCGGTCACCGTGACGCCCTCTTCCTCGAGCAGCACGTTCGCGTTTTCCTCTTCCAGCTCGGCGCTGCGGCCCTGGGTCGACTGGCAGGCGCTGAGCGAGACCACGGCGAGCAGCGCCAGGCCGGCAGCCAGCAGCGGCTGGGCGCTCATCCGAACCCCCCGCTGACGTACTCGCGGGTGCGCTCCGCGGTCGGCGCCGCGAAGACCTGCTCGACCTCGCCGTACTCGATCAGGTCGCCGAGATACATGAAGGCGACGTGGTCGGCGACCCGCTGGGCCTGCTGCAGGTTGTGGGTGACGATCACGATCGCCACCTCGCTGCGCAGCTGCACGATCGTCTCCTCGATCGTCGCGGTCGAGATCGGGTCGAGCGCCGAGCAGGGCTCGTCGAGCAGCAGCACCTCCGGCCGCACGGCCAGCGAACGGGCGATGCAGAGCCGCTGCTGCTGGCCGCCGGAAAGGGCCAGGGCGGGGTGCTCGAGGTCGTCCTTGACCTCCTCGAAGAGCCCGGCCCGGTGCAGCGCCTCGCTCACCGCCGGCTCCAGCTCGCGCCGCGACGGCTTCTTCGAGCCGCGCTCGCGCAGGCCGTAGGCGACGTTGTCGAAGATGCTCATCGGGAACGGGTTCGGCTGCTGGAAGAGCATCCCGACCCGGCGCCGCAAATGGGTGACGTCGAAGCCGTCGACGTCCTCGCCGTCGAGCAGGATGCGGCCGCCGCGGACCGCCGTCGGGGTCAGGTCGACGAGCCGGTTCAGCGATCTCAAAAGCGTCGTCTTGCCGCAGCCGGAGGGGCCGATCAGGGCCAGCACCTCGCCCTGGCGGACCGCGAGCGAGACCGCGTTGACCGCCGGCTTCTCGCCGTAGGCGATGCTGAGCCGCTCGGCCCGCATCCGCTCGATCGCCGGCACGTCGGGGCGATCCAGGCGCTGCAGCTTCGGCGGTGCCAGCGTTCCGGCGGCCGGCCCGTGGCCATTGCCGCCCGGCGGCGGCGCCACGATCGTCGCCGGCGCCTGCGGCGCGATCCGCCGCACCGGCGGCGGCAGCTGGCCGGCGCCGGCGAGCAGGGTGCGCGAAGCGTCCATCCCCTGGCCCTCGCTCAGCGAGTCCACGACGGCCCCCTCCCGCGGGTGATCATGTCGACCGCGAAGTTGAGCGCGATCACGATCAGCAGCAGCACGAAGGCGGCCGCGTAGGCCTTCTCCGGCGAGCCGCCCTCGCCCACCGGTGAGTTGTTGTAGACGTAGGTGGTCAGGGTGCTGCCGGTGCCCTGCAGGAAGCTCAGGCCCGGGATTCCACCCTGCGGTTCGTTCTGCAGAGTGGCGCCGAGGAGGACAACGACGATCGCGGTGTCGCCGACGATCCGCCCCATCCCCAGCGCGACCCCGGTGCCGATCCCGCGCCGCGAAGCCGGCAGCAGGACCCGGCGGATGGTCGAGATCCGGTCCTTGCCGAGCGCGTAGGAGGCCTCGCGGACGTGGCGCGGGATCGAGTGCAGCGCCTCGCGGCTCGCCCCCACCACCAGCGGCAGCGCGATCAGCGACATGATCATCCCCGCGATGAAGAAGGAGCGCCCAAAGGCGACCCCCGCCGTCGCCTCGTAGGAGAGGAAGCTGAAGATCCCCTCCTGGAAGACCAGCAGTCCGAAGATCGCGAGCACGATGCTGGGGGTGCCCGCGACGATCTCGACCCCGGACTCGACCGCCCGCGCCAGCCCGGAGGGACGGCCGTACTCGGTCAGCCAGACCGCGATTCCGACCCCGACCGGGGCGGCGATCAGGGTGGCGATCACGGTCAGCGTCACGGTCCCCACCAGCGGGTCGAGGAAGCCGCCGCTCTTGCTCTGGTCGAGGCCGGCCTGGGGGCTGCTGAAGATCAGGTCCAGGCTCAGGTACTGGATGCCGCGGAAGAGCATGTAGAGGACGATCGCGGCGGCGATCAGGCAGAGCAGGATCCCCGCCGCCCAGGCCGCCGCGAGGCCGAGCCGGTCGCCGATGCTCCAGGAGTCGCCGCCGCGGATGCGCCGGTAGAGGCCGGTCGGGGGACGGGTCTGGGCGTGGGCGCTCATCGCGGCGCCAGGGTGTACTTGCGCATCGAGCGCCGGGCGAGCCAGCCACCGAAGGAGAGGAAGGCGCTGGAAACGAGCAGCAGCGCCGCGAACGCGTACATCGTCTGCCCGAACGGCTTCACGGAGAGGCCCTCGGCGCCCTCGACGATCTGCGCCGCCAGGGTACGGGTCGGCTCGAAGAGGAAGGTGACGCCGTCGAGCGGGTTCGGCGCGAAGGCGACCGAGCCGGTCACCATCGAGAGCATGATCGCCTCGCCCAGCGCCCGCGCCGTGGCGAGGATCGCGGCGGCGACGATCGCCGGCCGCGCCGCCCGCAGCCCGACCGTGCGCAGGGCGCGGAAGCGGTTGACGCCGAGCGCCGCCGCCCCCTCGGTCCAGCTGCGCGGCACCGAGCGCAGCGCGTCGACCGTGATCGCGATCATGATCGGCGTGATCATCACGGTCAGCACCAGGGCGCCGACGAGGATGCTGGAGCCGTCGAGCTGGATCACGTACTGGACCGACTCCTTGCGCTCGGCGGAGATGATCTGGTTGCCGAAGAAGGGGACGAGGACGAGGATCCCGATCAGGCCGTAGATCACCGACGGCACCGCCGCCAGCAGCCGCACCACCGGCTGCAGGATCGCCTGGATCCAGGCCGGTGCGAACTCGACGATGAAGATCGCCGAGAGCATCGAGATCGCCGTGCCGAGGATGACCGCGGCGCCGGTGATCAACGCCGTGCCGTAGATCAGCGGCCAGGCGTGCATCGTGTAGACGTACTCGCTCGGGTCGGAGGGCGAGTTGAAGATCGCGGTCAGCTGCTCGTCGACGTTACCGCCGGGGCCGAACCAGGCGAGCCCGTTGTGGGCGAACGACGGCCACGCCTTGGCGAAGACGAAGGCGATCATGAACGCGATCAGCAAGAGGACCGCTGACGCCAGCGCGCCGAGCAGGATCTCGGCGCGCTGGTCGGTGCGGTCCCGTTGCTGCGCGGTCTGGGTGCCGCGGGGGCGACTACTGCAGCGAGACCCACTCGGTGTTGACGATCGCCGCCGCGGCGGGGTCTTGGTGATCCACTTGATCCAGGCCTTGGCGGCGCCCGTGGCGGGGCCGCGGGTCACCATGTAGAGGTTGCGCTGGCCGCCGTACTGGCCCGACTTGGCGTTGCGCTCGGTGCAGGCGACGCCTTTGTAAGGGACCGTGTGGAGGCCGTCGGCGAAGGACAGCGAGACGTAGCCGATCCCGTTCGGGTCGGCCTTGACCGACTGCTGGACGAGCCCGTTCGAGGCCTTCTGGCTGGAGCCGGAGAAGACCTTGGTCGAGCCGAGGAAGATCTTCTGGAAGGCGTCCTGGGTACCGGAGGCGGGGCTGCGGGTGAAGGTGTCGATCGTGCCGCTGGCGGTCGAGCCGGGGACGCTGCTCCAGCTGCGGACGCTGCCGCCGAAGATCGCCTGCACGCCGGCCTCGTCGATACCGGGCAGCGGGTTCGCCTTGTTGGTGACGATGCAGACCGCGTCGTGGGCGATCTTGTTGAAGACGAGGCCGCCCGGGTCGCTCGGTTTCGGGTCACGCGAGGCGTTGCCGATCGTGACCCGGCCGGAGGCGACGTCGGAGATGCCGACGTCGGAGCCGCCCTGGAGCAGCTTGAAGGTGACGCAGCCCTTGCACACGGCGATGTACTTTTTGGCCAGCAGCGCGGCCAGCGGGGCCACACTGGTGGAGCCGCTCATCGTGATGGTCGGCTTGGCGGTCGCGGCGGCGGGGGCGATGAGCGCAGCGCTCACGGCGATCACGGCCACGGCAGCCAGGGGACGGTTCCGAGTCATATGGGAGTTCGCTCCTGGAGACGGTTTTCGAAGGTTCTGGACGGAGCCAGTCTGCGGCCCATCCCCCCGCCCAAGGTGAACGCGACGTGACTGTGTGGAGAAGAACTGGTTACGAGGCTCCGTGAGCGCCCAGCGTTTGCGCCCCCGGCTCGACAGCGATCGGGATGTAGCGCTAAAGTTTCGGCTACTTGTGGTGGACACACAGACGACCCCGGGTCCGTATAACCCGGGGTCGTTTTGTTTGTGCGGCGCCTGCCTAGCGGTCGGCGAGCTTCGATGCGAGCGCGATCAGCGCCCGCAGCACACCCGCGTAGGCCAGGTAGACCACCGCCTCTGTGGTGGTCACGCCCCCCTAAGTCTTCAGGGCGATGCGTCTCGCCCCCCGGCGCGCTTAACCACCTGGTAGCGCCCTAGTTACAACTTTGTCGCGAGCGGGCGCGAGGGTGTGCGGTCGTGCGTGCGCCCTCCACCCGCTCCCGTTGCTGTCGTCCTTTGGTCCGTATGGCGACCCAAATGACGACAGCAATCGCGCTGGGGGCGCTCGTCTGGCCGACGGTGGCGGCGGCCGAAATCTCCGACGTCCACCCGATCGAGGGGCCGAGCGCCGACCTGGTCGAGGTCGCCGACGCGGCGATGGCCGAAGACGGCAGCGGCGGCGTCGTCTACCTCAAGCAGGAAGGCAAACGCAACCACGTCTTCGCGGTCGGCTTCCGCGAGGGCGCCTGGGGCGCGCCGCAGCGAGTCGACGCCGGGCAGGCGTTCGACTCGAGCTGGCCGCGGATCGCCGCCGGCAACCGCGGCCGCCTCCTGGTCACCTGGGTGCAGGAGTTCGGAGTCGGCAGCGACCGCATGTTCTCGGCCACGCTCGACCCCGGCGCCGCCGCCTTCCAGCCCCCGGTCCCGGTCGACCTCAACGTCGGCGAGGCGACCGCGAGCCACCCCGACCTGGCGATGAACGCCGGCGGCCAGGCCTACCTCGCCTACACCGTCCTCACCGACACCAGCGCCGCCAACCCGCCGGGCTACGCCGGCGCCAGCGTGCGGGTCGCCCGCTACAACAACCGCCTCTGGTCCGCCCTCGGCAGCCCGGTCAACCGCAACCCGGCGGCGCCGCTGCGGCTCCCGACCGAGGCCAGCGGGCCGCGGATCGGGGTCGACGCCAACGGCAACGCGGTCGTCGCCTGGCAGGAGCCCGACGACGAATTCGTCGACCGGGTCTGGGCGCGCCGCCTGTTCGGGACCACGGCCGGGATCCCGCTCCTGGTCAGCCCCGCGAGCTGGGAAGGGGCACCGCTGCGCGGCGGCGCCGACGCCTTCGCGCTCGACGTCGCCGGCTTCGGCCAGGCCGCCGTCGCCCTGCGCCAGCAGCCGGGGCAGTCGAGCAAACTGGCCGCGCCGCGCCTCTTCGTCAACGAGATGCCCGACGCCTTCGCCGTCGGCGCGGCCGCCTTCAAAGGGCCGCGGCTCCTCGACGGCGGCGACCTCAGCGCCCTCGGCCCGCCCAGCATCGGGGTCGAACCGAACGGCGGCTTCGTCGCCGGCTTCGCCTCCGCCACCGCCAGCCTGCTCGGCAGCGGCGACCTGGAGGCGGTGAAAGCGGTCGAGCGACTCGACGAGGGAGCCAACACGCTCGCCGCTGAGCCGCTGGTCGACCTGGCGGAAACCGGCGCCGCGATCGCCGCCTGGCCGGAGCAGCGGAGGCCTACGGGGTGGTCGCCGTGCAGGAGCGCCGCTCCGACGGGGTGAACGAGCCGGCGACGCTGAGCGCCCCGCGCGGCGGCGCCGTCAGCGGCCTGCGACTTGGCGGCTCCGGGCTCGGCGACGCGATCGTCGCCTGGCTGCAGGGCAGCGGCGACGGCACCCAGGTCGCCGCGGCGGTCGTCGACGCTCCTCCCGACCCGTTCTTCGTGCAGACGCCGGAGGGATGGCGCCGCCAGGGAAAGGTCGCGATCCACTGGGCCGCCGCGATCAACGCGATTGGCAGCCTCTCCTACTCGGTCAGCGTCGACGACGAGCCGGTCGGCAAGCCGACCAAACGGCTCTTCGCGCGCCTGCGCAGCGGCAGCATCGGCGACGGCCGCCACCGCATCCAGGTCTTCGCGATCGACGAGGCCGGCCAGGAGACCGGCTCCCGCAACGCCGTCCTCCTGGTCGACCGCCGGCCGCCGCAGGTGCGGCTGCGGCGCCGCGGCAGGCGTGTCGCCGTCGTCGTCTCCGACGGCGCCCGCCGCGAGACCTCCGGCCTCAAGGGCAGCTCGGTCCAGGTCAGCTTCGGCGACGGGAGCGGCAAGGGCAAGAGCCGGGGTGGAGGCGGGGCGACGACGATCTCCAAGGCCGGCGGCAAGAAGAAACCGACGGCGAAGGCGGTGCGCCACGCTTACGCGCGGCCCGGCGCCTTCAAGGTCTCCGTCAGCGCCCGCGACCGGGCCGGGAACGTGACCCGCTTCGAGCGCAGGGTCCGGGTCGGATGAGCCGTCGCCTGCTGCACCTGATCAGCGCCGCCGCGACGCTGAGCGCGCTCTCCCTCCCAACCCCCGCCCTCGCCGGCTTCGGCAATGCGGCCGACGGGGTCGAAGGAGCGCAGCTGGTCTCCGCCGACTACGCGCGCCTCGAGCAGGGCGACGACACCACCCGGTTCGCGGCGATCTCCGGCGACGGCCGCTTCGTCGCGATCCAGACCCGCGCCCGCAACTTCTTCGCCGACGGCGACGCGGACCCGGCCGGCCAGTACCGGGCCGGCGGGATCTTCCGCTTCGACCTCACGGCCCGCTCGCTGGTCAAGGTCGCGGACGGCGACCTCTTCCAGGAAAGCGACAACACCCTGCTTCGGCGCGGCGCGACCAACCCGTCGATCAGCGCCGACGGCCGCTTCGTCGCCTTCGCCACCGCCCAGCGGCTGGTCCCGGCCGACGGCAACGACAACGTCGACGTCTACGTGCGGGACATGAACGTCCCGGCGGCGACGGCCGGCGCCTACAAGCTCGTCTCCGCCCGCGACGGCAGCGAAGCGCCGGCCGCCTACACGCCGCCGCTCCTCCCCCAGGCGAGCGGCGACCCGGGAGCGATCGTCTCCTCCGGGGTGGCGATCAGCGCCGACGGCCGCCGGGTCGCATTCCGCACCGAGGCCGAGTCCGACCTGCCGGCGCAACCCGCGCCCGACACGCCCCCGGACCAGATCTTCGTCCGCGATCTGAACGCCCAGACGACGAAGCTGGTCACCGCGGCGCGCGACCCCGGCAGCGGGCTGATGACCGCCGCCGCTGCCGGCGGCGCGCTCGGCGCGGCGCTCAGCGCCGACGGCAGCACCGTCGCCTGGACCGGCCGCAACGCCCCGGCGCAGACCCGCCTGCTCGGTGGGGAGAACACTGACCCGAGCTTCAACTACTACCTCTGGCGCCGCGCCCCCTTCGGTCCGGGCGAGCCGACCCGGCGCATCACCGGTCTTGCCGACCCCGACGACCAGGTCTGCCGCCAGCTGGAATCCCAAAACCCGGGCATGACGACGGTCTTCACCCCGAACGGGAGCGGCCCCTGCTTTGGCCCGCTGACCGACCAGGAGGGAATCCGCGCCGACGTCGGCTCGCAGCTGCCGGCGCTGAGCGGCGACGGCTACACGGTCGCCTTCCTCACCGGGGCCGGGCCGCGGCCCCAGGTCCAGAGCGGCGCCGGCCTCGACCTCTACCTGACCGAGATGAGGCCGGGAGTCAGCCGCAAGCAGGGCACGGTCGAGCTGACCCGCGACGGCGTCGGCGGTGAGCTCGCGACCAGCCTGCCACTCGGCAGCGTCGCGATGTCCGCCGACGGCCGCCACCTGGCGCTGACCACCAGCCGCACCAAGTTCTCCCTTCCCGCCCTGCAGCTGCTCGGCGCCCCCCGCACCGTGGCCGGGCCGCGCGAGCTTTACGTGGTCGACCTGGCGGCGCGCACGATCGAGCGCGCCACCCGCTCCTTCGAAGGCGGCGACGTCGACGGCGGCGCCCAGGACGGGGTGACGATCTCCGCCGACGGCGCCGGGGTCGCCTTCAGCTCCTTCGCCGGCAACCTCTTCCGCGGCGACGCCAACCAGCGCGCCGACGCCTTCGTCGCCACCCGCCTCGCCGAACCGCCGCCGCAGGCGCCGCCGCCCGGCTTCGGCGCTGGCGGCGGCAGCTCGGTCACGGTCAGCCGCGCCGGACCGCGGGTGATCGTGCGGGCGAAAGCGAAGCGGGACGGCGTCGTCGTCCTCACCATCACCGTCCCGGCCGCCGGCCGGATCAAGGCCGTGGCGAGCGCCCGCACCGGCAAGCGGCCGAAGCCACAGACGATCGCCGGCCGCAAGACGCACGCCCGCGGCAAGGGCAGCTTCAACGTCGTCCTCCGCGCCGCCGCCCGCTTCCGTCCCCTGCTGCGCGACGAGCGCAAGCTCCACGCCCGCGTCCGGGTCACCTTCACCCCCGCCGCCGGCGGCCGCCGCCTCCACGGCTCCACCTCGGTCGCGTTCTCAGGCTGAGCCTTTCATTGATATCTATCGATGAAGGTAGTACGGTCCGGCTGCGATGACCGGCCTGCCAGTGATCAACTGCTGCACCCCGCTCGCGGGCTCTCGCTCCCAGAGAAACAGGCGGCCGAGCTCGAGACCGTGATCAAGGCGCTCGCCGACCGCCACCGGCTACGGATCGTGAACATGCTGCTGCGGGCCGACGGCGAGGCGGTCTGCGTCTGCGAGTTCCAGCCCTTCCTCGACCTCTCGCAGGGGACCGTCAGCCATCACCTCAAGGTGCTGGCCGAAGCCGGCCTGGTCGAGCGCGAGAGCCGCGGCACCCGCAGCTATTTCAGCCTCGTCCCGGGCGCTCTCGACTCGGTGCGGGAGGTCTTCGCGCCGGCCACCGCCTGCTGCTGAGGCGGTCGTGGAGGAGCGGCCCGATCTGATCCGCCGCGCCGCCGCCGAGGGCATCGGGGTCTTCGCCCTGGTCTTCGCCGGTTGCGGCGCGATCGTCGCCGAGGCGGAGCACCCCGGCACCCTGGGGACGCTCGGGATCGTGCTCGTCTTCGGCCTGATCGTGATGGCGATGGTCTACGCGACCGGCCACCTCTCCGGTGCGCACCTGAACCCCGCGGTCACGCTCGCGTTCGTCCTCACCCGCCATTTCCGGCCGACCGAGGCGCTCGCCTATCTCACCGCCCAGCTCGCGGGCGCGCTGCTGGCGGCGGCGCTGCTGGCGGCGATCTGGCCGGCCGAGCCGGCCGCGCTGGGAACCACGCTGCCGACGGTGGGCGCCGGCAGCGCCTTCGCCTATGAGGTCGTGCTGACCGCGTTCCTGATGTTCGTGATCATGGCCGTGGCCACCGACACCCGCGCGGTCGGAGCAGCCGCGGCAATCGCGATCGGCGGCACGGTCGCGCTCGACGCCCTCTTCGGCGGCCCGATCACGGGCGCCTCGATGAACCCGGCCCGCTCGCTCGGGCCCGCCCTCGTCTCGGGCGAGCTGCGGGATCTCTGGATCTACCTCGCCGCACCGCCGCTGGGCGCGGTCCTCGGAGCGCTGGCCTACCAGGTCGTCCGCGGAGAGCCACGGAGCGGTCGGCTGGTGGAGGGAGCCTGATGGCGCGCGTCCTCTTCGTCTGCCTCCATAACGCCGGCCGCTCGCAGATCAGCGAGGCGCTGTTCGAACGAGCGGGCGCGGGCGGTCACGAGGCGCGCTCGGCTGGGACGACGCCCGGCGAGCGCGTCCACCCCGAGGTGGTCGAGGTGATGAACGAGCTCGGGATCGACCTCAGCGGGCGGCGTCCGCGGCCGCTCACCGCGGAGGACGCCGAGTGGGCGGACGTGGTGGTGACGATGGGCTGCGGCGACGAGTGCCCCTACGTGCCGGGCGTCCGCTACCTCGACTGGGACCTGCCGGACCCGAAGGGCCGGCCGGCCGAGGAAGTCCGGGCGACCCGCGATGAGATCGCCCGGCGGGTCGAGGCGCTGCTCGGCGAACTCGACCGCGGCTGACGCGAAGCTTCCGTCGTGACCCGGGAGCGCTGGATAACCCTGCTCGTCGTCTCAGCGGCGACGGCGATGCTGCTGCTCGACGTGACGGTTGTGAACGTCGCCCTGCCGGCGATCCGCTCCGACCTCGACGCCAGCTTCGCGGAGATGCAGTGGGTGATCGACGCCTACGCGCTGACCCTGGCGGCGACGCTGCTCGGCGCCGGCGCCGGCGCCGACCGGCTCGGCCGGCGCGCGGTTTTCGCCGCTGGGCTGATCGTCTTCACCGCCTGCTCGGCGCTCTGCGCGGCGGCGCCCTCCCCGGTCTTCCTCGACCTTGCCCGTGCGGCCCAGGGCGTCGGCGGCGCGGCGATGTTCGCCGCCTCGCTCGCCCTGCTCGCCAACGAGTTCCAGGACGCCGAGCGCGGTTTCGCGCTTGGCGTCTGGGGCGGCGTCACCGGCGCCGCCCTGGCGATCGGCCCGCTGGTCGGCGGGCTGCTGACCGACGCGCTCGACTGGCGCTGGATTTTCCTCGTCAACCTGCCGATCGGGGGCCTCCTGACCTGGCTGACGCTGCGCTCGCTGCCCGAGTCGCGGGAGCGGCAGCCGCGGCCGCTCGACCTCGCCGGGATGACAACGTTCGGGGCGGCCTGCTTCCTCGTCACCTACGGGCTGATTCGCGGCAATGAGGACGGCTGGGGCAGCCTCCCGATCCTCGCCTCGCTGCTCGGCGGTGCCGCACTGCTGGCCGCCTTCGTCGCGGTCGAGCGCCGCAGCCCGGCGCCGATGCTGCCGCTCTCGCTGTTCCGCGTCCCCGCCTTCACCGGCACCGCCCTGGTCGCCTTCGCGCAGTCGCTCGCCCTCTACCCGCTGATCCTCTTCCTCGCGATCTACCTCCAGAACGGCCTCGGCCTCTCCCCCACCGAGACCGGACTCCGGATCCTGCCGCTGACGCTGGTTCTGGTCGTCGTCGCACCGATCTCCGGCCGCCTCTCCGGCCGTTGGCCGCTACGCGTCCCGCTCACCGCCGGCCTGCTGCTGATCGGCACCGGGCTGCTGCTGATGCGCGCGGTCGAGGCGGACAGCGAGTGGACCGTGCTGCTGCCCGGCCTGCTGGTCGGCGGGCTGGCGATCGGGGTGATCAGTCCTGCCCTCGCCGCGGCGATGGTCAGCGTCCTGCCGGTCGAGCGCAGCGGCCTCTCCTCCGGCATCAACAACACCTTCCGCCAGCTCGGGATCGCGATCGGGATCGCCGGGCTGGGGGCGATCTTCGAGCACCGCCTCGACCCGACCCTGGGCGCCCGAGCCGCGATAGTGGAGGGGCTGGAGGCGGTGCTCGCGGTTGCCGCCGCGGTCGCCTTCCTCGCGGCGGCTCTGGCCTGGCCACTGCTCGGAAGACAGCGCTCGAGCGGCTGATCTTCACCAAATTTTCTCCAGATCGAAACAGCAGCTTCACCGGCGGCCGCGATGGCTGGGAAAGGCTGCGGGCGATGCTGGCCGAGCCGCCAACCGCCGCCCCGCGGGGTGTCCACCGCCTCGCCAACCTCGAGATCCGGCCGGCCGAACTGCAGGTCCTCGTCGACGACCGCCGGGCCGGCTTCACCGTGCGCGAGTTCGAGCTCTTCTTCCTGCTCGCCAAGCGCCTCGACAGCGTCGTCCAGCGCCCCGAGATCTACGCCTTGATGTGGGGCGGCGAGATGCCCCGCCGCGACCGCTCGGTCGATGTCCTCGTCCGCAAGGTCCGCGGCAAGCTCGAGCAGGTCGCCCCCGACTGGCGCTACATCCACACCCACTTCGGAATCGGCTACCGCTTCACTCCAGAGCGGGTCTCCTAGCTTTTCTAATCTTGTCATATATTTAGGTGATAAACTCACCTAAATGTCTGACATAGATCACGATAGGCTCTTTGGCCTCGCCGAGGCGCAGGCTGGATATTTCACCGCCCGGCAGGCCGTAGAGGCAGGCATGGATCGCAGCACGCTGCGCCATCACGCCCGACCCGGCGGCCGCTACGAGCGGGTTCGTCGCGGCCTCTACCGGCTACGGCACTTCCCTTCCAGTCCCCACGAGCACGTTATGGCGGCCTGGCTTCCGCTGCGCGATGCGGGAGCGGTGGTCTCACACGAGAGCGCCCTTGATCTGCACGAACTCTCGGACGTGATCCCCGACGCCGTTCACCTCTCGCTGCCGCGTTCGGAGCGAGGGCAGCGCCGTCGAGCCGGCGTGAGTCTGCACACCCTGAGCCGACCGCCAGGGGAAACCGAGGTACGCGAGATCGCCGGTCTCCCGGTGACCAGTCCGGAGCGCACCATCGTCGATGCGCTGGAAGCCGGCGCGCAGCCCGAGCAGGTCGAGATGGCGATCCGCCAGGCACTCGAGCGAGGGCTCACCAGCTCACGCCGGCTGCGAGCAGCCGCCTCGACCCGACCAGCCCGGGTTCGCAAGCTCATCGAGAGCCGCCTGGCATGAGATACGGGGACGCAACGGCGTTCCGCCAGGCGCTTGAGCAGCGTCTGAAAGAACAAGCAGGCGGCGACGGCGGCCGCCTCGTCCGAGACCGCAAGCGTGTCTCCTTTGACCGCCTACTCGCGCGCCTCCTCGCCGTCGCCGACAGGCAATGGCTGCTGAAGGGCGGCTTTGCCCTTGACCTACGGCTCGCCATGCGCGCGAGGAGCACCAAAGACATCGATATCGAGTGGTGTGCCGACGAGGAGGAACTGCTCGATGCACTGCTGGACTCAGCGAGTCACGATGCCGGTGACTTCTTCGTGTTCACGATCGAAAGGGCCGGCGCGCCAGAGGATCGCCTCGGCGGGAGTCAGCGATTCCGGGCTTCAGCGTCTCTGGCCGGCCGTCCCTTCGAGACTTTCCTGCTTGATGTCGGCTTTCGAGCTGGCGAAACGGCGGAGACCGAGATACTGCGCACCGAAGATCTCCTTGGCTTCGCGGGGATCGAGCCCGTCGAGGTCGAGACCATCTCACTGGAGCTGCAGGTCGCGGAAAAGCTCCACGCTTATACGCGCACCTATGAGGGTGAGCGAACAAGCACTCGCCCCAAGGATCTGATCGACCTCATCCTGATCTCCGAACTCTCGCAGCTCGATGCCGTCGCACTGCGTAGAGAGATCGACGCGGTCTTCGCGGTCCGCGACACCCACTCGGCGCCGGGCACGTTGCCATCTCCGCCCGAAGATTGGGGACCACCCTTCCGACGGCTCGCTGAAGAGGTCGGAGTTCTTACCGATCTGAGGGCGGGTCACCGTGATGCGGCCGCTCTGCTCAATCCGATTTTGCGAGATGAGGTCACCACAGGGAGATGGAATCCCACCCAACGACGTTGGGTGTAGTTCCCGGTATTCCTGGGGCGGCCAGATCGGTCACTGGCAATCAGGTTGCGCCCTAGCGTCGTCGCTCGGCGCGCGCCGGTGCGGGCGTGACCCGCCGCCTGCCACCCGGACGGCCGCGGGCCACAGCGCCGCCGATCGCGGCGAGCAGGACGAGGCCGAGCAGGTAGGGCGGGACGGTCGGGCCTTCGGCTTCGGCTTCGTAGCGGGAGAAGGCGTGGGATTCCTCGACCGCGGCCTCCTCTTCGCGCTTCTCCTCGACCTGGTAGGTCCGAGCCGGGGCGCCGCCGGGGGGCATCGGGCGAACCGCCGGCGGCGGGGGTGGCAGGATCGCGGCCGGGACGGCGGCGATCAGGGGCACGATCGGCGGCACGAACTCGACCGGGGTCGGCGGCGTCGGCGGGATCACCTGGACCGGGTTGGGCGGGGTCGGCGGCGGCGCCGGGGTGGCCGGGGGCGGCGCCGGCGGGGTGAACTCGATCGGCGGGCTGCCGCCCGGCGGTGCCGGCGGTGGGGGCGGCGCCGCGCCGGTCGCCGCGGCCCGCTTGAACCGGTCCGGGCGCAGCGGCCTGGTCCCACAGGGGCGGCGCACGCTGCCGGCCTGGACCGTGACCTGGTCGGAGTAGGAGAAGCCGCCGGCGCTGACCGTGATCGTCGTCGTGCCGGCGTTGAAGGGGCAGAGCAGGCCGGAGCTGTTGTCGGTCACGACCTTGTCGCTCTGGTCGAGGAAGGGCTTGCGCTGGTTGCTCGAGGCCGGGTCCTGGCGCACGAAGTCGGCGATGTCGGGGTCCGAGGACGTGAAGCTGTACTCGGGCGCGACCCGGTCGGCGCAGCCGGCGACCAGGCATGGCTCGGGCGGGAACACGGTGTAGGGCGAGCTGCCGGAGGGGCTGGGGACCCCCGAGCCGGCCGAGGACGGTCCCCAGCGATCGCCCCCCAGCGGGCGCCGGCCGAGGCCGCTGAACAGGGCCGGGATCGAGCGCCGCAGCAGCGTCCCGTCGGTCGCCTCCAGCGAGAGGTCCTGGATCACCGGGACCAGCCTCACCCTGACCGGCGCCCGGTTCGTGACCGGGTCGCGCCCGGCAGCGTCGAGTTCGAACAGCATCACCCCGGCGTCGCCGAACAGCGAGTCGGCGCTGTCGGCGCCGACCACCCCGGAGAGCGAGGAGCGATAACCGAGCGTGCCGGTGCCGAAGCTGGGGATCGTCGTCGCCGCCCCCGAGGGGATCGGCATCGTCCGGTTCTCTTCCGGCCGGTCGAACAGATAGGCGGAGGCGCCGCCGGCGACCAGCGCCTGCGCCACCTCGTTGCCGTCGTCGGCGACGTTGAGCCGCGGCGTGAAGTTCGGGTTGAGGCTGCGGTTGCCCATCACCACGGCCGGGATGCCCCTGGCGCGGGCGTCGGCGAGCACCGCTTCGAGCCAGGGCAGCTGCGGCTCCAGCGGGTTCTGGAAACCGTCGCTGGCGGCGAGCGAGCCGCGCGAGTTGTCGATCACGATCACCCGCACCGTCCCCCCCGGCCCGCTGCTGTCGAAGGCGTAGTGGGTGCGGGCGCCTGCTTCTGGGACAGCGCCGGGGATGCCAGCCGTCGAGATCCCGGCCGGCGCGGCGCCGAAGCCGAACGGGGCGGGGAAGCCGGCGAAGAAGTCCTCGAAAACGTCATCGCCGCTGCCGTTGGCGACGTCGCCCGAGCCGAGCGCCGGGAAGACCGGCAGGCCCGGCTCGGAGCCGAGCAGCGCCGCGTAGCGCTCGCCGTCGGCCGGACCGAGGCCGCCGGCGACGCGGTTGCCGGTGTAGAGCAGCGCCCGCGGGCCGGCGGCATCGCCGCGCATCGAGGCGACCAGCCGCAGCGCCGCCGCCAGCGTCCGGTCCGGCCCGATCGCCTGCGGCGCGAGGTCGGCGCAGGCTTCCTCGCAGGCGGCGTTGCCGGCGAGCGCGAAGCGGACCGGCCCGGCCGGCATCGGCACCGGGGCGCTGCGGGCCGCCACCGGAGCGCCGGTGGCACCGGGGCCGAAGCGGGAGATCGCCGCGGTCCGGACCCGGGCGCGGACGGCGCTGGCGCTGCTGCCGCTGGCCGAGGTGCCGCGGCCGTTGGCGTCGGCGTGGCCGCTCCAGCCGCCGACCGCCCAGCCGGCGCCGCCGGGGTCGAGTAGCAGCGCCAGCACCGCGTCGCTCTTCAGCGGCCGGTCGGAGCCGGCGCCGGCGAAGCTGGTCCGCTGCGCGTCTTCCCAGCCGCCGGCGGTCTCGCGCAGCAGGTAGCCGTCGCCGGGCAGGGCGAACGGCGGCAGGATCGGCGGCGGCACGGTCGGGTCGGGCGGCGGCAGGTCATCAGCCGGTGGGAAGACGAGCTGGGGGACGACCGAGACGACCGCCTCGACGCTGCCGCCGGCGCGCACTGCGGCGGCGGCGATCGCGGTCGAGCCGGGGATCGGCTGCCTGGCAAAGCGCCAGGGGGTGCCGGGGCCGCCGTCACGCACGATCACGATGTCGCGCCCGGCCGCGACGGCGCCGCCGTCGGGCAGGCCGGCGACCGCGTAGATGTAGGGCTGCGCCCCCGGAGCGCTGCGCAGCAGCGCATGGGCGGAGGCGTCGACCTGCCAGCCGGCGCCGTTCTCGACCA
Organism: uncultured Actinomycetes bacterium; assembly: GCA_963728025.1. GTDB lineage: Bacteria > Actinomycetota > Thermoleophilia > Solirubrobacterales > 70-9 > VAYN01. The sequence continues at coordinate 102,386 of CAVSIF010000004.1, read as the reverse complement.
GCAGGTCGTCGCCGGCGGCGACGATCGCCTCGCGCCCGGCGAAGGCGATCGAGGTAAAGCCGCGGCCGGCGAAACCGGCCGGCAGCGGGTCCTGTTCCCAGCTCTTGCCGTAGCGCAGCAGCACCCCGTCCTTGCCGACCGCGAAGCCGCGGCTGGAGTCGGCCGGGTCGAAGGCGACCCCGGTCAGGTTGCCCTCGAACCCGATCGGGACGCCGGGATCGGCGATCCAGAGCCCGTCGCTGGCGTTCCACTGCCACATCGCGCCGAGGTCGCCGACCGCGTAGGCGTGGCCCGGTTCCGGCCAGGCGACCCCGCGCAGGAGCGGCTTGCGGACGGCGCCGCTGGAGCTGAGCAGGAACTCGCGCTGCCAGCCCCGCCCGGGGGTGTAGCGGGCGACGCCGCCGTCGACGCCGACCGCCAGCGCCGGCGAGGTGGCGGCGCCGGCGACCGTGCCCGGCGCCGTCGTCGCCGCGGTCAGCGGCGCCCGCAGCGCCACCGGCCAGGGATGGAGCTGGGCCGGCGGCGCCTTGCCCGAGATCTCGACCGGCCCGTCGAGCCAGCCGCCCTGGTCGCTGTAGAAGGCACCGCCCGCGCGGAAGTTGCCGCCGCCGCCCGGCAGGCGCGCGAACTCGGCGCCGTCGAGCCGCAGGTAGGTGCCGCGGTTGCTTTCCTCGTTGCCGCCGGGGTCGAGCGGGTTGGTGACGATCCGCGAGCCGAAGCCGCTGCCCGGCCAGGCGAAGCTGCGGTAGCCGATCTGGCGCGAGAAGCGGATCCCGAGCGGCTCGTCGCAGACGGCTTCCGCGTCGCACCAGGAGCCGGAGATCGCGCCGCCGCCGATCTCGTAATAGACGCTGAGGTCGCTTTCGACCCCGCCGATCGTCGCGGTCAGGTCGACCCAGAGGCCGTTCGCGGTCACGGTCAGCGGTTGCGTGGCGCCGGGAATCGGTTCGAGGCCGGCGATCCCCAGCGACGGGGTCTCGCGGTCGGCGAAGCGGGGAGCGCCGAGGCCGCGCTCGACCCAGCGCACGCCTTCCGGGGTCGTCGTGCGCTGCAGGAGGACGAAGGAGCGGTTCAGCCCGTCGGCGGCCGCGGCGATCGCCCAGGCGTTGCCGAGCCCGGTGGCGTCGATCGCCCGCACCTGGAAGTCGGTCTCCGAGCCGGCCGGGAGCGCGATCTCCTCCCGTTTCCATTCCGCTTTGCCGGCGTCGTAGCGGATGATCGCCTCGGTCGCCGAGCGGCCGGTCGGGGCGAAGAAGAGGCCGGTGCGGCCGCCGCCTTCGTCGAAGGCGGCGTTGGCGATCGGGCCGGCGCCGAGGTCTGCCGCCAGCGCCTCGGCCGGGCGTTCCCCGTCGGCCGGCAGCAGTACGGTCGGCGGCGGCGGCTTCAGCGCCCGCCACGGCCCGGCGGGATTGTGGTGGAGGACGACCAGCTGCTCGGCGACCGGGCGGGTCGGGTCGCGGCCGACCAGCACCCCGCCCCCCTCGCGGGTGACCCGGGCCGAGAGCCGGTTCGGGGTCGGGCCGCGGTAGGGATTGCCGGCGGTGTCCCGCGGCGTCGCGTAGACCCGCCAGTGGCTGCCCTCGGTGTAGCGGAGGAAGGCGAGTTGCGGACGCGGGTTGCCGCCGCCGAGGACCGGGCCGAACGGGACCGGCCCGGAGCCGACTTCCGCCGCGCCGACCGCGAGCGGCAGCTGCCGGTACCCCCACGCTTCCCCCGGCTCGCCGGCCGCGGCGGCGCCGATCAGGCTCATCGCCGGGTCGGCGCTGCCGAGCACCGGCAGCGGCCCGACCCCGGGGGCGAGCGGCTCGCCGCGGCCGCTCGTCGCCCCCAGCGAGGCGAGCGCGACGCTGGCGGCGAAGACGCCGATCGCCGCCTGCAGACGGCGCCGGTTCGCGCGGGCCTGGCTCATTTGCCGATCGCCCGGGTCTCGAAGGCGAGCTTGGTCGGGTAGCGGTCACGGCTGAGCCGCAGGTGCAGCGCGTGGCGGCCGCGGCCGAAGCCGCGCCGCGGCGTCCGCGCGACCGTCTTCCCGCCCCGCTTCGCCAGCAGCGCCACCCGCGCCGGCCGGGTGACGGTGAAGCTGACGGTCAGGGTCAGGCCGCGCAGCCGCGAGCGCACCCCTTTCAGCAGCGGTGGCAGCTTCCGCGTGCGCGGTTCTTTCGCTTTCGCGTCTTCGAGCGGCGGCGGCGCGAACAGTTCCGAGTCGTCGACCGGCAGCGCGTCGGGGACGAACTGTTCGGCGGCCTCGTTGGGGCGGAAGTCGATCGTCCCCTGGAAGGCGGGGTCGGTGTCGAGCGGCAGCGGCGAGTTGTCGCTGTAGCGGAAGAGCCAGCCGCCCCAGGTCGCGAGCCAGCATTCGTCCGGCGCCGGGCAGGCGATGCGGGCGGCGCTGCCGCGGCCGGCGCCGGAGGCCGGCAGCCGCGTCGTCGCGGTCGCGCCGTCCGGCCCGATCAGGGCGACGACCGCCTTGCTGTTGGCGCTGCGCCGCTCGCCGTAGGGAACCACCGTCGCCATCGCCGCGGCGCTGCCCGGCATCGCCGCGACGTCGCCGAGGCGATCGTTGGCGCCGAACAGGTCGGGGAGCGCCAGCTCCTCGAAGGCGCCGCCGACCAGGCGGGCGGCGAGCGGCGGCCGCGCGACCGCGCCGCCGAGCGGCGGCGCCGGGCCGGAGGCGGCGCCGCCGCCGACCGCCCAGAGGTCGGCGCCGTCGCTGTCGAGCGCGAGCAGCTCGGTGCCGTCGGGGGGCACCGCCTCGATCGGCGCCGGCAGGAAGGGGTCGTTGGCGAAGCCCTGGGCGCCGAGCGCGTGGAGCAGGCGCGGCGCCGGCTCCTGGGTGGCGAGGCTGACCAGATCGACCCGGTTCTCAGGCGAACGCCCAACCAGCGTGCTCTCGTACAGCCGCCCCTGGTGGAACTCGACGTCGGTGACCCCGCGCCCCTGCGGGCCGTAGACCGAGAGCAGGTCAGCGCCGTTCCAGTGCAGGTGGAAGGCGCCGACCCGGGTGCCGAGCGCGTCCTGGGAGCCGACCCCGCCGAACCAGCAGTCGTTGGGGCCGTTGCAGGTGGCGGAGAGCATCTGGCGGAAGGGGTCGGCGGCGTCGGCCCGGGTGCTCCAGGAGCCGACCACCTGGCCGCCCTTGAACCGGCACAGGGCCAGCCCGGCCCCGGTCCGCGGCAGGCTCGGCTCGCTCACCACCCAGAACTCGTCGGGCCCGGCCCAGGCGATCCGCGCGGTGTCGCCGGAGCCGCCGCAGACGGTGGCGAGCTGGTGCCAGCTCTGTCCGTTCCAGCTGAAGATGCCGCGCGGGATCGTGTCGTTGCCCTCGACCGTGAGCAGGCCCCGGTTGGGCGCCCAGAAGGAGAGGTCGCCGGGAGCGCCGAGCGGCACCTTGAAGGGGATGCCGGGCGGCGGGGGCGGCTGCTCGAGGCGCCAGAGCAGCGCGTCGGCGCGGGCCGCCCCGGCCCCGACCCCTGCGATCAGCAGGGCGGCAAGCGCGGCCAGCGCGGCTTTGCCGCTCTTACTCACCGTCCGGCTGAGCCTCGAACTCGCGCGTCTCGGCTTCGCGCTCGTGCTCGACCTGGCCGAAGTCGAGCAGGGTCGGCTGGACCGAGGCGAGGACGGCGTCGAGCGCGTGCCCGGAGAGCGTCTCGTGCTCGATCAGCGAGTTGGCGACCTCGTAGACGGCGCTCCAGTTGCGGCCGAGGATCTCTTCCGCCTGCGTGACCGAGTCGTTGACGATCCGCTCGACCTCGTTGTCGATCATCTCCAGCGTCGCCTGCGCGACCTGGCCCATTTCCTGCAGGTTGGCGCCGAGGAAGACCTCGCCCTGTTTCTCGCCGATCGTCACCGGCCCCAGCTTCGACATCCCGTAGGAGGTGACCATCTGCCGGGCCAGCGCGGTCGCCGCGTGGAGGTCGTCGTGGACGCCGGTCGAGGCGACCCCGAACTCGATCTTCTCGGCCGCGAAGCCGGCGACGATCGCGAGCAGGTGGCGGCGCATGTCGGGTCCTGCATCACCACCGCGTCGCGATCGGTGAGCATGTTCGCGGCGGTGCCCATCTGGCGCCCGCGGGCGATGATCGAGAGCTTCTGGGCCGAGGACTTCTGGCCGATCGAGCGGATCACCACCGCGTGCGCGGACTCGTGGATCGCGATCACCCAGCGCTCCTCGTCGCTCAGCACGTGGCTTTTGCGGGCCGGGCCGGCGACGACCCGGTCGATCGCCTCCTCCAGGGTCGGCTGGTCCATCTCGACCCGGCCTTCGCGCACGGTCAGCAGCGCCGCCTCGTTGATCACGTTGGCCAGCTCGGCGCCGCTGAAGCCCGAGGTCAGCTTCGCGATCCCTTCCAGCGAGGTACCCGGCGCCAGCGGCCGCTTGGCGCAGTGCAGGGTGAGGATGTCGAGGCGGCCGTGGACGTCGGGGACGTCGATCGTGACCTGGCGGTCGAAGCGGCCCGGGCGCAGCAGCGCCGGGTCGAGGATGTCGGGACGGTTGGTCGCGCCGAGCACGACGACGCCGGCGTCACCGCCGAAGCCGTCCATCTCGACCAGCATCGCGTTCAGGGTCTGCTCGCGCTCGTCGTTGCCCTGGCCGACCCCGGCGCCGCGCTTGCGCCCGGCGGCGTCGAGCTCGTCGATGAAGATCAGCGCCGGCGCCATCTTGCGCGCCTTCGCGAAGAGGTCGCGGACACGCGCCGCCCCGACCCCGACCAGCGACTCGACGAAGTCCGAGCCGGAGAGCGAGAAGAAGGCGGCGTCGGCCTCGCCCGCCGTCGCCTTCGCCAGCAGCGTCTTGCCGGTGCCGGGCGGGCCGACCAGCAGCACGCCCTTGGGCGCCCGCGCCCCGACCGCGGCGTATTTGCTCGGGTCGGCGAGATAGTCGCGGATCTCGCGCAGCTCGGCCACCGCTTCGCCGGCCCCGGCGACGTTGTCGAAGGTGGTCCGGTCGGGCGCCTCGGCGCCGCGCTTGCGCCCCTTGCCGGTGAACTTGGAGAAGCCGGCGAAGGCGCCGGCGCCGCCGTCCTGGCCGATCCTGGTGAAGAGCACGAAGAGGCAGACGAGGAGCAGGATCGGGATCAGGAACTGGACCAGGATCTGCTTCGACGGGATGTCCGCCTGCTGGTCGATCGTGACCACCGCGCCGCTCTTGGTCAGGGCGCTGACCATCCCGTTGGTCTGCGCGTCGGAGCTCGGATAGGCGGCGTAGACCTCGCGCCCGTTCTTGGTGATCGCGACCACGCGCGAGTCCTGATCGAGCAGCGTCGCGGTCTCGACCTGTTTGTCTTCGGTCAGCCGGGTGAACTCACTGAGCGGCACCTTTTCGCCGCCCGAGCTGGGCTGGATCTGGCCGAGCAGCGAGAAGAAGAGGATCGTCAGCCCGATCGAGGCGACGATCAGCAGGGTGTTGAGCGGGTCCTTGGCGAACCAGCGCCCCACCGACACCGCGACGCCGCCCGCTTTGCGGGCGACGTCGCGGAAGTCGATCTGGGGGCGCTTGCGCGCCGGACCCGAGCCGGGCTTATTTGCCACGTTTCTGGGTCAGCTTCAGCATCACGGCGCTGCTGGTGCTCTTCGCGGCGCCGCCGACGGGCGAGAAGGTGAACGTGAGGTTGACCTTCAGCGACCCGTCCTCGCTCAGCATCTGCTTCGCCGCGCCGGTCGGTTTCAGCGTCACCGAGTAGGTGCCGGCCTTGCCCACCGTGAGCGTGACGTTGCCGACCTTGACGGTTTTTTTGCCGACCTTGGTGGTCCCGAGGACGCCGAGTTTGCCGGCGCCGGGCAATTTGACCGTGAAGGTCACGCTGCCGGTTTTCGACGAGATCGCCTTTTTCGGGATCGAGAACTGGTTGCTGACAACGGGCGGCGTGATGATCGTGGTGCCACCACCCGCGCCAGGGTTACCGCCACCGGGATTGCCACCGCCACCCGGGTTGCCCCCGCCACCGGAGTCTCGACTTGTTCCAGCCGATTTCGGAGGTCGCGGCGCGAGAGATGCCGAGCAGTGAAGCCGGGATCGGCGCGTAGTCCGCGGCGAACAGCTGCGCCTGCCCGACGTCGCTGACGATGCTTTCCTCGTAGTCCTTGAGGGTACGAGCCTGGCTTTCCTCTTCCGGGGTGTTGCCAAACACCGCAGCGTTGTCGTCGAAGGTGATGGCGTAGGTCAAGGTGCAAATCCCGAAACCCGAGACGGCGTTGACGCCGCTCGTTTTCGACCAATCTCCCGTTGACGACGAAGGAGTGCCCTGAAAGATGGTCGGCGAAAGGCAATTGGCGCCTTTCTGGATCGGATTGCTCGCTGCCGTGGTTTTGAAGCCGTTGGCTTCGTCAAAGGTCGGCTCGGTAAAGCCTTTGCCTTCTCCTTCCTCCGTGGAGCCAACGGCGATGGTCCCGTTCTGCACCTGCGTCCAATACGGCGTCGTCGGGGCGGAGCTGAGCGACCCGTTCACCGCCAGCGTCGGACTTGCGTTGCGAGCCGTCGCGATGTCCGAATAGCCGATCGAGCCGTCGGTGCTGATCACCGTTTTCACCAAGGCACCATTGCCGTTTTCGCAGCCCGAGGTGAGAAAGTCCTCATCGTTGGGTTTCGCCCCCGGCCCGGTCGGTTCGCCCGCGCAGTCGGTTCGTTTACCAACTTCCGCGTTCGGCCACTCTCGGTTGCCGTTGGCACCGGCCTCGAACGTCGTCGTCCAACCGCGACCCGGATTGACCGTGCGCAGATAGTCCTTGAATCCGAACGTGGTTCCGGATTTGTCGAAGCGGACGACGCGGATAATCGGTTTTTCGCAGGGTGCTCCCTGAGCCGCCAGTTCGGGGAACGCTTCGCTCCATTTAGCGTTTTCCTCCCCGGCCCAGACTTTCTCGAATTTCACCTTGGTGAAGCGCACCCGGAGAATCCCTTTCAGGGCGGCGTTGCCGGTGACCTGAGTAGCGGAGACGGTGCGGTATCTGTCGGCCAGCGCTTCCGGATTGCAGCCCTCGGGAAGGTTGACGAGCGGCGCGATCGCCCCGGCGGCGATCGGGAAGATGTGCGTTTTCCCGTCGTTCCCGGGGTTCGTATCTGCCTCGACTTTGCCGGACACTTCGATGGCGCCCGTATTCATCAGCGCTACCTGTGCCGGCGTGGGGGGATCGTCACTACCCCAGAAACGCGAGGCGCTGTTGCGCAGCTGGGCACCGAGGATGCCAGCGCCGCTGCCGTTGGCGGTGTAGGTGACGTTGAGGCCGCTGCCGGAGCAGTAGTTGTTCTTGAAGCTGAAGTTGAAGACTTCCTGGGCGCTGCGGGCGAAGCTGGCGCCGTTGCCTTCGAGGTTGGCTCCGGTGCATTTGGCGGCGCTGAAGTCCGCCTTTGCCTGGCCGGCGAGGCCGATCGCCGCCAGGGCCGTCAGCGCCAGGGCCAGCAGCCCCGCCACGACGGCTCGCGCACCCCAGACGGGCGCACTCGTCGTATCGCTCATGCGATCTGTTCCTTTCATCGACTGAACCATTTCGGCGCCAGCGTTGTGGCCGGGATATGGCTCTGTCAAGCCGGTTCACGGAACTTCTACGAAGTCGTTACAACTCCGTATCCGCCCCGTCTCCAGATCGTCTCCACGCGATGACAGCGAGGTCACTCCCCCTTCCGGCGACCGGCTCCAGAGGCGGACTGACCAAGCAGATCAAGGACGAGCGAGGGAGTGTGCTCTGCACATGACCGAGCGAGGACGCCGAGATGCGCCGGTCAGGTCGTCTCTGGAGCCGGTCAGGCGAACGCTTGGGAGGCGCGGCGGCGTAGATCGGCGTTGAGCATGCCGGTGACCTGGCTGGGGCTGTCGCCGGCGGCTGGGACCGCGGCGCCGATCAGGCCGGCGGCGCGGAAGCCGTAGAGCGGGGCGACGAAGCCGAGCTCACGGATCTTGCGGACGAGGCGGACCGCGTCCTGGGTCTCGGCGCCGGGGCCGCAGAGGATGATCGCGGTCGGGTCGAGGGCGCCGAGCGCGCGCTCGAGCCGCTCGTCGCCGAGCTCGTTGGAGAGGACGAGGACGCGGAAGCCGGCGCGGCGCAGGGCGAGGTCGAGCGCCTGGGTGTGGACCTCCTCGGCGTCGAGGCCGTGGCTCGAGTCGAGCAGCAGGATCCCGGCGGGGCGCGAAGCGGTGGCGGCGAGGCGGCGGGCGCCGTGCAGCCACCCGGTTGCCCAGCGCGAGGCGAACTCGAGCTCGGCGGCGCGCTCGGGGTCGGCGGCGAGCTGGTCGATCGCCGGCAGCAGCAGCTCCTCGACCGTGCGCTCGAGCGGCCGCAGCGCCAGGCTCTCCTCGATCGCGCGGTCGGCCGCGCTCTCGTCGAAGCTCTCGAGGGCGGCGAGCATGTCGCCGCCGCTGGCCGGCGCCGACTGGCGCTGGCGGGCCAGCTCGATCGCCGAGGAGATGTTGCCGGTCTGGGCGAGCGCGTCGCGCAGGGTCTGCAGCTCGACCAGCTCGTAGTTACGGTGGTTGCCGACGGTGCGCTTCGGAACGGGATAGCCGTAACGGCGCTCCCAGCTGCGCAAGGTGTTGGGGCTGACGCCGAGCACTTCGGCCGCCGCGTTGGTCCGGATTCCTGGCATCTGCGGGGCATTCTGGCACCGCAAATCCAGGTTTACATCAGTTATGGACAGATTTCCGGAAACTGTCAGCGATCTTGCAAGGCGCCGATCCCGACCGGCTGGCCAACCGCGCGCGCCCGCCACATCGCCGCGTCGGCTTTGTGCAGCAGCCCCTCGACGTCGTTCCCGTGCTCGGGGCAGGCGACGATGCCGGCCGAGATCGTGATCTGCAGCCCGCCGACCCGCTCCAGCTCCTCGAGCTGGCCGAGCAGGCGCTCCGCCATCTGCACCGCTTCGACCGTGCGCAGGTTCGGGGCCAGCACGCAGATCGCGTCCTCCTCGAGCCGGAAGGCTTCGTCGACGATGCGGATGCTGTCGCGCAGGGCGGCGCCGACGATCGCCAGCACCGTCTCCTGGCCGTCGCTGCCCTTGCGCGTCTCCGGCCCGGAAGCGTCGAAGACGACGAGCGCGAACGGGTGCCCGTAGCGGCGGTTGGTCTCGGCCAGCTGGTCGAGACGGCGGCGCATGTGGCCGGGCCGGTAGAGGCTGGCCAGCTCGCGGTGTTCGTCGATCTGCGGGGCGCCGGCCTGCTCGAACGCCGCGTCGACCGCGGTCGCGGTCACCGAGCCGAAGTCAGTGGCCAGCCGCTCCGCCGTCGCCGCGAACTCCTGCGGCGGGCCGGCGACCAGCTCCTCGCGCAGCTTCGCCAGCAGTGAGGCCTGCAGTGAGGAGACCTCGCGGACGATTCGCCCAACCGAAGATTCTCCGCCCGCTCCCCCCGCTCCGTTGCGTGAATTCGACTGGGCCGCCACGCGGTGACCTTGGCGGAGAGGGCGGACGGCGGCTCGGCAAAAAGCCGCTATTTGCGGCCCGATGGTCGTCCAGGACGAATATCTAATTCGCGGACTTAGCTCGCTAATCGAGGCTGCGGCGTCCGGCCAGGGCCTTACCGAGCGTCACCTCGTCGGCGTGCTCGAGGTCGGCCCCGACCGGCAGCCCACTGGCGAGGCGGGTGACCGCGACCTTGCCGCGCAGCTCGCCGGCGATGTGCAGCGCCGTCGCCTCGCCGGTCGTGGTCGGGTTGGTCGCGATCACGACCTCGCCGATGCCGCCGCGGCCGACCCGGGCCAGCAGCTCGGCGATCTTCAGGTCGTCGGCGTCGATCCCGTCGATCGGCGAGAGGGCACCGCCGAGCACGTGGTAGAGGCCGCGGTATTCGTGGGTGCGCTCGATCGGGATCACGTCGGCCGGCTCCTCGACCACGCAGATCGTTGCCCGGTCGCGGTTGTGGTCGGCGCAGATCCGGCAGCGCGGCCCCTCGGCGAGGTTGAAGCACTCCTCGCAGAGGCCGACCTTCTCCTTCACCTCACGGATCGCGTCGCCGAGCGCGAAGGCCTCTTCGTCCGGCGCCCGCAGCAGGTGGAAGGCGAGCCGCTGCGCGGTCCGCTGCCCGATCCCGGGCAGGCGCGAGAGCTCGGCGACGAGGCGCGCCAGCGGTGCCGGCCCCTCCGTGCTCACGCCAGCCTCCCTCGTGCCTGGGCGGCGAGGGCCGGACCGAGCGGGGCAAGGACGCAGGGAGGGCGAATAGCGGTGCTATTCGCCCGACCGAGGACGCCGCACCGCGAAGTGTGTCCGGCGCCGCCGGACAGGTGCGAGGGAGGCTGGCGTGAGCACCAGCTCACATTCCCGGCAGGCCCGGGATGCCACCGCCGCCGATCCCGCCCATTTTCGAGGCGGCCAGCTCCTGGGCGGCGCGCAGGCCCTCGTTGACCGCGGCCTGGACCATCTCGGCCAGCATCTCGGCCTCCTCGGGGTCGATCGCCTCGGGGTCGATGACGATCTCGCGCAGGGTCAGGTCGCCGCCCATCTTCACCTTGACCATGCCGCCGCCGGCACTGGCCTCGACCGTCTCCTCTTTCAGCTGCTCCTGCGCCTGCAGCATCTGGCTCTGCATCTCCTGCGCCTGTTTCATCAGGGCATTGACGTCGAAGCCCCCGGGTCCGCCTCCTCGTGCCACCTAACTGACCTCCTCCGCATCGAACTCGCTCTTCAGCTTTTCCAGCAGGGCATCCTCGTCGATCCTCTCGGCCGGCCCGACCTCCTCGGCCGGCGCCGCCGGCTCAGCCTCGGCCTCGGCCTCGAGCAAGACGTAGGCCGGTTTCAGCTTCTGCCCGGTAACCGCCTCGAGCGCGGCGGCAACAGCCTCCCGCCGCTCCGGCGACTCCGCCTTGCGTTTGTTGAACGTCTTGTCCTTGGGGAACCCGACCTTTAGCCCCTCCCCGTCGAGGCTCACCGGCCCCGCCCCCTCAAAGGTGGCCGCCAACGCCGGCGCCGTCTCACTCAGCTTCTGCAACACGGCGGGCCAAACCCGCTTCAAAGCATCCAGGTCGAGGTCGCCCTGGCCGGCCGCCTCCTGCGTACTCGGAGGCTCTGCCGCCGCCGCCACGGCCGGTCCTTCATCCCTCTCCGCGGCCTCTGGCTCCGGCGGCCGTTCCGCCTCCTCAGCTTCGGCCGGTGGAGGATCGTCCACTGGAGCGGGGTCTGCCGCGGGTGGCGCCGTAGGGGGGACCACCCCCGAGGAAGCTTTAGCTACCGCAGGGGGTGGTGGGTCCCCTGCGGCGACAGGACCCGCGGCCCGCCCGCCCCCGTCCCCTAGCCGTCCCTCGAGCCGCTCGATCCTGCGCAGCAGCCCCTCGGTCCCCGGATCCAGATCCGGCCGCGCCGCTTTCAGCAGAGCAATCTCCACCGCCATTCGCGCGTCATCGCCCTCGCGAACCGCCGTGAGCGCGTTCGCCAGCTCGTCGATCGTGCGCACCAGGGTCGCCGCGCCGATCGAGGCCGCCTGCGCTTCGAGGCGCGACGAGTCGGTCGCGGTGACGACGAAGGACGCGGGCACCTCGCCGGTCGTCTGGGTGACGAGGAGGTGGCGCAGGTGGGCGAGCAGGTCGCGGGCGAACTGGGAGGGGTCGCGGCCGGAGCGAGCCATCTTCTCGACCCCGAGCAGCACCCCCTTCGGGTCCTCGGCGATCACCGCGTCGACCGCCTCGAACAGCAGCTCGGCGTCGGCGGCGCCGAGCACCTCCAGCACCGCCTCGAGGCCGACCTTGCTGCCGCCGAAGGCGACCAGCTGGTCGAGCGTGCCGAGCGCGTCGCGGAAGCTGCCGGAGGCGGAGCGGGCGATCAGCGCCGCCGCCCCCTCGTCGACCTCGATCGACTCGGCCGCGGCGACCCGGTTCAGCACCTCGGAGATCTGCTCCAGGCTCGGCCGCTGGAAGTCGAAGCGCTGGCAGCGGTCGGCGATCGTCGCCATCACCTTGTGCGACTCGGTCGTCGCGAGGACGAAGACAGTGCTCGGCGGCGGCTCCTCGAGCGTCTTCAGGAAGGCGTTCCAGGCCTCCTTGGTCAGCATGTGCGCCTCGTCGAGGATGTAGACCTTCCAGTGGCCGCCCGCCGGGGCGTAGGCGACCCGCTCGCGCAGGTCGCGGACGTCGTCGACCGAGCGGTTCGAGGCGGCGTCCATCTCGATCACGTCGACCGAGGTGCCGGAGGCGATCGTCACGCAGGACTCGCACTCCCCACAGGGGGTCACGGTCGGCCCACCACGCTCGCAGTTAAGCGAGCGAGCGAGGATCTTCGCCATCGAGGTCTTGCCCGTCCCCCGCGAGCCGACGAAGAGGTAGGCGTGGTGGACCTTGTCCTGCTCAACCGCGTTGCGCAGCGTGCGAACCACGTGCTGCTGCCCCACGACCTCGTCGAAGGAGCCCGGGCGGTGGCGGCGGTAGAGGGAGGTCGACTCGGCTGACATCGGGTCTCGGGCCAGTGTATCCACGCCCCGGCACCGTCCCCGGGGGGCGTGTCTGAGCTGAGGGGGTCCTATAACCCCCTTTGCTCAGACACCCCCTCCGGGGGAGGCACCGATACCGTGCGCGCGTGCCACCGAGGGTCGCCAGCTGGCTCGTGCCGGCCGCATGGGTCGCTGGGGTGTCGGCGGTCCTGCTGCTGCTGTTCCCGGTCGGGTTCCCCAACTACGACACGATCTACGCGCTGGTCTGGGGACGGGAACTGGCGCACGGGATCAGCCCCGACGTCGGCGCGGCCCTGGCCCCCACCCCGCACCCGCTGACCGAGCTGATCGGCCTGGTGACGACGCCGCTCGGTGACGGCGCGATCACGGTGACGATGGTGATCGCCTACGCCTCGCTCGGGCTGATCGGGTTCTTCGTCTACCGGCTCGGGGCGATCTGGTTCGACCGCTGGATCGGCGCCGCCGCCGCCGCGATCGTCCTCACCCGCGCCCCCTTCCTCTCCAACGGCCTGCGCGCCTACATCGACCTCCCCTACATAACCCTCTGCCTGGCGGCGCTGCTGGTCGAGGCAAAGCGCCCCCGCGCCGGCTGGCCCGTCCTCGCTCTACTTGCTCTAGGCGGCCTATTGCGTCCCGAGGCCTGGCTCTTCTCACTTGCCTACCTCGTCTACCTGGCGTTCGACCCAGACCGCCGTCCCTCCGCACCGCTGATCGTCCTGGCGCTAGCGGGACCTGTGGGCTGGGTGCTGTTCGACGCGATCACCGCCGGCGACCCGCTCTACTCCTGGACCGGGACCAAAGAAACGGTCGAGACGCTGGAGCGGCAGACCGGGCCGGTCGACCTCGTCCTCTACGGGCCACGCCGGCTCGGCGAGGTGCTGCAGTGGCCGGGGATGGTCGGCGCCCTCGGCGGGGTCGCGCTCGGGCTCGCCTTCCTGCGCCGCCGCTCCGCGCTCGGCGTCGCCGCCGCGGCGCTCGCCCTGCTCGCCTTCGCGATCCTCGCCTGCGGCGGGCTCGCGATCCTGCCCCGCTACACGATGCTGGCCGCGGCAATCCTGGCGATCTTCGCCGCCCTAGCCCTGCTCGGCTGGCGCCTGCTCGCCCGCGACCACCCCTGGCGGCTCCGCTGGCAGCTGTTCGCCGGCGTCGTCGCGCTGATGTTCGTCGTCTGGGCGCCGAACCAGTGGGACCTCGACTCGCGCGTCGACACCGACCTCACCAACCAGGCCCGGATCGAGGGTGACCTCACCGACCTGGTCGAGGCCGGCGCCTTCGAGCCGCCCTGCGGCAGGATCGCGGTCCCCAACCACCGCGCCGTCCCCCGCCTCGCCTTCGGCCTCGACGTCCGCCCCAGCGAGGTCGTCAGCGCCAGCGAGGAAGGCGCGCCCGCCCGCGGCTACTTCGTCGCCCCGGCCAGCGAGTTCGTGATCCACAACTTCATCCTCGACCCGCGCGACCCGACCGATCCCTCGTTCCCGGTCCCGGACGGGTTCGAGCGCGTCGCCGCGAACGAGTCCTGGATCGTCTACCGCAACTGCGGTTAGGCGCGGCTCAGGGAGCCGGAAGCGGCGGCAGTTCGAAGCCGCGGTGGAAGCGCAGCGTGCCGACGCCGTTGCAGCTCTCGGCCGCTTCGCCGGGCAGGACGCTTGGGTCCTCGGGGACGATCACCGAGAAGTTGGCGACGTCGCGAACGCCGAATTTGAGTTCGGCGTTGAGGTAGCCGAGGCGGCCGTTGCCGCGCTCGTGCCAGTTCATCCTGACTATGCCCCCGGGAGAGATCGGGGTGTTTTCCCACGAGCGCCCCGAGGTGAAGAAGCGCTGTTCGGTGACGCCCGGCATGTCCGAGGCTTCGCAGGTGATCTGGATCTGGAACTCGAGGTTGCGGACGCGGCGGTTGCGGACTTCGAAGATGACGTATTCACCGCGAGCGAGTTTCGCGGCCCCGTAGGTCCCGTTGGGGACGACCGCGGTCTGCTGCCCCGGCCGCGCGTCGGCGCCGCCGGCGGCGATGAATGAGGCCGCAAGGCCGAGGGCCGCGACCACGAGGATCGCGAGCAATTCGCGCTTGTAAGAAGCATGGCCGAGGCGCATCCCAACCCCCTTCGACCGCCCAGACCTCCAACTTGAATCGTGAGGTTGTTCTACCCGCCCTCGGCACGGGCGATCGCCGCGTGGGTCCCGGCGGCCAGATCGGGGTCGCCGAGGTCGACCCGCGGCGGCAGCTCTATATGGAGGTCATTCGAAGGGTCGAGCCGGGCACGCAGGCCGTGGGAGCGTGAATCGAGCACGTGGCCGCCGCGAGTGCGGTCGTCGCTGATGAAGTGGAGGTGGTAACCGCCGACCTCGATTCCCTCGGCGTAGGCCGGGAAGCGGAAGCCCAGCATCGTCCCCTCGACGTCGCTCAGCTCGAAGACGTGCTGGTCGGCGACGACCTCGGTCAGCGGCCGGTAGGGACGGCTCTGCGCCGGGACCGAGCGGGCGCGGACCAGCTCGAAGCGCCCGTCGAGGCGGATCGCGCAGGAGGAGGCGTCCGCCGGGGTCAGCTGGTCGAGCCGAGCCAGCAGTTGCTCGTGGGAGAGCGCGCCCTCGATCCGCTGGTCGACCTCCGGCTCGAAACGCGTCACCACCGCGAACGGGGTCTTCGCCTCGGGCGAGACCGGGTGAACGAAGCCATCAACGTCAGCGCGGAAGAACTCGCCGTCGAGCGCGATCATCTCGCCGTCGAGCCGGTTCAGCGTCCCCAGCCCGAGGTCGCCATGCGCGGCCAGCTCGGCGAAGCTGAGGTCGCCGTCGTAGGCGCCCTCGAGCAGCGCCCCGATCGTCGAGGCCTGGAAGAGCACGTGCGACTCGTGCTCAGCATGCAGGTCGGCCCGCCGCATCGACTCCACGTGCAGTGCCCTGATCCAGCGCTCGTCCAGCATCGCGGCAGTGTGTCACCGCGAAGGGCGCGGTCGTGCAAGCATCGGGGCTGATGGCTGCGATCGAACTCAGCGGGGTGGTCAAGCGCTTCGGCCCGATCACCGCGGTCGACGGACTCGACCTCGAGGTGCCGGAGGGCATCTGCCTCGGCCTGCTCGGCCCGAACGGGGCCGGCAAGTCGACGACGATGCGGCTGCTGACCGGCCAGGCGCTGGCCGACGCCGGCACGCTGCGGGTACTGGACCACGATCTGCCCCGGGAATCGAAGCCGGCCCGGGCGAAGATGGGCGTCGTCCCCCAGCTCGACAACCTCGACGTCGACGTCACCGTCGAGGACAACCTCGCCGTCTACGCCCGCCTCTACCGGGTCAGGGACGTCGCCGCCGCGGTCGACCGCGCCCTCGACCTCGCCCGCCTGCGCGAGCGCCGCCGCGACGCCGTCGACGAGCTCTCCGGCGGGATGCGCCGCCGCCTGCTGCTCGCCCGCGGCCTCGTCCACGAGCCGCGCCTGGTCCTGCTCGACGAGCCGACGGTCGGGCTCGACCCGCAGATCCGCACGGAGCTCTGGACCCTGATCGGCGAGCTGAAAGCGCGCGGCACGACGATCCTGATGTCGACCCACTACATCGAGGAGGCCGAGCGCCTCGCCGACGAGGTCGCGGTCATGCACCACGGCAAGATCATCGCCCGCGACCACCCGGCGGCGCTGATCCGCGATCACGCCGGCCGCCAGACGGCGGAGATCTACGCGCCGCCGGACCGCCTCGCCGAGCTGCGGGCGGAAGCCGAGTCGACCGGGCTGCGAGTGCGCCCGGCCGGCCCGGCGATCGCGATCGTCGGCTCCGAGGCTGCCGCCGGCAACGGCGTCATCCCCGAGCAGGCCGTGATCCGCGCGGCGACGCTCGAGGACGTCTTCGTGCTGCTCACCGGCGAGGAGGCGGAGTGAACGCCAGCGCCGACAGCGCGCCCGCCCAGAGCACCGCGCCGCGCGCGATGCGCCGGCTCGAACCGGCGGCGATCGCCGGCGTGATGAGCCGCGAGCTGGCCAACTTCCGCACCTACTGGAAGGGGACGACCTTCTCCAGCGTGCTGGAACCGATCGTCTACCTGCTCGCCTTCGGCCTCGGCCTCGGCGCCACCCTGGTCGACGAAGTCGACGGCGTTCCCTACATCCAGTTCGTCGGGACCGGCATGGTCGCGACCGCGGTGATCTTCTCCAGCGCCCTGCCCTCGATGTTCGGCACCTTCGTCAAGCACCGCTTCCAGAACACCTACGAAGCGATCCTCGCGGCGCCGGTCGACGTCGAGGAGCTGGTCACGGCGGAGATGCTCTGGATCGGGTTGCGCGCCGGCTTCTACGGCTGCTTCCCGCTGATCGTCACCTTCGCCTTCGGCCTCGACCCGGCCTGGGGGATGCTGCTCGTCCCCCTCTTCGGCCTGATCACCGCGCTCGGCTTCGCCGGCTTCGGCGTCGCGATGGCGGCGACCGTGGCCAAGATCGACCAGTTCAACTACGTCACGGCGCTGTTCGTCACGCCGCTGTTCCTGATCGCCGGCACCTTCTTCCCGATCGACGGGCTGCCCGAGGGCGTCCAGGTCGCCGCCCAGCTCAACCCCCTGCACCAGCTGGTCGAACTGGTCCGCGGCGGCGCCTTCGGCTACGAGGCGGTCGACCTGCTCCGCTTCGCCGGCCTCGTCGCCTTCGCCCTCGCGATGTGGCGGGTCGCGATCAGCCGCATGTCAAAGCGGCTGATCGACTGAGCGCATCCGACTTTCACCACACCCTGGTGGGGTCTAAATCGGATGCGGCGAAAAATGGACCGTGCACCCGCCTTCGAAGCGAGGTCACCGGGCGTGTCCGTCGTTTCTGGCTCTTGCCGGGCTCACCTGCGGCACCCGCGGCATCCGCTTAAGGCTGCTTCCTTCCGGATCTGACCTGATTCGCGTGCCCACGTCGCGCAGGACCCGGCCGTCAACGCCGCCGCGACGCACTGACCCCGACGGCCAGCTCCTCGGAACGGTAGTCGGCCCCGCTAGAGCGGATTGCGGGTTACAGGGCACCGCTGATTCCCCGCCTAGCACGGTCCACTGACGATCCTACCCATCCGGCCGTAGGATCACCGCGCCCGTGATCGCCCTGCCCACAGCCGCGATCGAAGTCGACGCCGGCTCCTTCTTCGCGGTCGTCGTCGTCGCCGCGGTGGCGGCGGTGACCGTCGCCGCGGTGCCGAAACGCCTCGCCCCGCCCGTCGTCGTGCTCGAGCTGATGCTGGGAATCGTGATCGGCCCGGAACTGCTCGGCCTCGCGCACTCCGACGACTTCATCGAATTCTTCTCCAACCTCGGCCTCGGCATGCTCTTCTTCTTCGCCGGCTACGAGATCGACTTCCAGCGGATCAAGGGCAGGCCGATGAAGCTGGGCGCGCTGGGCTGGCTGCTCTCGGTCGCGCTCGCCTACGGGATCGGCGGCGCGCTCGCCGCCGCCGGCGTGGTCGTCTCCTTCCTCTACACCGGCTCGGCGATGGCGACGACGGCGATCGGGACCCTGATCCCGATCCTGCGCGACAACGGCGAGCTGAAGACCAGGTTCGGCACCTACCTGCTGGCCGCCGGCGGCGCCGGCGAGTTCGGGCCGATCCTGCTCGTCACCCTCGTCCTCTCCACCACCAACCCGCTGCACGAGGCGGCGATCCTGCTCGCCTTCGTCGCCCTCGCACTGGTCCTCGCCCTGGCCTCGGTGCGCTACGCCTGGCGCGGCTGGCCGGCGCTGGAGCGAACCCTGGAGACGAGCAGCCAGCTCGCGGTGCGGGTCACCGTCGTCCTCGTCTTCGGCCTCGTCCTGCTCGCCAGCAAGCTCGGCCTCGACCTCCTGCTCGGCGGCTTCGTCGCCGGGATGATCGTGCGCGTGGCCCTGCGCGGCCAGGAGGTCCAGGTCTTCGAGTCGAAGCTGACCGCGGTCGGGTTCGGCTTCTTCGTCCCCTTCTTCTTCGTCACCAGCGGGATCGAGTTCGACCTCGCCGCGCTCGGCTCCGCGGAAGCGATCGCGAAGCTGGTGATGTTCTTCGGCCTCTTCCTGGTCGTGCGCGGGGCGCCGGCGATGCTGCTCTACCGCGGCGTGCTCAGCGCCCGCGACCGCGCCGCCCTCGCCTTCTACTCGGCGACCGAGCTGCCCCTGGTCGTCGCGATCACGACGATCGCGACCGAGAGCGGCCACATGAAAAGCTCGACCGCGGCCGGCCTGGTCGGCGCCGCGATGCTCTCGACCCTGGTCTTTCCCTTCGTCGGCCTCGCCCTGCGCAAGCGCAGTGAGGCCGAGGGCGGCGAGGGCCCCTCCCGGCTCGGGGAGGGACCCGTCGCCTCGCCTGGGGTGGCGGTTAGCGGCGAATCAGCTTCAGGCGCTTGTAGACGGTGGCCTTGGCCGGGCCGGCCTTGACCGTCTGCTTGAAGAGCAGCCGCTTGCGCGGCGCGATCTTCTTCTGCGCCTTCGGCTTCACCTTGAGGACGATTCGCTTGCTCTTGCCGGGGGCGATCTTGACCACGCGCTTGGTCGTCGCGGTCCGGCGTTTTTGCAGCAGCCCCTGGAGGGTGACGCGGCAGCCGTGCCCGACCGCGGCCGGGCAGCGCACCTTGACGAAGAGGCGCTTGCCCTTCAGCACCGCCGGCGCGGCCAGGTTGCCGCTGATCGCCGCGAGCAGGCGCCGGTCGGTCAGGCCGTCGCCGCTTTCACTACCGCCGCCGCCTTTGCCTTTGCCGGCCCCGCTGCCGCCGTCACCGTCCGCCCCCAGGGTGAGGGAGACGTTGTCGAAGCGGGTGCTGGTGGTGCCACCGAGCAGGCCGGTCCCGACCACGGTTCGAGGTGGTTTCGACCGCGATCGCGAGCGCGTAGGTGTGGCCGGGAACGACCGTGACCGCCGCGTCATCGCCGACGAAACCGGAGGGCGCGTCAATCGCCTCGCTCAGCACTTTCGAGCGGCGGTCGGCGCTGCGATCGATCAGGGTCACCTCATATGAGGTCTCCGCCGCCAGGTCGACGAGGCTGCCCGCCGCGAACTGGCGCTCGAGGTGGAAGGTGCCGGTGCGGCCGTCGACCGTGAAGTCCGGCGACTGCAGGGTGACGTTCGATTTGAACAGCGTCAGCAGGTTGAGCGCAACGGTCGTGTTCGCCGCCAGCGATCCCGGCGGGTCGCCGTCGCCGCCGTCATAGCCGCCCGAGGCAGTGCAGACCGTCGGCACGTTGCAGGAGGCCTCGGTCACCTGCCAGCCTTCGGCACCGCCGCTGAAGCCGCTGCCTCCGGCCGGGTGGACAGCGGCGCCAGCCGGCCCCGCGGTGAGGAGGAGCGTCGTCGCCACCGCGATCCCAACCAGCGCGCCCCTCCGCTTCGCGTGAATACCGATGGATCGAATCACGACCGTTCCTTTCGTCGGGCCCATGGGGCCACTCAGGTTCTCGACCCATAGAAGACCCGATACTTAAAATTCTCAACCTCAATACCTAATTTTGTGGACCATTGTTCGAGGCTCTGATCCGCGTAAGATCAACCCCTCCCGGGCGCGTAGCTCAGTGGGAGAGCGCTCGCTTCACACGCGAGAGGTCGCTGGTTCGAAACCAGCCGTGCCCACCACTTCCCCGGTAATCGAACCGGCGACCAAAGACCCCTGAGCCACCCGGCCGGGGGTCTGGTCGTTCTGGGCTTCTGTCGAGCCAGGCTGGTCCGGCTCGTCCAGCAAGTCGGCGGCGAGCAGGTCGCGGAACGGCTCGGCCAGCGTGACGCCAGCCACATCCTCATCACAGACCTCGATCCGCTCGAAAATCGCCTGGTTGAACAGCCGCCGCACCGTCGGGGACGCCTTCAGGTAGGCGGCCTGGACGTCGTCGGTCAGGCCGAGTGCCAGATCCAGCGTCTCTTCGACGTCGTCGAACTGAACCGCGAGTCGGGCGATGATGGCCTCCGCCGCCTCACGCTCAGCGGCGATCCGGTGCTGCTCCTCGTTGTAGAGCGTGTCCGAAATGCGGTCCTGGTAGTGCTTCTGAAGGAGCTTCCGTTCCTGCTCCTCGAGCGTTCGCAGTTCGCCGTGGCAGCGGCGGACTTCCCGCTCGGAGATGGCGGCCATCTCACCCAGGCGCGCCTTGATGACGGCCCGGATGCGCTGCTGCCGATCTTTCGAGAGCGTGACGTTCCGGTAGTAGCGCTCGATGGCCGCCTCCACGACCTCGACCCGGTGGTATGGCTGACTGCATTTCCGCCGCTGCTTTTCCGGGCAGACGAAGTATTCGTAGGTGCCGCCGTTGCCGCTGTTCTGCGAGTAGGTCAGCCGCCGCCCGCAACCGCCGCAATGAAGCGTGCCCTTGAGGTAGTGGGACGGATGTTTGCGCTCCCGCTCGCCCGAGAGCCGATGCGCTTGGAGGACGGCCTGGACCTGGTCGAACTGCGTCTGCGAGACGAGGGGGTCGTGCCGACCTTTGTACATCGTGCCCCGGTACGTCACCCACCCGGCGTAGTACGGATTCGAGAGAATCGCATAGAGCGAGGAGTGGTTGATCGGCCGGGGGCTGTAGCGGCGGGTGCCCCGGCTGCGCAGCCCCTTCGCCGCCAGCAGCGTCACCAGCTCGTTAATCGAGAAGCGGCCGGTAGCGTAGAGGTCGAACGCCAGCCTGATGAGTGGGGCGCGCTCAGGGTCGAGCGCGACCGTCCGCACTTCCCGCCCGTCGACCGTCTCGCGGACATTTAGATAGCCGAGCGCCGCGATGCCGGGGGTGCCGCCGCGCTTGGCCTTCTCGGTCGTGCCCTTGATGACCTCGCTGGCGAGGTTCCGCGAGTAGAACTCGGCGATGGAGCTCATGATGCCGTGGAGCAGCAACCCGCTCGGCGTCTCGTCGATGTTCTCGGTCGCGGAGACAAGCTGCGCGCCGGCCGAGCGAATCTGCATGGCGATCGCCACGTCGTCGGCGCGGTTTCGCGCCAGCCGATCGACCTTGTGGACGAGCGAGCCATCGCGGGGAGCCTTCCTTGTTGCGGCTTATGGTTCCACGGTCTAAAGTACCCCGGCCTAAAGGACTCAAGGCGTACCAAAGCGTGGGGACACCAATGAGGATTTGGCAGGCAGGAGCAGTGCTGGCAGTGGTGGTGGGCATTTGGCCGAGTGCCGCGACGGCCGGCGGCTCCCTTGATGCGAGCTTCGGCGCGAGCGGCATCGTGACGACGGACTTCGGGCTAGAAGCGGACGATGCGGCGGGCGACCTCGCCGTCGACGGCAGCGGACGAATGGTCGTAGCCGGGGAATCGGATGGGCAGGTTGCGGTAGCTCGCTACTCGCCAACCGGAGTGCTCGATCTGAGCTTCGGCGGGGGCGATGGCCTCGTGACGACGAACTTCGGGCGCCTCGAAGACTTCTTTGGGGGTCTCGCCGTGGACTCGGCTGACCGGATCATCGTGAGCGCGACTACGTCGGGCGACACCAGCTGTACGGATTGCGACATCGCCGTTGCCCGCTTTACCGCCACGGGCGAACTCGATCCCGACTTCGGCGGCGGGGACGGGAAGGTCATCACCGACATGGGGACCGGCCTTTCCAACTCCGGCAGCGATCTTGCCGTCGATACCAGCGATCGGATCGTGGTAGCGGGAACGGTGCGCCGGGAAGACCCGCCTGACTTCTCCGACTTCGCCGTCGTCCGCTATACGGAAACCGGCGAACTCGACCCAACCTTCGACGGCGACGGCCGGGTCACCACCGATCTGGATGGGGTGACGCAGAGCGGCCGGGCGGTCGCGCTGGACGGCACCGGGAGGATCGTCGTCGGAGGCGAGACGGCAATCGGCAGCGGGTTCGCATTCGCTGCTGCTCGTTACCTCGAGACGGGTGCCCTGGATACCAGCTTCAGCGGCGATGGAAAGGTCGTCACCGACGTCGCGCCGGGTGAGAACAGCTTGACGTCCGGCCTGGCCGTCGATCCGAGCGGACGGATCGTCCTGGGTGGCACGGTGCTCGCCGGGTCTCCCGCTGGTAGCGACGACGTGGTTCTTCTGCGCTACCTGACCGGTGGCGCGCTTGATCCGAGCTTCGGCTTGGGCGATGGGATCGTGGCGACCGCGACGGGCTCTGAAGGTAGAGGCAATAGCCTCGCCATCGACGCCAGCGGGCGGATCGTCGTTGCCGGATCGCAGGCCGAGCAGGTGTATGCGGACGTGACCCTCCGTCGCTATCTCGCGGACGGCTCGCTCGACTCCACGTTCGGAGCGGGCAGTCTGGTCGAGGCGGACCTCGGTACGGCCAGCAGTGACTATGCCAGTGGCGTGGCGCTCACCTCAGAAGGGCGGATCGTAATCGCGGGAGCCACGGGGCCCTTGGCGCAGGCGACTTCGCCCTGGCCCGGTTCCTGTCGGAGGGAGCCTTCGTGCCGCCGCCGAAACAGCCGGCCTTGGAAGTATCGCCCGAACCGCCCGGCACCGGACCGCCATCGGTACCTCCGGTGACCTCCCCGCCGGCACCTGCCGCAACGTCGGTCCCGTCCGCGACCCGGCCCGCGAAGCCACGGCGATGCAAGCGGGGCTTCAAGAAGCGGAAAGTCCGTGGCAAGAGCAAGTGCGTCAAGGTCAAGCGAGTGTCGCATCAGGGCGGGAACCGTTGACGGCCGTGTAATTCAGGATGTGCGTCGGTGCGCACCAGGAATCGCGGATTCGCGTCGATGAGCGCCGTCCGAGTTCGTGAAGCCGCTCGTACGGGCGGCAAGAGAAGCGCCCAGCAGCACGACATTGGCAATGATCGGCAAGGCTGCCGGCCGGCAGACGGCCAGGCGCAGCACCCGATACTTCGCCCGAATCGGCCGCCTGGGCGGCCGGGCTTTCAAGCCGACTGCACACCTCGCCGCAACGGACTGAATCAGGATGTCGCGGACCGCAGGCGATACCGCCCCCGCCCGATCAGCTCGAACTTTCCCGAATCGTTCTTCGCCTCGCGCCAGAGACAGGACTTGACCGACGAGGGCGCAACCGGCTCGTCGAGCCGGGCGGCCACGGCCGCCGTGATGTCTCGCACCCGCAATCCGTCCCTGTGCTCGGCAAGAACGGCAACGATCGCATCGCGGATCAGGCCGACACGACGGCGCCGAAACTGGGGAGGCGGCCGCCTGGCCGACGGCTCCTCCGAAGCAACGTGACGATGCATCCGCCGGAGCCGGTCCCTGAGATCGGAGTTCCAGAGACTTCCAACCAGGGCCATGGCTCCGGAGTGCGCTCTGCAAGGCGATGCGCCGGGCCTCACCGGCCGCGCACCCGCTCGCACTCCCCGCCACGCAGCTCGTCCTCGCGGCCGGCCACCGCTTCGTCGACGTCGGCGCCGCAGCTGATCGCATCGGCGCCGCCGAGGCGGGCGTCGATGTAGTCGTCGCCCGGCCCGCCGAAGTAGGAGTCGGGCTGGATGTCGCGCTCGGTCGATCCCCGACTGCCGGAGATGAAGTCCGCCCCGGAGCCGCCGACGGCGATGTCGCGGCCCGCGCTCGGGTAGAGGAAGTCGCGCCCGCCGCGGCCGAAGAGGCGGTCGGCCGGCCCGCCCTGCAGCTGGTCGCTGCGCTCGGTGCCAAGGAGAGCATCGCCGCCGCTGTCGCCGGCGAGGAGGAGAGAGCGAATCAGGCCTCGGTGGCGGTCGAGGGGCCGGGCGTCGAGCACGTCGCCGCCGCCACTGCCGCGGATCTTCAGTTCGACCGTGCGCGGCGGCGCGACCACGAGCAGGTCGGGATCGGGAGAGGTGCCGCTCGGATGCGGCTCGAGACCGGCGCTGGGCCACGGTTCGAGGCTGACGCGGAGCCGGCCGGCGCCACCGTCGAGGACCACCTCGTCGCGCCCTTCACCGGCGAGGAGCTGGACGCGGGGCCGGGCCTGGGGCTGTTGCGGCAACTCCACTTCCACCTCGATCTCGGGATCGGCAACCTCCGGGCTCGCCCCGGGCGCCAGCGGCCCGCCGCGCTCGTCAAGGAGGAACTGGTGTTCCGTGCGCGGCGGCACCGGCGCGCCGCGATAGACGACGCGGTCGAGGTTCGTCACCGTCGCTTCGGGGCCCGCGCAGGGGACCTGCTCGAAGTCGCGCGGCCCGTTGCCGGCGCTGGTGCCGACGAGGACCAGGTCGCCCACGCGCCGCACCAGCACGTTGTCGTTGCCGGAGATCGCGAGCGTGTTCCCGGCCGCGGCGCCCCGCCCTCGGCGTATTCGCAGCGCAGCCACCGACTTGCTCCCTCGGCCGCCGTCGCCCCCAGCAGCACCGATGCGAGCAGCGCCGTCAGCGCGACGGCGAGGGCCCGGGGCTTGCTGCGGCGGCGCTGGCTCATTCACCCACCGTGACAGAGGGAAGCGGCCCGAAGGGAGACAAGATTGGCTCGGGTCAGATCCCTATCTCCAGAGACTGACACGGCATCGCCTATGAAACCATTAACTTTTCTTGACAGAACCGGCATCTCTCAGTAAGTTGTGGTGGCCTCCGTCATGCCTCTCAGGCAGGGGAGCGCCGGGTGGATGCTCCCTGCTCCGCCTGTTGTGGCATACGCCACCCCTGGGTCGCCCCGCTATCCCTGTCGGCGCGGTCCTCGCAGTCCAAGGGCCGGGAACTTTCCCAAGTTCCCGGCCCTTGGACTGCTTCGCGAAGGATCTCGCGATCGAACGCCTAGTGGGTGAGGGTCAGCAGCCCACCGCTCGGGGTGGTGGCTTTGAGGGCCCCTCCGTCGATGGAAACTCTTTTCCCACTGTAAGTCCAGCCGACCGTCTGGTTGGTGAAGGTGATCGTCGATGCAGTGGCGCCCGACCCGTTGACCCAGGTCGCTTCCGATCCTCCTTCGCCGCTGCCCGATACCTGCGAGTAGCTTCCAAATGGACTGCTGAGCGACCAGCTGGGGAAATCGTTCACATGCAGGAAGTAGCGGTTGGCGACCGTGTCGTACAGCGCTTCACCGAGGAAGACCATGTAGAAAGCGGTACCGCCGGTGCAGGAGAATTTCGATTCCGCATACCCTGGGTTCGATGCCAGAAAGCCGCCGCCCGGTTCAGCGGATCCTTGAATGGCGACCGACGGCGTGCAGGTTTTGGGTTCGATCCCGTTGCCCTTGACCGTGATCCCGGTGCTCGTCAGCTTGAAGCTCGAGCTGCTGAATTCAGCCGGCACGATGGCGGCGGAAGCCGACGAGGCAACCAGTGCGCTCATCGCCATCGCCGCCATCGCGGCCGTCACGAGGATCCTGATGCTTTTCGTGAGATGCAAAACTGCTCCTTTCGAGGGATGGATGAAGCCCCCGGAAACCTGACCGCGCGTCTCTTTGGTTACAACCATTGTTGAGGCCTGTGACGAAAACAGCGACAGCGTGATCTCGCATCAGAGAGCCTGTTCTCGCGCTCACCCCGGGCGCAGACGATGGCAAGTTGGACACCAGTGTTCAGCGCTGCGGCGGACATTCGCCTAGATTCCCCCAAGGCGATGCCAGTGGACGACACCGTGCGAAACCCACTCCATTGGAGTTGGACTTCGGTACTTACCGATCCGGTGCGATTGACGGTTCTACGCGGCCTCTGCGAACTGGGAACAGCGACGATCGGGGAGCTTCGCGACCGCTGCCATACCAGCGACCCCACCGTCCGCCGCCATCTGGAGGCGCTGGAGGCGCTGGATTTGGTGCACGAGCAGCCCGGCGAGCGCGATGGCCTCACCCCCGGCCGGCCGGCGAGCCGCTTCACCCTTGATGCGGAAGCTGCGTCGCGGGTGCGCGCCCTGCTCGAGGTGCTCAGCGAGCCACTCGTGCCCACGCCTGTACCTGGGAGCTCGCCTCCCCCGCGCCGATGAACGGTGCGAGGATCGTGTAAGCGGCGGCGGGAAGGAGGGAAAGCAGCCGCTCCGTCCTCCCCGCGACGACCAGGCTGCGCATGAGTCCGAAGACGGCGCCGGCGATCGCCTCCGAGCAGGCGCGCGGCAGCACCGCGGCATCGGGGACCTGGCGGTAGCCGTCCTCGAGGAAGATGGCAAAGGCCATGTGGTTTTCGTGCCGGAGGCGGATCGCGGCCGAACCGGCCGCGTAGGACTCGACGAAATCGAGGCGCGCGTAGTCGGCGTTGCCGGCGACGTTCTCCAACAGCGCCCCACCCGCCTTCCAGACGCGTTGTGGCCAAGGTGCCGCCGGGGAGTACGCCCCCGCGGCCGCGCTCATGCCCTCCTGCAGGGCCTCGGTCTGGGCCGCCAGCAGCGCCTCCTGCTTGCATTCGAAGTGGGAGTAGAAGGCAGCGCGCGGAACGCGCGCTGCCGCCGCGATGCGGGCGACGGTCAGAGCCGAGTACCCATCGGCAGCGGTGAGGCGGGCGGTGGCGTCGAGGAGACGGCGGCGCCGGGCGCCGGCGGCATCCGGCGCCGAGAGGGCGCTGCGACCGCGGGGAAGCAGCGCCGGCACGCTTGCGAGGCGGGGGGTCACGCTCCTGGCGAAGCGGCCCAGCTCGCGCCAATGGCCTTGCGGCAGCGGGCGGGCTCCAGGCGGGAGGCGATATGCGTCTATCCACTTCCAGAGGTCATCGCGCAGCCGCGGCAGATCCAGCTCCGCCCCGCTCAGCGCCCGGGTGGCGAGAACCTCGCCGATTCCCGGCCAGCAGGGCGGTCGCCGGGATCTGGATCGCGCCGGACAGGGGTTGATCGTCGAGGAAGAGCTCGATGCGCCGTTCGAGATCCGCGATCTGCTCCTCAAGCAGAACGTCGAGGGTCGCGCCGGGGCGCTCTTCGGGAGACCTCGCCTCGGCGACGACCCCAACAGCCAGCCGCACCTCGTCGAAGGCAAGCCGGTAGGCGGCGAGGAAGCAATCCTCGCGACTGGCGAAGTGCTCGTAGAAGGTCGCCCGCGAGACTCCAGCCAGCTCGATCACGCGGGCGACCGTCGCGCCCGCGTATCCGTGGCGCGACGCCGCCTCCGCCATCGCCCCGATTAGGCGGTCACAGTGATCGGCGGCGCCTCGCAGCTCCAGGGTGGGCGACCGATCGAGACCAGCGGCCATACTCATCCACCACCGCGCGCGGCCCTCACCGCCGCTGCTCGCGCTTTCGCTTCTTGCCCTTGCCGCAATCGACGGCGATCCGCGGCCGCAGGGCCTCGGTGGCGTTGTTGTGAGCGACGAAGCGCGCCGTCGCCAGTTGCGGCGAGGCACAGAGATCGTCGGCGTTGACGAGCAGTGCCCGCCTGCCACCGTTCAGGTTCAGCGTGAACCTGGTCACCGGCGCGTCGGGCAGCATTTCGAAGTTGCCGCGCAGGCCACCGTGCCGTGCCTTGTCGATCCGGCCGACGACTTCGATCTCGACCCCATGGCCGCTCAGCGCTGCGACGAGGTCCGGTAGCGGGTTGGTCGAAGAACGCACGTACACCGGGCCCTGCAGCGGCTCGTCGAGCAGCGGGGTCACCGCCCTGGCGAACCCGAGTCGGGACCCCCCCGGACAGTTCTTCGCCCGGAACCGGGCTGTCGTGCAGATCTCACGGATGTGCTCCTGGGCCAGGAAGATCGAGTTGGGCAGGCTGACGGCGGCCCGCTTGAGGTTGGGATCGCCGGGCCGGGGGACGTAGACCGCCTTCAGCGCTGGGTAGCGACCCCGTTTCGTCCCGCCCTTCAGCTTCAGGCTCAGCCTCGGCTTGAAGCCGTAGCCCGCGCAGTCGGAGAGCTGGAAGCGGTCGCTGCTGGTCGCGGCGACGTCGTCGGCTGCGCTGGAGAGGCTCATGCCGGCACCGGTCAGGGTGGAGACGGTCGCCAGCGGATCGCAGCTGGTCGGGTTGACCGTGAAGCCCGGACGGTCGACCTGAACGCGGATGTCGCGCAGGTGGATCGGGATGCCGCGGATGATGTGAGGGATCGGGTCCGAGCCCGCCGAATCGATCGAGGCCTGGGCGCTGCGCGGGTCGATCCGGATCGCGGAGCGCACGACGACGACCCCGAGGTCGAAGGGCCCGACCAGAGCCGAGTCGATCGCGACCGTCGACAGGGGCGCGCCATGGTACGGACCGGCGAGGTAGAGGCTGCCGGGGGCGTAGGCGAGGGTCCCCCCCACCCCGTAGCCGGCGATCGTGTGGCCGATCAGGGAGGAGGCGGGGCAGCTCGGGCGTTCGAGCTCTTCGGCGCCGCCGTGCGGTCCGGTGCGCGCCTTGGCGGCGGCGATCGCCGCGTCCGAGCACTCCCCCACCCCGGCGAGCTTGGCCAGCAGGCCCGGCGGGAAGGTCGCCGAGTAGGAGGTGATCTCCTGCTCGGCGTCGGTCCGCGTCATGCGCAACTGGAAGGGCGAGTAGAAGCCGGCGGTGGGGTTGGCCGAGCCCGCGTCCAGATCCGGGTGGAAGGGCGGCAGACCGCCACCCGGGCACTCGCCGCCGGCTTCCCCGCGGTTGATCAGGAAGGTGGAGGAGTCCCGCAGGAGCAGGCCGGGGTCGGACCAGGGCCAGAACTCCAGCTGCGCGAGGTGGGCGCCGCAGGTCGGCGGCGAGATCATCGCGGCGCGCTGTCCTTCGCGCAGGCTCAGCGTGAACAGGTCGTAGTGGAGCGCCGGGAGGTTGTCGAAGCTGACGACGAGGCGCCCGGTCCCCGGGTCAGGCTCGACCCTGCCGAACGACTTGAAGAAGAGGCCGCGGCGGGGCGAGGCGAGGGTGATATAGAGGGCGATCAGCGAGTCATCGGCGTTCTCGTAGGGCTTGGCGAGGAAGACAGCGCCCCGCAGCGCTTCCGGGAGGCCCAGCAGGCCGTCGGCGCTGACCTCGCCGATCTTCGACGCGTTGGGGCAGCCGGCACCGGGGGCCGAGGCGGCGCCCTCGCGGGCGAACTCGGCTTCGCTGCAGACGCCGAGCCCGGCGCCCAGCGAGGGGTTGATCGTCAGACCTTCGGGCAGCAAGGCGCGCGCCTTTTGGATCGGCGAGCGGACTCGCCCGTCGACGTTGAGGAAGCCACCGCCGTCGTTGACGTCGAGATTGAAGACGATGCCGGTAGCGGCGGCGGCCCGGTCGGTGCGCAGCTGCAGTTTCGCCCTGGTCAGCACCTCGATGCAGTTGTCGACGACGAGCGGGTCGCCTCCGCCGTCGCGGGCGAGGGCGCTCGCCTCGGCGAGCCCCGGCTGCTGCCAGGAGCTGGCCCGCGCCACCCACTGCATCGAACCGCCGCAGGTGGTCGGCAGCGTCAGGTAGGAATGGACGTAGGAGTTGGCACGGTCGACGTAGCAGGTGCCGGGGTGGAATACGGGGGGTTCGGGGTCCCAGTAGGAGGGGTTGCCGTGGTAGGCCGCCGGATCGACCTCGTTGAGGCAGTCACCCCGTTCGACGTCGTATCTGTATTCCCAGGGAGTTCCCCAGAGGGTCAAATCGAGCGCCTGGATGTTCACCGCCTGGGAGAGGTTCTCGAGGTCGAAGGTGAGGGCGGTGCCGGCGTCGCGGAGGTGGGCGGCGAAGATCATCGGCACGCCGAAGGGCGCGAAGCCGATCGCCTCGGCGCTGCCATAGGGGGAGGCGAGGTTGAAAACGCCGAAGTGGCGCCTGGTGCCATCGCCGGTGCGGACGGCGACGACGCCGACCTGGGTGTCGTCCGGGCAGCTCTCCCCCGAGAGGCTTTTTTCGAACGGTGACTGGCGTGGGCTGAAGAATGCGGCCTGGGCACACTCTTCGACCGCCGCCGGGTTGGCGAGCAGGCCTGCCGGGAGGTCCAGCCGCAGGCCGCGCAGGTCGCCGTCGGTGTGCGATCCGTCCATCTTCAGGCCGATGTGGATCCGCATCTGGTCGGGATGGGTGCCGGCCCCGGCGGCCGGCGCCCCTTCCCTCGTCACCGAAGCGTCAAAGCCTTCAGCCCCGGGGAGCAAGCCGAAGGCACCGCTTGCCGCAGCCGGCGCAGAGGTCAGCGCCAGCGCCGCCAGGACCGCCGTGAGCCAGACGCAGCGCGGGGCGCTCACCGCCGTCCCCCTTTGCGGTGCTGATGCTTGCCGCGCCCGCGACGATGGTGCTTCTTCTTCTGGTTCTTCTTTTGCCGCTTGGCGAAGCGGATCGGAGGGTTGGCCTGCCCCGAAATCGACGCCGTCGGGGGGGGTCGGTACTCGGGAGCGGGCGCCGGGCCCTGACAGTCGTCGCCGAGACACGGGGTCGGGATCGGCACTTCCTGGAAGCCGCCACCGGCGCGGGCGTCGTAGATGTCGAGGGAATTCGGGTCCGAGGGCAGCAGCGAGGCGCCGGTGGCGAAGAAGGCGTCGTCTCCCGAGGCGCTGGCGCCGACGAAGGTGGCGCTCCCCACCCGCCCGCTGGAGATCAGGCCGAAGCATCCGGCCCCCTGTTGGCAACTTCCCACGCCCTGCGCCTCCCACTCATAGACATCGGAGGCGCCGTTGGTGTCGGTGAGGAGCAGGGGCGTCGAGGAGCTGAAGAAGAAGCGGCTGCCATCGGCGCTCGCCTGGGCACGACCGGTCGCCGGTGGGAGCAGCGCGGGACCGGCGGGGACGAGCCTGGCCGCGACGCCGTCATGGAGGCGGTAGAGGCCGGCGCCGGTGACGTAGTAGAGGTAGGCGCCGTCGTCGGAGGAGCCGACCAGCGCCACCACCGCGCCGGTGGGGGTCAGGTCTTTGATCGCCGTGCCGGTCGCCGTGTAGCGGAAGAGATGTCCGGCTTTGACGAAGAAGGCGAGCGCGCCGTCTCGTGAGGCGGTTTGGAAGGTGGCGCCTTCGGCCACGAGCTTCGTTTCCCCCCCGTCGCGCAGGTAGAGGTTGTCCCCGTGGGTCCAGTAGATGCGGGAGCCGTCCGCGGAGACCGCGCCCTTGGCCGCGGCAAGGGCGGCGCCGGGAGCGCTCACCGCTTCCCCCGGAAGCAGGTTGACCAGCTCGAGCTGGCCGTCCTCCCACGCGTAGAGGTTCTCGGCGGCCGGGTCGCAGCCTTCGCCGGCGGGGACTTCGACCGCGCCCGGGATCAGGGCCGCACAGGTCGATATGACGATGTGGCGCAGATCGGGACTGGCGCCGGCCGAAGACAGCTCGAGGTCTTCGGGCGAGCCGGTGAGAAGCGGGGAGTTGGCAGTGGTTACCAGGGGGGTATAGGCATTGCCTTCGCGCAGGTAAAGGTTGTCGCTGTCAATGGTCGCTCGGGCGAGATCCTCGGAGAAGAGCCCGTAGGCGCCGCCGTCATAGGCCCCGGACAGAGCCGGGGGGGTGACGTTTTCGGTGGTCCAGCCGGTCGCTCCACGCCGTGCCAGGTACTGGTTCACCGGCAGCGACCCTTCGGCGGCGCCAAAGGAAGCGAGTGAGCCGAAGGCCAACCCGTCGCCCCCGGCGGCCGCCTGCAGCACGCCCGCCGCCTCGCCGCCCGGGGGACCGACCTCGCCGCCGTTCTTCTCGATCGGCGAGACCAGCTCCCAGGCGCGGGCATCGAGCCCGCTCTCCGGGCCAGCCGCTCGCGCCGTCGAGACGGAGGCGAGGATCACGGCGCAGAGCGCTACCGCAATCGCCGGCACCCGCTGGTGCGGGAGGGCTGGGCGAACGCGCGGCGCCGCGGCCAGCGCCGCGCTTGCGCTTACCGCAATCCGCCTTCAGTACCGGCTTGAAGTCATGGATCCGGCCGTTGTGCCCGTCGAACCTGGCGGTCGCCTTCTTGATGGCGGCGCAGAGGTTGGTGCTGTTTTCCAGCAGCCCCTTCTTGCCGCCCTGCATGCTGAGCACGAATTTGGACACGGGCGCATCGGGAACGGTGGCGAAGGTGGCGCGGATGCCGCCGTTCTTGGAATCGATCCGGCCGACGACGTCGATGTGGATTTCGCCGTCGAGGGCGGCGACCAGGTCGGGCAACGGGTTGCTCGAGGAGCGCAGATAGACCGGGCCGCTGAGCGGGTACCCGAGCAGCGGGCTGTAGGCGGTGGCGTGGCCATAGACGGAGCGCTTCGGGCACTGTTCGCCACCGCCTCTGCCGGCGGCGAACTGGACGCGGGTGCAGACCGTGCGGATGTGACTTTGGGCGAGGAACTCGGAACGCGGCAGGGCGACCGAGGCGCGGGCGATGTTGGCCCCGCCCTTCGGCATCCTCAGCGTCGCGCGCAGGGCCGGGTATTTACCGCGGGTGGTTCCGCCCTTCAGCGAGAGGGCGAGCTTGGGCCTGAAGCCCAGTGCCGCGCAATTGGTCGCCTGGAAGCGGTCGGAGACGTTTGCGCTCTGACCCTGGGCGGAGCCGATCGTCCCCCGCACCGCCTGCGCTTCGCAGGAGGTCGGGTTGAGGGTGTAGCCGGGACGGTCGACGTCGACGCGGATGTCGCGGTAGGAGACCGGGACGCCGCCGACCACCTGCGGCAGCGGGTCCGAGCTGACCGACACCTGAGCCGTGACGGGGTCGATCCGGATCGCCGAGCGCACGGCGACGGTGCCGAGGTCGAAGGGGCCCGCCTGGGCGGGAACCTTGACGACGAGGCTGTAGGGGGCTCCCCTGTAGGGGCCCGCGAAGTAGACGGCGGTGGGCTCCTTGCCCGGCTGCGGCAGGTAGAGCGGGTTGGCGCCGACCCCGGCGCCGACGGTGGTCCTGCCAACCTGGCTCGATGCCGGGCAGGCGCCGCTTATGGCGGCGGCCTCGGGGCAGCGTCCCACGCCGGCCAGCTTCGCGAGCAGGCCCGCGGGCAGGGTGGTGTCGATGCGGGAGATGTTGGGCTGATCGTCGGCGCGGGTCACCCGCAGCGAGAAGGGCGAGAAGGCCCCGGCGGTGGGGTCGGCGACACCGGCCTGGAAGCCGGGCGCAAACGGCGCGGCGGCGCAGTTCTGGTCCACGGTGAACGGAGTGTCGATCGGGACGACCTTGCCGGACCAGCTCATCAGCTCAGCGTGGGTGACATAGGTGCCGCAGGCGCTGGGAGTCGCCAGCGGCGCCCGCGGGCCGGTCTTGAAGTGCAGTTGCATCGATTCGAACGGCAGCTGCGGCAGGTTGGCGAAGGTGGTCGTGAGCCGGCCGGTCTGCTTGTTGGCGACGAGCGAGCCGGGAAGCTTGATCGCGAGGCCGTCGCGGTCGGAGCGCAGCTCGATCGCCAAGCGGTAGAGGTCGCCGGACTCGGGGTTGTCGGAAGCCTGCGAGCGCAGGAAGACAGAGCCGCCGATCGGGTGGTCGAGCAGCGGCGTCGTGATCTCCACCGAGCCGAGCTTGGATGCCTCCGGACAGGACGAGGCCCGCCTGGCCGAGGCCCAGCTGGGCGTCGTTGCAGGCCTGCAGCCCGTCCGCGGAAGCCGGGTTGACCCCGACGCCCTCGGGCAGGGTGACGGTGGCCTGCCTGAGGTCGGACTCGGCGAGGCCGTCGGGGTCGCTGTTCTGGGGGATCGTGAGGTTGACGTCCAAGCCGGTCGGCGCGTGGGCACTGCGGTTCTCGGGCGCCAGCGAGAGGCTCGGGTCGAAGGGCAGTTGCTCGCAGCCTTCGATCGCGGGCGTCGTGTCCTCCTTGCCGACGAAGCTGCCGGGGTGCTGGTAGGTGTCCATTTCGAGGCCCCAGCGCAGCTCGGTGCCGGGGCACGAGGTCGGCGTGCGGAGGAAGGGCACGCGAGGCGTTTCCAGCGAGCAGTCGCCGTGTATCGGGTTATAGCCGGCGCCCCGATCGAGGCAGAGCTCGCGGAGCTGGTCGTGGGAGCTGTCGCCCGGGACTCCCCACGCCGTCACCTCGAACTTCGTGATCGGGGCGGAGGTCGACGTCTTCTCGGAGATAAGGTCGACACCGTGGTCGGAGGGCCGGACCTCCGCGAGCAGGGTGACCGGGAGGGTCAGGTAGTAGAAGCCCAACGCGGCGGGGTAGCCGAGCGGCGGCTTGAGGTTCCAGAGCGGGACGATGTCGCCGCCGTTGAGCTGGACCAGGCCGACCTGGCTCTCCGGCGGGCAGATCGGGATCGAGGTATCCGGGATCGGCGTCACCAGCTCCGTCGCCGTGCAGCGCAGCGGCGTCGCGGTCGGGTTGCCGATGAAGCCTGGGGGGAGATGGGCGATGACGTCCCGGAAACTCTCACTGGGCGCGATCACCAGACCCTGCGGGGAGATCAGGTTGGTCTCGGCTTCGGAGGGGAGGCTGACGCTGGTGCGGAGCTCCCCGGGGTCGCTGCCCGCCTGGGTGGAGGGAAAGGCGGGGGCGTCGGTCATCGCGACGTCGAGGCTCTCGATCGCGAAGGGGCCGATCGGGCCGGTGTCGAGGGAGAGCGGCTCGGTGACGGTGCCGGGGAGGCCGGCGCCGGAGACTTCGATCTGGCCGCTGAGGATGCCGCTGGCGGTCGCTTCGACTTCGGTGTCGGTCCGGTAGCGGATCTGGCTTCCGGATTGCAGGCCGGTGACGTCGATCACACATTCCCTCACCTGCCCGATCGCTTGGCAGGGCGGCACGTCGTTGGTGAAGAAGTCATACGGATCGGCCGGGACGACTCCTGCGGGGAAGGTGTATTTGACGGTGAGGTCGCCGCTGAGCGGTTGATCGCCGGTGTTTTGGGCCGCGACGTAGATGACCATGCCCTTGCCGGGGGTGACGTGGTCGGGGATCAGGGAAGTGACCTTGAGGGAGGGTCCAGCGGCGGTGGCCGGCGAAGCCGAGGCAAGTGAGAGCAGGATGAGGAGGGCGAGCACTGACCCTGAAGTCGTCCGGCGGATCACTTCGCGGCCCTCCGGTCGGCGTTGGCAGTTCGATGCTGGCCCTTGCCGTGCTTCCCGTGCTTGTGAGCACGGCACTTGCCGGCGCGGCGTTTCTTCTTCGTGCAGCGATGAGGGTGGCGTTGCTGCTTGAGGTTGCCGCGGGCCTCCGCGGTGGAGGTGACCGAGGGCGCCGAGGGCGGAGAGGCGGCTGGGCCCTGGCAGACTTCACCCTCGCAGGCCGCCGGAGACGGTACCGGCTCGGGGAAACCGCCTCCCACGCGAGCGTCGTAGAGATCGACCAGTTCGTCGCTGTCGGAGCCGACCAGCCGTTGGCGCGCCAGGAGGAAGACGTCGTCGCCGGAGGGGCTCGCGTCGGCGAAGACGCTGGGGGTGCTGCTGGTACCGGAAGAGAGAAGGCGGATCGCCCCGGTCACCGCGTCGTAGGCGTAGGCGTCGAAGACGCCGTTGGTGTCCTCGGGTACGAGCGCGTCGCCGGTGGAGAAGAAGGCCTCACCGCTCTCGCTGAGGAAGTTCGGGCGCACGGCTACGTTCTCGATCGCGGGGTTTCCGGCGGTGGGAGACGTGCCGTCTCTCACGGCTTTGTTTTCCGGAATGACCCGGGCGTCAGACGTCGCCGGCCCCGCTGGACATGAGACGCAGCGCAGCGTGTCGTCGCGCAGGCTGTAGATGTACATCTCGTGGTGTTCGTTCGTTACCTGTCCCGTGAGGCCATTCACGCCAAACGACGATAGGTTGCTATCGACAAAAGCCATGTACATGCCGTCCGGGCTGACACGACCATTGCCGGGCTTCCAGGAAGTCACAGTTAATTGCTCCCACGGGTTCGCGGAGCGCGACACCGAAGTGATGACCCGCGTGGTGCCGTGATCCCAGACAAGCAGTCTGGCGGAGGTCGGGTGGTAATACACCCGCTCGGCGTCTTCGCTGAAGCCGACGACCGATCCCCCGTTGGTAATCCCGGCCACGTCACCATCATGTGAGATCAGGGTCAGGTTTTCGTCGTCCTCGGGATCGGCGCTGTCGGTGTAGCGGTAGAGGTCGTGGCCATCGTTTTCGTCTTCGTCGAGCAAGCGCGAGCGAGTGGCGAAGAAGACGGTTTGACCGTCGCGACTGGCCCCTTGGAGGATGACGTTGAGCGGGGTGGATTTATCGCTGCCCTCCGGTTCCGAGACCCAGACCGTCCGCTCGCCGTCGATCCGCAAGTAGAGCTGGGAGGTTGCAGTGAGGTTGCCACCGGCGTTCGTCGGAGAGCTGAAGAGCTGGCGGCTTCCGTCGGCCGACATGGCGCCGCGGTAGTTCGAAGGAAAGACCGTGGAGCCGCCCGAGGGGACGGAGCCGTCGGGGAGGATGCCAGCGAGGCTGAGCACGCCGTCATCGGACTGGTAGACGTTGTTTATTCCTTTGGCGTTCTCGGTCGCTTTGGGGAGCAGCTTGGTCCTGGAGACGAAGGCAAGGTGGCGGGCGTCATCGGAGATGCCCCAGACGAACGGGTTGGTGAAGTCGGTTGGTTCGACTGGGCCTTCTTGAGAGAGAGTGATCGGCTGCAGGGCGCGGGTCGCGGTGTCCTCGAGGAAGATGCCGCTGCGGTCGGGGGTCCCGCCCGCGCCGGGGAGGTCATAGCCCCAGACCACGGCGGTGCGCAGGTCATCGGAGAAGTTCTGCAGCTTGGTCGCGCCGAAGAAGGTCTGCAGGGCGTCGGGCCGGGACATCGGCGTGATCGCGTGGGTCGCCCAGCCTGCCGCCCCGCGCCGGGCGAGGTACTGGGTCTGCCCGGAGACGCCGGAGCCGACGGCGTCTCCGAACTGGTTGCGCGAGCTGTAGGCGACGGCATCGCCGTCCTTGGAGGAGATCGTGGTCTGCCCATCGCCGACGATGTCGCCCTGGCCCTTGTTCAGGGGCGAGACCATCTCGTAGGCGCGGCAGCCGGGAAGGTCAGAGTGCTGTTCGTCGCGGCGCACCTGGTTGGGGCAGTTTTCGGGGCCGACCGCCTCGAGCGTGGTGAAGCTGCGCACGTCGCCTTCGGCGGTGCCGGCGGCGTTGGTCGCGACGAGGCGGAAGTCGTATTCGCTGTTCGGCACCAGCCCGGAGACGCGGGCGGAGACCACCTGGACGGAGTTGTCCGCCGGCGGGCTATAGGTGCCATCGACGAACGGCGACTCGCAGGGGGCGCTCTGGTCGAGGTTGCCGGCGGTCCCGTACTCGAAATGGCAATCGGTGAGGACGGCGTTGTGGGCGTTGACCTTGGCGTTCAGCTGGATCGAGGTCGGAGTCGGTTCCCAGAGCGTTTCCCGGGAGATGTCGGAACCGATCGCATCGGTTTTAAAGGGGACGCTGATTTCGCTCGAGCCGCCGGCGTTGGAGACCGTGAGCGTGGCGGTGTAGGAATGGTTGGGCTCGAGGCCGGCCACTTCCCCAGAGACGGCTTCTTCGGCGGTGGTGGCGGGGGTGGTTCCGGAGGAGCCGCCGGGGCTGAAGCTCCAGTGGGCTTCGTAGGCCGCTTCGCCAGCGGGGTCGAGGCCGCCGGGGGCGTTGGTCTTGACGTTGCCCGAGAAGTGGGCGGAGTCGGCGGTGATGTTGGTGACTTCGAGGTCTTCGGCGGTGGGCGGGGTGACCGCCAGGGTGGTGAATTCGTCTTCGCCGCTTGCTGCTTCCACGCCCGCGTAGTGGGCCACGAGGCGGACTTTGTATTCGGCCCCGGTGGCGAGGCCGGTCAGGTCTGCCTGCACTTCGAAGTCTTCGGTGGAGACGGCACCGGCGCCTTCGACCGTGAGCGCGCTGCCGACGGGACTCCAGCCCTGGCCTTCGCGGTTGACCTCGAGCTGGGCGGTGATCGGGATCGGGCCGGCGACGGCGTCTTCGTTGCCGCCTTCCGGGTTGAAGGTGCCGGAGACATGGGCGGTCGTGTACAGGACGTCTTCGGGTGAGCCGAGGACGAAGGTCGGGGCGACCGGCGCGGGGTCGGTGGTGAAGGTCTGGACGGCGGAGTATTCGGTGATGCCGTCGTTGAAGTTGACGTAGGAGATGCGGGCTTCGTAGCTCTGTCCGGCGCTGAGGCCGGTCAGTTCGCCGACGATCGGTTCGCTGGCGCCGGCGGCGACGGCACCACAGGTGCCCTGGCTCCACGCTTCCTGGCCTTCGGGGCTGGCTTCGAAGCACCAGAAGGTTTCGAAGCCGCCGTTGGCTTCGCTGTCGACGCTGACTTCGCCGGAGACCTGAGCGGTGGTGACCGAGTGGTTGGTCACCGGGTCGAGGGTGACCGTCGGCGGCGCGGCCACGGCAGCCACCGGGAGCGCGAGAGCGACGACCGCACCCATGAGGGCGAGCGCCAAGTGGGCGGAGCGGCCGAACACCCTTGCCTTCACGTATCTCTCCTTGTCCCGTAGGGCCCCCTGGTGGCCCTTGCTTTGTTCCGACGGAGCGGCCTTCCCAGGCCCCTCGCCTACTGACCCCCCTGTAAAGGGTCGACTGTTTGGAAAGTCGGCGGTACCCTAGCGGAGGGATTACGGACTTGTCAAGAAAGGATTGTGGTTCTCACGAAGGCCGCGGACAAACGCACGGACGAGGCCCGGCTGGGAACGCCGGTCCCCGCTGGGGATGCCAATAGTCCGGCCGACGCTCCCGAAACGGCTTCAGCAAGGGAAGGGCGCGGGCTGCCGGGGATCTATAGAAGCAGAGGAGTACTGACCTCAAAGCAGGCGCCGTCGCCGAAAAACGGCGGCTATGTTGGCGCCGAAATGACGATGACGCCGTGGGGGGACGCAAACACTTTGCGCGAGCGGCGCCTCTCTCCCGGGCGTGGCACGCCACGGGAGGAGGCCCGCCGAAATCAGCGCGAGCGGCTGTTCGCGGCGATGGTGGCGGTGG
Source organism: uncultured Actinomycetes bacterium (assembly GCA_963728025.1). Taxonomy (GTDB): domain Bacteria; phylum Actinomycetota; class Thermoleophilia; order Solirubrobacterales; family 70-9; genus VAYN01. Next base: position 63,638 of record CAVSIF010000004.1, on the reverse strand, counting down.
CGGCGACGAAGGGCTACGCGGCAACCTCGGTCGCCGACCTGGTCGAGGTCTCCGGGGTCTCCAGCCGCAGCTTCTACGAGCACTTCGCCGACAAGGAGGACTGCTTCGTGGCGACGATGGACGAGATCCTCAGCATCACCCGGCACTTCACCGAGGCCGCGCTGGAGGTCAACGGCGATGGGCCCGTGCAGGCGCACGCGGCAGTCGAGGCGCTGACGCGGATGGCCGCCGCCCAGCCGGCAGCGGCGAAGCTCTGCACGGTCATGGCCTTCTGCGCGGGAGAGGCGCCGCGGCAGCGGATCGCCCAGACCGTGACCGACCTCTCGGCCCTGCTGCGGCGCGGCATCGACGAGCTGCCCGATCGGGTCGGGATGCCGGCCGAACTGAGCCAGGCGATCTTCGGCGGGGTGGCGCTGGTCCTCTACCGCCGACTCGCCCGCGACGAAGTGGAGGAGCTGGCGGAGCTGGGGCCACGACTGCGCGAATGGATGCTGGCGATCCCCCCTCCCCCGCGCCCCCTGCGAGGAAAGCAGAGGCGGCGGGCGGCGGGCGGCGAAGCCGGCCCGCCGCCACTGGCCGCCCACGTCCCCGCCGAGCGGGTGCTGCGGGGCTTCGCCGCCGTGGTCGCCGAAAAGGGCTACGCAGCGACGACGATCGCCGACGTGGCGGCGCGAGCGCGCATCTCCCAGAACACCTTCTACAAGTACTTCCGCGACAAGGCCCACGCGCTGGAGGCGGCGCTGGACTCCAGCGGCGCCCAGATGGTGGCGGCGACGCTGCCGGCGGTGCGGCGCGAGCCGGAGTGGCCGCGAGCGGTGCGGGTGGCGCTGGAGGCGCTCTGCGGCTTCATGGCAGCCGAGCCGGTGTTCGCGCGGCTGCGGGAGGTGGAGGTCTACGCGGTGGGCCCGCACGCGGTTGCCCAACGTGACCGAGCGCGGTCGGAGATCGTCCGGATGCTGGACACCGTCGCCGACCCCGGCGAAGAGTTCGACCCGATCGCCGTCGAGGCCACTTTGGGGGCGTTCCAGGCGCTGCTCTACGGTCGCATCGTCGAGGGCCGCCTACGCGACCTCACCGAGGTGCCGCCGGTCGTCACCTACCTGGCGCTGGCGCCACGGCTGGGGGCAGAGGGAGCGTACGAGGTGGCCTGCGGGTAGTGGGGCGGGCGGGGCGGCTATGCGGGCTGGGGGTGCGGTGGGATGCGGGTGGGGTCGTGCAGGAGGCGGTGGAGCTCGTTCATCGTCGGCTCGGGGCGGTAGGCGACGTCGCCCCAGGTGAGGCGCCAGACGCGGAAGCCGGCGGCGCGGAGGGCCCGGTCGCGGTGGGCATCGCGGTGGGCGGCCTCGGGAGTGCCGTGGACGAGGCCGCCGTCGGTTTCGACGACGAGGCGGGCTCGCCGCCAGAGGAAGTCGATCTCGAAGCGCTCGGCGCCGATGGACAGCTTCTCGTTGATCCGCGGGATCGGGACTGCGAATTCGGTCAGCAATGGGAGCATCTTGGCCTCCATGCGGCTGCGGATGACGAGGCTGGGCGGGTAGCGGCGCCAGGGTTCGACGATGCGGAGCAGGAGGCGGCTGCCGCGGCGGCGGGGGCCGGCGAGGACTGCGTCGATCTCCGGGATGTTGAGCATGCGCTGGACGGCGGCCTGCTCGATGGTGTTGCGGATGGTGCGCGCGCGGCGGGGCGGGGCGAGCCGGAGGCTGGCGATGTCAACGATCGTGCGGGCGGGGCTGGTGCAGGGGACGCCGTGGTGGGCCCAGGCCTCCTCGGGGGTCGGCGGCGGCACGTGGCGGCGGCGGATGCCGGGAATCTTGCGGCCCGCTTCGACAGGGGCAATGACGTCGATCTGCTCGGGCGGGGTGTCCCAGAGGCCGAGCAGGGCGGCAGCGGTGCCGTGGGAGACGACGGCGCGGTCGCCGCAGGCAAGGGCGGCGGCGACCAGCAGCGCCATGCGGGTGTGCGGGGGGTAGCCGAGGCCGTAGGCGCCGCGGAAGATCGGGTGGAGGCGGGCAGAGGCGACGGCGCGGTCGATGGTGCCGTCGGTGAGGCCGGCGGCGCGCAGCTGCTCCCGCGAGACGACCCCGTGCTGCGACCGCGCTAGCTCGCCGACCGCGCGCCACCGCTCGGACCAGGTGAGGGGTGTGGCGTGGGCGCCGGGCGCGTCGCTGCTTCTCTCCACCGACATACGAGGCCAAGGCCCCGGGGCGCCAAAGTTCCCCCCCCTCCCATTGCGCTGTTCCTTTCCTGCATAGACGCGGGAGAGGAACAGTTGAGCGGGGGGCCGCTCGTTCCCCTGTTCTTTTCCGTTGCTGGCGCAGGAAAGGAACAGTTGAGCGGGGAGGGGCGCTGGGGCGGGCGGGCGGGACGGGTCAGGCGGACGGGCGGGGGGCCTGCAGCTCCGCCAGTGCCGCTTCGATCCCGAGGTAGGGCATCACCGCCGTGTACATGAGCTCCCGCACCATCTCGTCGTCGAGGGCGTCGACGCCGCGCTCAACCTCGACGTGGATGCGGCTGTAGATGACCCCGGCGGCGATCTGGGCAGCGGTGCGGGGGACGGAGTCCGGGTCCTCGACCTCACCGCGGCCGAGATCGATGAGGGCCGTGAGCGCCTCGATCCCGCCCTCGCGGATGCGCCGCGTCTCGGCGTTCCCGTGGGGGGCTTCGAGCATCATCGCGCGGGCCCGGCCCTCGTCCTCGCGGAGGAAGTCGCGCAGCGCGTAGGCCACGGCGCGGAGCTGGTCGGCCCAGCCATCCTGGGCGGCGAAGACGGCGCCGACGCGGGCGAGCAGCTGCTCGGTGCCGTCACGGACGACTTGCTCGAGCTCGGCGTCGGAGAGGGTGAAGGGGGGAGTTGGCCGAGACACGGGGCGCGGCAGACTAGCAACGCGCCTGCCCGCGGAGTCCTAGAGAGCCGGCTCGGCGTGCTCGCCGCCGGCCGACTTCGACCCGGGGACGCGGCGGGTCTCGGCGATCAGGCGAGCGCCGGCTCGAGGGACGAGCACGGGGCCGCGGCGGCCCACCCCCTCGTCCTCTGGCCTCGGAGCGCTGAAGCGCAGGGAGAGGAGGATCTCCCCCAGCACGATCCTTGCCTCGAACTGGGCGAAAGCCGCTCCGAGACAGCGCCGCACCGAGCCGCCGAATGGGAACCACTCCCCCGCCGCGGGGCGCCGGTCGAGGAAGCGATGCGGGGAAAAGGACCAGGGGTCGGCGTAGAGGTCGTCACGGCGGTGGACGAGCAGGGTGCAGGGGGCGACGGTGGCGCCCGCCGGCAGCGAGCAGCCGGCGATCCGCAGCGGTCGGCGGAGGCGACGGAGGACGACGGGGACCGGCGGGCGCAAGCGCAGGGTCTCGGCGATGACCGCCTCGGTGTAGGGCTGAGAGTCGGCGCCGGCCTCGGCAGCAACGCGATCCTGACTGGCGGGATCGCGGGCCAGATAGTGGAGCGACCAGGCGAGGAGCGTCGCTGTGGTCTCGTGACCGGCGACCAGGAGGGTGATCAGCTCGTCGCGCAGCTCGCGGTCGCTGAGGCCGCGCCCCTGCTCATCGCGTGCCTGGAGCAGCATGGAGAGGATGTCCTGGCGCCGCTCGAGATCGGAGTTGCTCCGCTGCTTGGCGATCTGCGCGAAGACGGCCCGGTCGATGCGCTCTTCGCCGCGGCGGAAGCTGGGCAGGCGCATCAATCGATCCGGTCCGAGGGCGGCGAGGGTAAGGCCTCGCCGCATGCCGCCAACCCAGCTGAGGATGTCCCTCATCGCCTCGCCGAGCTCTCGGACCTCGTCGTCCTGCTCGACGCCGAAGACGCTCTCCATGATTACCGCGAAAGTGAGTTCCTGCATGCGCGGGAGGGCAGCGGCGGGACGGTCGAGCGGCCAGTCGGCGACCTGCTGGCGGGCGGCGACGCGGATCAGCTGCTCGTAGGCGCGCATCCTCTCGCCGTGGAATGGCGGCAACAGCAGCCGGCGGCGATGGAGGTGTTGGGGGCCGTCGAGCAGGAGCACGTTCTCGGTGCCGATCAGCGCTCGCAGGGCAAGGTTGGCTTCGCCCGAGTTCATCTCGTCGGGCCCGTGCGAGAAAACCTCCTTGACAGCGAGCGGGTCGGCCAGGACGACCCAGGTCTCGCCGAGGATGCGGATGGTGAAGACGTCGCCGTAGCGCTCGCGGGCGGAGGAGAAAAAGCCCTCGGGGTCAAGCCCATAGCGGATCGTCTGCAGCGCCCGCGGGGTGCGGATCGCGGTTGGGAGAGCCTCGAGCGGGGGCGCCTTGAGCCTCTGCGGAGACCTCATCCCAGCGCCGAAGGGGCGATCGCGGCGACCTTCCACTCGCCGCCTTCCTGGGCCATCGGCATGTAGTAATCGGCGTCGTGGGCGCCGTGGAAGAGCAGAAAGGCGCGGTCGCCTTCGACCCGGAGAGCGCCGATCTCGGCCTCGGCGGCTTCCTCGAGGGCCGCGTCAGGTACGCCGGCCGAGAGCGAGGCGACGGTTTCGGGGCAGCTCGTCCCTCCCCCACTCCCACCGCCGCTCAGCTGGGCCAGGGACGCGGCGACGGGGGCGGCCATGTGGGAGCAGGTGTCGCTCCAGGCGCCGGCGGCGCGGGCGTCGAGGTAGCCGTGCAACGCGGCGGCGGCGGCTTCGAATTCGGTGCCGGCGGCTTCGGAGCCGAATTCCTGGATCGAGTTGTCGCCCCCTTTGACTTCGAAGGGAGCGGCGCCGGTGGCGGAGTCTTGGTGGGAGGGCGGCTTGGAGGCGGCGGTGGTGGTGCCCGAGGAGGTGGTGGACGTCTCCTCTCCCCCACCACCGCAGGCGATGAGCGAAAGCGTGGCAAAAAGGGCGGCGATGGCGGCGGTCGTCTTCAAGGCGAGGCTCCTCTCGTTCAATTTCTGACTTTGCAGCTGCGTCGCAGGGTCGAGGCCAGGGTCCCGGCCGCTCCAAAGGAAAAGCTGGCCCGCGCCAACGGGAAGACGGCGCCGGGGAAGCCCTTCGGCGCCGGGCAGCCGGCGGAGACGTAGCCGCGGGCCACGCCGCCACTGACGAAGCGGCGGTCGAGCGTGAGCGAGATTCCGGTCACGTAGGCGACGTCGGAGGTGACCTCGGGCAGGTCGGCGCTGAGGACGGTGCCCCAGGCGCCCCTGCCCGGCGTCATGCGCAGGATCAGCGTGTAGGAGAGCGGCACCGGCACCGTGCCGTAGACGTGGGCGAGGATCACCGGCTTGCCCCGCTCGGTCCCGTTGAAGGCGACGATCTTGCCCTGGGAGGGGAAGGGCGACTGCTCGGGGATGACGACGTTGGCGGCGAAGCTGCCTTCGCCGACCCTGGCCGGCCCGCAGGTGTCTATCGCGGCGGCCGTGGTCGAGGGCTGGATCTGGGAGTAGGTGCAGCTCGGCAGGCCCTTGTAGTCGAAGCGCCCGACCCGGTTGACCGCGATCTCGATCGCTTGGAGCTGGGGCGGCGCGGAGCCGTCGGTGGTGGAGATCTTGCCGCCGACGGTGACCGCGATCGGGGCGGTGCCCTGGCGCGGCAGCTTGGTCGGGCTGATTCTGCCGCTGAAGGCGACGCGGAGATTGGCGCGCTGGACGGTCTCGGCCGGCGCCAACGGAGCCAGAGCCAGCAGCGACAGCGCGGCCACGAGCAGCGCCGGCCTCCTCATTTCCTCTTCCCCTTCTTCTTCTTCTTGCATTTGACGATCAGCTTGGGGTGGCCCACGGCCGTCTCGTTGCTCTGGGCCACGAACCGCGCGTTGGCGCGCTGGGTGCGGGCGCAGAGGCTCTCGCCGTTCTGCACCAGGCCGAGCTTGCCTCCCGGAAGCGTCAGCACGAACTTGGTCACCGGGGCGTCCGGGAGGCCTTCGAAGTTGGCGCGGATGCCGCCGCGCGAGGAGTCGATGCGGCCCGGGACTTCGATCTCGATGCCGCGGCCTTTGAGGTCGGCGACCAGGTCGGGGACGGCGGTGCGCGAGGAGCGCAGGTAGACGGGGCCTTCGAGCGCCTCGTCCATCAGCGGCGTGATCGCGCGGGCGTGCCCATATATCGAGCCGGCCGGGCAGGCGTCCCTGGCGAACTGGACCCGGGTGCAGACCGTGTCGATGTGCTCCTGGGCGAGGAAGACCGAGGGCGGCATGGTGACCGAGACGCCGCTGAGGTTGGCGTCCCTCGGCCGCGGCGCGTAGGTCGCGCGCAGCGACGGGTAGCCGCCGTGCCTGGTGGCGCCGGAGAGGCGCAGGGAGAGCGCCGGCCTGAAGCCCAGCAGGGTGCAGTTGAGGAGCTGGAAACGCTGGCTCGAGGTGGCGCGGGAATCGTCACCGGAGGAGAAGGGATCGGCGCCGGAGCCGGTCAGCGTGGAGGCGACGGCCATGCGGTCGCAGCTGGTCGGGTTGCGCGTGAAGTCCGGCCGGTCGACGGAGACGCGGATGTCGCGCAGGTGCAGCGGGATGCCCTTGAGGATGTGCGGGATCGGGTCCGAGCCGGCGGCGTCGATCGACGCCTGCGCCGTGCGGGGGTCGATCCGGATCGCCGAGCGCACCACGACCACGCCGAGGTCGAAGGGGCCGATCAGCGCCGCATCGATCGCGACCACCGAGAGCGGGGCGCCGTGGTAAGGGCCGGCGAGGTAGAGGTTGCCGGGCGCCCAGGCGAGGACGCCGCCGACCCCGTAGCCGGCCTGCGTGTGGCCGATCAGGCTGGAGGCCGGGCAACTGGGTTGCGCCAGCTCTTCGGCGCCGCCGCGCGGCCCCGTCCGCGCCTTGGCGGCGGCGATCGCCGCGTCGGAGCACTCCCCCACCCCGGCGATCTTCGCCAGCAGCCCCGGCGGGAAGGTCGCCGAGTAGGAGGTGATCTCCTGCTCGCCGTCGGTGCGGGTCATGCGCAGGTAGAAGGGCGTGCGGGCGGCCGCAGTGGGATTGATCGAGCCGGCAACCAGGCCGGGGTGAAAAGGCGCGGCCCCGGCGCCAGGGCAGGGGCCGATGTCGCCGCGGGTGATGAGAAAGACGCTCGAGGTGGCGGTGAAGGTGTCTGGTTCGGCCCAGGAGCTGACGCGCATCTCGCCGACGTAGGTGCCGCAGGCGGGCGGGGAGATCAGGGTCGAGCGCTGGCCTTCGCGCAGGCTGAGGCTGAAGTGGGTGTAGAGGAGGCGCGGCAGGTTGTCGAAGCTGGCGACCAGGCGGCCGCTCGCGGGGTCGGGTTCGATCTTCCCCCGCGACTTGACGATCAGGCCGCGGCGCGGCGAGCGGGCGAGGATGTAGACGGCGAGCAGCGAGCCGGAGGGGCTCTCGTAGGGCTTGGCTAGGTAGACCGAGCCCCGCAGCGGTTCGGCGAGCCCGAGCACGCCGTCGAGGGTGACGGTGCCGATCTTCGAGTTGTTGGCACACCCCGCCCCGGGTTCGGAGCCGGCGCTCTCGCGGGCGAAGTCGGCCACCGAGCAGACGCCGAGGCCGGCGCCGAGTGAGGGGTTGATGGTCAGCCCCGCCGGAAGGGAGACGATCGCCGTCTTCACCGCGGGGCGGGCGATCCCGCCGGGGTTGAGGATGCCGCCGCCGTCGTTGACGGCGAGGTTGAAGGCGAGCCCGGTGCGGGCCGAGGCGGCTTCGGTCATCAGTTGCACTTTCGGCGTGGTCAGCGCTTTGTTGCAGGCGGTCAGGGCCGGGGTCGTGGCGGCAGCCTGCGCCTGGACTCCCTGCCAGGAGGAGGAGGCCGCAGCGAAGGACAGCGGCGAGCCGCAGGGCGTGGTCGGCAGGGTGAGATAGGTCTTGATCAGCGCGTCAGGGGCGGGCGCGGCGCCGAAGACGAGGCACTCGCCGTGGGAGCCGCCGGTCACCTCGTCGAGGCAGTTGCCACGCTGGGGGTCGTGGTCGGTGACGCCGGAGCCCTGCCAGGGCGTGCCCCAGATCGTCAGGTCGACGGCGCGGAGGTCGAGTGACTGCGAGAGGCCGGTGAGGTCGAGCGCGAGGTTGTCGGGCTCATGGAGGTGGACGTCGAAGCGGAGGGGCACGCCGAAGGGCGAGGCGCCGATCGCGGCGGCGGCGCCGAAGGGCGGGACGAGGCTGAAGAGGCCGAAGGTGCGGGTGGAGGAGCCGGTCTGCACGGTGGCGACGCCGACCTGGGTGGAGTTGGGGCAGCTCTCGCCGGAAGCGCTGGCTTCATACGGGGAGACGCGGGGTTTGCCGAAGGCGGCGGCGCTGCATTCGTCGACCACGGTGGGGTTGATGAGGAAGCCGGGCGGCAGACCGAAAGTCAGGTCGCGGAGATCCTGGGCGCCGGCTTCGGTGTCGATATCGAGGTGGGCTTTGAGAGCGGCGGGGTGGGTGCCCGCGAGGGTGTCGGGGGTGCCGTCCGCCTTGGGGGCGGAGACGTTGAAGGCTTCGAGGCCGAAGGCCGCTCGAGCTTGGGGAGCGTGGCTGAGGAGGAGCAACGACGGCCTGTGGCGTTTCCTTGCACCGGGCTTGCCGTGGGCCTTTTTTGGATGCCGCGCTTTCGGGAAGCGGACCGGTGGGTTCTGCGGGCCTTCGACGATTGCGGTGCCGGGGACGATTTCCGCCGGGGCAGGCGGCGGGCCCTGACATTCGTCGCCTTCGCATTCGGCGGCGAGGGCGGAGCCGGGCAGGACAGAGGACAAGAGCGAGCAGACAATGCTGACCATGGCAACTCTGCCTCCGCGCAAGTGCATCCTTCCCGCCCCCTGTTCGATCGCCGACAACCCCCTTCTGAAGGGGTGGCTCAGTGAGCGTACAGGTTAATAAAAATCGACGATTCGATCAAGAAATAACGCCGGTTTTTCAACGCAGAGGTCTGTCTATTGACGAGGATCCGACCCAGTGGTCGGATCCTCGTCACATCCGTGCTCGGGCTAGTGACTGAGCGTCAGCAACCCGCCGCTAGAGGTGGTGGCGTTGAAGGTGCCGCTGAGCGTAATCACGTGGCCGCTCGAGGTGATCGTGCCGATCGTGGTTTCGTTGAAGGTGAGGGTCGAGGGCGTCCCACCCGAGCCGTTGACCCAAGTGCCTTTGAGGCTATTTCCCCCGACGTAGTTGCCCCACGGACTCGGGTTCCCCTGCGGGGAGACGTTGGCCGAGCGCAAGGTGTATTGGCCCGTGACGGTGTCGTAGGTCGCTTTGAATTCAGTCCACACACCGAATTTCGTACCGCCCGTACAGTTGAACAACGTCGAGCCATAAATATCGTTGAACACCCAGACGCCGTTGCCAGCGGTAGCACCGCTGGTGCTGCCGCCAAGAAGCGTGCAGGTCTTCGGATCCGCGCCGTTCTTCTTGATCGTGACGCCGGCGGTGGTGAGTTTCATGCTGCTGCCGCTGAACGTGGCGTTGACTTCCGCCGCCGTAGCCGGTGCGGCAGCGACGGCGACGAGAGCCGCGAGAGCGGCGATCGAGGCACCGAGAATCCTGAGGTGTCTTCCGAGACTTTGCAACCTGTTCTCCTTTGGTTTCTGTGTCAGGCAGGAGCCGGCGGCGCGTTCACACGACCGGCTCCCTGTTGACGCGACGCTCTCAGGGGGGCTCACGGTGGGCAACGATTCGCCGCCGTGTTGACCGTAAAGGCGACAGGTTGGTCTTAGCGGCGCAGCGCCCCACTACACACCTACCGACGCTGTCCGCGGCGCACAAAGTAACCGCAAGTGTTCGTTGGTAAGACCGACATTCGCCTAGTGTCGGCTCATCGTGCCCGAGTTTGGATTAACTGGTGTTGACATGGAGAGAGCCGACCAACACTCTAATAGCACCATTCACTCAAGCTGGCTTGCGATACTAACCGATCCTGTGCGCCTGGCCCTGCTGCGCGCGCTCTGCGAGCTGGGAATCGCCAGCGCCGCAGAGCTGCGCCAGTCCACACACACCAGTGATCGTAGCCTCAGGCGCCACCTGGAGGCGCTGGTGGCCTTGGGTGTGGTGAAAGAACAGGGCGGCCTCAGCGATGGTCTCACCCGGGGCCGACCGGCGAGTCACTACGCCGTCGATGCGCAGGTGGGCGAACGCGCTGCCGAGCTGTTCGACGTCCTCAGCCGGCCGCTCGTACCCTGAGCTGGACCAGCTCGAGCGCCGCGGGTGGACCGAGGAACGGCGCCAAGCAGACGAAGGCGCATTGCGGCAGCAATTCCAGGAGGCGAGCGGCGCGACCGGCAACGACGTATTCACGCACGGGTGCGTAGATCGCCGCGGCGATCGCCGTCGAGTAGAGCGCCGGCAGCGGGCGCTGCCCACCGGCGCGGCGATATCCCTCTTCGAGGAAGATGGTGAGGGCGGCGCGGTTCTCCAGCTCCCGTCGCACCGCCGCCTCGCCGGCGGCGTAGACCTCGGCGACCGCCAGGCAGGCCTCGGCGGGATGCCTCGCGAGGTAATCGAGCAGGGCCGCCAGGCCGCGCCAGACTCGCTCGGGCCAGTCCGTGCCAACCGAGAACTCTCGGGCGGCGACGGCGATGCTGCGCTGCAGGCTGACGGTCTGGGCCGCGATGTAGGCCTCCTGCTTACAGCGAAAATGAGCGTAGAAGGCGGTGCGGGGCACCCTGGCCGCAGCCACCACGTCGCCGACCGTAAGGTCGGCATAGCCCTTCGCGCCGACGCCCTCGATGGTCGCCGCCAGGATGCGTTCGCGCCGTACCGCAGCCGCAGACTCCGGCGGCAGCGCATTGCGGCCACGCGGAAGCAGCGGCAGGCGCCCAGCCGGCGCCGGTCGCCCGCTGGCCAAGGAGAAGCCCCGCCCAAGGGACTTCCAATCGATTGGCCGGTCGCCCTCCCCCGCGTAGGAACCGACCCAGGCGAAAAGGTCGTCGGCGCGGCCCGGCAAGTCAGGACCCTGCCCCTGCATGAGGTCGTTGACGACGACACCGGTGACACCGCCGAGGAGTGAGACCGGCGGCACCAGCAACGCAGGCCGGAGCGCACCCGGCGTCGCCAGAAATCGCTCGGCGCGGCGCTGGACAGAGGCGATCAGCCGCTCGTGTTCGGCGCGGATCGCCGGCGAGGCGCCGAGGGCCTCGATCAGGACGAGCTTCGCCGCCGCCGGATCGGCCGCGGCGAAGCGGAGCAGGGCCCGCAGCACCCTGGCCGCGCGCTCTGCCGGTCCGCCCCGTTCGACCGAGATGGCCAAGGCTGCGACCATTCTCGAGGCTTGCTCCCTGTAGGCCGCGAGGAAGCAATCCTCGCGGTCGGAGAAGTGGCGGTAAAAAGTCTGACGGGAGATTTCGGCCCGCTCCAGGACCCGGGCGACGCTGGCGCCGGAATACCCGCGACTCGCCGCGACGTCCGTCATCGCGGCCATCAAGGCCTCCACCGGCCCCGGCGCCCCGACGGCGCCAGGCTTTCGCGCAGCTCTGCTCTCGGCCGGATTAACCCTGGGCGTGACAGACGGGGTGTTCAGGGTTCACCGGCCGGCCCTGCGGTGCCCCTTGGGTTTACCAGCCTTCGGACACTTGGCCTTGAGCGGAGCCGCGAAGTTATGGGCCTTGCCGTTGTGACCGTCCATCGCCACCGTGGCCTTGTTGACCGTCTTGCAGATGTCGGTGCTGTTTTCGAGGAGGCTCTTCTTACCCCCCGGCAGCTTCACGATGACCTTGGTCAGCGGGGCGTCGGGGACGCTGGCGAAGGTGGTGCGGATGCCGCCGCCCTTGGAGTCGATGCGGCCGACGGCGTCGATCTCGATTGGCTGGGCGGCGGGACCGTGCAGGGCCAGCACCATGTCCGGCAGCGGGTTGCTGGAGGAGCGCAGGTAGACGTTGCCGGTGAGCGGATAGTCGACCAGCGGGCTGGTGGCCGTGACCTTGCCGTAGATCGAGCCTTTCGGACACTGGTCCGCCGCGAACTGGACCCTGGTGCAGATCGTCCTGATGTGGCTCTGGGCGAGGAACTCCGAATGCGGCAGGGCGACACTGACGCGGCCGATGTTGGCCTGGCCGGGCTTGGCCCGCAGGACCGCGGTCAGGGCCGGGTGCTCAGAGCGCTTGGTGCCCCCCTTCAGCTTCAGCGAGAGCCGCGGCTTGAAGGCGAGGCGGTCGCAGGAGGCAGCCTGGAAGTGGCTGGAGCGCTGGGCCGAGGCGCCCTGGACGCTGGTCAGCGTGGCGTCGATCGACTTCGGTTCGCACGAGGTCGGGTTGAGGGTGAACTCGTTGCGGTTGAGGTCGACCCGGATGTCGCGCAGGTCGAGCGGGATCCCGTGCAGGATCGAGGGGATCGGATCCGAGACGGCGGTGACCTGGACCTGCTCGGGGTCGACCCGCAGGGCGTTGCGGACCACGACGCTGCCGAGGTCGAAGGGTCCGGCGACGGCTGGCGTGACGACGGCCAGGCTCAGCGGGGCGCCTTTGTAGGGACCGGCTAGATAGGCCCGGCCCGAGGAGGTGTAGAAGGGATTGACACCTGCGCCGGCGCCGACGGTGACGGTGCCGATCTGGGAAGCGGCCGGGCAGCTGGGCGAGGCGATCTGGGCGGCGCCGGTGCCGAGCGCGCCAGAGATCGCGGCGAGGGTGGCGTCGGGGCAGTAGGGGATACCCGCCGGCTTGCCGATCAGGCCCTTGGGGAGGGTGGCGCTGAGGGCGCCGATCTCCTGGGTCCCATCTGCGCGCGTGAGGCGCAGGCTGAAGGGCGAGTATTTGCCCGCCAGCGGGTTCTGGGTGCCGGCGGCGAGCTGGGGGTCGAAGCCACCGCCGCAGCCCTGGGTGATCTGGAAGGAGCTCTGGCGCTGGACAGCGCCGTTGCCCGACCAGGGGGTGAGGGTGGCCTGGGTGGTGTAGGTGCCGCAGGCAGCAGGGGTGCGGAGAGCGGCGCGGGGGCCGCCGAAGAGCTCGAGGTGGATGTTTGAGAACGGGGTCTGGGGGACTTCGTCGAAGCTGGTGGTGAGCTGACCTTCGGGGCCGAGCTCGATGCGACCGGCCTGCTTGACGCGGACGCCGGAGCCTTCGGCGACCAGATACATCCCCAGCAGCGAGCCGAAGGGGTTCTGACCCTGCTGAGCGAGATAGACGGCACCCTGGAGCGGGTCTTCGAGCAGCGGCGTCTCGATCTCAACCGTGCCGAGCTTGGAGGCGTCGGGGCAGGTGACCGGCGCTTTGTCGAAGTGGACGGGGGCGGAGCTGAGCGGGGTGGTCAAGCCGACCTGCTCAGCGCTGCAGGCCTCGAGGCCGCCGGCAGAAGAGGGGTTCAGCGAGAGGCCCCGGGGCAGGGTTACCGAAGCTTCCTTCATGTCGGACTGGCAGATCGCTGCTTCGGCCTCCTGAGGGGTGGACTTGGATGCCCAGCAGTCGGCGGGGAGGCCGAGGTCGACGCTGAGGCCGGTGGGGGAATCGGCGGCCGGGGTGGTCGGGACGAGCGAGAGAGAGGGGTCGAAGGGAACCTCGGGGCAGCCATCGATGCCGACCTGGTCGCCCCAGTCCTCCTCAGGGTAGGGGTAACCGAGGCCCTCGTGGGTGTAGGCGGTGCGGGAGTCGAAGCTGTCGGGATGGAACCAGGAGCTGACGCGGGCGCTGGTGGGGAGGCCGGAGTCGGTGCAGGCGGTGGGGCTGCGGAAGAAGGCGGCGGGCTCGGCGGGGGATGCGCAGAAGACGGGCGGGTTGCCGGCGCTATCCCCGGGGGCCCGCTCCCCGGGGCAGGAGCGCTCGCCTTCGTGGGCGGGGTCGGAGGGGACGCCCCAGAAGTCGAGGTGGGCGGCGAAGACCGAGAGGCCGGCCGAGGTGTTGCTGGAGGTGATGGTGATGCCGTAATCGGAGTCGCTGCGGAGCGAGGCGTCGAGGATGACGATGGTGCCGATGACGTTGAAGGCGAAGCGGGCGGGGACACCGGGGGGCGGGACCATGTTGAAGAGCGGGAAGGGACCGAGGAGGTTGCCGAATCTGGATCCGTTCTGGATGATCTCGACGGTGCCGAGCTGGGAATCAGGCGGACAGAGCGGTTTCGGGACGATGCTGGAAGGTTCGGTGTTGGATAACTCGCCGCCGGTGCAACGGGCGGCGCCGGTGGGGTTGCCGACGAGGCCGGGCGGGAGGTCGACGACGACGTCCTTGAGCGGCTCGACCGGCTGGTTGGGGCCGATGACGTCGGTGAACGGGCTTCCGGTGGGGCTGGGGTCGGTGGCGGTGCTGAGGTCGAGGAAGGTCGAGTTGAGAGCGGGGTGCGCGGCTGCCTGGGTGGAGGGGCCCCGGCGGCGTCGAGAAGGCGCGCGTCGAAGACGTCGATGCCGAAGGACGGTGGCGTCGGTGAGATGAGGACGGGGTCGACGGTGGTATCGGAGGCGAGGCCGCCGCCAGAGACCTCGAATTGGGCGGTCTCGATGCCGGCGGTGGCGGGGTCGACGGCGGCGGTGATCAGCAGTTTCACTTTTACATTGGGAAGCGCATTTTGGCTGTTGGTGCAGTCGATGACGGAGAGGTCGGCGACTCCACCGCAATCGAAGGCGGCGCCGAAGAGGTTCTCGAAGCTGGCGCCGGTGAAGCCGGGGGGCAGGGTGACGGTGACCTTGAACTCGCCGGCGGAGAAAGAGCCGGTGCGGTTGATCGCCTCGACGAAGTAGGTGTGCTGATCGCCGGCGGCGACGGTGGTGTTGGAGGTGGATGAGATCTGCCAACCGGCATGCGGCGAGGCGGCAGCCGGGGTCGCGGCCAAGGCGGCAAGGGCGAGGAAGAGGGCGAGGGGTCGGGCGATAAGGGCGATGCGAGGGCGGCGGGTCATGCGGGGGGTCTCCTTGTCCGCGGTGAAGACGTCGGTCGGTCGGTGAGGGCGGGCGGGGATCACTTGCCACCTCCGCGATTGGCGCCGGCTCGCCTTTGTGGCTTACGATGCTTCTTGGGCTTTACGCAGCGGGTCTTGCCCTTGACCTTGACGGCGCGGCGACCCTTGGGACATTTGGGCTTGCGGGGATTGCCGACGCCGGGCTGGGTGGAGGCGACGGGCGGGACGCCCGGGGCCGCCTGGAGGGCGGGGCGGCAGGAGTCGCCCTCGCAGGGGGCGGGGACGGGGGCGGGCTGGGGAGGCCGCCGCCGACGCGGGCGTCGTAGAGGTCGTAGGCGGCATCGAGATCCCACCCGGAGAGACGCTCCTTGGTGACGAAGAAGGCGTCGTGGCCGGAGGCGGAGGCGTCCATGAAGTAGGAGTCATCGTCGGAGGTGCCGGAAGAGAGGAGGCTGACCCGTTCGGTGACGGTGTCGTAGGTGTAGGCGTCGTATTTGTTGCCGTTGGTGTCCTCGGGGACGAGGGCGTCGGGAGAGCTGAAGAAGGCCCAGCGGCCGTCGGCGGAGATCGCGCGGGTGAGGTAGGGGGTGGACGCGGTAGCGCTGGCGTAGGGGTCGTCTTTGACGTTGACTCTTGCGCGGCCAGTGGGAGGCGCGCCGGAGGGATCGCAGGAGGCGCAACGGAGCCTGCCGCTGTCGGCGCTGTAGACGTAGAGCTCCCGACAGCCCATGCCACTGCACGCCGTGCCGTGATCGAAACCGGCGAAGCCGCCGCGGCCAATGAAGCCACCGTCGTCGGTCGTCATGAACATGAGATGGCTTCCGTCCGCCGCAACGCGCGCCGAAAGGGCGACGCTGACGATTTGCCAGTCGATCTCGAGGGTGTTGAAGCCGATGTCGGCCGGTTCGGCGAAGCGGCCGATGTTGCTGATGGCGCCGTCGTGCCAGGCGTAGACGCCCCGAACGAGTGAGTCCTCCCCAGCGATGAGCTGGCCAAACATCATGAAATAGAGGTAGTGGCCGTCGTCGCTGGCGCCGATGATTCCGTCGGTGCTATCGGCGAATGCGGGTTCGCCGTCTTTGGAGATCAGGGTGAGATGGTTGCCAGCGGGAGCAGTGGTGTCATACATGTAGTAGTCGCCGGATCCATCGTCGTCTTCATCGACGAGGCCCTCGCTGGTGCCGAAGAAGACGCGGGTGCCGTCGTCACTGGCGGTCCAGAGCTGGGAGGTGGACTGGGGTTCCTCGGGGACTTCGCGCTCGGAGGCGTCGAGCTGGACGGTCTCGGTGCCATCGACGCGCATGTAGAGGTTGCCGGCATCGCCGGCGGGAGCCTGGAAGAAGACGCGGGAGCCGTCGGCGGAGATCATGTGGGGGGTCGACCGGCGTTCTGCGGCGCCCCGCCCGGCCTGGGAGCTCGGCGCGGCGCTGCCGTCGGGGAGAACCCCGGCGAGACGAAGGGTTCCATCAGCCCACTCGTACAAGTGCATTGGGCAGCCGGTGAACGCGTTGCAGGACGACGAATCGACCTCTTCCGACAGAGGCATAGCGGACTCGAAGATGACGCGGGAGAGGTCGCTGGAAGCGCCAGCGACCGAGGGGCGCATGAACGAGGGGATACGCAGGGGTGGCACGGCAAAGCCCGGGTCTGAGATCAGCTGGTAGGAGCCGGCGCCGGAGGTTCGCAGATCGCCACGGACGTAGAGGTTGAGGGCTCCGGCGACGTCGGGGACGTCGGTGAGGGGGCGAACGGCGCGGAAGACGCCTGCGGAGAGATCGGGAGAGAGAAGGTCATAGGCGGGATCCATGTGGCCGGCAGCGATCGTGACGAGCGGCACGGGGTTCTGGGTCGGGGTGATGCCGTGGGTCTGCCAGCCGGAGGTGCCGGGGGCCGCGGTGCGGCGGGCGAGGTACTCGGTGCCGACGGTGCCGCCGTGGACATCGCCGAAGCCGATCAGGGAGACAAAATCGACGGCGCTGCCGTCGGCGGCGGCGCGGGTGCGGGTGGTGTGGGGGATGACGTCGCCGCCGTTCTTGTCGGGCGGGCTGGCCATCTCCCAGGCGCGGCAGGCGGCGAGGCGATCGGCGCCGAGCATGCCGGCGTTGGGGCAGGCGGGCTCGGAGGCGGGGGTGGTGAACGTGGTACCGGGGCCCTCGGTGGTGCCGGAGGCGTTTTTGGCGATGAGGCGGAAGTGGTAGGTGGTGGCAGGCGTGAGGCCGGTGAGGTGCCGGGTGACGTAGACGGCGGAGGTGCCGTTACCGGCGGAGGCGTCCTGCTCGGCGGGGAGCGAGGTGCAAGGGTTGGCGGCGCAGTCAGCGGTGCCCCACTCGAACCAGTAGACGGTGGAGGAGCCTTTGGGGTTGACCTGGCCGTTGAGGTCGGCGCTGGTGGCGTGGACGGGGCCGGCCTCGAAGGGAACGACGAGCGGGCCGGTGGCGGCGGTCTGGAAGGTTTCGGTCTGCTGGACCTGGCCGCCGGCGTTGGAGGCGATCAAGCGGACGGTGTAGAAGGTGTTGGGCTGGAGGAATTTGGCGTCGTTCTCGACTTCATCAGGGGCGCCGGAGACGGTGCCGCCGGAGAGGCCGCCACAGGAGGGGGTGCACTCGAAATGCCAGTTGGCGTCGAAGGCGGGGTCGGTGCCGTTCGGGTCGACTTCGGCGGAGAAGTGGGCGGAGTCGGTGGTGATGGCGGAGATGACCGGCGTCGTGATCGTCGGTTTGGCGACGGGGAGGGTGGTGAATTCGCCTTCTTCGGTCGAGGTCGCGTTGAGACCGGCGTAGCGGGCCGCCAAGCGGAACCTGTAATCGGCGCCGGGGGTGAGGTCGGTGAGGTCGGTTTCGACTTCGAAGTCTTCGCTGGATACGGCGTCGGTGTCTTCGACGGTGCGAGAGCTGCCGACGGGGTTCCAGCCCGCTCCTTCGCGGTTGACTTCGAGCTGAGCGGTGATCGGGATCGGGCCGGCGCTCGCGTCTTTGTTGCCGCCTTCGGGGTTGAAGGTGCCGGAGATGTGGGCGGAGGTGTAGGAGACCGCTTCAGGCCCGTCGAGGGTGAAGGTTGGGGTGACGGGGGCGGGGTCGGTTTCGAATTTCTCGGTGGCGGAAAATTCTTCGACGAATTCGTTGAAATTGAGGGCCGCGAGGCGGACTTCGTAGTTGGTCGCGGCCTTGAGATTGGTGAGGTCAGCTTCAACCGGGACCGATTCACCGGGCTGGACAGGCCCCTGGTAACAGAAGCCACTCCAAGTGGGCTGGCCTTCTTCGGTGTACTCGAAGCACCAGTAAGTTTCGTTGCCGTCGGCGGGGACGACGACTTCGCCGGAGACGTGGGCGGTAGTGATGGAACTGGTGGTGACCGGGTCGATGGTCAGCGTGGGCGGGGCGGCAACGGCCGCGGACGCACCAATCCCAAGGAAAGCGACGAGGGCAGCAGCGAAGGCGGCAACGATGCCGGCGCGACCGAGGCGGCTGCCCTGGCGCTTGCTCGATCCGGAAGACGATGCCTTCGCGTGGTGGGTCACGTATTGCTCTCCTTGTCCCGTGGGCCCCCTGGTGGCCCGTTATCGATGCGGAGCGTGCCCCTGCCGGGACGCCTTCTCCTCGGTGTCCTCTTCCCGGAGGACGAGCACACCGTAGATGCAAATCGATGGTGGTGTCAAGAAAATTTCTTGGTTTTAGAAAGGGCCGCGATCCCGCTGCCCATGCGGAATAGAAAAACGGCCGTACTCCAAAGCTGGCCTGGCCTCGGAGATCAGGCGTCCATCTCCCTGTCGGCCTGGAGAAACGGGAAACGAGCCTGTCGCGCTCGGGTGCCTCAGTGAGAGGCGATGCGGCGGGCCTCGGCAGCGCCGAGGTAGGGCGTGAGGACGAACTGGGTGAGGTCGGGGAGCAGCCCCTGGAGGTCCTCGCCGGCAAGCAGGTGGCGGGCGATCATCGAGTTGGCGGCGCCCAGAAGGCCCCTCTCCGCGGTGTCCGGAAGCGCGTCAGCGCCGGCCCGGAGCGCACGCCCCTCGCGCAGGTGCGGGACCATTTCCTCGATCACCGCCTTGTGGCGGGTGGCGATCTGCGGCCCGGCCACGAAAGGCTCGGCGCTGAGCAGGCGGGCCAGGTCCGGGTAGCCGGAGAAGCTCGGCGAGAACGGTGGCAAGGGCGGCGCGGATCCCCAGCGGCCACTCCTGCTCGGAGCCGAAGGCCTCGACGACCAGCGGCCGCAGCTCCTCGAGGCCGCGGTCGAAGGCGGCGATGCAACAGTCTTCGACCGTCTCGAAGTATTTGTAGAAGGTGCCGCTGGAGACGCCGGCGCCCTCGGTGGTGGCGGTGATGGTGACGCCGCTGTAGCCGACCTCGCCGACGAGATGGGTGAAGGAGGCGATCAGCCGTTGGCGCTGGTTGCGTTCGACGAACTCCGCGGGCAGGCCGTGGCGCCCGTGCGGCAACTGGGCAAGGTCATCTGGGTACTCAGGGCTATCTCCTGGCGGCCTGGGCACGAAGCCGCAATCTTAGGCGCGGGCGCGGCCAGGAGGGGCTTCTAGGGCAGTCGATCCAGCTCGGCCAGGCCCGCCTCGGTGCCGAAATACGACGAGACCGCCAGGAACATCAGCTCCGGCAGCTGGGAAACCAGGTCGGGGCCACCGGGCGAGGCGAAGCGGCGGTAGACGCGGTCGAAGAAGATGCTGACGATCCAGCGCGAGGTGATCGCCGGCACGGCGTCTGGCTCCGGGATCTGCTCGCGGGCGGTGTCGATGAGGACGGCGATGCGACTGCCGAGCGCACGCTGGCGGGCGCGCCCCAGCTCCCCGGCCGAGAGCGAAGCGACGGCGAGGAAGCGGGCCGGGCGTGGATGGGCCTCGGCCAGCCGCGCCGTCTCCAGGGCGCCGGCCCGGAACTTGTCCCGCCAATCCTCCTCCAGCTCATAGACCGACTCGACCCGGGCCAGATAGGCGCCTTCGAGCTCCTCCCAGGCGGCGGCGAAGCACTCCTCGAGGCTGGCGAAGTGACGCTCGAAGGCGCCCGGCGCGGCGCCGGCGCGGCGGCTGACCGCGGCCACGTCGAGCTCGGGGTAACCGCGATCGAGAACGAGGTCGACAAGAGCGGCGCAGAGGGAGTGGCGCTCCCCCACCCCGGCCTCCCCCTCGGGCCGGCCGCTCACAGTGGCCTGGCGCCGCGGGGCCGGCGCCTACTCAGCCGGTCGTCGGGGCGCCGCGGGAGGCCTCGGTGCCGACGAAGGGGATCAGCGAGAACTCGACCAGCTGCGGCAGCAGCTTGCCGATCTTTTTCGGCCGGCCGTCGAGGAGGGCGTAGTAGAGCAGCCAGTAGAGGCCCCCGGCCACGGTCTCCTCGACGGTGTCCGGAAGCTCGGCGGCCGGCGCTCCCGAGCGCCCCCGCCGCAGCAGCGTGGCGAAGTCGCCGATCAGCCGCTCGAAGCGGTCGTTGATCGGGGCGCCGACCGTCGGCCCCTCGACGATGCAGGCCCGGGCCACGTCGGGGTTGGACTCGAAGTAGGCGAGCAGGGCGGCGAGGCCGACCCGCACCCGCTCGGGGAACTCCGCCTCCTCCGCCCCTGCGCAGGCTTCGCCGACGCTGGCGAGCGCCGCCTCGGTGGCGGCGTCGTAGAGGGCGAAGAAGCAGTCCTGCTTGGAGGAGAAGTTCTCGTAGAAGCGGGCGCGGGCGATCGCGGCGCTCTTGACGATGTCGGCGACCGAGGTCTCGCGGTAGCCGCGCTCGGCGATCGCGGCAGCGGCGCCGGCGAGGATGCGCTGGCGCTGATGGTGCGTGACCACCTCGCGCCGCAGCGGGTGCCCACCCGGCTGGGCACGTCCCCTTCCTCCTGCGCGCGCCATGCGGGCAGGATAGCCGCCCAAAGCGCCCTCGCGACCCCGGTAAAGGTACGCACCCCTGTTCGAAAGTAGGTTGTCCCCGCATCTGCCGCTGCGCGGGCGCCGTGCTTGCTGCCCGCGGAGCGGAACCATAGCTCTTCCTAAACACATCCGTTTTTTATTCTTGAGCGAACCCTCCCGACTGCCAGTCGGTACCATCACGATCCTTGGCAGCTACCGCGATAGGGACGGAGGTGCTCTCGGCCACCGAGCGGGACCGGATCCTGCAGGCAATGGCCGACTGCTGCGCCGAGCGGGGCTTCGGGGAGACCTCGGTCGAGGACGTGATCGAGCGGGCGGGTGTCCGGCGCGACGACTTCGACTCGCACTTCTCCGACAAGGAGAGCTGCGCGCTGGCGGCGCTCAACAAGATCGTCTCGGAGACGCTGGCGGCGGTCTCGACCGCGCCCCCGCAGGGGTCCGAAGCAGAGCGGCACGCGGCCCAGATCCTGGCGATCAGCGAGCTGATGAGCACTCGCCCCTCATTCGCCCGGCTCGGCTACATCGAGGCCCGGCAGGGTGGCACGGCGCAAATGCACGACAGCTACGAGTCGGCCGCCCACGTCCTCGCATTGATGATGGAGCGAACCCAGACGACCGGCGCCCGGCCCCCGAGCGGCGCGGCGCGGGCGGCGCTGGGTGGCGCCGAGGCGGTGGTCCGGCGTGAGCTGGTCGCCGGGAGGATCGGGCAACTCGGGCGGCTTCTGCCAGACTTCCTCTACGCGGCCCTGGTCCCGTTCGTCGGCCAGGGGGAGGCGCTCCGTCAATCGAGGCTGGCGAGGCAGTTGATCGCCGAGGAGGAATGATGGAGACGACAAAGCGCGAGAAGCTGCTCTGGGCGGCGATGGCCGAACTCGCCGAAGTTGGCTACCCGGAGATGTCGCTGGTCACTGCCCGGGAGGCGGCCGGGGTGAGCGAGGCGGAGTTCGAGGCGGAGCTCGGAAGCAAGGACGGCTGCCTCTTCGCCGCCTACGACTACCTGACCGACCTCGTCGTCGCCAAGACAACGAGCGAGTGCGGAGACGGCGGTGCCTGGCCGGAGCGGGTCCGCGGTGGGCTCAGCACGCTGCTGACGGCGATCGCGGCCGAGCCGGAGATGGCGCGGGCGATGACCCGGGCGTTCCCGGGCATCCGACCGGCGACCTACGAGCGCTACGTCGAGCTGCTGTCCCGCTTCGTCCCCTACATGGAGGAGGGGCGCGAGTACTCCGAGGCCGACGAGGAGCTGCCCGGCGAGGTCGAGCTGCTGGCGGTCGGCGCGGCGGAGGCGATCATCTTCGCCGAGGTCGACTGCGGGCGGGCCGAGCGGCTGCCGGCGATGATGCCGGAAATCCTCTTCTCCGTCCTGGTTCCTTTCATGGGCCCTGACCGGGCGGCGGACGAGATGAGGAGCGCCGCGGCCGCGCTCTGAGGGGCCTGTCGGCCCCCAAGCGGCCGGGACCGTGTGAGCGCGATGGACGAGCTGGAGAAGGGCGGGCGGGAGTGAGCACGACGAGCCGCGAGCTGACCGCGCCCTCGGATCGAGAACGCCTGCTCGAGGCGATGGCCCGCAGCTGCGCGAGAAAGGGCTATGCCGAGACAACGATCGATGCGGTGCTGGCCGACGCGCACGTGTCCCGCGAGGCCTTCGACCGGCTCTTCGCAGATAAGGAGGCCTGCGCCCTGGCCGCGGTGGAAACGATCCTCGGCGAGGGGATGGCCGTCGTCGCCGCGAGCTACTCGGCGGATGCCTCCGAATGGGAGAGCGCCCTGCGGGCGCTGAGGGCACTGCTCGAACTGTTCGCGGCACGCCCGGCACTGGCAAGCCTTGCGTTCACCGACTCGCGACAGACGATGCCGGCCAAGGCGCTGGAGCGCTACGAGTCGGGGTTCGCGATCCTCACGACCATGCTCGATCGCCTGCGGGCAGACAGCGAAGACGGAGCCCTGGCGCCGGTAATAGGGGCGCGGGCGGCGATCGGCGGCGGCGAGGCATTGATCCGGCGCGAAATCGCAGGCGGGTGGGCGGGCCAGTTGCCCCGGATCCTCCCCGACTTGGCTTACGGCGCCACGGTGCCATTTCTCGGCCAGGAGGAGGCGCTGCGGCTGGCCCGACGGGCGCGGGGGCTGCTCGCCGGCACGCGGTGGGCCTAGGCGATGGCAGGGGAGATCACCGTTCCAACCGAGCGGGAGCGGTTGCTGCAGGCGTTCACCGAGCTCTGCGCCGAGCGGGGATACGAGGAGACGAGCGTCGAGCAGATCTGCGAGCGCGCGCAGGCCGGCCGCGAGGCCTTCGCGGACGCGTTCGCGGGCAGCGTCGAGCGCTGCGCCATCGCCGCCGAGGACGCGATCCTCTCGGAGGTCGTCGCGACGGTCGCCCGCTCCTACTCGGCCGATCGCTCGGAGTGGGAGAACGTGATCTACGGCGTCAAGGCGATCCTCGAACTGATGGCGGCAAATCCCTCCTTCGCCCACCTCGGCTACATCGGGGCGCGCCAGATGGCACCCCCGGCGGTGCGGAAGCCCTATGAAAACGGCCACCAGATGCTGGAGGCGATGCTGGAACGCGGCCAGGCCTACTCCGCGGGCGCGATCGCCCCGGCGAAGGCCGCTCTCGGGGCGCTGGGCGGCGCCGAGGCGATCATCCGCCGCGAGGTCGCCGGCGGGCGCGCGGCCGGCCTGCCCCAGTTGCTCCCCGACTTCGTCTACAGCGCCACGGTGCCATTTCTGGGCCAGGAGGAGGCACTGCGGCTGGCCCGCCGAGCCCGGGAGCTGCTCCAGAAGGGCTTCTGGGCATAACCCAGCAGCCCGATCCTCCGCAGCGCGGTTTCTATGCAGTACAATGGTTTTTTATAGAAAAGATTGCGTTTCAACGCGGCGGGGGCGACGTGGCTCGAGAGTCGAACGAGCTGGACAGGAGCAAGCGGAGAGCGGCGAGGGGCTCGAACTGGCCACCGGGCCAGGAGATGCTCCCCCAGCGCTATGTCGACGAAGGCAAGCGGGTGCGCTGCGCGCTCGCCGTGGCGGAGGTCGCCCACGAGGAAGGCGCCGCGCGGGTGACGACGGCGGCGATCGTCAAACGGGCGGGGGTATCGCGCAACACCTTCTACGGCCTCTTCGACAGCGTCGAGGAGAGCCTGCGGTTCGCCTGCCGGCTTGCCGGGGCCTGGCTCAGCCGCCCCGTCGTCGAAGCCACCGAGAGCGAGGGGCCGTGGCCGACCCGGCTGCGGGCGGCAATCGACGCTCTGCTCGGGGAGATCGCCGAGCGTCCTCTGACCGCCGAGCTGTACCTCGTCCACGCTCCCCGCCTTTTGGGAGCGCAGATGCGGCTCCAAAGCTCACTGAGCGAGCCGCTGAGCGCGGTGCTCGCCGAGGGCGCGGAACGGGGCCAACTCCGCGATCGCGCCACGGACGGGGTCGCCGAGCTGGCCGCGTTCGGGATCGTCTCCGTCATCGCCACACGGATGCAGCGCGGCGAAACGGACACGCTGCCGGGGCTGCGCGACGAGCTGATCGCTGTGGCGAGTGCCTCGGTCGGCGCCGGAACGGAGCCAGGCCGCCGGCTCGAGGCCGTGGAGGGAGACGCGTGAGACGCCTCATGGAGACGCGCCGGGTCTTCTGGCTGCGGGCAGGCGACGCCGCTCCGAGCGCTACGGCCGACCGCTGCACCGTGCTCGGGGCCCAGGATTGGGACACCGGCAGCTTCTGCGACACCTGCTTCCGCGGCTCATACGGCGGGGTCACGCTCCGCGAGCGGGCCAATCGCGAAGCACACCTGGTCTATACCGCCGAGCCCGCGCCGAGCCCCGGAGAGGCCTTCTACCACCTGGTCGCGGTGAAGCTGCCGGAGCCGGTGATCGACGCCCTCCTCCGGGTGGCCGAACTACGCGGAGTGGTCGCGCTGAAGCGACGCACGCTCACCTGGGAGGGAGCCGAAATCCACCTCGACGCGGTCGAGGGCCTCGGCCAGTTCATCGAGGTGGAGGTGGAGGTCGCGATCGGCGAGCGGCCCGGCGCGGAGCCGCCGCGGGCACGCCTCGAGCAGCTACGCCAGGCACTGGACATCGACAAGGAGTCACTGGTCACCGAGGACTACGCCGAGCTGCTGAGCGCCCGCCCGGCGGCGCTGCCAAAGGCACGCTGACACCTCCCCTGACGATTCGCTCAGCCTGCGAACGGGTCGAACAGCTCGACGCCGGTGGCCTTCACGTCCGCGATGTTGCGGGTGGCCAGCGTCAGGCCCTGGACCCTCGCCGTCGCGGCCAGCAGGCCGTCAATGACGGATAGCGGGTCCGGGACGCTCATCCTTCCCCACTCTTCGGCGATCGCGCGATCGATCGGGAGGATCCGGCCACCGTAAGCCTCGCTCAGGCCGGCAAGCCAGCGGCCCAAGGCGGCCGCCGAGTCGGAGTCCCGCCGCCGCACACTCTCGATCCCACGGCGGATCTCCCCGAGCGTCAAGGCGCTGAGAAAGATCTCCTCGTCGACGAGGCCGGCGAACCAGGAGGTGACGTTCGGATCGGCTCGCCGGCCCTTGCGCAGCTCCGAGATGACATTGGTATCGAGCAGGAAGCTCAAAGCTCCACTGGGCGACCGCGATCCTCGGGACGCTGGAAGTCCTCGTCCTCGCCGACGTCGGGCATCTCGAGCAGAAGCTCCTTGAGGGACTTGACCGGGGCGTGGGGCCGCAGCGCCTCCCGCAGGATCCGCCGGTGCTCCTCCTCGGCCGAGCGGCCATGCTGGGCGGCGCGAACCTTCAACTCGCGCACCACATCGCTCTCTATGTCACGCACCAGGAGCTGTGCCATCGTGATAGCAATGATAGCAGCAGGCGGGCCAATACCGTGCCCATTCAGACGCCGAGCAGGCTGAGCAGGGTGGCGCGGATCGAGTCGGGGGTGCGGGGGGCGGCCAGGGGGTCGCGTACGTAGCGGTTGATCGCCTTCTGCACCGCCGGGTCGGAGCAGTCGAGGCCGGAGAGGAAGTCATCGTAGGTGGTCGCCTTGACCTTCACAGTGACGCCGTCGATGCTCAGGTCGGGCGGCTCCGCGACATCGAGCTCGTGGGCGACGAAGTGAATCTCGACCTTCCACTCGAGATCCGGCCCGACGTTCTCCTCCCACTCGGTCAGCCGCCGCTTGAGCACCGCCTCGAGGGTGCGGAGATGGCCGTCGAGGTAGATATCGGAGAGCTTGCCGGCGTGCGCCTCGTAGGCGACGACGCGCCGGCGGGCGGTGTCCTGGAAGTCGCAGTCACCGCACTTGCGGCTGCTCGTGTTGGTCGCGTTGACCGAGTCGAGCAGACCACGCGGGATCCACCTCGGCAGCGGGTGCCGCAACGACGACACGGCGTCGACGAGCCGCTGCTCGAGGATCCCCCGGGTCCCCGTCTCCCCCGCTGAGACCGACTCGACCAGCGCCTTCGCCCGTTTCGGAGAGAGGCGCCGGGGCAGCACCACCTCGGTGTCGCGGGCGAGGCGGATCCGGCGCACGAGCAGCCGCCGCAACCAGGCGGCGAGCTCGCGCCGCGCCGCGAACCCCATGCTGTCGAGGCCCTGGACCACCCCGACCAGCGCGTGCGCCTGGCGGGTGTACGCCCGCTTCTTGCTCTTCGCCCACGCCCGGTTCATCTCGTCGACGCTCTTGGTGTTGTTGAGGAACGGCGAGTCCTTGACCTCCAGCGTCGACGGGTAGTGGGCGAAGAGCGACTTCGCCGCCTCGCCCCTCGGGGTGAACTCGTAGAGAATCGTGAGCGCGTGGTCGTAGTGCTCGGCGATCGTGCACTGGTAGTGAAGGATCTGCAGGTAGGGGCCGTTCGGGATCTCCCCCGGCGGCACCAGCGTCCTCAGCAGCTCGAACAGGTTGCCGGGGAACCCGAGGCGACGCCCGGCGCCGGCGACCATCTCGAGGCAGATCACCTCCTCAGCGTCGGCGAAGACCTCCACCTCCAGTTCCTCGTCGGTCGCGTAGACCCGTTGGATCTCCTCCTCGCTGAGGCTCGGCTTCGCCCCGACCGCGCTGAGGATCCTCTGCACGTGGGACCAGGTGACGGGCGCCCGTTCATCCCGTGCCGCGACCAGCTTCGCCACCTGGCCGGCGGAAAGGCCCTCCTCGGTAGCGAGCAGAGCGATCAGCCGTGCGTGACTGAGAACGGCACTCGCCGCATCGTGGTCCATCAGCGGCTCCTCGGCGAGCCTGGCGTGCAGGCTGAAGTACTTTTTGGCCAGCTTCGACTCGAGCTTCCCTCCCCCGGCCCTGAGGTAGGCGGTGGCGACAGCGACGAGGCCGTCGCTGGACTCGCCCGTCCGCCGCCAATCCGCAAGCTCCATCTCGATCCAGGCCGGCTCGTCGTCGGGCTCGATGCCGGCCGCCGCCAGCACGGCCCGCGCCGCGACGACCGCCTCGTCCTCGGCCTCCACCCGAACCGGCAACAGCAGCCAGCGCATCGCTTCGCGCAGGCGGTCGCGGCCGGCCAGATCTTCGTTCGTGTCCGCTCCGTCCCCCATGCTTAACCGTGTCTAGTGTGGCGTCGGCAGCGGCCGGTACCTTCGCCCCTGCGTGGCCACGATCGGAAAATCGTTTATCTCGCTCTACTCCGGGGCGGGGGGACTCGACCAGGGCTTTGTCGAGGCGGGCTTCGCGCCGCTGTGGGCGAACGACCTCGATCTCGACGCGACCGAGACCTACCGGCGCAACCTCGGCGAGCACGTGGTCCACGGCGACATCGAGCAACTGCGCGGCCAGCTAGCCGGGCTCGCTCCCGACCTGGTGATCGGCGGGCCTCCCTGCCAGGGGTTCTCGGTCGCCGGCCAGATGCGGCCGGACGATCCTCGCAGCCAGCACGTCTGGACCTTCCTCGACGTGGTCAAAGACCTGCAGCCGCGGGGCTTCGTGATGGAGAACGTAAAGAGCCTGGCGGAGAACAAGCGCTGGGCCGGGCTGATTGGAGACCTCCGGGAGGCGGCCGAGGAGGCCGGCTACACGACCCGGGTCTGGGTCCTCAACGCAAGCCACTACGGCGTGCCGCAGTCGCGCCAGCGGATGTTCATGGTCGGCCTACGCGACAGCGTTCCGCGACGACCGGCGACAACCTCCGTCGACCTGCCGCCGACGGTCAGAGGCGCCCTCGCCAAGCTGCCCCCGATCGGTGCGCCCGGCAACGACTCGATCTGCACCGCCCGGATCACCCCGGCCCGCAAGCCCGTTCTGCGCAAGTCGCCGTTCGCGGGGATGCCGTTCAACGGCAAAGGGCGGCCACTCAACCTCGACGCGCCCGCCCCGACGCTGCCGGCCTCGATGGGCGGCAACCGGACCCCGATCGTCGACCAGTGGGAGCTCGAAGGCAGAGCCGGGGAAAGCTGGATCGTCGGCTATCACCGCCGCCTGATGGAAGGCCGCAAGCCGAATCTCACGATCCCGAAGCGGATGCGGAGGATCACGGTCGAGGAGGCCGCCGCGCTGCAGAGCTTCCCGGACTGGTGGGAGTTCAGCGGCCGCCAGAGCTCCCGCTACCGGCAGATCGGCAACGCCGTGCCCCCGAGCCTTGCCTTCGCCGTGGCCAAGCAGGTGCTCAGCGACCTGAGCGACGACGTCGGCGACGAGGCCGGAGAGCCGGCGCTCGCGATCGCCGCCTAGTCAAGCGCCGCGGCGGGCGCGGACCAGCTCCTCGACTGCGCTCGCCACCGCCTCGGGATCCTCGTGCTCCCAGAAGCGCAGCACGGCCCAGCCCGCAGCCGCCAGCTCCGCGTCGTTGCGCCGGTCCCGCTCGGCGTTGCGGCGCAGCTTCGCGCCCCAGTAGCCGCTCGGGTCCTTCGGCACACGGCCATGCTCGGGGCAGCCGTGCCAGAAGCAGCCGTCGACGAAGACGGCGACCCGGACGCGGCGGAAGACGAAGTCGGCCTTGCAGCGCAGCGACGGCTCCGGCTGCACGTGCTTGCGGTAGCGCAGGCCACGCCGGTGCAGCGCCGAACCAGCCGCTGCCTCCGGCCTCGTCCCCTCCGAGCGGTTGCCCTGCATCACCCGGCGCACCGCCGGCGTGCTCGCCGGCGGGGACTCGGGGACGAGGCGGGGCATCCCGCAAAGCTAGCGGCCGTCGTAGTCCGGCGGCGGAAACGGCCGTTCGGCACGCGCCCGCTCGACGAACTCCTCGAGCTGGTAGCGCTCGACGTTGTAGCTGACGCTGACCCACGCAACCCCGAAGTTGACCAAGTCGTGCTTGTGGCCATTGGCGGCCATCGCGATCGCCACCAGCGCCTCGTCAAGTGCTTCGTCGTAGCCCTCGGAGCCGGCAAGCCACTCGAAGTGGTCGATCAGATCGCGGCGGTAGACCATGCCGCCAAACCTATGGCGGCGCGGCGCACCTATCGCGCGCACGCAGACGCGGCTCTGTGAATTCTCTGGGCCGAGTTCGCGCCGGCCCGCCCGGCTAGCTCTCCTGCAGCACCGACAACGTGTTCCCCGCCGGGTCCTTGAACCAGGCGATCAGCGGGCCGCCCTCGCGCATCACGCCCTTCTCGTCCTGGGGCATCTCCGGGTTGCCGTACTGCTCGAAGCTGACGCCGCGGGCGCTGAGGTCGTCGACCGCCTGGTCGATGTCGTCAACCGGGAAGTTGAGGATCGTGTAGCTGGGCGGGGTCATCCCGGGGCTGAGGTAGACGAGCGTGTCGCGGTCGCCGGCCAGGTGCATGGTGAGCAGGCCGTTCTCCTCGTCGAGCACCTCGAGGCTCAGCCCCAGGGTCTCGCCGTAGAACCGCTGCGCCGCATCGAGGTCGTCTACGGCGAAGCCGTTGAAGGCTTTCGAGTCCGCAAGCATGGTCGGATCCTTTCGGTCGCTGGTGATGGTCCCCGCGGGGGCGACGCTACTCCCCCTCCCCGCCTGGCCTCCTCCTACCCCGCTTGCGTTCGCCGACACGCCGCTTCTGTTCGAGCCGGCGCCGGCGCGAGGCCCCGGTCGGGCGGGTCGGGCGGCGGCGCCGTGGCTCGGCCAGCCCAGCGGCGATCTTCTCGGCGAGGCGCTGTAGGGCGAGTTCGCGGTTGCGCGACTGGCCGCGAGCGTCCTGGGCGACGGCGGTGACGGTCGCGCCGGCGCGGGCGAGCAGGCGCTCGCGCTGGGCCTCGTCGAGCGCCGCCGAGGCGGCGACGTCGAAGACCGCTTCGACCCGCGAAGCGGTGACGTTGGCGTGCTGGCCGCCGGGCCCGGAGGAGCGGCTGGCGCGCAGCTCGATCTCGGCCAGCGGGATCGCCAGCCGCTCGTCGATCCGCAGCTCCTCGGCCACCGCTATCCCGCCAGCTCGGGGAGGTGGCGCTCGAGGTGCTCGGCGATCGTCTGGCGCACCCAGCGCTGCGTCTCGGCGTCGGCCATGCGGTAGCGGCCGAGCAGCATCGTCTGCTCGGTCAGCGGCAGGCCGGCGATCTCCCAGCGCACGACCAGCCGCTCGAACAACGCCTCCGAGCGCCGCCGCCAGGCGTCCTCCTGCGAGGCCGCCGCGGCCGCCGGCGGCTCGCCGATCTTGGCGATCGTGCCGGCGCTGAGCGACTGCCGCAGGGTGAGCACGTTGCCCTCCGGGTCGGTGTAGTCGAGGGTCGGTGCTTTCTGCCGGGGCCGGCGCTGCTTCTTGCGCTTTGCCATCGCGGCCGAGTTTGACACCAGCGGGGTGGGGTTAAAGTCGGGTGTGGTGAAGCCGCTTGCCTTCATCGGCGTTCCGATCGACTCGGTCGGCCGCGACGGCGGCGCCGAGCACGGCCCCGCGGCCCTGCGCGACCTCGGCCTCCCGGCCCTGCTCGGCGGCGAGGACGGCGGCGACCTCGAGGTCGGCATCCGTGGCGAGGAGCGCGACCCGGCGACCGGCATCCTCGCCAGCGCCGACGTGCTCGCGACCACGGTGGCGATCCGCGGCGCGATCGCCGAGCTGGTCGCCGAAGGCGTCCGCCCCTTCCTCGCCGGCGGCTGCTGCGCCGAGCTGCCCGGGGCACTGGCGGGAGTGCGCGACGCCGGCGGCGCGGCCGGCCTCGTCCACCTCGACGGCCACCTCGACCTCTACGACGGCCAGACCTCGCCGACCGGCGAGGCGGCCGACATGCCGGTCTCGGTCGCGCTCGGCCTCGGTCCCGCCGCCTGGGTCGAGGCCTGCGGCGGCGCCTCGGTCGAGCCGCAGCGCACCGCCCTGGTCGGCTTCCGCGACAGGGCCGAGTCGGTCGAGCACGGGATGCGCCAGCCGCAGACGCTCGACCCGGCGCCGATCCAGCGCCCGGTCGAGGAGCTGCGCGCGGTCGGGCCGCGGCTCGGCGCCACCGAGGTCGTCGGCCTGCTCGACCACGGCCCGTTCTGGCTCCACTTCGACGTCGACGTCCTCGACCAGACCGCCTTCCCCGCCACCGACTACCTGATGCCCGGCGGCCTCAGCTGGGACGAGCTGGCCGAACTACTACCCCCACTGCTCAGCTCACCGCAGCTCGTCGGCGCCTCCCTGGCTTGCTACAACCCCGAAAAGGACCCCGACCACACCTGCGGTCGCGACTTGGTCGAAGCTCTCGGCACGGCCAGTGGGAGTCAATCCCGGTAGGGGTGGAACGTCTTGTACTTTTTCGGCGCGTTCGGACTCGGACGGCCGCCTCCGACGTCGAAAAAGTTAAGTGGAATCCCTACCGGGATTGACTCTTATGCTCGCGCGTCGATCCTGCGGGCCAGCTCGAAGTCATTCCCGGTCAGCCCACCTTCAGAGTGAGTCGAGAGCGACACGGTCACGGTCGCCCAGGAGATCTCGAGGTCGGGATGGTGGTTCATCGCCTCGGCCGGCTCGACCAGGCCCGCGACGAACTTGACCGAGCCGACGAAGTCGCCGCGCTCGAACTGCTTCGCGATCGCGTCGCCGCGCCGCTCCCAGCCGTCCAGCCCAGCGAGCTTCTGCTCGATCTCGGAATCGCTCAGCAGCGCCATCGGGCTTATGCTGGCAGGCGCACCGAGGAGGCGCAATGGCGGCAACCGAACCGACGCTCTGCAGCTCGAGATCTCGCACTACAGCGAGAAGGCGCGCTGGGCGCTCGCCCACAAGAACGTCAAGCACCGGCGCCGCTCGCCGCTGCCGGGCTCCCACATGGCGGTCGCCCTGGCGCTCACCCGCGGCAAGGAAAAGACCTTCCCGATCCTGCGGCTCGACGGCCGCACGATCGGCGACTCGACCGCCGTCATCGCCGCGCTCGAGCAGCGCTACCCCGACCCGCCCCTCTACCCGGCCGACCCCGAGCAGCGCCGCCGCGCGCTCGCGCTGGAGGAGTTCTTCGACGAGGAGCTGGGGCCGTACGCGCGCTTCCTCCCCTTCCACGAGCTGGTCAAGGAGCCGGCGCTGTTCGCCGAGGTCGCCTCCAGCGTCGTCCCCGCCCCGCTCGGCAAGGCGAAAAGCCTGGTCGGCCTCTACGCCCGCACCTACACCAGCCTCCGCTTCGGAGTCAAGGACGAGGCCGAGGCGGAGACCGCGCGCGAGAAGATCGTCGCGGCGATGGACCGGCTCGACGCCGAGCTGGCCGCCAACGGCGGCGAGTACCTGGTCGGCGAGAGCTTCAGCGTCGCCGACCTCGCCGCCGCCTCGCTCTTCTACCCGGTGGTCGGCGCCGAGGGCGGGCCGCTGTCGACGGACACGCCGACGCCGCCTGCCCTGGAACGCTTCCGCGACGGCCTCCGCGACCGCCCCGGGTGGGCCTGGGTCGAAGAGATGTTCCGCCGCCACCGGCGTCCGGCGAAGGCGGCCACGAGCGCCAGTCGTCTCTGAAAATTGTCAAAGACGTTACGTCCCGCAGACAATAGGTTGCATTTGATTTTGTAGGGTGCAAGCATGGAACGCATGGCGTGGACGGACGAGCGGCTGGAGGAGCGATTCAACGGGATCGATCGACGGTTCGACGAGATCGACCGGCGATTCGACCAGATCGACAGGCGCTTCGAGCAGGTGGAGAAGCAGACCGCTCATCGCTTCGATGAAGTCGACCGACGCTTCACTGAAGTCGACAGGAGATTCGATGGAGTCGAAGGCCAGATCGTCGAGCTCCGACAGGGGATGGGCGCGCTGCAAACGACCTTGAACCGGATCGGTGGCAGCACGTTCGTCGGGCTGATCGGCGTAATCGCCGCGATCCTGATCAAAGGCGGCTGAGCTTCAGCCCCCGATCGGGGCCCGCGGGTTGGCACCCCAGAAGACGACGGTGCCGAGCATGCCGATGATGTGGACGAGGATGATGTTGACCACCATCGACTGCGCGGTCGCGGTGCCGACCCCGACCGGGCCGCCGGAGGCGGTGTAGCCGTAGTAGCAGCCGACCAGCACGATCGCGGTCGCCATCACCATCCCCTTGGTCAGGCTGAAGAACAGGTCTAAGGGGTCCTGGTACATCCAGAAGATCAATAAGTAACCGCCGGAGGAGACGTCGCCGACCTGCTCGATCACGGCGAAGTAGCTGGCCAGGTAGGCGACCCCGATCGCGACCAGGTAGAGGAACGGGATCGCGATCCAGGCCCCGAGCAGGCGGGTCGCGGCGAGGAAGGTGATCGGCGGGATGCCCATCACCTCGAGCGCGTCGATCTCGTCGGAGATCCGCATCGCCCCCAGCTCGGCGACGATCCCGGTCCCGACCTTGGCCGAGAGGATGTAGCCGAAGGCGTAGGGCACGCCCTCGCGCAGGTCGCAGTAGGCGGAGAAGAGGCCGGACAGCGATGGCGCCCCGATCGAGCGGTTGAAGTAGGCGCCCTGGATCCCGCACTGGAGGCCGAGGATGAAGACGAAGGCCCAGATGATCACGGCCGAGCCGAAGATCAGGATCCCGGCCTGGCGCAGGCCCTCGCCGAAGAAGCGGAAGGCACGGCCGGTGAGCACCTGCCCGGCGACCTGGGAGCCGAAGCGGGCGATCTCGCCGAACGAGTCGAGCCAGCCGCGCGGGACGTCGAGCCAGCCGATCACCGGACTGCCTGCAGCTCCGGGTTGGTGGCGAAGATGATCGAGGTGACGACGAACTGGAAGAAGAAGACGGCGACCAGGGCGATCACCACCGCCTGGTTGACGGCGCGGCCGACCCCGGCGGCGCCACCGGAAGCGGACATCCCCTTGTAGGAGCAGACGATCGCGATGATCGCCCCGAACGCGGTGCACATCAGGACCGAGACGACGATGTCGAGCGCCGTCGCGTTGGTGAAGAGGGTCGCGAAGAAGCCGCCGAGCGACTGGTTGTAGAGCAGCTCGGCGCCGATCCCGGCCGAGAGCCCGAAGACGATCGCGAAGACGTCGAGCAGGCCGGTGACGACGATCAGCGCGAGGAAGCGCGGCACGACCAGGTTCTTGACGGGATCGACCCCGAGCACCTGCAGGGCATCGAGCTCCTCGCGGATCTTGCGCGCCCCGAGGTCGGCGGTGATCGCGGTGCCGGCGACGCCGGCGACGACGACCGCGGTGACCAGCGGGCCGATCCAGCGCACCGCGGTCAGCACGAAGAAGCCGCCGAGCCGGTCGAGGGCGCCGAACAGCGAGAGCACGCCGGCGGCCTGCAGGCCCGGGGCGCCGAGGTTGAGCGCGAAGGTCGAGACCGTGAGCGGGAACCAGGAGAGCTTGAGCACGAAGAGGAACTGCCAGACCAGCTCGCCGCCGTAGGGATAGGGCGGCTTGATCGCCGAGACGATCGTGCGCACGGTGAGGATCGACATCGTCCCCACCTCGACGAGCATCCGGCCGAACGAGCCGGTTCTGCGGGTCAGGGTCTCGACTGCCACAAGCTCATCGCCCTGCCGAGCGGGCCGTTGCCGCGCGCCCGCACCTCCTCGCGCACCCGCTCCTCCGCCTCGCGCTGCGCCTCGGAAAGCTGGGCGATCAGCGTGTCGCGGGTCCGCTCCAGCTCCTGCACGCCGGCGACGTGGGCGACGGCGCGGCGCGGCGCCGTCGGCAGCTCGGCGCCGAGATGGCGGGTGTAGGAGGCCAGCTCCGCCTCCAGCCGGCCGATCTGGCGGCGCAGCTCCCGCCGCACCTCGATCGCCTCGCTCTCCTCATCCGGATCGGGGAGGCCCGGCGTGGTCAACGCCGGAGCCTCCCCCCCAACATTGCCGGGGATGCCTACACAAGCCATCGCAACTACCGCCAGGTCACGGGGGCCGAGGCCCGCCTCGCTGGCGCGGCGCAGCGCGTCTGCCGCGATCTCCTCCAGCTCCGGAGCGGCCTCGACGCCGTCGGCGACGAAGGTTCCCTGGCCCTGACGGCTGACCACCAGCCCGTCCGCCTCGAGACCCTCGTAAACCGCCCGCACGGTGTTGAGGTTGACCCCCGCCCACTCGGCGAGGCGGCGAAAGCTGGGGAGGCGCTCGCCGCTCGCCAGCTGGCCGGTGGAGATCAGCGCCCGCAGCCGCCACGTCAGCTGCAGCCCAACCGGCAACTCGTCGCTGGGATCAATCGCGAAGGGGTTGGGCTCAGCCCGCGCGGCGACGTTCTTCTGTGCCATCAGCCAACACAGTATCGGGAAAGGATTGTTCTAGTCAAACGGCACAGTTCGCCAAAGCCTCACCCCCCGATCGGCGCCCGCGGGTTCGCGCCCCAGAAGACCACCGTTCCGAGCATGCCGAGGATGTGGACCATGACGATGTTGAAGACCATCGACCTCGCGGTCGCGGTGCCGACGCCGACCGGCCCGCCCGAGGCCGTGTAGCCGTAGTAGCAGCCGACCAGCACGATCACGGTTGCCATCACCATCCCCTTGATCAGGCTGAAAATCAGATCCCCCGGGTTCTGGAACATCCAGAAGATCAGCTGGTAGCCGCCGGAGGAGACGTCACCGACCTGGTCGACGACGGCGATGTAGCTGGCCAGGTACATGATGCCGATCGAGGCCAGGTAGATGAACGGGAGCGCGAGCCAGGCGCCCAGCAGCCGCGTCGCGGCGAGGAAGGCGACGGGCGGGATCCCCATCACCTCGAGCGCGTCGATCTCATCGGAGATCCGCATCGCCCCCAGCTCGGCGACGATCCCGGTCCCGACCTTGGCCGAGAGGATGTAGCCGAACGCGTAGGGCAGCGCCTCGCGCAGGTCGCACCAGGCGGAGAACAGGCCGGCGTAGGAGGGTGCCCCCTGGGCGCGGAAGAGATAGGCGCCGAGAATCCCGCACTGGAGGCCGAGGAGGAAGACGAAGGCCCAGATCACGATCGCCGAGCCGAGGATCAGCAGCCCCGCCTGGCGAATCGCCTCGCCGAAGTAAGGAAAGGCACGGCCGGAGTAGACGAGGCCGGAGACCCTGGTGCCAAAGCGGGCGATCTCCCCGAGGGAGTCGAGCCAGCCGCGCGGGAGGTCGAGCCAGCCGATCACCGGATCGACTGCAGTTCCGGGTTGGTCGCGAGCAGGACCGAGGTGAAGACGTAGAGGAAGGCGAAGACGCCGACAAACGAGACGACGACCGCCTCGTTGACGGCCCGCCCCACTCCAGCGGCGCCCCCCGAGGCGGTCATCCCCTTGTAGCAGCAGACGACGGCGATGATCGCGCCGAACAGCGAGCACATCAGGACCGAGCCCCAGAGGTCGGTGATCGAGGCGTTGGTGAAGAGGGTCGCGGCGAAGCCACCGAGCGGCTGGTTGAAGAGCAGCTCGGTGAAGACGCCGCCGGCGAGACCGAAGACGATCGCGAAGACGTCGAGCAGGCCGGTCATCAGCATCAGAGCGAGAAAGCGGGGCACGACCAGGTTCTTGACGGGATCGACCCCGAGCACCTGGAGGGCGTCGAGCTCCTCGCGGATCTTGCGCGCCCCGAGGTCGGCGGTGATCGCGGTGCCGGCGACGCCGGCGACGACGATGGCGGTGACGATCGGGGCGATCTGGCGGACCGCCGCCAGCACGAAGAATCCACCGAGCCGGTCCATGGCACCGAACAAGGTCAGCGCGTTGGCGGCCTGCAGCCCAGCCGCCCCGAGGCAGAGGGCAAAGGTCGAGATCAGCATCGGGAACCAGCAGAGCCGCAGCGCGAACGAGAACTGATCGACGAACTCGCCGCCGTAGGGATAGGGCGGCCGCAGCGCCGAGACAAGCGTCTTCGCGGTGAGGATCATCATGTTCCCCACCTGGATCAGGAGGTCGCCGGTGGAGCCGGCTCTGCTCCTCAGGGCAGCGGCGTTCTGCTGTGCCATTGAAAAGGCACAGTAACTCTACAGACTGTGCTAGTCAACCAGCACAGTCTGTAATCCTCAGGGCGTGAGGACGATCTTCAGCGCTTCGCGCCGGTCGTAGATCGCGTAGGCCTCGCCGGCCTGGTCGAGGCTCATGTGGTGAGTCACCAGTGGGGTCGGGTCGAGCTTGCCGGCGGCGATCAGCGCCAGCACGCGGTCGAGGTGGGCGATCACGTTGGCCAGCCCGAGCCGCAGGTCGAGCCCCTTCAGCCAGGCCAGCCCGAGCGGCACCTCGCCCTTGCCGGCGTAGGCGCCGATCCCGGAGACGACGCCGGCGTCGCGGGCGAGGCTGACCGCCATCGCCAGCGGCCCGGGGTCGCCGACCGCGTCGACGACGATGTCGGCGCCGAGGCCGTCGGTCGCCGCCCGCACCGCCCGCTTCGGCTCGGTCTCGGTCAGGTGCAGCGGCGTCGCCCCGAAGGAGGCCGCCATCTGCAGCCGCTGCGGGACCGAGTCGATCGCGAAGACCTCGACCGCGCCGCCGGCCAGCGCCGCCTGCACGGCGCAGAGCCCGACTGGGCCGAGGCCGAGCACCGCGACCGTGTCACCGGGGCGCATCCCGGCGTGGGCGACGGCGTGGTAGCCGGTCCCCATCACGTCGCCGGCGAAGAGGGCGGCGTCGTCCGACATCCCCTCCGGCACCCGGCGCAGGGTCAGGTTGGCGCGCGGGACCAGCAGCTGCTCGGCCTGGGCGCCCTGGAGGTTGCCGAGGTGGGAGCCGTGGCCGAAGGTCTGGCCGTTGCGGCAGCGGTGGTAGTCGCCGCGCAGGCAGGAAGAGCAGGTCGCGCAGGCGGTGTGGAAGGTCCCGAGCACGCGGTCGCCGACGCCGACCCGCTCGACCTCGTCACCGATCGCCAGCACCGTGCCGACGAACTCGTGCCCGATCGTGAACCCCGGCTCGACCGGCACCCGCCCGTGGTAGATGTGCAGGTCCGACCCACAGATCCCACTCGCCTCGACCCGAACCACCGCATCATCACCAGCAACCAGCTCCGGATCAGCCTTCTCCTCGATCCGCACTTCCCCGGGGGCTTGAAAGGTGACGGCCCGCATTGAGCCGAACCGTAGCGCTCAGGCGCTGACGCCGGCGACCTGGAAGCGGTTGCCCTCACTGCCAGGGCTGGCCGTCTCGGCGATCCGCGATTCGAGCGCCAGCTCCTTCTCGAAGTCAGCCGCCTCGCCGTGCTGGAAGGAGACGTCCTGGCCCTCGAGCAGCTCGATGAAGACCTCGACGAAGCGGGCGTCGAGCTGTTTGCCGGCGACGCGGCGCAGCTCGACGATCGCGTCGTGGCTCGACATCGGCGTGCGGTAGGAGTCGCGCGCCGTCATCACGTCGTAGGTGTCGGCGACGGAGATGATCCGCGACAGCTCCGGAATGTCGTCCCCCTCCAGACCGCGCGGATAGCCTTTGCCGTCGATCCGCTCGTGGTGGGCGAGGATGATCTCCGCCACCGGGCCGTAGCCGTCGAGCGAGGAGACGACGCGGGCGCCCTGCTGCGGGTGGCGCCGGATCAGCATCCAGTCCTCGTCGGTGAGCGGCACGTTGGCCTTGAGGATGCGGTCGGGCAGGATGAACTTGCCGATGTCGTGCAGCAGCGCGGCGATGTGGACCAGCTCCTCCTCGCGGCGCGAGAAGCCGGCGCGCTGGGCGATCGCCCGCGAGTAGCGCGCGACCGCGGCGCTGTGGCGGGCGGTCATCTGGTCCCGCAGGTCGAGCGTGCGCAGCATCGCGCTCAACATCCCGACCTGGAAGCTGGCCAGCTGCTTGCTGCGCAGCTCCAGCTCCTCGGCCCGCTGCTGGGAGACCAGCAAGGCGCCGAGCAGGTACTGGAAGGTGACGAGGACGATGCCGAAGAGGGCGACCCCGGCGAGCCCGATCTGGTGGAAGATGAAGGCGACCCCGACCGCCATCAGCGCCGCCGCCATCTCCGAGGGGAGCAACGGGATCAGCGCCGTGCGCACCTTCTCGGCGAAGGAGCTGCGCTCGAGGTAACAGGTGTAGGCGCCGATCATCGTGAAGTTGATCGCCAGGGCGAGCAGGAAGACGGCGAAGACGAGGACGTAGAAGACGGGGTCGGAGTCGGTGACCCCGGCCCGGGCTACGACCTCGGAGAAGGCGAGCCCGCCGACCAGCGGGAAGGTCGCGTAGGTGACGAGGTTGTTGAGCAGGTCGTGCGGCGCGTCGCGCCAGCGCAGCCAGCCGACCAGGATCGTGACCACCCCGAGCAGCGCGGCCGGGGCGCCACCGAGGAAGACCATCGCGAGGACCAGGGCGAGGAAGCTGCCCGAAATCTTCACTTTCGAGCTGGTTTCGATCGCGGTCAGGTCGCTGAAGACCGTGAAGCCAAGCAGGATGCCGAGTAGCGCCAGGTCCCAGTTCGCGCTCGACGCGGTCGCTGCCGCGACCCCGATCACGGCCAGCAGCAGCATCGCCTCAAGGGCGATGACACGGCGGGTCGGTCGTTCTTCTGGCATAGGGGGTGCTGGCAGGCGACTGGCTACTCAGCCATATCGACGGTTCCGCGTTCGAACTCAAACCCCTGCCGGGGTATGGCCGAGACACAGGATTTCCGCAATGCGCAGGAAAAAGCTAGCCCGTGGGAAGGGCCGCGGCAAGGCAGATAGACGGGTTGGCCAAGCTCTTGCAAGCCGACAAACCCGAGCGTCAGACCCCAAGAACGACAAAGGACGCCCCTGGCGCCCCTTGCATGAGGGCTGAAGAGCACCCTCGGAAGTTATTGACGAGTCTGTCCGATCCGTCTTAGTTAGTTCTTAGCGGCGGTAGCCCATAATGACCCTCCGTTGAAGCCCTTAGTTGTGCGCTGGACGACAAATCTGCAAGAACTGCTGGCAACTTTGTAGCACAGCTTTGCCGAAACTTGTGCATCTGCAGGAAAACTTGTGCAGAAATGCAGTAGGAGAACCGACGATCTGTGCGTAAACCACGCCTAACCGACCCCCTGCGCAGGCGTGGCTTCCGCCGCCTGGCCGCCTCCTACGCGGTCAACGAGCTCGGCGACTGGATGGGGATCGTGGCCCTCTCGGTGCTGGTCTACGACCGCACCGGCAGCTCCCTCGCGACCGCCGTGCTCTTCCTCGGCACCGGTTTCCTGCCGGCGATCCTGGCCCCGATCCTGGTCGCCCGGGTCGAGCGGCCGCCCCCGCGCTACGTGCTCCCGGTCCTCTACGCCGGCGAGGCGGCGGCCTTCGCCGGCCTCGTCCTCTTCTCCTCGCACTTCTCGCTGGCGGCGGTCTTCGTCCTCGCCACCCTCGACGGCGCCCTCGCCCTGTCCGCCCGCGCCCTCACCCGCGCGGTGGCGGCGGCGATGCTCGAGCCGACCGGCGAACTGCGGGCCGGCAACGCGATCCTCAACGTCGCTTTCACCGGCGGCGCCGCGGTCGGCCCGGCGATCGCCGGGCTGGTCGTCGCCGGGTTCGGGGTCGAGGCGGCACTGCTGCTCGACGCGATCTCCTTCTACGCGATCGCCTGGATCCTGCTCACCGCCGGCCCGCTGCCGCAGGCGACCCCCGACGAGGGCGACACCCGCGAGCGCCTCCGGGCCGGGTTCGCCTACGTGCGAGAACACGCGCGCCTGCGCCGGCTGATCACCGCCCAGGGCCTCGCCTTCGTCTTCTTCGCCGCGGTGATCCCGATCGAGGTGATCTTCGCCAAGGAGACGCTTGACGCCGGCGACGCCGGCTACGGCCTGCTGCTGGCCAGCTGGGGTGCCGGCATGGTCCTCGGCAGCCTCGTCTTCGCCACCCTGCGCCGGGCCTCGCTGCCCTACCTGCTCTTCTTCAGCACGATCGCGATCGGCGCTCGGCTACCTCGGCATGGCGATGGCCCCGACCCTCGCCATCGCCTGCGCGGCTGCCACCGTCGGCGGTGCGGGCAACGGCGTGCAGTGGGTGGCGGTCGTCAGCGCCGTCCAGGAGCTCACCGCCGAGAACATGCAGGCGCGGGTGATGAGCGTGGTCGAGTCGGTCGGGGCCGCGATGCCCGGCGTCGGGTACCTGCTCGGAGGGGTGATCGCGAGCGTCGCCGACCCCCGCGCCGCCTTCGCTTTCGCCGGTGCGGGGGTGCTCGCGATCGTCGCGATCATGGCCCCGATTCTTGGCTCAAAATGGCCTGATCGCCTTGCAACATCTGTTTCAAATCAGCTTGACGCCGATCATGACGTTGTGCTGGAGTTGCTGCCGGCGGGCAGGCCCATCCAGTCGAACTCGGAGGTATTGCGTTGAAGAGATTGCGCGTTCTTGCAGCGGTTTTTGGTTTTGGAGCGGTCGCAACTCTTGGATTGGCCTCATGTGGAAGTGATGATTCCTCCGACTCGGCCAGCGGCGCCAGTGGCTCCGGCAGCTCGGAGTCGGTGACGATCGCCCAGGCGGGGCAGCCCGACTTCCTCGACCCCGCGCTCTCTTACACGATCCACGGCTGGGAACCGATGTGGACGACGTACATGCCGCTGCTCACCTACAAGCGCGGGGACGGCGAGGAAGTCTCGGAACTGATGCCCGGCTTGGCCGAGGCGATGCCCGAGGTCAGCAACGGCGAAAAGACCTACGAGCTGACGCTGCGCAAAGGGCTCAAATACTCCGACGGCACGCCGGTCAAGGCGAGCGACTTCGAGCACTCGATCAAGCGCGTGCTCAACCTCGAGTCCGGCGCCACTCCGTATTTCCTGGTGATCGAGGGGGCCGAAAAGTACCTCTCCGACGGCAACGCCGAAGCCGACATCTCGGGGATCGAGGCCAATGACAAAACCGGTGAGATCGCGATCGACCTGATCGAACCGGAAAACGCGTTCCCCTTCGTGCTGGCGATGAACTTCTCCGCCCTCGTCCCCGGCAACTCCCCCTTCGAGAACATGTCGAAGGACCCCGCCCCCGGCGTCGGCCCGTACATGTTCACGAAAGTCGTGCCGAATCGGGAATTCGTGCTCGAGACCAACCCGAACTTCGACGAGAGCACGGTCCCAGGCGTCCCGGTCGCGAACATCGGCACCGTTAAAACCGTGATCAACCCGAGCGTCCCTCGGCAGACGCAGGAAGTGATCGACAACAAACTCGACTTCATGCAGGAACCGGTGGCGCCGGACCTGATCTCCGAGGTGCTCGATCGGTTCGGGCCCGAAGGCAGCGAGGAACAGCGCTACAAGGAGTTCACCACGCTCTCGATTTACTACTTCTTCCTCAACTCGCGGATCCCGCCGTTCGACGATCCGAAAGTGCGCGAAGCGGTCAACATCGGGCTTGACAAGCCGGCCCTCGCCCGTCTCTTCGCCGGCACGCTGGAAACGGGCTGCTCGTTCCTGCCGCCGGGGATGCCGGGCTACAGCGAGTCACTCGACAGCGGCGAGTGCCCGTGGGGCGATCCGCATGGGGCGCCCGATCTGGCCAAAGCGCAGCAGATGATCAAAGAAGCCGGGGCCGAGGGCGCGAAGGTGACGGTCTGGGGCGACAACGTCGACCCGACCCCGAAAGTAACCCAGGCCTACGCCGACCAGCTCAACCAGATGGGCCTCGACGCGGAGCCGAAAATCGTCGACGGCGGCGTCTACTTCCCGACGATCGGCAACGAGAGCACCGAAGCCCAGACCGGCTTCCTCAACTGGTTCGGGGACTTCCTGCACCCGAAGAACTTCTTCTTCCTGGTCGACGGGGAGTCGATCCAGCCGACCAACAACCAGAACATGAGCAACGTCGACGATCCGCACATCAACAAAGAACTGAAAGCACTTGGCAGGGAACCCGAGTTGGACGCGGTGACGGATCGCTGGGAAGCGCTGAACGAGTACCTGATCGACAAGGCCTACCTGGCCCCCTACGGCTACCGCAAACTGAGCACGTTCATGTCCGAGCGGATGAACTTCGAGGACTGCACGCCGATCAACCGGGTGATCTACAACGACTACTCGCAGTGGTGCCTGAAGGACGAATAGTCCTTCCCCGTGGCCGCTGATCGCGAAGAGGCCGGCGCCGCCGGCACCGAGTTCACGCTCGATTCCTCGGCGGAGCTGGCGGGCGATCCGGCGGAGCGGCCCGGCCTCGGCCCTGGCGCCTGACCGGGCGGCGGCTGCGCCGCGACAGGGTCGCGCTCGCCGCCGGTGTCGTCTTCCTGCTGCTGGTCGGGGCCTGTCTGGCGGCGCCGCTCTGGGCCAACCAGATCGCCGGGACGACGGCGGAGGAGAACCACCTCTCCGACAGAATCCTGATCGACGGCAGGGAGACCGAAGTCGTCGACCTACGGGGCAAGCCGATCGGCCCGACCTGGAACGACCAGTTCTTCCTCGGGGCCGACAGCAACGGCCGCGACATCATGGTGCGGCTGCTATACGGGGGCCGCAACTCGCTGATGGTCGGGTTCGCGGCGGCGCTCGGGACGATCGCCGCCGGCCTCCTCCTCGGCCTGCTCGCCGGCTACTACCGTGGCCGCGCCGACAGCGTGATTCGCTGGCTGCTGGACGTGATCTGGGCCTTCCCGGCGATCCTGCTCGGGATCGCCCTCGGCACCGTGCTCGCCCTCGGTGGGCTCGAGCTGGGGCCGGTGACGATCGCCGGCGACTCGCTGCTGATCCCGACCCTGATCATCGCGATCATCTACATCCCCTACCTGGCACGGCCGGTGCGCGGCCAGGTCCTCGCCCTGCGCGAGCGCGAATTCGTCGAGGCGGCGCGGGCCCAGGGGATGGGCTCGCTGCGGATCGTCTTCACCGAGGTGCTGCCGAACGTCGCCTCGACCCTGGTCGTCTTCCTGCCGCTGCTGGTCGCCAACGCGGTCCTGCTCGAGGCGGGCCTCTCCTTCCTCGGCGCCGGCGTGCAGCCACCGAACCCGTCCTGGGGGACGATGATCGCCGAAGGGGTGGAACGGATCATCACCGCCCCGCACCTGACGATCGTCCCCGGGGCAATGCTGGTGCTGACGGTGCTCTCGCTCAACATCTTCGGCGAGGGCGTGCGCGACGCGCTCGACCCGCGAGCGAAGGTGAGGATCGAGCACTGATGAGCTCCGGGATGGCCCGCTTCGCGATCCGCCGGCTGCTGCAGATGGTGCTGGTCCTGTTCGCCGTCTCGGTCCTCGTCTTCCT
This sequence comes from uncultured Actinomycetes bacterium, assembly GCA_963728025.1. GTDB lineage: Bacteria > Actinomycetota > Thermoleophilia > Solirubrobacterales > 70-9 > VAYN01. Next base: position 19,865 of record CAVSIF010000004.1, on the reverse strand, counting down.
GATCTTCAACGTCGTGCCGGGCGGCGATCCGGCGGTGCGGATGGCCGGCAAGATCCCGACCGAGACCCAGGTCGAAGCGATCCGCGAGGAGTGGGGCTTCGACGAACCGCTCTACGTCCAGTACGCGACGATGATGAAGAACCTCTTCACGGGCGAAACGGTCTCCTATTTCACCGGACAGGACGTGACCGAAGAAATCTGGCGGGGCCTGCCGCGGACGCTCTCGCTGGCGGTCGGCGCGGCGCTGATCTGGATGGCGTTCGCGATCGCGCTCGGCGTCTACAGCGCCGTCCGCGCCGGCCGCCTCTCGGACCGGCTCGTCACCGTGCTGGCGCTGGTCGGGATCTCGATGCCGGTCTTCTGGCTCGGGGCGCTGATGAGCTACTACCTCGGCACCAAGGCGGGGATCTTTCCCGAAGGCGGCTACGTCGAGCTGACCGAGAGCCCGGCCGACTGGTTCTGGCACCTGGTGCTGCCGTGGACGGCGCTCTCGATCCTCTTCATCGGCTTCTACTCCCGCGTGCTGCGCTCCGACATCCTCGAAACGATGGGCGAAGACTACGTCCGCACCGCCCGCGCCAAGGGGCTCTCGGAGCGGCGGGTCCTCTTCAAGCACGTGCTGCGCAACTCGCTGATCCCCGTGATCACCCTCTGGGGCCTCGACTTCGGCGCCGTGATCGGCGGCGCCGCGATCCTCACCGAGACGGTCTTCAGCCTGCAGGGGGTCGGCCAGTACGCGGCTGATTCGGTGAGGAATTTCGACCTGCCGCCGATCATGGCGGTGACGATGTTCGGCGCCTTCTTCATCGTCATCTTCAACACCGTGGTCGACGTCGCCTACGCGGCGCTCGACCCGCGGATCCGGCTCGAAGGCGAGGCGGCGAAATGAGCGCGCCCACGCCGCTGCTCGGCGTCCGCGACCTCACGGTCTCCTTCAACACCGAAGAGGGCATCGTGCGGGCGGTCGACGGGGTCGACCTCGAGCTGCGCTCCGGCGAGGTGCTGGCGGTGGTCGGCGAGTCCGGCTCCGGCAAGTCGGTGACGGCGCTGACCCTGATGGGCCTGACCCGGGGGCCGAACGCGACGATCGCCGGGCGGGCCGAGTTCGATGGTGCCGACCTGGTCGCGGCGAGCGACGAGGAGCTGCGCCGTCTGCGCGGCAACCGGATCGCGATGATCTTCCAGGACCCGATGAGCTCGACTTGACCCGGTCTACCGGGTCGCCGACCAGATCGTCGAGCAGATCCGGGCGCATCGCGAGGTCGGCAAGGAGGAGGCGCGGGCGCAGGCGATCGAGCTGCTCGACGCGGTCGGGATCCCCGACGCGGCGGGCCGCGCCGACGCCTACCCGCATGAGTTCTCGGGCGGGATGCGGCAGCGGGCGATGATCGCGATGGCGCTCTCGCTGGAGCCGGCGCTGCTGATCGCCGACGAGCCGACGACGGCGCTCGACGTCACCGTGCAGGCGCAGATCATCGACCTGCTGCGACAGCTGAACCGCGAGCGCGACCTCTCGATCCTGCTGATCACCCACGACATCGGCGTCGTCGCCGAAATCGCCGACCGGGTCGCGGTCATGTACGCGGGGCGGATCGTCGAGTACGGCACGCTCGACGAGATCTTCTACGCGCCGCAGCACCCCTACACCTGGGGCCTGCTCAACTCGAGGACCCGGATCGACCGGCCGCGGCCGCGGCGGCTGCCGCAGATCCCGGGGATGCCGCCCTCGCTGCTGGCGCCGCCGCGGGGCTGCCACTTCCGGCCCCGCTGCGCGCACGCCTTCGGCCGCTGCACCGAGGTCCCCGAGCTGAAGGCGCGCCTGCCCGAAGCGCCGGCGCACCTCGACCGTTGCTGGCTCGAGCCGGAGCGCAAGCGCGAGCTGCGCGCGGCCGACGCCGCCGGCACCGTGGAGCAGCCCCGGTGAGCACCGCGAACGAGCCGCCTGCTCGAGGTCCGCGACCTGGTCAAGCACTTCCCGGTCAAGTCCGGCGCCGTGTTCAGCCGCGAGGTCGACCGGGTGCGGGCGGTCGACGGCGTCGACCTTGAGATCGGCGCCGGTGAGACGCTCGGGCTGGTCGGCGAGTCCGGCTCCGGCAAGTCGACCCTCTGCCGCGCGGTCCTGCAGCTGCTCGCGCCGAGCTCCGGCTCGATCCGCTTCGAGGGCCGCGAGCTGGTCGGGCTGAGCCAGCGCCGGCTGCGGCCGCTGCGACGCGAGATGCAGATGATCTTCCAGGACCCCTACGCCTCGCTGAACCCGCGCCGCCGGGTCGGCCAGATCGTCGGCGGGCCGCTGCGGCTGAACGGCGTCGCCTCCGGCGCCGAGCTGCGGCGCCGGGTCGAAGAGCTGCTCGACCGGGTCGGCCTCTCGCCCGAGCACTACGACCGCTTCCCGCACGAGTTCTCCGGCGGCCAGCGGCAGCGGATCGGGATCGCGAGGGCGATCGCGCTGAAGCCGAAGCTGATCGTCGCCGACGAGCCGGTCTCGGCGCTCGACGTCTCGATCCAGGCCCAGATCGTCAACCTGCTCGCCGACCTCCAGGACGAGTTCGGGATCGCCTACCTGTTTGTCGCCCACGACATCGCGGTCGTCCGCCACGTCTCCGACCGGATCGCGGTCATGCACCACGGCAAGATCGTCGAGACCGGCGACGCCGACCAGGTCTGCGAGCGGCCGCGCGACGAGTACACGAAGAGGCTGCTGGCGGCGGTGCCGATCCCGGACCCGCGCGAGCGCCGCGCGGCCGCGGAGTCGAACTCGATCACTTAGTGGGGCTATAACCCCAGTAAGTGATCGAGTTTAGGCTGAGATCGCCATGGCCCTCCCTCTCTCTCCTCCGATCAAGCCGCAGCTGGCGCTGACGCGCAAACAGCTGCCGGTCGGCGAGGAGTGGGCGTACGAGCCGAAGCTCGACGGCTTCCGGGCGATCGTCTTCGTCGACGGCGAGGACTTCTACATCCAGTCGCGCGGCGGCAAAGAACTGGCCCGCTACTTCCCGGAGCTGAGCTTCGCTCCGGGGCGCTGGGTGCTGGACGGCGAGCTGGTGATCCGCGACGCCGAGGGGCTGCTCGAATTCGACGCCCTGCAGGAACGGATCCATCCCGCCCAGTCGCGGATCGAACTGCTCTCGAAGGAGATCCCCGCCGACTACCTCGTCTTCGACCTGCTCGCCGAGGGGGACGAGTCGCTGCTGGAGACCCCCCTGGCGGAGCGGCGGGCGCGGCTGGAGAAGCTCGCCGGCCCAGCCGGCCTCGAGCTGACCCCGCTGATCACGGACACCGAGCAGGCGGAGAAGTGGCTGAACAACATCGAGGGGGTGATGGCGAAGCAGCTCGACGCGATCTACGAGCCGGGCAAACGGCGCGGGATGGCGAAGGTGAAGCGCGAGCGGACGATCGACTGCGTGGTGATGGGCTGGCGGCCGGGCAAAGAGGAGGGCACGGTCGGCTCGCTGATCCTCGGCCTCTACGACGACGGCAAGCTGCGCTCGGTCGGCCACATCTCCGGCTTCTCGCGCGAGGCGAAACGAAGCATGCGGGCGATGCTGGCGCCGCTGGAGACGGGCGATAGCGGCAGTGCCGAGCCGAGCCGCTGGACGGGTGGGCGCGAGCTGGAGTGGGTGGCGTTGCGGCCGGAGCTGGTGATCGAGGTCGGGTACGACCATGCGGCGGGCGGGCGGATCCGGCATGGGGCGCGGTTCCATCGGTTTCGGGACGACAAAGCGCCCAAGGAGTGCAAGTTCGCGCAGTTGGACGAAGGTCGCTAAGCAGGACGGGGGCTGTGTGCCCCTCCCCCAGAGACCGTTGCGCAGCTGGTCGTCGCCGGGGGTTCGGGATGGATTCCTGGAGCCTCTGTGGGAGGGGCACACAGCCCCCGTCTTCCACAGCGCTCCGGGTAGCTCAGAACAGCCGGGGCTGGTCTTCGCTCCTGGGAGCTGGTGAAGCAGGCGGCGTGCTGCCCGATCGCCGAGCTGGTCGGTTGTTTTGAGCTGGTTGCTCGGAGCGGTCTGCCAGAGCCTTTCTTAAACGGCCTCGGCCCCAGCCGCGGACTGCTCGAGTTGCGTGCTTACGCTGAGCAGGCTGCATGTAGGACCGCCCCTTGTACAGAGCCTCGTATTTCGGGAGTAGGTCGGGGCGTTTTTCCTGGAGCCAGGCGAAGAAGACGTCTTTGACCTCGTCGCGGAGGTGGAGGGCGACGCCGCCGAGGAAGGTGGCGCCGGCCTTTTTGGCGCGTTCGATGATCGGGCGGACCTGGTCGGGGTGGTCGTTGATGCCGGGCATCAGCGGGGCGATCAGGACGCCGGAGTCGATCCCGCGGCGGCGCAGCTCGGCGACCGCGTCGAGGCGGGCGGCGGGGCTGGGCGTGTGCGGCTCGGTTGCCCGCCAGGCGTCCTCATCGAGGGTCGGGACCGAGAGGTTGACCGAGACCGGCAGCACCTTCGCCATCCGCTCGAAGATCGCCACGTCGCGCATCACCAGCGGCGACTTGGTCAGCACCGAGACCGGCGTCCGCGCCGCCTCCAGCGCCGCGAGGATCTCCGGCATCATCCGGTAGCGGCTCTCGACCCACTGGTAGGGATCGGTGTTGGTCCCCAGCGCCACCAGCTCCCGCTTCCAGCTCGGCCGCGCCAGCTCCGCCCGCAGCAGCTCCGGCACGTTGACCTTGACCACGATCTCCCGCTCGAAGTCGCGACCGGCGTCGAGCTCCAGATAGGTGTGCGTCCGGCGGGCGAAGCAGTAGCGGCAAGCATGAGTGCATCCCCTGTACTGGTTGATCGTCCAGCTGAAGCCGTAGCGGTCGCCGGGGACGTGGTTGAGGGCGGAGCGGGCGCGGACCTCGTGGAAATTGATCCCCATCGCCTCGGGGGCGTCGAAGGTGCGGGTGACGGTGCCGTCGCCGATGCCCGGCAGCCGCAGGTCGTTCTCGACTCGCTGTCCGTCCCAGCGCACGAACATACGTTCGCATATGGAGCGGCGGAACTCTAGAGGCTGGAGCCGGTCTCTTCGCGCTTGAAGTCCTCGAGCTGGCCGAGCGCCTGGGCGCGGGCCTTGGCTCGCAGGGGCGGCAGGTAGGCGATCAGCGACCCTTTCGCGCCGAGCGCCTGCTTCGCCCAGAGGCGGAAGTCGAACTCGTCGACGTGGTCGGCGATCTTGCCGTCGGGAGCGAAGCGGAAGGTCGCCTGGATGTCGTTGACGACGGGGCGACCGGTGGAGAAGGTGTAGCGGGCGATCCAGTGGGCCGAGCCGGCCCTTTCCCCCGCCTCGTGCTCGCGCAGCTCGATCTCGAGGTCGGTGGCGCGGCCGGTCAGCATCCGCCACATCACGCCGATGTCGTCGCCCTCGAGGTCGCCGAAGGCGGGGTCGCGGAAGTGGGCGCCGGGGGCGTAGCAGGCGGTCATCGCGGCGCCGTTGCACTCGCCGAAGGCGGCGTAGAAGCGCTCGATCGTCGCCCGGTTGTCCTCAGCGGCCATGCGGCCAGCCTACCCCTAGTTGCCGCGCAGCTCGCCGCGGATCACGTAGCGCAGCACGTCGACCACCTGCTCGGGCCGCGCGCGGTCGCCTGGGCGGCGCGGTCGACCTCCTTCAGCGCGTGGTCGAGCTCGGCGTCGTGCAGGGTGATGACCGGCTTGCCGAGGGCGGCGGCGAAGCCGGCGTCGAAGGCGGCGTTCCACTGCCGGTACTTGTCGCCGAAGCGGACGACGACGAGGTCGGCGTCGCGGATCAGCGTCTGGGTCCGGATCGCGTTGACCCCGGCGCCCTTGTGGTCAGCCCAGAAGGACTCGGCCTCCTCCCCGAGGGTGCCGACGCCGGCGTCGTCGGAGGCGGCGTGGTCGGTGACCGGCGCCGTGAAGGTGACCGGAAGGCCGGCCTCCCGCACCCCCGCCTCGATCCGCTCCCGCCAATCCGAATGGATCTCCCCAGCCAGATAAACCAGCCAGGTTCGAGCGGGAGGCGGGGACACCCCCTCCGAAACACTCAAGCGAGGCTCCCGCCGAGCGTTTCGGAGGGGGTGTCCCCGCCTCCCGAAGCAGTCTGCTCCTCGAAGTGCTTGCTCAGCATCGTCACCTGGCCCTGGTAGTTGGAGCCGAGGCTGGCGCCGTAGAGGCGCTCGGCGGGGGCGTGCATCCACTCGAGGCCGAGCTTGCAGACCGGCTGGCGGTGTTCGACCATGAAGGAGACGTCGCGCGCGCGCACCTCGAGCGCCGCCCGGCTGCCGTGCTGGGCGCCCGCCGGGTCATAGCCGAAGCCGGGATCGAAGAAGCCGGCGTAGTGGGTGCGCAGCTCCCCGGCGGTCGGGTCGTAGGCCATCATCTCGGCGGCGATGTCGGGTGGGATGGAGACGCCCTCGGCGGAGAGCAGCAGGTAGAAGATCTCCGGCTCCAGGACCACGCGGCCGCCCGGCTCGGGAAAGACCGGGTCCCAGTAGTCGTTCCAGCGGTAGGCACGGACGCGCGAGAGGTCGACCGGGAGGCTGTTCTTCTTCGCCCGGTAGCCGACCGTGCGGTCCTGCGGGCCGGAGAGGTCGAGGCTGAGAAAGAGGCCGTCGGCGACCGACAGCTCCGGCTCGCTGACCGGCTCGGAGTCGAAGTAGAGCAGCGGCCGGGACTCTTGCAGCTCGCGGATTTCCTGGTCGTCGACGCGGACGTCGCCGCGGGCCAGCCGCAGCTGGTTCAGCGACAGGCCGGTCTTGACCTGGATCGCGAAGGAGCGCGGCACGACCTCGAGGTAGAGCTTGCCGCGGTAGCCGGCGCGGATGTCGTCGAAACGGTGGTGGCGGTCGGTGATCACCCGGGTGAAGACGTCGAGGCGGCCGGTCGAGCTCTTCGGGTTCGCCTTCGCCCGCACGTCCTCGGGCAGCGCCAGCTCCTCGATCAGCGGCACCAGGTAGGGCCGGTCGCGCTCCAGCACCGCGCCGTCGCGCAGGTCGATCCTCTGGAAGGCCAGCCCCTCGGTCTTCTCCTCGACCGTCGAGTCGACGTCGGGCAGGAAGGAGCAGCGCAGCGCCCAGGCGAAGTCGCCGAGGCGAAGGTCGATGCTGGCGGGCTGAATCGCCTCCGGCCGGATCCGGTAGTCACCGGAGCTGACCCACTCCGCCTCGATCGCCCGGTTCAGCTCCTGCGATGGGAAGACCCCCGGGGTCGGCGCGCTCATCCAGCAGAGATTATTCGCCTCGTCTCGACGGCGCCCAGGTAGGGCGAGAGCGCGAACTCGAGCACCTCGGGAAGCAGCGCGTCGAGCTGCTCGCCTTCCTCGTTGAGCACGCGGCGGGCGAGCAGCGAAGCGACGCCACCGACCACCGCCTCATCCATCGCTTCCGGCACCGCGTTCCCGTCCAGCGCCGGCGGGGCGCCTTCGCGCAGGGCGGGGACAAAGCTCTCCAGCGCCGCCTGGTAGCGGTCGTAGATGCCGCGGCCGGCCCGCAGTCCCTCGACCAGGACCATGCTCGCGAGCGCCGGCTCGCTGGTGAGGAAGATCAGCAGGGCAGCGAGGCCGGCTTGCATACGCGCCACCCACCCGGCGCCGCGGTATTCGCCGCAGGCGCCCTCAACCTCGTTGCGAATCTGTTTGATCGCAACGTCGTAGGCGGCGACGAAGCAGTCGTCTTTGCTTTCGAAGTGCTTGTAGAAGTCGCTCTTCGAGACGGCGGCCCGCTGGCCGATCTGGGAAACCGTCGTCTTCTGATAGCCCTCCTCGTAGAGGACTTCGGTCAGCCCGGCGATCAGCCTTCTCCGCTGATTCTGGGCAACGAACTCGGGGGAGAGTCCATGTCGTCCGCGTGGAAGCCGCTCCATTACCCTTTGGAGTCTGCCACCGTACTGTTACTTTCGTCCAGTCGTCAGCGTTTGAGTTTCCCTACCCCGCGGTAGGGGCCGAGGACGAAATCCTCCAGTTCCGGCATCAGATCTAGCGCCTGCTCCGCCTCGCCGCGGCGGATCTGCTGGTGCAAGATCCAAGCCACCCCGCCGACCAGGCTTTCCGCGGTGGTGTCGGGCAGGCCGGTTTTTGCCGGGACGTTGTCGCGCAGCGCGTCGGCGGCGCGCTGCATCGCGTCGTCGTAGCGGGTCGAGGCCGCCGGTGTCGCCGAGGTCGCCTCGACGATGCAGAGGCGCGCCGCGGCCGGCTCCTCGGCGACGTAGGTGAGGATGGCGCGCAGTCCGGTTAAGACGCGCTCCTCCCACTCCGGGCCGGCCTCGGCGCAGGCCTCCTCGATCCGCTTCGCCAGCTCCTCGACGGCGCTGTCGAAGGTGGCGAGGAGCACCTCTTCCTTGCCGTCGAAGTTGTCGTAGAGCGTTTTGCGGGCGACTCCGGCGCGACGCACGATGTCGGCGATCTTGGTCGCCTCGTAACCCTGCTCGGCGCAGAGGCTCCGCCATCGCATTCATGATGCGATGGCGCTTACGCACAGCGATGAACTCTTTGGGAAGCTCGGGCCGAGTCGGCTTCACGGAAACTCCCCTTGACGGGGGTGGCATTACGTGAAGAATAACCGGGTATCGAATAAAGGCGCGCGTGGCAGTGACTTCTCTGGTACCTTGAGGAAACTCGTATAGTTTTCGTTGGAAACGTATGGGTTTTCCTGTGGCCTTCGACCGAATTCATCTGAGCGAAGAGAGGCTGATCGAAGCGATCGGCAGCCACTGGCCGCCGGCCCAGATCGACGCGGCGGTCGAGCTGCTGAGCAACAGCGACGGCAAATTCCCCTCCGGGGTGCGCAAGCTGCCCTCGGACCTGGTCAGCGCGGTGCAGCGCGAGCGACTGATCGCAGCGATGCTGCGCGCGGCCTCGGAACTCGGGTACCGCGGGGCGAACGTCCAGGACGTGATCGAAAGAGCCGGCGTCTCCCGCCCCACCTTCTACGAACACTTCGCCAACAAAGAGGACTGCTTCCTCGCCGCCTTCGACACGACCGCGACCAGGCTGCGCCAGCGCGTCACCACCGCCAGCGAGAAGGGCGGCGAGAGCTGGCGCAACCGCCTGCGCTTCGGGCTGGAAACGCTGCTGCACTTCGTCGCGACCGAGCCGGAGGCAGCCCGGACCCTGATCGTCGAGGCCCGCGCCGCCAGCCCCGAGGCGGTGCGGCGGCGTGACGGCCTGCTCGACCACTTCGCCGCCTGCATCGACACCCAGGTCCGCGAGCATCTCCCCAACCCTCCCTCCTACTCACCGATCACATCGGCCGGCATCGTCGGCGGGGTCGAAGCCCTGCTCTACTCGCGGATCAACAAGGGAGAGCTCGACGACCTCGACTCGCTCCTGCCTTCGATGATGTATTTCCTCGTCCTGCCTTTCGAGGGCCACGAGGCGGCCAGCGAAGAGCTGGCAGTGCTGGCCCGCTGAGCCTCTAGGCTCAGCCGATGAACTCGCCACGCGTCGCCCGGCTCGCCCTCGCATTCCTCTTCCTCCCGGCGCTGGCAATCGGCCTGACGGCCACCGTGCTGCCGCAGACCTTCTACGACGACTTCCCCTTCGTCGCCAGCTGGGTCGAGCTGCTGCCGCCCTACAACGAGCACCTGGTCACCGACGTCGGCGGCCTCTACCTCGGCTTCGCGGTGCTCTTCGCCTCGGCAGCGTGGACGCTCGAGCGCACCCTGGTCCGCGCCGTCTGCGTCGCCTGGCTGCTGACCGCGACCCTCCACCTCCTCTTCCACGCCGGCCACCTCGGCAACTTCAGCACCGCCGACGCGATCGCCGAGATCGCCTCGCTGGCGCTGCTGCTCATCCCTCCCCCACTCGCGTTCTGGGGCGTGGGAATCCCCGCTCCGGGCGGCGAGTCGCTGTTAGATTCGGCCGATGCCGCCGACCGACCTGAAGAGCCTTCCAGGCGCTGAGATCGTCCTGCCCGGGATTGCCGATCTCGAGGCCGGCCGCCAGAGCATCAACGCGATCGCAGTGCAGTGCGCGGCAACGCGACTGCGAAAGCTGGGCCTCAACGCACCGAGCATCGAGGGCGACGTGCCCGCCGCACACCAGCTCTACTCAAGGCTGAGCGACGAACTCGGGGATGGCGCCCACTCCCGCTACAACGCGATTCTCCGTCGGGTCGCCAGCTTCGCCGGAGCCGTCGAGCGTGCGCGACCCAGCTGACGCCGAGCGCATTCAGCGCCTCGCTCGCGAGCTCGGCCGCGCGGTCGCGCCCGGGACCAGGATGTACCTGACGGGCGGCGCCACCGCCGTGCTCGAGGGCTGGCGCGAGTCGACCGCAGATATCGACGTCCGCTTCGAGCCCGACTCCGACGCGGCGCTGAGCCGCATCGCCGAGATCAAGGAGCGGATCGCGATCAACGTCGAGCTGGCCTCCCCCCTCGACTTCCTGCCCGAACTCGATGGCTGGCGCGACCGTTCTCGCTTCCGCTTCCGCGAGGGCAATCTCGATGTGTTCGATTTCGATCCCTACTCTCAGGCCCTATCGAAGCTGGAGCGCGGGTTCGAGCTGGACCTCGCCGACGTTCGCAGCATGGTCGACTCCGGGCAGGTCGAGCCGGCGAAGCTGCGGGAGCTATTCGAAGGGGTCGAGGCCGAGCTGTACCGTTTCCCGGCGGTCGACCCCGCGACCCTCCGCGCCGCGGTCGATTCGCTTCAGGCCTGAGTGGGGGGATGGGTTGAGCGGTGAGGTTGACGTCCTCGAGCGTATGCAGGGACCCGTCTTCGAGGATGCCCGCACCCCTGCGGGCTTCGTCAAAGTCGAGACCGACGCCGAGACCGGCACCGTGGCTTGGCCCAGCGGCGCCGACCTTGCCCCAGACACGTTGTACGAGCGCATTCGCTCAGGTCGCTGGCCCGAGTCTCACGCGGAAGCTGTTTAAGCAGGCCCTAGCTCCCCGGGCCGACGTCCGCCGGCGCGTAGCGGTGGTGGAGCATCAGGGCGTTGCCGTCGGGGTCGGCGAAGTGGGCCATGTGGCAGACGCCGGAATCCATCGTCTCGGCGGCGAAGGAGACGCCCTGCGATTCGAGCTCGGCGCGGGCGGCCTCGACGTCGTCGACGTGGAGAGCGACCGGGTGGTTGTTCGCCCGGAACTCGATGCCGAAGGCGTCGGACTGCATCAGCGCGACCGTGAGGTTGCCGGTCTCGAACTCGCCGGCGGGCATCTCGCCCCAGCGCTTGGAGAACGACAGGCCAAGCACGGAGCCGTAGAACTCCGCCGCCGCGTCGTAGTCCCGCGTGGCGACGGTGATGAAGTCGGTGCCGGTGACGAGTGGCGTGGCGGTGCTCATGGCAGCTCCTTGGTCGGGATTCCAGTCTGAGCCAAGGTTCGCAAAAGATCGTCGCTAGCATCTGGCTCGTTGCCCTGGAGGGGTGCCGGAGTGGTTGAACGGGGCAGTCTCGAAAACTGTTGGCGTCGCAAGGCGCTCGTGGGTTCGAATCCCACCCCCTCCGCTGAGAGCAAGGTTGCGGCTCCCGCTGGATATCGCTCAGAAGACAGCGGGTACGATGCACTCCGTGATAGATGACGCTGTGATCGAGGATGCGGGGCGGCGACTGGCAGAAGCGGCACGCTCGCCTGCGCGAGTGGTGCTCTTCGGATCGAGGGCACGCGGCGGTGCTCGCGATGACAGCGATCTTGATTTCCTCGTGATCGAGGCGGAGGTAGAGAGCAAGCTCGATGAGATGGTGCGCCTGCGCGACGCCCTCCCCCCCCTAGGTGTTCCCGTCGATGTCGTCGTAGTCTCCGAGAAGGAGGCGTCCCGACGAGAACGGGTGCCGAGCACGCTGGTGCACCGCGCGCTTCGCGAGGGTCGCGTCCTTGTCGCGGCCTGATCTAGAAGAAGCCCAGCTTCTTCTACGCAAGGCGCGGGAGGATGCCGATGCGGTAGGCAAGCTAGCTGCCGATGGTGACATGGCGGACGCTATCGTCGGCTTCCACGCTCAGCAGGCAGCAGAGAAGGCTATGAAGGCCGTACTGGCCGCGTCCGGCGATGACTTTCCTTGGACGCATGACCTCCGACACCTGATTGAGCGTTTGAGCGATCTTAGATCTCCACTGCCAGCGTCTTTGCATGACATCCGCGTGCTCGGTCCCTGGGCGGTGGAGTTCCGCTACGGAGAGACGATCGACGATCCTCTCGACCGGGAGCAAGCCACCGCGTTGGTGATCGAGGTGATTGCATGGGCGGAGGAGCAGATTGGGAAAGACTTATCTGGCCCAACCCAGCCCATGAGTCCCGCTCAGTGACGCGCCGGTCGCGCGCCTAAAGACTCGTGTGTTCGTGGTCGATCAATCGGTGTGGTCGGCAGCGAGCAAACCCGTGCGGGGCGGTTCTTCGACCGCCACACCTGGCTGCTGCGCGCGGTGGCGGCGGCGGCACTGCTCTGGGGGGTCGGCTATCTGACCTGGCGGGTCGGCTGGAGCTGGGAAGGGGCCAACCCGGCGCTGTTCGCGATGCTGCTGCTGACCGAGGTCTACGGCTTCTACGCGCTCGGGATCCTCACCTGGTTCTCCTGGTCGCGGCGGCCGGCGGTGCGGCCGGCGACAACGCCGGGCCGCGCGGTCGATGTCTACGTCTGCACCTACGACGAGGCGGCCGAGGTGGTGATGGCGACGCTGGCCGGGTGCCGGGCGTTGACCTATCCCCACACCACCTACCTGCTCGACGACGGCCGCCGGCCGGAGATGGAGGAGCTGGCGAGGCTGGCCGGGGCGGAGTACATGACCCGGCCCGACAACTCCCACGCCAAGGCGGGCAACCTCAACGCGGCGCTGCCGCGGACCGCGGGCGATCTGGTCTTCGTGCTCGACGCCGACCACGTGCCGATGCCAGACGCGCTCGACGCCCTGGTCGGCTACTTCGACGACGAGAAGATGGCGGTGGTCCAGACCCCGCACGACTTCTTCAACCACGACTCGGCCCAGCACTACGCCGTCGGGCGGCACGAGCAGTCGCTCTTCTACCGGGTCGTCTGCCCGGGGAAGGACCGCCACGGCGCCGTCTACTGGTGCGGCTCGGCGGCGCTGATCAACCGCCACGCGCTGCTCTCGATCGGCGGCGTCGCGACCGAGACGATCGCCGAGGACTTCCACACGACGATCCGGCTGCAGCGCGACGGCTGGAAGAGCCGCTACCACGACGAGGTCCTGGTCCAGGGCCTCGCCCCGCACGACCTCGACGGCTACCTGCTGCAGCGCGACCGCTGGGCGCGCGGCAACCTCGCCGTCTTCACCCTGCCCGAGTCGCCGCTGCGGGCGAAGGAGCTGCGCCCGCTGCAGCGCCTCTCCTACTTCGCCAGCCTCCTCGCCTACCTGGCGCCGCCGATGCGGCTGCTGCTCCTGCTGACCCTCGGCGCGGTGCTGTGGACGGGGGCGCTGCCGCTGAAGATCAGCGTGCTGGCGCTGGCGGCGCTCTGGCTGCCCTCGGTCCTGCTCAACCTCGGCGCCGGCTCGGCGCTGGCGCGCGGCTACATGCGGATCCCCGAGACCGCCCACTACGAGCTGCTGACGATGGAGATCTACACGCGCGCCCTGCGCTGCATCGTGCGCCCGGGCAAGACCGCGTTCAAGGTGACCCCGAAGCAGGGCGCCGACGGTGGCGGGCTCGACGCCGTGCGCAAGCTGCACCTGGTGATCCTCTGCGCCGTCCTGCTCGGCACCGGGACGCTGCTGCGGCTGCTCGACCTGGCCGGGGTCGGGCCGCTGCCGGACATGCCGGGGATCGCGGCGGTGATCGTGCCGCTGCTCGGGCTGTATGAGCTGCGCCGGATCAGCAAAACGCTGTGGACGGTCGGGCGGCGGCGCCAGCGCCGGCTCGTCTACCGCTTCGAGGGCGACGCCGAGGCCAACTGCTTCTCCGCCGACGGCCATGTGCCGGCACGGCTGGTCGACGCCAGCGCCGCCGGGGTCGGCCTGGTCGCCGAGGCACCGCTCGCGGTCGGCGACCGCCCGGCGCTGCTGCTCAAGCTCGACGACGCCGGCGGCGAGCGCCACGAGGTCAGCGCCCAGGTCGAGGTGCGCAGCTGCCGCGAGGTTGAGGGCCGCTTCCTGATCGGCGCCACGATCGCCGACATCGACCCCGACTCCCGCCTGCGGCTAATGGAGTGGTGCTACGTAGTCTGCAGCCACGAGCGCCTCCGCGGCCACCGCCCCGCCGCCACCCCGCTACCCGAGTCCGAGGCGATCGTCGTCTCCCTCGACGACTACCGGGAGGCGCCAACGATCACGGGCGCTCTGCCAGCGGCGGGGCAGGCCTGACGCAACCCACTCCCAGGCCTTGCCGGTCCCGCCTCGGGCTCTCAGCGAGAGTTATGCGGCCGGGGCTTTGTCGTAACTAGAGCGCCTGAGGGTCCGACGCCTTGAGAGAAGGGGCCGAGCTAGGCTGTCTCCCAGCACCCCCGGAGAGGTGTCCGAGTGGCTTAAGGAGCGCGATTGGAAATCGCGTGGGCGGGGTTAACCCGCCTCGTGGGTTCGAATCCCACCCTCTCCGCTAGAAGGGTCTTATTAGAACCCGCCCCCAAAGAAACAGGCTTGCGCGCCTCCGCTCGTAGCCGCTTTGGGGTGTCTGCCGCCGTCAGCAGCTGAACCTCTGGCCGAAGGTCGCCCTCGATGGCTCCGTCGGGACGAACCCGGAACGAGAGAAAGAGAGCTTGATTCCACTGGCGGCGGTCAGTGTCGCCCGCTTCGCTGTAGGCCTCGGTCATGGCCTTCGCCGCATTTAGCGCCTGCTTGAAGGCTTTTGCGAAACGTGAAATATCCGCCTGCACTTGGTCCAGTTCCGATTGCAGGCGAGCCTTTTCGTCTTTGATCCGATCCTGCTCAGACTTCAACAGGTCCTCGGGCAGCGCGTCGGCATAAAAGGCCTGGAGCAGCTTCTTGCTTTCGCCGTCAAGCACTTCAAGGCGAGCGCGAAGGCGATTGACGTCTTCGGTGTTCGCTTGTTCCACTCCGGTCAGCGCCTTGCTCAGCGCCTCCCTCACGTCCTCCAAATGAAGGTGCCAAGAGGCATCAGTCGCGCGCGAGCCAAGCTGGACGATCTTGACCGTCTCGTACTGAGAGGGCACCTGATCCTCAACCTCATGCGCCGGGACGTAGGGCAGTTTGCAGCCAGTGCGCTTCAAGCGCCCGAGACACGCAAAGTAGTCGTAGACCCGCCCGGTTTTGCTCTTGCCCTTCACGAACGTCACGCGCTCACCGCACAGATCGCAGCGCAGGCTTCCCTTGAGGTAGTGATGGTGCTTGCGGTCGCGCTCGCAGGCCATCGCGTGACCTTCGAGGATGCGCTGGACTCGGTCGAACGTGGCTTTGTCGATCAGCCGCTCATGGCGCCCATTCGGGTTCTCAGCGCCGCCGTAGCGGACGGTGCCGATGTAGTAGGGGTTCGCCAAGACACGGGCGAGGTGGCTTCGGGAAAGGGGGCGCGCTGGCTGCTTTGCGGTGCGCCTGGTTCGCAGGCCGCGCTTCGTGAGCGCTGCGCCGAGCGTGTCGAGGGTGAAGGCGCCCGTGGCATATGCCGTGAAGGCCCAGCGGATATGCGAAGCGCGGTCGGAGTCGAGTTCGACCGTTGCGACGTAGCGGCCGGTGGCCTCGTCCCGCTGCTGCACGTTGAGATAGCCGATAGGCGCAGGTCCCGGCGTCCCCCCGAGCTTGGCCTTCTTGTAGAGGCCGCGCTTCACGTCCTCAGACAGCGCTTCGGAATAGAACTCGGCGTCGGCGGCGGCGTAGCGACGCATCCGTTTGCCGAACGCGGTGTTGTCGAAGCGCTCCATCGCCGAAATGATTTCGACCCCGCGTTGTTCAAGCTCGCTCGCCAGCACGATGTCGTCATAGGTGTTGCGGGCGAAGCGCGAGACTTTGTAGACGATCACTAGATCGAGGTCGCCTTCCTCCCGGATGCGGGTTAGGAGCTTCTGAAACTTGGGCCGATCAGCCACCCGGGCCGAGTCCCCGTAGTCCACGTACTCGGCGACGACCTCTGCCTCAAGCTCGCGGGCGCGGCGCTGGCAGGACTCGCGCTGCGTCTCCACCGAGTAGCCCTCCTCGGAAAACGCCCGGCCTACCTGGCGGTCAGTCGAAACTCGCAGATACAGCGCGGCTTTTTTCATGCGGCCCTCGCTTTCTGCTTTTCGATTTCCAGTTCAGCGAGCGGACTCACGTCAGCCTCCTGGTTTCGGTTTCTTGCGAAGTCGATTGAAGTGGCGCTCAAGCTCTTTACGAGCGGAGGCCGAAAGCTCGTCGCCGTATTTCGCCTCCAGGTACGGACCGAAGCCGGGCAGCCCATCGGAGGGGATATAGCCCGCAAGGGCGAAGACGTCCTCGACGTCGAGATCGAGCGCGCGGGCGATCCGCTGGAGCTTCTCGGGATCGGGACGGCCGAACTCGCCGCGCTCCAGGCGCAGGATCGTTGGCCGAGTTCCGCCCGCCGCGTTGGCCAGGGTTTCGAGGGATAGCCCCTGCCTCTCCCGCTCGCGGGCGATGAGCTTGCCAAGGGCTTTGAGATTGCTGGACATGTCCATATTGTCTCGCTGATGTTGCGTATGCGCAACAAACCGAGCATTGGACATGCAGGGTAAGTCTGCGGCGCAAAATGACCTGCGAGCGACCTGAACGAATCCGTATGTGGTGTCCAGGTCGCTCGCATGGTGATTACGCCGAGAGCGCCTCGATCTTGGTGGTGATCTCGGCCTTTCGGTCCTCGGCGCTGTCTTTCAGCGCCTTGTACTCGCGGGTGGCCTCTTCGGCCCGCGCCTTGGCGGCTTCGACCTCCTCGTCGATCGCCTCACGGGCGCCTTCGAGAGTGGCCTTGGCCGAGGCAACCGCGCCCTCGGTCGTCGTCTCCCGGACTCGACTGGGGCCGGTTTCCCCGTTGGCCTTGCGGGCCTGGTAGACCGCGCCGCGGATCGAGCTCGGCTTCATGCCGAACTCCTTGGCGACGATCTCATGGGCCTCCTTCTTGGAATGCCCTTCAGCCGCGACCGCCTCCACGCGGTCGTAGATGTCCTGGGCTTTACTCATGCCCAAGCACCTCCTTCGGGTAGTGGATGGTTGTGGCGGCGAGCAGAAAGGCGTGCACACCCTTCCGCTCGCCGTGCAGCCGTCCACCGGCTCACGACGCCCTCCCGACGGTAATCCGCCGCTTGGCGACCTTTGCATAGGCGGGGTTCAATTCGACGCCGAGCCAGTCGCGGCGCAGCCGCTCGGCGACGAGCGCTGTGGTGCCGGTCCCCATGAACGGATCGAGGACGACGCCGGGGCGGCTCGGGGCGAAGCAGTCGCAGCGTTGAAGTTCCCCGACCTCGCGTGTGTGCCGCATCCCCTCATTCGTCTGCTTGCCGACGATCCGAGTCGGCCGCATCCAGGCGGCATCGCACTGGACACAGATGCGTTCCGGGCACGTCGCCAGAATCGGCGGCTCGATCAAGCCTTCGGGGAAAGTGGCCTGGTGGCCGCGCCGGTCGGTGGCAGTCGTCACGGTCCACACGTCGCCGGGGTTCTTGCCGCGCGGGTTTCCGACTCGGCCCGCAGCCTTCAGTCGCCCCAGGCCGGTGTTGTTGCCCTGGTAGCGACGGGTGCGCTCTCGCTCCTGAGGACGCGCCCGATCTGCCGAGCGATGCGGGATACGGATCGCGTCGAGGTCGAAGAAGTAGCGACGGCTCTTGGTAGCGAAGATGATCGCTTCGTACGTCGGGCTGAGCCGATCCTGGGCGCTCTGCGGCAGCGGGTTCGGCTTGTGCCAGATCGCGACGTTGCGGACTATCCAGCCATCGGCTGAGAGCGCCAGTGCCACTCGCTGGGGAACCAGCAGGAGGCTTCCGCGCGGCGCACCCTGAGCTATCTGCTTGCTGTAGGAGTCTCCGAGGTTGAGCCAGAGCGCCCCTGAGTCCTTCAGGAGCCGCCGCACCTGCCGCAGCACGACCATCAGGTTCGCAACGTATTCGGTGACGGACGGCTCCCGGCCAAGCTGTCCGACAACGCCGTAGTCGCGCAGGGCGTTTGCGTATGGCGGCGATGTGACCACGCAATCAACCGACCCGGTGAGCAGACCGGCCAACGCCTTGCTGGCGTCGCCCGTAAGGATCTTGTTTCGCGGCAGCGCCTTCACGACCCCTCCCCCGCCAACAGGCCCGTCGCCTCCTCATACAGCGCGACCCGGTACAGGGGCTGCGCCCCGGTGGGCTGCCGCTTCACGGCCTTGGCCAGGTCGTCGCGGCGGGCTGCGTTGGGTGCCAGCAGCAAGACGCGGCCAAAGGCACCGAAGCGCTCTTGATCGCGGCCGGTCTGCCAGTAGCGACGGTAGACGGCGAGCTTGCGTGCCACCGTCGGGACCGAGGCGGTGGCGCGGTCGACCTCGACGAAGTTCAGGTGTTCGTACTCGCCCGCCCCGAAGCGGACAAAGGCGTCGGGCTTGAGCCAGGCGGTCGCGCCACCGACCCCGGTGAAGCGCCGCCAGCAAAATGGCTCGGCGTCGAAGGCGAGGACTTCGCCGCCCTTGATCCGCGCCTGCTCGCAGAGGGCGACATACAACTCCGTGACCGCGACGGCGTGAGCAACGAACTGGTTGCCGGGAGTCCAGGGACGGCGCAGACGCCGACCCCCGGCCGGGCCGCAGGCCGCCCCCAATTTCTGGCCGGCGACGTCGAGGGCGAAGATCGCCTGGGTGGAGCCGCCCCGGCCGCCGCCGATCTTCCGCTCGAGGACGGTCAGGACCCGCAGGTCTTGCAGTGCCCGGAGCCTGCGCCAAGCCTGGCGAGCGTTGGCCGCCTCCGTGCCGCTGGTGAAGTGGAGCCGACGCAGCTGCGACGCCGTGGCGACTCGGAACCGCTCCAGGGTCTCGACCAGGGCCAGGTCGCGCTCGGGCAGCTCGGCCGCCAACCCTTCGACGTAGGCGCTCGTCACCCGCTCCCGACTCATCGGAACCCCCGCTTGGGGTAACTAGTCGTTGGCGCTATGGCGCTGGAAAGGTGCCTGGTGCAGGTGCTTTGGGCGCGGCTCGCGGGAGCGAAACGAACAGCGATCATCGCCGCCTCCTCGCCCCGACCGGAGCGTCGGGAGCGGCTGCACCGAGGCGCGCCTGAATCTCGGCGTCAACGTCTTTGGGATGGCGGCCGAACCGTTGGCGGGAACGGGCACGGATTTCCTCGCCCTGGCCGGTCGGGGTCAGCGGCGGACGGGTGCGGATCGAGCAGGGCGGGGCGACGGCCGCCCCGGTCGAGACAGCGGCAAAGGCCTCGAAGGGCGCAGCCTGGAGGTCTGCTGCCTCAACGTGAGGGGCAAACTCGCGGGCGAAGGCGCGGGCGTCGTCGGCGGTGGTCTGGAAGATGACCTTGGAGCGCAAGTTCGCCAGCACCGCCGCCCGGAGGTCAGGCTGCAACTGCCCGAGGTTCTGGTGAGCGACGGTCCAGCCGACCCCGAGACCGCGCGACTGGGCCACCGCATCACCGAGCGCCACCGGCAGTCGGAGGAAGTCCTGCGCCTCATCGACCATCACCGAGGCAACCGGGCGCTGACTCTGCGGGAGGGCGGCACGGCGCTGAATCGCCGCCCAAAGCTCAGCCAGGATGCAAGAGCCGATCAGGCGGGCGGCGTCTTCGCCGACCAAGGCCTTCTGGAGCGAGACGAGGATGATCCGGCGCTCGCGAAATGCCGCGTCGAAGTCGAGCGCATTCTTGCCTTGGCCGACGACCGCCCGCAGCTTTCGCCGCAGCGTGAACGAGGCCAACTTGTTCGCCAATGGGGCGACCATCTCGGCGCGGGCCGCATCACTCTGTCCCTCGAACCACGCCCAGGTCGCAGCAAGCTCGTGGTCGGAGACGGTGCCCATCAGCCGCCGCCGGAAGGCTTCGTCGGAGAGCAGCGGCATGACCTCGCAAATCGTCCAGTCGCCCGGTGCCTGCGAGAGCGTCAGCAACGCAGCCCGAAGCAGCATCTCCGAGCGCGGCCCGA
>CAVSIF010000003.1:0-91646 GCA_963728025.1 uncultured Actinomycetes bacterium | reverse complement strand
CGAACCTCGATCGCCTGATCGCTCGTGCGTATCTCGATCACCACGGTCGCCCTATGCGGACGATCACGAGCCTCGACACGCACGCACTTGCGGCAGCGCTCGCCGACTCCGCCAGCAACGCCGAGGCGGCCCTGGCTCAGATCCATGGGGTCATCGACATCTACCCCTCATGGCGGCTGACGCAGTCCCATTACGAACAACTGCTGAGAGACCCCGGGTACGTGGAGGCGCTCAAGCACCTCTTCCTCCGCAAGGTCTTCTTTGTCGGCTTCGGACTCCAGGACGGGGACTTCGACCTCATTCTGGAGACGGTTGCCCACATCTATCCAGCGGGTGTCGGTGAGTTCTACGCTCTGATCGAGCGGGGCCGCAAGGGAGACCCCGTGATTCAGCGCCTGATTCGCAGTAATGGCCTACGGCCAATCTTCTACGATGTCGATCCGTCGCCGGAGCCTGATGACCCGTTCGCGGGTCACCGCGAGGTTTTCGAATGCCTTGCGCACCTTGCCTCAAACTGGGCTGCCGCGGAGACCAAGCTCGAGGTCAAGCTCAAGTACTTCCCAGAGCTGGACCCGTTTGTAGTTGGCCGTGAGCAGGAGATCGATCGGCTGGCGGCGCTGCTCGAGGTCGAGGATGGTGGAATCGTGCAGCTCGTCGCACTAGGCGGTGCCGGGAAGACGTCACTCGTGCAGCGGTTCCTTGAGGCCCGTGCGGCCCTGTTGGCTGCTGCGGGTTATCGGCAGGTATTCGGGTGCTCGTTCTATCGCGCCGACATCGGCCAGTTCATCCACGACATGGCGATCGCTACGGTCGGTCCCCTCGCGCTCCCGCTTCCTGAACAGGCGGATCGCATATGCAAGTACGTGGAGTCCAATCGGGTGTTGCTGGTGCTCGACGGCGTCGAGGCGATCCTCGACAGCCACTCGCAGCTCACTAACCCCTACATCGTGCAGATCATCAAGAGCGTCCTTCGCGGGCGTGGCGCGTGTCTCGCCACCTCCCGGGTTCCAATCCGCGGAGATCACTTCGAGTTGGCAACGACGATCGACATCGAGCCGCTCTCGACCGAAGAGATTCTGGCGTTTCTCGACGAGTGGGGTTTGAATTCCATCGGACGGATCGCACAGCGCCGGCTCGTGGAGATCACCGCGGGCCATCCGCTTGCCCTTCGGATCCTTGCCGGCGTGCTCCGCAGCGTGCCGCCGCAGGATGCGGTCGAGACGATCGAGAGGTCGTCGGCTGTCGATGTGCACGACGAGATCGATCCCCTGCGTGAGAACCGCCTCGCGCGGGTCCTCGGCTCCTACGTCCATCACCTCGGCGAGGCCGAGCTTGCCTTCCTTGCGACCGCCACTGCCTTTGAAGCACCAGCGACGTTCCTTCTCTATGAGGCTGCGCTCACCCGCGCCTACCCCGACACCGACGTCAACCTGTCGCTCGTCGATCATGATCTTCGGCCAGTCGTCGCACTACTCGTCGAGCGGCGCCTCCTCACGGTGGGCACGGCCGGGGAGCTGTCTAGCCACCCGACGGTGCGCGACTATTTCGCCGCGCGCGCCCGCGATGCTGGCCAGTCGCTGGTTCCTATCCATCGCCATCTCGCAACCGAGTACCTCCGCGATGCCTCCCCGATGCCGGAGACGTTCGAGGATGCCGTGCCGTTGCTGACTGCGGCTCGGCACGCTGCATCGTCGCAGGATTGGACCCTCTTCGACGACCTCTTTCGGCGGCGCCTGATGCGCAGCTTTCGGAGCTACCTGTGCAATAGCCTCGGTGCATGGGACGAGGCACTTGCACTTGCGCGGCTTGGCGACGATCCCGCGTTTCCAGCGGCGCTTACGCCCGAGCCTGCTTACTACCCCGCCACCGTGGCGCGTTGCCTCAAGCATCTCGGTCGTAGTTTTGAGAGTCGGGCTAAGTACTTCGACTGTCTGACGGCGGCGGCTACATCTCGCGACCCCGACACCGCGAAGTACGTAAACAACTTCCTGACCCTGCTCGTCTGGCGCGGAGAGCTGTCCGCTGCGGACGCGCTCGTGGAGCTAAACGTCCGCGCGCTGTCCTGGATCGACGAGCCGTGGAAGCGTCACTGGCAGGTTGAGCACGGGTATTCATCGTTCGCTTACCTGAGGATGCTGCAGGGCGACCTGTCGATGGCCGCGACGCTGTTCGACTTTGCTCGAGGCGCGTGGGACGACCACGAAGGCGAGCGACTGTGGACGTATGACTACTACCCGTATTACAGAAGCGAGCTAAGCCTGCTCGCCGATCCAGGCGCCCACGAAGAGGCACTTGAGCAGATCGAGTCGCTCCTGTTCGTCGCAGAAGCCCATCAGTGGCCCGAGTCCATCTCCCGCGGCAACATCCAGATAGCCGACGTTCATCTCGACCGAGCAGTCCGAGAGAAAGATGCGGCAGCGCTTGTCGACGCGAATCAGCGTCTCGACTACGCGGACGGCATCCCGGCTGGGTTGAACGTCGCGGCGGTCGAGATTGCCTATCTCCTGTCTCGCCTAAAGGCCGAGCTCGTCCGTCGCAGTCTCCATGGCGCAGACAGCGCGAAGCCGGACGACTTCGCGAGAATCGTCGATCGTGTCGAGGCGCTTGTGCAAACGTCAGCCCTCGAATGGGCACGTCCCGAGGCGATCGCATCGAGGGGGGCGCTTGCCTACCTGAACGGAGCCGGCGACGACGCAGTGGTGCGGTACGGGCAGGCTCTGGAGGTATGTCGGGTACAGGGAAATTGGCTTGCAGCGAGAAGCCCGCGCTCGCTCGTCTATTGGCTCGGCGAGCGAACCGCACAAACCATCGACATAGAGGCGAGGACCTCAGGGCCAACCCGATCGAGTTGTTGGGGAGAAGCTTGTCCAGTGAGTGGATGCAGGCGCGCCTTGAGATGCTGAGGGATCGCCACGCTCACACGGCGGAGGACCATCGACGCTAGCTAGTTGTACCCCCAGCCCACGGAGCGCTCACCCGTCGATCAGCGCCGGGCCGTCTCGCGCAGGGCGATGAGAAACGTCTGGACCCCGTCGACCGGCCAATCCCGGACGGCCAGGGCCTCCGCGTCGAATCCCGCGCGAAGAGCCATTGCCACGACCTCTCGCAGCGGTGCGGTGTTCGTGATCGTGAGGTAGATAACACCGTTCGTGTTCAGCAGGCTTCGCGACTGCAGCTGGTCGAAGAACCGCTCCGCAAGGTCCAGGCCCATACAACGGTTACGAACGATGTAAGGGTCTTCGGACAGCCTGATGTCGATGAGGGGCGGGTTGAAGGTCACGACATCGAGCTTTGTCCCCTCCGGCATTCCTTCCCATAGATCGCTCGCGATCCCGACGAATGGCGGACCGCGATGGCCCAGGATCCGGTCGTAGTGAAGCGCGGCGGCACGGACGCTCTCTACATGGATATCCAACGCATGCACGTGTTTGGCCCCCCGTGCTCCCGCCACAACCGCCTCGACTCCAAGGCCAGCTCCCATTGCGGCGTAGCGAAGTCCTTCGAGAGGTAGCGTGCCGTCTAGCATCAGCCGGTGCAGGAACCTGCTCGTGGCCCCCGGCTCGAACACGCCCGGCGGGACGTCGAACGTCCAACCGTTCCAGCAGTACACGGTGCCGGCTGCGTTGATCTCGCTCACATCGTGCGCTGCAAGCATCGTCTCGAGCGAGGCCGTCGCCGGAAGGAGCGCATGGAGCTCCCAGTTCGTCGCGTGCTTCCATTTGGCAGCTGGGTCGGCGCCACCGACCGGTGTGTCTGTCGAGTCCATCTTTCGCGAGGACCAACTCATCGCAGTACGCCGTAGACGCGCCTGAGCCGTCGTCGGCGGGTCGTCTCCCGAAACGCGCGTCTGCCGTGCAGGTAACGCTGGTTGTCGATCACGAGCAGCTCCCCACGCTCGAGAAGGAAGGAGATTTGACGTTCCTCGGCAGCCGCCAAGGCGTCGAAGCGGTCGAATGCGACACGGGTCCGATCGGTCATGCGCAGGCCTGCCTTGTCATAACCCTGCTCGATGTAGTCGCGCACGTAGCGGAGGCGGACGCGTCCCCCCTCGTCACGGGTCGCGACCGGCTGGGACCGGGTCAGATCGCCGCTGGTCTGGCCTCGGAGGTCGACGGGATGCTCTTCGAACAGCTCTGCGGCGACAGACGCGTCCGACGCGCAGAGGTCGTCGACGACGCCAGCTCCATCGACGATTACGGTCTCGCCACCTTCGTCCGCCCTAGAGAGAGACAGCAACGCGGCGATCTCAGGGGCGGCCGGCAAGAAGCTGCCATCGGTGTGAAAGGCCGCCTCGGACCGAGACATCGAGAACGGGCTGTGAAGGGGCTGCGCGTCGGCAGCCTCAACAGGGAAGAACAGCTCCCCCGTCACGTACTGCGGCACCGGGATGCACAACGTCGTCAATAGGTTCCAGGCCGCGCTGCAGATCACCTCGTCGCTCGCGTCCGGGAGGGAGAAATCGATCAGTGCGTAACCGGGCGACTTGCGGAGCAGGTGAGTGAGCCGGTCCCGCAAGTCCCCCGCCTCATTCCCCGCGCCCATGGGCTCTGTGCAGGGCCACTGGGACGAATCCACATCGAGAGGGATCTCTCGCTCGAGCAGCCACGCGTATGCGCCCAGGTCTATCTGTGCTTTCCGATCACCGGTCATGGTGTGCTCCGCAGTGCGCCGGAGAGACCCAAGGCGAGTACTTGCGGACGATCCGGTCGCCAAGGACCAAGGCGTCGATCGGACGCTGGATGAACAGGTCCAGCGCATCCATTGGGCACTCAACGATCGGCTTGCCGCGTAGGTTTAGCGACGTGTTGAGCAGAACTGGAATGCCCGTGTGCTCGCCTATTCGCTTGAGGACGGCATAGAGGAACGGGTTATCTTCCGAACGAACGGACTGGACCCGAGCGGTCCCGTCAACATGAGTAACGGCTGCGAGCCGATCCCGGAACTGCTCCCGGACTGTCGCGACAAAGAGCATGTAGGGCGACTCGTCGATGCCGGCGAAATAGGTGTCCAGATCATCGAGGGGTACCACTGGAGCCAGCGGCCGAAATGACTCGCGCTGCTTGATGTCGATGTTGATGTGATCGCGGGTTCGGCCGGTCGTCGGGAGAGCGAGCAAGCTGCGATTGCCGAGTGCGCGGGGGCCGATCTCGGAGCGTCCTCGCCAGACAGCGACGCTGTCGCCATCACTAAGGATCTGCGCCACTTCCGCCTCGAGGTCGGTGGGCTGTGAAGCGACCACAGGTGCCTCCCACAGCGCCGCCTCGATCTCCGCAACGGTGTACTCGCGACCGACGTACACCGCCCGACCGCGCCATCCCTCCGTCGCCGGTCGTCGGGGCTGTCCCAGTAGAGCGTGCGCTCCGTAGAAGCCTGCTCCGACTGAGAACCCGTCGTCACCGGCCGCCGGAAAGACGGAGATGTGCTCGAAGGCGGTGGATTCGAGAATTCGCGTGTTCGCGAGCGTGTTGAGGGCACAGCCGCCACCGAAGCTGAGCACCGGTGAGGGGGCTTGCCGATACGCCTCGCGGGCGGCCTCGACGATCGCGTCGACGAAGATCTCCTGCGCGGCGTAGGCGAGATCCGCGCGGATCTGCGGAGAGCGCGGAGCCGCGGCCAGCGTCTCGTTCAGCCAGTCCCAAATCCCGCCATAAGGGTCAAAGAGGAACCGTCCGTCGGGCCGGATCGTGACGAACTCTCTGAGCGAGTCGACGAACGTAGGCGCTCCGTATGCCGCGAGACCCATTGCCTTGCCCTGCTCGGCGGTCTCGAAACCGATCGCCATCGTCACGACCCGGTAGAACCATCCGATGGAGTTCTGGGTGACATAGCGCCATGCGCTGGAGGTCCGTTTCTGGACTCCAGTCTGGAGCGGATGGACCTCTAACGACGCGTCATCCGCCCAGCCGGTCGATATCGTCTCGACCTCCCACCCGTGAGCACTCTCCGCGAGCGCGCTTCCGTGCCCGTCTACTACCAGCAGCGTTGATCGCTCATGGGGCGCGGTGTAGAAGGAGGCGGCCGCGTGCGCAGTGTGGTGATTCACGAAAGTAACACGAGACCAATCGAGCCACTCCGTCGGACGCTCAAGGTCGTCTGAACAGAAGAGTGCCTCGATGTCGTCCAGATCCGCGCCGATCGCCTCGAGACAGTAAGTCGCCGCATCGTGAGCGGGCTGAGAGTGCCATTCGGACTCACCTCGCTTGACCCCTTGGATGCGCTCGTCCTCGATGGCCACGCGGATGCTGCCGTCGGCAATGATCGCGGCGCTGAAGTCGTGATTCGAGCCTCCGAGGCCGAGTACCAGACCGCTCATAATCCCTAGTTATCCGAGCCGGAGGACATCAAGTCGGCTGGAATACTATGTGATTCCCAATTAGCGCTCGGGAAGTCCCAAGCTAAAGAGTGTGCCCTGACCAGCCTCGAATCCCGGCTCAGCGCGGCAGGCTCTGGTTGCCGTGGAAGACGCCGTCGGGGTCCCACTCGGCCTTGATCTGGGTGAGGCGGTCGTAGGCGCCGGGGGCGAAGCCGGCGCGGACGCGGTCGCCGCCCTCGTCACCGAGGAAGTTGAGGTAGGTGGCGCCGGTCGAGAAGGGGCGCATGTCCTCGCGCAGGGCGCGGCCGAGCGCCAGCATCCGCTCGTCGTCGGCGGCGTCCTCCCAGAGCAGCAGCGGGTGGACGATGAAGGCGGCCTCGCGGCCGGCGAGCGGGGAGTCCTCCGGCCCGACCCGGGCGAGCTGGCCGCCCCAGGGGACGATGAAGATCTGCGAGGGGCTCGCCGGCACCTGCGCGGCGCGGGCGGCGATCGCCGCGATCGCCGCGTCGGAGAGGTCGGCGACGTGCTCCGCGGTCCAGTAATTGCGGTAGCCGGGCGGGTCGTCGAGCGAGCAGTTGAAGTCGGCGTAGGAGGTCGGCGCGAAGAAGTCGGCGGCGGGCGGGCCGAACTCGCGCAGGGCGCGCAGCGCCTCCTCCCCCTCCGCGACCGGCCCGGCGTAGATCCCGGCGACGATCACCGCCGGCTGGTCGTGCAGCTCTGTCGGGATGTCGTCTTCGGCCGGGGCGGTGATGTAGGCGAAGGCGAGGCCGAGCTGCTCGGGAGCGGCGTGCATCGTCTCGCGGAAGCGCCGCAGCAGCGCCTCGCCCCGCTCCGCCGGGTGCAGGACGAGGCCGGCCAGCAGCTCCGCCTCAAGCGGGTGCAGCTGCAGCTCGAGCGCGGTGACGACGCCGAAGTTGGCGCCGCCGCCGCGCAGCGCCCAGAGCAGCTCCGGGTTCTCGTCAGCCGCGGCGCGGACCAGGCGCCCGTCGGCGGTCACGAGCTGGGCGGCGAGGAGGTTGTCGCAGGCGAGCCCGTGCTTGCGCTCGAGCCAGCCGGAGCCGCCGCCGAGGGTCAGCCCGGCGACGCCGGTGGTCGAGACGCGGCCGCCGGTCGTCGCCAGCCCGTGCGCCTGCGCGGCGCGGTCGACGTCGGCCCAGGTCGCGCCGCCGCCGACCTGGGCGACCCGCCGCTCGGGGTCGACCTCGATGTCGCGCATCCCGCGCAGGTCGAGGACGAGGCCGTCGTCGCAGAGCGAGCGCCCGGTGACCGAGTGGCCACCGGCCCGCACCGCGATCTCAAGCCCGTGCTCGCGGCCGAAGGCGAGCGCCGCGACCACGTCGTCGGGCACGGTGCAGCGGGCGACCAGGCGCGGGTGGCGCTCGATCATCGAGTTGAACAGCGTGCAGGCGTCCGCGTGCTCGGCGTCGCCGGGCTCGTAGAGGCCGCCGGCGAGGCGGGAGCGCAGGTCCTCGACCGGCACCCCCGCGCTCGCCTCAGCCATCGCTCCGCGTCCCGACCGCCAGCAGGTACTCCATCTCGAAGTGGGCGCGGTCGGGCGTGCCCCGGTTCCACTCGTCGCAGAACTGGTCGAGGTCGCGGTCGAGCTCTCCCTCGCGCCCGTCTTTGGCGGCGTTCGCCCGCGCCGCGATCGTCGGCCCGTAGCGCTGCTTGAAGTGCTCGCCGTAGTCGCGCGGACGCTCGAAGGCGTCGACCTCGAGCACCCCCCGCTCCAGCATCGTGAACTCGGCCCTGTCGCCGAGCAGCTCGCGCACGTGCCCCTCGCTCCCCCAGAGCGGCGGCGGCTGCGCGCCGGGCGGCGGTGGCGGCATGTACTGGCCCATCATCCGGAACAGCCCGCCGATCATCCCCTCCGGCGTCCAGCTGAGCAGGCCGATCGTGCCGCCCGGCCGGCAGACCCGCAGCAGCTCGGTGGCGACGGCCTCGTGGCGCGGGGCGAACATCGCCCCGATCGAGGAGATCACGACATCGAACGAGGCATCCTCGAAGGGCAGGGCCTCGGCGTCGGCCTCGACCCACTCGAGCGATACGCCGGCGGCCTCAGCGCGCTCCCGGCCGGCGTCGAACAGCTCCGGGGTGAGGTCGCTGGCGACGACCGTGGCGCCGCGTTCCGCCGCCGGGATCGAGGCGTTGCCGGTGCCGGCGGCGACGTCGAGGACGCGGTCGCCGGCCTCGATCCCGCAGGCGTCGACCAGGCGCGGCCCGAGCGGCAGGAGGAAGGTCTCGACCATCGAGGGATAGTCGCCGGAGGCCCACATCGTGCGGTGGCGCGCCTTCAGCTCAGCATCGGGGGTGGGATTGGAAGCGTTCATCGGGAGTTCCTTTCGAGGGAGCATTCGGGATCGGTATGAATTCGACCCGGCGCGGAGCGCCGAAGTTGCCGGCGGTGTGTCACCGCCAGCGTAACCCCGGCAAGCGCCAGCGCCGAGGACTCAGGCGAGGCGAACGTCATCGGCGTAGGTGATGCGGAAGGCGCCGCGGCCGACCTTGCCCTCTCCCGGCCGCCGCTCGAGCTCGCGGACGGCGAGACGCAGCGACTCGCCGGCCGCCGGGGGCAGCACGGGCAGTTTCGGAACCTCCCAGACGAGTTCCCCGGTAAGGGGGTCGGGCTGTGGTTTGACGGCGGGACCCCAGAGGTCGGCGTCGAGCTCGGCCGGACCGGTGGCTCCCCGCGGGACCCAGTCGAGCTCATCGGGGTCGGGGCCGGGGGCGCGCTCGATCGCGACCAGGAGCCGGTTCATCTCCGGCACCAGCCGGCCGCGCCCACGCAATGTGACGCTGACCTCGTTGGCGGTGGTGCGGGTGACGCTCAGGGCGCGATCGGGGGCGAGCTGGGCCCACTGGGCGGTGACTACCTTCGAGAGGCGCGCGCCCTCGATCGCCTCGGGCTGGTGGCGGGCGAGCGCGAGCCGCACGAACGGCCACTCGCCCCAGGGCAGCGAGGTCATGTCGAACGCGACGTCGCAGGCCCAGAGCCCGCGCGCTTGGTCGAAGGCGGGGGCGTAGCTGGCGATCGCGACCCGGGCCGGGCGCTCGGAGAGCAGGACCGAGTCGCGGAGGTCGGCGCCGGCGAACATCGCCGCTTCCAGTTCGCGGCTGCGCGGGTTCGCCGACTCGCCGACGGTCGGGTCGATCCCGGCCCGCGAGACCAGCTCGGGAGGGACTTCGTCGGGCCCAGGGACGACGACCGCGAGCCGCTCCCCCTCGCCCGAGGAGTACCAGGGACGCTCGAGGAAGACGCGCAGGCCGCCGCCGAGGCGCCGCCGCCGCAGCGTCTCCCCCACCGCCAGCACCGTCCCCGGGGCCGGCCCGCTGTCGAGCCGCCACCCGAACGACGGCACCGCGTGGGAGATCCGCGGCGGGTCCGGCGGCGCTGAGGCCGGGACGCTGACCGTGCGCTCCGGGCCAGGCCGGGTCAGAGGGAGCGGCTTGTCACCGGGCAGTTCCTCGGCAACTGGCAGGTACTCGCGGAAGCGGCTCGAGGCGGTCAGCTTGTACCTGACCATGCGGTGCCGGGTGTCGCCGAACTCGTGGCGCTGGTCGGGCATCGGGGCGCCGCCGAGCGGCGACCAGCCGCCGATGCTCGCCTGGCGCGGTTCGGTGAACCACTCGGCGGTCTCCGGGTCGTCGTCACGCCACTCCTCCCAGCTCGCCTCGAGGTCGACCCGGCCGCTGCTCGCGACTTCGACGATGGCGGTGCCGGCGATCGTCGCGGCGGTCTCATTCGGCCCCCGGGCGGCAAAGGTGTCCGGCGCCAGCCGCGGCTCGGCGAGTGGGCGCTGGACAGCGTGGACGAGGGTCAGCTCGCGCCAGGGGCAGAGCAGCCAGTGGACGCCCTGGCTGGCCTGCGCGCGCAGGTCGCCGTTTTCGTCGCCGTCGTCGATCCAGTCCCAGGCGCCCATGCTGCCGAGGTCGCCGGGTTCGAGGTAACAGGCGTAGAGCAGCGTCGCCTCGGCCGCCTTCGGCAGCTGGATCGTCAGCACCCGCTTCGCCTCGTCCCAGTGCGGCGGCGCGTCGGGGTCCTCGCCGGCGACGCGAACCCGCAGGCTCTCCTTGTCCGGCCATTTGCCGCTGAAGCGAACGCGGAGGACCGGGTTGGCGAGGCCGGGCACGGCGACGACCTCGACCGCGGCGGTGGCGCCGGTGACGCCACCGGCGACGGTCAGGTTGGGCACGTCGCGAAGGACGACCCCGGCGGCGAGCGGGTCCGGCAGGTAGGGGGCGACGAGCACCGAGGCCGTGTCTTCGTTGACGACGGTGCGGGTGCGTTTGACCTCGTTGCCGTGCTGGTCGGGCTTGGGGTTTTTGGCCGGTTCGAGGATCTCGCGCGGCCTGCCGAAGGGCCTGAACGCGGGCTTGGCGAAGGTGCCTCTCTCGCGCACGGCAAGGTCGAACCCGGCGGCGACCTGTGCGGCGGTGCCGCCGATTGCCGGATCGAACAGACCGTGGCGCTCGGCCATCAGCTGGCTCGTTTTCGGCGGGAATACCCGCCGCTCCTCGTGCGCCTGGTACCTCCGTTTCGGTTTCTCCTCGGCGAGCCACTGGGCGGGGTCGCGGTCGAAGTCGCTGCGGACGACCAGCCGCTCCAGCGAGGCGCCGGGCCGGTATCCGCCGAACGGCAGCAGCGACGGCGGCGGCACCGGCTCGAAGCGCCGGTAGGTGACGGGAGCGCTGACCCGGGCTTTGGGACCGAGCTTCTCCGGCCCTTTCTCGAGCTGGGGAAGCGGCAGGCCGGCGAGGTCGACCCAGGCCATCGCGAAGCGGTACTTGTCCCCGAAGCGCAAGGACGGCAGGCTTTCCGGGGCCGACACGAAGCGGGTCTCGAGCCGCATCTTGTTTTTCTCCGACTCCGAGACCACGGCGCCGACCTCGCCGTCGGCTTCGATCGTCCGGCCGGGCAGCGGCGCGACCAGGCTCCACCCGGCCCAGCGCACGATCGCCTCGTGCAGGTAGAGGTCCGAACCGTCGTCCTTCGAGCTGGCGCCGCTGCGCTTGACGTAGCCGTAGTCCCTGATCCGGAGGGCCGGGGGAACGACCTCGCCGGCCTCGCCGACTGGCCGGTACTCGCCTTCGCGCTCGCAGAGCGAGAGCCAGGCGCCGCCCTCGCGCTGGACCCAGACCTGGTAGCCGCGCACGACCTCGTCGGCAAACAGCAGCCCGCCAGCCACCCCCTGCCAGTGGTCGCTGACCCGGTCGAGCCGCTGTTTCAGGCCCCAGGCGCGGTCGGCACGGACGATCGCGAACCCGGCGGTGCGCGTCCCGGGCAGCGGCTCGGGGTCTGGCGGCGTCGGCCCAAGCGGCAGCCGCTCCTTGAGCTGGGCGGTGCGCTCGAGGCTCGCCGCCGCGACGAGCGCCTTCATCGCGGTGCCGTCGGCGTCGACCTGGACCAGGTCGAAAGCGCGCACGGTCGACTCGAGCCGGTCGTCGGCGTCGCGCAGGTCGAGCATCCCGTAGGCGAGATCGGAGCCGGGGCGCGGCCGGGCGAAGAAGCGCTCACCATCGAGCCGGCAGGCAGTGTCGGGGGCGATGTCGACCGCCGGGCGCGCGGCACCGCCGACCCGCGGCGCGACCCGGACCCGGGCCGGCCCGCTCGCCGGCCGCGGCACCCGCAGCCGGATCACCAGGCCGAGCCGCCGCATCAGCTCCGGGTAGTCGCCGAGAGCGCCGAGCCGGCGGTGGAAGTCCCAGCGCGGCTCGACCGGCTCCGGCGGCAGCTCGCCGTCGACCCCCTTGCGGTCGTAGAAGAGCAGCACCTGGGCGAAGGCCTCCGCGACCGGGTATTCCGGCAGCGCCTCGGCGACCTTGTCGCTCCGCGGCTCGAAGGGAGGAACCGCGCCGTGGTTCTCGACCGCCTCGTTGACCGCCGCGAAGGGGTCGTCGGGACGCGGCGCCGGGGGCCGGTAGCGGTATTCGACCGAGCCGGGAGCCGGCTTCGCGGTCCCGGAGCCGGCCCCGCCGCCGAGACCAAGCAGCCGGCGCAGCCAGCGGCAGAAGCGGCGCAGCGGCCGGCAGATCGGCCGCAGCAGGCGGCAGAGCGGCGCCAGGATCGCACTCAGGCAGCCCGACGGTTCCGGCCCGGGGCCGCCCCCGCCGGGGACCGGGTGCCGGGTCGAGGGAGGGCGCTCCTCGGGGACCCGGACGTCGGGTAGCTTGCCGAGCGGTTTGCGCAGCTGCTCGAGGTCCTCCGGCAGCACAGTTCCCTCCGCGCCGTAGTGCTTGTAGAGGTCGCGCAGGTAGGCGACCACCCAGCGCAGCGGGAAGGTGCGGATCCGGCGCTGGCTGAAGTCGCGGAAGGACCAGGGCTCGACCAGCGTCGTCGCCGGGAACAGGTGCTCCCAGAGCTCGGCGTCGAGCGGGCCCTGGTCGACGATCGCCGCCGGCTGCGCCGGCCCGCCGTCGAAGCTGACACCGAAGGAGACCTCGCCGTCCCCCACCCGCTCCGTCCAGCTCGCCAGCTCGGGGAACTCGCCGAGCTTGTACTCGGGCTCGACCGCGTCGGTGCCGAGCCGCGGGGAGACGAAGACGTCGAGCTCGAGGTGAGTCGGGTCGGCTCGCCGCGGCAGCGCCGTCCAGTGGATCCGGTGCTCAGGCATAGGCGCGGCAGTAGTCCGCCCAGGGATCGATGATCCGGGGCGAGCCGCTCTTGTCGTCGGGGTCTTTGTACGGGGAGAGCAGGTCGGTCAGCGGCGGGTCGCCGGCCGAGCCGGCGAGCTTGCGCTCGCAGCTGATCTGGACCGAGGTCGAGAAGAGGCAGAGCTCGATCTCGACCGTGAGGCTGGCGCGGCCGATCGCCTTGCCCGAGTCGGGGTCGTATTCGAGGCCGAGGTAGAGCTCGATCGAGATCGAGACGATGCCGAGCACGGAGACGTTGCCGCCGGCGCGGAAGTAACCGGTCAGTTTCGCGCCGGCGGTTTCGAGCAAGAAGTAGATCCCGGCCATGACGTGGACGCCGCCGCTGGCGACGCCGAAGTTCATCGAGACGCTGGCGCCGAACTCGAGCGAGGCCTCGAGCCGCTGCATCCCTTCCGGGTCGAGCCTGACGAGGAAGAAGCCGCCACCCCCGAAGGCGGAGACGGTGAGCAGGAACGGCTCGTTGCGGGTGCAGAAGTTGAACGAGAAGCTCGGCGGCGATCCGATGAAGGGCAGCTCGAAGCGGGCGCCGAGGCTGACGTGCTGGAGGGCGAAGATGCCGATCGCGACATCGGGCAGGGCGACCGAGAAGCCGGAGGAGACCCCCTCCGGGGTGACCTCGAGCGCGGGTGGGTCGCTGAAGCCGTCGGCGGGGATCAGCTCGCGCAGCTCGTTGACGAAGGCGAGCGGCCCGGCGAACTGGATCGTGCCGAGGACGACGTCGACGTCGAGCTTCGCGCCGGCCACAGCGAGCAGGCGAATCCGCTCGACCGGGATTTCGATGCAGCGGTCTTTGCCGGGCGGCAAGCGCAGGTCGACCTTGGTCAGCGTGCACTCGACTTCGGGCTTCGGCTCGTTCCCGTTGGCGGCGATCCGGGCGCGCAGCTTGAGGCCGCCCCCGTTCGAGTTGGGAGCGAAGACGGCGACCGAATCCCGCGGTGTCTCGTTCGGATCCTTTGGTGTCGGGAAGGGCTGCAGGGTCGGCGAGTAGTCCCACTCGGCGACCAGCCGCCCGTCCGGGAGCTTCTTGCTGATCAGCCGCGGCGCCGAGCCGAGCGCGTCGAGCGGGCCGAGCACCCGTTCGATCACCGCGTCGAGGGGGAAGAGGCCGAACAGCTTCGCGCCGCCGAGCGCGCCGGCGAAGAATTTGACGGGGTCGAAGTCGTTGTCGGCGAGCTTGGCGAGGTCGGTTCCGCCGAGCGGCCCGACCGCGCGCGAGAGGCCGCCGATCGCGATCTTCGGCGCCAGCAGCCCGGCCGCCTCCCTGGCGGCGCCGCTGAGGCCGAGCTGCGGCGGCGCCGGCAGCTTGGCGAAGACCTCGCCCGCGTTGCCCGGGCCGAAGCCGTGGCCTACATAAGGGGCCGCGTATTCGAACGTCTCCGCCGTCGGCCGCCCGGTCATGGCCTCGACCGCCGGCACGGCGATCCTGGCATCGGCGAGGACCGGGTGAAAGCCCGCCGCCATGCCGCCCCCGGGCTCGGCATTGAAGGCGGCGGCGGTGACCGGGAAGCTGGTCGTGCCCTTGGTCGCGTCGGGGTCGGCGGCCGGCGGCGGGCGCTCGGGCACGAGCGCCAGCGAGCTGCCGCCGAGGTCGGTGCGGTGCGCCTTGTCCCGGGTCAGCTGACCGCTCGCCGCGGCAACGTCGATCGGCCCTTGCGGGGGTGGCTTGACGAAGACGAGCGGCATCGCGAACTGGGTGATCGTGCCGCGCTCGTCCGCGCCTTCGATCGCGAAGTGGAACGGCTTGCCCTCGACTTCGACGCGGAACAGCCGCTCGTCGGCCGGCGGGGTGATCACCGGCGTCACCAGCGTCTTCAGCCGCACCCGCTTCAGCGGCATCCGCCGCGGCAGCGGGCCGGCCCCGGCGTCGCCGTAGCCCAGCTCCGGCACCCGCACGATCACGAACCTGCGCTTGCGTAGCGCCGCCGGCCGGCCGGGGACCGCCTCCTGCCACTTGCGCTCGGTGATCTCGATCAGGGAGGCGCGGTGGCCGAACGGGAACAGGTATCCGGCGCTGACGACCTTCACATAGTGGTCGCGCCCCTGCGTGGTGCGGTTCGTCCATTCCTCGAGGGTTAGGCTCCCCCGGCGGTACTCCCAACGGCCGGTCGCGTCGAGCCAGCCGCCGACCGCGCTGAGGGCGAGCCGTTCGACCTCGATCGGCTGGACGTCCAGCTCCCGCTGCCAGTAGTTCGAGGTGAGGTGGGCGATTTCGTGGCGCTCGGTCTGGTTCAGCGCCGCCGGGAAGGGGTCGTCCACTTCCGGCGGCAGCGCGAAGGCTTCGGCCGGGTCCCAGTCCTCCCCACGTCGCACCATCCGCACCCAGACCGCGCGCACCGTGCGCTCAGCGCGGTCGCGAGGCGTACCCTCCCGCCCCGGCTTCAGTCCCAGCCGCGAGTGCCAAAGCTCGACCCGGTCGAGGCCGGACAGCGCCGGCGGCGCCCCGGCGTGGGCGAAGCCGGCGCGCGAGCGCGGCGAGAGGACCAGCCGGTAGGGCAGCTCGATCGCGGTCTGGTCGGGGCCGGGCGTCAACCAGCGAGTCCGGGCGCGGCTCCTCTCCCCTCCCGCCCCCGAACGTCCCCGCGCCGAGGTCGATCCACGGCCATTTCGGCCAGAAGGAGATGCCGTCGGGGGCCGGCCCCTCGGCGGTGCCGACGACGCTGAGCGTGCAGCCGGCGAGGAAGTCGAGCAGCTCGACGAGCGTCCCCGGAATCTCTTCGAGTTCGTCGGGCACGGCGAAAGCGACGCGGGAGGGCGCCGCGCCGTAGGCGCCGGCGAGCGCCACCGGCTTGCCGGCCGCGGCCCAGAACCGCTGCAGCAACGGCTGGCCGCCGTCGCTTGTCTCGGTGCAGCTCGTCGAAGGCCTCCTCGAGCAGGTGCTGGGAGGGGAAGCGGAGGACAACCCGGGCCGGCTCGCCCGGGCGCTGGCGGCGCAGCGCCGCCCCGTCTGGCTCCAGGTTGAAGAGGTCGATGTTGAGGACGAGCAGGTCGGCGGCGCGGACAGCGGCGAGGCTGTGGCTAGGCGTGGACATCGACCTGGCCGTTGAGCGCGGTCTTGCGGTGGTGCGGCAGGCCCTCGTGCGCCCAGGCCTGGTCGGTCACCCGCAGGCCCGGGTTGTCGCAGGGCTGACCGGGACGGCGCTGCCCGCCCCCGGCGTCGGCCTCGGCGGCCCGGGTGAAGCCGGTGACCGGGTGTCCGGGCCAGGTCGCCGAGAGCGCCTTCAGCAGGTCCTCGCCGGCCGCGTCGCGGGCAGAGTCACCGCCGAGCAGGATGACCGGCGCCCCCGGGGCGAGCAGGTTGCCGATCCGCTTCCGGTCCGCGTCGAGCGACGGCAGCCCGAGCGAGGAGCCCGACTCGCCGGCGGCGACGATCGCCAGCCGCGTGACCGACCCCGGCGCGATCGGGTCGCGGCCGGCGTTGTCGTCGCCGTAGAAGACCGGGATCCTGGCCCGCTCGAGCGCGCCGGCAAGGCCGGCCGGGTCGGTGAACCTGACCCCGAGCTGCCATCCCGCCTGCCCCTTCGGCGTCCCCTCTGGGTAGGAGAACCGCCAGTGCTCGCCGGCTTCGAGCCGGGCGTCGGCGCAGCTTCGCAGCGGCGCGCTCGTGTGCTCGGCCCAGACCGCCAACCCGGACGGCCAGCCGGCGCTGACCGGCAGCGGGTAACCGGGGTCCGCCCGTTCGTGGCCCCAGTCGTAGCGGACGTAGCGGTCCCCCTTGAAGAAGAAGGTCTTCACCCGGCCGGAACGGACGGCGGTGCAGCAGGCGGTGATGCCGTCCTCGAATCCGGGGCCGAGGTTCCAGTACTCGGCGATCAGCGCCGGCCCCCAGTCGATCGCCATCGCCCCCCAGCTGAAGCGAACGTACCTGTCGTCCTTGAAGAAGTAGGTGTAGCCCTCCTGGGGGCCCTCGCCGTTGCAGGCGGCGTCGATGCCCCCGGCGAACCCCGCCACGGTCCCGAGCTTCCAGAACGCATCGATCGGCTCCGCTGACAGCAGCGGTTCCGCTTCCCAGATGTAGCGCACACACTGGTCGCCTTTGAAGAAGTAGGCCGCGGCCGGTTCGGTCCCCTTCAGGTCGACGGCGGCGTCGATCCCGCCGGCGAACACGGCGGGAAGTGTCCATTCGCCCAGCGGCGCCGGGTAGCGAAGCTCGCCGTATTCGCGCCGCAGGTCATAACGCCAGTACCGCTCCCCGGCGAAGAAGTACGCCTTGGTCCGGGACGGATCGAGGACGCAACCCCGTGCCCCGTCTGGAAGTACCGCCATACCCACTTCCTCGCCGCGCCTCTCGTCTCGAACGCGGGCACGGTATGTGACTGCAACCGTTTAATCAAGGAATCCCTCGGAAAACGGTGCACTACTTATAGAGGCGGGGAATGTACGTCCGGCCCAGAGGGGACCATGCCTGCATGTGGCAAGCACTTGTCGTCTGCTCTGACTGCGCCGAGGAGGCCGATGTCCTGGTCGAGGACCTCGACGACCTCGAGCGCGAGGTCTGCGCCTGCGGCTACAGCTACGTGGTGCTCGCGGTCGCCGACTTCGAGCCGCTCTACGCCGAGGAGGGCGAGCTGATCGCCTTCCCCGCCCGCCGCGCCCGCCAGACGCTCGCCGCGTAGCGCCGGGCCGCTCGCTCGGCCCGCCCGGCTTGCTCCAAGCGCTCAACTCCGCCTAGGCCGAGATGATGCGCACAACCTCGGGCGCCACATAGATGCGGGCGTTGTGATGGTCGACCGTGCGAGTGTCCTCGAGAATCCCGAGGTCGGCCAGGGTCCGAATCGCCAGCAGGGCCCCCTGGCGCGAGAGGTCGTAGCGAGCGGCGATCTCCCGACCGGTGAGGTATGGGTCACCGACCAGGTCGGGGGCGAGGCGCTCTGCAACGCCACGCTTGCCGGCCCGCTGGACCTTGCCTCGAAGCTCTTGCTGTAGTGAAACGAGGTCCTCGACCTTCGTTTGCGAAGCCGCTGCAGAGGCGGCAACCCCGGCGGCGAAAAAAGCGACCCAGCGATCCCAGCTCCCGTCGCAACTGAGGCTGAGCAGTTCGTCCTGGTACTCGTCGCGGCGCAGCTCGAACCAGGGCGAGACAACCAGCAGCGGCTCGCGAATCACGGCGCCCCGCAGCAGCTGGACGATGACGAGCAGGCGGCCAAGGCGGCCATTGCCGTCGGAGTACGGATGGAGCGCCTCGAACTGGTAATGGGCCATCGCCGCCTGCACGACGGTCGGTAGCTGCGGGGGGTTGGCGACCCAGGCAAGCAGCGCCTCTACCTCGGCTCGCAGCTGGTCGCCCGGTGGTGGGGGCACGAAGCGCGCCTCCTCCAAAGGACGCCCAGGCGAGCCGATTACGACGATTCGGTTGCGCAGACCGCCGGCATCTGCCAGTTCTCCAGCAGTCCCCTGAACCAAGGTCCTCTGCAGCTCGCCGAGCATGCTCACGGTCAACGCGCGATCCTCGGGCCAAGAGAAGGCGAGCTCCGCCATCTCCTCGAAGTTCAAGACCTCGCGCAGCTCGGCGCTCATGTGGCGCTGATCCTCCCGATTGGCGGCGAGCACCTCGGCGAAAGGCGCATAGGTTCCCTCGAGCGCACTGGTGCTCTGGGCCTCGCGACGCAAGGTCGGACGGCGAAGCAGGGCCGGACGGGGAATGAGGCGAGCTGCCCCGTCGAGCCGCACAAGCGCGGCGGTCGCCGCGTTGACCTTGTTCCAGGTTCCCGTCGACAGTGCCAGCTCCAAGGGCAGGCGAGCGGGCAGAAAGGCCCTGCCTTCAAC
The DNA here is from genome assembly GCA_963728025.1 of uncultured Actinomycetes bacterium. GTDB lineage: Bacteria > Actinomycetota > Thermoleophilia > Solirubrobacterales > 70-9 > VAYN01. The sequence continues at coordinate 72,919 of CAVSIF010000003.1, read as the reverse complement.
CGTCTCGTGGGTGGCGGGGTCCGGCCCCACGACCGGCACCAGGCTTCCCACCGGACTCTTCGAGAGACGGTCGATATCCATGCTGTCAAGTATAGCTCTAGAAAGTTGACACTGACGGCGTGGTGCGCAACCCCCCTTTACACCGCTTGTAAAGCGGTCCCAGCGTCCTAAAAATCTCTACCGACAAGAAGTCGCACCTAAATTTGACACTGAGCCGCAGCGACGCAAGTTGTCTTGACCCCCTGGCAATCGAGCCTCAGCTTGCTCCAGGGAGTTGCGGGTAAAGCGGTGCTGTGAACCCGTCGCCGCGCGCCGACGCGCTGAGGGACCTCTTCGACGACCGGCCCGCCTCGGCGGCGTTCGGCGCGCTCGGGCTGGTCGTGCTCGCCCTGATCGTGGGCGAGGGCCTCCACGACGTCGCCCAGGCCTCGCTCAACGGCCTCACCCTGGGGACGATCTACGCGCTCGGGGCGGTCGGACTGACCCTGGTCTACGGGATCCTGCGCCTGGTCAACTTCGCCCACGGCGACTTCCTCGCCTTCGGCGCCTACATCGCCTATCTGGTCAACGTCACCTGGGGGCTGCCGCTGGCGGCGGCGATCGTCGGCGCGATGGTGGCGACGGCGCTGCTCGGGCTCGCCTCCGAGCGGCTGATGTGGGGGCCGATGCGGAAGAAAGGCGCCGGCTGGCTGCAGTTGCTGCTGATGACGATCGGGCTCGCCTTCGTGATCCGCTCGGCGATCCAGTGGTTCTGGGGCAACGAGATCCGCACGCTCGACGTCAACGTCACCGACAGCGTCAGCTTCCTCGGCCTGCGGATCGGCCAGACGGAGCTGATGGTCGTGGTCGTCGGGATCGCGGTCCTGGTCGCGGTCGGGCTGACGATCCGCTTCAGCCTGCTCGGCAAACGGATGCGGGCGCTCTCCGACAGCCTCGCCCTGGCCGAGACGGCGGGGGTCGACACCCGCCGGGTGATCCTCTTCACCTGGCTCTTCGCCGGCGCCCTCGCCGGGCTCGCCGGCGTGCTCTCCGGAGCGTTGACCAACCTGCGGCCGGAGCTCGGCTTCGAGCTGCTGCTGCCGATCTTCGCCGCGGTCATCCTCGGCGGCATCGGCAACCCGTTCGGGGCGCTGAGCGCCGGGCTCGTGCTCGGGGTCGTGATCGAGCTCTCGACCCTGGTCGTCGAGCCGCGCTGGAAGCTCACCTTCGGCTTCCTGGCGCTGATCATCGCGCTGGTGATCCGCCCGCAGGGGATCTTCGGCCAGGCGCGGACGGTATGAGCGCGCCGCCGCTCGCCTTCACCCTCGAGGCCTTCACCAACGTCGGCTTCTGGAGCGGCGTGCTCGTCGTCGCCGGGATCTACGCGGTCGTCACCCTCGGCCTCCAGCTCAACGTCGGCTTCACCGGCATCGTCAACTTCGGCCAGGCCGGGTTCATGGCGGTCGGCGGTTACTCGATGGCGATCCTCGTGCTCGAGGCCGGCCTCTCCTTCTGGCTGGCGCTGCCGGCGGCGGTGCTGATCACGATGGCCTTCGGGGTGCTGATCGGGCTGCCCTCGCTGCGCCTGCGCGGCGACTACTTCGCGATCGTCACCCTGGCGATGGCCGAGGTGGTCCGCCTCGTCGCCCAGAACGCGCGCGGCGTCACCGGCGGCAACAAAGGCCTCTACTGCGAGTTCGAAGGCGTCAACCAGACCTGCTTCGACGACTCCTGGCGCTCGGTCTCGGACTGGATGCTCGGCGTCATCGAAAACTTCTGGTCGGACCCGGAGCCGCTGCTGCCACTGCTGCTCGTGATCTGGGCCACGGTCACGATCGGCGTCCTCGCCCTCACCTACCTGCAGGGGACGCCCTGGGGACGGGTGCTGCGGGCGATCCGCGAGGACGAGGACGCGACCCGGGCGCTGGGCAAGAACACCCTCCTCTACAAGCTGCAGTCGCTGGCGATCTCGGCCCTGCTCGGTGCCTTCGCCGGCTTCTTCCTCGCCCTCTTCCTGGCGACGATCCACCCCGACGACTACGAGCCGATCGTCACCTTCTTCGCCTTCGGAGTGCTGGTCCTCGGCGGCCTCGCCAACTACAAGGGCGTCGTCGTCGGCGCGATCGTGCTCTGGACCCTGCTCGAAGGGACGCGCTTCGTCGAACTGCCGATCAGCGAGGAAAAGACGGCGGCGCTGCGCTTCGCGATCGTCGGCGCCGTCCTGATCGGGCTGATGGCGTTCCGGCCGCAGGGCCTGTTCGGCAAGCGCGAGGAGATGGTCCTCGGTGACTGAGCTGCTCGAGGTCGAGGGCGTGGTCAAGCGCTTCGGCGGGATCCGCGCGGTCGACGGCGCCGGGTTCGAGGTCGGCGCGGGGTCGCTGACGGCGCTGATCGGCCCCAACGGGGCCGGCAAGACCACCCTCTTCAACGCGATCACCGGCTTCCAGCGCGCCGAGGGCGGCTCGGTGCGCCTGGCTGGTGAGGAGGTGCTGAACCTGCCCGCCTACGCGATCGCCCGCCGCCGCATGGTCCGCACCTTCCAGATCACCAAGGCGCTGGAGGCGATGCCGGTGATCGACAACATGATGCTGGCGGCGCCGGAGCAGCCGGGTGAGCGCTTCCGCAACCTGGTGCTGCACCCGGGCGCGGTGCGCCGTCACGAGCGGCAGGTCCACGGCCAGGCCCTGGAGCTGCTCGAGTTCTTCCACCTCGCCGAGCTCGCCGACGCCTACGCCGGCACGCTCTCGGGCGGGCAGCGCAAGCTGCTCGAGCTGGCGCGGGCGCTGATGACCGAGCCGCGGCTGCTGCTGCTCGACGAGCCGATGGCCGGGATCAACCCCAGCCTCGGCCGCCGCCTGCTCGAGTACCTGCAGCGGCTGCGCCGCGAGCGCGGGATGACGATCCTCTACGTCGAGCACGACATGGAGGTGGTGATGAACCACTCCGACCGGGTCGTGGTGATGGCGGAGGGAAAGGTGATCGCCGCCGGCGCGCCGCAAGCGGTGCGCGAGGACCCGGCCGTGATCGACGCCTACCTGGGCGGGAGCGCGTGAACGGCGCATCGGAGATTGACCACACTGGGGTGGGGTCAATGTCGGCTACGGCACCGACTCCACTGCTCGTCGCTACCGACCTGGTCGCCGGCTACCTGCCGGAGGTCGACATCCTCGACGGCGTCTCGCTCAGCGTGCGCGAGGGCGAGATCGTCACCGTCGTCGGTCCCAACGGCGCCGGCAAGTCGACCCTGATCCGGACGATCTTCGGCCTCCTGCACCCGCGCCGCGGCCGGGTCTCGCTGCGGGGCGAGGACCTGACCGGCCTCGAGCCGCACTCGATCGCGCGGCGCGGGATGAGCTACGTGCCGCAGCTCGACAACGTCTTCCCCAGCCTCAGCGTCGAGGAGAACCTCGAGATCGGCTCGCTCGAGCGCTCGCGCACGCGGGAGCGGATCGCCGCGATGTACGAGCTGTTCCCGCGGCTCGGCGAGCGGCGCGCGCAGGCGGCGGGGACGATGAGCGGCGGCGAGCGGCAGATGCTGGCGATGGCGCGAGCGTTGATACCCGACCCGCACGTCCTCCTCCTCGACGAGCCCTCCGCCGGCCTCGCCCCCGCCTTCGTCGCCACCGTCTTCGAGCAGGTGCGGCGGATCAACGAGGCGGGGGTGACCGTGGTGATGGTCGAGCAGAACGCGCGGCGGGCGCTGGCGATGTCGGATCGCGGCTACGTGCTCGACCTCGGTCGCAACCGCTTCCAGGGCCGCGGCCGCGAGCTGCTCGACGACGCCGAGGTCGCCCGCCTCTACCTCGGCGGCAGCGCCCGCATCGACGAGTCGGACGGCGAGCCGGGCTAGCCGGCTCGTCCTCCGAGCGTCGCGCTATTCGGCTTTCACCTCGACCGTGTCGACTTTCTCCAGTTTGCCGCCTTTGAATTCGGAGATGTCGTAGATGTAGCGGCTGAGGTCACCGTTCTCGTCCCAGTCGACCGGCCCCGAAGCGCCTTCGTAGTCGATGTCCTCGCCGCTTTCGAGCGCTTCGACCGCCTCCGGCAGCTGCTCGAAGGTGTACTTCTGCGCCGCCGGGAGCGGTGACGTCGACGATCGCCTCGGCGATCGCGTCGCCGTCGCTGGACCCAGCCGCGACCGCGCCCAGGTAACAGAGGATCACATCGTCGAAGGTGGTCGCGTCGAAGAGGTTGCGGTCCGGCCCCGGCGCTTTCGTGTAGAGCGCGTCGAACGCGTCGGGGGCTTCGCCGGCAGAAGGTCCCCGGCGCGGTCCCGAGCATCCCCTCGGTCGCCTCGGCGCCGAGCAGTTCGGTCAGGTCGGTCGAGCTGAGGCCGTCGGTGATGAAGGTCTGGGACGGCTCCCAGTTGCCGGTGCGGGCCAGCGCCGGGCCCAGCTTCGCGAACGTTTCCGGGAAGTCGATGATCACGAAGTTGTCGGGGTTGCCGGAGGTCAGCTGCGCCGCCTCGGAGTTGTAGCTCGGCTGTTCGGGGTCGTAGACGACCTTCTCGGCGACCGTCGCCCCCCGCTCTTCCAGTTCCGCCTCGAGCGAGTCGGCGAAGCCGGTGCCGTAGAGGTCGTTGCGGGCGCCGATGTTGATCGTCTTGCCCTGCAGCCCACCGAGCTCCTGGTCCATGCGGTCGGCGAGCGCTTTGCCCTGGAGGCCGTCCGGCGGCGCGGTGCGGGCGAACAAGCCGTCGTCCTCGAGATCGGAGAGGGCGTCCGCGGTCGAGGCGGGCGAGATCAGCATCACGCCCTCGGGGATCGTCACCGAGCGGGCGACCGAGACCGTGGCGGTCGAGGCGTAGTCGCCGGAGATGCAGGTGGCGCCGTCGGCGATAAGTTTGCGCGCCGCCTGCACGCCGCCCTGGTCATCGGAGGCGCCGTCCTCGGTGACCAGCTCGACCGTCTGGTCGGCGCCGGTCGCTTTGATCGCCGCCTCGATCTGCTGCAACGCCAGGTCGCCGGCCTTCTCGCCGGCCGGTCCGTAGGGGGCGAGGTCTCCGGTCAGCGGCACCAGGTTGCCGATCGTCAGGTCGAGCTGTCCGCCGCCACCTCCCCCGGCTTCGTCGTCGTCATCGCCACATGCCGCCACGCCGAGCGCGAGGACGAGCGCGGTCACGGTCGCTGCCAATGCAAGCCCAAAACGGTTCACTGAAACCTCCCTAGACGCCTAGCCGGCCTTCCTTCGTGAAGAACGTGGAGTTCCCATTCCCTGCGAAGCGCCGGCGAAACTTGGTCGTTAGATTCACCGCTTCCCCCAACCAGAGCAGGAGCAGGATGAGTAGCCAGGGACAACCAGCGGTGCGAGCGACCGAGCTCGTCAAGCATTACGACGGTGGCGACGACGCGGTCGAAGCCGTCCGCGGCGTCAACCTCGAGGTCCAGCCGGGCGAGGTCTTCGGCTTCCTCGGCCCGAACGGGGCCGGCAAGTCGACGACGGTGCGGATGCTGACGACGCTGTTGACGATCACCGCCGGCAGCGCCGAGGTGGCCGGTATCGACGTCGCGCGGGCCCCCGACGGGGTGCGCCGGCTGATCGGCGTCGCCCTGCAGGAGGCCGGCCTCGACCCGCGCCAGACCGGGCGTGAGCTGCTCACCCTGCACGGGCGGCTGTTCGGGCTCGACCAGGAGAAGGCCAGCGCGCGGGCGCAGGAGCTGATCGAGCTGGTCGAGCTCGAGGACGCGGCGGACCGGGTCACGAAAGGCTATTCCGGCGGGATGCAGCGCCGGCTCGACCTCGCGGCCGCCCTCGTCCACGAGCCGCGGGTGCTCTTCCTCGACGAGCCGACCACCGGCCTCGACCCGGCGAGCCGGCTGACGATCTGGGAGGAGCTGCGCCGGATCAACCAGCGCGGCACGACGATCTTCCTGACCACGCAGTACCTCGAGGAGGCGGACCAGCTCTGCGACCGCCTCGCGATCATCGACGACGGCCGGATCGTGCGCGAAGGCACCCCGGACGCGCTCAAGGCAGAGCTGAGCGAGCGCCGCGGCGACGCCGCGGTGACCCTCGACGACGTCTTCCTCGACGCCACCGGTCGCAGCCGCGACCGCGCCGCCGGCGAGGTCCAGGAGGTGGGAGCGTGAGTGCCACGATCGTGCTTGGGATGCGCTCGCTGCGCGAGGCGCTGCGGCAGCCCGACGCCCTCTTCATGACGATGTTCATCCCGATCTTCTTCCTCGTCGTCAACACCGGCCAGGCGGCGGAGATCTTCCCCTCGGACTCGACCGGGTTCCTCGAGGGCCAGGGCTACGGCGCCTTCCAGCTCCCGATCACCCTGCTGCTGGCGGCCTCGTTCGGGATGGCCTCGCTGTTCCTGGTCGAGGAAATCGAGGGCGGCTATTTCGACAAGCTGCGGGCGATGCCGATCCCGCGCTACTCGATGGTGCTGGGCCGGCTGGTCGCCGAGGGCGCGAAGGGGATCGTGATCTCCTCGCTGATCCTGCTGATTGCCCTCCCCTTCGGGATCGAGATCGCCAGCGGCCCCCTCGGCTTCGTCCTGATCGTCGCCCTCAGCTCCCTCTGGGGCGTCGTCTACGCCGGCTTCATGCAGCTGATCGCGCTCAAAACCCGCAACGCCGCGGCGGTCAACTCAGGCGGCCTGATCTTCTTCCCCCTGCTCTTCCTCACCCCCAACTTCGTCCCCCGCGAACTGCTCACCGAGCCGATGGAGGTGGCGGCCACCGTCAACCCGGTGACCTACCTGATGGAGGCCCTGCGCTCCCTCATCCTCACCGACCTCGACTGGTCCAAGATCCTCCCCGGCTTCGCCGTCGTCGGCGCCCTCGGCGTGATCGCCCTGCTGCTCAACATCCGCATGATCAGGACGTACGACTAGTCCGGCAAAGGGGCCATACGTACATAGAGCGGACTGCCCATGACGACGGTGGTTTCTTCCATCGTCGCGATGAAGGACGCTTGCGCGACGCCTTCACACGGGCCGACCGCAAGCAAACGCGGCACCGAGGGCCCTCGTCCGGCGTTTCTCGCGCGAACATCTCGTACATTTCGCACGCGATGCGTGGATCCCTCGGGGGGAGATCCGAGCGAAGGTATCGAGTCTTGACGTCGGCGAGGGCTGCTTCCGGATCCTCCTCCAGGGCACGACGGGCCTCGTCAAGCCACTCAAACAACCGGTCCGTGGCCGAACCGGACCGACTTCCTTCCGAGGCACGCATTTTGTCGGTCGCATATGGCTCGAGGGCATGGGCAATCGAGCCGTTCAGGAGCAATCCTGGACTCAGCAAGCCGTCGCGTACCGGCTCCGCGTCGGCCAGAATCAACGCTTTCACCGCAGGAGTCGTGTCCGCGTGACCCACGCCCCATCGCAACCTGCGATGGAACCGGAACCAACCGGCCTCCCTGATCTCGACCTCCGCGCTATCCAGATCCGGTAGGCGGTCGCCACCCAGCTTCTCTACGACCTTTTCCAGTCGCTTGAGCGCGAGCCTTTGGTGCTTGTTGGGGTCTTCGCGAGAAGCCTGAACGGTGCCCCCGGCAGACACCTGCCCGGCCGGTGGGACGCCGACCCCGACGTCAGCGCCAGTCTCGATTTTCATCTCGGGCCTCCATGAGCCCGTCTTCACACCTAGCTGCGCACAAAGGCTGTAGAGCTTCCGCTCCGACCAGTAGATGAACTCTCCGGGGGATTTACTCCACTTCCGCATCAGTGGTATTGGTAACGCCTGTGCCAGACGACGCCGAACTCGAGGAAGCTTTTGAGGCGGGACGAAGAGTAGGCCAGCGCGAGGGGCTTGGCCTTGTTGAATTGCCGGCGGTCGACAAATGGCTGCCCGGCGCGAGGCTCGAGTTCCGCCGCAGTTGGTTCGACTCTTTCGCCGACTACGAGCGGCACGTGATGTTGAACCTCCGCATCCTCGAGCGCATGCGATGGCATCTGCGCCATAACCGGGAGAAAGCAAGAGCCGCACTTTCGCCCCACCTCAAGGACGACTTGGCGCTTGCTTCGCTCGAATCGGAAATCCGAGAACGGTTATGGCGGGCGCGAGACGCGGTCGACGCGGAGATCGAGGAAGGGCGCGGCAAGCCCGCTGTGGTCGCCGCCCTGCGCGCTTTACCGCAGCGGCCCGCCTCAGCCATCGAGTACGAGAGCCTCGCGGCATTCGTCTCCCAAGATCCACGCCGGGGTGCGTCTGAAGCGGCCGAACCAAAAGTCCGGGCGGGCAGAGCGGTCGGCTACAACTGGCGACTCGAGCACCCCTTCCGCCGCTGGGAAACCTCTCGCTGGCGGATCTCCTGGCTTTGCGATGTCCGACGGCTTTTCGTCGCCGACGAGCGCTGGAAGCCACGGGAGGACGTCGACGTCACCAACGAGCTCATTGCCCGCGAAACGCTCGAAGACGACACAGGTGCGAAGCGAGACGGCCGCGTCTGGCTACTGGGCGCACTCCAAAGCCACGCCGCTGTCGATGAGGCCTTGAATGAGCTGCACTGGCATGCGATCAACGAGCGCAACTCCCTGGTGGCCGCCGCTGAAGCAGTCGCGAGGGTAAGCCGCTAGCGCGGCTTCAGACGTGACTTTTCGACCCGGGCCAGCTTCCGTTTCAGGCGCTGAAACTGGGCCTCCTCGCGCTCGGAGCGTTCGTAGCCCTCGTAGGCGAGGTTCTTCTTCTCCAGCGGGTCGGTCTTGAGGTCGTACATCTCCCACTGCGGCGGCACCGGGTTTTTCTTGCTGGCGTCGTAGTAGCGGGCCAGCTTCCAGCGGCCTTCGCGGATCGCGACGATGTGGTTCGGCGGTTTCGGGTAGGGCGGTTTCGCCTGCCCTGACTGGAAGTCGTCGTAGGTGAAGACGACGTAGTCCTGGACCGGCTTCGCGCTCTTCGGCTGCAGGACCAACTTCGAGTAGTCCACCCCCTGCCAGTTGGCGCGGGCCGATTTCGGCGCCTGCGCGAGGCTCGCCAGGGTCGGCAGGAAGTCGACGTGGGAGACCAGCGCGTCGGTGCTCTGCGGGGTCGGGAACAGCTTCGGGTTCGAGTAGACCAGCGGAACCCGCGTCGCCTCCTCGTAGAAGTTGAAGTTCTTCTGCCGCATGCCGCCGTGGGTCAGGCCCATCTCGCCGTGGTCGGCGGTGCGCACGATCAGGGTGTCGTCGTAGAGGCCGGCCTCTTCGAGTTTGTTGAGGACGTTGACGATGTAGTTGTCGGAGGAGCGCATCAGGTTGCCGTAGTAGTTGAGGTAGGCGCGCTTTTCCTTTTCGGTCCGCGGCTTGCCGGTCAGGTTGAAGATCTTCAGGAACTGTTCCTGCACCGTCGGCTTGGTCGAGAGGTCTTCTTCGTTGGTCGCCGGCACGCCGATCTCGCCCTGGATCCAGGAGTCGTCGTAGCCGGCTTCTTCGAAGGTCTTGCTCGGGTAGAAGAGGACGTCGTGCGGATTGACCAGCGAGATCACCAGGAAGAAGGGCTGCTGTTTGGCGGCGGCCGAGCCGAGGTACTGCATCACGCCCTCGTCCCCCGCCTCCGCTGAGCCGGTCGATTCCATGAAGCGCCCGTCGTTGTCGACGAAGCCGCCGCCGGCCTCGGGGACGCTCTGGTTGGCGCCCGCGTCGGGCGGGTTCCAGCGGGTGAAGCCGTAGCGCTCGAGGTCGGAGGGCTGCGCGTTTTCCTTCTGCGCCGGCTTCGAGCAGTGCCACTTGCCCTTGTAGACGACGTTGTAGCCGGCCGCGCGCATCACCGTGGCCAGGTTCGGCAGCTCCGGCGGCCGCGGCAGTTCCACCTGGTGCGGATATTCCGGGAACGGCATGTCTTCCTCGAGCGTGTACTTGACCCCGTGCTGGGCGGGGAAGAAGCCGGACATGAAGGTCGAGCGCGCCGGCGAACACATGCAGGCGTTGGTGAAGGCGCGTTCGAAGCTGACCCCGTGCTGGCGCAGCCGCCGCATCCCCGGCAGGTTCTGGCGCAGCCAGTTCGGTGGGAAGTGCTGGATCGCCCGCTCCTGGTCGGTGAGGATGAGGACGATGTTCATCCCGGCGACGTCGCGCCGGCCGCCCTTCTTGGCGCCGAGCGCCCGCTCGACGCCCGTGCCCTGGGCCAGCAGCGCCGCCGCGGCGGCGCTGGCGCCGGTCCCGAGCAGCTGTTTGCGGGTCAGCCCGTCCCGGCGCTCCTCGTCCGGGCGTTCGTCCGACTTGCTCACTTGTTCCTCCTGAAGACGTCGATCGCGTCGCTTTCGAACGCGGTCGAGTAGAGATGGCGGCCGTCGGGGCTGAGCGCGACAGAGCTGACGCCCTTCAACGCGCGGCCGACCGTGCAGCCGGAGAGGGAGCGCGCCGCGACGCAGCCGGCGGCGCCCGGCTTCTGCGCGACCGAGCCGGCCGAGCCGCGGTTGAGCACGGCGATCGCGCCGCTCTTGAAGGCGGCGATGTAGACGTTCTTCCCATCGGGCGAGAGCGCCAGGCCCTCGGGGGCGACGAGGGCGCGGCCGAAGGAGCAGCCGGCGGAGCGCAGGTAGATCAGGCAGCCGCCGGTCCCTTCCCGCTGGGTCAGCACCCCGCTCGAAGCGTTGCGGGCGAAGGAGGTGACGCTGTTGCTGAACAGCGAGGTGGCGTAGACCCCGTCGCCGTCGGGGCTGACCGCGACCGCGTTGGCGCCGCTCAGCTCCCGGCCCAGGGTGCAGCCGGTGAGCGCGCTCTCGACGATGCAGCCGCTGCCGTCGCTCGCCTGGGCGAGGGCGCCGGTGCTGGGGTTGCGCGACAGCGTCACCACCGCGTTGGAGAGCGCGGTGGCGGCGTAGACGCTGGCCCCGTTGCCGCTGATCGCCAGGCCCTCGACCGCTTTCAGCGCGATCCCGGTGGCACAGCCGGTGGTCGCCTCGGCGACGCAGGCGGCGCTGCCGGCGAGCTGCGCCAGCGCTCCGGTCGCCGGGTTGCGGGCGAAGGCGGCGACGGCGTTGCCGAAGAAGGAGCCGACGTAGACGTTGTTGCCGTCGGGGCTGACGACGACGACGTCGGGAGCGACGAGGGCGAGGCCGGACGCGCAGCCGGGAAGCGGCAGCCCGGAGATGCAGCCGGCCAGTGGCGGTGGCAGCTGCCGCAGCGCCCCGGTTTTCGGGTTGCGGACGAAGCTCGAGAGCGAGTTGCCGGCGCGCGAGGTCGCGTAGAGGTTGCGCCCGTTTGCGCTGATCGCGACCGAGTTCGGTTCGTCGAGGCCGATCGCGGGAGCGCAACCGGCGGCGCCTTTGGCGGCAATACAGCCCATCGCCTTCGGCGCCTGGGCGAGGACGCCGGTCTGGCGGTCACGCGAGAAGATCGCGATCGCGTCGCTCTTCGAGGCGGCGACGTAGACGTGCCTGCCGTCGGGGCTGACCGTGATCGCCCGCGAGCCCATGAACGGCCCCGGCCCCTTCAGCGCCCGCGCCGCGCCGCAGCCTTTGGCGGGCTTCGAGCGGTCGACTAGGCAACCGCGCTTGCCGGCGAGCTGGGTCAGCGTCCCCGGCTTGGGCTGCCCCTGCTTCGGCGCCGCGAGCGCCCCCATCGGCAGCGCCAACACAACAACCGCCGCGGTCAGCGCGACGAAAATGCGGACGAGGCGGGAGCGCGGTGCCGGGCGGTCCATGGGGCGGCAAACCTAGCCCGCCCCACGGACGCCCAACTCAGCCCTTGCCGAGCTTCAGGTCGCCGACCACCCCGACCCGGATCCCGAGCCACGGGTAGGTCGCGGTGAAGAAGGTGTTGTCCTGCGGCTGCAGGCCAACCGCCGAGAGCCAGAGCTGGTAGACGGGCGCGTTGGCGATGCCGCCGTGCAGCCGTCGCCAGACGCGTTTGCCTTTGACCCCGAACGGGGGCGCGGTGATCGTGTCCGTCCACTCGACCGCGTTGCCGCCCTGGTCGAGCGTGCCCCAGGGGCCGAGAGTCCCCGCCTGCCCGACCGTGCCCAGGCTGCCCGCGTAGCCCTGCTCGTACTTTTCGGCCGGGAGGCCGAACGGGTTGACGGTTTCGCAGGCCGCGGCCGACTGGTTCGACGGGCACCAGGTCGGCGCCACTTCGACTTTCGGCGAGTGGTAGATCGCCAGCGGCTGGGTCGAGGCGTTGGTGACGTCGCCGGTCTTGGGATCGAGAGTGGCTTCCCTGGGAGCCGCCTGGCCTTCGTCGCCGAAGTCACCCGGGTTGGTCGGGTACTGCCAGTAGGAGTAGGTGCCGCCGCCCATCGGGTCGTAGTAAGCGGCCTTGATCCACTCGTTCTGGCTGGGGACGACGAAGCCGGTTTTAGCCGTGCGCGTCGTCTTCGGCTTCCGCATGTCGTACATCCCCCGCTCGGTGTTGCGCGAGAGGCGCACGCGGTAGGTCGTGTAGCTGTAGGGGCCTTCCATCCCGCTCTGCTTGGAGAGCAGCTTGCCGTTGTAGAGGGAGTTGACGAAGCGGGCCGAGCGCAGGAAGTTGGCAAAGCCGTAGGGCTTGTCGAGCCACTCCGGCGCGGCCGCCGAGTAGTGGCGGCCGGCGGGCGCCTTCGCCGAGTAGTCGATCTGTCCGAACCGGGGCCAGGCCGCCCCGCTCTCGTTTTCGCTGTAGAGCTTGTACCTGTTGCGGCCGGCGGGGTCGACCGTGTTGAGGAACTTAACGTACTGGCCGACCGTCACCTCGAGCTTGCCGATCCCGTAGCCGTAGCCGACCGAGCCGACTTCCTGGCAGGAGGGGTCCTGCGGCTTCTGCGGCTGCGGCGCTTCCGCGCAGGTGCGGTAGATCGCGTCGGTGAAGGGGACGATGCCGACCGCCGGGTTGGCCGGGGAGCCGACCTGCATCGTCTTGAAGGTGAGGACAGAGGACGCCGACTTGGCCAGGGCGCCCGCCGGAGCGGCGAGGGCGAGCAGGGCCAGGAGGATCAGCGCCGGCGCCAGGCGCCCGCGGAAGGCGCGAAGCGCCGGGTGTTTTGTCATGCGCCTCTATTCGTCCCGCGGATCGAATTCCCTTAGCGGCAGGGGGCGAACGCCCTCCCGCCGCCAAACCAGAGAGGATGTGCGCATGCCGCAGCCCCGTCGCCAAGGAAAACGCAAAGAGCGCGAGGACTACGGCTGGGTGATCTCCTTCGGCTGCAAAACGACCGGCACCCTGCGCCGCCTCAAAGTCGACACCGACCCCTCCTCCGACACCCGCCCGGTCGAAGTCCCCTGCCCCTGCGGCGAAACCCACCGCGTCACCGTCTCCCCCTACCGCCGCCGCCGCTCCGCCGACGAGGCCTTCGACCTCGAGGTCAAGTCGCTCGACGAGCTGCGCTGAGCGCCTGCGGCCAGGCATCGGATTGCGCCAGTAGCGTCCCAGCCGATGACGCCGGTACGAGCCGTCGACAGGAAAACCGGACTCGCGGCCGTCGGCGATCTCTGCGACCAGTTCGCCGAGGCCCTGGACTACTACAAGTCCGCGGAGTTCGATGAGACCAGTTGCCGACAGCGATTCATCGACCCACTCTTCGCCGCGCTTGGCTGGGACGTGGCGGACGAGGAGAAGCGCGGGCCGTTCGCGGACGTGATCCTGGAGCACTCGCTCCGTGGCGCCAGTGGCCCCACTGAACAGGGCGACGCCGCGGAGAGCATCGGGGTGAGGCGGCCCGACTACTCGTTCCGCGTCAACGGCGACCATAAGTTCTTCATCGAGGCAAAGCGCCCATCCGTGGACATCACCAGCCCGCGGCCGGTCTTTCAAGTCAAGTCATATGGCTGGTCGGCCAACACCCCGATTGTCATCCTCACCGACTTCGAGCAATTCTTGGTCTTCGACTGTCGCTACCGACCGGTGCTCGACGAGCCGCTGACCGGGCTGATTCCCGAGTTTCGGCTCAACTTTCGTGATTACGTCGCTCACTGGGACCTCCTCTGGGACACGTTTTCGCGAGAGGCTGTCGCGTCGGGCTCGCTGACTCGCTACATGGAGCAGCTGGAGGGCCGGCCCGGCCAGCTTCCGGTGGACAAGGCTTTCCTCGCGGACCTGGCGCGCTGGCGCACCGCCGTCGCGAAGGGGTTCGCCGCCGACAACGAGGAGCTCGATGTCTGGCAGCTCAACGAAGCGACGCAGCTGACCCTGGATCGCCTTGTCTTCATCCGGGTATGCGAGGACCGGCGCCTGGAGCCAGAAGAGGTGCTGCGCCCCCTGCTCGAAACCGAGGGCGTCTACGCGGAGTTCATCCGATCGCTCGAGCCACTGCGGACGCACTACAACGGTGGGCTGATGGACACCAGCTTCGCCGACGGGCTGGAGATCCCCGATGCGGTCTTCTCGCGAGTGATCCGTGGCCTGTACACCCCCTGGTCGCCGTACCGGTTCGATGTTCTCGGGGTCGAGATCCTCGGCAGCATCTACGAGCGCGCCCTGGCCAGCGTCGTCACCCTCGGCGACGACCGCTCGGTGAGCATTGAGCTCAAGCCCGAGGTTCGCAAGGCCGGAGGCGTCTACTACACCCCCCAGTGGGTGGTTGACGACGTCGTTCGCAGAACGATCGATCCACTGATCTCAGGCAAAGCGCCGAAAGCGCTTCGCGAGTTCCGCGTTCTCGACCCCGCCTGCGGCTCTGGGTCATTTCTGCTGGGGGCGTACGCACGCCTCATTGCTCATTACGAGGCGTACTACACGGCCCATCCAAGCGTTGAACGGAAATCTCACTACGCCGACGCCGACGACATCCGCAGGCTCACTGCCGATGCGCGCGCGGCCGTACTACAGCGTCATATCTTTGGAGTAGACGTCGACCCGGCGGCGGTGGAGGTGACGACGATGAGCCTCTATCTGAAATCCCTGGAGTCCGAAGCCCCGGAGTTCGTTCGAACCCAGATGCAGATCTCTGGGGCGGTGCTGCCGTCGCTGGCAAGCAACATCCGAACCGGCAACTCATTGGTCAGCACCGATTTCTACGGCCAGGAACAGCTCGCCGGCTCCCTCGATGATTTCGAGGAGCACCGCCTTCGACCCTTCAAGTGGGAGTCCGACCGCGAGGGATTTGGCAAGGTGCTCAAAGCAGGCGGCTTCTCCGTGGTCGTTGGGAACCCGCCGTACTTTTCCATCGACACCGTTTATGGCGCGGGGCATGCCGTGCCCGCCTACCTGAAGCAGGCCTACGGCGACGTTTGGCTTGACAAGGGCGACATCTACTACTTCTTCCTCCGTAAGGCAGTCGAGCTGGCCAACGAGCGGCTCGGATTCATCGTCTCCCGGGCATTCCTGGCAGCGGACCGCGCGCAGAAGCTGAGGGGCTGGCTGGGCGACCACGCCCGGCTACTCGAGCTCACCGACTTCGACGGCTTCATGGTTTTCGCCGATGCCAGCATCGCCACCGCGATCGCGGTTTTCGACACTTCCTCGGGAGGCGAGGAGACGACGGTGGACGTGGCGCGGTTGCGCACCGGCAAACTCGCGTCCGGCGAGGTCATCGAGGGAGCACGTACCCGCTCCGCGCCGTTTGAGGTGTTCGAGCGACGGGTTGCCCTTGGCCCGGGCGCCTGGCACTTCCCAAACCCTCACGAAGATGCCCTCTACAGGCGCATCGACTCAGCCGGCGAGGACCTGGACTCCCTCTGCGACCTCGGTCAGGGCATGCAGACGGGCGCCAACAGCGTGTTCGGCGTCTCCGCGGCTCAGATCGCCGAGCATGGCCTCCCGGCGAACCTGCTCAAACGCCGGGCCCGCAACTCGGAGATCTCATCCTTCTACCTGGCACCCAGCGAACACTCGCTGCTGTACCTCGAGGACGTTGCCTCCTATGGGGCCCTGCCGAAAACGGTGCGGACCTACCTCGAGCTTCCATCGAACCGCGAAAAGCTGGAATCCCGCGCCGCCTACAAAAGAGGGGACTGCGACTGGTGGCGCTACACGTGGCCGCTCAGCAAGGAGCTGTACGGAGGACCACGCCTGGTCTGTCCCTATCGCGCGGGGCACCTTCGGTTCGTCCTCGATGACGAATTCGACTGGCTCTCCCTCACCGACACCACGGTCGCGTTCGTAAA
The DNA here is from genome assembly GCA_963728025.1 of uncultured Actinomycetes bacterium. Lineage (GTDB taxonomy): Bacteria > Actinomycetota > Thermoleophilia > Solirubrobacterales > 70-9 > VAYN01. The sequence continues at coordinate 56,998 of CAVSIF010000003.1, read as the reverse complement.
GGATGACGTCGAGGAGGATCCCCGTTACCTCTTGGCGCTGATCAACTCGAAGTTGCTCACCTTTCGCTTTCGCGGCTTGGCCAAGCTGACCGGAGAAAACATGTGGGAGGCCTTCGACAACTCGATCCAACACCTCCCGATCCGGCGCATCGACTTCGACGACGGCGAAGATCGCTCCCGCCACGACACCCTCGTCCGTCTCGCCTCCGACCTGGAAGGATCGGTATCCCAGTCACATCAGGGCCTATCGGCGGCAGATCGCTCCCTCGGCGCCCGCCGAACCGAGGGTTTCGTCGACCAGCTCGATGAGATCGTCCTCGACCTCTACGGCATCACCGACCCCGAAGAACGCTCGAGCGTTCTGGCGCTGGGCACCCCGTTTGGCTGACTCGCGGACGATCAGCTCGAAGTCCGCGAGCCTCGCCGCTCGACGCGGCCTACCAGCGCTAGCTGCCTGCCTCGAGCCAGTCGATCAGGCCAGCGACGGCATCCCAATCCTCGCGCGCCCGAGCCTCGGCGAGCTTGCGGAGCACCGCCGGCTCGACCAGCATCAGCGCCTCTGACCCCTCGGAGACCCAGCGCACGAGCGCGTGGTTGACCAGGTCGTCGGCGGGCACCCCGGTCGCCCGCGACAGCGCCTCGAACGTCGGCATCGGATCCTGCAGGCGCGACGCCGCGACCGCTGCGGCGAACTCGCGATGCTGCTCCGGAACCTCCACGGTGCGATGGTATGGGACCGTGTCCGAGCTCAGCCGCCGCGCCCATCTCAACCTGATCGACAGCTCGCGGCAGCTGTTCGAACTCGACCCCGAGGCCACCGTCGAGGCCGGCAGCGGCTGGCTGTTCGGCGCCGGCAGTCCCGACCACCCGGCCATCTCCAACGCGGCCTTCCGCCGCGATGACGGAGTCGATCCGGCGCGGTTCATCGCGGCCGCGCGCGCCTTCTTCGGCGCCCGCGGCCGCGGCTTCAGCGTCTGGGTGCGAGACGGGGTGCCCGAGGACCGCGACCTCGCCGCCGCGGCCGAGGCGGCGGGGCTGCAGTGCGTCCACTCGATGCCGGAGATGGTGCTGCAGGCCCCGGTCGAGGCGCCACCGCTTCCGCCCGGAGCCGAGCTGCGCCGGCTCAGCCGCGCCGAGGAGGCCGAGAGCTACTGGCGCATCGCCGCCGCCTCCTACACCAGCATCGGCTTCCCACCCGAGGTCTTCGACTTCTACACCGACGGCGCCGGCCTCCTCGCCGACAACGTGGCCGCCTTCATCGCCTACCTCGACGACACCCCGGTCAGCATCGCGATGACCATCGTCACCGACGGAGTCGCCGGCATCTACTGGGTCGGCAGCCTCGAGCAGGCAAGGGGCAAGGGCCTCGGCCGCGCCACCACCACTGCCGCCACCAACGCCGGCTTCAACCTAGGCGCCGACATCGCCTCCCTCCAGGCCTCCCCCATGGGCGAGCCGATCTACGCGGCCATGAGCTACGAACCGATCTACGAGTACCGCCTGCTGATGTCGGCACCGCCGGCGTCCGGCTGAACGGCAAGCCTGGAGCCTCTTCAAGTTCGAGTTGCTCTCAAAGCCCAACTGTTCTATGCCTTCATCTCAATCTAACTGTGACGCGTTAATGGGTAGCTCCTCGCCGAAGCATCTGTCTCGCCTGTTCAAGCTCGCTTACGTTGAGGATCTCAAGATGGGCGATCGCATTGCGAGTGCGATGGAGCCATCGCGCGAGTTGGGCGCGGCTTTGGTGTTTCTGAAATGAGGGGAACCGAAAAATGGTGGCGAGGTCGACGACCTCGAGGCTACGGATCTCCTTGCCTCGCCAGCCCTGCGGCAGTAGGTTCCGGCGTTCGTAGACCCATTCCGCAAGGGCCTGCCGTTCGATCTCGATCCGCGGCATCAAGCTGCGAACCTGGCCGAGCCATATCAGGTGCTGAAGCGCATTCGGGCTCTCGGCCGCCGCGTGGCAGGCATGGACTCGCGGATCCCGGTCCCCCCAAGCGTTTACGACTCCCGCGCTCCAGGCCGCGACCGAGTCGGCCGGCGGCTGAGCGCGGGGCGAAGCTCTCGGGGACCATCGCCAATCGCCGCCCTCTCGGTCGAGGTCATACTCGCTCAGTAGCGGCCGCAGACTAGCGAGGGCACCGTCCCACTCTTGGACCAAGATTCCGGCAAGGGTGAGGTCAAAACCGGCGACCTCCGTCACCGGCTCGACGAAGGCCGGCTCCCAACTTCGATTCCTAGCCAGCTCGGCGACGAAGACCTCGGTGTCGAGGGGAGTCACCACCCCCCACCACCAGCGCTTGTCGAGCAGCATGATCGAGTCGGGGATGCGGTGGGCGTGGCGACCGTCGCAGAGGGTCGCGAACACAGTCCGGCCGTGGATCGGAAGCTCGTTGGCGACCCCGGTGTACTGCTCCAGGAAATCGACCCAGGAATCGACCTGGGCCGCGGATGCCGATCGGCCGTCGACCCAGATCAGGCGTCGCCGCAGCTCGGGGTGGCGGGCGAAGGAACTGACTTCGACCTGGTCGCCACGGGGCGGCGTGCTGAGGGCGAGCCGGCGGTGGAGGACGTCGACGATCCGGCCCCGGTCCTCCAGTATCTCCTTCAGGCGCAGCCGGTTGACCTCGATTTTGGGCAGCGCCTCGCGCACGGCGGCCTGTAGGCCGTCGGGAAAACCGGACGCCGGGAGCAGTACGATCGTCGAGCGTCCTCCCTCAAGCTCGGCCGCCAGCGCCCGGACGAAGCGATTAGGCCCCCCAATCGCCACTCAGGATGCTGCATGGACCTCGGCGGAAACGCGCTTCCGCCAGGCACCAGCCGCCGTCTTCTCGACCATGTAGCGGCCTTTCGAGTCGAGCTCCAGCACCTGCATCGAGCGCAGCAGCTCGGCGACCCGGCCGGCGTCCGCGATGTCCTCGTCCTCCGCAAGGCCCTGGAATTCCTCGAGGCTGATCGGATCCTTGTAGATGATGAACAGGTTCCAGGCCCGCGCCAGGTCCTCGTCGGCTTCGAGCCGATCGCCGCGCACAGCTCGGCCGCCCCCTCGCCGCTGTCGAGCCACTGCTCCAGAGACTTGATCGCCCCCTTCCAGTCGTGGTCCTGTCGATAGGCGTCCACGACCCGATTGACGAGGATCGGCCAGCCGCCGGTCACCCGCATCAGCTCGCTCAGAGTCTGGTCCTGGCTGAAGAAGAGTTCGACGTCCTGAGCCTGCGCCCAGGCCCGCAGGCCGGCCTTGCTCCACCGCTTCAGCTCGATCAGCTGGATCTGGTCCTCGAATGCCGCCGCATAACCGGCCCCGCCCTTGTCGTCAGGCACGACCAAGGCCTTCCAGGTCGCGAGCGCCCCGTCGCCGAGCACGAAGGCGAGCGTAGCGTTGAGGTTGGGCTCGGCCAGCTTCTCGGCCACCGAGCGGATGCCAGCCAAATGCTCGCCCGGAGGGCCTGGCCTCAGCTCGTAAGCCACAGCCCGGCGCTTCTGCAGGGGCTTCTTGAAACGGGCCCGCAGGCGTTTGAAGTCCTGCCCGGAGTCGTCCTTGAAGCTGTAGCGGCCGGAGCCGTCCTCGAACAGCTCCCGCAGGCAGGCCCTGGCGTCGCCGATGCTCGTGGCGGCGCTGCCTACGATGACGCGCACTAGCGAGTCCTCTGCCTCCTCGTCACTGGCGAGGATGTCGGCGACCTGTTCGTGCGTGAACGGCTGTCGTCGATAGGGGTCGTTCCCTAGCCGGTCGCGGAACGAGGCCGCCTCGAAACCCTGCGGGAGGTCGAGCTCGTTGGACGCGTTGAGGCTCTCCTCGATCTGTTCCGCGGTGCCGAGCATTCGCAGCACGTTCGGGCTGCGCATCATGAACCGCCCCCGATCGTCCTCGAACAGCACCCCAAGACTGTCCATCTCTTCGAGCAGCGCGCGGAACTCGTCGCTGTCGGTCTTGGCGAACCCAGCCGGCCAGTACTCATCGCACATCGCTCGGATCTCGGAGGCGCTGAGCCCGACCGTCAGGCCGCTGCCAAGAGCTTCAAAGGCGACCGAGTTGGCGATCACCTGGTAGCGCGGGTCGAGGTGGGTGGTCAGCCCGAAGCGGGTCCGCATCTCTTCGATCACACGCTGGTTGCCGTAGACGGCGTCAACGTCGCTCGAGGTGATCACATACGGCGGCGTTCCGGGCCCGCAGGCCTTCTCCAGCATGTGGTCGACCAACTCGCTGCAAAACAGCTGGATCAGGCTCGGCTGGTAGTTAGTTGCGGTGAGAATGCGAACCGGCAAATCGGATGCCTCGAACTTCAGGCCCAGCGCCTCGAGCGGTTTCGTGATCAGGTCATAGGCCGGTTGCGGCTTTAGCGGGCCAACCGGAGTCGGATAGCCAAGGTGCGCAAGCGGCTGGTTCGGCATCCGCTGGAAGCGACGCACCTGATGCAGCCCGGCGAAGACCAGCTTGAAGCGCTGATCGGTTTCCTGCATCAGCGCCTTCAGCTCGGTGACATTGGGGAAGTTCGCTTTCGCGTCGGCGTTGAGAAACGAGTCGCACTCGTCCAGCAGCAGCAGGATCCGGCGCTTGTCATCGCCCTCGAACCAGGCCTTTACCTCGGTGCGGATGTCCTCGAAGCTTGGATCCTTGGCTCGTCCGTGGGTCATCACCCCGGCGTCCTTCAGGGCCTTGGCGATCTCACCGCGGATCTTCTCGGCAGGCTCCCGCTCACCGATGCCCTTGGTCTTGAGGTCGACATAGATCGCGGTGTTCGTCCGCGGGGCTTCGTCCTGGAACTTGCGCTCGGCCGCCCGCAGTAGCGCGGACTTACCGAGCCGGCGGCCGCCGTAGATAAACGAGGTCCCCCTGCGGTCGACCAGGTCCGCGAGCTCGCGGCCACGGCCGTAGAACATCTCCAGCGGGACGCTGCCTGGCGCGAACGGCGTGTAGGGATTGACGGCGCTGAACGGCATCGTGATGCGCATCGTGGTCGCCAGTTTGCGACCTCCTCGAGAAGCAAGGAAGAGAAAGGCGGGCGCGTCGATCAGTGCCACGGCGCGCCGGCTTGGCTGCTGCCGGAGCTGGTCGGCGACCCCTCTCCTGACCGTCGCCGACAGGGCGTTTCCGAAGAAGATGACGACGATCGGCTGTTCTCCGTCTTCCTGGGAGATCAGCGACGCGATCGCGTCGTCGCTCATGCTTTCCCAGATCATCAGCAGCCGATAGCGGCCGCCCTGGGTTTCGGACCCGAAGGCCGGCACCAGCGCCTTGCCGAGCGGCTTGGCGGTGATCTCCCCCCGGCCGCGCTTGTCGGGGCCCCGCTTCCATGCCTTCGCGTCAACCCCCGTCTCGACGGTCAGCCCGATCAGGTCGAGAACCCGGGCCAGGTCGTCTTCGGCTTCCTTCAGTTCGAGGCACTCCAGGCGCCGCCAGGCCTCGATCGCGGCCAGCACGGGTTCGACCTCCTCGTCCTTAAGGCTGGAGAAGTCGAGAGCGCCGAACCTGCCGCGGCCGCTGATCGCCTCGGTCAGAGCTTCGTCCTCCTGGCTAAACCGGGCGACCTGGGTGTCGCTGGCGACGTCGGGGAAGAACTCGGTCAGCTGCCTGAACAGCAGCTTCCCTTCCTCCGGCAGCTCGTCGCCGCGCTCGATCGCGAGGACCAGCTCCTCGAGGGTCGAGATCTCGCCGCCGTCGAGCAGGTCTTGCAGCCGCTGGCGATGGGGCTGCAGCTCTGCCTCGCCCTCCAGACGGGGGGCATACTGCGCACGCGCCCTCTCTTCCCCTTCTTCCTCGGCCCTGCGCAGATCGCCGAGGAACTTACGGATCGCTTCGTCGCGGCCGCGGAGTCCCTGCTCTCCTTCCCGCAGCTCAAGCGCCGACAGCCGGCCGTTGAGGCCAAGGCTCTCCGAGTCGGAGATACGCCCCTCGCGGCGCGCGGCGCCGAGCAGGCGGGCCGCCTCCCCGAGCATCGCCATCAGGTGGTCGCGCTTTTCGGTCAGGCGGTTGAGTCGCTGCTTGTCCAGCGTCGCTGCTAGGTCCGGATCGGTGCGGCCGACGACTTCGACGATGCGCTCCGCGGCGTTGAAGTCCGCTTCCCCCACCCTGATCTCGAAGGCCTTCATCCAGTCGCTCGGCTGAGCGGCGGCGAGCAGCGAGGATAGGGTCGGCTCGCCAATCGGTTCGAGGCGTGGGTTGAGGCCGAGGCCGGGGGCTCGCAGGAGGTCGAGGCCAAGCACCTCGTCGATTGCCTCTTCCTCGCTGGCGAGCCGCTTGCCGTCGATCAGGAAGCTCGAAGATCTCCCCGATGGTCGGCAAGGTCCCGGTCGCCGCCGCTGCCATCAGGTCATCTCCCCCCGCCCACTCCTCCCAGGTAGAGATCACTTCCTCGCGCGCGTCCCTGGCGACCGTTCGCAAATCCCCGAGCAGAGCCTGCTGCCAGTTCTCGTTAGCCTGCTGCCGCTTGACGCGATCGAGTTCTCGACTGACATCGACCCACTCCGAAACGATCGCGAGGCTTTCCTCGGCGCGTTCGATCAGCTTTTCGCGTGCGGCCTCGACGATCTTTCGCTGGCGGTTCGCCGTCGCCAGCCGGCGCGCGGTCTCGTCGAGCTGGCGTTCGAGCGTCTTCGCGTCGCGCAACCCGAGCACCGACTGCTCGGCGTCCTGGAGCTCATCCACTCGGTTTTCGATCACCACGTTGAGCAGCGACCCGAGCATGCCCTCCGGCCCGATCCAGTTGAGCCATACCCTGGAGGCCCGCTGGTACTTGATCGTGCTCCGCTGCAGCATCTGCTTCGCGCGCTCCTGCACCGCCTGGAGGTTGTCTTCGGTCGAGGCAATGCTCTGGACCTGGTCAGTCATATCCGGAGCCGAGACGCCCCGCCGTCCGGCTTCGGTCACTCCCTCGATCAGAGCGGCGAGGCCCGGCTGGTCCGAGTAGGTCGCCGCGACGGACCCGAGCAGGTTGCCGCTGACCGAGTAGGGCGCGACCAGGTTGCCGCGCAGGCCCGCCGTCAGCGCGATCAGGCTCGCCGCCCTGCTGCCGTGCAGGGCGTCGGACGGCAGCGCCTGAATTAGATCCCTGAGGCGGGTCGCCGGCTCGCCGGTCGAGCTGCGCATCGCCACCGCGTATGCGAGTGCCTCGAGCGCGCTCGCTAGGCCGGGCGCCTCGGGCGACGACCAGGTCGCGGCGATCCAGCGGGCAAGCCCGAACCGCCTCTCCCGGAGCAGGCCGCCCAGCGCCGCCTTGACCTGCTCGTCAGATGGCTCGGCAGAAACCTCGGCCGAGTCCTGCGAGTCGTCAACGACCTCCTTCTCGTCTTCGAGAGCGGCCTCGGTGTCCTTATTCTCCTCGGCCGCGGTCACGCCGAGGTCATCCTCGGCCGCGGACTCCGCGTCAAGAGGAGGCTCGGTTTCTTCCCCTGCCTCGCTCGGGAGGGCTGGCGGCGCGAACTCAAGATTGCCGTAAGCAGCAACTCCGACCGCCGCATGGCAATCCACGGGCAGCAGCTCCATGGCTTCGGCAGCCAGTGTGTCCCGGTCCCCCTCGCCCGCTTCATTGAGGCGAACGAGAGCGGCGAGGCCGCGCGCCACCCGCACGTTCTCCTCATCGTCGAGCGCCCCCGAAGCGGAGAGCTCCGCTGCTCGTCGCTTCGGCGCCGCCAGCAGAGGGGAACCTGCCTCCCCAGCTGGAGACGCGGCCAATCGAGAGAGGGTGTCGAAGAGCGAGTCGGCCTCTTGCTCGCGCTGCTCTCGTGCCTTCAGCTCACCGACGGCAGCCAGCACCGCCTCGAGGGTGAGGTCGCCTTCCGCACCTCCGGCGGGAGCTATCGTCGCCCAGGCGTCCCTCAGCGCCTGGTCGTATGCCTCCAGAAGGCCGACGTCTTCGGCGGCTGCCGGGACCCCCGCCGCAATCGCCTCCTGTAGTCGCCTGATCGCTTCCAAGGCCGAATCGCGGCTTTCTTCGACAGCGCTTACGACCGCGTCAAGGTCATTCAGGGCCTCCCCAGCACCCGTGCCATCGGTGAGATTCGCCGCTACGCCCTCCACGCGCAGGCAGCGTACCTAACTCGTATTGGTTTAGTTCCTTCTGCCCACAACGGGGATCGAGCAGGCGACCACTGAAGCTTGCCAAGTCCCACTTCCGCCCACTTGCAGCAACTTCAAGAGGGGTGGCAGACGGGATTCGAACCCGCGACCGCCGGCACCACAAGCCGGAGCTCTACCAACTGAGCTACTGCCACCGCGCTGGAGCCAATTTAGCGGGCGAGGGCGGGGACTACGTCGTGGCCGAGCAGCTCGACGGCGTCGAGGTCGCGGTGCAGGAGGTGCTGGGCCATGAGGCGAGTGAGGCCGGCGCGCTCCAGCTCGTGCAGCTGGTCGAGGGCCTCGGGGACAGTGCCGGCGATCGTGCCCTCGCGCGGGTTGGCGAGGAGGGCGTCGCCGTCGCCGCCCTGGCCCTTCCACGCGGACAGCCGAGCGGCGCGGTCGCGCAGTTCCTCGCGGTCGGCGCCGACCAGCCAGCCGGTCATCATCGAGAGCGGCAGGGTGGCCGGGTCGCGGTCCTCGGCTTCGCAGGCCTGGTCGAGCCGGCCGCGGAGGTCGGCGATCTCCTCCGCGGTCACCATCACAGTGTTGTACTCGTCGGCGTAGCGAGCGGCGAGGCGGAGGCTGCGCGGGCCGCCCCGGCCACCGAGGATCAGCGGCGGGCGCGGCTGCTGGACCGGCTTCGGCAGCGCGTCGAGGCTCGCGCGCCGAGTAGTAGACGCCCTCGATCGAGAACCGGCCCTCGGCCCAGTAGGCGCTGACGATCCGCAGCTGCTCCTCGAGCATGTCCATGCGCTGCCCGACCGGGGGCAGCGGGATCCCGTAGACCTCGTGCTCGCGCTCCCACCAGCCGGCCCCGAGGCCAAGCTCAACCCGGCCGCCGCTGACCTGGTCGACCGTGACCACCGACTTCGCCAGCACCGCGGGATGGCGGAAGGTCGCCGGCGAGACCAGCGTCCCCAGCCGCAGCCGCGTCGTCAGCGCGGCCAGTGCCGCCAGCGTCGTCCAGGCGTCGAGCGAGCCGCGCTCGCGCCGGTCGTCGACCGAGAGGTAGTGGTCGGAGCGGAACATCGTCCCCACCCCGTGCTCCTCGCAGGCCGCCGCCAGCGCCCGCCAGTCCTCCCAGGTCACGTCCTCCTGGCCCTCGATCATCAGGCAGACGTCCATGGCGCCCCTCCTACCCGCTGGCGACGATTTCAGCGAAGGCGTCGAAGCCGGGCGTGGTGCGCTCGATCAGCGTCGCCTCCAGCGCCGCGGCCCGCTCCGGCAGCTCGTGCGTTCCCGTGTCGCCGAGCGCCGCGACCGCGTCGTCGATCATCTCCGGCACGACCAGCCAAGCCTCGACCAGGGCGAAGTCGGCCTCGGGATGGAAGAGCACGCCCCAGGCATTGCCGATGCGGAAGGCCTGGTGCTCGGTCCGGGCCGAAGAGGCGAGCGGCGTCGCTCCGTCGGGCAGCTCGAAGACGTCGCCGTGCCAGTGCAGGACCTCGGTGCGGGGCGCGAGCCCGCCGAGCAGCGGGTCCTCGGGGTCGCTGACCTCGACCGGGGCGAAGCCGATCTCCGGCCCCTCCCCCGCCCGCACCTCGGCCCCGAGCGCCCGCGCCAGCAGCTGTGCGCCGAGGCAGACACCAAGCAGCGGCAACTCTCGCCGCACCGCCTCGGCCAGCCACTCGCGCTCCGCCGCCAGCGCCGGGAAGCGCGCGACCTCGTCGACGTTCATCGGGCCGCCCATGACGACGGCGCCGGCGACCTCCTCGTGCGCGGGCAGCGGCTGCCCGGCCAGCGGTTTCACGGTGTGCACCTCGAGCGCGCCGCAGGCGTCGAGGATCCGGTGCGGCCCCTCCCAGGGCACGTGCTGGATCGCCAGCAGGGTGGGACGCTCGTCCGCGCTCATCGGCCCGTCAGGCTAGCCGCGCTACGGTTGGCGCGATGCGCAAGTCCCGTCGCGCCGCCCACTCCCGCCCGCAAGCCAGCCCCGCCTCCGCGACCGGGGCCAGCGCCCGCGGCGCGATCGCGATCGGCGCCCTCGCCGTCGGCGCCGCCGCGGTCGGCGGCTTCGCGATCGGCCGGCTCGCCGTCGGCCGGCTTGCGGTCAGGCGCGCCAAGTTCGGCCGGGTCGAGATCGAGGAGCTGGAGGTCGGGCGCCTGACCGTGCGCGAGGGCTGGCCGCCGGCGTGAAGCTCGCCGCGCTCGCCCTCGCCGCGCTCGCGCTCGCGGCCCTCGGCCTCACCGCTCCCGCCGCGAACTCGATCACTAACTGGGGCTATAGCGACACTTTCCGCTCGAGTTCGCTGCCGCTCCTCGGCCCCTACCCCGACCTCGGCCCCTGCCAGGCCTTCCCCGACCCGCCGGCCTCGCTCTCGCCGCGCGCTCCCTCGCTACCCAACCAGGCCGCCTGGAACCAGGACATCTCGCAGGCGCCGCGCCACCCCCGCTCGGCCGCGATCGTCGCCTACATCAACTCCCAGGGCGGCAACCACCTCCACCCCGACTTCGGCTCGCCCCGCCCCTACGGCTTCCCCTTCGCCGTCGTCGGCCCCGGCCGGCCCCGGCTCCCGGTCAACTACACCGCCTACGGCGACGAGAGCGACCCCGGCCCCTTCCCGATCCCGGCCGGCGCGCCGATCGAGGGCGGCAACGGCAGCGACGGCGACCGCCACGTGCTCACGGTCGACCGCTCCACCTGCACTCTCTACGAGCTCTACCGCGCTTTCTACGTCCCCCGCCCGCAGCCCCACTGGAACGCCGACTCCGGCGTCGCCTGGGACCTCGGCTCGACCGCGCTCCGCCCCGCCGGCTGGACCTCGGCCGACGCCGCCGGCCTGCCGATCTTCCCCGGCCTGGTCCGCTACGACGAAGTCGCCGCCGGCCGGCTCGAGCACGCGATCCGGGTCACCTTCGAGAGCAGCCGCGACGCCTGGGTCAGCCCTGCCTCCCACTGCGCCGGCGACACCGCCGACCCCAGCGCTCCGCCGATGGGCCTGCGCCTGCGGCTCAAGGCCGGCTACGGCCTCGGCCGCTTCAGCGGCCACGCGCGCACGATCGCGCTGGCGATGAAGCGCTACGGCCTGATCGTCGCCGACAACGGCTCGAACTGGTTTTTCAGCGGCAGCAGCGACCGCCGCTGGGACGACGAGAGCCTGAACCAGCTGAAGCGGATCCCCGGCAGCGCCTTCGAGGTGGTCAAGAGCGCCGCCCGCGTCCACCCCTGTTGAGGAAGCGCCAGACCCGGCCGACCGCCCCGATCACCGCCATCGAGACCAGCAGCCCGATCGCCCCCAGCACCAGCAGGAAGAGGACGAAGGCGAGGATGCCGAGCGGGACGAGCAGGTATTTCACTCGCGCTGATCTTCCTCGCGCCGCCTAAGCGAATGATTAAGCGCGGAACGCCCTGGGCGCCGTCGCCCAGGCGCGTCGCCAGCAGCGCGTTGTAGGATTGACTGACCAGTCAATCGACACGAAAGGCTGTCACATGACTTCCAGCAGCGGCAAGGTCTCCCCCGCCGATTTCCCGCCCCCGGTCGAGGTCGAGGGGGAGTTCGTCAAGCGCTCGCTCGACGGTGAGGACGAGCGGATCGAGATCGGGGTCGCGATCGTCGGCGGCGGCACCGCCGGCCTCGCCTGCGCCAACCGCCTGCTGCAGCTGCTCGCCGAGGACCCGGAGACGATGGAGAAGCTCGGCGAGGTCCCGGTCGCGGTGATCGAGAAGGCGAAGACCTGCGGCGGCCACAACCTCTCCGGCGCGGTGATGCGCCCGGAAGCGCTGGAAGAGCTGTTCCCCGACCTGAGCCGCGAGCAGTGGCGCCAAGAGGGCTTCGGCTTCGGCGAGGTGGAGAAGGAGGCGATCTACCTCCTCCCCAATGGCAAGCGCAAGCTGCGGATCCCGCCGCCGCCCCCGCAGCGCAACCACGGCAACGAGGTGATCTCCGTCTCCGCCCTCTGCCGCTACCTGCAGGCCCAGGCCGAGGAGAACGGCGCCTACCTGCTGACCGAGACCGCGGCGACGCAGCTGATCGTCGAGGACGGCGCCGTGGTCGGGGTCCGCTCCGGCGACAAAGGCCGCGGCAAAGACGGCGAGCCGCAGGGCAACTTCGAGCCCGGCACCGACATCGCCGCCAAGGCGACGGTGCTCGCCGAGGGCTGCTGGGGCCACCTGACCGAGGCCGCGGTGCGCGAGTTCGACCTCGACGAGGAGCGCGAGCCGCAGGTCTGGGAGCTCGGCGTCAAAGAGGTCTGGAAGGTGAAGGAGCCGCTCGACCGCGTGATCCACACCCTCGCCGGCTGGCCGTTGAAGATCAGCAGCAAGTACCACCAGATCGGCGGCTCCTGGATCTACCCGATGAAAGACGAGAAGACCGGCGAGGACCTGGTCTCGATCGGCTGGGTGCTCGACCTCGATTACGCCGACGCGACCACCTCCGCCCACGACCTCCTGCAGCAGTTCAAGACCCACCCCCTGGTCCGCGAGATCCTCGCGGGTGGCGAGCGGGTCAGCTGGGGTGCGAAGGCGATCCCGGCCGGCGGCTACTGGGCGATGCCGAAGCTGTCGGCCCCCGGCGCGGTGATCGCCGGCGATGCCGCCGGAATGCTCAATCTGGCGGCGCTGAAGGGCGTCAACTACGCGATCAAGGCCGGGGTGCTCGCCGCCGAGTCGATCTACGCCTCCCTCAAGGAGGGAAGCAACGATTTCTCCGCCTACGAGACCGCCGTCGAGGACTCGTTCATCGGCAAGGAACTGTGGGAACAGCGCAACACCCGCCAGCCGTTCCAGAAGGGGCTGATCAAAGGCGGCCCGCTGGTCAACCTGATGATCGCGACCAAGGGCCGCTTCCCCGGCGGGCGCTGGAAGATCCACCGCAACGACGCCCAGCCGATGTTCATCGGCAAGACCAAGGACGGCTACCCGCAGCCGGACGGCAAGTACACGTTCGACAAGCTCTCCTCCGTCTTCATCAGCGGTAACGCGACCCGCGACGACGCGCCCAACCACATCCGGGTGCAGAAGCGGGTGCCGCGCGAGGTCGCCGAGACCTGGGCCTGGATGTGCCCGGCCGGCGTCTACGAGATCCCCGAGGACGCGCCGGAGAGCGGCGAGGTCGAGGTGACCGTCAACTACACGAACTGCGTCCAGTGCGGCGCGATCACCGCCAAGGGCGGCCGCCTCACCCCGCCCGAGGGCGGCGACGGCCCGCTGTACCAGAACACCTGAGGGCCGAAATCAGTTTGCTGTCGTCTTTTGGGTCGCATAGCGCCCGAAAAGACGACAGCAACGCCTATGTGCCGATGTCAACCGTGGCGCCGATCGGCAGCCAGCGAACGCTGCGGCGGAACTGCTCGGGCGCGCCCGCGAACTCGGCCTCGATCGCGTCGCGGCCCTGACGAAAGTGCTTCCAGCCCTCGTAGTGGATCGGGATCACCGTGCGCGGCTCGAGCAGGCCGCAGAGCTCGACCGCCTGCGCAGCGGTCATCGTGTAGTGGAGCGGGCCGGAGATCGGGAAACGGACGCCGCCGAGGTGGATCAGGGCGGTGTCGACCTCAAGCCGGTCGGCGACCTCGCGCAGGCCGTCGTAGAGGACGGTGTCGCCGGAGATCCAGAGCACGCCGTGCTCCTGTCCCGCCCAGCTCAGCGCGAACCCGGCCACCTCGCCGACGATGGGACGGCTCAGCGGTGGGCCGTGGCGACAGGGCGTCGCCGTCACCTCGATCGCCTCCCTGCCCGGCGCCTCCAGCCGCGTCGTCTCCCAGGCCGCGAGGCCGCGCGCGTTGGCGCCGAGCCGCTTCGCGCCCGAGGCCGTCGTCACCACGGTCCCGGCCGACGGCAGCAGTGCCCGCCCCGCCTTGTCGAGGTTGTCGTCGTGCTGGTCGTGGGAGAGCAGGACCGCGTCGATCTCCCCCACCTCGCTCGCCGCGACCGCCGGCCCGGCCAGTTTGCGCGAGCCGGTCCCCCAGCCGAAGCTGTACTTGCCCTCGGCCGGATCGAAGGTCGGGTCGGTCAGCAGGCGCCAGCCGCCGACCTCGATCAGCACCGTCGGTCCCCCGATGTGAGTGAGGCGAACGCCCTTCATCGCGGCCATTATCGTGTCCCTCGCCCTTTTCGGATGGAATCTCTTCGCAAAGCCGCGCTCGGCCCGCTGCTCGCCCTCCTGGTGCTGCTCTCCTGCGCCGCGCCCAGCGCCGCCGCCGCGCCGCCCGCCGCGGGCGGCGGCGAGGGCCTCGACGGCCTCGGCGCGGCGCTGCTCGAAGCCGTCGCCTCCTCGAGCGGAGCCGACGCGGCGATCGGCTCGCTCGGCCAGGGCCTGGCGCTGATCGAAGCGAGCAACCGAGTCGAGGTCGAAACGAGGAAACGCGCGGCGGCCGCCGCGGCCGCGGCCAAGCTCGACCCGCCTGGCCCGATCGTCCCTGGCGACCCCTCCACCCTGCCGCCCGCCTCGGCCGGCTCGAACGGGACCGAGATCGAGCGCCACCCCGCCGCGATGCGGCAGAAGATCTTCGCCAACACCCGGGTCGACGGCGGCGGCTCGACCTCGATCCTGCTCACCGGCATCGCCCTGCCGCCGCCGGACGCGCCGCAGGCGGTCAAGGACGTGATCAACAACGCCAACTCGATCGTCGGCCGTCCATACATCTGGGGCGGCGGCCACGGCTCCTGGTACTCGCACGGCTACGACTGCTCTGGCGCGGTCAGCTTCGCCCTCTTCGGCGGCGGCATGATCCCGCGCCCGCTCACCTCCGGTCAGCTCGAGGGCTGGGGCGCCCCCGGCCCCGGCAAGTGGATCACCGTCTACGCCAACGCCGGCCACACCTTCGCCGAGATCGCCGGCCTGCGCTGGGACACCTCCGGCACCGAAAGCGGCAGCGGCCCCCGCTGGCACCTCGCCGGCCGCCCCACCGGCGACTTCGTCGTCCGCCACCCGCCTGGGTTCTGAGCCCGCAATGAGTCTCAGCGACGCCGATCTCGATCGCGCGACCAACATCGAGGGCGAGGGCGGTCGCTACGTCGCCCACCTCTCGAAGGACTGGGAGATTTGGGGACCGAACGGTGGCTACCTCGCGACCTTCGCACTCCGCGCCGCCGGTGCTATTGCCCAGATTCCGCAGCCGGCGAGCTTCTACTGCCACTTCCTCAACTCCCCCGCCTTCGACGCGGTCGAGCTCCGCGTCCGCGCCCTCAAGCAGGGCCGTCGGGCCGAGTCCTTCGCGGTCGAGATGACCCAGGACGGCAAGCCGATCTTGCACGCGCTGGTGAAGACCGCCGCTGACGCCCCGGGCCATCACCACCAGCAGGCGACGGCTCCCGACGTTCCGCGCCCCGCGGAGCTGAAGCCCTACGAGGACCTCTTCCCACCCGGCAAACGCCCTCCGTTTGCCTTCTGGGACCGGGTCGAGCGCCGGCCCGTCGATCAGAGCACCTCGAATGAGCCGTCGGACCCGATCGTGCGCGAGTGGACGCGGTACCGGCCACGCGCTTGCTTCGAGGACCCCTTCGTCGATGCCGCCCGCTCGCTGATACTGCTCGACACCTATGGATTCCCAGCCGCCTGGCGGCACTACCGCAGCATGGATTACCTGGCGCCAAGCCTCGACGTCAGCGCCTGGTTCCACCAATCCAGCCCGGACTGCGAGTGGCTGCTGATCGACCACGAATGCTCCCTCGCCAGCCGCGGACTGATGGCCGCCAGCGGCAGAGTCTGGGACACGGATGGCCGCCTGCTCGCCACCGGCGCGGCACAGCTCTGCTGCATCCCGCGCCAGTGAACTTAACGCCCCCGACCCGACGCGTGCCGAGGGCGGATCAGCTGTCGATGACGATTGAGCCGACCCGGCCGATGCGTTCGAAGTGGTCGTCGCAGGTCAGGACCGTAGTGCTGTTGCGGGCCGCGGTGGCGGCAATCCAGATGTCGTTGGTGGGGACAGGCGTTCCCGCCCTGCGAAGCTCGGCGACTATCTCCGCGTAGTGGCGGCTGGTCGCAGCATCGACTGGTAGCACCTCGACGACAGAGCTGTCGAGGAAGGCGTCCAGCTCGGCTTCGTTGCGCTGTTGCCTGCCGCCGAGCAGGAAGCCGGTGCGCAGCTCGCCGAGCGCGACGGTAGGCACACCCACCAGCTCAGCCCGATCGAGAAGCGCCGCCACCTCTTCGTTTCCTCGCCTGAAGTTGCTGTAGGCGGAGGTATCGAGACAGAACGAGCTCAACGCCAGAGCTCCTCGTCGACCGCCTCGAATTGCGCGGTCGCCCGCTCGAAGTCGCGGAACTCGTCCTCGCTCCACCCCCCTGCCAGGCGACCAAGTCCATTGGAGCGCATGCCCTCCGCGCCGAGTCCCTGCCCGAGGAGGTCGATGACCGTCTGGTTGAGCGACTTGCCCTTCCGTCGCTTCTCGCGCTCAAGAGCCTCCGCGAGGTGGGGAGGCACATTCCTGATCGTCAATGCCTTGATCGCTCCCACCTCCTGCATTCAATTAGTGCATTCATCTGATGCAGCAGTTTACAGCATCAGCCTCCGTGCGGTTTGACCACCGTCACCACGTCGGCAGGCCAGCCCTCTCAACGCCCCCGGCTGGATTCGAACCAGCGACCGTCGGATTAGAAGTCCGGTGCTCTGTCCACTGAGCTACGGGGGCTCGGTGGTAGTTTGACGCGCGACCGGCGGTTCTGGCCGCTGGCCTAGGGAGAGAAAGAAGACCTACATCGGGAGGACCTGATGCGAAATCTGCGCAGCAGATTGTCGTACGCGAACGTCATTTCGACGCTTTGCCTGTTCATGCTGCTCGGTGGCGTCGCCTGGGCGGCCTCGGTGCCGAACGGCAGCGTCGGCACCAAACAGCTGAAGAACGGCGCGGTCACCGGCGCCAAGATCAAGAAAGCGACGATCGACGCCTCGAAACTCACCCCGGCGGCGATGGCCAGCCTCAAGGGCGCCCCGGCCCCGCCCGGGCCGGCCGGCCTACCAGGGCCTCAGGGGCCGCAGGGCCCGCAAGGGACCCAGGGGCCGCAGGGGCTGACCAACGGCGGCGCCTACGGCACCGTCGGACAGAACGAAGACGAAGAAATCGTCTTCGTCGGCGATCACCCCGGCTTTGCCGCGGTCGAGAGGCCCGGCCCCGAAGGCGTTTACTGCCTGACGCCGACGGCGGGGACGAATACCGACCATCCCGTCGCATCGATCGACTGGGCCGGCTCGGGCGGCGGTCGGGCGAGGTTCGTCGAACCGCTCGCCGACGGGATCGTCTTCGTATGCGATGAAGGCCAGCTCGAGGTGCGGACCTTCGAGCTTGCCCCGGAAGAACCGGAACCGGAAGTAGTGAAATGGGTCCCGATCCCGGCGAACGGGCTCGGCTTCACCGTCTTCGCCCCGGGAACCTAGACGCTCACCACCACAGATCGAGCGGCCGAAGGGGGTCCCGCGGGACCCCCTTCGCGTACCATCGCCGCGTGCCGACGGTGGAGCTACCGGGAGTGGAGCTGAACTACGAGCGCGCCGGCGGTGGCGAGCCGCTGCTGCTGATCCAGGGGATGAGCGCCAACCGCCTGGCCTGGGGGCGGCCGTTCCGCTCGCTGCTGGAGCAGAGCTTCGAGGTGATCGCCTTCGACAACCGTGGCATGGGCCTCTCCAGCCCGGTGACCGAGGGCTTCTCGATCGCCGAGATGGCAGCCGACACGGCGGCGCTGCTGGACGCGCTGGAGATCGAGAGCGCCCACGTGCTCGGGATCTCGATGGGCGGGATGATCGCCCAGGAGCTGGCGCTCGCCCACCCGCGGCGGCTGCGCTCGCTGACGATCGGTTGCAGCTACTGCGGCGGCCCGGGCGCGCGGCTGATGGACCCGGCCGACTTCCAGGGCCTCGCCGAAGCGTGGTCCTCGGGCGACCAGGACCGCGTCCTGCGGGCGATGTGGGAGCTGAACGTCTCCCCCGCTTTCGCCGCCGGCGCCGCCAACTACGCCGAGTTCACCGAGATGGCGGCGGCGCTGCCGGCGCCGCGCCAGACGATCGCCCTGCAGCTGCAGGCGATCGCCGCCCACGACACCAGCGCCCGCCTCGCGCGGCTTGCCGTCCCCACCCTGGTCGTTCACGGCACCGTCGACCGCGTGCTCGGCTACCCGAACGGCCCGCTGATCGCCTCGCTGATCCCGGGCGCCCGGCTCGAGACCTACGAGGACGTCGGCCACATGTTCTGGTGGGAGCAGCCCGAGCGCAGCGCCGAGCTGGTCCAAGCGCACGCGCTCGCGCCCGCCTGAGCTACTTGCAGGCGGCCGGGTCGAGCTTGCCGTTGACCTTGAAGACGTAGTCGGGCTGGGGCACGATCGCCGGCTCTTCGATGATCAGCTCCAGCGCCGGGTCGTTCTTGACCCAGGCGTAGACCGGGAACTGGTACGGGTTGAGAATTTCGGCGTTGTAGGGGCCGAGGTCCTGGGTGTACTGGCTCATGATCAGGTAGTCGTAGTCGCCCTCGTTGATCAGGCGGCGGAACTGGCGGCAACTGGTCGGCAGGCGGTAGGTGCCGTTCGGCCCCTCCTCGCCGATGAACTCGACGTCGTTGTTGAGTTCGTGGCCGTAGAACCCGTACTGGCCGAAGATGATCTGGCTCGAGCCGATGATCCCGATCCGCTTGTGCTCCTGGTTGTGGGCGAAGGTGTAGGCCTGGCGCGGCCCGCCTTCGCCGAGGAACGGCAGCGGGTTCTGGTAGTGCTGCTCGGCGTACTGGACCTGCTGCGCCCGCCCCAGCACCACCGCGAGCAGGACGAGAACGGCCGCCGCCGCGGCGACGACGGCGCGGCTGACGTGGCCGCGCGCCCGTCCCATCCCGAGCGCCGCCGGCGCCCAGACCAGCAGCAGCGTCAAGAACACGGTGCCGACGATGTAGGGCGTGAACCAGCGCGGCGTGGCCAGCACCGTGATCGCGTAGATCCCGGTTAAGAAGAGCAAGGTCTGCCAGGCGCGCCGGTCCGGCGCCCGCAGCGGCCGCGCGATCGGTAACAGCACCAGCGCCAGCACCAGGCCCGGGGTCAGGTAGCGGGTGTTGGTGAAGAACCCGGTCGGGGAACCCTCCTGGCCGGCCGCGGTCAGCGGCGTGAAGACGTAGACGACCGCGGTCGCCAGCGCCGCGACCGCGATCACCCGCAGGATCAGGTTGCGCGAGCGCCAGGCGATGTAGACCGCGGCGCAGACGGCGACGATCAGGATCAGCGGCCAGAGCGGCCCGAACGCGTTGTCGAGCCTCGGGGAAGAACCAGCGCCGGTACATCGTCGGATCGCCGATGTAGTGAGCGACCGCGAAGCGCGGCCGCGGGTCGAGCGGCATCTGGTCCGGAGTCGGCAGGTTGAGCGGCCCGAACTTGGTGATCGGGATCGGGTTGCCGCCGGTCTTGAACACCGCCCGCAGGTACCAGTAGCCGCCGACGACCAGCATCGGCAGCCCCATCACCCAGGTCGTGGTCCAGCGCCGGCCGCGGCCGCTGAAAATGATCACGCCGAGGGTGATCGCGACGACCGGGACGAGGAAGGTCGTCTTCACCGAGGCGGCCAGCCCGGCCGCGATGCCGGCCATGATCAGCGGCCCCTTGTCGAGCAGCGGCGCGTCGCGCTCGGGCGTGTCCTGGACCGCGCCGCTGGCCGGCGCCCGCCGCTGGTGGCCGTTGATCAGGAAGGCAGCGAAGGCGAGCAGGAAGGCCAGTCCCATGATGTCGTTGCGGGCCTCGCCGGGCTGGGTTTCAATCATCACCCCGGCGTCGAGGACGATCGCAGCCGCAACCAACGTCGCCGGCCCGACCTTGTAGGGGCGGCCGACGCACCAGGCGCCGAGCAGCGCGATCGGCAGCCAGATCAGGTTCTGCAGCGGCGCCAGCCAGTCGCTGGTTTTGAAGAGGACGATGGTGGCGCCGTTGACCAGCTCGGTGCTGGCCGGGTAGAACCAGGCGGCCAGCCGCAGCGGGTCGGTGAAGTGCAGGGGCACGGTCGAGTGCTCCTGCGCCATGAAGGCCGAGAACGGCATGTGGTACCAGGTCGTGTCGCCGCCGAACATCCCCGAGTCGAGGCTCGCCTGGGCCGGAAAGGTCCACTCGGCGACGGTGAAGGAGGCGACGCCGAGCGCGATCAGGAAGGCGATCGTCTCGACCCGCGGCGCCTCGACTTCGCGCCCGTCGCGCGGCGCTTTCGCCCGTCCCAGCCAGGCAGCGCCGAGGCCGACCGCGATGCAGAAGACGACGATCCAGCCGAAGTAGAGGAGGCTGAGCGAACCGAGGATCTGCAGCGAGACGATCAGCAGCGCGACCGCCAGCGTCGCGTCGGCGAGCCGCGCCAGGGCGCCGGAGAACTCGGGCACGATCCAGCGGCGCAGCCAGTAGCCGCCGAGGCCGAGTGCCGCGACGATGCCGATCAGGGCGAGGCAGCCGGCGATGTAGGAGCCGAAGGAGGGTGCCACGGGCGCGAGATGCTATTCACCGCGCCCGCGGTGTAACGCCGCGGTCAGGAAGCGGCGGCCGGAATGCGGCAGGAGACCCCGGTGCCGGCCAGGCCGCAGTAGCCGTTCGGCACCTTGTGCAGGTACTGCTGGTGGTAGTCCTCGGCGTAGTAGAAGGGCCCGGCCGGCTCGACCTCGGTCGTGATCGGCGCCTTGCCGGCGGCGCGCAGGTCGGCGTCGTAGGCCTCGCGCGCCATCTCCGCCGTCGCCTTCTGGGCGTCGTTCGCGTAGTAGATGCCAGAGCGGTACTGGGTGCCGACGTCGTTGCCCTGGCGCATCCCCTGGGTCGGGTCGTGCTCCTCGAAGAAGACCTTGAGCAGGTCGGCGTAGGCGATCCTCCGCGGGTCGAAGGCGACCAGCACCGCCTCGGCGTGGCCGGTCTGGCCCGAGCAGACCTCCTCGTAGGTCGGGTTCGGCGTGACCCCGTTCTGGTAGCCGACCGCCGTCGTGTAGACGCCGTCGAGCCCCCAGAACAACCGCTCCGCCCCCCAGAAGCAGCCGAGCGCGAAGTAGGCGACCTCGATTCCCTGCGGGAACGGCGCCCTGATCGGGGTGCCCAGCACCGCGTGGGTCTGCGTTTCGAGTTGGCTCATTTGCTTGCCTCCTGCCTACAACATTACGGAGGCTGTCCAGCCGCTCCGAACGCACTTGGTTCCGCTATCCGGAACTAAATGCGTTCGCACCGCCCGATAGGGTCACCAGATCGGTTGCTTCATCGCCCTCTTCGCGCTGATCTCGCCACGCCTGGCGCTGTTTGCCCTGTGGCTGTTCAGCGACCTGCTCAGCCGCGCCTTCGACAGCTGGTTCCTGCCTCTGCTCGGCTTCTTCCTGCTGCCCTGGACGACGCTTGCCTACGCGGTGATGTGGAGCGTCAACCGCGACGCCGTCACCGGCTTCGAGTGGTTCATCGTGATCCTCGCCTTCGTGATCGACCTCGGCGCCTACGCGAACCGCGGCCGGGCACGGCGCGACTGAGACACCCACCTGCGGCAGTCCGGAAGCGGGCTAGACGCCGTACGGGTAGGCGATCCGGACCTGCTGCTTGGAGAGCACCATGAACGGCCGCTCGCTCACCTTGCCGTCGATCAGCGATGTGATTTCGACGTTGGTCAGCGGCAGGAAGTCGAAGTCACGCCGGTTGAGCACGTCCGAGAAACGGCTCTGGTAGCCCTCCGGCGGCAGGGTCACGTCCCCGACCACCAGCTGCCGGTCCGTTTCGAAGACCGCCCGCTCAACCCGGTGCTCAATGCGATCGCCCTCGTTCATCCCGTCCCCTATCGACAAAACGCCTGCAAACCGCAGTGTACAAACGTCCAGGAGCCAGAACGGTCAAGGTGCCAAGGCGAATGCGCGCGGCCCCAGCGCCTCTCTCAGCTCTTCGAAGCGAGCGCGGCGGGTCGAGGACCCGTCGGCTCCGAAGACCAACGACACCGGACGGCCGAATGCCGTGCCCGCCACCCGCACGGGAGGCGACGCGATCGGAACCAGGTCACGGCTCTCGGGGCCGATCGGGGCCAGGTCCGCCGCCTCAAGTGAGGCGCAGGCCGCGGCCGGCCGCGGCCAGTCGCCACCGACAGGGCCGCAGCGCAAGCGCCAGACCGTGCCGGCGGCGCTCAGCCCCGCCGGGCCCCGAAACTGATCGTCAGCTCAACCTCAGCCTCCGCCTGCGGCTGGGGGGCCTCAGCTCCGCAACCGAGGCCAACGGAGGCCAGCAGGGTGGCGGCCGCCCCCAGCACGGCCGCCCCCCGGGATCGTCCCGCCCCGCTCAGCCGGCTTTCCTGCCGGGCCCCTTCGCTTTCTTGATGCATCTGGCCTTCTTCTCTCTGTTGGTGAGCGTTTTGCATCGCTTCAGCGCCGCCCGGCGTTTTTGCTGGAACTGGCAGTGCTTCAGCGCCTTGCCCTTCTTGCCGGCGCAGGGCCGAGGTCGCGGCTGGGGCCGGGCCCGGCAGAGGCAGCGGCTGCGGCTGCGGCTGGACACCACCCGACAGGAGGGGCGGCACCACCGGTGAAGCAGGCGAAGGCAGAGGCTGCATCGCGATGTGCAGGTCGGTGACCTCCGGGGGGATCGTGACCACTGGGCTGACCGTGTCGAGGTAGCCCGTCAGCGAGACGGCCACCCGGTAATTGCCCGCCGCCACGTCCCACTGGAAGAGGCCCTTGGACGGGCCGCTGGACGGCGTGATCTCCGGGTTGACGTTCGGTGAGATCCCCGGGTCGCCGGAGAGCACGGTCTGGAACCCGCCGCCCACCACTTCGCGCTGCAGAGTGGCCGTCACCCCACCGAGAGCGGCGTCAGCGCGCGCGGCGTCCGGCGCCATGCCGGCCGCGATATTCGCCTCGAACCGCTCTTTGTCGTAGACGACGCCCTGGGGATCAATCAGGGTGATGCCGCCCAGCGGGACGACGAAGTCCTGGCTGACGCCGTTCTCGGTCAGGGTGAAGGTCACGTACAGCGTTCCTTTCTGAACGCAGATGCCGTTCGAGGCGGCCGGGACCGTCCAGACATTGTCCGCGTCCGGGTCCTCGAGCGGCACCTGCTGAGAGCCCCCGCTCGACTGATTGAGCAGAAGAGAAACGTTGGAAACGGTGCTGGCCCCAGGCTCGATCGGAACCGGCAGCCTCAGGCTCAGGCACTGTCCTACGGCGGTGAAGGCATTCACTGACGAGGCCGCGAAGTTGTAGTAGGCGAGGCCGTTGGCGTCTTCCTGCACTTGGTAGATCACCGGCCCGCCCGCGGGCGTTTCGGTCGCCACTTCGGGCGGCCCGGGATGCGACACCACTTCCGGAACCGTGCCGGCGTCGATGTAGGCCCAGAATCCGAAGAGGTTGTCCTGGGTGCCACCCGAATCGAGGCGCAGCGTCACCTCTTCGCCGACCAGAGAGGAAAGATCGATGTTTGCCGATCTCCAACCGGTCGACTTGAATGAGACATCCCCACTGGGGCCGAACGAGCCGATGACTTTGTTGTAGACGACATCCCCTCCGGTATCGAACAGCCGCACCCGCAGCCGCAGCTCGTCGAAGTTCGTGTAGTCGAACGTGAACATGTTGTAGTTCAGGTGCAGGAGCGAGTTCGCGGAATCGACCACGAAGCTCTGGCTGGCGACATAGCGATCCATTGCCTGCCCCTCTCCGGACACGTGAAAAGGGCCGCCAAGCCGCAGCATCGAGTCGCCATCGAGAGGGGACACGACGATGTCTTTCGACACACCGGAATCGATGACTTGGAAGGAGTCGGTCCCGACGCGGCAGATGCGCCGCTGCGCCTCCGCTTCACTTAGCCCTGAGGGACAGGCGTTGCTGCCGCTGCGCACAACGTTGCCCCCCGAGTCATAGACCGTCGCCGCCCAGTTCGAAGCACTGCTGAGGGGCTGCTCGAACGACGGGTTCTGCAGACCCAGCGGAAGGCCGCTGATCGTCTGGTGCACCCAGGCGCGGATCGAGGCGTTCCCCAGCTCGGTGTAGATGCCGTACTTGTTCGGCTGCGCGCACCCGTCGCCCCAGGAGACGATGCCGGCCTGCTTCCAGCCCTCCGTACTGGGAGGGGAGCTGGTATTGGCACCGATGCCGGTGTAGACCAGCAATGGCCCACCTGAATCCCCCTGACATGAATCCATGCCCCCCGCCGCCAGACCGGCACAGAGCATCACCGCCGGGAACAGCCTGCTGCCATAGGAGGATGGCGAGCCGCAGGTGAAGTCATCGACGATCGGGACGTCGGCCTGCAACAGCACCGGGGAGGGGCTCCCTCCCTGAGTAGTGTCACCCCAGCCCAGCACCCGCGCGCTGAGCCCCGGCGCCGCGAGGGAGAGCGAATCATTGGAGATCAGTGCCATGGGCGCCTGCTGTGAGGCAGTCGAGAGGCGCAGCAGCGCCGCGTCGTTCTCGAAAGTCGATTCTTTGTAGGAGGGGTTCATCGCGACCTGGGATACCGCGTGATTGGTGCCGCCTTCACCGTTGAGTTTCCCCGAGCCCAGGGTGACCAGGAACTCGCTGGGCGCCAGCACGCCACCGTCACCATCGGCCACGCAGTGGGCCGCGGTCAGCACCCACCGGGGGGCAACGAGCGTCCCGCCGCAAAAGCTCGAGGCCCCGATCCCCACCCGTGCCTGAGCTGGCCAGGCGTGCGTCGTCGGTTCTCCTCCGACGATCTTCGATGACGCAGACGCAGACGCTGACTGAGCCATGAACACCACTGAGATCAGCATCGCCATGATCGCCGACCACCGCACCGCGCGCTCTATCTGCCTCATCTCTCCCTTTCGAACAGTGAAACTTTTCCGGGTCAATGCAGGCGCGGGAACCTAACTATGTACTGCCGTGTCAGATCAGTACTAGTACTCTGACATCCAGTTATTTTGTATTCGCCTAATCGAAATTAGGCCTCATTGAGAAAGCCACCCTTTGATCCGCGCGATCTGGTGCAGGCTCGGAGCGACCAGGGGGCCTGGAGGTGGGGCGCGGGACATCCTGCCGGCCCCGGAACTCGTCCCAAGAAGGGGTGCCGGGTCGCTCACAGGCGCGACGAGAGCAAAATCGGGGTGCCCGGATTCGAACCGGGGACCTCCGCCACCCAAAGGCGGCGCGCTACCAGGCTGCGCCACACCCCGAGCGGCTCAGTTTAGAGTGGCGGCCGATGGCTGACGTGCTTCCGTTCAAGGCGCTGCACTACGACCTCGGGACGGTCGGGTCGCTGGACGCGGTCGCGGCGCCGCCCTATGACGTGATCGACGCGGCGGGGCGGGCGCGGTTGTTGGAGCTATCGCCGTACAACGCGGTCGCGATCGACCTGCCGAAGCCGTTCGACCCGGCCGACCCGGCAAGCAGCCCGGCGGGCGACCCCTACGCGGAGGCGGCGCGGCGGATCGCGGCCTGGCGCTCCGACGGCGCCCTGGTCGAGGACGAGCGGCCCTCGATCTGGGCGCTGACCCAGGACTACACCGCGCCGGATGGCAACAGCTACAGCCGCAACGCGATCCTCGCCCGCGTCCGGGTCGTCGACTACGACGAGGGCGTGCGCCCGCACGAGCGCACCCACCCCGGCCCGCTCGAGGACCGGCTGCTGCTGACCCGCGCGACTGGCTACAACCTCTCGCCGATCTTCTCGCTCAGCACCGCCGACGCCTGGCCGCTGGTCGCGCCGGCACTCGCGCCCGAGCCGTGGGGGGAAGCAACCGACGAGGACGGCACCGTCAACCGCGTCTGGCAGGTCACCGACCCCGACGTCCACGCCGCGGTCAGCGAGCGCCTCGCCGGCGCCGAACTGCTGATCGCCGACGGCCACCACCGCTACGAGACCGCGCGCGCCTTCCGCGACGAGGTCGGCGGCGAGGGCCCGCACAACTACACGCTGATGGCGCTGACCGGGCTCGACGACCCCGGCCTCACCGTCTTCCCCACCCACCGCCTGCTCTCCGGCTTCGCCGCCGAGCCGGAGCGCCGGCGCGCCCTCGGCGAGGGCCTGCGCGAGCTGTTCGAAGTGAGCGAGGTCGCCCGCGAGGAGATCGACCCAGCCGGTGAGCAGGGCGTCGGGGTATTCGGCTTCATCGACTCCTTCCACAAGCAGGCCTACCGGCTGCGGCTGAAGGACGTCGACGCGCTCGACCGCCGGCTCGCGGGCAAGCCGGAGCCTACCGCCGCCTCGACTCGGCGATCCTCGAGACCCTGGTCCTCAAGGGGCTGGCGGGGATGAGCGACCACGACATCGACGAGCGCAACGGCCTCGAGTACGCGAAGAGCGTCGAGCAGGCGCTGGCGATGGTCGACGGCGGCGGCTACGACGCCGCCTTCATCCAGCGCCCGGTCCCGGTCGACCAGGTCCGCGCCGTCGCCGCCACCGAGGAGAACATGCCGCCGAAGTCGACCTACTTCTTCCCCAAGGTGATGACCGGGTTCGCCTTCAACCCGGTCCGCTGAGCGCCGAAGCACGCACGACTCCGAAAACCAAGCAGGTCGCGGGACGCAGGGAGCGAGGTGAGGGGAACGCACTTCTAGTGCGTGACCCGATCCGAGCGACCGAG
This sequence comes from uncultured Actinomycetes bacterium, assembly GCA_963728025.1. Taxonomy (GTDB): domain Bacteria; phylum Actinomycetota; class Thermoleophilia; order Solirubrobacterales; family 70-9; genus VAYN01. The sequence goes on along the minus strand of CAVSIF010000003.1, from coordinate 30,510 downwards.
GACCGCGAGATGCGCCGGTTTGCAGGAGGCGCCCCACATAAGATGACCAGCCAGTGGTCAAGATCTACACCAAGAAGGGCGACGACGGGACCACCTCCCTCTGGTACGGCGGCCGCGTCCCCAAGCAGCACCCCCGCACGCAGGCATACGGCACTCTCGACGAGGCCTGCTCGCTGCTCGGTGTCGCCCGCGCCCTCTGCGGCCCCGGCGAGACCGAGCTGGCGGCCGACATCCTTCGCCTCCAGGACGACCTCTTCGTCGCCGGCGCCGAGCTGGCGACCGCCCCCGAGGCCGCCGCGCGGCTCGAAGACGGGGTCAGCCGCACGACCGCGGCGATGGTCGCCGAGCTGGAGCGGCTGATCGACCGCTACATGGCCGAGGTCGAGCTGCCGCCGAAGTTCGTGATCCCCGGCGGCAACCAGCTCTCGGCCCAGCTCGACGTCGCCCGCACGGTGATCCGCCGTGCGGAGCGTCACATCACCTCGCTCGCCGAGACCGGCGAGCTCGGTAGCGAGACCGTGATCCATTTCGTCAACCGCGCCTCCGACCTCGCCTACGCGATGGCCCGCTTCGCCGACGTCGACGACCCGGCCCTGTTCGAGGGCCGCGGCAAGGGCTGAGGTGCGGGTCGCCGTCCGCCGCATCGACGGTTACGCCCACGAGGTCGACCTCGAAGGCCGGCACGGCTTCGTCGTCGACGAGCCGGCCGCGGCCGGGGGCACCGACACCGGGCCGCGCCCGACCCAGCTGCTCGGCGCCAGCCTCGCCAGCTGCATCGCGATCACGATGGAGATGTACGCGCGGCGCAAGCAGTGGGAGATCGGCGCGGTCGAGGTGGCGGTCGAGATCGGCTACGAGGGGCCGGTGCCGCGCAGCTTCGACGTCTCCGTCCATCTCCCGGCCCAGCTCGACGCCGAGCAACGGCAGCGACTGCTGACGATCGCGACCAGGTGCCCCGTCCACAAGATCCTCGCCGGCGAGGCGACGGTGACCGTCGCCGACCGCCTGGAGCCGGCCTGATGGACCTCGGCCTCGCCGGGCGCGCCTGCCTCGTCACCGGCGCCAGCCGCGGGATCGGCCGCGAGACGGCGCGCCAGCTCTGCGCCGAGGGCGCCGGCGTGCTGCTCGTCGGGCGCGACGAGGGCCGCCTCGCCGCGGCCGTCGCCGAGGCGGAGGCGGCGGGCGCGGCGGCCGGCGGCCGGGCCGCCCCGCTCGCCCTCGACGTCACCGCCAGCGACGCCGGTGAGCGCATGCTCACCGCCGCCAGCGAGCGCTTCGGCAGCCTCGACGTGCTCGTCAACAACGCCGGCAGCGCCGCCTGGCGCCGGCTCGAGGACGTCCCCGACGAGGACTGGTACGCCCAGTACGAGCTCAACGTGATGGCGCCGCTGCGGGCGATGCGCACCGCCGTCCCGGCGATGGCCGAGCGCGGTTGGGGCCGCGTCGTCAACGTCTGCTCGACCGCCGGCAAGCGCCCCTCGGCGGCGATGCCCGAGTACTCGGTGGCGAAGGCGGCCGAGCTCTCGCTCTCGCGCCTCTTCGCCGACCGCTACGCGAAGGCCGGCGTCCTCGTCAACGCGATCTGCCCCGGCCCGGTCGAATCGGAGATGTGGATGGAGGAGGGCGGCCTGCTCGACCAGTCGCAGCGGATGAGCGGCGCCGAGACCCGCGAGGACGCCCTCGCCGAAGCCGGCTCGAAGCGCCCGATCGGCCGCCTCGCCGCGCCGGCTGAGATCGCCGCCGCGATCGTCTTCCTCTGCTCCGCGCGCGCCTCCTACGTCGCCGGCGCCGCCTGGTCGGTCGACGGCGGCACCGTCCAGGTCATCGTTTGATCGGCGGCGCGGTCGAGGCGGCGGTCCTCCTGCCCCTCTACGGCTGGCCCGACGACCCCGGCCTGGTCTTCACCGAGCGCCGCGCCGACCTGCGCCGCCACGCCGGCGAGATCTCCTTCCCCGGCGGCCGCCGCGACGCGGGCGACGCCGACCTCGCCGCCACCGCCCTGCGCGAGGCGGAGGAGGAGATCGGCCTCGACCCCGCCACGGTCGAGCTGGGCGAGGCGCTGCCGCCGACCAAGACCTTTGCCACCGGCTACCTCGTCCACCCCTTCGTCGGCCGCATCCCCCACCCGCGCGATCTCGACCTGCGGCCGAATCCGGCCGAGGTCGAGACCATCCTCACCTTCTCGCTCGAGCCGCTGCGCGAGAGCTACGCGATGCGCCGCCTGGTCCGCCATGGCGTCCCGATCCACACCCCCACCTACGAGGTCGAAGGGCAGCTGATCTGGGGCGCGACGGCGAGAATCCTGGCTGACTACCTGGGCTGAGGGACGATGCGGATGTAGGGCTTCGGCTCCTCCCAGCCATCCGGGTAGATCTCTTTCGCCTGGTCGTTGGAGACCGAGCCGGCGATGATCACGTCGTCGCCCTGCTGCCACTGAGCCGGGGTCGCGACTTTGTGCTGGGCGGTCAGCTGCAGCGAGTCGATCACCCGCAACACCTCGTCGAAGTTGCGCCCGGTCGTCATCGGGTAGACGAGGATCAGTTTGACTTTCTTGTCGGGGCCGATCACGAAGACGTTGCGCACGGTCTGGTTGTCGACCGGCGTGCGATCGCCGGCGTCACCAGAGACGTCGGCCGGCAGCATCCCGTAGAGCTTCGAGACCGCGAAGTCAGCGTCGCTGATGATCGGGTAGTTTGGCGCCGTCCCCTGGGTCTCAGCGATGTCGCTGGCCCAGCCCTCGTGTTTGTCGAGCGGGTCGACCGAGAGCCCGATGATCTTCACGCCGCGCTTGTCGAACTCGGGCTTGATGCTGGCCATGTAGCCAAGCTCGGTCGTGCAGACCGGGGTGAAGTCCTTCGGGTGGGAGAAGAGGACCGCCCACGAGTCGTCGATCCAGTCATGGAAGCGGATCCGGCCCTCGGTCGTGTCGGCCTCGAAATCAGGTGCTACCTCACCAAGCTGCAACGCCATGGACCCGCTCCTCTCGCGTGCTTGCGGTCAAAAACCTTAATTCCCATCCGAGTTTAGCTATTTAGGTTTGCCGGCCCGAGAACCGCCTCGACAGCGGCAGGCAGGTTCGCCTTCTCGCCGAGGATCCCGACCGGTATCCGCCAGGTGCGGCCGGCAGCGCGCACCACCTCCTCCCCGGCCTCGGTTCCCTCGTAGAGGATCCCCCGCACGGGAGTTTCGACCAGGTGCTCGAGCAGCCGCTCCAGGCGCGGCCCGTGCAGCGCCGCCAGCCCCTCCTCGTCGCCGCTGGCGCCGCCGAGCAGCAAGACCAGCACGGCGACGTCGGCGACCAGCTCCAGCACCGTCCCGACCCGGTCGGGGTCGGCGAGTGCCGGCTCGATCCCGGCCGCCGCGATCGCCGCCAGGCCCTCCTCGCGGCGGCTGGTCCCGCGCACCGCCCAGCCTTCGTCGAGCAGGTGCCGGCCCAGCTCCCTGCCGCGGCAGCCGCAGCCGATGATCAGCGCCCGCGCCACGTCGCCTACATCGTTTCGAACGGGCCGCGGCCGCGCAGCCGCGCCTGCTCGTCTTCGGCGACCGACTCCTGCAGCTCAGACTCGGTCATCTCCGGGGCGCCGCGGCGCCGCCGCATCTCGTTCTGGGCTTCCATCATCTGGCGGATGTCGTCGATCTCGTTTTCCGCCTCGACCTGGGGCGAGCGGGTCGGCTTCCAGTCGATCAGGTCGGCGTCGCTGCCGGGATAGAAGCGGCCGACGAGCACCAGAACGGCGATCAGGAAGACGATGATCCCCAGGGTCCCCAGTAGGTACAGCATCTGAACAAGGATACGGTTCATCCCGATGCCGGAGGCCTACGTACTGGACGCGATCCGCACCCCGATGGGCGCCTACCGCGGCGCCCTCGCCGGGGTCCGCCCCGACGACCTCGCCGCGCACACGATCAGGGCCGTGGTCAAGCGCAGCGGTGTCGACCCGGAGCGGATCATCGACGTCTACCTCGGCGCCGCCAACCAGTCCGGCGAGGACAACCGCGACGTGGCACGGATGGCGACGCTGCTCGCCGGGCTGCCGCAAAGCGTCCCCGGCGCCACCGTCAACCGGCTCTGCGCCTCCGGCCTCGAGGCGGTCAACGCCGCCGCCCGCGCGACCAGGCTGGGTGAAGGTGACCTCTACCTGGCCGGCGGAGTCGAGTCGATGAGCCGCGCGCCCTGGGTGGTCGAGAAGCCCGAGCGCGGCCTGCCGCGAGGCCCGCGGACGATGCACGACACCACCCTCGGCTGGCGCATGATCAACCCGCGCATGGCCGAGCTCGGGGTCTCGACCGAGTCGATGGGCGAGACCGGCGAGAACGTCGCCGCACGCTTCGCGATCAGCCGCGAGGACCAGGACGCCTTCGCCCTGCGCAGCCACCAGCGCGCGGTCGCCGCCGGCGAGGCGGGCTGGCTGGCCGAGGAGATCGCCCCGATCGAGGCGCCGCGCGGCCGCGAGACCATCCTGGTCGAGGCCGACGAGGGGCCGCGCCCGGACGCCTCGCTGGAGAGCCTCAAGAAGCTGAAGCCGGTCTTCCGCGAGGGCGGCACGGTAACCGCCGGCAACGCCTCGACCCTCAACGACGGCGCCGCCTGCCTGCTGATCGGCAGCGAGGAGGCGGCCAGCGAGCTCGGCATCGAGCCGCTGGCCCGGGTCCTCGCCAGCGGCGTCGCCGGGGTCGACCCCGCCTACATGGGGATCGGCCCGGTCGAGGCGATCCCCCGCGCCCTCGCCAACGCCGGCCTCGACCTCGACCAGATCGACCTGGTCGAGCTCAACGAGGCCTTCGCCTCGCAGGTCCTCGCCTGCGCCCGCGAGCTCGGCATCGAGGAGGAGCGGCTCAACGTCAACGGCGGCGCGATCGCCCTCGGCCACCCGCTCGGCTGCTCCGGCGCCCGCCTCACCGGCACCCTGGTCCGCGAGCTGCGCCGCCGCGGCGCCAAATACGGCATCGCGACGATGTGCGTCGGCGTCGGCCAGGGCCTGGCGACCGTCTTCGAAGCGGTCTAGAAACCCGGCTGAACGCTCAGCGAGTCATTAGGCTGTCGCCATGACCTGGGGAGAGCCGCGCAAGCGGCGCCTGGCCGGCGCCGCCCTTTTTGCCGTGATCGCGATCGCGCTGTCGCTGCCCGCCACCGCCCCGGCCGCCGCCGGCGGAGCGCAGGCGTCGATCATCAACGGCCGCACCGCCACGATCGCCGAGTTCCCCTCGATGGCCTTCATCGTCAGGTCCGAGGGCGACAGCGCCCTCTCCTGCACCGGCACGGTGATCTCGCCGCGCCTCGTCCTCACCGCCGCCCACTGCATCGAGGACCTCGACCGCGGCGGCATCGCGCCGCCAGGCCGGTTCACGGTCGTCGCCGGCCTCGCCAATCCCTACCGCTCGACCCCCGCCGAACGGCTCGCGGTCAGCGCCACCCACGTCTTCCCGGGGTACAACCCCGGGACCGGCCAAGGCGACGCCGGCCTGCTCGTCCTCGCCGCCCCGACCGCCGCCCCTCCGATCGCCCTGGCGAGCGCCGCCGACGCGCCGCTCTACGCCGAAGGCACGACGGTCGCGGTCGCCGGCTGGGGCCTGAACAGCTTCAGGCCCCGGTCCACGCCACAGAACCTCCAGGCCACCACCGGCGTGGTGCAGGGTCCCGCCACCTGCAAGGCGAAGACGCGGCGCTACGAGCCGGCCTACTCCCCCACCGCCCAGATGTGCACCTCGAGCCCGCCCGGCCTGCGCACCGGCGGCTGCTTCGGCGACAGCGGCGGCCCGGCGATCGCCTACCGCGCCGACGGCTCGGCGGTCGAGCTCGGCGTGGTCAGCACCGGCGGCCCCGGCTGCAGCACCAAGGTGCCCAATATCTTCACCCGCGCTGACCTGGTCTCGACCTGGGCCGGCCAGTGGGTCGCGGCGACCGAACAGGGGGTGCCGCCGCCGGTCGTCAACCCGACGATTCCACGGCTGCGCACCGACGACGCCTTCATCTTCATGCGCGCGGCGCTCACCGACGCCTTCGGCAGCCGCTTCCTGCGCGCCGACATCCTCGAAATCCGCTGCCAGCGGTTCGGCCCGGCGCGGTACGCCTGTGGCCTCGTCTGGCGCAGCGGCCCGAGGCTCTACTCCGGCCGGATCGACGTCTTCTACGCGGTGGAGGACGACGCGATCGTCTGGGACAAGCGGTACCGGTTCCGCTCGATCAGCGTCCGCTGCTGGCTGCGTAGCGACAGGCCCGGGCGCTGCCCCGCCAGCATCCTCCAGGGCTAGCCGGACACCCGACCGCGCGAGCGTCTGAGGTAGCCTCGCCGCGATGACGGCCGCATTCGCAGAGCTGGCCAGCGTCGACGGGAAGGTGACCCCGACGGCCGAGGCGACGGTGCCGATGAAGGACGACGGCCTCTACCGCGGCGACGGCGCCTTCGAGGTGATCCGCCTCTACGAGGGCAAGCCGTTCGCGCTGGTCGACCACCTCAACCGGCTCGGCCGCTCGGCCGCGGCGATCGAGCTCGAGTTCGACCGCCCGGCGCTGGAGCGGGAGATCGAAGCACTGCTGACCGCGGCTGGCCCGCTCGACGGGCAGCTGCGGCTGATCGTCACCCGCGGCGGCCGCCGCATCGCCGCCACCGAGCCGATCCCGGCCCACGGCGAGACGCTCAGCGTCGCCACCGTGACCTACTGCCCGACGGTGATCCTGAACGGGGTCAAGTCGCTCTCCTACGCCGCCAACATGCAGGCCAGCCGGATCGCGAAAGGGCGCGGCGCCGACGAGGCGGTGCTGGTGCGGCCGGAGGGCACGGTGCTGGAGCCGCCGACCTCGGCGATCTTCTGGGTCTCGGCCGACGGCCCCCTGCGCACCCCGGCGCTGACCGACGGCGTGCTCGAGTCGATCACCCGCGACCGCCTGGTCAAGGCGCTCGAGGTCGAAGAGGGCAGCTGGGACGTGGAGGACCTGCGCGCCGCCGGCGAGGCCTTCCTCGCCTCGACCACGCGCGAGGTGCAGGCGGTCGCGGCGATCGACGGCAGGGCCCTCCCCGCCGCCCCCGGCCCGCGCACCCGCGAGGCGCAGCAGGCCTTCGCCGAGACGCTCGGCCGCGAGCTGCGGGAACTGGCATGACCAACCGTTGCTGTCGCCCTTTGGGTCGCTATCCGCACCAAAAGACGACAGCAACCGATGAGATAGGGGTGAGATGGACTTCCAGCTGAGCGACGAGCAGCGACTGATCTCCGAGGTGGCGCGCGAATTCGCCGACAAGGAGATCATCCCCCGGGTCAAGGAGAACGACCGCGCCGCCCGCTTCGACCGTGAGCTGGCTAGCAAACTGGGCGAGGTCGGCTATCTCGGCGCCCCGGTCGCCGAGCGCTACGGCGGCCGCGGCCTCGACTACCTCGGCTACGGCCTGATCGTCGAACAGGTCGGCCGCGCCGACTCCTCCGCCCGCACCGTCGTCTCCGTGCAGACCTCGCTCGTGGCGGGTTCGATCGAGAAGTGGGGCACGGAGGAGCAGAAGCAGAAGTGGCTGCCGAAGCTCTGCTCGGGCGAGTGGCTCGGCTGCTTCGGCCTGACCGAGCCCGACACCGGTTCCGACGCCGCCAACCTGCGCACCCGCGCGACCAAGACCGACTCAGGCTGGTCGATCAGCGGCCAGAAGATGTGGATCTCGCTCGCCAACTTCTCCGAGGTGGCGCTGATCTTCGCCCAGACCGACCCCGAGAAGAAGCACCGCGGCCTCGCCTGCTTCCTCGTCCCGACGGCAGCGGAGGGCTTCACCACCCAGGAGATCCACGGCAAGCTCGGGCTGCGCTCCTCCGACACCGGCGAGATCTCGCTCGACGCGGTCGAGGTCGGCGAGGAGGCGCTGCTGGGCGAGGTCGGCGACGGCTTCAAGGTGGCGATGAGCGCCCTCGACAACGGCCGCTACAGCGTCGCCGCCGGCTGCGTCGGGATCTGCGAAGGCTGCGTCGAAGCTTCGGTCGCCTACGCCAAGGAGCGCAAGCAGTTCGGGGTGCCGCTGGCCCGCTTCCAGCTGGTCCAGGAGATGATCGCCGACATGATCCTCAAGCGCGACGCCAGCCGCATGCTGGTCTACCGCGCGGGCGCGCTCAAGGACGAAGGCAAGCCGAACACGCTGGAGACCTCGGTCGCGAAGCTGTACGCGACCGAGTCGGCGGTCGAGTGCGCCAACCTCGCGATCCAGGTCCACGGCGGCGCCGGCTACGTCGACGACTACCCAGTTGAGCGTTACCTGCGCGACGCCCGCGTCACCACCCTCTACGAGGGCACCTCGCAGATCCAGAAACTGATCATCGGCCGCGCCGCGACCGGGATCAACGCGATGCTGCCCTTCGAGGAGAGCTGAGCGCGCCTTGGCCGCACTGGTCGAGACGTCGGTCGACGAGCGCCACGTCGCCCTGCTGCGGCTGAACCGGCCGGAGGCCCGCAACGCCCTCTCGGCCGAGCTGCGCGAGCAGCTGACCGAGGCGCTGCGGCGCTGCGACGCCGACCCCGAGGTGCGCTGCATCGTGATCGCCGGCTCCGACAAGGTCTTCGCTGCCGGCGCCGACATCAGGGCGATGGCCGAACGCCCGCTCGACGCCGCTCCGGACTCAGCCGGACTCGAGTTCTGGCGCGGGCTGGCGGCGGTCGAGACGCCGACGATCGCCGCGGTCTCCGGCTTCGCCCTCGGCGGCGGCTGCGAGCTGGCGCTGGCCTGCGACATGATCGTCGCCGACCAGAAGGCCCGCTTCGGCCAGCCCGAGATCACCCTCGGGATCATCCCCGGCGGCGGTGGCAGCCAGCGCCTGGCGCGGGCGATCGGCAAGCAGCGGGCGATGGAGTACGTGCTTACCGGCCGCCTCTTCGACGCCGAGACGGCCCAGGAGTGGGGCCTGGTCAACGCCGTCGTCGGCAAGGGCCGCTGGCTGGACGAGGCGATCGAGCTGGCGCGGACGGTGGCGGCGCGGGCGCCGCTCGCCGCGCGGCTGGCGAAACAGGCGGTGCTCGCCGCCGCGGAGACGACGCTCACCGAGGGACTGCTGCGCGAGCGCGAGCTGTTCGAGCGGGCGATGGCGAGCGAGGACCGGGTCGAGGGGATGCAGGCCTTCCTCGAGAAGCGCGAGCCGGACTTCCGGGGCCGGTGACCGTCACCCGGATCGGCATCCTCGGTGCCGGCACTATGGGCGGCGGCATCGCCCAGCTCGCCGCGCTCGGCGAGTTCGAGACCCTCGTCTACGACTCCGACGCCGAGGCCCTGGAGAGCGGCCAAGAACGGATCGGCGAGGCCCTGGCGAAGGGGGTCGACCGCAATCGCTGGACCCTCGCCGAAGGCGACGCCGCGGTCGAGCTGCTCGACGCGACGACCGAGCTTTCCGACCTGGCCGGGTGCGAGCTGGTGATCGAGGCGGTGCCCGAGGTACTGGAGCTGAAGCGCGAGCTGCTCGCCGCTGTCGCCGCGGCCTGCGGCCCGGAGACGGTCCTCGCCACCAACACCTCCTCGCTGCGGGTCGCCGAGATCGCGGCCGGGGCCCCGGCCCGGAGCGGGTCGTCGGGATGCACTTTTTCAACCCGCCGGCGCTGATGAAACTGGTCGAGGTGGTCGCGACGGAGCGCTCCTCAGAGCAGGCGCTGGCGCTGACGACCGCCGTCGCCGAGCGGATGGGCCGCACCCCGATCCGCGCCAAGGACAGCCCCGGCTTCGTCGCCAACCGGCTCGCTCGTCCTTTCTCACTGGAGTCGCTGCGGATGCTCGGCGACGGGGTCGCCGACGCGGCGACGATCGACCGCATCGTCCGCCTCGGCGGCGGCTTCCGGATGGGGCCGTTCGAGCTGCTCGACCTGATCGGACTCGACGTCAACCTGACGATCGCCCGCTCCTTCTTCGTCCAGGGCGGCGAACCGGAGCGCTGGCGCCCCAGCCCGATCCAGGAACAGCTGGTCGCCGAAGGCAAGCTCGGCCGCAAGAGCGGCGAGGGCTACCACCGCTACGGCGGGGACAGCGAGCGCGAGCTCGACCCCGAGCTCGGCATCCTCGCCCCGACGCTCGACCCGGAGAAGCTGGCGCTGATCGACCCGGCCGCGAACGAGGTGCTCCCCCGCCTCTTCGCCCAGATCGCCAACGAGACCGCCTTCGCGCTGGAAGAGGACATCGCCTCGCCCGAGGACATGGACACGGCGATGCAGCTCGGCTTCAACTGGCCGCTCGGCCCGTTCGGCCTCGCGGCCAAGCTCGGCTCAGCCAAGGCGCTGGCGCTGCTCGACCGCCTGCGGGCCGAACGGGGCGAGGCCTACCGCCCGGCGCCGCTGCTGCGCGCCGAAGCCGAACGGGACGGCTCGCCGTGAGCGGCCGCAAGCCGCCCACGACCGTGACCGCCGCGCGCAACCACGCGGCAGCCGCCGCGCTCCCGTTCACCGACGAGGAGGACTTCGCCGAGGCGCGTCGCGGCCTGGTCGCGGCCTTCGAGCCGGCCACGGTGACGGGCGCGGACGGCGAGGTTGTCTGGGACCTCGAGTCCTACGACTTCATCGCGGGCGAGGCGCCGGACAGCGTCCACCCCAGCCTCTGGCGCCAGAGCAAGCTGAACCGCGTCGCCGGCCTGTTCGAGATCGCGCCCGGCTTCTACCAGCTGCGCGGCTTCGACCTCTCGAACATGCACGTGGTCGAGGGCGAGCGGGGGATCATCGTGATCGACCCCCTGATCTCAGCCGAGACCGCGGCCGCCGCGCTCGCCCTCTACCGCCAGCACCGCGGCGAGCGCCCGGTCACCGGCCTCGTCTACACCCACAGCCACATCGATCATTTCGGCGGCGCCAAAGGCGTCGTCTCCGCCGCTGAGGTCGAGGAGCGAAAGATCCCCGTGCTCGCGCCCGCCGGCTTCCTCCACCACGCGGTCGCCGAGAACGTCTTCGCCGGCACCGCGATGGGCCGCCGCGCCGCCTACATGTACGGAGCGCGGCTCGAGCGCGGCCCCGACGGCCAGGTCGGCGCCGGCCTCGGGCAGACGACCTCGATCGGCACGGTGACGCTGATCCCGCCCAACCGCGAGGTCACCGAGACCGGCCAGGAAGAGCGGGTCGACGGGGTGCGGATCGTCTTCCAGCTCACCCCCGGGACCGAGGCGCCGGCGGAGATGAACTTCCACTTCCCCGAGGGCCGCGTCCTCTGCATCGCCGAGAACGCGACCCGGACGATGCACAACATCCTCACCCCGCGCGGGGCGCTGGTCCGCGACCCGCACGTCTGGGCGCACTACCTGGACGAGTCGATCGAGCTGTTCGGCGCCGACTCCGACGTGCTGTTCGCCGGCCACCACTGGCCGCGCTGGGGCAGCGAGCGGATCGTCGACTACCTGAAGAAGCAGCGCGACATGTACGCCTACCTGCACGACCAGACCCTGCGCCTGCTCAACAAGGGCCTGACCGGGCGCGAGATCGCCGAGACGCTGGAGCTGCCGCCGAGCCTCGCCCGCGAGTGGCACTGCCGCGGCTACTACGGCTCGGTCAGCCACAACGCGAAGGCGGTCTACCAGCGCTACATGGGCTGGTTCGACGGCAACCCGGCCCACCTCTGGGAGCACACGCCGGCCGAGTCGGCACGCCGCTACGTCGAGTTCATGGGCGGCGCCGAGGCGGTGCTGGAGCGGGCGCGCGAGTCCTTCGCGCAGGGTGACTACCGCTGGGTCGCCGAGGTCGTCAACCACGTCGTCTTCGCCGAGCCGGAGAACCGCGCGGCGCGCGAGCTGCAGGCGGACGCTCTCGAGCAGCTCGGCTACGGCGCCGAGAACGCGACCTGGCGCAACTTCTTCCTGATCGGCGCGAAGGAGCTGCGGGCGGGCGTCTCGGGGACGCCGACCGACCCTGCGCCGTCCGACGTCCTCGCCGCGCTCTCGGTCGAGCAGATCCTCGACGCGATGGCGATCCGGCTCGACGGCCCGCGCGCCTGGGACGTGCGGCTGACGATCAACTGGGAGGTGACCGACCCCGACGAGCGACACCTGATCGAGGTCGAGAACGGCGTCCTCAACCACCGCCCCGACCGCCACCACCCGGAGGCCGACGCGACCCTGATCGTCGAACGCGAGGCGCTGAACGAGATGCTCGCCAAAACCGCCGACCTCGCCACCCTGACCGAGAGCGGCCGGCTGCGGATCGAGGGAGACCCGATCAGGTTCGGCGAGCTGCTCGGCCTGCTCGACGAGCCCGACCCCAACTTCGCGATCGTGACGCCCTAGCCCCGATCAAGCGCTCTCGCTGCTACCCAACCGCTGCTAACCAGGCCGGTCGGCCCGGATCCGCAACATCACTTCGTCCGGGTAGCACCAGCTCCACTCCTCGCCAGGCTCGGCCGAGCGGATGATCGGGTGCCCGGTCTCCCCGTAGTGCGCGGTCGCGTGTTTGCCGGGCGAGTTGTCGCAGCAGCCGATGTGGCCGCAGGTCTGGCACATCCGCAGGTGCACCCACTGCATCCCCTGCGCCAGGCACTCCTCGCAGCCTGCGACCTCGGGCGGAAGGTCGACGATCTCGACCGCATCGAGGTGGCTGCACTCGGCGGCGCTCATGCCACCAACTGTAGGCCCTCTAGGGAGCCAGCTCGATCGGCTCGCCACCGGGCATCCAGTGCGCCTCGACCGGAGGCGGGCTGTCGCGCAGGTAGCGCTCGGCGTCGAGCGCGCCCATGCAGCCGGTGCCGGCAGCGGTGACCGCCTGGCGATAGGTGTGGTCGACGAGGTCGCCGACCGCGAAGACGCCGTCCAGCCCGGTCCGGGTCGAGCCCGGCTCGGTGACCACGTAGCCGTCCTCGTCGGTCTCGACCTGGCCGGCGACGATCTCCGATTTGGGGATGTGGCCGATCGCGATGAAGGCGCCGTCGGTCGCCAGCTCCTCCTCCGCCCCGGTCTCGGCGTTGCGGAGGCGGACTTTGCCCAGTTTGCCGTCCTCGCCAGCGACGAACTCCTCCGCCACGAACGGCGTCTTGAGGCTGATGTTCTCCTTCTCGAGCGTGCGATCGAACATGATCTTCGAGGCCCGGAACTCGTCGCGCCGGTTGACGATGACCAGCTCGTCGGCGTACTTGGAGATGAAGATCGAGTCCTCCATCGCCGAGTCGCCGCCGCCGATCACGATCACCTTCTGGCCTTTGAAGAAGGCGCCGTCGCAGACGCCGCAGGTCGAGACCCCGCGCCCGCCGAGCTCGATCTCGCCGGGAACGCCGAGCCGTTTCGGCTCCGCCCCCATCGCCAGGATCACGGTCTTGGCGCGGTGCTCCTCGTCGCCGAGAAAGACCTTCTGCACGCCGCCGTCGGAAAGCTCGACCCGGTCGACGTCGTCGGTGACGAAGCGGCTCCCGAAGCGCTCAGCCTGGGCGCGGAACTGGCTCATCATCTCCGGGCCCATGATCCCCTCGGGGTAGCCCGGGTAGTTCTCGACGTCGGTCGTGTTCTGCAGCTGGCCGCCCCACTGGAAGCCCTCGAAGACGAGCGGCTCGAGGTTGGCGCGCGCGGTGTAGAGCGCAGCGGTGTAGCCGGCGGGCCCGCCACCGACGATGATCACGTTCTCAACCTTCTTCGAATCAGCCATTGAATCCCGCCTCGAATCTAATACTTTACTTTTTATAGTAGCTCTCCACTGGGGTCTCCGCAAGCTCGCCGGTCGGCGGCTCGAGGTCGGATTCGGCGCTGCCGCCGCGTTCGATCGGCAGCCCCTCCTCCTCCCAGCGATGGACCGTTTTACGCAGTTGGAAGAAGGCGATTATGCCGAGTGGGATCGGCAGCCAGAAGGCGACCAGGCGAAAGACGAGGATCGCGGGGAAGACCGTCGTCTCGGGGATGCCGAAAAGGACGAAGGCGCCGATCATCCCGGCGTCGACCGCGCCGACCCCGGCCGGCGCCAGCGGGAAGAGGTTGGCGACCATGCCGAGGAAGAAGCCCTGGACCACGACCGCCAGCGGAACCTGCACGCCGAAGGCGTGGAACGAGGCCCAGAGCACGCCGATGCTGGTCGCCCAGTAGCCGGCGGCGCCGACCAGGGCCAGCCAGCCGCGCGAGGGGTGGGCGAAGAGGTCGAGCGCGAAGCGAAACCCCTCCCCCACGGTCGCCGGCACTTTGGCGACGCTGTGCAGGAGGGAGCGGGCGCGCTCGCTGTGCGCGAACGGCGCCAGGCGGCGCTCGACGTCGGAGGGGATGAAGGCGATCAGGATCCCGACCATGAGCAGCGCCCCGGCGACTGCCGCGGGGACGATCGTCAGCTCGACCGAGTTCTTGCCGTTGAGCACACCGGTCCGCAGCAGCACCCCGAAGACGATCAGCGCCAGGGGGTAGAAGGCATACTGGAGGGTGAGAAAGGCGACCATCCGCCGGGCGACGTCACGGCGCCCCATCCCCGCCTTGCGCAGGGCCCAGTAGGTGAGGGCGATGCCGCCGGCCCCGCCGGCCGAGAACAGCTTGCGTCGCCGCCACCCCGGCCATGTTGATCTCGTAGGTCTCGACCCAGCGCAGGCGCAGCGCGTCTCCCCCCACCACCGCCTTGAAGAGGGCGATGTAGGTGGCGATGGCGAGGACGCTGAAACCGATCGCGACACCGATCCAGAGCGGATCCGCCTCGTCGAGCCGGCCCAGCGCCTCGTCGAGCCCGACCAGCTTCGGGAAGAGGAAGTAGATCCCGACCAGCAGCAGGACCACGACAACACCGGTCTGCACCATGCGACGCGTGGTGAGGATCGGCATCTCGACGGTCCCGTTGCGATCACCCGGGTCCACTTCAGCCACGCTCTGGACGCTACCCGTTCGCCAGGCGCTCCAAGCGACGAAGCGCACTATTGACCCCGTGCACGAGCGGCTCGGCGAGCGGCTCGCCGCGCCGGACCAGGCCGACCAGGGCGGCGCCGGCGATCAGGTCGGTGACGTAGTGCTCGCCGAGGTAGACGAGGCCGAAGCCGAGCGTGCCGGCGTAGCCCCACCCGATCGCGCCCTCGACCTTGCCCGCTTCGGAGAGTGAGAGGGCGGCCGAGACCGAGGTCGCGAAGTGCAGCGAGGGCATCGCCGCCCATGGGTTGCCGCCGAGCGCCCCGTACATCGCCGGCCAGGCCGAGCGCCAGGTCCCTTCCCCGACCTCGACCATGATCCGGCGCACCTCTTCGTCGCTGACGCCCTCCTCCGAGGCCCACCAGGGCGGCGCGGTCGGGACGGCGAAGTAGACGGCACAGCCGAGGTCGAAGACCGCCGCCATCTGGCGCGCCGCGCGCGGGAAGCGCTCGTTGTCGCGGGCCAGGATCAGGGCCAGCGCCAGGTAGGGCTCGATGAACCAGAGCCAGTGGACCCAGGTGAGGAAGTGGTCGACGGCGCGGCGTCCGGGCAGCCGCGAGAGCGCCCGCTGTAGCCGTACGTTCGGCAGCCGGCCGGCCCCGATCGCCCGGTCGACCCTGATCGGGTAGCGGCTGCGCAGCCGCCGGCGCAATGCCTCGGGGTCGTCGTAGGGGATCTCGTGGACCATGATGAAAGCCCACATCTGCAGCGCGTAGAGGGCGACGTCGCGCTTCTTCGAGCGCGGGTAGAGGACGGCCAGCGCCAGCGGCCCGCCGGCGCAGGCGGCAACGGTCAGCGGCGGCGGTATCCGCAGGCGGCGGCGCAGCAGCGGCACCGCGAAGGCGACGCCGAGCGCAGTGACCGCCCCAGCCCGGACCGCGAGGCGCAGCGCGGGTGATGGCCGGTGGCGCCTCCTCATCAGGTCGGCGAGTATAGGAAGGCGCCCCGAGTGCGGCAGATGGCACACCGCCTTGGACGTCTTCCACGTGATTAGAATGGCCGCGCTTTGACGCCGCACTCCCCTGGCACGGACCAGATCGACACGCTCTTTTGGATCGGCTTTATCGCCGCGGCGATAATCGTCGTCGCGATCAACGTCGCGCTGCTCTACGCCGTGCGCAAATACCGGGCGCAGCGGGGCAGCGTCCCCAACCCCAGCGAGGCCGGGGACGGCCGCGGTCTCCAGTTCCGCGTCGGCGCCGCGCTCACCGCCTTCGCCGCCTTGATCTTCGTGGTCAGCGTGTTCTTCACCGAGAAGGCGCGCGAGACCCCCGCCACCGGCTCCGCCGGCCTCGCCGCCACCAAGGAGGAGCCGCTGACGATCCGCGCCACCGGACAGCAGTGGATCTGGCGCTATGACTACCCGAACGGCGCTTTCTCCTATTACAAACTCGTGGTCCCGGTCGACACCGCCGTGAAGCTCGAGCTGCTCTCGACCGACGTCGTCCACACCTGGAACGTCCCCGACCTCTCCGGCAAGCGCGACGCAGTCCCGGACAAGACCAACGAGGTCGTCTTCCGGGCCGACGAGGAGGGCACCTACGAAGGCTCCTCCGCGACGCTCTCCGGCCAGGCCTACGCGGCGATGCGGACCGCGGTCGAGGTCGTCTCGCCGCAGGCCTACGAGGACTACGTCAAAGAGTTGAAAGCTGACATCGAGGCGGCCCAGGACCGGGTCGTGGGGCTGATCGAGGGCGGAGAGACCCCGTGAGCGAGAAACCGCGCCCCGAGCTGATCGTCGACGGCTTCCCCAGGCGGCGCCCGCGCTGGATCGAGCTGACCACCAGCGCCGACCACAAGGACCTCGGCCGGATCCTGATCGGTGGCGCGCTCGGCTTCCTCTTCCTCGCCCTGATCGAGCTGCTGCTGATGCGGCTGCAGCTGGCGATCCCCGAGAACACCTTCCTCTCGCCGGTCAACTTCAACCGCATGCTCTCGACCTACGGCGCGACCGCGGTCTTCCTCTGCGCGCTGCCGCTGGCGATCGGCTTCTTCTACTACGCGGCCCCGCTGCAGATCGGCGCCCGCGGCACCGCCCTGCCCCGCCTCGGCCAGCTCGGCGTCGCCCTCTGGGCGGCCGGCGCGACCGTGCTCTACGCCGCCTTCCTCTTCACCCCGTCGGAGGCCGGCGTCAACCCGCTCTCGCCGCTGACCGAGGTCGCCTTCCTCGCCAACAACGGGGTCGACGCCTGGGCCGCGGCAACCGGCCTCTGCACGCTCGGCTTCGTCTTCATCGCGATCGACCTGCTGGCCACGCTGCGCAACCTGCGTGCTCCGGGCATGGCCTGGCGCCGGGTGCCGGTCTTCGCCTGGGCGGCGACGGTTGCCTCCTGGCTGCTGCTGGTGATCGGCCCGGTGCTGCTCGCGGCGCTGACGATGCTGATGATCGACCGCAATTACGACGGCGTCTTCTTCGCCGACGGGGCCGGCGGCGCGCCGCTGCTCTGGCAGCACCTGAGCTGGATCTTCTTCTCCGGCGCCTACATGCTGGTCCTGATCTTCGCGCTCGGCGCGATCGCCGAAATCGTCGCCAGCTTCTCCGGCCGCTCGCTGGTCAACCGGGGCACGGTGATGGGCTCACTGGTCGCGATCGCCGTGCTCGGCACCCTGGCCTGGATGCAGAACATGCTGACCGCCCCGATCGGGATCGGCTGGATGTACTTCGCGATGCTGATGTCGGTGGCGCTGATCGTCCCCTTCGGCCTCATCTTCTTCAACCTGATCGCGACGCTGAGCGGCGGGGCGCTGCGGATGCGGGCGCCGCTGCTGTGGGCGGTCGGGGCGCTCTCGGCGATCTCGATCGGGCTCGCCAGCGAGCTCTCCCACTCGATGGTCGCGGCCGGCTGGCAGCTCAGGAACACCACCGACGCGACCGCCGCGACCCACTTCGCCCTGGTCGGCGGCGCCGTCTTCGGCGGCTTCGCCGCGCTCCACTACTGGTACCCGAAGATGACCGGGCGGACGATGGGCGAGGGCCTCGCCCGGATCTCCTTCTGGACCACGGCGCTCGGCCTCGTGCTCGCCTTCGTGCCGCTCTTCTTCGCCGGCGCCCTCGAGGGCGAGGTGATCGACGCCTACAAGTTCTTCGACGGCAACGGCGTCAACGCCTACAACCTGATCGCCTCGATCGGCAGCTTCGTCCTCGCCGCCGGGATCGTGATGACCCTGGTCAACGCGATCCAGAGCCGCGCCAACGGCCCGATCGCCGGGCACGACCCGTGGGGAGGCGAGTCGCTCGAGTGGCTGGCGCTCTCACCCCCGGACCCGCACAACTTCGACGTCCAGCCCGACGTCCGCAGCGCCCACCCGATGCGCGACATCCGTGCCGCGATCGCCAGCCGCGGCGCCGGCTCCGACGCGCCGGCCCGCGAGTCGCAGCCGGTAGCCTGAGCGGGATGCCAGCCGGCGCCGGCGCGCCTACCGCGCCCACCTCGACCGCAGCCACGCCCACCCCACGCTCCGCCGCGATGACGGTGGCGCGCGACTACCTGACGCTGACCAAGCCGAAGGTGCAGTCGCTGCTGCTGTTCACGACGGTGACGACGATGTACGTGGCCGGCGACCCCTCGCTCGGCCTGATCCTGCTCACCTGCCTCGGCGGCGCCCTCTCGGCCGGCGGCGCCGGCGCGATCAACCACGCCGTCGACCGCGACATCGACCGGATGATGGCCCGCACCGCAACCCGCCCGGTCGCCGCCGGTCGCATCTCGGCCCGCGCCGCGATCGCCTTCGGCGTCCTGCTCGGCTGCGCCTCCTTCACCCTGCTCGCGCTCACCGTCAACCCGCTGGCCGCGGCGCTCTCGCTCTCCGGCCTGTTCGGCTACGTCTTCGTCTACACGCTCTGGCTCAAGCGCTCCACGCCACAGAACATCGTGATCGGCGGCGCCGCCGGCGCGGTGCCGCCGCTGGTCGCCTGGGCGGCGGTCACCGGCGAGCTCAGCGGCATGGCCTTCTACCTGTTCGCGATCGTCTTCTTCTGGACCCCGCCCCACTTCTGGGCGCTCTCGCTGCTGATGAAGGACGACTACGCCAGGGCCGGGATCCCGATGCTGCCGGTGGTCCGCGGCGAGCAGGAGACGCGGCGCCAGATCCTCCTCTACACCGTCCTCCTCTACGCGGTCACGCAGCTGCCCTTCTGCGCCGGCGGCCTCGGCGTCGCCTATCTGGTCCCCTCGATGCTGCTCGGCGCCGTCTTCATCGGCTTCGCCACCCAGCTCCTGCGCACCGCCGACCGCCGCTGGGCTTTGCGCACCTACCTCTTCTCGCTCGCCTACCTGGCGTTGCTGTTCCTGGCCGCGGCGATCGACGCGCAGCTGTAGACGGGAAACGAGAGCTTCGCGAGCTGTGTCGGGAGCGCCGGGTGCCACTCCCAGGGAGGCTCCCGGACAAACAAGCCGAAGTGCCGCAGGCGACCAGCTGCGCAACGGCCTCCAGGGGAGTGGCACCCGGCGCTCCCCCACGCAAATCCCGTCCTCCTGCGAGCCTGATAGAAATCCGCCCTGATGGACCGTGAGACCGCACGCAAGAACATGAGCGCCGCCCTGGTTGCCGGCGCCCTCTCCGCGACGGTCTTCGCCCTCTGCTTCGTCGCCGCCCTCCTCTACATCGCCGCTTAGCCGATGAGCGAGCACCGACAGATTCCTGAGCCCGGCGAGCTGGTCTACACGCCAAGCCCCTCCTGGGCGCCGGCTTTTCTCGCGCTCGGCATCCTCGGCCTGGTCTGCGGCACCTTCGCCGCCGGCTTCGCCCTGCCGCCTTACATCTACGCGCTGGTCGGCGCGATCGTCGCCCTGCTCGCCTTCCGCGGCATCGTCCGCGGCGCGATCCGCGACTACTACCGCCTGCCGCGCAAACAGCACGTCCGCGGCGCCGCTCTGCCCGTAGAACGAATCACGCTCCCGCCGAGCTGAGACCAAGCAGGTCAAGGACGCAGGGAGCGTGGCGTGCTCCGCACGCGAGCGACCGAGGACGCCGAGATGCCGGTCTCAGCTCGGCGGCGACATGCCTGAGGTAGCACCCTCGGTGGTCCAGACGCGGACGATGTCGCGCATCGAGAGGACGCCGACCGCGTCGGGGCCCTCGAAGACGACGAGGTGGCGGACGCCGCGGCGTGACATCTCGGCGGCGGCGCGCTCCAGGCTCCAGTCCGGCGCGGCGGCGATCACGCTCTCGCTCATGTGGTCGCCGACCAGCTCGACGTCGGGGTTCTCACCGGCGCCGACCGAGATCAGCAGGTCGCGCTCGGTGACGATGCCGGGGGTCGGTGACTCGTCGTCGAAGACCAGCGCCGCGCCGGTCCCCGCCTCGACCATCATCCGGGCCGCCTCGCGCAGAGTGTGCGAGGGGCCAACCGTCAGCGACACCTTCGACATCCCGTCCCTGACCTGCATCGCTGCCCCTCCTTTTTAGTTGCCTGCCGAGATAGTGCGGATCGCCGCAAGAGTACCCAATCGCGACGCCTGACAGGACGCTTTCGGGCGGCCTCGCCATATAGACTCCGGCCCGCCGCCAGCCGTATGCCAAGCCTTCCGCCCCTCATCCGCCCGCTGCTCGCCCTCGCCGCCCTGATCGCTGTCGTCGTGGTCGCCTCCGGCTGCGGGACGCAGGACGCCGATACCGAGCGCGGCCGCGAGCTCTTCGTGCAGAAATGCGGCACCTGCCACACGATGGCGCAGGCGGGAACGACGGCGCAGGTCGGGCCCGACCTCGACCTCGCCTTCGCCTCCGCCCGCGAGTCCGGGCAGAACGGCGACACGATCGAAGGGGTCACCTCGGCCCAGGTCGAGAACCCCCGTCCCAGCACCGACAACCCCGCCGTCTCGATG
This sequence comes from uncultured Actinomycetes bacterium, assembly GCA_963728025.1. GTDB lineage: Bacteria > Actinomycetota > Thermoleophilia > Solirubrobacterales > 70-9 > VAYN01. Next base: position 9,907 of record CAVSIF010000003.1, on the reverse strand, counting down.
CCGGCCGACATCGTCACCGGGCAGGACCTGGTCGACGTCGCCGCCTACGTCGGCGAATACGCCGGCGTGCCCGGCGCGGCACCGCCCCGGGTTCCCGGCGGCCCCGGCGCCCAGGTCTTCGCCAACAACGGCTGCGGCACCTGCCACACGCTCGCCGCGGCCAAATCGGGCGGCGTCACCGGCCCCGACCTGGACGAAGTGCTGCCCGGCCAGAGCATGGCGAAAATCCACGAGGACATCGTCGACCCGAACAAAGTCATCGCCCAGGGCTACCCGCCCAACGTGATGCCGGCCAACTACGAAGACGCGCTCTCGCCGAAAGAACTCGACGACCTCGTTCAGTTCCTGCTCGAAAGCACCTCCGGCGGCAAATCCGCCGGCTCGAACGCCAAAGGCTGAGCGGAGCGGCCCCTGGCCGCTGCGATGATTGCGACGATGCGGCAACGCCTTAAAGACCGCCTCGAGATCTCTCCCCGGCGCTACGCCCAGGTCACCGCGGTAGCGCTTGCCGCCCTCGCCCTGATCGTCCTCACCGGCGCCGCGGTGCGCCTCACCGGCTCCGGCCTCGGCTGCCCCGACTGGCCGAAATGCCACGGCGGCACCACCCCCCCGCTCGAGTTCCACGCGGTGATCGAGTACGGCAACCGGCTGCTGACCGGGTTCGTCGGCCTCGCCGTGATCGCCGCCAGCGTCCTCGCCTTCTTCCGCCGCCCCTACCGCTGGCACCTCGCCCTGTTCGGCGCGCTGCTGCCGCTCGGGGTGCTGGGGCAGGCGATCCTCGGCGCCCTCGTGGTCAAGTTCCACCTCGCCCCGGGGCTGGTGATGTCCCACTTCATCCTCTCGATGATGCTCCTCGACGCGGCCTTCGCGCTCGCCTGGTGCGCGCGTTACGAGCCGTGGGAGCGGCGCCGCTCCAGCGACCGGCTCGGCGTCTGGGCAGTGCGGGCGCTGATCCCGCTCGGCCAGCTGACGATCCTGGCCGGGACGATCGCGACCGCCTCCGGCCCCCACGCCGGCGCCCACGAAGGCGAGCTCGTCCACCGCTTCGATTTCATGGGCGCCGAGACCCTGGAATGGGTGGTGCAGCGCCACGCCGTGCTCGCCACCATCTATGGCCTGGCCGCGATCAGCGTCTGGCTGCTCCTGCGCCGCCCTGGCGGCGATCCGCGGGCCGTCAAGCCGCTGACCGTGGTAATCGGCCTCCTCGGCTTACAGGGCGTCCTGGGCGGCGTCCAGTGGGGTCTGGAGCTACCTGCCGGGATCGTCTGGGCGCACGTCTCGCTCGCGACCCTGAACTGGCTGGCGATGCTCTGGACCGTCGCGGCGGCCGGCCGGCTCGAGCCGAAGGGCGAGCCAGCCCCGGCCACCGGTGAGCCCGATCGCGCGGCCTCGGCTCCGGCGGGCGCTCTCTAGGCGCCCTTGCTCCCCTTCTGGCTCTCGATCGGCACCCTCAGCCTCGTGCAGGCCGCCCTGGTGGCCCTGCCCCGGCCCGCCACCGCACCGCTCCTGACGGGCCTGCGCAGTCGCTCCTGGGCGCTGGTGCTGCCGCTCTCGATCGTCGTCGTGGTCGCGGCGATCGGCTCGAATCCGCCGTCGCCGACTTCCTCACCTACCTTGCCCTGGTCGCTGTCCCACCCCTCGCGGCGCTCGCCCTGGCCGTCGTCGTCCGCGGCGGGCGACCGCCCCTCGCCCTCCTCGTCGTGCCGCTGTTCGCGGTCGCCTGGGCGGCCGGGGACGACGCCCTCGGCGGCGAGACCGCCGCCCTCGCGCTCTCCGCCCTCGCCTGTGTCGGCCTCGGCTGGCTGCTCGCCTGCGTCGTCCCGGCCCACTGGCTGAAGCTCGGCATCTACGCGATGGCCGCGATCGACGCCTGGCTGATCGGCGCCGACCTCCTGCAGGGGCCCAACGCGACCCTCAACGCCGCCGCGCCCGGCGACCTGCCGCAGCTGCAGTTCCTCTCCTTCGGCTCGGCGGTGATGGGCTTCGGCGACGCCTTCATCGCCGCCGTGCTCGGCGCCCTGCTGGCCACCGACCGGCGCCTGCAGCTGACCGGCGCCGCCCTCGCCGCCGTGCTCGGCATCAGCTTCGACCTGCTCTTCTTCGCCCTCGACCAGCTCCCCGCGACTGTCCCGATCGCGCTAACGCTGGCGGTGCTGGAGATTGCCGGCAAGCGAGTCAGATCTGGGTGGCGATGATCCCGAAGATGCCGGCGACTATCGCGGTCATCATCGCCACCATCACGTATATGAGGGTGCTCTGCAGCGTGTCGAAGCGCGCGTCCATTTTTGCTTCGAGTCGGTCGAACCGAACATCGATCTTGTCGAACCGCCTGTCGACCTCGTCGAAGCGCTGATCGACCCGCTCCTTGAAGTCGTCCAGCCGCTCGTCGGTCCAGCTCTCTCTCACGGTGACGCTCATGGTCGCAGATTACCGCGATGGATGTAACGTGTTGTCTACGCAGGTTACGGCCCTGGGTCAACTTCCGCGCCGCTTGCGCGCGAGCCAGCGGTAGCTGTGCCAACCGGCAGCGATAACCAGCATCAAGCCCCAGATCGCCCCGATCAGCGGCCGCGTCAGCAACGTCAGCGCGACGATCGAAACAGCCGCGATCCCAACGATCACAACCCAGCGAAAGACTGCCGCCTCGGAGAGCTTCAGAGGATGTAGACGGTCACGTAGACGATGATCCACATGATGTCGACGAAGTGCCAGTAGATCCCCGGCACCTCGACACCGAGGTGGTCCTTCGCGGCCGGCCCGAAGTGGCCGCGGAAGGCGCGGATCGTGGCGAAGCTGAGCAGCATCAGGCCGACGAAGACGTGGGCGCCGTGGAGTCCGGTGAGGCTGTAGAAGATCGAGCCGAAGCCGAGGTCGCGGGCGCTGAAGCCGATATGCACGTACTCGTTGACCTGGATGAAGAGGAAGGCGGCGCCGAGCAGCCAGGTCAGGACCAGGCCGACTTTGAGGCCGGTGTGGTTGCCTCGGCGGATCGACTCGAGGGCGTAGTGGATCGTGAAGCTCGAGGAGACCAGGATCGCCGTGTTGATGCCGGCGACCGCGACCGGGAGCTCGAACGGCTCGGGTGGCCAGCTCTCCGGCGCGACGACGACGCGGAGGAAGAAGTAGGCGGCGAAGAAGGCGCCGAACAGCATGATCTCGGAGACGATGAAAAGCAGGATCCCCAGCGTCTGTTTGTCCATCCGCGAGCTCTCATGAGCCTCCGGCGGCCCGTGGTGCTCGTGCTCCTCGGCGTGCCCGAGGGCAACGGTCGCGCTCTCCATCAGGCCTCCTCCCCCTCGGCCACGGCGGCGGCCACAGCTGCTGCCGGGCGGCCGACCTCGATGTGCTCGACCTGCTTCTCGGTGATCTCACGCACCCGCCCGATCAGGTCCTCCTCGAGCCAGCGCGAGTCCTCGCCGGCGAAGGTCGAGATCAGGACCTCGTCGATCCGGTAGTGCTCGATCGCGTTCTTGACGGCGCTGAAGGGGTCGGGGCTGCATCGGCTGGCCGGTCGCGTCGACCTCGGCCCGGTAGAGCGCGGCCAGGGTCGAGGCGAGGTCACGGACGATCTCGGCCTCGCCGACGTCGTCGGTACGAGGGCAGATGATCGTGTAGCGGTGCGAGCTGGCGGCGGCGCGCTCCTGCAGCCGGTTGACCAGGTCGGGGGCCGCCACGGTCTGGGTGGCGACGACCAAAGTGTGGATCAAGTCCCAGCGGATCGCGTCGTCTTCGATCCGGACCGGGATGTGCGTGATCTCCGTATCCGGCTCGAACTTGGCCTTCGCCCACTCGACCAGGTCCTTGCGGGTGAGGCCGAAGCGGGTGTCGTAAAGGCAGGAGAGCAGCGCCTCGCCCGGCTGATGGGCGCGGACCGCGTCATCGAGCGCCAGCGCCGAGTCGGGGTCCATCACCTCGCCGATCGACTCGATGCCGAACTCGGCCAGCACCGACATCGTCACCTCGACCCGGGCGCGGGCTGCCTCGCGCAGCTCGCCGGGGCCGATCAGCTGCCCGACCGCGGCTCGTTCTGCGGCGCGGCGACGACCACACCTGAGACCTTGTCCTGGCGCTCGCGCACGGCTTGCAGCAGCTTGCGGCCGCCGGCGACCTCATTGAGGAAGACCAGCAGCGGCCGGCCCTCGCCCGCGGCGCTCACGTCGACCCCACCACGCTCGGCTGTTTCTCCGGCACCTCGGCGCCTTCTCCCGGCATGATCGCGTGTTTGGCCCCGGGCACGCCGAACTCATAGGGGCCGCCGACGACGCGCGGGATCTCAGGGAAGTTGAAGATCGGCGGCGGCGAAGAGACCTGCCACTCGATCGAGTTGGCGCGCCAGGGGTTGCCCTCGGCCCGCGGGCCGTAGCGCCAGCTGACGACCATGTTGTAGAGGAAGACCAGTTGGGCGGCACCGAGGAGGAAGGCGCAGACGCTGATCAGCAGGTTCCACTCGCCGAACTGGGTCGCGTAGTCGGCGACGCGGCGCGGCATCCCGTCCATCCCGACCCAGTGCATCGGCACGAAGGTGCCCCAGGTGCCGATCACGGTGCCCCAGAAGTGGACGCGGCCGAGTTTCTCGTCGTACATCCGCCCCGTCATCTTCGGGAACCAGTGGTAGATCCCGGCGAAGATCGTGAAGACCGAGCCGCCGAAGAGCACGAAGTGGATGTGGGCGACGATGAAGTAGGTGTCGGAGACGTGGATGTCGATCGGCACCATGCCGAGCATGACGCCGCTGATCCCGCCGATCGTGAAGGTGACGATGAAGGCGAGCGAGAACAGCATCGCGGTCGAGTAGGTGTGGATCTTGCCGAAATAGAGCGTGCCCAACCAGGAGAAGATCTTGATCCCGGTGGGGACGGCGATCAGCAGCGTGGTGATCATCATCGGCACCCGCAGCCACGAGAACATGCCGGCGACGAACATGTGGTGCGCCCAGACCGAGTAGCTGAGCACGACGATCCCGATCAGCGCCAGCGCCATCAGGCGGTAGCCGAAGATCGGCTTGCGGGCATGGGTCGAGATCACCTCAGAGATGATCCCGAAGCCGGGCAACATCATGATGTAGACAGCTGGGTGCGAGTAGAACCAGAAGATGTGCTGGTAGCTGATCACGTCGCCACCGGCGGCGAAGTCGAAGAAGTTGGTGTGGAGGACGCGGTCGAAGAGGACCATGAACTGGACGCCGGCGATAAAGGGGGTCGCGGCGACGACCAGCAGCGAGGTCGAGAGGTTGGCCCAGACCAGCAGCGGCATCCGCCAGAAGGTCATTCCGGGCGCACGCATGGTGATGATCGTGACTAAGAAGTTGAGCGCGGTCGCGATCGAGGAGGCGCCCGCGAACTGGACGCCGATATTGAAGAAGGACTGCCCTAACGGGGCCCCGGTGGAGAGCGGCGCGTAGCCGGTCCAGCCGGCGTCGAAGGCGCCACCGGGAGCGAGGAAGCTGCCGATGAACATCAGGCCGGCCAGCGGCAGCATCCAGAAGCTGAGCGCGTTGAGGCGCGGGAAGGCCATGTCGGGAGCGCCGATCATCAGCGGCAGCACGTAGTTGGCGATCCCGGCGAAGACCGGGATCACGAAGACGAAGATCATCAGCACCGCGTGGGTGGAGAAGAGGCTGTTGTAGGTGGCCGCGTCGACGATCTGGGTGCCCGGCTGCGCCAGCTCGGCCCGGATCAGCATCGCCATCAGCCCGCCCACGAAGAAGAAGAAGAAGGTGGTGACGATGTACTGGATCCCGATCACCTTGTGATCGGTGTTGAAGCGGAAGTAGTCCTTCCAGCTGGTCGCGCCGTGCTGGGAGTGGTCCTCGGGGATCGTCGGCGCGCCGGCGGCCCAGCGCAGCCAGTAGTCGAAGCAGCCGAAGCCGGCGAGGAAGCCGAGCGGGGCGAGGATCAGCGGCACGATCACGTGCGGGTAGCCGGTCTGTTCGGTCTGGTAGAGCGGCAGGTCGGAGATCGCGCGCAGGGCGATCACCAGTCCGAAGCCGAATGCCGCGGCGGCGAGGGCCCCAAGCGCCCCTCGAGTCCAGCCCGGTCGCTTGATTGCAGCCAACATCAGTTCCTCTCCATTATGCCTAGGCCCCGCCCGCGCCCACGGGGGTCGGGGCGCTCTCCTCGTCGCTGACCACTTCCAGCAAAGGCTGCGGCGTTTTCTGCTCGAGGCCGGCGACCCATTCGTCGAATTTGGCCTGCGGCTCGACCACGACCTTGGCCCGCATCGTGGTGTGGCCGAAGCCACAGAGCTCGGTGCAGACGAGCTGGTAGGTGCCGACCTTGTCCGGGGTGACGATTGCCGTCGTCGTGATCCCCGGCACGTTGTCTTTCTTGATCCGCCACTCGGGGACCCAGAAGGAGTGGATCACGTCGAGGGCGTGCATCTTGAAGTGGATCTGGCGGTTGACCGGGACGTGCAGCTCGCCCTCTTTCCAGGCGTAGTCTTTGCCCGGGTAGGCGAAGCTCCAGGCGAACTGCTGCGAGAAAACCGAGACCGTGAGCGGGTTCTTGGCCGGCTCTTCGATGTCGTCGAGCACCTTCCAGCTGTAGCCGCCGGCGAAGAGGACAATGATCGTCGGGATCAGGGTCCAGGCGACCTCGAGTTTCGTGTTGCCGTGGATCGGCTCGCCGTCCGACTCGTCGCCCGGCTTCGCTTTGAATTTCCAAAGCGCGTAGACGAGCATCACCATCACCAGCGAGAAGACGAAGGCCGAGAGCACGATCATCACGTTGAGCAGGTGATCGATCTTCGGCGCCGCGGTCGAGCCGCCCTGGCCGTTCCAGTTGATCGGGACCATCACCGCGGAAATCACGGCGGTACCCGCAACGGTGGCGGCGAGCATCTTCACTATGGGGAGGCGGCCGTACATCAGGCGGCGGGCATTCTATTGAAGCGGCGGCGGGAGGTTTTCCGGTCCAAATGACGCTCGCCACTTGCTAGGCGGGACGCGGTAAATCCCTCAGTTCGCCGGCCGAGGCGGAAAGCACCCCGCGGGCCACCCCCTCCCAGCTCCACAGCCTGCCGACCGTCTCGACCAGGCTCGCGCGGGTGGCCTCTCGCTCCTCCTTGGGCAGGGCGAGCCAGCCGTTCAGTCGAGCCGCCAGGGCCTCGACCGCGCCGGGCTCGACCGCGAACGAGGTGAGGCGGCCGACCGCGGGCGGCAGCGCCGCCGCGAGCCGGCGCGAGACCTCGAGCATGCCGGAGTGCCCGGCCGAGACCGGCAGCGCCCCGCAGGCGGCCGCCTCGACCGCGACCATCCCGAACGCCTCCGGGAAGGTGCTCGGCATCACCAGCGCCTCCGCCCGCGGCAGCAGGGTCGCGACCGCGTCGTGCTCGAGCCGGCCGATCAGCTCGACCGAGCCGGCCATCGCCCGCGCCGCCGCGGCGTAGCCGGCGGGCGGGTCGGCGAGGAAGGCGGTGAGGATCGGCAGCGGCTTCTCCTCCCCACCCTCCAGCGCCCAGCCGAGCCGCGCCAGCTCGCGCGCCGCGTCGAGGTCGCCGCGTTCGAGCGCGGAAAGGAGGCGGCGCAGGCCACCCTCGTACTCGCCGTAGCCGGCGATCTCCAGCCGGGCCTCGGGGTGGGCGGCGTGTACCAGCGGCCAGGCGGCAAGGAGCAGGTCGACGCCCTTGGAGACGATCAGCTTGCCGACGAAGGCGACCAAGCGCTCGCGCTCGCCACCAGGGCTGAACTCCTCGACATCGACGCCGGGCGGGCCGAGGCGCGTCTTCTCTTTGAGCCGAGGAAGATCCGGGAGCGCCGCCCAGAGCGACTCCGCGGTGTGGGTCGAGCCGACGAGGACGCCGGCGGCGGCCTCCATGCCTTCGTAGGCGTAGGGGAGGAAGCGGGGGTGCGGTTTGACCGTGTACTCGAGCGCGGAGCCATGGATCTTGGCGGCGAAGGGGCCGATGTCGGCGCCGGCGAGGATCGCCGGGCCCATCACCAGATGGTTGGCGAGCGCCGCGTCGACCCCGCCGACCGCGGCGGCCACCTCGCGCACGGCGGCGACGTTGGCCTCGACGTAGCGATCGAGCTCGGCCTCGGTCAGCTCCGGGAAGGCCTTGACCTCGAAGCCCTCGTAGGGGTCTTTGACGTAGACCGGCAGCAGGCCGTGGATCTCGGGGTTGTGGATCTCGACCCCCTCGATCCGCACCTCGCGATCCTGGCAGAGCAGGTGCACCTCGTGCCCGAGCCGGGCCAGCGCCTGGGCGAGATTTACGTTGTAGATATTGCTGCCGGTGCCGCGCAGCATGTAGCCGTGAAAGACGAGAACACGCATCGGTGCCGCCCAAGCTATTAGTGTTCCCGGCCGTGAACCCGAAGCAGCTCTACAGGATGCGCGCCCCGGCCTCCGGCCGCGAGGCGATCGCCCACGCCGAGCCGGGCCAGGTCTACGTCGACCGCGAGACCGGTGAGGAGATGGCCCCCGTAGCGATGGTCCTCCCCCTCGCCCCCTCCGCCTCGGCCCTCCCGCGCGTCCCCGAGAACCTGCGCGCCTGCCGACGGTGCGATCAACTCATCGGGCTGGACGTATCTGATTGCCCGTATTGCGGGCTTCGGCAAGAAGCGCTCTAACCAGAGGTTGCAATAGGACGAGGCCCGGTAGGGCCTCCTCACTTGCCTACCTGGCTCATCGGTTGCGGCCGTCCGAAATATCGCTCTCGGCCAGCGGCACAAAACGTTCGGAGGCCCTACCGGGCCTCGTCCTACGGAAGCTTTGAAAGAGGCAGATGCCGAGACCGGGGGGACTAACGCAGACGCCCCACGGGCTTCTCTTTTAAAGCTTCTGTGCTTCGGAACCGTCGCGCCCGTCCGTGAGGCGAGCGCCGGGTGCCCCTCCGAACGTTTTGTGCCGCTGGCCGACTACGAATCTCGGACGGGCGGGGCACGACCCAGCCAGTCAGGCAAGTGAGGAGGGGCACCCGGCACTCGCCCCGCCGCGGCTTCGCAACTACGGTTTTTTGACCAGCGTCGCCGTGTAGAGCAGCCGCGCGTTGGAGTAGTAGCAGCCGTAGGTCTTGGTTTTGCCGACCCCCTGCTGGGGGTTGCCGCCCTGGATGTCCTCTTTCGAGGAGCACTGCTCGGGCAGGCGGCTGCCGCGCCAGGTGTTGTCGGCGTCGACGTTGAAGGCGAACATCGGCGCCCAGGTCGGAATCGTCAGCGCCACCACCTGGCCTTTGAGCACGGTCAGCGGGTGGTCGAGGGCGAAGATCGGGGTGGTGCCGAAGTAGGGATTGAGCAGCTCGAGCGGGCTCTGGCGCACGAGCGTGTACTTGGGCGGTTTCGAGTCTTCGACCGGGCGCAGGACGCCGATCCGCGCCTGCGAGGGACGGCCGAGGAATTCGTCGAAGAAGGCGACCTCGTTCGAGGTCGTCGGCGTTTCCGTGGTCGAGGGCTTGGCGAGGGTGATCGACCAGGCGACGATCTTGCCTTCGAACGGCGCCTCGTAGGGGCGGGCGATGCCGTCGGCGATCGCCTGGAAGCCGGTCACGTGGCCCTCGACCCGGCAGGGCGTGACCTCGACGCTGTCGACGATTTTCCCGGGACAGGAGGCCGGCGGGGTTTCCGCGGTCTGTCCGAGCACGACGACGCGCAGCGGCGCCGAGTCGGCCTGGCCGGGAGCGACCACGGCGACGAGGGCGGCGAGCAGGCAGGCCGCGGCGAGGAACGACCCCCAGGCGCGGCTCTTCTGGCTTCTCTTCTCGGTCACGGGCATTGAACTCACGGAAACACGGGGCGGAGACCCCGGTTGCGCCCGGATTCTGCCCTCCGCGGGTCAGGAATGCGCTGCACTTGCGCCGCTTGCACGATCCCGGCCAAGGGGCGCGCTAGGGTTGCCAGCGCCAGATGGAGGCTTCTAACCGCGCAGATGAGTTCATCCCCGCCGGTCTCGCCTCCCTGGGAATCGAGGCC
>CAVSIF010000002.1:0-48509 GCA_963728025.1 uncultured Actinomycetes bacterium | reverse complement strand
CGGCTGCGCGGTCTACTTCGCGGCGCCGACCGCGCCGCCGTGGTGGGCCTCGGAGCAGGGCCTCACCGGCGAAGACGTACGCCGGATCATGGTCGAGGTCGGCGAGGAGACCTGGGGATCGGCCTGGCCGGGGATGTACAAGGCCCTGGGCGGCAACCCCTGGGCGGCGATGCCCTCACTTCACTTCGCGACCTCGGTGATGGGGGCGATCTCGCTGTCCGAAACGGGCCGGGTCGCGGGCGCGGCCGGCTGGGGCTATGCGCTCACCCTCGGCTTCGCCCTCGTCTATCTGGGCGAGCACTACGTCACCGATCTGGCGGCGGGCGCGGCGCTGGTCGCCGCGGTGCGGCGCGGCGAGCCGCTCGCCGAACCGGCGGTCCTGGCCGTGAATCGACGCCTGCAAAGTCTGGAGCGCCTGGCCAGCGGGTAGCGTCCCCAGAGTGTCTCCCGAAGACTCGGCGAACGGCAACGGCGTCTTCGAACTACCGCTGTTCACGCCACGGCGGGTGATCCAAACCGTCCTGGTCGTCGTTGCGCTGCTGGTCGGGATCTACTTCCTCTTCCCGAAGCTGGTCGGCCTCGGCGACTCGCTCAGCAAGCTCGGCGACGCCGACGCGCTCTGGATCGCCGTCGCGATCGGCTTTGAGCTGGCCGCGGTCGCCACCTACATCGCCATGTTCAAAGCCGTCGTCGGGGGCGACGTCCTGCGCCTCAACTGGGGCGAGACCTACGACATCAACCTGGCGGGCCTGGCGGCGACGCGGATCTTCTCGGCGGGCGGAGCGGGTGGCATCGCCCTCACCTACTGGGCTCTGCGCAAAGCCGGGATGCGCCGCCACGAGGTGGCGCGGCGGATGGTCGCCTTCCTCACCCTGCAGTACGTCTTCTACCCGCTGGCGCTGATCGTCTTCGGCGTCCTGCTGCGCACCGGCGTCCTGCCGGGCAAGGCCTCGGTCGAGCTGACGATCGTCCCCGCCGGCGTCGCCGGGCTGATCCTGATCGTCGGCGTGCTGGTGGCGCTGATCCCGCCCGACCTCGGCCAGCGGCTCGCCGCGCACGTGCACCGGCCGCGCGGCAGGGCGCTCGCCGACAAACTGGCCAAGGTGCCGGCGACGGTCGGCGAGGGGGTCAGGTTCGGCTTCGGCCTGCTTCATCCACCCGGGCCGCGGCGGGCTGGCGGTGATCGGCGCCGCCGGCTACTGGGCGGCCAACATCGGCATCCTCTGGGCCTCCTTCAAGGCCTTCGGCGTCCACGTGCCGCTGGCCGTCGTCGTCCAGGGGTTCTTCCTCGGCATGGTCGCCAACCTCTTCCCGCTTGCGCCGGCCGGGGTCGGCGCCGTGGACGCGGGGATGATCGGCGCCTTCGTCCTCTTCGGCATCCCCGAGGGGACCGTCTTCCCGGCGATCCTGATCTACCGCCTGGTCGCCTTCTGGCTGCCGATCCCGCTCGGCGTCGTCGCCTTCTTCCAGCTCCGCAAGACGGGTTGCGCAGTGGGAAGAAGGGGAGCTGCCGGTTGACCGGCGCCGGCCTTTGAAAGAGGTGCCTGCACCCGCCGAGTCCGGGAAAGTGGCTTGACCGACCCGTTACTATAAAAAGTAAAGTATTAGACTTCTAGGGCGGCGAGATGATGGCAGACGAGAAGAAGATCGAGAACGTGATCATCGTCGGCGGCGGTCCGGCCGGCTACACGGCCGCGCTCTACACCGCGCGCGCCAACCTCGAGCCGCTCGTCTTCGAGGGCTTCCAGTGGGGCGGCCAGCTGCAGAACACGACCGACGTCGAGAACTACCCCGGCTACCCCGACGGGATCATGGGGCCGGAGATGATGAACCAGTTCCGTGCCCAGGCGGAGCGCTTCGGCACCCGCTTCGTCACCGACGACGTCGACCGGGTCGAGCTCAGCGACGGCGGCGTGCAGAAGGTCTTCCTCGGCGACGAAGAGCACCTCGCCAAGACCGTGATCCTGGCGATGGGCGCGGAGCCGCGCCGGCTCGGCATCCCCGGCGAGCTGGAACTGGCGGCTGCGGCGTCTCCACCTGCGGCGTCTGCGACGGCGCCTTCTTCAAGGGCCAGAAGGTGATCGTGATCGGCGGCGGCGACTCGGCGATGGAGGACGCGATCTTCGTCTCCAAGTTCGCCAGCGAGCTGACCGTCGTCAACCGGCGCGACGAGTTCCGCGCCTCGAACATCATGCACGAGCGCGCCGCCGAGCGGCCCAACATCGAGTTCAAGACCCCGTTCGTCCCAGAGGAGTTCGTCGGCGGCGAGGACGGCAACCTCGACCACGTCAGGCTGCGCAACGCCGAGACCGGCGAGACCGAGGACTTCCAGACCGAAGGCGCCTTCGTCGCGATCGGTCACATCCCGAAATCGGAGATCGTCAGCGATCAGGTCGAGACCGACGAGGACGGCTACATCCGTCACCGAGCCGGGCTCGACCAGGACCAACCTGGCCGGCGTCTTCGCCGTCGGCGACGTCGTCGACCACACCTACCGCCAGGCGGTCACCGCCGCCGGCACCGGCTGCATGGGCGCCCTCGACGCCGAGTGGTACCTGCGCGACACCCCGCCCTCGCCAGAGGCCCACTGGGCGCCGGGCGGCGAGCCCACCGAGATCGCCCCTACGCCCGGCGCTTAAGCGCAGGGGGCCTAGCCGGCCGCCAGGGCGAAGGGGTCTGCCCTCCGAGTCGCGGCAGATGGTCCAGCGGTCGCCGGGATGGACGATCGAGCCGCCGTTTCTCGACGGACCCGCTCCACCGGCGATCGCCATGTCGGCGACCGTGAAGTAGGGGAGGGAAGCGGTATCGCCGGGCCCCCGCCCGCGTTCGTGAACGCCGAGGCGGAGACCGTCGCCCTCCGATTCCCAGCCGGCGCCTGCCTCTGCCGGTCGCGGTTCGAGTTCGACCCCGAGCACCTCGCGCCAGAAGAGGAGAGCCCGCTCGGGATCGTCGGCGGGGAACTCGATCAGCGGTGCGGCCACCGACCAGTATCCCTAGCCGACGCAGCTTCTGGACGACGAAGGTGCGCGGCGCCGCGCGGGGTCTCGACCTCGAACCGGCTTGCCGACCTTTGCGTCCATCAGGGCCTGGCCGATCGGCGACTCGGCGGAGAGCCTGCCGGCGGCGAGGTCGGCCTCGGTCGAGCCGACCAGGGTCCAGGTGTTGACGGCTGCCCTTCTCCTCGTCGAGCACCTCGGCGGTGCGGCCGAAGGCGAAGGCGTCGGCGCGCCGCCGTCGACCTCGACGACGACCGCGGTGCGAAGGCGCTCGCGCAGGCGCTTGATCCGGGTCTCCAGGTGCGCCTGGTCCTCCTTGGCGATGTGGTACTCGGCGTTCTCCTTGAGGTCGCCTACCTCGCGCGCGACCTTGATCCGCGCCGCCATCTCGGTCCGCCCCGGGCCTTCGAGCTGCTCGATCTCCTCGCGCAGGGCGGCGATGCCCTGCCTCGGTGATCGGCTCCCCGCTTCCTCCGGCAGCGCTCATCCGCTCACCTTTGCAGATGGCTTTGCCGGGGGGCGGTTCGGCCGGTTGTCTATGCGCAGATCAAATATTGGCGATCAGCAGGGTGAGGAGCGTGGCCAGGAGTCCGAGCATGGCCGCCAGCAGCCCCCCGGCGACCTGGACGAGGATGCGCAGGAACGCCTGAAACTCGTCGTGACCGGCCCTGATCTCGGCGCGCAGCTCACGGGTGGCGTCCTTGATCTGCTCGTCGACCCGAACGAAGCCCGCTTTCATTTCCCGGTCGACCCGAACGAAGCCGGCTTTCATCTCGCCTTCGACGTGCTCGAAGCGACGGTTCATCTCGTTCTCGACATGGTCGAAGCGTTCGTCCATCCGGTTGGATAGATCGTCGAGACGATCGTCTGTCCAGCTCTGCCGCATTGCCTCCATATCTCCAGGCTACGGGGAAAGTTGTCACGCGTGGGAAACGAAAGTGTAACTCTTTGTCTCAGCAGACGATTGTCTGACCGAACTGCTGTCGATGGCATTGGTTCAGGGCGCGACCGGACCCGCTGCGGGTCATGCTCTAAGGTCGGAGGACGACTCCCACCTGCACGCACATCGACTCGATCCAGCGCCTTGACCTGCCGGCCGAGGTGGCCGGCTGCGAGGAGTGCTTGGAGCAGGGGATGCGGTGGGTGCACCTGCGTATGTGCCAGAGCTGCGGCCACATCGGGTGCTGCGACAACTCCATCGGCAAACACGCCACCGCTCATCACCGCGAGACGGGCCACCCGATCGTCCGCTCGGCCGAGCCGGGCGAGGACTGGAGTTGGTGCTACGTCGACGAGGTGATGTTCCGGCTGAGCCACGGATGAGCCCGGTCCGGCCGACGGTCAAGGTGAGGTCCTCTGGACGGTGGAGACCGGACGACCTCTACCGCAGGCTCTCGCAGGCGATGCCGTCGTGGTCGGCGTCGAGCCGGTGCGGGTCATACCTCGGCCCACCGTGACGCTTGTAGAAGTTCTGGGCCTGTCTCCAGGTGCCGAAGTCGGAGCAGTCCTTATCGCCAGCGGTTGCGGATGACGCGGGCAGGGCGAGAGCGGCTGCGACGACCCCCACGACGATGAGCCTGTTTTTCACTGCGCCTCCCTTGTTCGAAGCCGTTGGAGACTCGAACAATATTCATAGAGGCATCGAGCAGTATCAAAACTCCTCTTGGGGAACCTGGCGCGGGGTGACGATCGCGAAGCCGGGGTCGGGTTCGTCGAGCAGACCGAGCAGCTCGCCGATCTTCGCCCCGTCGCCCTCGACCCGGAGGCGGCCGCTCTCGGCCAGCTCGCCGATGTCGGCGGTTTTGAGCAGCAGCTGGTCGAGCGCCTCGCGCTCGACCACCAGCGCGGCGTCGGCGGCCGGATCGTGGCGGCCGGGGCGGTGGCGGAGGACGCCGTTGCGAACGGTCATCGCGTGCTCCTCGTCGGGATCGGTGATCGCCCAGTCGATCCGCAGGTCATGCTCGGCGGCGCGGGGGCCGTCGAGGCGGATCGCCATCGCGTCGAGCAGCTGCTCCACCGAGAGGTTGGCGACGATGTCGGGCGGCGCGGTCGCGGTCGGCGTGCCGGCGATCCCCTCGCGCAGCTCCTTGGCGCCCATCAGGAAGAAGTTGCGCCAGGTCGCGTTCTCGGCGCCGTAGCCGAGCTGCTCGAGCGCGTCGGCCTGCAGCTCGCGCGCCGCCTCGTTCTCCGGCTCGGCGAAGACGACGTGGTTGACGACCTCGGCGACCCAGCGGTAGTCGCCCGCCTCGAAGGACTGGCGCGCCTTCTCCAGCACCGGCTCGGCGCCGCCCATGAACTCGACGTAGCGCCGCGCCTGCTCGACCGGCGGGTGCTCCCAGAGATGCGCCGGGTTGCCGTCGAACCAGCCCATGTAGCGCTGGTAGATCGCCTTCGTGTTGTGGCTGACCGAGCCGTAGTACTCGCGGCAGTGCCACTCGCTGGCGAGGCTCGGCGGCAGCTCGATCAGCTCGGCGATCTCCGGCCCGGTGTGGCCCTTGTTCAGCAGGCGCAGGGTCTGGTCGTGCAGGTAGGTGTAGAGGTCGCGCTGCTTCTCCAGGTAATCGACGATCCGCTCGCTGTCCCAGCAGGGCCAGTTGTGGCCGGAGAAGAGCACGTCGGATTCGGCGCCGAACAGCTCGATCGCCTCGTCGAGGTAGTGCGCCCAGACGCGCGGGTCGCGGACCAGCGCCCCGCGCGGGGTGAGGATGTTGTGCATCGAGCGGGCGACGTTGTCGGCGATGCAGAGCGCCTTCGCCTCGGGGAAGTAGATGTTCATCTCCGCCGGCGCCTCGGTTCCGGGGGTCAGCTGGAAAGCTCATCCGGACGCCGTCGACGATCTCCTCCTGGCCGGTCTCGGCGATGTCGAGGTTGGGCGGGATCAGGGTGATCGTTCCGAGCGAGGTCGTCTGCCCGAGGCCGGAGCCGAGCTGGCCGTCGGGGCCGCGCCCGAGCAGCGCCCCGTACATGTAGCCGGCGCGGCGCCCCATCGCGGTGCCGGCGAAGACGTTCTCGCTGACCGCGTGGTGGAGGAAGCCGGCGGGGGCGAGGACGGGGATCCGGCGGGCCTCGATCTCCTCCTCGGAGACGACTCCCTTGGCGCCGCCGAAGTGGTCGACGTGGCTGTGGGTGTAGATCAGGCCGGTGACCGGGCGCTCGCCGCGGTGCTCGCGGTAGAGCGCCAGCGCCGCCGCGGCGGTCTCGGCGGAGACGAGCGGGTCGATCACGACGATCCCCTCGTCCCCCTCGACCACGTGCATGTTCGAGAGGTCGAAGCCACGCAGCTGGTAGAAGCCCGGCGCCAGCTCGAAGAGGCCGGCGATCCGGTTCAGCTTGCCGAGCCGCCAGAGGCTCGGGTGGGCCGTGTCGGGCGCCTCGCCGTCGAGGAAGTCGTAGGACCGAAGCTCCCAGGCGGCCCGGCCGTCCTCGCGCTCCACCAGGGGCGGGTCGAACTCGGCGACCAGGCCGCGGCGCGCCTCCTCGAAGTCCGCCTCGTCGGCGAGCGGCAGCGATGCGGCGACCTCGCGGTTGCGGCGCGCCGTGTGCGCGCTCGCCGGCTTGCGCTTGCCGCTCAACCGGCCTCCGTCGCGGCGAGGTCGAGAAGGCTGGGCGCCGGCCGGTAGGCGTCGCCGTGCCGTTCGCGTAGCTCCTCGAGCAACCCGGCGGCGCGCTCGGCGCCGATCAGCTCGGTCAGCTCCAGCGGCCCGCGCGGCCAGTTGAAGCCGAGCCGCATCGCGGTGTCCATGTCGGCGGGGGATCCGACCTCCTCTTCGAGGGCGAAGGCGGCCTCGTTGGCGATCTGGGCGAGGAGGCGGGGGAGGATCTGCGGGGGCCGCGGGATCGATCTTCGCCAGCTCGCCAGAGTCGAGCGTGGGCGCCTCGATGCCAAGGTCCGGGTCGGCCTCGCGATGGGGGTCGTCGCCGTACTCGTAGAAGCCCCGCCCGCTCTTGCGGCCGAGGTGACCTTCGCCGACGAGTCGCTCCTGGATCGCGCTCGGCCGCCAGCGCTCCGGCTCGCCGCCCTGCGCGTAGAAGGAGCGGGCGACGCTGAGGTTGACGTCGAGGCCGATCAGGTCGATCAGCTCGAAGGGGCCCATCCGGAAGCCGCCGCCGAGCCGGCAGACGCGGTCGATCGTCGCGGCGTCGGCGACCCCGTCGGCGAGCATCCGCAGCGACTCCAGCGTGAAGGGCCGGGCGAGGCGGTTGGCGATGAAGCCGGGGCTGTCCTTGGCGCGGATCGGCGTGCGCCCCATGCGCGAGCCGACCTCGGTCGTCGCTGCGAGGGCGTCCTCGCTCGAATCGGCCGTGGCGACCACCTCGACCAGCTTCATCAGCGCCGGCGGGTTGAAGAAGTGCATGCCGACGACGCGCTCGGGGCCTGGCGTCTCGGCCGCGATCGCCGTCACCGGCAGCGAGGAGGTGTTGCTGGCGAGGATCGTCTCCGGCCCGCAGGCCTCGGCCAGCGCGGCGAACAGCTTGCGCTTCAGCTCCAGGTCCTCCGGCGCCGCCTCGATCACCAGGTCGCATTCGCCGAGGTCGTCGAGGCTCGGCGCGGCGCCGACCCGGCCGCTCGCCGCGTCGGCGTCCTCCTCACTCCACAGGCCCTTCGTTCCACCCTTCGCCAGGGCGCTGCGCAGTCGCTCGATCCCGGTCTCCAGTGCCGCGGGGACCGGGTCGTGGAGGCGGGTCTCGTAGCCGCCAAGCGCCGCGATCTGGGCGATCCCGGCACCCATCGTGCCGGCGCCGACGACGCCGACCCGCTCGACGGTCACCGTCCCTCGAACTTCGGCTCGCGCTTCTCGAGGAAGGCCTGCATCCCCTCGACCCGGTCCTCGGTCGCCATCGCCAGCTCATAGAGGCGGCGCTCGTTCTCCAGTCCCGCCGAGAGCGCCGTCTCCTCGGCCGCGATCACCGCCTGCTTGGCGAGTCGGGCGGCGATCGGCGGTCGTTCGGCGACCGTCCGGGCCAGCTCCATCGCCTCGTCGAGCCAGCGCCCATCCTCTGCGACTTTGTTGACGAGGCCCATCTCGAAGGCTGCCGCGGCGTCGAAGCGACGTCCGGTCAGCACCAGCTCCATCGCCCGCTGCTTGCCGAGCACCCGCGCCAGGCGCTGGGTGCCGCCGCCGCCGGGGATGATCCCGAGGGTGATCTCGGGCTGGCCGAAGACGGCGGTGTCGGAGGCGACGATCATGTCGCAGGCGAGCGCCAGCTCACAGCCGCCGCCCAGCGCGTAGCCGGAGACGGCGGCGATCATCGGCGTCTTCACCGCGGCGAGCCGCCGCCAGAACGAAGAGGACGGGTGGGTCAGGGCCTCGGCGAAGCTGCGTTCGCTCATCGTCTTGATGTCGGCGCCGGCGGCGAAGACCTCGTCGGAGCCGGCGATCACGACGCAGCGCACCTCGGGATCGGGGTCGAGGCGCTCCAGCTCGACGATCAGCCGCTCCATCATCTCCGGCGAGAGCGCGTTGCGCGCCTCGGGCCGGTTCAGCCGCAGCAGCGCGACGTGATCGTCGAGGGAGGTCTCGATCAGCTCGGCCATCCGCCTACTCGGCCTCCATGGGGGTCATCGCGTTGATCCCGGTCGCGGCGCGGCCGATGATCAGCTTCTGGATCTGCGAGGTGCCCTCGTACAGCGTCGTCACCCGCGCGTCGCGCAGGTAGCGCTCGACCGGGTAGTCGTCGACGTAGCCGGCGCCGCCGTGGACCTGGATCGCCAGGTTCGCGCATTCGACCGCCGACTCGGTCGCATACAGCTTCGCCACCGAGGTCTCCGTCGTGTTCGGCTTGCCTTCGTCCTTGAGCGCGCCGGCGCGGTAGACCAGCATCCGGCTGGCGTCGCGCTTGAGGATCATGTCGGCGATCATCTCCTGGACCAGCTGGAAGCGGGCCAGGGGCACGCCGAACTGCTTGCGCTCCTTGGCGTAGGCGACCGAGGCTTCGACGCAGCCGTCGCAGATGCCGACGCAGCCGGCGGCGACGCTGTAGCGGCCGTTGTCGAGGGCGCTCATCGCGACCTTGAAGCCGTCGCCGACCTCGCCCAGCATCGCGTCCTCGCCGACCTCGACCCCGTCGAGCGAGAGCTCCGCGGTGTCGGAGGAGCGCAGCCCGAGCTTGCCGTGGATCTCCTGGGTGGTGAAGCCCTCGCTCGCGGTCGGGACGAGGAAGCAGGCGAGGCCGCGGTGCTTCTTCTCGGGGTCGGTCTGGGCGAAGATCAGCGCCACCTCGGAGAAGTTGCCGAGCGAGATCCACATCTTCTGGCCGCTGATCGACCAGCCGGAGTCGGTCTTGGTCGCCCGCGTGCGCAGGTTGGCGGCGTCGGAGCCGGTGTCGGGCTCGGTCAGCCCGAAGCAGCCGAGCGCCTCGCCCGAGCAGAGCCGCGGCAGCCACTCCTGCTTCTGCTCCTCGGTTCCCCAGCGCTCGATCGAGCCGGCGACGAGCGAGGTCTGCACGGAGACCACGGTGCGGGCGGAGGAGTCGGCACGGCCGACCTGCTCGACGATCAGCCCGTAGCCGATGTAGTCGAGGCCGCGGCCGCCGTACTGCTCGGCGACCGGGGCGCCGAGGTAGCCGACCTCGCCCAGCTTGCTCGCCAGCTCGCGGTCGAAGCGGGCGGCGCGGTCGTTGTCGCGTACCCGCGGGACGATCTCGCGGTCGGCGAAGTCGCGCGCCGTTTCGGAGATCAGCCGCTGCTCGTCGGTCAACTGGAAGTCCATCTCACCTTCGCTTTCTCTTCGTCGTTCAAAGCTCGCGGCCAAGGGTCGCCGCGAAGGCCTCCTGCGCCTCGCGGGTGCGAGGCCCTGGCGCCTCGGGCAGTGGCTCGCCGTCGATCGCGGCGACCGCCTGGATCTCCCGCGTGGTCGAGGCGAGGAAGGCCTCGCCGGCGCCGCGCAGGTCGGCGACCGGCCAGGCGCCCTCCTCGACGTCGAGGGTCTTGACCAGGCGGTCGCGGGTGATCGACTCGAGCACGCCGACGTCGAGCGCCGGGGTGCGCAGCGCCCCCTGCGGGGAGACCCAGAAGATCGTCGAGGTCGGCGGCTCCAGCACGATGCCGTCGGGCTGCACCAGGACCGCCTCGTCGGCGCCCTGCGCCCTGCGCCAGCCGCGTCGCCTGCATGTTGGCGGCGTAGGAGAGCGACTTGACCCCGTTGAGGATCACGGTCGGGCAGTAGGTGACGGTGGCGAGGCGCAGCGTCTCGGCGTGGGGCGGCAGCGGCTCGGTGATGGCGATGCGGCGGCCGCCGCGGGTGACGATCAGCCGCAGCTGTCCGTCGACCTCGCCGGCCTCGGCGAGCAGCGCCTCGATCTCCCGCTCCAGCGCCGCCCGGTCGAACTCGAGCTCGATCGCCGCCGAGGAGCGCTCGAGCCGGTCGAGGTGGTCGGCGAGGGCGAACGGCCGCCCCTCGTAGAGCCGGATCACCTCGAAGGCGCCGTCGCCGCGGTAGAGGCCATCGTCCTTCATCGGGACCATCGCCTCGGCGGTCGGGGTGATCCTCCCGTCGACGCTGGCCAGCTCTTGCAGGGGGCTCGTCATCGGCGTGGCGAGGCTATCTCAGACCGTTTCGAAGACCGTCGCCAGGCCCTGGCCGACGCCGACGCACATCGTCGCGATGCCGTAGCGGCCGTCGCGGCGGCGCAGCTCGCGTACCAGCGTGGTCGCGAGGCGGGCGCCGGAGCAGCCGAGCGGGTGGCCGAGGGCGATCGCGCCGCCGTTGACGTTGAGCCGCTCCTCGTCGATGCCCAGCTCCCGGGCGCAGGCGAGCACCTGCGAGGCGAAGGCCTCGTTCAGCTCGATCAGGTCGATCTGGTCGAGCGAGAGGCCGGCGGCGGCGAGCGCGCGCGGTATCGCCTCGGCCGGGCCGATACCCATGTAGGCGGGGTCGACGCCGGCGACGCCGAAGGAGACGACCCGGGCGAGCGGCTCGGCGCCGAGCTTCTCGGCCCCGGCCTCGGAGGCGATCAGCAGGCAGGCGGCGCCGTCGTTGAGGGTCGAGGCGTTGCCGGCGGTGACGGTGCCGCCCTCGCGGAAGACCGGCCTCAGCTGCGGCCATCTTCTCCAGCGAGGCGTCGGGGCGCGGCCCCTCGTCGGCTTCCACGAGGACCGTCTCGCGCCCCTTCGGCGCCTCGATCGGGACGATCTCCTCGGCGAAGAGTCCCGCCTCGGCGGCGGCGACCGCGCGCTGGTGGCTGCGCAGGGCGAAGGCGTCCTGGTCCTCGCGGCCGATTCCGTAGCGCTCGGCGACGTTCTCGCCGGTCTCGCCCATCGACTCGGTCGAGACGCCGAGCTCCGCCATCCGCGGGTTGACAACCGCCAGCCGAGCGTCGTGTCGTGCATCGTCTGCTCGCCGCGCGGCAGGCCGCGCTCGGGCTTGCCGACGACCCAGGGCGCGCGACTCATCGACTCGACGCCGCCGGCCAGGTAGAAGTCGCCCTCGCCGAGCTTGACGGCGCGGGCGGCGGCGTTGACCGCCTCCAGGCCGGAGGCGCAGAGCCGGTTGACGGTCGCGCCCGGCACGCTCGAGGGCAGGCCGGCCAGCAGGGCCGCCATCCGGGCGACGTCGCGGTTGTCCTCGCCGGACTGGTTGGCGGCGCCGAAGTAGACGTCGACGATCTCGCTCGGGGTCGACCCCGGTGCGCTCGACCGTGGCGCGGACGACGTGAGCGGCGAGGTCGTCGGGGCGCACGCCGGAGAGCGCGCCGCGGTAGGCGCCCATCGGGGTGCGGACCGCGTCGACTAGATAGGCCTCGGGCATTGGCGAGAACCGTATCCTTGACCCGTGGGCTTCGTCCTCGTCACGCTCGGCGTGCTGGCGGTCATCGTCGGCGTGCTCGTCCTGATCGGCCACTTCTACCAGGGAAGCAGCGCCGACCTGGTCGACTGGAAGCCGACCCGCTCCCCCGAAGTCGAGGCGCAGAACGAGATCGACGACGTGCAGCAGATGCTCGACGCGCAGAACGAGATGCGCCGCCGCCGCGGCGCGCCGGAGATCGACGAGGGGGAGCTGCGCGCCGAGGTCGAAGCAGAGGAGCTGGAGCGGCTGCGGCGCAAGAACCCCTTCGAGGCCTGAGGCGGGGCGCATGGCCCGGGCGCTGATCGTCGGCTGCGGCTGCCGCGGGCGTCTGCTCGGCAAACGGCTGCTGGCGGAGGGCTGGCAGGTGCGAGGCACGAGCCGGCACGAGGATTGCTTGACGGCGATCGAGGCGGCCGGGATCGAGCCGGCCCTCGCCGACCCGGAACGCCCCGGGACGGTGCTCGAGCTGGTCGGCGACGTGACCGTCGTGCTCTGGCTGCTCGGCTCCGCGGAGGGCGGGCAGGAGGCGCTCGCGGCGATCCATGGCCGGTGCCTGGAACGCACCTGGAACGGCTGGTCGAAACGCCGGTACGCGGCTTCGTCTACGAGATGGAGGGAGGTGTCGATCCGATTCTCCTCGCGCGCGGGGCGGGAGGTGATCGAAGCCACTGGCGAGACCTGGCGAATTCCGATCTCGTTCGTGTTTGTCGACCCCAGCGATCCGCACGACTGGGCCGAGATCACGGCGGGCGCGGCACTGGGACTGCTCGACGAGGGCGACGAATCGATATGGCTAAACTCGGATAGGAATTAAGGTAATCCGCTGAAAGCTGTACCGAGAGGAGCGGTCCGATGACGCTGCAGCTTGGTGACGTAGCACCCGACTTCGAGGCCGACACGACCGAGGGTCGGATCAAGTTCCACGACTGGATCGGCGATTCATGGGCGGTGCTGTTCTCGCACCCAAAGGACTTCACCCCGGTCTGCACGACCGAGCTCGGCTACATGGCGAGCATCGAGCCCGAGTTCGCGAAGCGAAACGTGAAGATCATCGGGCTCTCGGTCGACCCGCTCGACAAGCACGAGGACTGGGCAAGCGACATCGAGGAGACCCAGGGGACGGCGCCGAACTACCCGATCATCAGCGACGCCGACTTCAACGTCTCCAAGCTCTACGGGATGCTGCCGGCAGACGTCTCCGGCGACCCCGCGGACCGCACGCCCGCCGACAACCAGACGGTTCGCAACGTCTTCGTGATCGGGCCCGACAAGAAGATCAAACTCATCCTCGTCTATCCGATGACGACCGGGCGCAACTTCGACGAGGTCCTGCGCGTGATCGACTCGCTCCAGCTGACCGCCCAGCACAAAGTCGCGACCCCGGCCCAGTGGCAGCAGGGCGACGACGTGATCATCGCCGGCTCGGTCTCCAACGACCAGGCGAAGGAGATCTACCCAGATGGCTGGGAGGAGCCGCGCCCCTACATCCGCATCGTCCCCCAGCCGGAAAAAGCTTCGAACTAGCTTCGGGCGCCTTGGACCGCCTCAGCCGAGGCGGTCGAGCAGGTCGCCGAGGATCCGCGCGGTCGCGCCCCAGATCAGGTGGCCTTCGACCTCGTAGGTCGGGGTGTGGATGGGGACGCCGCGGCGGACCAGGCGGCGCATCTCGTAGCTCTCGCGCAGCACCTCCAGGGAGAAGGTGAGGACGGTCTCGACCTCGGCCGGGTTGGGCTTCAGGCTGAGCTCGCCGGGGTGCGGAATGCGTCCGACGAAGGGGTGGATCCGGTAGCCGGTGACGAAGGTCGTCGTCGGCGGCAGGGCCTCGCCGATCTCGACCACCGCCGGGTCGAGGCCGATCTCCTCGTGGGCCTCGCGCAGCGCGGTGGCGGCGAGGTCGGCGTCGCCCTCGTCCCGGCGGCCGCCGGGGAACGAGATCTCACCGGCGTGGCGGCGCATGTCGGCGCGCCGCTCGGTGAAGATCAGCCCCGGCTCCTCGGGCCAGCCGTAGAGCGGCAGCAGCACCGCGGCGTCCGTCGTTGGCGCTTTTTGCGTCATATGGACGTGAAAAGCGCCACCGCTTCAGATGATCACCTGGACGGTGCCGCCGTCCACCGACCAGGCGGCGCCGCTGACGTAGGAGGCGCGCTCGGAGCAGAGGAAGACGATCGCCGCGGCGATCTCGCCGACCTCGGCGAGGCGGCCGATCGGCCGCTTCGAGCCGGCGGTGGCGAGCGCCTCCTCGCGGCTCTCCGCGCCGGACATCTCCTGCGACTGGTCGAGCAGGCCGCCCGGCTCCATCCACAGCTCCGACTCGACCGGGCCGGGGCAGATCGCGTTGACGAGCACGCCGCTCTTCGCGTAGCGGTCGGCGAAGAGGCGCGAGAGCGAGAGCTCGGCCGCCTTGGCGACCGAGTACTCGGGCATCGCCGCCGAGGGTCGCTTGCCGGCGGTCGAGCAGACGTTGACGATCCGGCCCCAGCCGCGCTCGGCCATCGGCGGCGCCGCGGCGCGCATCGCCCGCAGCGGCGCCATCACGTTCAGCTCGTACTGGGCGCGCCAGTCCTCGTCCGGGACCTCGTCGAGGTCGCGCCACTGCGCCGTGCCGGCGTTGTTGACGAGCACGTCGAGAGCGCCGAAGCGCTCGGTCGCCGCCGCGAGCATCCGCTCGCCGGCGTCCTCGGCGGTGACGTCGAGGGCCAGCGCTCCGGCCCTTCCGCCGGCTCGCGCCGGCGGCGGTGGCCTCGGCCGTGGCCGCGGCCAGTCGCTCCTCGCTGCGAGCGACCAGCAGCACGTTCGCGCCCTCGGCGCAGAGCAGCCGCGCGGTCTCGCGGCCGATCCCGCGGCTGGCGCCGGTGACGACGCAGGCGCGTCCCGTCAGCCCGAGGTCCATCAGAGCGACTCGACCCGGTCGGAGACGCGTGACCGGCGTCTCGCCGGCCAGCAGCCTTGTGGACCGGGCACTTGCGGGCGATCGACCAGCAGCCGCTCGCGCTGCTCGTCGCTCAGCCCCTCCGGCAGGCGCAGCGATGCGGCGAAGGAGGCCGGCGCGAAGCCCTCGTACTCGACGTCGACCTCGACCTCGACCGCGCCGATGCTCCCAGCCCTTGCGCTCCGCGTACATCTCCATCGTGATCGCGATGCAGCTGGCGAGGCCGGCGGCGAGCAGTCGGGTGGGGGAGGGGCCGGTGTCGGTGCCGCCGGCGTCGGCGGCTCGTCGACGACGACCGTGTGGCCGCCCTCGATCTCGACGTCGTGGGCGTACCCCTCGCGGCGGCGGGCGACGACCTTCACCCGGCTACGCCTTGCGCCGGCCCTCGAACAGGGCCGGGTCGTCGACGTCGGCGAAGCGGGCCATCGCGTAGGCGAGGTCGGAGGCGCGGTTGACGAAGTGGATCACGGTCTCGCCGGCCAGCTCGCCGGCCTCGGCCAGGGCGCTGATCCGCCGCTCGGCGCGGCGGATCGTCGGTGCGGGCGACGTCGAGCTGGGCGGAGAGCTGGTTGCCGCCGGGGATGACGAACTGCGGCGGCAGCTCGACCTCGCTCCATGTAGTGGTCGATCCGCTCCTCCAGCTCGGCGACCATCTCCTCGGTGGTGCGGCTGATGCCGTCCTCGAGCCGCTCGGCCGCCTCCGGCGCGGTCGCCAGCTCGGCGCCGGCGACGAAGAGGTCGTCCTGGAGGCGCAGGATGTCGGCGGCCAGCTCCGCCTCGTCGGCGCCGCAGAGGGCGCGGGCGACGCCGAGCTGCGAGCAGGCCTCGTCGAGCGCGCCGTAGGCCTCGGTGCGGCCGTGGTGCTTGGGCACGCGGCCGCCGTACCAGAGCGAGGTGGTGCCGTCGTCGCCCTTCTTGGTGTAGATCTTGACCACGGCGTGATCCTACGCCGCGGCCCCGTCAGGCGACCGGGTTGAAGACCAGCCCGGTGAGCACCTTGGGGAAGAAGTAGGTCGACTTCGGCGGCATGTTCTCGTCGCTTTCGCAGATCGCGCGGACCTGGTCGACCGGGATCGGGCGGAGGATGAAGGCGACGTCGTAGGTGCCGTCCTCGAGCAGCGCGCAGCGAGTCCTCGACGCTCTTCGCGTAGCCGAGCCCGCGCTTGGCGAGGATGTCGTCTTCGCTCAGCCCGGCGATGCCCTTCAGGACCAGGGTCTCGAGGATCGCCGCGTCGAGGCGGCGGTAGGCCTCGGGCTTGCCGGTCGAGCTGCCTGGTCGAGCGCCGCGATCGCCGCGTCCTTGAGCCGCAGGCGGAAGGCGCTGCTTGTGGTGGGAGTCGTAGAGGCCGAAGACGCCGACGCCCTCCTCGCCGAGCGGGTCGAGCTCGTCGAGCGGCGACCTCCGTCGACGTCGAAGAGCTCGCGCAGGCCCTCGCCGAGGCGCCGCTGGCGCTCGGGGTCGTCGGCGAAGCCGGAGAGCAGGCGGTGGGTGGGGAAGACGGTGAGGCCCGGGTCGTCGAGCCCGGTCAGCGCCATCAGCGTGTAGTTGTGGTCGCCCTCGCCGCCGACCTCGTCGCGGTAGGCGATCGCGGTCTCGTAGCGGTGGTGGCCGTCGGCGATCAGCAGCTGGGCGTCGGCGAGCAGCTCGGTGACCGCGGCGTGGATCGCCGGGTCGCCGACCCGCCAGACGCGGGTGACGGTGCCGCCTTCGTCGGTCGCCTCGCCCCAGGGCTCGGTGCCCTCGATCGCCGGCGCGACCAGCGGCCAGGGGTCCTTGGTGCTGAGCGAGAAGATCGGCGAGAGGTTGTGGCGGGTGGCGCGGGTCAGGTCGAGCCGGTCCTTCTTCGGCCCCGGCAGGGTGCGCTCGTGGGGGAGGACCTGGCCGGCCTCGAAGTCCTCGACCCGGACGCGGGCGAGGATGCCGTGGCGGGTGCGGCGCGTCGCCGTCGGGGCCGGTGTAGTCCTGGGTCATCGCCCAGATCGCCGGCTCGGCGTCGGCGACCAGGGCGCCCGCCTCGCGCCACGCCTCGATCGTCTCGGCGGCGCGCGCGTAGGGATCGTCCTCGGTCTCGCTGCGGCCCGGTCTCCCCGTACGGTTTCGGCAGGTCGATCGCGACCGCGTTGTAGGGCGAGCGCGCCAGCAGCTCGGCTCGCTGCGCCGCGTCGATCACGTCGTAGGGCGGCGCCGCGACGCCTGCGAGCGATCCGACGACGTCGAGGTCGTAGTGGAGGGCGTAGATCGGGCGGACGTCGGCCATCGGTCGCGAAACCTAGCGGTTGCCGGCTCGGTTGCGTCGGGACGCCCGAGTGCCTCTAAGATCGGCGCAGCGGGGCGTGGCGCAGCCTGGTAGCGCGCGGCCTTTGGGTGGCCGAGGTCCCCGGTTCGAATCCGGGCGCCCCGATATCGCAGCACCTAGCTCACTGGTTTAGACATACACCCGCACGGGGGCTTCGCATCTCAGACGTGTCTACTGCGGGTCTGGGGGCCAACGGCGTGCCCTGCGTTTAAGCAGCCGGCGATCCCCTGCACGCGTGAGCTGGGGTGGCCGTGAGTCAGTCTGATCTCCAGTCCCGCTTTCGCGGATCATGGTTTCCAGAGGGACGTACGTGGCGGTTCGCCCGGTGTCGGGGTCGATGCTCCCGCCTGGGCTCATTCCTTGCTGACTCATGTCAGCAAGGATGCCTACGAGAGCAGACGCCAAACCGGGCGTCAGCTCCTCATCGCGACCCGCAAGCACCATGGCGTATGCCTCGGCGAACACCTCGGCTATCCGAATGCGAATTGCGTTGTCGTCGTCACCTTGCGGATATCCGTTGGCGAGATGGTCCTGTATTCGTTGTGGAGGATTGTCGAGCAGCCAGCGGAGATTCCGGAAATCTCTCCAGATCCGGTGGAGGGTCAAGGCATGTCCTAGCTCGTGCAGGACCGGGTGGAGCGGATCGGGACTGACTTCGCCGGTCGGCAGGACAAGACTGTCGGTCTGTGGGTCGTAGATCGCGGCCGTCCCTGTCTCTGGGCCGTATTCTCGTTTTGCTTGAGTTTGCTCGTCGTCGGTCAGGGACCGGCCACGACGCTCCTCCGCCTCTTCGCTGCAGAGCCAATCGGGGATCGTGGTGGCCATGACGATGATGGCGCCCCTCTTGCGCAGCGCGCGTAAGTCCGCCAGAGGCGCATATCCAAATAGCTGTTCGTACTGCTGAACGGCCATATTTTCGGGGCCGAACACGAAGGTGATCTGCTTTGCCAGCTCAATTGCCGCACTGCTGTGAGTGGCTGAGTGGCTGCGCCCGTTGGCTCGAAACCCAGGTCGAAATCATCTGCAGGTCGGCGAATGGGCTGCCGGCGGCTATTGCGAGCCGCGAATGAGCTCGCCTCGGGGCACGATCCGTGTTGGTGGCTGCGAGCCGGCACGAGTCCAGATTAGCCAGAAAGCAACGATGAGAGAGTCGTGCAGCTTGATGTTGGTTGACTTCGCTTATCCGGTCTGTCAGGGTCGGTCGTCAGCGACGATGGCGACCTCTCTTCGACTTCTCCAGCGCGCAGGCGTCTCACTAGACGGGCCGCGGCCTTCGTACTCAGCGCGGCAGTGGGGACGCTGGTTTGGGCAGCGGCGCCGGCTGGTGCGACGACGGCTACGTTCAACTTCACCGGCGTCGAGCAGACGTTCACCGTTCCGGCTGGCGTCTCCAAAGTCCACGTTGTCGCGATCGGCGGCCACGGCGGCGAAAGCGACGCCGCCGGCGGAGCTGCCGCTCGGGTCGAGGGCGACCTGGTCGTGACTCCAGGGCAAGCGCTCTACGTCGAGGTCGGTGGCAACGGCCAAGATAGCGATGCCGGCGGGTTGGGCGGCTTCAACGGTGGCGGAGCGGGCAATTTCGCGCCTAGCGGCGGTGGCGGCGGCGCCTCCGACGTTCGCAGCTCGCCGCTCGCCGCCGGCTTGGTCCCGGAGCATCGCCTGATCGTCGCCGCAGGCGGTGGCGGCGGAGGAGGGACCGGCCTGGAAACCATCGGCGCCGCTGGTGGCGCCGCGGGCAGCGAAGGCGGTACGGCGGAAGAAAACGGCGGCGGCGGCGCGGGTACCCAGACCGAAGGGGGCCTGGGTGGTTTGGGCTGCAGCGGCACGGCCGAAGCCGGCGCGCTGGGCTTGGGTGCCGCCGGTGCCGGCAGCATCGGCTCCGGCGGCGGTGGAGGCGGCGGGGGCGGCGGTCTCTACGGCGGCGGCGGCGGATCCGCCGGCTGCAACATCTTGGGCGGCGGCGGGGGCGGTGGAGGCTCCTCGCTGGTGCCAGCGGGGGGCAGCTTCGCGCTGGCTTCGCCGGCGGCCGCGCCGACGGTCCAGATCGTTTACGAATCCAGCTCTCCGCCGGGCCCTGTCGCTGCGGTGAACGTCGTGTCGTTCGCCAACACGCGCCTCGGCGCCCACCCCAAAAAGAAGATCGAAACCAAGAAGAAAAAGGTCAAAGTCAAGTTCAGCTTCTCTTCGGACGTGGCTGGGGCGACGTTCAAATGCAAGCTCGATAAAGGCGCCTTTGTGTCATGCACCTCGCCCAAGACCTACAAAGTGAAGCCGGGCAAACACACCTTCTCGGTCGAGGCTGTGAGCGCTGGAGGCACCGACCCAACCCCGGCGACTTTCGGCTTCAGGGTGAAGAAGAAACACTAAGGCCCGCGTGCACGCCGCGGCCCACGTCCGAGCCTGGACGCTTATCCATTCACGAAGTACCTGGAAACGTCGATAAGCGCCCCCATGGAGAGCCAATCCGGCAGCTCGCGTCGCAAGGAGCGGGTCGTGTTCGAAACCGACCGGCATCTCGTGATCGGCGATGTCACTCTGCCGTCGGAGGGCTACCAAAGCCGTTTCTCCGACGCGGTCAACAGGGCCGACGTGGCCTTCATCCCGCTTCTCGACGTCGAGATCTCGCCGCTCGGCGGCGGCGAGACGAAACGGCGGGACTTCGTGGTCCTCGCCAAGGCGCACGTCAGGGTCGCCTTCCCGCTCGAG
Source organism: uncultured Actinomycetes bacterium (assembly GCA_963728025.1). Classification (GTDB taxonomy): domain Bacteria; phylum Actinomycetota; class Thermoleophilia; order Solirubrobacterales; family 70-9; genus VAYN01. Next base: position 28,795 of record CAVSIF010000002.1, on the reverse strand, counting down.
GAGCTCGGGTAGTCCGCTACGCGGTTTCCGCCCGGCGCCGGCTGCCCTTGGCGAAGGAGCCGATGTCGAACAGGAAGGCCAGAGCGACGATGAACCACTCGAAGCCGTTGACGCCGTCTGAGGATGCCCACATCACCGCGTAGGCGAGGGTCGTCCAGGGCAGCAGGAAGAAGCCGAGAAGGGGGACGATCCAGCTGTCGAAGGCGCGGCTGAGCAGATCGGTGAACAGCCACAGCACGAACAGCGCCAGCCGCGGCGAGATCAGGGCGAAGAGAAGGACGAGGCAGCCGATAGAGGAACGCTACCGTGTGGCGACGATGCTTTGGAATCGCCAGAAGGCCCGCCTGCCTGCCGCCGAGGATGCGCTGCCGGGCCGCAGCGAGCCGGCCTTCGAGGTGCCGGAGCGCCACGCCGTCCTCGACGCGCCGCTGCGGCCGCCGTTCCCCGACGGGATCGAGGCCGCCTACTTCGCGCTCGGCTGCTTCTGGGGCGCCGAGCGGCTCTTCTGGGTCCTCGACGGCGTCTACACGACGGCGGTCGGCTACATGAACGGGACCACCCCGAACCCGACCTACGAGGAGGTCTGCTCGGGCATGACCGGACACGCCGAGGCGGTCCTCGTCGCCTTCGACCCGAAGCGGGTCTCCTACGCCGACCTGCTCAAGGTCTTCTTCGAGGAGCACGACCCGACCCAGGGGATGCGCCAGGGCAACGACGTCGGCACCCAGTACCGCTCCGGCATCTATTTCACGAGCGATGCCCAGAAGGAGACGGCGGAGATGGCCCGAGAGGCCTACGACGAGGCGCTGCGGGCGGCTGGCCACGAGCCGGTCACGACCGAGGTCGAGCCGGCCGGCCCCTTCTACTACGCCGAGGACTACCACCAGCAGTACCTGCACAAGGTGCCGAACGGCTACTGCGGCCTCGCCGGCACCGGCGTCTCCTGCCGCATCCCGGCCGCCGCCTCCTAGTTCTCTCTCGCGCGCCCGCCGCGGCGAATAGCATCTCGCGCCGGTGACCCCCTCCCTCGGTTCCTACATCGGCGGCTGCCTGGCGACGATCGGCATCGTCTCGGCACTCGGCCTCGGCGGCTACTGGCTGCGGCGCTGGATCGCACCGGAGTTCTCCGGCGCCCTGGCCCGCCTCGCCGACGCGACGATCGCCGTCGCGCTGCTGGTCGTTTCGCTCGAGCTGCTCGGCACCCTCAGCGTCCTGCGCCTCGGCTGGATCGTCGTCGTCTGCATCGGCATCGGCCTGTTCGCCGCCTGGCTCGGCCGGCGGATGGCGCCGCGCGACGGCGGCGAAGTCGCCGCGCCGCAGGTGCAGACGGTCGCCCTGCTGCTGGCGCTCGGCGTCGCCTCTTTCACGGTTGCCGAGTGGACGTTCCCCTCGCAGCTCAGCCTCGACTTCGGGATGTTCGGCGGCGACACGACCTGGTACCACATGCCGTTCTCGGGGCGGATCGCCCAGGAAGCGTCCACCGTTCACCTGCACTTCACCGACCCGCTGCGGCTGGCCGCCTGGTTCTACCCGCAGAGCTCGGAGCTGATCCACGCCGCCGCGATCGTCGTCTTCAAGACCGACTGGCTCTCGCCGCTGATCAACCTCGTCTGGCTGGCGATCGCCCTGCTCGCCGCCTGGTGCGTCGGCCGCCCCTACAAGGTCGGGCCGGCGACGCTTGTCGCCGCGGCGATCGTCCTCGACGCCGGGGTGATGATCGAGACGCAGCCCGGCGAGGGGCGCAACGACATCATGGGGCTCGCCTTCCTGATCGCCTTCGCCGCCTTCCTGATCAACGGGCACCAGCGCCGCGCGCCCGACAGGGGCGCCGTGCAGGACACGCCGGAGCGCGACGCGCCCCTGCTCGACAAAGGCCCGCTGGTCCTCGCCGGCATCGCCGCCGGGCTTGCCGCCTCGGTCAAGCTCACCTTCCTCGTCCCGGTCGCGGCGATCGGGCTCGGCGTAGTGGTCTTCAGCGGCAAGGGGCGGCGCCTGACCACGGCCTGGGTGCTCGGCCTCTCCGCCTTCCTGGTCGGCGGCTACTGGTACGTGCGGGCGGCGATCAAGACCGGCGGCAACCCGATCCCGCAGGTCAGCTTCGGGCCGCTGCACCTGCCGCGGCCCGACCAGATGCCGCTTGACCCGCGGCCCCGCTTCGCCGTCTCCCACTACCTGACCGATCCGACCGTCTACCGCCGCTGGTTCTTTCCCCGCCTCGACGACGCCTTCGGTCCCCTCTGGCCGCTGATCCTGATCGTCGCCGTGGCTGCCGCCGTCTTCATCGCGGTGCGCTCTCGCAACCGGATCCTGCAGGTGATCGCCGCCGCGGCGTTGCTTACCGCGCTCGTCTACGTCTTCACGCCGCTCACCGCGGCCGGCCAGGAGGGTTCGCCGACGGGCTTCTTCACCAACACCCGCTACCTCGTTCCGGGCCTTGTCCTGGCGATGACGCTGCTCCCGATCGCCCGACCGTTGCGCGCCCCCGACTCGCGCGCCTGGCAGACGCTGCTCTTCCTGGCCGCCGTCTACGCGATCATGGTCTTGACCACCCCTCGCTGGTACCCGGGGTACATCGCCGGCACGATCTTCCTGACCCTTGCGCTGGTCTGGGCGCCGGGCGTTCTGAGCCTGTTGCGCGGTCGCCGCCGGGTCAGCCGTGGCTTCGTCGCCGCTGCGGCCGGCGGCATGCTGCTGCTGGCTGTGGTGCTCGGCCGTGCCCAGGAGGTCCAGTACTACGACCAGCACTACACGCGCACGACTCCGTTCCTGCAGGACGGCGGTCCGCGCAAGGCCTACACGTTCGCCCACAACCGGCACGACGCGCGGATCGGGATCGCCGGCTCGGGTGAGATCTTCTTCGGCCAGTACGGCTTCTATGGCGCCAACCTCGACAACTACGTCCAGTACATCGGCGTGAACGGGCCGAAGGGCGACCTACAGGCTGGCGACGAGCTGCGGCCAGTTTCGCCGCCGGATCAACGACGGCAACTATGACTTCCTGATCATCAGCCAGTTCACGCAGGACTCTCTCGAGGCCGAATACTGGTACCCGATCTACGCCTGGCTGAAGAGCGACCCGGCGCTGGAACTGGTGATCGAAGAGCCCGAAATCACGCCCGAGCCCGATTACGTCTTCAAGGTCAAGGGCAAGCTCGACCCCAGCTGCGCCGACGTCGGCCAGGGGAGCTGACCCCGCATCTCCGCATCCGAGTCACCGGCACGTCCTCAGACCGGGGCCAGGGCGTGATCGCGGACCAGCGACGCGGAGCGCTGCGGCTGCTCCCACCAGAACATGTGGCCGACGTCCTCCAGCAGCTGCGGCTCGACGCCGAGCAGGGAGGCGATCTGGAGCCCGTTGCCGACCCCGAGCAGCCGGTCGGCGGTGCCGTGGAGGACCTGGGTCGGGACCGAGACCTGGCTCGAGTCGGGCGCTGGTGTCGTGGGCGCCGCAGGCTCGCATCTGCTGCAGGATCACCTGCTTGCGGTGCGGGCAGGGCGTTCGCCATCTCGCAGAACTCCGCGAAGCGGGCCTCGTCCTCGCGAAAGCCGGGGGAGATGTTGATCTCCCACATCGCCCGGAGCACCTGCTCGCGGCTTCCGGATGCCATCGCGGCGCCGAGCATCCGCAGGTCCTCGGGGGCCATCAGCGTTCCCTCCGGCCCGCCGCAGTAGGTGGCGCCGAGGGTCAGGGTGCGGATCCGCTCGGGATGGGCGAGGGCCAGCTCCTGGGCGATCATCCCGCCCATCGAGATGCCGACGACGTGGGCGCTCTCGATCCCGAGCGCGTCGAGCAGCCCGACCGTGTCGCCGGCGAGGTCGGCGGTCGTGAACGGCATCTCCGCCGGCCCGGAAAGCCCCATGCCGCGGTTGTCGAAGACGACGCACTTGAAGCTCTCCTCCAACGGCGAGAGGAAGGGCCGGCCCCAGGTGAGGTGGGTGGCGCTCATCCCCTGGATCAGCAGCATCGGCTCGCCCGCGCCGGCGCGCAGGTAGTGGAGCTCGGTACCTCCCGCATCGATGCTCGGCATCGACCGCGATCCTACGCGAACCGGCTTGCCTAGCCGTAATCTAGAAGTACCTGCCCCCGTAGCTCAGCGGACAGAGCGTCGGACTTCTAATCCGAGGGTCCCAGGTTCGAATCCTGGCGGGGGTGCTGATCCTGGGCGATCGGGCGTGGCCGTCGCACCCGTGTGAGGCCCCACTCCGCAACCCGAGCGGGCATCGTGGCTCCGTCCGTCACCGGCCTGTCGTAGCGATCCAGAAGGTCGTTGAGAGCAAGCCTGGCCCGCAGTGCGCGCAGCGAGCCGTCAACGGGCTTGGTCTTCTCGTCGCGCACCGTCTGGGCGCAGATCGTGAACCAGTCCCCGTCCCGGATCATGCAAAATTCGGCGCGCCCGCCAAGCATTCCTCGCTTCCCCAGGTATGACCGTTCTTCGTCGGTGCTCGAACGGCACTCAAGCCGGCGCGCGGCCGCCCAGGCCTCAATCTCATCCCAGGGACCCTTCCAGGGCCAGACGAACCGCGCGAACTGGTCAGGTCGGGGCTTCGTGCTGGTTCCCGCCCATGGCAGCTTGCCCCGTGAATCCAGGCGTGGATAGCGGAGGCGATCCGGATCGAGCAGGTCGATCAGCTCGATCAGGCGGCGCTGAACCCGTACCAGGCGAGCCTGTGAGATCCCGGCTTGGCCGGTCTTTGTGGTGCAGTCCATATCGGCGGTGAACCGCCTCGCCCAGCCGACTATCGGGGAGCTCATCGCCTCGGGCTGCGACTGCGCGTCGGCGGCGCTTTCCAGGTGAGCCAGCGCCTCGACGAACTCCGAGTAGCCGAGGCAGTCGGGACGCTTCCCACTCTGCGTGTCCCGCTCGGTGACCATGAACTCGCCGATCGCCCGCTGGTCGCTGCGGAAGATGATGAACGTGTGTTCCCGGCCGTAGGAGTCGCTGGCCAGTGCGCTCGACACTTCGCTGAGCCGCCGCTGCACAGTCCGGTTGACGGTCCGGGACCCCAGATCGAGGAACTGGACCTCGCGCCTCAGTATCTCCCTCCAACCGAGGTACTGGCCGAAGAGCCACAGCGTGCTCGACCGTGCGTAGGCCTTCTCCCCATCGTTTCCGGCCTGACGGAACTGACTGAAGAAATCCCTGGCGACGACGTTGTAGAGGCGGCTCTGGAGGTCGAAAGCGGCCCGTAACAGTGGATCGCGGTTTTGGCGCAGCGCCTGGGTCGCTTTGTCGCTGGCCTCTCGTTTGTATTTCTTGGACTGAACGAACCAGGTGAAGAGCCCGGTCACGACAGCGGTGGCGATCGGGACCAAGGCCAGCAAGGCCGTGCTGTCGATCGAGGCTGGGGGGAAGATCGGCATACGCGCTCCGCCTAATGACTACACCATCGCCCAGCTAGATTGTTCGCGCATGATCGACCTGATCATCTACGCGATCCCGGCCTTCGTGCTGTTGCTCGTCGTCGAGCTGCTCTCGTTCAAGTACGCCCGCGACGAGGACCTGGTCGGCTACGAGTCGCGCGACACCCGCACCAGCCTCTCGATGGGGGGCGGCAACGTGGCCATCAACGCGGTCTGGAAACTGGCGGTCGTCTTCGTCTACGCCGGGCTCTACGAGCTGAGCCCGCTGCGGATGCCGGCCGACGAGTGGTGGACCTACCTGCTGCTCTTCCTCGCCGACGATTTCGCCTACTACTGGTTCCATCGCATCCACCACGAGGTGCGGGTCTTCTGGGCGAGCCACGTCGTCCACCACTCCTCCCAGCACTACAACCTCTCTACCGCGCTGCGCCAGACCTGGACGCCGATGACGGCGCTGCCCTTCTGGGCGCCGCTGGCGCTGCTCGGCTTCGCTCCCTGGATGATTCTCACCCAGCAGGCGATCAGCTTGATCTACCAGTTCTGGATTCACACCGAGCGGGTGAAGCGACTGCCGGCGCCGATCGAGTTCGTCTTCAACACGCCCTCCCATCACCGGGTTCACCACGGCGCCAACGAGGTCTACCTCGACCGCAACTACGGTGGCATCCTGATCGTCTGGGACAGGATCTTCGGCACCTTTCAGGGGGAGATCGAACAGCCTCGCTACGGGCTGACCAGGAACATCCACACCTTCCGGCCGACCCGGGTCGCCTTCCACGAGTTCATCGACTTGGCACGCGACGTGCGTGGCGCGAGCAGCTGGCGCGAGCGGTTCGGCTATGTCTTCCGCGGGCCGGGCTGGTCACCCGACGGAAGCGGCGGCGGCACGCGAGGGTGAGCGCACCGCCGGGGTAGCCTTGGTCGATCGCGGCAAGCGTCCTGATAGCCGGAGCGACGGGTTTCGTCGGCGCCCGGCTGGTCGAGTCGCTGCGCGAGTCGGGGACGCCGGTGCGGTGCCTGGTGCGCGACCGATCCAGGGCAAGCCGGATTGAGGCCGAAGGTTTCGAATCTCACCTCGGCGACGTCACCGACGCGGCCAGCCTGGAGGGCGCCGGGCGGGGTGTCGACGTCGCCTACTACCTGGTCCACTCGATGGCCGGCGGGGGCGACTTCGCGGCGCGCGAGCGATTGGGAGCGTCGAACTTCGCCCGGATGGCCGGGCGCGAGGGCATCGAGCGGCTCGTTTACCTCGGCGGGCTGGGGGACGAGACTGCCTCGGAGCACCTGCGCAGCCGTCACGAGACCGCTCGGGTGCTCGCCGCCGAGGGGCCGCCTCTCACCTACTTCCGTGCGGCGATGGTGGTCGGTGCGGGCAGCGAGTCCTATCGGACCCTGCGTTACCTGGTGGGTCGATTGCCGGTGATGATCGCTCCGGCCTGGCTGCAAACCGACACGCAGCCGATCGGCGTCGAGGCGACGATCGAGTACCTGCGGCGTGCGCCAGAGGTTGCGGAGTCGGAGGGCAGGGAGGTGCAGATCGGCGGCCCGGAGGTACTCACCTACGCGGCGATGCTCGACCGGATGGCGGTGGCGATGGGCAAGCGCCGGCGGCCGAAGCTGCCGGTCCCCTTCGTCACGCCGTGGCTGTCGGCGCTCTGGCTCGGCCTGGTCACGCCGGTCGACACGAGGGTGGCGCGTCCCCTGGTCGAGGGCCTGATTACGGCGACCGTGGTCAGGGACTCCTCCGGCGCCGCGCCGTTCGGGATCTCGCCGGAGCCGTTCGACGAGACGCTGCGGCGGGCGCTGGCGGAGGAGGGGTGTTTGCAGGAAGCTGGGGCGGGGTAGCCATTCCGCCATGACTCCAGGATCTCTGCTCGTCATCGTCATCGGGATCGTGCTGGCCGTGCTCGTCAACTACATCCTCGGGATCGTCGTGATCCTGATCGGGTTGGCGATGCTGCTGGCGCCGCTCCTCGGTGGCGGTACCAGACGCGTCTAGCCCCACCTCGCCACAATCAGAGCCGATGGCTCCGTGGAAGCTGCCGCTGATCGTCGCCGCGATCGCGGTTCCGATCGTCGCGGCGTTCTGGCTGGGCGGTGGGGGGGTCGGCGTCGCGGTCGGCGCCCTGGCGGCGGTCGCGATCGTCGTCGTGGCGGCGCGACAGCAACCGCGTGGGCCGATCGTCTCAGCCGACGCCGACGAGGACCGGCGCCACGTCCTGCTGGTGGTCACGCGTGCGGTGGAGGAGCCGGCGGCGGTGCGCCAGATTGCCGCTGCGGCCCGGCTGCCGGGCGACGACGAGGCCGGCGTCCTCGTCCTCTCGCCCGCCAGGATCGGCTTCCTCGACCGCTGGGCGTCCGATGTCGAGGGGGCGCGGCAAGTGGCCCAGCAGAACCTCGTCGCCACCGTGGCGGCGCTCGCCAAGGCCGGCATAGCGGCTGAGGCGCGGGTGGGCGACGAGGACGTGGTGCAGGCGGTCGAGGACCAGCTGCAGAGCTTCCCCGCCAGCGACGTGGTCTTGGTCAGCGGCCGTGAGGAGAGCGGCGACGACGCTGCCTCGGCAGAACTGGGCTCGCGGCTTCGAGCCGATTTCCACCACGTCGTGCTGGGCGGCGACTGAGCTCAGCAGGCATGGGCCCTGGCGGCGCTCCGCACGACCTGGAAGGCGCTGCCGGGAATCCGCTTCAGTTGGTTCAGGTTCTCGTCGTCCCAGCGCCGGTCGCTGCTGCCGCCGAAGTACCAGTTGGAGCCGTTGTCGGCGACGATCATCCCGTAGTGCTTGAGCGCCGTGGCGATCGTCTTCGCGGCGCCGCTGAACCGACCCAGGGCGTAGCCGGCCCTCAGCCGCAGCCGCATTCCCATCGGCGGCGCGTTTGGGTTGCCGGTGTCTCCGGCGCAGTGCGAGGCGGGGTGGACCCAGGCGTCGCGGGTGCTGTCGAAGGTGACCCGGATCGCGTGGTCGAGGTGGCCGGCGGCGACCTCGTCGTAGCGGATCAGGCCGGGGAAGATCGGCAGCCCGGCGGCGTCGGCCGAGGTCCAGGAGTCCGGCCGCAGGGCGGTTGAGCCCAGGTCCCAGCGGGCGCCGGAGTCGGCGTTCCAGCGATTGCCCTTGAAGAAGGCGCGGTAGAGCTCGTAGAGGGTGCAGCTGGAGCGGTCGACCACGAGCACGTGTCGGTCCCCGTCGCTGCCGTTGCCACCCTCGACCGGGGCGCTGGACGGGACCGGGAACGGCCCCCGGTCGCTCTCGCTGCCGTAGGCGGTGTAGTGGACCGGCAGCTTGCGCTGTCCCGCGCCGACCACGGCGTAGGGGAATCCGTAGGCGCGGGGCGAGCCGAAGTCCGGGTGGAGGCGGTCGCCGCCGTTGGCGTTGACGTAGGCGACGATCGCCGCCGAGTTGGGCGCGACGGGCGCTTTGGAGACATCCTGGTTCCAGGCTGCCTCGTTGGGTAGAGACGGCGCCTGGGGAGAGAGCGACGCCGGCGGGTCGGGGAAGACCTGGCAGCTGCCGAGGTCGGGATAGGGCCCGATAGCGCTGGCCGTCGCCGGGGCACCGGCAGTGGCTGCTCCGCCGATCGCGACGATCGCGACCGTCGCTAGCCCCAGCAGCAGGGCGATCGTCCCGCGCGTCATTCGGAGGAGGAGCCGTCGTCACGGATGCGCAGACGACCGACGTCGAGCTCCTCGACCTCGAGCCGCCCGATCGAGGCGCGCCCGATCGAGAGCCGGCCGACGCTCAGCCGGCCGATCGCAAAGCCGCCGACCGCCGCCGCTCCGACCGCCAGCGCCCCGATTGCCACAGCGCCCCGAGCCTGCGCGCCGGTAGCGGTAAGCGACCGCGCCTCCGGCCGAAAGAATGCGATCCCCCGTCGGGCAGGCATCGCCCCCAACGGTACCGCTAGATTGGAGCCACGCGGTGGACGTAGCTCAGCTGGTAGAGCTCCTGGTTGTGGTCCAGGCGGTCGCCGGTTCGAATCCGGTCGTCCACCCCTCGAGGAAGTGCTGCAAATCGGCACCTTCGCTTCGGCGATGGAAACTGAAACCATCGCCTCAAATCCCCTCCATTTTGGGCACTAGTGGCCAAAATCACTCGCATACGAGCGGATTAGCGCCGATTACGAGCCATTCCACCTCGCTTTCTCGCCGCGGCGGAGCTAGCGTCGCCAGCGCCAATACATAAGTGCTCCGGCAGCGCTAGAGACGCCCCGGGGCCGGCACCGAAACGAGCTTTGATGCAAACGGAGACGCCTGGATCGCGCTGGAGCAAAACGAGGACTACGCCACCGCCGAGCGGCTCGGGATCGAGTTCGGCAAAGACTTCCGCCTGCTTGACGACATCGGCTGGCGGCCGAACGAGCCTCGAGGGCATTCGAACTGACGATGCCGCCGCACGATCTGGTGGAACTGCTCGAACGCTTTCGCGGCGACGCCAAACGACAGGTTCGAAAATTAGCCCGGTCCTCTCGCAGCTGAGTAGAGGCTAGTCGTCCTCGGCCGCGAGGGCTGCGGCCGCGAGTCGGTGGAGATCATCGACTGCGGAGCGTTGCTCTGCGGCTCGTGCGGCCAACTGCGCGAAGTCGATCCCGAGTCCCTCGGCATCCTCGAGCTTGGCCAGGGTTTTCCACAGAGCCATCTTGCCCGTGATTCCGATCAGCAGGCCCTCCAGCTCGAGCACTCGACTCAGCGGGGAGTAGCCACGCAGGCGCCCGTTCAGCTTCAGGCGACCCAGCTTCTCCGCCACCCAGGCGCCGGCCGGCTTGACGCGGCTCCGAGAGAGGCCGAGCCGATCGATGACCTGCTCGAGGGCAGCGCGGTCCTCCTCGATTTCCCTGCAGATCCGGCCCAGGGGCTCACCGAAGGCACCGTCCCTTCGATTACTGGCATATACCCGTCGCGCCAGCTCGACGCCGACGGTTGCTCCAGCCAAGTGGTCGTTCAGGTAGATGGCGAGATAACGCACGATTGAGGCTTGACTACCCGCATTGGGGGGCAGGAGACACCTGACCCCGACCCGGACGGCATTCGGGGCCGGTCGACTGGACGCTGCCGATCCAGGAGCGCCACACCGACAACCGTGCGCGCTATTCGGAGGGAGGCGCTGGGATCGGGTGGGCGTCCAGCGGCCTATCGGACAACGAACCACTCACCGTGATCCTCGACGTCGACGGAACTTTGGTCGACACCAACTACCAGCACGCGCTGGCCTGGCATCGCGCCTTGCGTGCCCATGGCCATACCGTGCAGATGCGGGAGGTCCACCGTCACATCGGCATGGGTGGCGATCAGATGGTCGCGGCGCTGGGTCGGCAAAGAGGTCGAGGAGAAAGAGGGGAGGAGATTTGAGCCGCGGAGGGCGATGCCTACGGCGGGCCATTTGAGGCACTACTAGGGCCTCGCCCCCGCCCTACTAGCGGTAGGCCCGATACTTGGTGAGTTCAGAGAGCCTGCGAGAGGAGATTGACGATGACCGGAAGTGCCGACTTCACCCCTGAGGAGTGGGATGTGGTTCGGGAGGGGCCGACGAGCGCCGGGATGATCGTCTCGACGGCGCAGCGGGGCGGCAGCTTCCGCGAGGCGTTCGCGATGGCGAAGGCCTACACCGAGGCCCGCAAGGACCACGGGGACTCCGCGCTCCTCGACGAGCTCGTCTCGAGCAAGCCGGAGGTGGATCGCACCAAGGCTCACTCGGCCGAGGGGCTGAAGGAACATGGACTGCAGCGGATTCGCGAGGCGGTTGCGCTGCTCGAACAGAAGGCGACCCCGCAGGAGGTCGACGACTACCGACGCTTCGTCATCTCGCTCGCGAAGCGCGTCGCAGGCGCCAAGACCGAGGGCGACGACAAGCCCATCAGCGAGGCTGAGACTGCGGCGATCGCCGCAGTCAGCGAGGCTCTCGGCGCATAGCAGTCCAGAGTAGGCAAACGGCCACCGAGCAGGCCGATACGCTCACGGCCGGGTAAACAGGTCCCAGTCCCTGGTCTTACCATCCCGCGGCCGAGACATGTATCTGCCCGCAGGCATGTGACCGTTCATTTCCTCCAATGAGGCGAAGGCGGCATCACGTGTGAGCCCCTTGCGGTGCCCGCTGGCCTTCCACTTGCCCTCGACGTTCTTGTGCCTGAAGTCGAAGACCATTGGGTCGACCGTAGCCGATGCTTGCCAATGACCCCCTGACGGGCTCGCACCCACGACCGTCAGACCGGCACCGAGCGCGTGAGCGTCGGTAGACGCTGGAAAGGCTTGGCGCCTCGGCTTCAGCGACTGTCGAGCGCCAACGCGGTGACTGTTTCGGCCGCCGCGCGAAGCTCGTGAGGGCAATCGGTGCCGATCGCATCGGGAGTGAACTCGAGTACCCGGCTTAGGAGCTCCGGGTGGTTCACAGTGCCGACGTTGACGCTCAGCCCGGCGTCCCGAAGCACCCCGACCAACCGCTCGGAGAGCAGGAAGTGCTCGACCGAGATCCCGTCCACTCCGCTCCCGAGAGCCCAGGAAGCGAGCGCTTCGGGCGCGTAGTCGGCCCAGATCACGAGGCGGGACGGGATCCCGTTTGCAGAGGCGACAGCGCACGCCTCGCCATGGAAGCTGATCAACTCGACTCGGTCGCGGATCGGTTCCCCCCGAAGCCGCTTGCAGATCATCTCGGCGGTGCGGCGGGCAAGGGCCGGGTTGGCGTGCGCCTTGACCTCGAGCTGGAGGCCGACTGCTTCCGGTACCAGGTCGATCAGCTCCTCGAGTAGGAGCGGGTGCTCCGCCGTCGGCTCTCCCGCGGAGTCACGGATGAGCGCCGATCGGATCTCTTTAGCGGTCCTCTGGCGCGCCCAGCCATCGAGCGTAGTGCCGAGCGTGAGCAGCGGATCGTGCAGCAGGACCAGCCGATCGTCGGCGGTCAGGCACACATCGGTCTCGAGGCCCTCGACCGGACCGGTCAGGGTGTGGCGAAGGGCGGCCGCCGAGGAGTCCGGACCGTAGTGGCGACCGAGCCGGTGTGCATATAGAGGGGGCAGTGCCGAGGCCATCTCCGATCCCCCCGAATCGGACCACGAAACCCCGCTGGAGTTGTTAAGGCCCTGGAAAACAGATGTTTTGCTCGCGTGAATGAATCATCGCCGTGGGACCGCGATCAGTCGAGGGGGCCGGGGAGGAGCGCCCCGAGCACACGCGGATGGCTGTCGATCACCGGCGTGTCGATGAGCTCGAAGCCCTCGAAGCCCGCATGGCGAGCCATTGCGTCCAAGCCTGCGGGGGTGAAGCCCCAGTACACGAAGTCATCACGGGCATAGACCTCTCCCGGCACGGGGATGTGAACGGCCGCGGAATCGAAAGTCCGATCCGCCGCCCCGTGGGTCTCGATCAGCACCCGTCCGCCGGCCGCGAGGCGTCGTCGAATGATCTTCAGCAGCCCCAGCGGGTTCTCCACCCGGTGCAGGATCCCGAAGCAGAAGATGAAGTCGAACGTCTCCTCGAGCTCGTCCAGATCAAATGCGTCGATGCGTTGGTAGTCGACCTCGGAATCGAGTAGCTCCCGGATCGCGGCGAACCCCTCTCCTCCCTGCAACTCGACACCCCAGCGCGAGCTGACCCACTCCCTGTACTGCTCGTTGTCGACTGCAACGACCCGCCCCGCCCCGCGCGCCTCCGCGAGGAACGCGTAGAAGCCGTCGAAGGTGCCGATGTCGAGCACGCTCATGCCGCCAAAATCCTCGGGCAAGGCAGGGACCCGGTAGCGGTGATCACGGGCGACGCCGTGCGTGTAGAGCTCCCTGGAGCGGTCGAGCGAGAACGTATGAAACCAGAGTGGCACCCGATCAAGGACGGCTGCGGCCGTCACAGGATCCGTCTCGATCTGGATCAGATCGGCCACCTGACGCTCTGCGGCAGTTGGTTCGGGAGGGGCTTCCAGGGATGTCAGACGCTCGTCTGCACCGGTCAGGCTCTTGATGGCGCTGTCCCCCGATTCCTGCGGCTCGGAGTCCCCCTGCTGGGACGTGAGATCGTCGTTTGGCGTGATGTTGTCTCCTATTGGTCGTTCACCTCCGACACTATCGGTGTCTCGTTGAGGCTCAACTCGCTTCTCATGCGGACGTCCACCGAGCAACAACGGCTTCTCTCGGCTCAGCCACCCGTGGCCATGAGTCAAGCAAGCGTGTGACGACCGGGATGCGGTGGGCGCGGTGCTCTGACACGAGTAGGCCCATCGTTCCGCCGCTCTTAGGGGGGGTCTTAGGGGACGTGGATACATTTGATAGGCCCGTGACCACCATGTCGCAGCTCACCCCCGCCGCGCCGAACGCCGATTTGGACTCGGGCCGGCCCTTCTGGCGGAAGTCGATAGCTCGGTATGAGCAGCCGTCGCTGCCGCGCAGCCTCTTCGACCTGGCGACGTCGGTGATGCCGTATTTGGCCCTAACCGTCGTGATGTACCTCTGTCTTAACTTCTCGGTCTGGATCACCGTTGCCCTGGCGGTTCCGGCGGCGGGCTTCCTATTGCGGACGTTCATCGTCTTTCACGACTGCGCTCATGGCTCGTTCCTGCCCACAAAGCGAGCGAATCTTTGGCTCGGCCGGTTCACGGGCCTGCTCGTCTTCCAGCCGTTCGGGAATTGGCGTCACAACCACGCCGTCCATCACGGCACCGCCGGGGACCTCGACCGGCGCGGGACCGGAGACGTGCTGACGCTCACCGTCGATGAGTACATCTCACGCCCTTGGAAGCAGCGGATGGGGTACCGCCTTTTCCGCAATCCGTTGGTGATGTTTGGGATCGGCCCGATCTGGTCACTGATGATCGGCCCTCGCTTGTGGTCGCGCAAGATGCGCCGACGCCAGCGGCATAGCGTGATCACGACGAACCTACTGCTCGGGATCATCATTGGTGCGATCGCGTGGCTTGTCGGCATCCAGGCGTGGATCCTCGTGCAAGTGCCGACCGCCATCATTGCCGGCACCTTGGGAGTGTGGCTGTTCTATGTGCAGCATCAGTTCGAGAACGTTTATTGGGAGAGTTCCGAGCGCTGGAGCTACGCTGCTGCTGCGTTGCGCGGGAGCTCTTATCTGAAGCTGCCAAAGGTGTTCCAGTTCTTCAGCGGAAATATCGGCCTGCATCACATTCACCATCTCAGCGCAAAAGTCCCCAACTACAACCTGCAGCGCGCCCACGATGAGAATTCGATCTTCCACGATGTCCCGGTGTTGAGCGTTCGCGACGGGCTGCGTTCGATCCGGCTCAAGGTGATCGATTCCAAGAGTGGTCGGCTGCTGACCTGGAGTGAGGTTAAGACCCGTACCTAAGGCCCAGTAGTGGGGTGGCCCCGCACCGTGCGCCAGGAATCCCAGGTGATCTTGAGGATGACTGCAGCCGTCGCAGTCACTAGCCTCACGACGCCATGAGCACCCTCGAGGCCATCGTCCTCGGCCTCGTACAGGGGCTGACCGAGTTCCTGCCCATCTCCTCCAGCGGGCACCTACGAATCGTGCCCGCGCTGCTCGGCTGGCCCGATCCGGGTGCTGGGTTCACCGCTGTCATCCAGCTCGGGACGATGGCCGCCGTCCTCCTCTACTTCCGAGCTGACCTTTGGCGCATCGCCCTTGCCTGGCTGCGCGAGCTGCGGTCTCCCTATCGCCAGCGCAGCCACGAGGCAAACCTGGGCTGGTTCATCGTCTTGGGGACCATTCCGATCTCGATCTTCGGCTTTGTCTTCAAGGATCAAATCGAGTCGGGCGCCCGCAGCCTCTACCTAATCGGCTCGGCGCTGATTCTCTTCTCCTTCGTGATGGTCCTTGCCGAGCGGCTCGGCTCTCATCGACGCGCGCTGGGTGAAATGAATGGCCGCGACGGGCTGTTCGTCGGCATGGCACAGGCCCTGGCCCTCATCCCCGGTGTCTCCCGCTCGGGGGCGACGATCTCGGCTGGCCTTTTCCGTGGCTTCGACCGGGTAGCCGCGGCCCGCTACTCGTTTCTGCTCTCGGTGCCGGCCGTGGTCCTGAGCGGCCTCTTCGAGCTGAGAAAGATCGGCGGCGAGGGCACGGCCTCGGTGGAGGCAATCGCGATCGCCACCCTCGTGGCCTTCCTCGCTGGCTACGCCTCGATCGCCTGGCTGCTCCGCTACCTCGGCACTCACACGCTGGAGATATTCGTCGTCTACCGGATCGCCCTCGGCGTGCTTGTCTTGGCGCTGACGGCGAGCGGCGCGATCAGTTAGCGCCTACAGCCAGCCGGAGCGCTTGAAGCGCCGGTAGAGCAACACGCAGATGGTCAGGATGATCAGCAGCACAGCCGGGTAGCGAAGCGCCAGCGCAGCTCCGGCATGTGGTCGAAGTTCATCCCGTAGATGCCGGCGATCATCGTCGGCACGGCGATGATCGCGACCCAGGCGGAGATCTTCCGCATGTCCTCGTTCTGGCGCACCGAGACCTGGGTCAGGTTCGCCTGCAGGGCGCTGCCGAACAGCTCGCGAAACCCGGCTATTCGCGTCTCGACGCGCCGCAGGTGATCGTGGACGTCGCGGAAGTACTCGTGAAGCTCGTCGGGCACGACCTCGAAGTGGCCGCGGGCGATCTCGTCGGTGACGGCGGAGAGAGGCGCGACCGCAGAAGTCGAGCACCTCGCGCTCCAGCTTGTAGATCCGCTCGGCTGGGTTGGTCCCATCGGCGGAGAAAACCTGGCGCTCGACCTCCTGGATGTCGACGTCGACGCCTTGGACTGCCTCCTCGTAGCCGTCGACGACGTGATCGAGGATCGCGTAGAGCACCATGCCGACGCCGTTGCGGAGCAGGTCGGGCCGTCGCTCGATTCGCTCTCTCACCGCGGTCAGCTCGTCCTCGCCGTGGCGCACCGTAATGATGAAGCTGGGGTGGACGAAGAGCAGCAACTCGCCGACCTCGATCACCTCCTCGGAGTCGACGTAGTGAGCGGTCTTGACGACGACCAGCAGGGTGTCGCCGTAGAGCTCGACCTTGGGTCGCTGGTGGGCGTTGACGGCGTCCTCGACGGCGAGCTCGTGCAGGTTGAACTCGCTCGCGATTCTCTTGAATTCCTCCGCAGAGGGTTCGAGGACACCGAGCCAGACAAAGGCATCCTCTCCCCGGGAAGTCTCACCCGCGTCGTCGAGGGCGAGATCGCCGCCGCGGCGCTGGCCGCCCTCATAGACCGCGCAGTTAACGATCACGTTGAGAAGTATCGCGTTCCCACACCTGCCCAATCACTTTGCCTTCGGCATGGCGTGCTGGCATCGGGGGGCAACGGAGCGATCGGTTAGCCGGGCCGTCCTCGGCCGGCGGGGGTGACGGAACGGCCAGCGCTGCCTCTCGGTGATGGGTGTAGCGTGCTGCCGCCAGTCTGGGACTCGATGCCAACGAGCAGGGACGCCGACACACCTAGCGCGAAAATGCGCACCCCAGCCCAGGCGGCGCTGGTCGTCGGCGCCCTGGGCGTCGTCTTCGGCGACATCGGCACCAGCCCGCTCTACACGATTCAGACGGTCTTCAACCCCGACGACCCGCATCCGGTCACCGCGGCGACCGAGAGCATCTTCGGGATCGTCTCGCTGATCTTCTGGGCGGTGACGATCATCGTCACGCTGAAGTACGTCCTGCTGGTGATGCGCGCCGACAACGAGGGCGAGGGCGGGATCATGGCGCTGATCACGCTGATCAGGCGCCAGGGGGTGACGGGTGGCGCGCGGACGAAGCTGGCGCTGGCCGCGCTGGGGATCTTCGGCGCCTCGCTGTTCTTCGGCGACAGCATGATCACCCCGGCGATCTCGGTGCTCTCGGCGGTCGAAGGGCTGAAGGTGGTGGAGCCTTCCCTGGCGAGCCTGATCGTGCCGATCACCGCGGCGATCATCGTCCTGCTGTTCGCCAGCCAGCGCCTCGGGACGGCGACGGTCGGCCGCCTCTTCGGCCCGGTGATGGTCGTTTGGTTCCTGGCGATCGGCGCCTGCGGCATCGCCGGCATCGCCCTGCATCCAGAAATCCTCAAGGCGCTCTCGCCGAGCTACGCGCTCGGCTTCCTCACCGGTCACTTCGGGACCGCCTTCTTCTCGCTGGCGGCGGTCGTCCTCGCGATCACCGGGGCCGAGGCTCTCTACGCCGACATGGGTCACTTCGGCCGCGCGCCGATTACCCGCGCCTGGCTGGCGCTGGTGTTCCCGGCCTGCATCCTCAGCTACATGGGGCAGGGGGCGCTGATCCTCGACAACCCGGCCGCGAACATCGCCAGCCCGTTCTTCCTCTTGGTCCCCGACCCCGCCCGAATCCCGATGGTCCTGCTGGCGACGGCGGCGACCGTGATTGCCTCCCAGGCGGTCATCACCGGGGCCTTCTCGGTCGCCCACCAGGCGGTCCAGCTCGGTTACCTGCCGCGGCTGCGGATCGTCAACACCTCCGAGCACACGATCGGCCAGATCTACGTGCCGTGGATCAACTGGGTGCTGATGGTCTCGGTGCTGACGCTCGTCTTCGCCTTCCAGACCTCGGCGGCGCTGGCCTTCGCGTTCGGCATGGCGGTGACGGCGACGATCACGATCACGACCCTGCTCTTCTTCTACATCGTCCGCCATCAGTGGGGCAAACCGCTTTGGTTGGTAGCGATCGGCGCTGGAGCCTTCCTGGTTGTCGACGTTCTCTTCCTCGCCGCGAACCTGACGAAGATCACCCACGGGGCCTGGCTGCCGCTGCTGATTGGGATAACCGTGTTCACGGTGCTCACCACCTGGCAGCGCGGCCGCGAGCTGGTCACCGAGCGCCGCGAACGCGCCGAGGGGTCGCTGCGCGCCTTCGTCGACGCGCTGCACGAGCGACGTCCGCCGCTGCAGCGGGTTCCGGGATCCGCCGTCTTCCTCAATCGCAACCGCTTGACCACCCCGCTGGCGATGCGCGCCAACGTCGAGCACAACCAGATCCTCCACCAGCACGTGGTGATCCTCTCGATCGAGACCTCGCCGGTCCCGCATGTGGCGCCCGCCGATCGCCTCTCGATCGACGAGCTCGGCTACGCCGACGACGGCATCGCCCACATCGGCGCCCGCTTCGGCTACATGGACGAGCCCGATGTCCCGGGAATCCTGCGCCAGGCCGTGACGGCGGGCCTCGAGTGTCCGCTTGAGGTCGAGGAAGCCTCCTACTTCCTCTCCACGATCGAACTGCGGGCAGGCGACGCGCCCGGCATGACCCGCTGGCGAAAGCGCCTCTTTGTGGCGACGTCGCGCATCACCGCCGATGCCGCCGAGTACTTCGGCCTGCCGCGCGATCGCACCGTGATCATGGGCTCGCTGATCGAGGTGTAGAGGGCGCCGCCTCGTTGAAGCGCTCTGCGGCCGGCCGATACGCGGCGCGTCACGGCGGATGAAGACTTGAGACCCGCACACAAAGGTTTTGTGAAGACTTCTGCCCCGGAAGACGCTTACGTCGAGCTGCGGTAGCGATTGACGGCCACACCCGCCAGATCACCTCGACGACACCGAATGGCCAGGCGCCGGCCAAGAAGCCATAGAGGCTGGAGAGGAGGCAGCCGCAGGCGAAGCCCAGCGTGTAGCGCCGATCGCGCCTCTCCAGCGCGTACATCACCACCATGAAGGTCACGGCCAAGGCACCGAAGACGGTCAGCACGCCCGCATGTCTGACGTGCGATGGCGCGGCGGGGTTGTCTATACGTTCGTATATCTATACGAACGTTCGTATGATGCCGGCATGGCCCACGACCCCGACTCTTGCGATCTCCTCTGCCTCGATCTGCCCAAGGCCGAGCGCGTCCGGAAGGAGCTTCCGGGTGTCGCGGAGCTGGAGCTGTGGGCGGCCGGGGCGAAGGCGCTCGGCGATCCGACCCGGCTTGCAGTCGCGTTCGCCCTGGAGGCCGGGGATGCGGCGTGCGTTTGCGATCTGGCCTGGATCGTCGGGCGCGACGAGCGGCTTGTCTCCCACCACGCTCGCCAGCTGAAGGGCGCCAGCCTTGCCCGCTCCCGGCGCGAGGGCAAGATGGTCATGTACGAGCTGACCGACCGCGGACGCGCGCTGTTGGAGGCGGTGGCGGCGCAGGGGATCGCAGCGTGAATCCGGTCGAGCTGCACACCCTCGCCGCCAAAACCATTGCCGCCCCTGCACCGGCGCAGCGCCCAGCGGCGTCGATCTCACGCGAGCGCTATAAGCAGCTTGCCCGACGAGTCCGCCTCCTGTCCTGGCTCTCGCTCGGCTGGATGACGGTCGAGGGCGCGGTGGCGATCACCGCCGGAGTCGTTGCCTCTTCGATCGCACTCGTAGGCTTCGGCCTCGACTCGGTGATCGAGGGTGTGGCGAGCCTCATCATCATCTGGCGCTTCACCGGCAACCGCGTCTTTTCCCACTCCGCTGAGCAGCGCGCGCAGAAGCTCGTCGCGGTCCAGTTCTTCCTCCTCGCCCCCTACGTCGCTTTCGAGTCGATCAAGGTGCTGGCGACCGGCGAACATCCCGACGTGAGCTGGGCCGGTATCGGGCTGGCGGCCGGCTCGGTGATCTTCATGCCGATGTTGGGGATCGCCAAGGAACGGCTCGCCGACCAGCTCGGTTCGGCGGCGACGAAGGGCGAGGGCCGCCAGAACATGTTGTGCGCCTACCTGGCCGGAGCCCTGTTTGTCGGTCTCGTCGGCAACGCGCTCCTCGGCGCTTGGTGGCTGGACCCTGCCGTTGGCCTCCTGATCGCCGCCGTCGCGGTCAGGGAGGGCTTGGAGGCGTGGCGGGGCGAGGGCTGCTGCGTCAGCTCCCCGCTCGACGATGCCGGGTTTGCCGCTGATCGCTGCGCGGATGAGTCCCGTGCGCAGCCGAATGCCGCTCTCTAGGAAGAGGCAGGCTGCCTGTCTCCTCCCGCTGGCCGTCTGAGCCCGGCTCAGCGCACCTGAAACGAGCCCGAGCGGAGATAGAGCCGCCAGCAGCTCGAGCGCGTACGCGGCTGGAGGGCTGAAAGGGGCTCGGGCGGCGCCCAAGTCGACAAGGGGTAGTGGATCGGGTGCGCGGTGAAATCGTCGATTGGCTCCATGTCGCCAGTGTCGGTCTCGTCGCTGCTTAGCCATACGGGGTTCTGACGGTCCGGCGACGGGCTTTCGCGGTGTCGGCGGCGGATTTGTAACCGCCCTCGCTGATTTCGGGCACTTCTTGCGAAGAGTGCCCGAATCCCCGATATATCGGCGCATACCCCGGCATATCCATCGAGATGGCCTCCAGTGATGACAACCATAAAGGCGCTGCAAATCGACAGTTTTAGCGCGACGAGTCGCGCAAGCGAGCTCAATTGTGGTCCAGGCGGTCGCCGGTTCGAATCCGGTCGTCCACCCCTCCCAGAATCCCCGGTTGACCATGCTGGTTCAGCTCAGGGTTCGGGCGTCTTTTTTGGAAGGGCGAGTTCGGTAGCCGTATCGAGCTTCTGGCTACTCACGACCTGCTTGAGGCCTGGATACGCGGTGGTCGCTTCGCCGCGCGCCAACCAGGCCTGGATCTGGCGCTGGCCCTCGCTGCCCACCATGAGGAGGATGAGGGAGAAGCGGCCACCCGCTGGGACCCCAGTCTCGAGCGACTGCATGATCCAATGTGGCTGAGGGTCGATCTCCGGCTCCTTCGGAAAGAGCAGGCCGACGCTCTGCGCCACGAGCCAGACGTGCTCGTCATCTGCGATGTCGGTGAGCGTTCCCTCCGCCGTGAAGGCCCGCGGGACTTCGGACCCGTCCTTGGGAAAGGTGATCGCTCCTCGGGGTTCGCCCCCGCCGCCGTGGGTCGGAAGGAAGATGACGGCGGCTCCAATCAACGGTGCCAGCAGTGGAACCCCCACGTGGCTCAACCACCATTTCCACCCGCGGTCGTTGTCCGAATCGCTTGCTATGGCGCTCACCGCAGGTCAGGGTACGGGAGCAAGTCCCCTGAGGGATCAGCGGGCAGAAACCACAAGCCGAAGGGCAATCCTGCGAACGAGAACGACGAACGCGTACCGGTACAAGCTCGCATGAGCACCTGGGGTTGACGCTGCCCGTACCGTCGGTTAGCGTGCGCAAACTGCGGTGGATGTGCTGATTGCTCAGATAGCGGGGGGCTCCGACGCTGCGGTGATGGCTGTCTTCGTGTCCCTCGAAGGCGGCTGGATCGCGGCGATCGTGCTGGCGATCCTCCTCGTCTTCAGGGACACGCTGAAGACCCAGCTGTCCAAGGCGATCTCCGCGGTGATGGATCGGGCCTACCGCCGGCTCGCCGGCAGCCGGATCCTCCGGCGCCGGGCGATCGCCAAGTACCGCAAGGGGCTGGTCGAGGCCAAGGAAAGGATCCAGGTGCCGTTCCGGCCGCTCGACCGACCGCTGGTCCTCAAGGACATCTACGTCCCCCTGCGCGCCACCGCGGCCGGCGGCGAAAGGCCACGCGACGTCCTCGCTTTCCTCGACGAGCACCGGCTGCTGGTCGTCACCGGACCGCCGGGGGCCGGCAAGTCGATGCTGATGCGCAACCTCGCCGCCCGCTCTGGCGACGGGTTGCGCGACGGAGCGATGCGCGACCGGCTGCCGGTGCTGGTCGAGCTGCACCGCCTTGGCCGGCCGGCGTCGAACGGCGGCGAGGGGATCGAGGACTACCTCGTCGACGCCTTCGAGCGCTACGGCTTCCCCCACGCCGAGAAGTTCACCAAGATCGCGATCGAGAAGGGCTGGCTGCTGCTCCTGCTCGACGGGTTCGACGAGGTGCCGACGGCGGACCGCAAGGCGGTGGCGGGCCGCATCGTGGACTTCCTCGAAAGGGAGCGTTCTTGCGCAGCGGCGATCACCTCGCGCGCCGCCGTGTACCGCGGCGAGTTCGACGCCATCGCTGAGGCCCAAGTCGAGCTGGAGCCCTTCGAAGACCAGCAGATCCAGGCCTTCCTGGACTCCTGGAAGGACTCGATGCCCGAGGGCAAGTCGCCGGCCCAGCTGATGGCGGCGCTGCGCGACCAGCCGCAGCTGCTGGCCGCCGCGCGCAACCCACTGCTGTTGACGATCGTCGCCCACCTTTACTCCGACAACCGCAGCTACACCCTGCCGGCCTCGCGCGCCGAGTTCTACAAACAGGCCGCGTCGGTCCTGCTCGAGCAGTGGCAGGGGCAGCAGAACACGTTCGACGGTAGCGACAAGCGCGCGGTGCTCTCGGCGCTGGCCCTGCACATGCAGGAAACGGGTACCGACAGCGACCTCGACCGGCGCACGATCGCCCGCGAGCAGGCGATCTCCAGGACGACCGAGCTGATGCCCAGCCTCGGCCGCATGGCCGCCGACGTTGGCGAGCTTATGCGCGAGATAGTCGAGCGCAGCGGCCTGCTGCTGGCGATCGACGACGGCAGCCGTTACGCCTTCGCCCACCTGACCTTCCAGGAGTACTTCGCCGCGGAAGCGCTGTTGAACCGCTCCGAGGATCTCCTCGCCGGGCTGCGCGAGGACGCCGACACCTGGCGCGAGGTGGCGATCCTCTGGTGTGGCCTGGTCGCCGACAGCACCGCGATGATCGAGGACATCGAGGCGATCGACGCGGACGTAGCCCTGGCCTGCGTCGCCGAGGCGCGCGCGGTCGACGAGGGGGTCGCGAGGCGGATCCTCGACCCGGTCGTCGCGCGCGTCGTCTCCGGCGAGGCCGACGAGGACCTGCAGCGCAGCTTGGGTGCGGTCGCCGCCGACATCAGGCCGCGCGGCACGGAGGTCCTCAAAGGGCTGGTGCGGGAGCTGGACGAGGCTGCCAGCACCGACCGGCGCCTCTCGATCGCGACCGCGCTGGCGGCCAGCAACCGCCCCGCGGCGTCCAGGGCGATCGTCGAGCACCTGGAGGACGAGCCGGAGCTCTCCGCGTCGGTGGTACGGCTCGGCGACCTGGCGGTGCCCCACCTGGAGAGGGTCGCGCGGGCCAGCCGCTCGCCGCTGCCCTGCGCCTGCCTGGCGAGCATCGGTACGCCGGAGGCAGGCCTGGCGCTGGCGAAGACGATGACCGGCGGCGGGCCGCTCGAGACCCCGGCGGCCTGGGGACTGGCCCAAGTGGTCGGCAACCCGCTGGTCGCCGAACGCCTCGAGCGGATGCCGAAGCCCCTGCTCGGCCCCGAGCGGGCGGCGGGGCTCGCCTGGATCTGGAAGCCCTTTGCGCCGCCCGGCTCGACCGTGGTGCCGACCCTCGTCGGCTTGGCAGCCGACTTGATCCTCTCGACGCGCAACCTGGACCTCGCGATCGCGACCCCAGACCCGCGGATCAGCGTGGCGCTCTGCACGATGGACCCCTACAACCAGCTGGATTCGGCGATCCGGCCGACCCCCGCTCTCCGCGCTCTGGTCAACGAGGTGACCGAGCGCGACAGCACCGCCCAGTACGTCGTCACCGAGGAAGGCGCGCTGGAGATCAAGGCGGCGTCCTTGCCGCTCGCGTTCCGCGCCCGAGCGTCCAGGGCCTCGACCTACGGCGCCCTGCTGCGCGCCGTCTACGACGGCGTCGTCGACGCCAATCGCAGGTCGGCGTCGAGCCCGCTGTCCGAGGGCGGGCCGCAGGCCGTCGAGGCCGCCCTGGCGGCTGACCTCGATCCGGTCGTCGACCGCCTTCTGGGGATCTTCGAGTCGGACCCCGTCTGGGTTCACCTGCTGCGCAAGCTGCCGCGGACCATGCGCCGCGAAGCGCTGGTCCGCTCTACCGGGCGAGGCAAGGTGAACAGCGAGACCTGGCCGGCAGTTCGCCAGGAATCGCCGTACAGCTTTGCCGGAAGCCGCTGGTACGGGGGGTCCTGGCGCTGGCCCTGCTGATGAGCCTGGTCGCCCTCTGGGAGGCGGGGTCGATCCTCTGGCAGGGCGTCGGCACGGTCAACGGGGTCCTGGCGCTGCTCTGCGGCACTTGCATCGTCGCCACCTGGGTGTGGCTGAGGACCGAGTCGCGACCGTCCCCCCTGTCCCGGGGCGGCATCAGCACCTTCTACTTCGGGGAGGCGGTGTTCGGCTTCATCGTCGCGCCGGTCGAAATCGTCGATCGCGCCTCCCGGTTTCTGCTCGCCCAGGACCTCCAACAGCTGCCCACCGCCCTCTTCCTTCCCGGCGGCTGCTGGCTGGTCGGCTCGGCGATCGCCTCCCAGACCTCGTCGACCGCCGCGATCCTCGCCGTTGCCGGCCTGCTGCTCTGCGGGGCCGGGCTTTGGGCTTACGGATCCGGCGCGAGCGCCGGCTGACGATGCCGCTCAGCGGCTTCTTCCTGGACGGACAGGCAACCCTGGGCTCCGAGGCGCTGGCCCTCGTTTGAGCCACCGCCTACGCGGCGGTGCGCCACGGTCACGAAGACGGCAAGGCGACGCTCGGCGGGCGCCGGACCGCCGCTGGTCAAAAGATCAGGGTCATGCCCTGATGCGAACCGGCGCCCGGTTGCGGACTATCGGCCATGCGATTCAACCTGCGCAATGGAAAGAACGGTCGGCGAACGAAGCGGGCGGGTGTGGAGATGGCGCAGACCCTCTCGGTCGCCTCGCAGATGGCCCTGCTCTGCCCGTCCGGTATGGACGTCTGGGCGCAGCGCGAGCTGGCCGGCAGCTTCGAGCTCCCCCAGCGCCGCGCGGCGCCGAAGCGTTGAGCCTGCGCGCCGCGATCCGGGCCGAGCTGGCGGCGCTCGGCGACGTCGCGCCCTTCGACGTCCATGCCCACACGGGCGCCGACGTCGACGGCACGACGCGCTGCAGCGATGAGCACCTGCGCGACCTCGAAGCGGTCGGCGGTCGCTCGGTGATCTTCCCCCTCTGCGTGACCACCGGGTACGAGGCGGAGAACCGGCGGGTGCTGGAGGAGTGCGCCAGCGCGCCGGAGCGGCTGACGCCCTTCGCCCGCCTCGATCCCCGGGTCGAGGGCGTCGCCGCGACCGCCGCCGACGCGCTCGCGGCTGGGGCCAGGGGCTTCAAGCTCCATCCTCGGTCGGAGGACTTCAGGCTCGGCCATCCCGGCGTCGACGCGATCCTCTCGGTCGCGGCCGAAGAGCGGGCGCCGGTTCTGATCCACGCGGGGCTCGGGGTCGGGTCGTTCGGCACGACGATCCTCGCAATGGCCGAGCGTCACCCCGACTGCCCGATCGTCCTCGCCCATGCCGCGATCTCCGACCTCAGCTGGCTCTGGAGGAGGTTCCCGCCCATCAGAACCTCTTCTTCGACACCTCCTGGTGGAACCCGGGCGACCTCATCGCCCTCTTCTCGCTGGTGCCGCCGGGGCGAATCCTCTTCGGAAGCGACGCCCCCTACATGGACCTCGAGCTGATCCTGGCGATCGCGCTGCGCTGCGCCCGCTTCGCCGGGCTCTCGCCGGAGGCGATCGATCTGGTCCTGGGGCGCCAGCTCGACAACCTCCTGGCGCGCGAGCCCGCCATCGAAGTCGGCCTGCGCCTGGGCCTCCGCAGGCCGTTCCCTCGCCGCTCGCCGACCGGGTCGTCACGGCGCTCGTCGCGACCGGCGCAGCCAAGTTCAGCGGCGGCGACCCGGCGCAGATGCTGGAGATGGCGCGGCTCGCGCTTGGCGACGGCTCGTGCCTCGGGGAGTCCGGGCCGGCCGTCGTCGAGCTGCTCGAGGAGGGCGTGAAGGTGACCCAGGAAGCTCCGTGGGCCCTGGCGATGGCGATGACGCTCCTCGTCACGCCAGGCGTCGAAAGGGCTGCCGCGCTCGCCTGAGCCCGCGGGTGGCGGCGTAGGATCGTCGCGAGCATCGATGTCGGCGCCAAGGGCACTGCTGGAGAGGGACGATGAGCTCGCGGGGATCGAGCAGGTGCTTCGCAGCGCCGACGGCGGCGCCGGTGGCCTGTTGACGATCGAGGGCGAGGCCGGCGCGGGCAAGACGACTTTGCTCGAGGCCGCCGCACGGCGGGGGCAGGAGGCGGGGATGCGCGTGCTCTCCGCCCGCGGGGGCGAGTTCGAGCGCGACTTCCCCTACGGCGTGGTGCGCCAGCTGTTCGAACCGCTGCTCGTCGCCTCCGAGCGGCGCGAGGAGCTGCTGGGCGGCAACGGTGTCGGGGCGACCCCGGTCTTCGAGCCCGCGACGGCGCCCAGCGATGGCGCCGATCCGTTCGCCGCACAGCTCGGCCTTCATCACCTGGTCCTCGCCCTGACCGAATCGACGCCCCTGCTGATGCTCATCGACGACGCGCAGTGGGCCGACCTCGCTTCACTCCGCGCCCTCGCCTACATCGGGCGCCGCCTCGGCGGGCAGCGGGCCGCCTTTGCGCTCACGGTGAGGAGGGGTGAGCCCGGCGAGCACGAATCGCTGCTCGACGAGCTGCGCCGCGAGCCGAACGCCCTGTTGGTCGATCCACCGCCTCTATCGACCGCTGCCGTCGAGGCGCTGGTCGCCGCGGAGACCGGACGTGCCCTTGGCGATGAGTTCGCGGCCGCGTGTCGCGACGCCACCGCCGGGAACCCGTTCCTGTTGGTCGAGCTGTTGCGTGCGCTCGACCTCGGCCAGGTGGACGGAAGTGGCGGAGATGCCGATCATTTGGCGAAGCTCGCCGCGGCGGGGGCATCGCGGGCGATCCTCGGCCGGTTGGCGCGGCTTGGCGAGCGGGCCGTCGCAACCGCGCGGGCCGTCGCGGTGCTTGGAGCCCCATGCCCAGGCACGGCGGATCGCGACATTGAGCGGGTTGTCCCTGGGCTCGGTGGCGGACGCCTGTGAGCGTCTTGTCGTCGCCGGACTGCTCTCCGACACCCAGGTGGTCGGCTTCGTCCACCCGCTTGTCCGGGCGGCCGTTCTCAACGAGCTCCCCTCGCCGCGCCGCGCCGCCGACCACGCCCGCGCCGCTCGCCTGCTCTCTGAAGACGGTGCCTCCGGCGATGCGGTTGCGGCGCACCTGCTGCTCGCCGAGCCCAGTGGCGACGAGTGGGTGGTTGCCGAGCTGCGCGCCGCCGCAAGCGTCGCGCTCGGTCGCGGTGCTCCTGCCGCCACAATCAGCTACCTGCGCCGGGCGCTGCGCGAGCCGCCGCCAAAAGAGGACCGGCGGGCAGTGAGCCGTGAGCTCGGCCTGGCGCTGCTCCGCGATGACCATGCGGAGGGGATCGAGGTGCTGCGCTCCGTGCGAGCCGCCGAGGACGACCCGGTCGTGCGGGCGCAGCTTGCGACCGAGCTCTCGATTTCGTTGGCCCTTCGACGTACGGGTGACGAGGGGGTGGCGATGCTCGAAGAGTCCCTGCGGGAGATCCCCGACCATCAGGCCGGCCTCGGCCCCTTCCTGCGCGGTCATCTGCTCGTGCAGACGATCAGCGGGATGGAACGAATACCGGCCCAGATCATCCCGGGCCGAGGGGATGGCCCCAGGGCGGCACCGCCGAGGGTCGTTTCGTCCTCCGCCAGCTGGCCTTCCTCTACGCGGTCGGATTCGGTCCGATGGAAAACGTCATGGACCTGATCGAGAGGACCGGCGCCGATCTCAGCCTCTATGCGGACGATGTGCGCGTCGGCCTGCCGGCGCACAGCCGGCTCGGGTGCGATGGCTCTGGCAGACCTCGGAGACCTGACCTCGAGTACCTCGCAACGGCATTCGAGATCGCGGAGGAGCGTGGGTCGGTCACCGCCCTTTCCTCGGCGCATGGCATGCGGGCCTGGTGCCTCCTTGGCGATGGGGATCTGGGCGCCGCTTGGGTCGACTCCGAGAGCGCTGTGCGGCTCACCCAGGCCACGGGCCTTCAAGCTACGTTCAACAACTGGGTCTGCGGGAGCCCTGAAGACTCTCGTCGCGCAAGGTCGAGCTTGCTGCCGCCGAGGAATTGCTGGCTCGCGTCTGGCAGGGGTGCGAGCCGGGGCCCGGGATCCCCGGCGCCCTCCTGCTGGTGGCGCGCGGTGACCTTCGCCTGGAGAGTGGTCGCCCTGCTGAGGCGAGGCAGGACTTCCTCGCCGCGGCCGAGCGGGTGCGCTGGCTGCCGCTCGCCAACCCGGAGGTGATCGGGTGGCGCGCCGGCCTCGCTCTCTCCGAATACGCGCTCGGCAACGGGGAGGAGGCGCGACGACTGGCGGCGGAGGCGGTGCGGTGGGCGCGCGAGGCCGGTGGTGAGCGTGGGATCGGGCTCGACCCTGCGCGTGCTGGGATCGGTGGCCGTGGGGAAGAGGGGATCGAGCTGCTGCGCGAGGCGACCGACGTACTCGGGAAGACCAGGGCGCGCCTGCAGCATGCCCAGGCGATGGTCGAGCTCGGCGCCGCGCTTCGTCGCGCCAACCAGCGTCGCGAGGCACGCGCGCCGTTGCGAGAGGGACTCGATCTCGCCCACCGCTGCGGCGCCGAGTCCCTCGAGAACCGCGCCCACACCGAGCTGACGGCGACCGGCGCGCGTCCGCGAAGGCGGTCCTCTCGGGGGTCGCGGCGCTCACGCCCAGCGAGCTGCGGGTCGCGCGCCTGGCCGCCGATGGAATGACGAACCGCGAGATCGCCCAGCAGCTCTTCGTCACCCCGAAGACGGTCGAGACCCACCTGCGCCACGTCTACCAGAAG
>CAVSIF010000001.1:0-357066 GCA_963728025.1 uncultured Actinomycetes bacterium | reverse complement strand
ACGAGATCGAGCTGGCCGTGATCGGAGCCGCGCACGCGCTGTTCTGGCCGGCGATCGTCGAACTGCTCGAACTCGACACCGGTGACTACACGCCAGAGCTGGCGCCGGACCTCTCGCGAGCGCCGCAGTCGTGAGCGCGCTCGACCTCACCCTGCGCGGCCAGGCTGCCGCGATCGCGGCGGCCGAGGTTGACCCGGCAGAGCTGCTGGCGGCGGCGCTGGAGCGGATCGAGCACCGCAACCCGGCGATCAACGCCGTGGTCGAGACCTTCCCGGAGCGCTCGCGGCAGATGCTCGCCGAGGCGCCCCCCGGGGGGCTGCACGGCGTCCCGGTCGTGATCAAGGACGAGTGGCCGCTGCCCTGGCGGGCGCAGCGCTTCGGGGCGGCGGAAATGATGGCCCCGAGCCACCCCGGCGAGTCCGGCCCCTACCGCGCCCTGCGCGACGCTGGGGCGACGATCGTCGGGGTCGGCAACATGCACGAGCTCGGCGCCGGCAGCACCGGCAACATCTCGGTCTACGGCGCCGCCGGCAACCCCTGGGACCCGCAGCGCTGCCCCGGTGGCTCCTCGAGCGGGCCGGCGGCAGCGGTCGCCGCCCGCCTGGTCGCCGGCGCGGTCGGCGCCGACGGGATCGGCTCGATCCGCTTCCCCGCTGCCTACTGCGGCCTGACCGGGCTGAAGCCGACCTTCGGCCGGGCGGCCATGGCCGGCCACCACATGGCCGACGTCTCGACCACGATCGTCTCCGGCCCGCTCTGCGCCGACGCCGCCGACTGCCGCCTGCTGGGCGGGGCGCTGTTCGGCGAGGAGCTGGCGGCCGGCGCGGCGCGGGGGCTGCGGATCGGCGTCGTCCGCGACAGCGTCTCCGAGGACGTCGCCCCGGCGGTGCGCGAGGCCTGCGACGAGGCGGTCGAGGCGCTGCGGGCGGAGACCGGCGGCGAGCTGCGGGAGATCGAGCTGGCCGAGATCGAGCCGGCGGCGCTGGCGACGGTGCTGATCGCGAACGTCGAGAGCCTCGGCAATCTCAGCCCCGACCGGCTCGCCAAGCTCGACCCCGAGCTGAGCCCGATCGCGCGCGGCTTCGTCAAGTACCGGATGCTGCTGCCCGCCGCCGCCGGCGTCAAGGCGCAGCGGGTGCGGACCCTGATGCGCCACCGCCTCGTCGCCGCCTTCGAGGAGGTCGACGTGATCGCCTGGCCGACCGTGCCGGCGGTGGCGCCGCCGCTCGAGGCGCCGCTGGTCGAGCTGCCCTCGGGCACCCTGACCGCCGACCAGGCGAACGTGCGCGGGGCCGGCCTCGCCAACCTGACCGGGATTCCGGCGATCAGCGTCCCCGTCGGCCTCGCCGACGGCCTGCCGATCGGCCTGCAGCTGCAGGCCGCCTGGGGTCGCGACGAGCTGCTGCTCGACGCGGCCGAGGCGCTGGAGCGGGCCAACGGCCGCCGCTGGGTCGAGGCCCTGCCGCCGCTGGCCCGCGAGGCCGAGCCGACCGGGGCCTAGCGCGATGCCCGCGATCGTCGCCGAGCGGCTAGAGCGCACCTTCGAGGATGTGCTCGCCGTGCAGGGGATCGACATCGCCGTCGAGGAGGGCGAAATCTTCGGCTTCCTCGGCCCCAACGGGGCCGGCAAGACGACGACGGTGCGGATGCTGACCACGCTGCTGCTGCCGACCGGCGGCAGCGCCACGGTCGCCGGCCACGACGTCGTCGCCGAAGCGCGCGCGGTCCGCTCCTCGATCGGCGTCGCGCTGCAGGAAGCGGCGCTCGACCCGCTGATGACCGGCCGCGAGCTGATCCGGCTGCAGGCGACCCTGCAGGGGATCCCGACCGCCGAGGGCAAGCGCCGCGCCGACGACCTGCTCGAGCGGGTCGACCTGGTCGCCGCCGCCGATCGCCGCGTCGGCACCTACTCGGGCGGGATGCAGCGCCGCCTCGACCTCGCCGCCGCGCTCGTGCACGAACCGCGCGTGCTCTTCCTCGACGAGCCGACCACCGGCCTCGACCCGGTCAGCCGCAAAACGATCTGGGAGGAGGTGCGGGCACTGAATGACGAGGGCACGACCGTCTTCCTCACCACCCAGTACCTCGAGGAGGCCGACCAGCTCGCCGACCACGTCGGGATCATCGACAGCGGCAAGATCGTCGCCGAAGGAACGCCGGCGTCGCTGAAGGCGGAAATCGGCAACCCCCACATCCAGCTGCAGCTGGCGGCCGGCTCGGTGGCCGAGGCGGAGTCGATCCTGGCGCCGATCGGCAAGCTGCTGCCGCCCAAGGACGGCCGCACCGTGCTGGTCGAGGTCGAGCAGGGAGCGGCCGACATCCCCCGCGTCGTGCGCGCGCTCGACGACGGCGGCATCGCGGTCGAGTCGCTGGAGCTGGTGCGGCCGACCCTCGACGACGTCTTCGTCGCCAAGACCGGCTACCACCTCGAGCAGGAGGACGAGGAGGGCGCCGAGGAGGCGGTCGAGGCGTGAGCTCACTCGCGACCAACGCCCGCGTCGTCAAGGCGCTCGGGCTGCGCTCGATCCGCCAGACCTTCCGGCGGCCGCAGCTGATGGCGCCGATCATCGTCTTCCCCACCCTGCTGCTGGCGATCCAGACCGGCGGCGCCGCCGGCGCGGTCGAACTGCCCGGCTTCCCGCCGGTCCAGAGCTTCCTCCAGTTCATGCTCGCCGGGGCGATGATGCAGTCGCTGATGCTGGCCGGCAACAGCGGTGGCATCGCGCTCGCAGTCGACATCGAGATGGGCTTCACCGACCGCCTCTTCGCCGCCCCGATCCCGCGCTTCACGATCGTGCTCGGGCGGCTCGCCGGGACGGCGGCGCTGGGCCTGTTCGGGGCGCTCTGGTTCCTCGCGATCGGGCTGATCTTCGGCGCCGAGATCGCCGGCGGGGTCCCGGGAGCGCTGCTGGCGATCGTGCTGGTCACCGCGTCGGCGATGGCGGTCGGCGGGATCGGCGCGGCGATCGCGCTGCGTACCGGCAGCGCCAGCGTCGTCCAGGGCCTCTTCCCACTGGTCCTGGTCGTGCTCTTCCTCTCCTCCGCCTTCTTCCCGGTCGAACTGATGATCGAGCCGGCGAAGACGATCGCCGAATACAACCCGCTCAGCCTCGTCGTCGAAGGGGTGCGCGAGCCGATCATCTCCGGGATCGACGCCGCTCACACGCTCTACGCGGTGCTGGCGATCCTCGGCATCGTCGTCTTCGGGCTCGTCCTCAGCGCGCGGGCGCTGCGACACCGATTGCGGGTGGGCTGATGGAGGCGACGACGGCCACCCCAGCCGCGACGATCCCGGCCTGGCGCGCCAACCTGGCCACGATCCGCGCCCTGATGGCGCGGGCGAGGAACGAGCTCCTGCGGGTGCCGGGGGCGGCGATCCCCGGCGTGCTGGCGCCGACGATCTTCTTCCTCGGGCTGAACGGCGTCTTCGGCGCCCTGACCCAGCTCAACGGCTTCACGACCAGCACCTACGAGAGCTTCATCGTCCCGATCAGCATGCTGCAGGGAGCGGGCTTCACCGGCGCCGCGGCCGGGGTGAACATGGCCCGCGACATCGAGCAGGGCTGGCTCGACCGCCTGCTCGTCTCCCCCGCCCCGCGCTGGGTGCTGCTGCTGGGCACGGTGCTCTCGGCCAGCGCCCGGGCGCTGATCCCGGCCAGCTTCGTGCTCGCGATCGCGCTGCCGCTCGGCGCCAACTGGCCCGGCCTCGATGGCCTCCTCGTCACCTTCCTCATGGTCGCGGCGATGGCCGCCTTCGCCGCCTGCTGGGGCTGCTTCCTCGCCCTGCGCTTCAAGAGCCAGTCGGCGTCGCCGCTGATGCAGGCCGGGATGATGGCCCTGATCCTGCTCACCCCCGCCTACGCGCCGCTGGCGCTGCTGCAGGGCTGGCTGCAGGAGGTCGCCGATCTCAATCCGGTCACCGAGGTGGTCGAAGCCGCTCGCCAGGGCTTCATCGGCTCGGTCACCTGGGCCAACACCTGGCCGGCGCTGGTCGCCCTGGCCGGGATGCTGGCGCTGCTCGGCGCCCTCGCCCTGCGCGAGCTGCGCCGCACCGGCAAGTGAACCCCCGCCGACGGGCCGAAAACCGCTCTATATCAGCGGGAATCGGCCCGTCGGCGGGGGAGTTGGCGGAGCTGGTGCTGCGGCGGGGGTGGGCGGAGGGGGAGCGGAGCGGCGTTGGCTATGCGTATACGCGTCCTAGTCCGACGCGGTATCCGTGGCAGTGGTACTGGGACTCGTGCTTCGCGGCGATCGTCTGGCGGCGCTTCGACCGGGCGCGGGCGCGGGCCGAGCTCGAGAGCCTGCTGGCGGCGCAGCGGCCGGACGGGTTCATCGGCCACACGATCTTCTGGGACCGGCCGGTCTCGCTGCCGCGGCTCGGCTTCTACAACGTCGCCTCGCGCCGCTCCTTCCAGACCGAGACGATCCAGCCGCCGCTGCTGGCCTGGGCCTGGCGGATCGCCGTCGGCGACCCGGCGGCGGAGCCGCGAATCGCGGCGCAGGCGGACTGGCTCGCCGCCAACCGCGACCTCGAGGGCGACGGCCTGCTCTGGATCGTGCAGCCCGACGAGTCCGGGCTCGACGCCTCGCCGAAGTTCGAACCGGTCTGGGGCTGGCGCGCCAACGGCCGGATCGGCTTCCCGCTGCTGGTGCGGCGCAACCGCCGGCTCGGCTTCGACGCGCGGCGGCTGCGCGAGCGCGGGCACCCGGTCCTCTGCGAGACGCTGGTCAACACGCTGTGGTCGCTCTCGCTGCAGGCGCTGGGGCGGCCATCGGCAACCCCGGCCCTGGTCGGGCGGCTCTGGGACGAGCGGCGCGGCCTCTTCGTCGACGAGGCGCAGCCAGGCACGATTCGACCGGGCCCGGTGACCTGGGCTTCCCTGGCGCCGCTTGCCCTGCCCGACCTGCCCGAGGAGATCGGGCGGCGCCTGGTCGAGCAGCACCTGCTCAACCAGCGCGAGTTCCTGACGCCGGTGGCGCCGCCGTCGGTCGCGGTCTCGGAGCCGAGCTACGAAGCGGAGGGCCGCGGCCCGATCCGGCGCTACTGGCGCGGCCCGACCTGGGTCAACTCGGCCTGGCTGGTCTGGCTCGGGATGCGGCGACTCGGCTACGCGCAGGAGGCGCAGCGCCTCGCCGCCGGCCTGATCACGACGGTCGAGCGCGAAGGCCTGCGCGAGTACTACCACCCGCGGACCGGCAAGGGCCAGGGCGCGAAGGACTTCGCCTGGTCAGCCCTGATCGCGGAGCTGGCGAGCCCCGAGGCCGAGGCGGCGGCGAGTTATTTGTAGCGGTAGGTGATGCGACCTCTGTCGAGGTCGTAAGGCGAAAGCTCGATCTTGACGCGGTCGCCCGGGAGGATGCGGATGTAGTGGCGGCGCATCTTGCCGGAGATGTGGCCGAGAACATCGTGGCCGTTGTCCAGTTTGACCCGGAACATGGTGTTGGGGAGGGCCTCGGTGATCTCCCCCTCCATTTCGATCTTTTCCTCTTTCGCCATGCGGCGGGGAGCGTACCTGAAGTGGCGGTTCAAGCCGGATTCAGGAATCCTCGGCGGTCCAGGTCAGCCAGTTGCGCGCGTGCTCGATCGCGGCGCCGCGATCGCCGACCTCACCCGCGTACTGGGCTGCCTCGAGCTCGGCCAGCAGCTCGCCGAGTCGCGGCCCAGGCTCGATCCCAACTTCGCGGGCCAGCTCGTCGCCGGACAGCAGGGGCTGCGGCGGGCCGTCGCGGCGCCAGTCGAGGGCGGCAGCGATCATCCGGCGGGCCAGGTCGAGATGCGCCTCGACCATCTCTGGCCTCGCCAGCGGCCCGGCGCCGCGGGCGGAGAGGCGGTCGGCGACGGTGAGCAGGGTGACGTCGACCGCGACCGGCTCCGTCGCCCGCAGGTACTGATGGACGCGCCGCGCCGGCAGCGGCGCCTCCGGGATCAGGAACCCCAGCCGCAGGTGGTGCAGGGTGAGGCCCTGCAGGTGCTGGGTGAGGCGGCGGCTGGCGCGCAGGCGGCCGCAGATCTCGGCGATGATCCCGGCACCGACGCTGTCATGTCCGCGGAAGCCGATGAAGCCGTCGTATTCGGCCCGGGTGGCGGGCTTGCCGATGTCGTGGAAGAGAGCGCCGAAGCGCAGGGCGGTGCGCCGCGTCATCTCGTCGGCAAGCGGCTCGTCCAGCAGCTCCGCCACCTCCGGGGCGCGCTCGCCGGCGAAGCGGTCGAGGCCTCCCTCCACCTCCAGCGTGTGCTCCAGCACCGCCAGCGTGTGCCCGTACACGTCGAGGTGGTGGTTGGGGCCCTGCTCGACCCCCCGCAGCTGCTCCAGCTCGGGCAGCACGACCGCGGTCAGCCCCAGCGCGTCGAGCAGGGTGAGGCCGCGCAGCGGGTCGGGGCCGCCGAGCAGCTGCCGCAGCTCGGCCAGCTGACGCTCGCCGGCCGGGTCGGCGGCGCGCGCGGCGGCGGCGTGGGCCAGCGCAACCGTGCCGGGGTCGATCTCCAGCCCGAGCTCGGCGGCGAGGCGGGCGGCGCGCAGCAGGCGCAGCGGGTCGGCAACGAAGCTGTCGCCGCCGACCGCTCGCAGGACCCTGCGCTCGAGGTCGCCGAGGCCGTCGTGGGGATCGAGCGCCGCGCCGCCGCCGAGCGGCACGGCGACGGCCCCGATCGTGAAGTCGCGCTCGGCCAGGTCGGCCTCGATCGACTCCCCGCGCAGCGCCGTCACGTCGATCTGCCAGCCGTGACCCGGCGCCACCACCCGCCAGGTGCCGAACTCGGCCGAGAGCTCGAAGACGTGCTCACCGAGCCCGGCGGCAAGCGCCCGCGCTGCCGCGCCCGGGTCGCCAACGACGGCGAGGTCGAGATCGTCGACCTCGCGTTCGAGAGCGGCGTCGCGGACCGCGCCGCCGACGATCCAGACTCCGTCGCCGTCACCCAGCGCCTCGCGTGCGGACGCGACCAGCGGCGCCGAGAGCAGGCGGTCGGTGATCACGCCGGACGCCGCGGCACCCGGGCCGAGATCCCGCAGGTGACCTCGTAGTTGATCGTCTCGAGCCGCGCCGCGACCTCCTCAGCGAGGATCGCCTCCTCGCCCTGGGCGCCGATCAGCACCGCCTCGTCGCCCGGCGCGACCTCGGTATCCGGCCCGAGGTCGATCGTGATGTTGTCCATCGAAACCGTGCCGACCAGAGCCTGGCGGCGGCCGCGGACCAGCACCTCGGCGTTGTTGCCGAGCCCGCGCCGTACCCCGTCGCCGTAGCCGAGCGGGATCACCCCGACCCAGGTCTCCTCGTCAGCCCGCCAGCGCCGGCCGTAGCCGGCGCTCGCCCCGGCCGGGAAGCGCTTCACGTCGGCAACGTAGGAGCGCAGCGAGAGGGCCGGCGCCAGGCCGCGCGCCACCGGGTCCTCCTGGAACGGATCGAGCCCGTAGATCGCGACCCCGCAGCGGGCCATGTCGAAATGGGAGCGCGACTCGCGCAGGACCGCGGCGCTGTTCGCCGCGTGCGCGACGACCGCCGGGAACTCGGCCTTGACCGCGCTCGCGACCGCCTCGAAGCGCCCGAGCTGCTCGTCGAAGAACTCCGAGTCGAGTTCATCGGCGGTCGCGAAGTGGGTCCAGATCCCAGCCAGCTCGAGGTCGGGATCGGCGTCGCAGGCCCGGGCCAGGGCGAGCACCTCCTCGGCCTCGGGGTTGCCGAGCCGCCCCATGCCGCTGTCGTACTTGACGTGCACGCGGGCGGGCCTGCCCGCGGCGCGGGCACGGTCAGCGAGCAGCGCCCGGAAGCCCTCGCGCCAGACGCCCAGCTCGGACCCGGCGGCAAGGACGACGTTGACGTCCTCCGCGCTCAGCGCGCCCATCGTCAGCAAGGGGATGTGCTGAAAGCGGCGGCCGACCTGTTCGGCCTCGGTCGCGGTCGCGACCGCCAGCCTCGTCGCCCCCCCGGCCAGCGCCGCCGAGGCGCAGCCGTCGGCGCCATGCCCGTAGCCGTCGGCCTTGACCACGGCGCAAAGCTCCGCCTCACCCAGCTCCCGCTTCAGCCGCGCGCAGTTGGCGCGAACCGCGTCGAAGTCGATCCGGGCGACCGCCCGCTCCATCGCGCTACTCGTCGTCGTCGACCACCGCGGCGAG
This sequence comes from uncultured Actinomycetes bacterium, assembly GCA_963728025.1. GTDB lineage: Bacteria > Actinomycetota > Thermoleophilia > Solirubrobacterales > 70-9 > VAYN01. The sequence goes on along the minus strand of CAVSIF010000001.1, from coordinate 348,955 downwards.
GGCATCGGCCCTCGTGACCATCCCCGCCAGGTGCCCGTCGGCGTCGACCACAGGTAGGTGGTTGTGGTGGGAGTCGGCGATCTTCTTGGCGACGCGATCGGCTGCTTCGTAGTCGCGCGCGACCACCGGATCGGCCGTCATCAGCTCGGAGACCTTGGTCGCGAAGGCCTTGTCGAGGCGCTCCTCGAAGCCCTTCATCGAGCCGACGAAGACGATCCCCCCCATGATGTTGAGGTAGTGGGGCAGGTGCAGATCGGACTCCTCGTCGCTGAGGACCAGGTCCGACTCGCTGACGATCCCGACCACCTTGCGATCCGCGTCGAGGACCGCGATCGCGCCCATGTCGGTCTTCGCCAGCAGGTCGATCGCCTTGCGGGCGTCATCGTCGGGCGAGACGGAGGGCACCTCGGTGTTCATGATGTCGGCGGCGGTCTTCATCGCAGGTCGCCGAGACTATTCGACCGACTCGTCGGGACGCAGGCCCACCGCGATCGAGTCGATCACGTCGGTCGCGATCACCGACTCGGCGGCGCCGACACGGGCGGCGGCGTCGCGCCCGGCGCGGGCGTGGGCGACGACGCCCGCGCAGGCGGCCGCGAAGGGGTCCAGCCCACGCGCGAGCAGCGCCGCGATCATCCCCGAGAGGACGTCGCCGCTGCCGGCCGTGGCCAGTGCCGGCGCCGAAAGCGCGTTGACCGCGACCCGCTCGCCGTCGCTGACGATCGTGTCGTCCCCCTTCAGCACGACCACGGCCCGCGCCTCGCGGGCGGCTTCGCGGGCGGAGGCGAGGCGGCGGGCGTCGATCTCCCTGGAATCGCGCCCGAGCAGGCGCCCGAGCTCCCCAGCGTGTGGAGTCAGCACGGTCGGCGCGGCCCGCGCGGCGACCGGGTCAAGGCCGGTGGCGAAGGCGTTGAGCCCGTCGGCGTCGATCACCAGCGGCGCCTCGATCGACTCAGCCACCTCGCGGGCCAGCTCGACCGCGCCGGGGTCGCGGCCGAGGCCTGGCCCCAGCACACCTCCGGCAGCCCGCTCGAAAGCACGCAGCACCGCCTTCACCGAAGCCGGCCCGAGGCAACCGTCGCCACCGGGACAGCCGACCGACATCACCTCCGGCTGACCCAGTTCGAAGACCGGCTCGAGCTCGGCCGGGATCGCGACCGTGGCGTAGCCGGCACCGGCGCGGATCGCCGCGCTCGAAGCCATCCGCACCGCCCCGGTGAGGCCGCGCGAGCCGCCCGCGATCGTCACCTGGCCGGAGCTGAACTTGGTCGAGCGCGGGCCACGGCGCGGCGCCAGGGCGAGGACCGCGGGGGCGATCGTCCCCCCCGCCGGCGCGCTCGGCGCCCCGGCCGGGACCCCGATCGGGACCACCCGCAGCTCGCCGCTGTGCCACTTGCCGGGGGCGATCCGGTGCCCCAGCTTGGCCGCGTGGAAACTCACGGTCAGGTCGGCCTCGACCGCGATGCCCGCAACCTCGCCGCTCGAGGCGTCGACCCCGGAGGCGATGTCGCAGGCGACGACCGGCGCCCCGCAACGGTTGATCGCCTCGATCGCCGCCAGCGCCGGCCGCCGAGGCGCCCCCGCGAAGCCGGTCCCGAAGATTGCGTCGACGACCGCCCCCGAGCCGGCCAGCCAGCCGTCGAGATCGGCCGGCACCCCGTCGCCCCAGAGGTCGGCGGTCTCGACCTCGAAGCCGACCCCCCGCAGCTGCCGGGCCGCGACGTTCCCGTCGCCGCCGTTGTTCCCTTTCCCGCAGACGATCCGCACCTTCCCCTGTGGCGAGAGCGCGGCGACGGCCTCCGCCAGCGCCGTCCCGGCCGCATCCATCAGCTGCTCCGAGGGGATCCCCTGCTCCTCGATCGCCCAGGCGTCGACCGCCCGAATCCCCTCGGCGTCGTATAGCGGGCGCAGCCAGGACTCCATCCGCCCAGCCTAGCCTCGCATCAGCGTGGCGCGACGACCGCGACGGCGGCGGCGTTGTCGCGCGAGTGGGTCAGCGAGATGTCGACCTGTCGACCCGCCGCCGCTTCGGCGGCACGGCCGGAGAGCCGCACGGTCGGTGGTTCGCCGGCGACGATCTCGATCTCCCGCAACCCGAAGCCACCGCGCAACCCCAGCGCCTTGACCACCGCCTCCTTGGCGGCGAAACGGGCCGCCAGATGGCGGCCGGGCCGCGCCCGGGCCGCCGCGTACTCGCGCTCGGCGGCGGTGAAGAGGCGCTCGGCAAGTCGCGGGCGGCGCGCCAGCGCGCGCTCCATGCGGTCAATCTCAAGCAGGTCAATGCCGACGCCGGTCACGGCGCCGAGGTTACTCGCCGGAGATGCCGGCGATCAGCTTCCCGGTCACGAGGTCGTCCGAGGCGCCGGTGCCGATTGCCAGGAACTCGATGCTCTCCAGATACGGCTCCGCCTCTTCGAAGCCCTCCTGGTCGTCGCTGCCCGCGGTCAGGGAGGCGGCCAGACGCAGAGCTGCCGGGCCGTCGGCGAAGCCGCTGATCGGCGTGCCGCCGAGAGCGCTGACGGCTTCCTTGTAAAGGGGGGTGTCGGCGAGCGTCTGACCCGGGCTCCCGAGGAGCGCCCGGGTGGCCGCCTGGCAGCCCGTAGGCGATCGCGATCCGCTCACCCGCCGCGGCAACCATCAACGGCTTCGGGCCGAGGTCGTCGCTGCGTACGGAGAAGCCGCTGAATTTGCCGCTCAGCGCCGTCACTCCCGGGGTCTCGCTGGCCCGCAGCAGCAGGCCGACGTTGGAGACGGTGTTGCGAGCTTCCTCGGCGTTCTTCATTTCCAGCACCGCGGCGCCGGCGAGGCTGCCCTCGCTGTCGCCTTCGGCGAAGACGCCGAGGTCGCCGATCGAGCCAGCGATCTTGTCGACGTCGATCCCAGCTTCTTTCAGCGTGCTCTTGAATTTGTTCGGCGGGATCTCGCCGGAAATGCCTTCCGCGTCGATCGTGTCGATCGCTTCGCCGATCCGCTCGCCGAAGTCAGTGGCGGCGATTGCGGCAACGGAGTCGGCTGGGAGCGACGCGAGCAGTTCGGACGCGTCGCCCGTGGGCGGGCTCTCACCCCCGAGGTCGCTGCTGAACTCGATCTCGATCTGGTCCGAGCCGGGAATCAGGCTGGCGACCGCGGTGGCCTCGTTCGGATCGATCCCGGCGCTGTCGAGGAACTGTTTGGCTTCGGGGTCGATCGTGCCGCCCGACTGGTTGATCAGGGCGCCGATGTCAACGAAGACATCGGCGAAGCTGTCGCTGGCAGCGGCGTCGAAGGCTTTCGAGAAGTCGTCCGCGTCGGCCAGCGATTCGCCGTTGGCGGCGTCGACCATCCGTTTGAACTCCCCTTCTTCCTCCGCCAAGACGAGGAAGTCGCCGATCGCGCCGACCGTGGTCCCGTCGTCGCTTTGGACCTTGAACTCGACCCCTTCGTAAGAACCCTCCTCGACCGGCTCCTCGCTGGTCGCGGCCTGGTCGTCGATGAAGGCCTGGGTTGCGTCGACGTCGGTGCTCTGAATCGCGATGCCGTAGCCGCGAAAGTCCTCGCCGTCGTACTTCTGGAAGAACATGCCGCCCCGCTCACCCAGCCACGGCGCCACTTCCTTCTCGTAGTCGAACTCTTCGCCGGAGTCGGTGGCGGAGTCTTCGAGCTCTTCGACGATCAGGCCGCCGAGGTCGTCGACCCCGGCGATCTCCCGGGCCAGTGCCGCGACGTTCGTCTTCAGCTCGCCTTCCGGCTGCAGCGTCGCTTCGATGTAGAGCGGCGAGGTCGAGGGTGCCAGGGCGGCGGGGTCGGAACCCGAGCCGGAGTCGCTCTCGCCGCAGCCGGCAGTGGCCAGGCCGGCGAGGGCAGCGGCGGCAAGAAGAGTGAGACGGGCCTTCACGGAGCGGGCATCCTAACGACGCGATTGCGCGGGTTACTCGACCGTGACGGTCTTGGCCAGATTGCGGGGCTGGTCGACGTTGAGGCCGCGGGCGCGGGCGATGTCGTAGGCGAGCAGCTGCAGCGGCAGGATCGCGACGATCGGCTGCAGGATCCAGTCGGTGCGGGCGACGGCGACCGTCTCGTCGGCGACTTCGCCCGCCCGCTCGCTGCCGGCGGTGGCGATCGCGATCGTCTGGGCGCCGCGGGCGCGCACCTCCTCGACGTTCGAGAGCACCTTCTCCAGCACCGGGCTGTCGGTGGCGACGCAGACGACCGGGGTCGACTCGTCGAGCAGAGCGATCGGGCCGTGCTTCATCTCCCCCGCCGCGTAGGCGTCAGTCGGGATGTAGGAGACCTCCTTCAGCTTCAGCGCCCCCTCGAGGCAGATCGGGAGGCCGATGTGACGGCCGAGGTAGAGGAAGAACCCCTGGTCGCTGTGGGCGGCGGCAACCGCCCGGACCGGATCCTCGACCGCGGCGATCGTCTCCTCGACCTTCGAGGGCAGCGACTTCAGCGCCGCGACCAGCTCCGCGATGCGCGCGGGCGAGAGCGTGCCGCGCAGCTCGGCCAGCCGCAGCCCGAGCAGGTACATCGCCGCCACCTGGGCGACAAAGGTCTTGGTCGCGGCGACGCTGACCTCGAGGCCGGCCCGCGTGTAGAGGACGGCGTCGGCTTCACGGGTCACCTGGCTGCCCATGATGTTGGTCACCGCCAGCACCGTCGCCCCGGCCTCGCGGGCGAGGCGCATCGCCGCCAGCGTGTCGGCGGTCTCGCCCGACTGGGTCATCCCGATCACCAGGTCACCGGGCCGACCACCGGGTTGCGGTAGCGGTACTCGGAGGCGATGTCCATCTCGACCGGGACCCGCGCCCACTCCTCGATCGCGTAACGGCCGATCAGGCCGGCGTGGTAGGAGGTGCCGCAGGCGACGATCACGATCCGCCCGACCCCGCGCAGGAACTCGTCCGTGAGGTCGACGTCGGAGAGATCGACGCCGTCGTCGCCGGGCAGGCGGTCGGCGAGGGTCTCGGCGACGGCGTCGGCCTGTTCGTGGATCTCCTTCAGCATGAAGGTCTCGTAGCCGCCCTTCTCGGCAGCGTCGGCGTCCCAGGTCACCTCTTCAGAGGCGCGCTCAATCGGGGCGCCGGCGATGTCGGTGATCCGCACCTCGCCGGATTCGATTTCGACGATCTCGCCGTTTTCGATCGGCATCGCGACGCGGGTGTCGGCGAGGAAGGCCGGGATCGCCGAGGCGAGGAAGGTCTCCCCCTCACCGATGCCGGCGACCAGCGGGCACTCCTTGCGGGCGCCGACCAGGCGCTCGGGCTCATCGGCGTGCATGGCGACGAAGGCGTAGTGACCGCGCAGCTCGGCGTAGGCGGCGCGCACGGCGACGGCGAGGTCGCCCTCGTAGTGGCGGGCGATCAGGTGGGCGACGACCTCGGCGTCGGTCTCGGAGGTGAACTCCTCCCCCTCGGCCTGCAGGCCCTTGCGCAGGCCGGCATGGTTCTCGACGATCCCGTTGAGGACGATGTGGACCTTGCCGGAGCCGTCGTCGTGCGGGTGGGCGTTCTCCTCGGTCACCCGGCCGTGGGTCGCCCAGCGGGTGTGCGCGATCCCGGTGTGGGAGGCAGGCAGGGCGCTGTCCCCGTTGGCCCGCTCCGCGACCGCGGCGCGGAGGTTGGCGAGGTTGCCGACCGCGTGCACGCTCTCGACCGCGCCGTCCTCGATCAGCGAGAGGCCGGCCGAGTCATAGCCCCTGTATTCGAGCTTTTCCAGCCCCGCGAGCAGCAGCTCCTCGCAGGGCCGGCCGCCCACGTATCCGACGATTCCACACATCAGGGCGAGTAAGAGTAGAGACCAGCAGGTCGATGGGCCGAAAAGTCGCGCCCCCTGCGACTTATCGTCCCGTCGGCGTCAGGTGAGCTCTTGGCGCACGACCGCAACCAGGCGCTCGCAGACCGCGATCGCCTCGTCGTCGCTCGGTGCCTCGACCATCACCCGGACCAGCGGCTCAGTGCCGGAGGGGCGGAGGAGGACGCGGCCGCGCCCCTCGAGCTTGGCCTCCTCGGCCCTAACCGCCGCCCAGACCGCGTCAGCGCCGGCGATCGCCTCGCGGTCGGCGACCTCGACGTTGACCAGGGTCTGCGGCAGCTTCTCCATCGGCACCGCGTCGGCCAGCGCCGCGTCGCCGAGCTCACGCATCGTCGTCAGCGCCGCCGCGATGCCGTCGCCGGTGGCGACGAAGTCGGAGGAAATGATGTGGCCGGATTGCTCGCCGCCCAGCGACCAGCCGCGGCGCAGCATCTCGTCGATCACGTAACGGTCGCCGACCTGGGTCACGGCGACCTCGACCCCGGCCCCCTCCATCGCCTGGTGGAAGCCGTAGTTGCTCATCACAGTCACGACCACGCCCCCGTTCAGCTCGCCACGGGCCGCCCTCCCCCGCGCCGCCAGGGCGATCAGCTCGTCGCCGTCGTGGACCCGGCCGGAGCCGTCGACCGCCAGCACCCGGTCGCCGTCGCCGTCGAAGGCGAAGCCGAGCTCGGCCCCGGAGCCGGCGACCCGCTCGATCAGCGACTCGAGGTGAGTCGAACCGCAGCCGGCGTTGATGTTGCGCCCGTCGGGCTCGACCCCGATCGCGTCGACCTCGGCACCGAGCCGCGCGAAGATCGCCGGGGCGGCGCGGTGGGTGGCGCCGTTGGCGCAGTCGAGCACGACCCGGCGGCCGGAGAGATCGAGTGGGAAGGCCGCCTCGAGCTCGCGCAGATAGTCCTCGAGGCCACCGTTCAGCTCGCGCACCCGGCCCGGCTCAGTGGCCACCGCGGGCTGGTCGAGCAGCGACTCGATCCGCGCCTCGAGCTCGTCCCCGAGCTTCGTCCCCTGGGCCGAGAAGAACTTGATCCCGTTGTCGCCGTAAGGGTTGTGAGAGGCCGAGACGACGGCGGCGAGGTCGAGGCCGAGCCGCTTGACGAGGATCGCCGCCGCCGGAGTCGGCAGCACGCCGCCGAGCAGCGCGTCACCGCCCGCGGCGGCGACCCCGGCGGCCAGCGCCGCCTCCAGCATCGGGCCGGACTCGCGGGTGTCGCGGACGATCAGGACCTGGGGGCTGCTCGCCTCCAGCGAGGCGGTGGTGGCACGGCCCAGGGCGGTGGCCAGCTCGGCACTGAGGAACGTTCCAGCCTCTCCTCGGACCCCATCGGTTCCGAAGAGCTTGCGCTCGGTCGTCACCAAGCCCCCGTCAGCGCTTGCTGAACTGAGGCCGCTTGCGGGCCTTCTTGAGACCGGCCTTGCGGCGCTCCTTGACCCGGGCGTCGCGGGTCAGGAAGCCGCGCCGCTTGAGGTCGCCGCGCAGCTCCGGGTCGATCTCGGTCAGCGCCCGGGCGATGCCGTGGCGGACCGCGCCGGCCTGACCGCTGATCCCGCCCCCGTGGACGCGGACGCGGACGTCGACGTTGCCCTCATAGCCGGAGACGGCGAGCGGCTGGACCGCCATCGTCTGGTGCAGGGGACGCGGGAAGAACTCCTCGAGGCTGCGCTTGTTGATCTCGATCTTGCCGCTGCCGGGCAGCAGGGTGACGCGGGCGATCGAGCTCTTGCGTTTGCCGGTCGCCAGGTAGCGGGCGCCGCTCTCCATTTTCGCCGGCGCCCGGCTGGCCGGCTCCTCGGTGCTGGCCAGCTCGGCTTCGCGGCGCGCTTTCTCCTCTTCCTCGGCTTCCAGCCGCGCGCGCTCTTCGGCGCTCAGCTCCCGCGCCGCCGGCTCGACCGCAATCGGCTCCAGGTCGGCGCCGGGGATCACGTCTTTCTTCTTCTCCTCAGCCTTCGGCTCCTCAACCGCCTCGGGCCCCTCAGCGGCCGGAGCCTCCTCGGCTACGGGCTCCTCCTGGGCAGCGGGGGCCTCCTCGGCTACGGGCTCCTCTTCGGCAGCAGGCTCCTCCGCAACGGCCTCGGACTCCTCCTGCTCAGCGGGCTGCTCCTCGGCAGGCGACTCGTCCTCCGCCGCCTCGGTCGGGGCGTCGGGCGCGTCTGCCACGGGTGGCGTCGAGGTGGCCTCGTCGCCCGCAGCTTGCGAGGACGAGGAGGTCTCCTCGGCGACAGGACCCGTGGCCTGCCCGTCCTGTCCCTCAGCCGTCTCGTCGACCTGGTCGGGAGTCTTCTCGTCGTCTGCCATCAGTTCGTCTCCATCGGTTTGGGCTGCTGGGCCGCGTGCGGATGCTCAGGCCCGGCGTACACCTTCAGCTTGGTCAGCTGCTGGCGGGCGAGGCGATTGCGCGGCAGCATCCCCTTCACCGCCTTGCGGATCACTTCCTCCGGCCGCCGCTCGAGCATCTCCGCCAGCGTCCGTGACTTGATCCCGCCCGGGTAGCCGCTGTGGCGCCAGTAGGTCTTTTGCGCCAGCTTGTCGCCGGTAACACGGATCTTCTCCGCGTTGACGACAATGACGAAGTCGCCGGTATCGACGTGCGGCGTGTACTCGGGCTTGCGCTTGCCGCGCAGGCTGTCGGCGATCTGCGTCGCCAGCCGGCCCAGGGTCTTGCCCTCGGCGTCGACGACGTACCAGTCTCGCTGGCGGTTGGCTGGCGTGGCAACAAAGGTCTTCATCGCGCAAAAACCGCGCGGTCGATCTCCACGCGGCCGGGGGATCATAGCCACCTCCGCGTCGATACCGCCGCGCCAAAGCAGGTCTCCGGGGCGAAGCGGACGAATCCGTCCCTAGCTTGGTGGGAAGGATCCACAAGATCGCGACCGTTGCGTTGCTGATCCTCGGCGCCCCGGCCGCCGCGGCCTCGACCGGCGGCGCCCCGACCCCGACCGGCGCGCCGCCGCCCGCCGGCAGCTCCGCCGGCGCCCCGGCCGCGGCACCGAGCGCCGGCGCGCTCAGCCTCTTGGCCGGCGAAACCAAGCCGCGCAAGTCCTTCTACTTCGGCTATCGCTTCCCGCGCCTCACCTACACGATCGCCAGCAGCCGGCCGCGGAACGACCTCCAGATCGATGTCGTCAACGCGCTCGGCGAAGTCGTCAAGACCTTCTACCGCAACGACATCGCCCCCAACCTGCCCAACGGCCTGCGCTGGGATGGGGCCACGAGCGAAGGCCGCCCGGCCCGCAACGGCCAGTACAGCTTCCGGATCGGGCCGCAAGCCCCGGCCGCGCCGGCCACCCGCCGCGCCACCCAGTCGACCGCCCTCACCCTCGGCTTCGCCATCTACGGCTACGCCTTCCCGGTCCTCGGCGCCCACGAATTCGGCCTCAGCGCCGGCCGCTTCGGCGCGGCGCGCTCTGGCCACACCCACCAGGGCCAGGACGTGATGGCAGCCTGCGGCACCCCCCTCGTCGCGGCCCGCGGCGGCACCATCCAGCTCAACAAATACGAGGCCAACGCCGGCAACTACCTGGTGATCGACGGCAAGGGCACCGCCAACGACTTCATGTACGCGCACCTGGCCGAACCGTCGCCACTGCAGGAAGGGGAAACGGTCCGCGGCGGGCAGCCGATCGGCTTGGTCGGCGACACCGGCAACAGCCAGGGCTGCCACCTCCACTTCGAGATCTGGGGCGCGCCGGGCTGGTACGAGGGCGGCTCGCCCTTCGACCCGCTGCCCGATCTCCAGAGGTGGGACGCCTACAGCTAGCTAAACGAGAATGAGTCTCATTCTCTGATACGTTCCCGGCCGTGAGCTGGTCAGCAGACGCATCCACTCGCCTCGACGAGGCCGGTTTCCGCAGCGGCCGCGCCCAGCGCCTGGTCGTCGACCTGCTGGCGGATGCCGACTGTGCGCTGACCGCGCTCGAGATCGACCGCCGCATCGAGCAGGTCGGGCGGGCCACTGTCTACCGCACCCTCGACCGGCTCGAGCAACTGCGGCTGATCCAGCGGGTCGACGTCGGTGGCGACGCGACCGGCTACGAGCGCGTCGACCCCGGCGACCATCACCATCACCTCGTCTGTCAGGAGTGCGGTCGCCTCTCCCCCTTCACCAGCGAGCGCCTCGAGGGCGCGATCGAGGCGGCGGGGCGGAGCTCCGGATTCGAGCTGAGCAGCCACGACGTGGTCCTGCGCGGAACCTGCCCCGGCTGCAGGAGCGACGATGCCTGAGGTCGCGATCCCGCTCGCCGGGCTCGCCGTGGTCGCGATCCTCGCCGGCGGCACGATCGCCCTGCGGCTGGCCCACACCCTGCCGACCGTGGTCGCGCTGAGCGGCGGCATCGTCGTCGCCGTGGCCCTGCTGGAGATCCTCCCCGAGGCGATCGAGAGCATCGGCGAGGCGCACGACGCGGTGCCGCTCGTCGCGCTCGGGTTCATCGCCTTCTTCCTGATGGAGCGCGTCCTCGTCCTCCACCACCGCGACGACCCGCATGAGGCGCAGACGCACGGCCGGGTGGGAGCGCTGGGCGCGGTCGGCCTCTCGCTGCACTCGTTCACCGACGGGCTCGGAATCGGCCTCGCCTTCAGCGTCAACACCGAGACCGGGCTGCTGGTCCTGCTCGCCGTGGTCAGCCACGCCTTCGCCGACGGCCTCAACACGGTCAGCTTCGTGCTCAGCCAGTCGGGCGACCGGGCGCGGGCGAAACGCTGGCTGCGGATCGACGCGCTGGCGCCCCTCGCCGGCGCCGTGGTCGGCTCGATGATCTCCGTCTCGGAGCAGACGCTCGGCTACTTCCTCGCCGTCTACGCCGGCTTCTTCCTCTACATGGGCGCGACCGACCTGCTCCCCGCCGCCCACAATCACGAGCACGACAGCGAGCGCTCCTGGCTGCGCGTGCTGCTGACGATCACCGGGTTCGTGGCGATCTACGCGATCACGCTGGTCGGGCACCCTGCCTGATTTGCCGGTTTTCCTTTCCCGGCCGCGAATTCACCACGGTGGCGCATCGCGGATTGACCAATTTGCGGGGTTCGCTTGTGATCCATACAAATAATCAACACGTATTCGACTAAGCAGATATCTGTCTGTGCAAGGGAGGAAGCGCGGACCTAGCCACCCTGTCAAGGAGCCCCCAGTGAAACGAACCCGCCCCGAACTGATCGACCAGCGACTGGTGAGAGCGCTGGCCCACCCTCTGCGGATCAAGATTCTCGAGATCCTCACCGAACGCGTCGCCAGCCCGAACCGGATCTCCGACGACCTCGAGACGGGCCTCAGCCATGTCGCGTACCACACCCGGGCGCTCGACAAGTGCGGCTGCCTGGAGCTGGTCGACACCGCGCAGCGCCGCGGCGCCACCGAGCACTTCTACAAGGCGCAGCCGCACTCGTTCATCGGCGACCGGATCTGGCGGCGGGTGCCGCGCGCCCTGCTCGGCGGCGTCTCCGGCGCCACCCTGCAGAGCTTCATGGACCGGGCGGTCGCGGCCCTGGAGGCCGGCACGATCGACGAACGCGAGGACTCGACGCTCTACTGGATGCCGGTCCTGCTCGACGAGCAGGGCTGGAAGCAGGTGACGGCGGCGATGGAAGAAACCGTCGACAAGGTCCTCGTGATCCAAGAGGAAAGCCGCGAACGGATCGCCCGCCGCAAGGGCCGCGGCGCGATCTCGGCGATCATCGGGGTCGCCAGCTTCGAGACCCCGCACTCGCGCGAAGAGCTGTTCTAGGGAGTCCAGTCAAGCGCGACGCTAGGCGCTGGCAAGAAAAGGCGAGGTAGTTCCCACCGCGTCGAAGTAGTGCGCATGGGTGCGCATGATCGTCTCGATCGAGTCGGCTCCGACGAGGACGATCTCAAGATCCTCGCGACCTTTGTATTCGCGCTCTAGAAGAGCGTAGGCGGTAGCTGCCTCGTCCCCATCACTGAACTCCTGCTGCTTGATTAGACGCTGAGCAGCTAGGTCATAGACGAGCAAGAAATGCTGTAGGGCCATACGAACAGCCTACCTATCACCAGTCAAGTGATGGTCGATCCGGCCCTTGAAGCGGGAAAGGACGTCCATAAAAGCGGCGTCTGGCCTTTCCCCTCGCTCATCTGCCGATATTCCCCAGGCGACAAGGTCCAAATAAGACAGGAGGTCGGGTGGCCCCTCACCATCCTTTAGGGGAAATCGGGTGAGAGCCGCCCAGCGCTCTACCCCCTCTGCCCATTCGTGCTGACCAGGAGTTCTCAGCTGAATCTCAACCGGATGACCATCCCGACGAACAACGACATGCAGGGATCTATAGCCAGTGTCTTTAGGGGATGCCACATAGTCCTCAATCCTCAGAACCTCCCAGTTGCGACGAATCCGCCTTAGAACCCCTGCGACCTCCGTCGCGCCGCCCGACAAGATCGCCCTGCATCCAGCGATGTCCTCCATTTGCGTTAGGCGCATCGAGCCAAAGCGATCAAGCTTGTTGAGATCTGAGGATTGCGCTTCAGTCGCTGGCCAACGGTTACCTCGCTCGACTCTCGCTCGACGAACTGGCGCAGGCCGACGGTCACCTTCTTAAGTGGATCCTGAAACCCGCTGCGGTAGTCGACAATAACCCCGAACGCATCGGTTAGATCGTCGTCATCGAACTGGGCCTCCTCGTCGCTGTTGCTTGGCGCCCGCCACCAGTCGCGCAGAAGACGCCCCGCTTTATCAACCTTGGTCCGCGACGGCGCCACAGATGCGATTATTGCGGCCGACCTCATTTCATTGCGTCACGAGGCAAGTGCCTGAAAACGGTGCTCGGCAGGCTCGAGGGCGGGGGCCGCTACTCCCACTCGATCGTCGCCGGGGGCTTCGAGGAGATGTCGAGGGCGACGCGGTTGACTTCGCGGATCTCGTTGATGATCCGGTTGGAGACGCGCTCGAGCAGGTCGTAGGGCAGGCGGGCCCAGTCGGCGGTCATCGCGTCGTCGGAGGTGACGGCACGGATCACGATCGGGTAGGCGTAGGTGCGCCCGTCGCCCTGGACGCCGACCGAGCGGACGACGGGGAGCACGCAGAAGCTCTGCCAGAGCTGCCGGTAAAGCTCGGCGGCGCGGATCTCCTCCTGCAGGATCGCGTCGGCGGCGCGGAGGATGTCGAGCCGCTCTTTGTTGACCTCGCCGCCGACGATCCGGATCCCCAGCCCCGGGCCGGGGAAGGGCTGGCGCCAGACCATCCGCTCCGGCATCCCAAGCTCAGCCCCGACCGCGCGCACCTCGTCCTTGAACAGCATCCGCAGCGGCTCGACCAGCTCGAAGTCGAACTCCTCGGGGAGGCCGCCGACGTTGTGGTGCGACTTGATCGTCGCCGCGTGGTCGGAGCCGCCCGACTCGATCACGTCGGAGTAGAGCGTGCCCTGGACCAGGTAGCCAACGTCCTCGAGCTTGCCCGCCTCCTCCTCGAAAACGCGGATGAACTCCTCGCCGATGATCTTGCGCTTGCGCTCCGGGTCGTCGACTCCGGCCAGCTTCGCGAGGAAGCGCTCTTCGGCGTCGACGTGGACCAGCGGGATGCCGAACTGGCGGAACGCCTCGACCACCTGCTCCGCCTCGTTCAGCCGCATCAGGCCGTGGTCGACGAAGACGCAGGTCAGCCTCTCCCCCACGGCCCTGTGGACGAGCAGCGCGGCAACCGAGGAGTCGACGCCGCCGGAGAGACCGCAGATCACCCGGCCTTCGCCGACCTGGGCCTGGATCTTCCCGACCTGCTCGGCGATCACCGACCGCGGCGACCACTCCTGCTCGCAGCCGGCGATGTCGCGCAGGAAGCGGGTGAGGATCTCGGTCCCGTAGGGCGTGTGGACGACCTCGGGGTGGAACTGGATCCCGTAGAGGCCGCGGTCGGGCAACTCGCAGGCGGCGACCGGCGAGCTCGGGCTGGAGGCGAGAGCGCGGAAGCCCTCGGGCGCCTCGAAGACGGCGTCGCGGTGGCTCATCCAGCAGCTCTGCTCCTCGGGCAGGCCACTGAGCAGACGGCCGCCGCCGTCGCGCAGGACCAGCTCGGTGCGGCCGAACTCGCCCGTCTCGGCCGACTCGACCCGGCCGCCAAGGGCCAGCACCATCGCCTGCATCCCGTAACAGATGCCCAGCAGCGGGATCTCGAGGTCGAGCAGCTGGGTCGGAAACGCCGGCGCCCCCGGCTCGTAAACCGAAGCCGGCCCCCCAGAGAGGACCAGCGCCCTGGGCGCCCGCTCGCGGATCTCCTCCACCGAGACAGTCGATGGAAGCAACTCCGCAAAAACTCCACACTCGCGGATGCGTCTCGCGATGAGCTGCGAGTACTGCCCGCCGAAGTCGAGGACGAGCACCTCCTCGACCGCCCTCTCTCCGGCGGGTGGCGCCGTAGGGGGAACCATCCCCGAGGAAGCTTTAGCTACCGCAGGGGATGGTGGGTCCCCTGCGGCGACAGGACCCGCCGGCCGGGGCGTTCCCGTCCTACTAGTCATCCGATACCGCAACCCCCGCGGACACGGCCGCCCGTCCGTTCGACCCCATCCCGACCGACTGCTCGTTCTGCAGCTTCTTGCCCTCGCTCATCAGCGCCGGCGCGACCATCACCTCGGCCCGCTGGAAGGAGCGGATGTCCTCGTAGCCACAGGTGGCCATCGAGGTTTTCAGCGCCCCCATCAGGTTGAAGGTGCCGTCGTTCTCCTGGGCCGGCCCGAGCAGGATCTCCTCCATCGTCCCGTCCTGCTTGGTCGAGACGCGGGTGCCGCGCGGCAGCGAGGGATGGAAGGTCGCCATCCCCCAATGGAAACCACGCCCGGGCGCCTCCTTGGCGCGGGCCAGCGGCGAGCCGACCATCACCGAGTCGGCGCCGCAGGCGATCGCCTTGGAGACGTCGCCACCGGTGCGCATGCCGCCGTCGGCGATCACGTTGACGTACTCACCGGTCTCCAGCATGTGCTGGGAACGGGCGGCGGCGACATCGGCGATTGCGGTCGCCTGCGGGACGCCGATCCCGAGCACGCCGCGGGTGGTGCAGGCGGCGCCGGGACCGACCCCGACCAGGACGCCGACCGCCCCGGTCCGCATCAGGTGCAGGCCGGTCGAGTAGGAGGCGCAGCCGCCGACCACGGTCGGCACCGGCACCTCGGAGATGAACTCCTTCAGGTTGAGCGGCTCGACCGTGGTCGAGACATGTTCGGCCGAGATCACGGTGCCCTGGACGACGAGGATGTCGAGGCCGGCCTCGACCGCGACCTCATAGTGCTCGCGCACCTTCTGCGGGGTCAGCGAGCCGCAGGCGACGGCGCCGCGGGCCTTGATCTCCTCCACCCGCTTGCCGATCAGCTCAGACTTGACCGGCTCGGCGTAGATCTCCTGCATCAGCCGCGTCGCCACGTGCTTGGGGGCGGCGGCGATCTGCTCCAGCCGCTCCTCGGCGTCCTCGAAGCGGGCCCAGATCCCCTCCAGGTTGAGCACGCCGAGCCCACCCAGCTCGTTGACCAGCACCGCGGTATCGGGGCTGACCACCCCGTCCATCGCCGAGGCGACCAGCGGCAGCTCGAAGCGGTAGGGACCGAGGGTCCAGCTGATGTCGATGTCGTCGGGATCGCGGGTCCGGCGCGAAGGGACGATGGCGATGTCGTCGAATCCGTAAGCGCGGCGGCCCTTCTTGCCGCGGCCGATTTCGATTTCCAAGTGAGTCCTCCAGGGGCTTGGCGGTTGAAACAGCCAGCCTACACTTCCGCCGGGACCTCCAGATCGTGCACGGCGACCTCGCCGAGCAGGCGCTCGACCTGGTTGCGGTCGACCGTGCCGGCGCCGAAGTGCTGGGTCGACTCGGCCCCGCAGGCGACCCCGTAGGCGAGGCAGTCCTCGGCCGAGCGGCCTTCGTAGCGAGCCGCCACGTAGCCGGCTAGGAAGGCGTCGCCGGAGCCGACCGTGGAGACCGGCTCGAGCGGCTCGGTGTGGACCTCGAGCAGGCGCCGCTCGTTACCCTCGCCGACCGTTGCCACGCAGCCTTCCGGGCGCGTGATCGCCGCCTCTTCGGCACCGAGCCGGACCAGCTCGTGGAGGCCCTGGGCGAGGTCGCCCGGGTCGGCGAACTCCTGCCCGACCAGCTCCTCGGCCTCGCGCTCGTTCGGAGTGACCATCGCGGCGCCGGCCCGGACCCCCGCGAGCATCGCCTCGCCCTCGGCGTCGAGCACGACCGGGACGCCGCGGCGACCGAGATCGTCGATCAGGCGCGCGTAGAGGTCGTCGCCGGCGCCGGGCGGCAGCGACCCCGCCAGCACGCAGAGCTTGGCGCCGCTGGACAGGTAGCCGATCCGCTCGAACAGCTTCTTCACCTCCTCCGGGCTGACCGCCGGACCGCGCTCGTTGATCTCGGTCTGGTCGCCCGAGGTCGGGTCGATCACCGCGAGGTTGATCCGGGTCTCGGCGGCGATCCGGGTGAAGTCGGTCAGCACCGACTCCTCGCGCAGGCCTTCCAGCACCCGCATCCCGGTCGGGCCGCCGACGAAGCCGGCGGCGATCACCGGCCGGCCGAGCAGGCTGAGGGCGCGGGCGACGTTGATCCCCTTGCCGCCGGCCACGGTGCGGCTCTCGACCGCGCGGTGGCGACGACCGAGGCGGAAATTCGGCACGGCGACGGTGCGGTCGATCGCCGCGTTCAGGGTCACGGTGAGGATCACTGCGTTTTCACCCCGGAATTCGCTCTCCTCGGTCGCTTTCAGCGGGCCAGACGGCGGTAGAGCAATACCCCGCCAATCAGTATCACGAACCCAGTAAGCGCGAGTAAAGCGAGATTGTCTTCGAGGAAAGTGCGGACCCGGTCGAAGGCGCTCGCCCGCGGGATCGAGCGGCCGGCCCGCAGCGGCACCGTGGCGGCGACGCGGCCGTCGACGAGGACCGTGGCGGCGCCGAGCGGCGCGCCGCGGCGAACCGGGCCCTCGACCTCCTCCGGGGCGCGGACCCGCGTCGTCAGGCGCTGCCCGCGGCGCAGCCCGACGACGGCGGTGCGGGCGGCGCGCAGCGGCAGTTCGCCGCCGGCGTAACGGATCGCCGGCGCGGCGAGGCTCTGGCCGGCCCGCACCGGCCGCCGCCGCTGGTACTGCGAGAAGCCGTATTCGAGCAGCCGGCGGTTGGCGTCATAACGGGCTTCTTCGGTCGGCGCACCGAGCGTGACCGAGATCAGGTCGACGCCCTTGCGGCGCCCGGAGGCGACCAGGACGTAGCCGGCGTCGAAGGTGTGGCCGGTCTTCACCCCGGTCGCCCAGGGGACCATCCAGAGCAGGTCGTTGCTGGTCTCGATCCGCCGCGGCGGCCGCAGGCTGCGCAGCACCGCCTCGCGGGTGTCGACGATGCGGCGGAAGGCGGGGATCCGCCGCAGCCTCCGGGTCAAGGTCGCGAGGTCGTTGGCGCTGGAGTAGTTGCCGCGCTGGTCGAGCCCGATCGGGTTCGCGTAGTTGGTGTCGGAGAGGCCGAGCGCGGCGGCGCGGCGGTTCATCTGGGCGACGAAGCGAGCCTGGGAGCCGGCCGCGGCGAGCGCAAGGTCGTGGGCGGCGTCGTTGCCGCTGCGCAGCAGCAGGCCGTAGAGCAGGTCGCGCACGCTGACCCGCTCGCCCGCGCGCAGTTCCAGCAGCGACTCGCCGTAGATCGCTTCGTAGGGCGCCGCCCGCACGACTCTGTTCAGCGGCAGCTCCTGCAGCGCCACGTAGGCGGTCATCAGCTTGGTCGTGCTGGCGATCGGCAGGCGCTCGGCGGCGGCGTGCGAGGCGAGCACCTCGCCGCTGCGCGCGTCGACCAGGGTCCAGGCCCGCGCCTCGACCCGCGGCAGCGGCTCGGCCGCGCCGGCACTCCCGGCCCAGCAGAGCGCCGTGACCAGCAACGCCGCCAGGGCGACGCCGAGGCGGCGGCTCATCTCAGCTTCAGCGTCTCACCCGCGATCAGGATCTGCGGGTCGACTTCGGGGTTGAGCGCGAGGATCGTGGCGACCGGGATCCCGGTCCGGTGCGCGATCGAGACCAGGGTGTCGCCGCTCTCGACGACGTAGGTGCTGGCTTTCGTCTTCGGCCGCTGCTTCTGGGCCGCCTTGTCGCGTCCCGATTTCGACGAGTCGCCAGAGTCGCCGAGCGA
Source organism: uncultured Actinomycetes bacterium (assembly GCA_963728025.1). Lineage (GTDB taxonomy): Bacteria > Actinomycetota > Thermoleophilia > Solirubrobacterales > 70-9 > VAYN01. The sequence goes on along the minus strand of CAVSIF010000001.1, from coordinate 331,070 downwards.
GCCGGTGACGGCGACGATCACGACCACCACCGCGAGCGCCAAGGCGATTACGGCGAAGATCCGGGCGAAGGCGCTGGTGCGTTTTTCCATGGGCGGGGCGCAGGGTCGGACTGGGCGAGGATCGTATAGTGGTCGCAGGCGCCTTCAGGCGGTCGAGACGTCCCAAACCGCGGCCCGCAGGCGCTCGGCCGCGGCCGCCGGATCGGGATCGGCGGCGATCCCGCGCGAGGCGGCGACCAGCGCCGCGGCGGGACCGGGCGCGAAGGCGGCGCCGAGCTGCTCCGGCCTGCCGCCCTGGGCGCCGACACCGGGGATCAGGAAGATCGAGCGCGGCATCAGCTCGCGCAGGCGGGCGATGTGGAGCGGCTCGGTGGCGCCGACGACGGCGCCGATCCCGCTCAGCCCGTTCTCGCCCAGGAGCCGGCCGGAGAGGCCGTCGACGAGCCGGGCCAGGCGCTCGTGCAGCGGCTGCGTGCGGCGCCGGCAGGTCCTGGACGTCCGCGGCGCCGGGGTTGCTGGTGCGGACGAGGACGAAGACGCCGGCCTCCGCTTGCGCCGCCGCCTCGACCAGCGGCTCGAGCGCGTCGAGGCCGAGCAGCGGGTTGGCGGTGAAGGCATCGGCGCCGAGGCCGGCGACCGGGCCCCACGGGGTCGGCGTCTCGCCGACCAGCGCCTGGGCGTAGGCGGCGGCGGTGACCGGGACGTCGCCGCGCTTGCCGTCGGCGATCACCAGCAGGCCCGCCTCGCGGGCGGCGGCGCAGACCTCGGCCAGCGCCGCCCAGCCGGGCGCGCCGAGGCGCTCGAAGCAGGCGAGCTGCGGCTTCACCGCGACGCAGGCCGGGCCGGCCTGCTCGATCAGCGAGCGGCAGTGGGTGACGACCGCCGCCGCGGCCAGCTCGCGGCGAGACGCCGGGGCTGGGAGCCACGGCCCCGTCCCCGGCCAGTTGGGCCGGGTCGGGATCGAGGCCGAGGCAGATCTGGCTGCGGCGCTCGCTCGACGAGCGCCGCCAGCCGATCGGCGAACGGGTCAGCGGTTCAGCCGCCCTTGACCTTGGTCTTCAGGGCCGAGCCGGCGGAGAAGCGGGGAACCTTGCCGCCCGGAATCGTGATCCGCTCGCCGGTGCGCGGGTTGACGCCCTGGCGGGGGCCGCGCTCGGCGACGTGGAACTTGCCGAAGCCGGTGAAGCTGACCTCGCCGCCGGAGCTCAGCGCGTCGGTGATCGCGTCGAGCACAGCGTCGACCGCGTCGCTGGCAGCTTTCTTGCTGCCGAGCCGGTCGTCGCCGGCCAGTTGGTCCAGAAACTCAGCCTTGGTCACGTCGGAAATCCTCCTCGGGGTTTGAAGATCGGCGCAATCTAACAGCGGCCTCGGCGTCACCGCAGGCAGTACTGATGCCGTTTGTCACGAGCCGCTGACGGTCATCTCGCCGATCAGCAGCGGCGGCGTCCGCACCGAGCCGCCGAAGGGGACCCAGCGAGCCTCGGCCCCGGCCGCCCGCACCGACCCAGCATCGACACCAGGTCGCTGGCGATCGTGAACTCGCGCAGCGGCTCGGCCAGCTCGCCGCCGCGGATCGCGCGGCCCGAGGCGCCGACCGAGAAGACGCCGGTGACCGGGTTGACGCCGGAGTGCAGGCCGGCGACGTCGGTGACGAAGACGCCGTCGCCGGCGCCGCCGAGCAGCTCCGCGAAGGAGAGCGTGCCGGGGGCGACGACCAGGTTCGAGGCCGAGACCGAGGGCTGCGAGCGGTAGCCGCCGCGCGCGGCGTTGCCGGTCGAGTCGCCGCCGCCGCGGTTGGCGGTGTAGGTGTCGTAGAGGAAGGTGCGCAGGCGGCCGCCCTCGATCAGCGCGGTGCGCCGGCGCGGCACGCCCTCGCCGTCGAAGGGGGCCGAGGCCGGCCCGGCCGGGTCGAGGCCGTCGTCGTGCAGGACCAGCGCCTCGCTCGCGACCTCCTCCCCGAGCCGGTCGGCGAACGGCGAGCGGCCGCGCTGCACGGCGTCGGCGCCGAGAGCGCCGCCGATCAGGCCGGCGAAGCTGGCGGCGACGGTCGGGTCGAGGACCACCGGGCAGGAGCGCGAGCCGCGGCTTGCGGGCGCCGATCATCGCGGTCGCGCGCTCGGCCGCCTCGCGCCCGATCGCCTCCGGGTCGAGGCCCGCCGGGCCGCGGGCGAGGCCGAAGCCGAGGCCGGTCTCGCGGGCGCCCTCCCCCTCGGCCAGCGCCTGCAGGTAGGCGTAGCAGTCGGAGGACTCGAACTCGCCGGCGACGCCGGTCGAGGAGGCGATCGCGACCCGCTCGGCGGAGTCGGCGTAGACGGCCTGCTCGACCCCGGCGACGCGGGGGTCGGCGGCGAGCGCCGCGCGCTCGACCGCGAGCGCCAGCTCGGCCACGTCGGCCGGCGCCCAGGCGGCGACCGAGGGGTCGCTCAGCCCCGGCAGAGCCTCGACCGGGGCCGGCCGCGGCGGGGCCGGCGAACTCGTCCGCGTCGGCGACCGCCGCCGCCGCGGCGGCGCGGGCGGCGATCGCGCCGACCCCAGCGCTCGGAGAGGTCGGTGCCGAAGGCGTAGCCGACCCGGCCGCCGATCCAGGCGCGCACGCCGATCCCGCGCTGGGTCGCCGCGGTCAGGCTCTCGACCTCGCCGCCGTGGACGCGCACCTCGCGGCCGCTGTCCGCGAGGCGTAGGCCTCGGCGTCGCCGGCCCCGGCCGCCAGCGCCGCCTCGACCGCCGCTGTCGCGGTCGCGCTCAGCTCGCTCAAACCTCGGTCCCCCCGACCGTCATCGCCGCGATCCGGACGTGGCCCTGGCCGGTGCCGACCGGGACCTTCTGGCCGCCCTTGCCGCAGATGCCGGTCTTCATCTCGAAGTCGTTGCCGACCGCGTCGATCGCCGTCAGCGCCTCGAGGCAGTTGCCGATCAGGGTCGCGCCGCGGCAGGGCCGGGTCACCTTGCCGCCCTCGATCAGGTAGCCCTCGGAGACGCCGAAGACGAAGTCGCCGGTCGCCGGGTCGACCTGGCCGCCGGCGAAGGAGACCGCGTAGAAGCCCTTCTCGACCTCGGCGATGATCGCCTCCGGGGTGGCGTCGCCGGGGGCGATGTAGGTGTTGGTCATGCGCGGGATCGGCAGGTGGCGGAAGCTCTCGCGGCGGCCGTTGCCGGTCGAGGCGACGCCGTCGCGCTCGGCCGTGAGGCGGTCGTAGAGGTAGGAGGTGAGGCGGCCGTCCTCGATCACCTGCGTCTTCTGGGTCGGCGTGCCCTCGTCGTCGATCGCGTCGCTGCCCCACTCGTGCGGGAGGCGGCCGTCGTCGTAGGCGTTGAGCAGCGGCTGGGCGACCTGCTCGCCGAGCTTGCCGACGTAGACGCTGGCGCCCTTCTGGATGTGGTCGGCCTCGAGCCCGTGGCCGGTCATCTCGTGGAAGAGGACGCCGCCGAAGCCGCCGCCGACCACGACCGGCATCGAGCCGGACGGGGCGGGGCCGGCGTCGAGCAGGGTCAGCGCCTTGCGGGCCGCCTGCTCGGCGATCTGGCCGGGGTCGTCTTCGAGCAGCTCGAAGCCGCGGTGGGCGCCGAGCGTCTCGGCCCCGGTCTCGACCGCGTCGCCGCGGCGGGCGACGGCCTGGGCGCCGATCCGCACCCGGGTGCGGTCGTCGCCGCTGAACAGGCCGTCGGAGTTGGCGACGGTGACCTCGCGCCGCGCCTCGGCGTAGGAGGCGGTGAACTGGGTGACCTCGCCGCCCGGCGCCGCGGGCGCGCTCGTCGAGCTCGCGCAGCAGCGCCGCCTTGCGCTCGGCCGGGACCTCCTCGGGGCGGCGCTCGATCGGCAGCGGCGTGCTCGCGATCGCGGTCAGCGGCCGCGGCTCGGCGCCGCTCGCCGCGCAGCGCCGCCGCGGCCTCGTCGGCGGCGCGCTCGAGGTCGGCCGGGTCGAGGCCGTCGACGTGGGCGAAGTAGGTGGTGCCGCCCTCGACCACGCGCACCCCGGCCCCCTCCTCGGCGCCGGACTGGACCGCCTCGATCCGCGACTCGTCGATCGACATCGAGAGGCCGTGGCGGCGTTCGGCGAAGACCTCGGCGAAGTCGCCGCCGTTGGCCAGCGCTCGCGCGAGGACGCGCGCGGCGACGTCGGCTTCGATCAGCTCGGCTCACGACTTCGGCCGCTTCCCGGCGACCTCGATCAGGCGCCCGGCGGCGACGAACAGCTCCGCCCCGATCGCGCTGTCGGCGGCGTGGTCGCCGCTGCGTCCGTTCCGGTAGTAGAGGCGGGCGAAGGGGCGGCGGGCGATGCGGCGGCGGCGCATGTAGGCGGCCGCCTCGTCGGCGTAGCCGGAGACGCGGTCGAGCAGGACCCGGTGCGGCTTCGGGGGCATCAGCCCTCCTCCGCCGTGGCCGATGGGCCGATTTCGGGACACATGGTCACGTTTCGTCCCGTCGGCCGCTGGGCGAGGTCGCGCAGGGTCGAGCGCATGTCGAAGAACATCAGCGAGGCGAGGGCGAAGCGCTCGGTGACGGCGACGGCGGCGAGGCCGGCGTGGCGGAGCGCGAAGACCTCGCCCTGCTCGGTGGCGACGTGGACCTGCTCGACCGGCTCCTCGCCCGCGCCGGTCGGCGACCGCGAGCAGGGCGGCAGCGTCCTCGCGCCAGCGCTCGCGATCGCCGCTGGCGGCGAGCACGGCCCCGCCGGCGTCGAGGATCGCCGCCCCGCGCAGGTCGGGCGACATCTCGGCGAGGAAGGCGAGCGCCGCCTCCGCGGCATCGCCTGGGGCGGCCTCGGTGGTGGCAGCGTCGGGCATATCGGTGAAAATACCGGCCGTGTCCCTCGCCCGAGCCTCGTGGATCACCGTCGTCGCCGTCTGCGCGATCGCCGCGGTCCTCTTCGCGATCAGCGGCTACACCGGCTACACGATCACCCTGGTCGCGGTCGGCCTCGCCGCCGCGGTCAACCTGCTGCCGCCTCCGTAACGACGACTTGCTTCATGGCGGTGGCGTAGAGGGGTCGGGGTACCTCTCTACCTTCGCTGGGATTTTCGCCTGAAGAGTAGGGCGGCCGTCCGAGTGGCAGCTCTCAGGCGAAAATCAGGACGCCGCTCGTACGAGAGGTACCCCGACCCCTCTAGCGGAAGCTCCTAAAAATCCGGCAGCTCCCGAAATCGTGAGCTTTGTCCCTTGGAAGCCGATCGCGTTTCTTCAGCTGAGAACCCTGGTCCATCGTCAGATTCGAGCTGATCCCGAATTGTTTGGGAGGGTGGGGCATCCTCCGTACGAGCGGCGTTAGCTATTCGCATCGGGGCGCATCCTAGGACTGCTGTTCCAGTCCCCAGGCGAATAGCCCAGCGAAGGTAGGAGGATGCCCCACCCTCCCCAGCGGCCCGAGGTCAGAAAGAAACGGCTACCCCGCCCGGAATGGGCCGCCCGCCTCCTCGTCGGGGTCAGAAACGACGTCTCCGGCTCGACGTGGATCAGAACCTCGGCCGGGGCGATCTCGGCCTCGATCGCGGCGCGCATCTGGTGCGCCAGCTCGTGGGCGCGCTCGAGGCTGGTCCCGGAGCGGTACTGGACGTGGAGGTCGATGTGGCGGCGGCTGCCGGCACGGCGGGCGCGCAGCTTGTGGTACCCGGCGACCTCGGCGGTGCGGGCGCGGGCGATCGCCGCCTCGATCTGGTCCAGCTCGGCGTCGGGCAGCGTTTCGTCGACCAGCACGCCGGAGGAGCGGCGGATGATCCTGATCCCGGCGATGACGATCGCGATCGCGACGATCAGCGCGGTGATCGAGTCGAAGGCGTCGATGCCGGTGATCTCGACGACGCCGAGGCCGACGAGGACGCCGGCGGAGGTCATCGCGTCGGTCCGCAGGTGCGCCGCGTCGCCCTCCAGCGCCGGCGAGTCGTGCGCCCTCGCCCGCCGATAGAGGACGGTCGAGACGACGAGGTTGGCGACGACCGAGAAGCCCATCACGGCGATCCCGATCCCGAGCGACTCGACCTCCGAGCCGACCGCGAGCCGGTGGGTCGCCTCGTAGATGATGATCCCGGCGCCGACCAGGATCAGCATCCCCTCGATCGTCGCCGCCAGGTTCTCGACCTTCTCGTGGCCGTAGGGGTGCTCGGCGTCGGCCGGCTCGTCGGCTTTGCGGACCGAGACGAAGGCGATCACCGAGGCGACCAGGTCGATCAGCGAGTGGATCGCCTCGGTGAGGATCGCGATCGAGCCGGTGATCGCGCCGGCCGCCAGCTTGAGCGCGATCAGCACCGAGTTGGAGGCGATCGAGAGTGCCGCGGCGCCGCTCTTGGTGCGGATCACGGCGAGCCGGCCGGCGCCAAGCCGAGGTGGCGCGGCGAGCAGGCGCGCCGCCCGGCCGCGATGGCTGATCGCGTTCTTCTCGGCCGGCGCTGAGCTCGGCGTAGGTGCGCTCGTCGTCGGGGCCGGTGTCGTCGGGGACGAAGGCCGGGTCGTAGCCGAAGCCGCCCTCGCCGCGGCGCTCGGCCAGCAGTCGGCCCTCGCAGCGGGCCTCGAAGAGGTACTCGGCGCCCGACTCGTCGATCAGGGCGAGGACGCAGACGTAGGCGACGCGGCGGTTGCCCGCGGCGGCGTCGACTTCGCGCAGCAGCTTGGCGAGGTTGTTCTCGTCGCTCGCCCCCTCGCCGGCGTAGCGCGCCGAGTAGATGCCCGGCGCCCCGCCGAGATCCTCGGCCTCGATCCCGGAGTCGTCGGCGAGCACCGTCCCGCCGCTCGCCGCCCGCACCGCCCGCGCCTTGATCAGCGCGTTTGCCTCGAAGCTGTCGCCGTCCTCAGGCGGCATCTCGAAGCCCTCCGGCAGCGGCTGCAACTGCAGCGAGGGCAGCAGTTCCGCCATCTCCGCCAGCTTGTGCCGGTTGCCGGTCGCGAGGATCAACCGACCCGCTCCTGCACCTCCCGCAGGCGACCGATGCCGCCCTCGGCGAGCGCCAGCAGCTCGTCCAGAGAAGCGCGCGAGAGCGGCGTCCGCTCGGCGGTCGCCTGCACCTCGACCAGGCCGCCGTCGCCGGTCATCACGACGTTGGCGTCGACCTCGGCGTTCGAGTCCTCGATGTAGTCGAGGTCACAGAGCGGCCGGCCGTTGACCATGCCGACGCTGACCGCGGCGACCGAGCCGTTCAGCGGCATCGTCTCCAGCGCTTTCTTGTCGATCAGTTTCTGGAAGGCCTGGCGCAGTGCCACGTAGCCGCCGGTGATCGCGGCGCAGCGGGTGCCGCCGTCGGCTTCGAGCACGTCGCAGTCGACGTAGACGCTGCGTTCGCCCATCGCCTTGAAGTCGACCACGACCCGCAGCGCCCGCCCGATCAGGCGCTGGATCTCGACCCCGCGGCCATCCTGCTTGCCCTTGGCGATGTCGCGCTGCTTGCGGTCGCCGGTCGAGGCGGGCAGCATCGCGTACTCGGCGGTGACCCAGCCTTTGCCGCGGCCCTGCATCCAGCGCGGCACGCTGTCGTTGACCGAGGCGGTGCAGATCACCCTCGTTTTGCCGATCGAGATCAGCGCCGAGCCGTCGGCGCTGCCGACGAACCCGGGGTCGATCGTGACCGGCCGGATGTCGGCCGGGGCGCGGTCGTAGCTGCGGGAGGCGGGCATCCGGCGAGTCTTTCACGCCGCGCCAGCGAGTGCCGGACCAAGCGATGCAAGGACGCAGGGAGTCCGAATAGCAGCGCTATTTGGACGACTGAGGACGCCGCGGCGCGCCGCGTCCGGCGCTTGCTGGGTGGACTCGCAGGCCGCGCTGGCCGAAGTGGGCATCGAGGGCGAACGCCTCGCCGCCGCCGTCACGCTCGATCAGCGCGAACGAGGTCGCGTCGACGTAGCTCCACTGCTTGTCGCCGTGCGCCTCGAGGATCTCCCAGGCGGCGTCCTCCACATCCTGCTCGAGCCGGACCAACTCGATCGCCCCGCTGGCGCGGAAGCGTCGCCCCCACTCGATCGCCTCGGCCCGCCCGACCCGCACCGTCAGGGCCGTGTAGGTCTCGGCGAAGACGTAGTTCGAGGTGAAGAGGGCGACGCCCTCGGCGACCAGTTCCGAGAGCGCCGCCCGCGCCCGCTCGTGCTCCGCCTCGGCGGCGTTGCGGAGCGCGACGAAGGCGCTGGTGTCGACGAAGACAGTCCTCATCAGCCGTACAGGTCGCGGTCCAGCGTGGTCACGCTGGTGCCCTCGCGCCCGCGCCCGGGGGACTCATCCACCAGGTAGCGGAGCAGGGGATCCGCGACCGGATCCGGCCGGCGAGCGCGCTCGGCGTCGATCAGCTCGCGCACCACGGCAGCGATGCTGCCCGACTTGCCGGCCCGCTGCCGAAGCCAGCGGTGCTGCGCGTCGTCGAGATATAGCTGGGTCCGATGTTTCATGCTGTTATACAGCTTACGGCGTAGAGCGGATGGAATCCCCATCCCGATCGCCTCAGCAGTCATCGTCACGCCTCCAGTCGTCATCCCATCTCTCGCTTTCCGGTTATGGCCAGGAGACAACGCCTCTATTTGAAGGCGACCCTGTCCACCGCCTCCTTGATCTTGTTGACGATCACGTCCGCCAACTCAACTCCCTGCTTGCCGTTGAAACCTTTCATCGCCGCGACCATCCCCACCATCAGCAGCGAGACCAGCAGGATCAGGCCGACGTACTCGACCGTGCCCTGGCCCCGCTCCCCTGCCAGCGCCCGGATCTGCCGGACCCGCCAGACGAACACGGTGTGCAGGTAACCCATCAGCGCGTAAACCATCGAAGCCTCCTCTCTCGGTTGGAGAGGCGATGCTCGGCGGTCGTGACGCACCGATCCAGACCCGAACGCCACAAACGCGCAACCCCTTCCCACCGGAACTGTCAATTTGCCGCTGCTAGCGGGGGCGAGCGCGGATAACCTGCCCCGGTGCGCGTCCTGGTCGTCACCAACCTCACGCCCGACGAGGCGGCGCCGCAGCGGGGGCGCTGGGTGCACGACCAGGTCGACGAGGTGCGCCGGCGGGGGATCGAGGTCGACCTCTTCAGCTTCCCGCCCGGCCGCGGCGAGTACATCCCCGCGACCCGGCGACTGCGCGCCCTGCTGCGCCGTCAGCGCTTCGACCTCGTCCACGCCCACTACGGCCTCGCCGGCTGGTGCGCGCGGCTGGCCGGGGCGCGGCCGCTGCTCGTCACCTTCCACGGTACTGACGTCCGCCACGGCGTCGTCGGCCCGCTCTCGCGCCGCCTCGCCTGGCGAGCCGCGCGCGTCTCCGCCGTCTCACGCGCCCTCTTCGAAAGCGAGGACGACCGCCCTGGCCTGCCGCCGGTCCCCGGCTCCACGGTCCTTCCCTGCGGGCCCGATCTGAGCCGCTTCGAACCGCTTCCGCGCGCCGTGGCGCGAACCCAGCTCGGACTCGACCCAGACGGTCGCTACCTCTTCTTTCCCGCCAACCCGACCCGCCCCGAGAAGCGCCACGACCGCGCCGCCGCGGTCGCTGCCGCCTGCGAGGCGGAGCTGCTCAGCGGTGGCTCGATCGAGCCGGAGCGGATGCCGCTCTGGCTCAATGCCGCCAACGCCGTCCTCGTCACCTCCGAATACGAGGGCTTCGGGATGGCCGCGATCGAGGCACTGGCCTGCGCGGTTCCGGTGCTCTCGACTCCGGTCGGGATCGCCCCCTACGCGCTGGCCGGGATCGACGGCTGCCTCTGCGCCCCCTTCGACACCGAGATCTGGAGTGCCGCGGCGCGCCCGCAGCTCGCCGCCGCCGACCCCCGCGTCGCCGGCGCCAGCCGCGCCGCTTCGCTCTCGGCGCCGCGGATGGCGGAGCGCGTAATCGAGGTCTACCGTGACGTCGCCGCCAGCCCGGTATTAGATTGAGCGCATGAGTTCGCGGCGAGCAGGCGGTGAGAGCTTCAGCACCGAGGTCGAGGAGGCCGAGCGCAAGCTGAAAGCGGCGGCCGAGGTGGCCAGCGCCGCCGAGCAGCGCGCCAACGCCGAGATCGAGGCGCTCGAGGCCGACCTCGAGCGCGAGCGCGCCACTGCCGAGCAGGCTCGCGAGCAGCTGCGCCTCGCCCACGAGGAAGAGCTGCAGCGCGAGCGCCAGGCGAAAGAGCGGGCGATCGCCGCCGCCCAGGAGCGGCTCGGCGAGATCGAAACCGAGGCCGAGGCGGCGGAGCAGCGGATCGAGGAGGCCGAGCGCCGCGCCGAGGAGGCCGAGCAGGCGGTCGCCGACGAGAAGGCACGCGCCCGCGAAGGCGCGGCGGCCTGGCTGCGCGAGCAGCTGGACTCGATCCGCCGAGAGGCTGAGGGCCGATAACCGACCCAGCCGGTGAGTTCGACGTCGCCGTCGTCGGCGGCGGCGCCGCCGGCCTCTGGACGGCACTGCGCGCCGCCGAGGGAGGCGGCAGCGTCTGCCTCGTCTCCCGCACCCCGCTCTCGCAGAGCGCCAGCTTCTGGGCCCAGGGCGGCCTCGCGGCGGCGCTCGAACCCGACGACTCTCCCGCGAGCCACGCCGCCGACACGATCGCCGCCGGCCGCGGCCTCTGCCGTCCGGCGGCGGTGCGGGCGCTGGCCGAGGAGGCGCCGGCCGCGGTCCGCGACCTGATCGGGCGCGGCGTCGTCTTCGACCTCGACCACGAAGGGCGGCTCGCGCTCGGCCTTGAGGGCGGGCATGCGAGCCGGCGCATCGTCCACGCCGGCGGCAGCCAGACCGGGCACGAGATCACCTCGAAGCTGGCGGCGATGGTGGCCGCTGAGCCCCGCATAGAAGTGCGGGAGAAGACCTCGGCGACGACGCTCTGGAGCGACGGCGAGCGCTGTCACGGCGTCGTCACCGACGCCGGGCCGCTGGCGGCGGCGGCGACCGTCATGGCGACCGGCGGGGCGGCGGCGCTGTGGCGACGGACGACGAACCCGCGCGGGGCGATCGGGGCCGGCCCGGTGCTGGCGGCCGCCGCCGGCGCCGACCTCGCCGACCTCGAGTTCTGCCAGTTCCACCCGACCGCGCTCTTCCTGCCCGACTCGCCCCACGATGGCGTCCTGATCACCGAGGCGGTGCGCGGCGAGGGGGCGAAGCTGCTCAACGCCGCGGGCGAGCGCTTCACCGACGAGCTCGCCCCCCGCGACGCGGTCACGGCGGCGATCCTGGACCGGATGCGGCTCGACGACGCCACGGCGGTGAAGCTCGACCTGCGCGAGATCGATCCCGCCCGCTTCCCCAACGTCTTCGCCACCCTGGCCGAGGCCGGCCTGCACCTCCGTGCCGAAGCGGTGCCGGTGGCGCCCGCCGCCCACTACACGATGGGCGGGATCGCCGTCGACCTCGACGGTCGCTCCTCTCTGCCCGGCCTCTACGCCGTCGGCGAGTGCTCGTGCACGGGGCTGCACGGCGCCAACCGACTCGCCTCCAACTCGCTGAGCGAGTGCTTCGTGTTCGGCGCCCGGGCGGCGGCCGCCGCCCTCGGCGAGACCGCCGCCACGACCCGTCCGCCGCTGCCGGAGTGGCAGTTCGAGCCACCGACCGAAGCGACCAGGGAGGCGATGTGGCGCCGGGCCGGGCCGAAGCGCAACCCCGACGACCTGGCGGCGCTGGTATCCAGTGGCTACCCGCTGGCAAGCGCGACCGCGACCTGCGCCCTGCACCGGCGCGAGTCGCGCGGCGGCCACCTGCGGGTCGACTGCCCAGAAACCGACCCCGTCCTCGACGGCCTCCACTTCGTCCTCACCCGCGGCGGCGAGGTCCGCCGCGAGCACTGGGCCTGACCATGCTGCTCGGCGTCGACGTCGGTGGCACCTTCACCGACGCCGTGCTGCTCGACGACGGCCACGTCCACACCGCCAAGGTCCCGACCACGCCGGGGGATGAGTCCGCCGGGGTAATGGACGCGATCGTGGCGGTGCTGGAGCGAGCCGGAGCCGAGGCCGCCGCGGTCGAGTCCTTCGCACACGGGATGACGGTCGGGACCAACGCGCTGCTCGAGGAACGGGGCGCCCGCACCGCCCTCGTCGCCACCCGCGGCTTCGCCGACCTGCTCGAGATCGGGCGCCAGGACCGGCCGCACCTCTACCGCCTCTGCGCCCCGAAGCCGGCGCCACTGGTCGCGCCGGAGCTGCGCTTCGAGGCCGAGGAGCGGATCGGACCCGAGGGCGTGGTCGCCCCGCTCGCCGCCGAGGAGCCAGAGCGCCTGGCGGCGCAACTGCGCGAGCACGAGGTCGAGTCGGTCGCCGTCTGCTTCCTCTTCTCCTACCTCGACCCGAGCCACGAGCGCCGGGTCGCCGCCCACCTGCGAGAGCGCCTCCCCGGCGTCCACGTCTCCGCTTCGCACGAGGTGCTGCCGCGCTTCCGCGAGTACGAGCGCTGCTCGACGACGGCGATCGACGCCTATCTCAGCCCCCTGCTCGGCCGCTACCTGGGACGGCTCGAGCAGGCGACCGCGGCGGGCGGGTTGCCCACCCCGCAGGTGATGCAGTCTTCCGGCGGCGTCGTCCCGGCCGCCGAGGCAGCGCGGGCCGGCGCCTGGAGCGTGCTCTCGGGGCCGGCCGGCGGCGCCGTCGGCGCCGGGCTGCTGGCCCGGGTCAGCGGCGACGGCGACGCGCTCGGCTTCGACATGGGCGGGACCTCGTGCGACGTCTGCGTGATCGAAGCGGGCGCGGTGCGCCGCACCGACTCGCGGCGGATCGCCGGCCGCGTGATCCAGCTGCCGATGGTCGACGTCCACACGGTCGGTGCCGGCGGCGGCTCGATCGGCTGGCGCGACAGCGGCGGCGCGCTGCGCGTCGGGCCGCGCTCGGCCGGCGCCGAGCCGGGGCCCGCCTGTTACGGGCGCGGCGGCGCGGAGCCGACGGTGACCGACGCCAACCTCCTGCTCGGCCATCTCGCCGGCGACTCGCGCCTCGCCGGCGGGATCGAGCTCGACGCCGACGCGGCCGCGCGCGCCGTCGCCAAGCTGGCCGGCTCGCTCGACCTCGAGCCGCTGGCGGCCGCGGCCGGGATCGTCGCGGTCGCGAACCAGGAGATGGTGCGGGCGCTGCGCGTGGTCACGGTCGAGCGCGGCATCGACCCACGCCGCTTCGCGCTCCTGCCCTTCGGCGGCGCCGGGCCGATGCACGCCGCCGCGATCGCGGATGAGCTCGGGATCGAGACGATCCTCTGCCCGCGCGCCGGCGGCGTCCTCTCGGCGCTCGGCCTCTGCGCCTCGGAGCGTCGCCGCGACACCACCCGGACGGTGATGCTGAGCGGACCGCGGCTGAGCGCGGAGCGCATCGCCGCCGAGGTCCAGCAGCTGATCGCCGGCGCCGGCCACGACCTCGCCGGTGCCAGCCCCGAAGTCGTCTACGAGATGCGCTATGCCGGCCAGGCCTTCGAGCTCCCCGTCCCCGGCCCGGCCGCACCCGATCCCGCCGACCTCGCCGACCGCTTCGAGCGCGCTCACGAACAGCGCTATGGCCACCGCGACCCGGAGGGAGAGATCGTCCTCGTCGACATCCGCCTGGCAATGGTCGTGCCAGGGCCGGAACCGCGCCCGGTCGCGGCGGACGCGGACGAGCTCGCGCGCGGCGCGCGAGCGGTGCGGCTCGGCAGCGAGTGGATCGAGGCGCCGGTGCTGCGCGGCGAGCCCCCGGCCGGCACCCGGGCCGGGGGGCCGGTCGTCTTCGAGTTGCCGGAGGCGACCCTGGTCCTGCCGCCGCACTGGCGGGCCGAGGTCGACGCCGCCGGCACGATCGTCGCCCGAGCAGGAACCACGCGATGACGCGGCTCGACCCGATCGCCCTCCAGGTCCTGATCGGTGGACTGCGCGCGGCCTGCGACGAGATGGGCGCGACCCTGATCCGCTCCGCCTACTCGGCCAACATCAAGGAGCGCCACGACTGCTCGACCGCGCTCTTCGACGCCAGGGGAGAGCTGGTGATGCAGGCGGAGCACATCCCCGTCCACCTCGGCTCGATGCCCGACGCGGTCGCCGCCGTGCTCGGCGAGGAGCAGCGGCCGGGCCGGGCCTGGATCCTCAACGACCCCTACCGCGGCGGCACCCACCTGCCGGACGTGACCCTGATCTCACCCGTCTTCGTCGCCGACGAGCTGCTCGGGTTCGCCGCCAGCCGCGCCCACCACGCCGACATCGGTGGCCCCGCGCCCGGCGGCATGCCGGCCTTCTCCCAGAGCCTCGACGAAGAGGGCGTGGTGATCCCCCCGACCCGGGCCGAGGACGCCGAGCTGGAGCGGCTCGCCAACCTGATGCGCGCGCCGCCGCAGCGGCTCGCCGACCTGCGGGCGCAGCGGGCCGCCAACCGGGTCGGCGAGCAGCGCCTGGCCGAGCTTGCCTCCAGGTACGGGCCCGACCGGATCCGCACCGGGATGGAGGAGATCCTCGCCTACGCCGAGCGCCGCACCCGCGCCGCCCTCGCCGACCTCCCGGACGGCGTCTACGGCGCCGAGGACGTGCTCGAGGACGATCGCGGCGAGCGCCGGCGGGACGTGCGGCTGCGGGTCGAGGCGACGATCGCCGGCAAGAGCCTGCGCCTCGACTTCTCCGGCACCGACCCCGAGGTCGAGGGGAACCTCAACTGCCCGCTCTCGGTGACCAGGTCGGCGGCCTTCTTCGCCGTGCGCGTCCTCACCGACCCCGACGCCCCGCCGTCGGCGGGCGCCCACCGCCCGATCGAGGTCCTCGCGCCCGCGGGCTGCCTGCTCAACGCCCGCTATCCCGCAGCGGTCGTCGCCGGCAACGTCGAGACCTCGAGCCGCGTCGCCGACCTGGTCATCGCCGCGCTCGGCGGCGCCCGGCCGGTCCCGGCCCAGGGCCAGGGAACGATGAACAACCTGAGCCTGGCCAACGACGAGTTCACCTACTACGAGACGCTCGGCGGCGGCCAGGGCGCCTGCCCCGAGGCCGACGGCCCGAGCGCGATCCACGTCGCGATGTCGAACACGCTCAACACCCCGGTCGAGGCGCTGGAGACCGAGTTCCCACTGCGCGTGCGGGAGCTCTCGGTCCGCCGTGGCAGCGGTGGCGACGGCGCCCGGCACGGCGGTGACGGCATCGTGCGCGAGCTGGAAGCGCTGGCGCCGATGCGCTTCACCCTGCTCAGCGAGCGCCGCCGCCACGCTCCGCGCGGCCGCGGCGGCGAGGACGGCGAGCCGGGGCGCAACCTGCTCAACGGCGAGCCGCTGCCCAGCAAGGCGGAAGGCGACCTCGCCCCGGGCGACCGCCTCAGGGTCGAAACCCCGGGTGGCGGCGGTCACAAATCGGACATTAGGACGATTAACGACATTTAATTTTGCGATTTGGGGATGCTCGTCTAGAATGCGCGATCTCGGGCAGGCGAAACGGCCTTGCATCAAGGCCAGAAGCGTGACCCAGCCCCCTGTTATTAACGACTGACCACCTCGCAGGTACTGATTCCACATGCCGATCGCTCTCAAGGAATGGGCTGTAACCGTTCGCGCTCTCGCCGAGGGCGAGCAGCTGCTGACCCTGCGTAAGGGCGGCATTCGCGAGGAGAACAAGCACTTCGAGCTCGAGCACGAGCGCTTCTTCCTCTACCCGACCTTCGATCACCAGCGCAACGACCTGGTCCGCGAATCGCATCACCCGGAGCTGTCGCGCGCACTCGAGGAGGGCGTCTGGCCCGACGAGGAGCCGCCGCCGAAAGCGCTGCTCCAGGACGGCGGCATCCCCCAGCCCGATCGCGTGCGGTTGCGTGCCTGGGCGGAAGTGATCGACCACGTCACGATCAACGACCGTCGCACCCTCGACAGCCTCTCGCCGTACTACATCTGGACCCCCGACTACGCCGAAAAGCGGCTCGCCTGGAAGCGGCGTCACCCGCTCCATGTGCTGCTGCTGCGAGTCCATCGCATCCCGCGCCCGGTCACGGTGCGGGTCCGCGACGAGTACCACGGCTGCCGCTCCTGGGTCGAGATCGATCGCGACCTGCCCTTCGAGGGCACGCCGGTGATGGCCGACGAAGAGTTCGACCGCGCGCACTCGGAGATTCGTGATGTTTGCGGTGCGCCGGAACCAGTCCTCGCTTGAGCTTCGGATCCGCTCGCTAGCCTCAGTCCGTGTCCTGGATTGAGACTGAGTCCTTAAGTTTCACTGCCCGTCACGACACCGACGATTCGGCGTTCGCGGAGCGCACGCTGGACCGGATGGAGGATCTGCGGCTGCGGCTCGAAGACCGCTTCGAGCGGGTTCCCGGCGAGGTCACGGTCGTCGTCCACACCAACCCGGCCTGGCTCACCCTGGCCCACCCCTTCCTGCCCGCCGCGCGCTGGTCGGCGGCACCGGCCGGGCGCCGCTACCTGGCCGGCTGGGCGATGGCGACCGAGCTGCACGTCCTCAACGATCCGCACATGGAACGCCGCGCCGCCGGCGACGACTCCTACGAAGCGCTGCGCGGCACCGCCGAGCGGCTCTACGCGCAGCTGGTGGTCGCCGCCAACAACGACGCCCTCCCCCCCTCCTGGACGCCCCGTCGCTTCGCCCGCTACCTGCGCTGGGCCTGGCTGGTCGAAGGCGGCGCCCAGTACTTCGCCCGCCAGGTCGGCCTCTATCGCGCCGCCGTCATTCGCCGCCTGCGCGAGAGCGCCCGCCCCTCCTTCCCCCCTTCACGCCGCGACGCGGTGATCCTCGGCGGCACGATCTTCGACCTGCTCGAGAATGAGCGTGGCCCCGAGGCCTGCGAGCGGCTGGTCCACGAACTCAAGCCCGGCGGCCCGGTCCCAACGATCGAAGACGCCTTCGACGCCCGCTTCCGCGACATCGAGGAGGTCTGGCGCGACCACCTGCGGGCGATGGTGCGCCCGGCCAGCGGAGTCAGCTGAGCTGCCTCCGCCTCAGGTGAGCTGGTAGAGGGCCCAGGCGAGGATCAGGCCGCCGAGGAAGACGGTGCCGACCCAGAGCGCGAGGCGCGCGGGAGAGGCTTCGCCGCCACCGCCGCGCTGCCGCGCCTCTTCTTCCAGCGCCGTCCACTCCGGGTCCTCGCCCTCCTCGACCATCGTGTCAGCGAGCACCGCGCGGGCCTTCGCGGCGAGGTCGGAGACGACCTTGACGTCGCGCGGGCCGGCGGCGAGGAATTCCGGCACGTCGAAGCCACCGCTGCGTTGCAGGACGCTGGGGATGCCGGCCTCCGTCAGCAGCCCCTGGATCATCTCGGCCTCGACCAGCGTGCGCCCGAACGCGACCTTGACCAGGGGGCCGCCGCCACCTCCCCCACCACCGCCGCCCTCGTCACCGCCACGCGAACCGCCACCGCCGTGGGCGCCACGGCGGTGGGTGCCAGGTCTATGTGACGTCGAGCTCGACATCGGCGATCTTCAGGTCCCTGAGAAGGTACGCCTTTACCTCGGGCCGTTCCGGATCGGCGAGCGAGACGATCAGGTAGATCTGTTCCGGCCAGGCGACCGCCTGGTTGACGTCGGTCTGCGACGGATAGGCGGCGCTCTTGGTGTGCGAGTGGTAGATCGCCAGCAGCTCGTCGCCCTTGTCCTCGATCGACTTGAACGCGTTGTACTGCTCCTGCGGGTCCATCTCGTAGCGCAGCGGGCTGGCCGCCGAGTTCGCGACCCGGACCACCTCGGTCGCCTCCCCGTCGCGCCCGCCGACCATCCCGCAGCACTCGTTCGGCAGGTCCTCGCGCGCGTGCGCAATCAACTCATCGATCAACTCTTGCGGGATCCGCATCAACATCCTTCCGAACTAGGGCGTGCGTGGCCAAGCAGATCAAGGACGCAGGGAGCGTGGCGTGCTCTGCACGCGAGCGACCGAGGACGCAGATATGCGCCGTGCCACGCGCGTCCCTACCACCAAACCGTCGAGTCCAGATTCTCTATCTCCTCGATCGGCTTCGTGTAGACGCCGGAGCTGAGGTACTTCCAGCCGTCGTCGGGGATCAGGAAGACGACGTTGCCACCGTCGATCTCGCCGGCGATGCGGTTGGCGATGCGGGCGATCGCGCCGGAGGAGACGCCGGCGAAGATCCCCTCCTCCTCGAGCAGTTTCCTGGTCCAGACGATCGCGTCGCGGTTGGAGACCATGATCTTGCGATCGAGCAGGGTGATGTCGATGATCGGCGGGATGAAGCCGTCGTCGAGCGAGCGCAGCCCGTCGACCAGCTCCCCCTGCATCGGCTCGGCGGCGACGATCAGCGTCTCCGGGTTGGCCTCCTTGAGGCGGCGGCCGTTGCCCATCAGGGTGCCGCCGGTCCCGAGCCCGCCGACGAAGGCGGTGACCTCGTCGAGCTCGTCGAGGATCTCGACCGCGGTGCCGTTGTAGTGGGCCAGCGGGTTGGCCTCGTTGCCGTACTGGTAGGGCATGTAGAAGCCCGGGTCCTCGGACATCTCGAGCGCGACCTCGACCGCGCCGTTGGAGCCCTTCGCGCCCTCCGAGTAGACGATCTCGGCCCCGTACATCGCCAGCAGTTGGACGCGCTCGGCGGTGACGTTGTCGGGCATCACCACCTTCAGCGGGTAGCCCTTGCGGCGGCAGATCATCGCCAGCGCGATGCCGGTGTTGCCGGAGGTCGGTTCGAGCAGCGTCTGCCCCGGCTCGATCGCGCCTTCGGCCTCAGCCGCCTCGATCATCGACTTGGCGACGCGGTCCTTGACCGAGCCGGTCGGGTTGTGGCCCTCGAGCTTGGCGTAGATGCGGACATCGGGCTTCGGCGAGAGCCGCGGCAGCTCGACCAGAGGCGTGTTGCCGATCGACTCGACGATATTGCCGAAGCGCCCCCCACAGGGCCGGTTGAGTAGCTGGTCGCTGGCCATCAGGTCTCCCGTTACTTCAAAAAGTATAGCCACGGACTACTTTAGCTTCTGCCGGGTATTGCCTAGCCGGGTAATCGTTTTCCGGAACGGAGGATGGGCCGATGAAGAGAAGTAGCCTTTCGAGCTTGCTCGTCGCCTTGGCGGTGCTGGCCCTGGCCGCATTCGTGCTTGGCTGTGGCGACGGCGGTGGCGACGGCAACGGCGGCGAGACGCTCAGCGTCGGCTCCGACATCCCCTATCCCCCTTTCGAGCAGGGACAGCCAGGTAACTACACCGGCTACGACGTCGAACTGATGGAAGCGATCGCCGAGAGCCTCGGTCGCACCGCCGAGTTCCAGGACACCTCCTTCGACACGATCTTCCGCGACCTCGCCCAGGGCCGCTTCGAAGCGGTTGCATCGGCGACCACGATCACCGACGAACGCGAGGAGACGGTCGACTTCACCAACCCCTACTACTTCTCCGAACAGGCGATCCTGGTCAAAGAGGGAAGCGACATCGACTCGGTCGAGAAACTGAGTGGCACGACGGTCGGAGTCCAGCAGGGCACGACCGGCGAAGAATTCGCCGAAGAAAAAGCCGACGCGAGTGAAGTCCGATCCTTCCCCCAGGGCCCCGACGCGGTCAACGCGCTCAAATCCGGTGTCCTCGACGCAGTGGTGATCGACATCCCCGTCGCCGAAAACGCGGTCCAGGCCGGCGGGATCGAAGTCTCAGCGGCAATCCCGACCGAAGAAGACTATGGCTTCGTCGTCTCCGAAAACGACGAAGGGCTGCTGGAAGAAATGAACGGTGCGCTCGAAGAGCTGAAGGACGACGGAACCTTCACGCGGATCTACGAAAAATGGTTCAAACGCGCCCCGACCGAGGCGCTGCTCTCCGCCACCCACGAAGCGAGTTAGGAGAGCGGGCCTCCGCGAGGGATGGAGGAACTTCTCAAGCAGTACTTCGACGTCGGCTTCATGGTCGATCATTTCGACGAAGTGCTGGAGGGATTCTGGTTCACGATCCAGCTCTCGATCGTCGCCGGTGCCCTCTCGCTGATCTGGGGGCTGATCCTGGCCCAGCTGCGCCAGCTCCCTGGCCGCGGCTTCGCCCCGCTCCGCTTCGCGACGATCGCCTACATCGACGTCTTCCGCGGGATCCCGCTGCTGATCATGATCCTGCTGATCTCCGGAAGCATCCCGCTGTTGGATTTCCTGCCCGACTGGCTGCGGATCCCGCAGTGGCTCGGCAAACCGGACAACTTCTGGTTCGGGGTCTTCGCGATCACGATCACCTACGGCGCCTACATGGCCGAGGTCTACCGCTCCGGGATCGAATCGGTGCCGCGCGGCCAGATGGAGGCCGCCCGCTCGCTGGGGATGAGCCACCGCCAGGCGATGCACAACGTGATCCTGCCGCAGGCGGTGCGCAAAGTCTTCGCGCCGCTGCTCAACGACTTCATCGCGCTGATGAAGGACACCACTCTGGTCAGCGCGATCGCCCTCAGCGAGGTTGCCCTGGTCGGCCGCGACCTACAGTCACAGTTCCTCAACAGCTCGGGCCTGATCCTCGGGGCGATCATGTTCCTCGTCGTCACCCTGCCGCTCGCCCGCCTGGTCGACAAGATGATCGCCCGCGAGCAGGGCCGTTTCACCCGCGGCGCCCCCCGCGTGGAGGCACTCTGATGGAGAGCGGCTACGCGGGCGGCGCGATGCTGCGGCTGGAGAACATCCACAAGCGCTTCGGCGAGCTCGAGGTCCTACGCGGGGTCGACCTCGAGGTACGGCGCGGCGAGGTTATCTGCGTGCTCGGGCCAAGCGGCTCCGGCAAGAGCACCCTGCTGCGCTGCGTCAACCTGCTCGAGCCGCCCGAGCAAGGCGAGATCTTCGTCGAAGGCAAAGACATCTGCCGAGGTCCGAATTCACCCTCCGGCGAGGCCGGCTGGGAGCTTAACTTCGTGCGCCAGCGGGTCGGGATCGTCTTCCAGCAGTTCAACCTCTTCCCCCACAAGACGGCGCTGGAGAACGTGACGATGGCGCCGGAAAAGGTGCTCGGCAAGCCGGCCAAGGAGGCGCAGGCGAAAGCGACGCAGCTACTCGAACGGGTCGGCTTGAGCGACAAGCTCGGCGAGTACCCCGAACGGCTTTCCGGCGGCCAGCAGCAGCGGGTCGCGATCGCGCGGGCGCTGGCGATGGACCCGCACGTGATGCTGTTCGACGAGGTGACCAGCGCGCTCGACCCCGAGCTGGTCAAGGAGGTGCTCGACGTGATGCGCGAGCTGGCCGAGGAAGGGATGACGATGCTCGTCGTCACCCATGAGCTCGGCTTCGCCCGCGAGGTCGGCGACCGGGTCGTCTTCATGGACGAGGGCACGATCGTCGAGCAGGGCCGGCCGGCCGACATCCTCGACAACCCGCGCGAGGAGCGGACGAGGAAGTTCCTCGGCCTGGTGCTTGAGCGCTAGGAAGCGCCGCCGGCCATGGCCGGGAGGATCACCACGGAGTCGCCGTCCTTGACCGCGGTCTCGAGCCCGTCGAGGACGCGCACGTCCTCGTCGTTGAGGTAGACGTTGACGTAGCGGTTGAGGTCCCCGTCCTCGCCGAACAGCTGCGCCTCGGTGTCGGGGTAAGCCGCGGTCAGGTTGCGCAGCACCTCGCCGACGCTGGCGCCACCGGCCTCGACCTCGGGCTGGCCACCCGTTTTCGGGCGCAGCACTGGGGGGATGCGAACGGTCGCCATGGAGCGGTGATCCTAGTGAAGCCGACGCCTACTGGCGATCTCCGCCCGCGCCGGCGCAGAAAAGGTCGTAGTCGGGGAACTGGCCCATCTCGGACTCGGGGATCTCGGGCGCGTTCTCGCCGCAGATCGGGCAATCCGGGTCGCGCCGGACCTTCAGCTCGGTGAACGTGGTGCCGAGCGCCTCGTAGAGGAGCAGGCGGCCGACCAGCGGTGAGCCGATGCCGAGCACCAGCTTGATCACCTCGTTCGCCTGCAGCGTCCCCATCGTCCCGGCCATCACTCCGAGCACCCCGTTGGCGGAGCAGCTCGGCGCCAGCTCGGCCGGCGGCGGGGTCGGGTAGAGGCAGCGGTAGCAGGGCCCCTCGAAGGGGACGAAGGTCGAGATCTGCCCATCGAAGCCGAGGATCGAGGCGGAGACGACCGGCTTGCGCAGCCGCACCGAGGCGTCGTTGAGCAGGTAACGGGTGGGGAAGTTGTCGGCGCCGTCGACGACGATGTCGTAGTCGCCGATGACGTCGAGGATGTTCCCGGCGTCGAGTCGCCCGCGGTGCTCGACCACGTTCACGTCGGGGTTGAGCGCTTCGATGAAGATGCGAGCCGATTCGGTCTTCGGCATCCCGATCCGCTCGGTGTTGTGGATCACCTGGCGCTGCAGGTTGGAGGCGTCGACCACGTCGTCGTCGACGAGGCCGAGCGTGCCGACCCCGGCCGCCGCGAGGTAGAGCGCGGTCGGGGCGCCGAGCCCGCCGGCGCCGAGCAGCAGCACCTTCGCGTTCAGCAGCTTCAGCTGGCCGTCGACGCCGACCTCGGGCAGCAACGTGTGGCGCGAGTAGCGATCGCGCTGGTCGGCGGTCATGCCGCTGGTCGAGACCACCGGCAGCCCCTGCTCCTGCCAGGCGAGAATGCCGCCGGCCATCGAGGCGACGTTCTCGTAGCCGAGCTCTTCGAGCTGCGCCGCGGCGATCGCCGAGCGGTTGCCGGAGCGGCAATAAAGGATCGTCCGCGCCGACTTGTCGGGCGCGGCGGCGGCGATCTCATCGGCTAGCAATCCAGGCGGGACCAGCCTGCCGTTCTCGAGGTGGGCCTCCTGGTACTCGTGCGGCTCGCGGGTGTCGACCAGGACGACGTCGCCGCCCTCCAGCTCCGCCGCCGCCTCGAACGGCTCGATCTCCTCGATCGTCTTCGTCCCGACACCGCTTGCCATCGAAATCTCCTAAATCCGGATCAGCTTTACTTCAAAAAGTATAGCGAGCGCTTTGAAAGGCACTGGGTCAGTTTGAATCGAGCCGGCCCGTAGGGCTAGGCTCCCGGAATGATCCGCAAGCTCTTCGACTGGCTACTGCTCCCTGCGCTCGCGCTCGGACTGCTTTCCATTGGATCGTTGGCTCCGATCTCCGACCTCATGGACAAAGCTTTGTCTTGGTTCGCCGTCGCGCTCCTGCTGGTCTACGTCGGTCTTCCCATGCGGGAGTACAACCGCGCGCGGCGTGCAGATCAATCGAGCAGCGCCGCGATCTCTTCCAGCGACCAAACGTGATCCGCGACTCCGGCCGCCATCGCCAGCGTCCGGGGATAGCGCTCCTTCAGCGCTGAGTTCGGGCGCGCGAAGTTGTAGTGCATGAAGTGCAGAGAAACCGCGTGCGACAGGTTCTCGACCTTCCGGCTGAACCCGTTGGTCAGGCGGGTAAACCGGCGCATCCCCATCCGCATCGTGAGGTTCTGGCGCTCGACATAGCTGGTTGAGATCCGGTCCGGGTCCGGGTCGCCCTTCCGGGTCAGTCGCTTCGTCCCAGTGCAGACGGCCGGGCTGTATTTGCCGGTGCCAGGCGCCCGGACGTTCCACCGTCGCGGGCGCCATTTCGTCTGGGACGAGGCGAAGCTAGCGCGAGATCAGTGCTGCGTGTGGCGCAGAGTCAAACTGACCCACTGCCCTTTGAAAGGGCTATCTATCAATCGAAACGCCGGGTAGGCTCAGGGCGATGGACCCCACTCTGGCGGCATATGAGGTGCTGGCGCCGATCTACGACAAGCTCACCTACCGCAACGATTACGAGATGTGGCTGGGGGCACTTCTCCCTGAGCTCGAGCGGCACGGTCTCAAGCGGGGCCGGGTTCTCGATGTCGGCTGCGGAACGGGCCGGGCATTCGAGCCGATGCTCCGCCGGGGCTGGGAGGTGTGGGGCTGTGATCTGTCGCCGACGATGCTCGCCAAGGCGCGGGAGAAACACGGCAGCGCGGTCACTCTCGAGGTCGCCGACGCGCGCGAGCTACCGCCACTTGGCCAGTTCGACCTCGTCTGGGCCCTCAACGACGTCATCAACTACCAGCTCGGCGACGGCGACCTCGAGCGCGCGCTCACCGGCATGCGGGAGAACCTGGCGCCGGACGGGCTGGTGCTTTTCGACGCCAACACCCTGAGCCTGTTCCGGGCGAACTTCGTCGCCGGTGATGAAGAAACGATCAAAGAGGAGTGGCGGTGGGTCGGTCTCGCCCCCGCGCTCGAGCCTGGCGGCACCCACGAAGCGCGCATTTCCGGCAAGGGACTGGCCGACACCGTGCATCACCAGCGTCACCACACGCGGGACGAGATCCTGCAGGCGCTGCAAGGCGCCGGCGTCGCGCCTCTCGCTGCCCTAGGGCAGCGAGAGGAAGAGGACCGGGTGGTGCTGAGCAGCACGCCGGACGAAGAACGCGACTACAAGATCGTCCACATCGCCCGGCGCGCCGACCGGTCGAAGTCGAGCTAAGCCGACTTCGAAACGCCGATCGCCGGCACTGCCGGCTTGATGGTGCCGATCCTCATCCCGCCCTCCTCAACGTAGGTGCACCGAACGTCCTGCGCCATCGATCGTAGGGCTTTTGGGTACGTTAGAAGTTCTGTTCTAGTACTCAGAGAGAGAAAACCTTGACGAAACGTCTTTCCGCTGCCGCGCTGGCCACCGTGATCGCACTCGCCCTCGCCGCCGCCCCAGCCTCCGCCGGCGACAAGGACTGCGCTGACTTCAGCACCTGGCGTCAGGCGCAGAACTTCTTCAAGAAGCACGGCGGGCCGAAATACGACCCCCACCGACTGGACGGCGACAACGACGGAATCGCCTGCGAGGCGCTGCGCTACTAGTCGCCCGGACGCCCTTTAAGACCACGCGTCTGCATTTAGGCCCGCTATAGGGGCCTAAATGCAGACGCGTGGCTGGAATCGCCCCGGGGCCGTGGCCCCGAGGGGCTAGGCGAAGCTGGGGCGCATCTGGCGCAGGCGCTTGACCCGCTCCTCGATCGGGGGGTGGGTCGAGAAGAGGCCGGCGATGCCCTTGCCGGAGAAGGGCTTGACGATGTAGAGCGGCTCCGCTGCCTGGTTGACCTGCATCGGCATCGCCGCCGCCCCCTGCTCGAGCCGCAGCAGGGCGCTCGCCAGCGACTCCGGGTTGCCGCAGATCTCCGCCCCGCCGGCGTCGGCCGCGTACTCGCGCTGGCGTGAGATCGAGAGCTGGATGATGCTCGCCGCGATCGGGGCAAGCAGGACCATCGCCAGCGAAGCGACCAGGCTCAGCGGCGAGTTGTCGTCGTTGCCGAACCACATGAACATGTAGGCGAGGTAGGTGATCGCGGCGCCGATCGCCGAGGCGACCGACTGGATCAGGATGTCGCGGTTGCGGACGTGCGCGAGCTCGTGCGCGAGCACGCCGCGCAGCTCGTCCTCGGAAAGCAGTTTCGTGATCCCGCGGGTAACGGCGACGGCCGAGTGCTTGGGGTTGCGGCCGGTGGCGAAGGCGTTGGGCTGGTCCTGGGGGATCATGTAGAGGCGGGGCATCGGCAGCTCGGCGCGGGTCGTCAGTTCGCGCATGATCTGGTAGAGCCGCGGCGCCTCGGACTCCTCGATCGGCTGGGCGCGGCTCATTTTCAGCGCCAGTTTGTCGCTGAAGAAGTAGGAGCCGAGGTTGATCAGCAGGGCGATCCCGAGGAAGAGGCCGGCGGTGCTGGGGCCGCCGATCAGGGCGCCGATCAGGACCAGCAGGCCAGAGAGTGAAGCCAGCAGGATCGTCGTGCGCAGGGTGGCGCCGAAGGTGGACTGCTTGGTGGTCTTCATCGAGTCATCGCTCCTAGGTCGCTTTGTCCGGAAAGTATTGCGTTGCAGGACGATTCGGCCAATAGGGGGAAACCCCCATTCACGCCGGTGCACCCCCCAGGTGCTTCTAGGCTTGAGCGATGACCCTCGTGGTGATCGTCGTGCTCGCGCTCGCGGTGGCAGCGCTCACGACCAGCCTGCTGCGCCTGCGCCGACGCCTGCTGCCGCTGGAGCGGCTGATCGAGGACATGGAGAAGGTCGACCTCAGCAGCCCCGGGCCGCTGCCCGCCTCGATCGACGGAGTCGGCGAGACCGAGGAGGTGGAGCGGATCGAGCTCGCCTTCCTGCGCATGCTGCGCCGGCTCGAAGCCGAGCGCCGGCGGGCCGGATCGGCGGCGCTGCAGGCACAGGAGCAGGAGCGCACCCGCGTCGCCCGCGACCTCCACGACGAGGTCAACCAGTCCCTGACCGGACTGCTGCTGCGGCTGGAGGCGGCCCGCGAGGCGGCGCCGCCGGAGCTGGAGAGGGAACTGGCCGAGACCAAGGCGCTGGCCAACCAGGCGATGCGCGAGCTGCTCTCGCTGGCGCGCCAGCTGCGCCCGACCGCGCTCGACGACCTCGGCCTGGCGGCGGCGACGGCGGGCCAGGTGGAGCAACTGGCGCGAGGCGAGATCGAAGCCGAGCTCAGCGCCGACGGCGACTTCTCCGACCTCGGGGACGACGCCCAGCTCGTC
The DNA here is from genome assembly GCA_963728025.1 of uncultured Actinomycetes bacterium. Taxonomy (GTDB): domain Bacteria; phylum Actinomycetota; class Thermoleophilia; order Solirubrobacterales; family 70-9; genus VAYN01. The sequence continues at coordinate 304,829 of CAVSIF010000001.1, read as the reverse complement.
GTCTACCGGGTCGCCCAGGAGGCGCTCTCCAACGCCGCTCGCCACAGCGGCGCCGACCGCGTCGAGGTGCGGCTGCGGCGGCTTGACGACGGTGGGGTCGAGCTGGCGGTCGCCGACGACGGCCGCGGCTTCGCCTTCGACGAGTCCGAGGGTGGCTCGGGATCGCCGGCATGCGCGAGCGGGCGCTGCTGATCGGCGGCGAGCTGACGATCGAGTCGCGCCCAGGGCACGGCACCACCGTGCGGCTGACCGTGCCGGGAGAATCGGAACCATGAGAGTGCTGATCGCCGACGACCACGGGATCGTCCGCTCCGGGATCCGGCTGCTGCTCGAGCGCCAGCCCGACATCGAGGTGGTGGCCGAGGCCGGCGACGGGGCCGAGGCGCGCGAGCTGGCCGTCCGGGAGCGCCCGGACTTGGCGATCCTCGACGTGAAAATGCCGAAGCTGACCGGACTGCAGGCGACGCGGGAGATCAAGCGCCAGGCACCCGAGGTATCGGTCCTGATCCTCTCCATGCACGACGACGAGCGCTACCTGTTCGAGGCGCTGAAAGCCGGCGCCTCGGGCTACGTGCTGAAGGCGCAGGCGGACACCGATCTGCTGGCGGCGATCCGCGCGGTCGAGCGCGGCGAGCCCTTCCTCACGCCAGAGGCGCAGCGGACGCTGATCAAGGACGTGCTCGAGCGCGGCTCCAGCGGCGAGGAGGAGCTGACCCCGCGCGAGGAGGAGATCGTCAAGCTGGTGGCCGAGGCGCACACGACCAAACAGATCGCCGAGGTCCTTCACCTCTCCGAGAAGACGGTCGAGAACCACCGGGCGAACGCGATGCGCAAGCTCGGCATGCGCGACCGGGTCGAGCTGGTCCGCTACGCGATCCGCCGCGGCCTGATCGAGCCGTAAAGGTTGTTCAAAAAGGACATAAGGCCGACGCGGCCGGTCTGATTGACTGGCGCGACCAGTCGTGACCACCACCGCGGAATTCCAGGCGAAACGCTGGCTGGCGCTGGTCCTGCTCTGCTCGGCCCAGTTCGTCGTCGTCCTCGACGCCTCGATCGTCAACGTCGCCCTGCCCTCGATCGGCAACGCGCTCGACTTCTCCCAGGAGAACCTGCCCTGGGTCGTCAACGCCTACGTGCTCACCTTCGGCGGCTTCCTCCTGCTCGGGGGCCGTACCGCCGACCTGCTCGGCCGCCGCCGGGTCTTCATGGCCGGCCTGCTGCTGGTCGCCGTCGCCTCGCTGGCGGCCGGCTTCGCGACGACCGAGGGGCAGCTGATCGCCGCCCGCGCCGCCCAGGGCCTCGGCGCCGCGATCATCTCCCCCGCCGCGCTCTCGATCGTCACCACGATCTTCAGCGACGGCGCCGAGCGCAACAAGGCGCTCGGGGTCTGGGGTGCCGTGGCCGGCTCCGGCGGAGCCGCCGGTGTGCTGCTCGGCGGCGTCCTCACCGACGGGCTCGGCTGGGAGTGGGTGCTCTGGGTCAACGTCCCGGTCGCCCTGGTCGCCCTGGTGCTGACGCCGCGGCTGATCGCCGAGAGCCGGGCCGAGGCCGAGACCCGTGCCTTCGACGTCGCCGGCGCGGTCACCGTCACCGCCGCGCTCTCGATCCTCGTCTATGCGCTGATCGACGCCACCGACGCCGGCTGGGGCTCGACTGCAGACGCTCGGCCTGATCGCGCTCGCCCTGGCCCTGTTCGCCGCCTTCGTCACGATCGAGCTGCGCACGCCGAAGCCGCTGGTCCCGTTCTCGATCTTCCGCATCCGCACCCTGACCGGCGCCAACGTCGTCGGCATCCTGGTCGGTGCCTCGCTGTTCTCGATGTTCTTCTTCATCTCCCTCTACATGCAGCAGGTGCTCGGCTACAGCGCGATCAAGGCCGGCCTCTCCTACCTGCCGCTGGCGCTGACGATCATCTTCACGGCCGCGCTCGGCTCCCAGCTGGTGACGAAATTCGGCTACAAGCCGGTGCTCGCGATCGGACTGCTGTTCATCGTCGCCGGGCTGCTCTGGTTCAGCCAGATCTCGGTCGGGGGCGGCTTCACCACCGACATCCTCGGGCCCTCGTTGCTCGCGGCGGCCGGCCTTGGTTTCTCCTTCGTGACGACGACGATCGCCGCCGTCTCCGGCGTCGACGAGCACGAGGCCGGCCTGGCCAGCGGCCTGATCAACACCTCGCAGCAGGTCGGCGGCGCGCTCGGGCTGGCGATCCTCTCGGCGATCGCTACCTCCCGCACCGAGAACCTGCTCGGGTCGGGCACCGGTATGTCCGAGGCGCTCACCGACGGCTTTCAGGCTGCCTTCCTCGGCGGCGCCGCCTTGGCGGCGCTCGGCTTCGTCCTCACCCTGGTGCTGATCCGCGGCAGCGACAGCCGCGCTCACGTCGAGCTGGGGAAGGCTGCCGCCGAGGGCGCCGAGGCATAACCGACCCCTTCGGTAGGATTTAGACAGATGCTGTTCTCGACCAAAGCCGAGTACGGAGTGCGCCTGATGGTCGAGCTGGGCCGCCAGCCTGGCTCGACGCCGATCTCGCTCAACACCGTCGCCGAAGCGGAGCGGCTGCCGCTCTCCTACCTCGAGCACCTGGTCGCGAAACTGCGCAAGGCGGGCCTGGTCACCTCGACCCGCGGCGCCCACGGCGGCTACCGGCTGGCGATGCCGGCCGAGCAGATCACGATGGACGCGGTGGTCGAGGCGCTGGAAGGGCAGATCGCGCCGATGGAGTGCTTCCACGAGACGCCGGAGGGCAAAGTGCTCTGCTCGCACGAGGACGACGGCGACCACGCCTGTTCGACGAAGCTGCTGTGGACCCGCGTGCAGGGCGGCGTGACCAAGGCGCTGGCCGGCACCACGCTGGCCGAGCTGGTCGAGTTCTCGCGCCCGGGCGGGCGCCGCGAGCCGGCCGCCGTCCCCGCCGCCTGACCAAGACTTTTCGCAAACCCAGAAACGGAGTGAAATTGGCTGAGCTGGAGATTCGCAACCTGCACGTGAAGGCCGAGGACAAGGAAATTCTCAAGGGCCTCGACCTCGACGTGGAGAAGGGCAAGGTGCACGCGTTGATGGGGCCGAACGGCTCCGGCAAGTCGACGCTCGCCAACGTGATCATGGGCCACCCGGCGCTCGAGGTGACCGAGGGCTCGATCGTCTTCAAGGGCGAGGACATCACCGAGGCCGACCCCGACGAGCGCTCCCAGGCCGGCCTCTTCATGGCCTTCCAGTACCCGGTCGCGATCCCCGGGGTCTCGGTCAGCAAGTACCTGCGGATGATCATCAACTCCCAGCGCGAGGCGCGCGGGGAAGAGCAGATCAAGATCAAAGACTTCGCCAGAACCGCCCAGGAGGCGATGGAGCTGGCCAACATCCCCAAAGACTTCTCCAGTCGCTACCTCAACGACGGCTTCTCCGGCGGCGAGAAGAAGCGGATGGAGCTGCTGCAGCTGGCGCTGCTGCGACCCGAGATCGCGGTCCTCGACGAGACCGACTCCGGGCTCGACATCGACGCCCTGCGCACCGTCGCCGAGGGCGTCAACAAGTTCGCCGGCCCGGACATGGGCGTGCTGATCATCACCCACTACCAGCGCATCCTGCACATGGTCAAGCCCGACTTCGTCCACGTCATGTTCGAGGGCCGGATCGTCAAGGAAGGCGGCCCGGAGCTGGTCGGCGTGCTCGAGGAGAAGGGCTACGGCTGGATCCGCGAGGAGGTCGAGGCGGGCGCAGTCGCCTAGCCACGGGAACATGGAGCCGGTAGCCGCAAACAGCCCCGCCGCGGCCTCGGCGTTCCCGATCGAGAAGGTCCGCGCCGCCTTCCCCGCGCTCGAGCGGGAGGTCAACGGGCAGCCGCTCGCCTACCTAGACAGCGGCGCCAGCTCGCAGCGCGTGCTCGCCTCGATCCAGGCGGTCGACCGCTACGAGCGCCGCCACCACTCCAACGTCCACCGCGGCTCCCACACCCTCTCGGCCGAGGCGACCGACGCCTACGAGGGGGCGCGGGCGACCGTCGCCGATCACCTCGGCGCCGGCGACCGTCGCGAGGTCGTCTTCGTCCGCAACGCGACCGAGGCAATCAACCTCGTCGCCCGCGCCTGGGGCGACGCCAACGTCGGCGCCGGCGACCGCGTGCTGCTGACCGAGATGGAGCACCACTCCAACATCGTTCCCTGGCAGCAGCTGGCGGAGCGGGTCGGAGCCGAGATCGAGTGGGCGCCGGTCGACGCCGACGGCCTGCTCGACATGGAGGCCTTCGCGAAGCTGCTCGAACGCGGCCCGAAGCTAGTCGCCGTCACCCACGTCTCCAACGTGCTCGGGACCGAGAACCCGCTCGCCGAGATCGCCCGGCTGGCCCACGCGGCCGGCGCCCTGGTGCTCGCCGACGGCGCCCAGGCGGCGCCGAAGCTGCCGGTGGACGTCGCCGAGCTGGGCGTCGACTTCTACGCGATCACCGGCCACAAGCTCTACGGCCCGACCGGGATCGGAGCGCTCTGGGGACGGCTGGAGCTGCTGCGCGAGATGCAGCCCTTCCTCGGCGGCGGTTCGATGATCCGCAAGGTGAGCCGCGAGGGCACCACCTACGCCGATGTCCCGGCCCGCTTCGAGGCCGGCACGCCGGCGATCACGCAGGCGATCGGGATGGCCTCGGCGCTGCGCTGGCTCGACGGGCTCGGCATCGAGCCGGTGCGCGACCACGAGCGCCAGATCGCTGACTACGCGCTGGAGCGGCTGCCGCAGATGCCGGGCCTGCGGGTCTTCGGCCCGCCGCGCGGCGAGACGCGGATCGGCCCCGTCTCCTTCGAGCTCGAGGGCGTCCACGCGCACGACGTCTCCGAGATCCTCGACCGCCACGGGGTCGCGGTCCGGGCCGGACACCACTGCGCCCAGGTGCTGATGGACCGCCTCGGGGTCGCGGCGACGGCGCGCGCCAGCTTCGGCGTCTACACGACGCCCGCGGAGATCGACCGCCTCGTCGACGGCCTCGAAGACGCCCGTCGCATCTTCGAACTCTAGAACCCTCCTAGCTCCCGGTCAGACGATCGGAAGCATCTGGGATTTGTCGGCCTTGCACTTGCCGCGCGGGGCCACGGTCGCGTAGTAAAGGCCGGCGGGAAGGTTTTTCCCGAGCGGGATCGACCACTTGCCGTTGTCCGAGGTGGTGTCCTTGCCGAGCAGCTTTTTGCTGTTGCGTTCGCGGTATAGCTTCACCGTGCGGCTGCCGAGACAGGCCTGGCGCGGCGACTTCAGCTTGCCGTGGAAGGCCGGAAATTTGAGGCTGAGCACGATCGTCGTCGAGTTCTTGCCGGCGCCCGTGGCCAGAGCAGGCACGAGAGCGACGACGACGACAACCGCCAGGACGGCAACCAGAGCACGGCGAACTGCAGACATACAACCCCTCCCAATCGAAGTTTGCCCCGCCACTTTAGAGGTCTTCAGCGGTAGTTCAAGGGAACGAGAGGTGGCTGCGCTAGCCTCGGCGAATGGACGAGCTCTACCGCGACCAGATCCTCGAGCACTACAAGCGGCCCCACAACTTCGGCCGGCTCGACGATCCAGATCTCGAGTTCGAGGACACGAATCCGTTCTGCGGCGACGAGCAGCGCGTGACGATCCGGCTCGGCGGCGACGACCGGGTGGCGGAGATCGCCTTCGACGGCAAGGGCTGCGCGATCTCGACCGCCGCGACCTCGCTGCTGACCGACGAGCTGGTCGGCAAATCGCGCCAGGAGCTGCTGCGGCTGCCGAAGGAGTACGTGCTCGAGCTGCTCGGGATCGAGATCTCGGCGACGCGGATGAAGTGCGCGATGCTCGGCCTCAAGGTCGTGAAGAGCGCCAGCCTCGGCCAGCCCGCCGAATGGGAGGACGAGGGCGAGGCCGGCGACCCGAGCGAAGCGGTCGCCGACCTCGGCTGAGCCGGCAGAAGCCGGCCCCCTTACGGCATGTTCGCCAGCGTCTCCTCGCTCGGCTGCATCACCGCGAAGACGGCGCCGAACGGGTCGGCGACGACGGCGAAGCGGCCGATTGGGATATCCATCGGCTCCATCCGCACGTCCCCTCCCCCGCTCCTGACCTTCTCGACCGTGGCGTCGGTGTCCTCGACCGTGAAGTAGACGAGCCAGTGCGGCGGCACCTCGTCGGGCACGCCGACGGCGTTCAGATCGAGCATGCCGCCGACCATCGCGTCGCCGACCTTCCAGACGGTGTAGGTCCCGGCCCGCTCGGACTCTTCCTCCTGAGTGCCCCAGCCGAAGACCGCCGAGTAGAACTGCTTGGCGCCGACAATGTCGCGGGTGCCGAGCTCGTTCCAGCCGAAGCAGCCGTACTCGTTGACCAGCTCCGCGCCGGCGAAGGCGTTGGGCTGCCAGACACCGCAGACAGCGCCGCTCGGGTCGACGAAGACGCTCATCTTGCCGTAGTCGGCGATTTCCATCGGCTCGACGAGCACCTGGCCGCCGTTCTCGCGGATCGCGTCCATGGTCGCGGCGGCATCGGTGACCGAGACGTGGGTGGCCCAGGCCGGGTGCTGCCCCTCTTCCATCAGCGGGTAGACCCCCGCGACGTCCCTGCCGTTCTTTTTCGCCCGCCGGTAGCCGCCCATTTCAGCCGAGTTCGGCAGCTCCGGGACCTCCCAGCCGAAAAGGCTGCCGTAGAAGGAGGCTGCCGCCTCGACATCGGGCGTCGCCAGGTCGACCCAGCAGGGGGTGCCTGGGGCGTAACTCGTCCTCTCGCTCATCGCTTCCTCCTATCTCGAAGATTTCCCACGATCCTCGCACGCTAAAATCCGACCGTAGGACTAGGATTAAGTCTCGATCCGCACTAATCTCGAATCGCTGGGGAGCAACCCACCCTCTTGACCGACACCGCAGGAACCACCATCTCCGTCTGCCCGGCTGCCGAGCTGCCGGCCGGCACGATGCGCCTGGTCGAGCACGACGGACGCAAGATCGGCGTCTTCAACTGCGACGGCACGCTCTACGCGATCGAGGACCGCTGCTCGCACGACGACGGGCCGCTGGCCGAGGGCGAGTTCGACCCCGCCACCTGTACCGTCGAGTGCCCGCGCCACGGCTCCCTCTTCGACCTGCGCACCGGCAGGCCGAAGACGCTCCCCGCTTTTCAGCCGGTGCAAACGTTCCCGATAGCCATCGAGGACGACACCATCACCCTGGAGGTCGCTTGACATGGCAACGCCCGAGGTAGTCGCAGAGAAAAGAGAACTGGCCGGCCTCAACGCCGACTACAAGGAGAAGTTCGGGTTCAACGACCCCGAGACCGGCTACGCCTACAAAGCGCCGAAGGGGCTCTCGCGCGAGGTCGTCGAAACGATCTCCGACTTCAAGGAAGAGCCGCAGTGGATGCGCGACTTCCGGCTCAAGGCGCTGGAGCACTTCGAACAGCGCCCGACCCCGAAATGGGGCGGCGACCTCGACCAGATCGACTTCGAAGACATCCACTACTTCGTCCGCGCCTCCGACAAGAACAGCCGCGACTGGAGCGAGGTCCCGGAGGACATCAAAAACACCTTCGACCGGCTGGGCATCCCCGAGGCAGAGCGCAAATTCCTCTCCGGTGTCGGCGCCCAGTACGAGTCCGAGGTCGTCTACCACCAGGTCAACGAGAAGCTCGAGGCCCAGGGCGTGATCTTCACCGACATGGACACCGCCCTGCGCGAGCACGAGGACCTGGTGCGCGAGCACTGGGCGACGATCATCCCGCCGAATGACAACAAACTGGCGGCGCTCAACTCGGCCGTCTGGTCCGGCGGCTCCTTCGTCTACGTCCCGGCCGGGGTCAAGGTCGAGATGCCGCTGCAGGCCTACTTCCGGATCAACACCGAGAACATGGGCCAGTTCGAGCGCACGCTGATCATCTGCGAGGAGGGCGCCGACGTCCACTACATCGAGGGCTGCACGGCGCCGGTCTACTCGAGCGACTCGCTGCACTCGGCGGTGGTCGAGATCGTCGCCAAGGAGAGCTCCCGGGTCCGCTACACGACCGTCCAGAACTGGTCGCAGAACGTCTTCAACCTCGTCACCAAGCGCGCGGTCGCGCACGAGAAGGCGACGATGGAGTGGGTCGACTGCAACCTCGGCTCGAAGCTGACGATGAAGTACCCGTCGATCTACCTGCTCGGGCCGGAAGCCCACGGCGAGATCCTCTCGATCGCCTTCGCCGGCAACGGCCAGCACCAGGACGCCGGCGGCAAGATCATCCACGCGGCGCCAAAGACCTCGTCCTCGATCTTCTCCAAGTCGATCTCCAAGGACGGCGGCCGCGCCACCTACCGCGGCCTGCTCGAGGTCGCCGACGGGGCGACCGAGTCGCGCTCGAAGGTCGTCTGCGACGCCCTTCTGCTCGATGAAGACTCGCGCTCGGACACCTACCCGACGATCCGGATCGACGAGAACGACGCCGACGTCGGCCACGAGGCGACCGTCTCCAAGATCGGCGACGAGCAGCTCTTCTACCTGCAGAGCCGCGGCCTCGACGAGGAGGAGGCCTCGAAGATGATCGTCAACGGGTTCATCGAGCCGGTGACCAAGGAGCTGCCGATGGAGTACGCGGTTGAGCTCAACCGCCTCATAGAGCTGCAGATGGAGGGCTCCATTGGCTGAGCTGGCGACCGAACCCGCATGGCTTTCGGAGAGGCGCCAGCGCGGCGCCTCTCTCGCGCAGAGCCTGCCGCTGCCGGACCATAAGTCGAAGGGCTGGGAATTCACCGACCTCGCCGGGCTCGACCTCGAGGCCTACGAGGCAACGACGCCCGAGGCCGAGGTCAGCGGCGCCGACGGCGCGACCGTCGTCTCACTGGCCGATGCCCTCTCCTCCCACGCCGAGCTGCTGCAGGAGCACCTGGGGTCGCTCGTCCCGGTCGAGGACCCCTTCGTCGCCCGCAACGAGGCGGACTGGCGCGACGGCGTGCTCGTCCACGTGCCGCGCGGCGTAAAGGTCGCCGAGCCGATCCGGATCGAGGTCCCGGTCGAGCAGGACGGGGCCGCGGTCGGCTGGCGCACCCTGGTGGTCGTCGAGGAGGGCGCCGAGGCCGAGGTCTGGGAGCACTGGTCCTCGCCCGGCGACGAGGTCGACGGGCTGCTCAACTCGGTGGTCGAGCTGAGCGTCGGGCAGGCGGCGACGCTGCGCTACGTCAACACCCAGGACATCTCCGAGCGAGCCTGGATCTTCGCCACCCAGCGCGCCGAGGTAGAGCGCGACGGCCGCCTCGACTGGACGGCGCTCGGCTTCGGCTCGGCCCGCGGCAAGGTGCGGATGGAGACGAAGCTGGCCGGCCCCGGCTCCGAGGCCCGCGTCACCGGCGGCTACGCCGGCGGCCCCGGACAGCACCTCGACTACGACACCACCCAGGAGCACGCGGCGCCCAATACCAACTCCGACCTCGCCTTCCGCGGCGTCCTCGCCGCCGGCGCGACCGCGGTCTGGCGCGGGATGATCAAGGTCGATCCCGGCGCTCAGCAGACCGACGCCTTCCAGGAGAGCCGCAACCTGCTGCTCTCGACCGAGGCCCACGCCGACGCTATTCCCGGCCTCGAGATCCTCGCCGACGACGTCCGCTGCACGCACGCGGCGGCGATCGCCCAGATCGACAAGGAGCAGCTCTTCTACCTGACCTCGCGCGGGCTCGACCCGGCGGCGGCGAAGGCGCTGATCATCGAAGGCTTCCTCGAGTCGCTGGTCGAACGGCTGGCCGCGGGGCCGGTGCGCGACGCGATCTCGGCGGCGCTCGAGCGGCGGCTGGCCGAGATCCTCTAGTCGTCTCCCAGCCGTCGCTGCCGGCGTTCCAGGACCACGGTCCTGACGATCGCGCCGACGACGACCAAGACCGGCAGAGCGTAGAGCACCCAGACGGCGTAGTGGCCAGCGTGAGCTAGCGGCAGCACACCGCTCACGATACGCGGGCGGGCGCGTCGCTCACGAGTTGGAGACGGAGAGCAGGTAGAGGCCGAAGCAGGTGAAGGTGACCATCACCGCCAGCATCCAGTACTGCGAGCGTGAGGCCTGGCGGTAGTCGGGCCAGTAGACGAGCGCACGGTCATGGGCCAGGGTGAGGCCGAGCACGTGGCCGACCACGAGGGCGCCGACCTGGACGTACCAGATCGCGTTGGCGCTGAGGATCGTGTAGTTGACCCCAGAGGAGGCGGTGCCGAAGAGGTCGGTCGTCCCGGTCCCGAGCGGGTCGGAGAGCAGGTAGGTGAACTGGGCCTGCTCCTGGAAGACGAAGAGGCTGAAGTAGTGGGCGAGCAGGTACGCGAGGGCGATCGGAATCAGCGTGTGGGCAAACCCGATCCGCAGTTGCGCCAGCGAGGGCGCCCCACGCACGGTCCGCATCCCGCGCACGCCGAGCATGTAAATCAGGCCGACGCCGGCGAAGCAGAGCAGCATGAAGAGGGTGTCGGTGAAGCGCAGCGAGGTGGTCGGGCTGAAGCCGGCGTCGAGCATCCACTTGACCGTGCTCTCGATCCCGTCCTTGAAGGCTCCCTCGGAGGCGCCGTCGAAGCTGGTCGTCGCGATCGAGGCGATCACCACCGCGGCCGAGCCGGGCAGCGTCGCCCAGCGGGTCGCCGCCGCCAGCGGCCGGCGCCGGCCGAGCTGACCGTCCTTGACCCCGAAGCAACCGAGCTGGGAGAACATCCCGAAGTAGACGGAGAAGATCTCCCCCCGTTCGCACCACTTCTCGGTCCCGAACAGGGCCATCATGACCAGGGTGTAGCCGCTGTAGTAGAGGGCCGCGAAGACGGCGGTCTCGGGGTCGAGGCCGACCGCGACCCCGCCGCTGGTCCCGTAGATGACCTCGAGCCAGACCACCGCCAGCAGCCCGATCGCGGCCGGCCAGCGGCCCAGCCGCTCGGGATAGGCGAGGTGGACCGGATCCTGGCCGGCAATCGCCCGGAAGCCGGCGCCGGCGGCGCGGCCGACGGCCCGCCAGGGATTGAAGGGACGGAAGATGTCGCCGAGCAGCGCCGAGAAGAAGGCGAAGCCGAGCCAGCAGGTGACGAAGAGGAAGGTGAGAGTGAAGTTCCGGTCCGGAGCTTCGGTGCCGCGCAGGCCAGAGTAGATCGCGAAGCCGAGCAGGAGGATGCCGAGCAGGCCGTAGACGGCCTGCGCCGGCCGGCTCAGCAGGGCGCCGGAGAGCGCCCTGCTGAGCGAGCGCCAGTGTTCGTCCTCGAAGCGGGGCTTGCGCCAGGCCGCCGAGAGGGCGACGAAGGAGACGATCAGGACGATCGACGCCCCCCAGGCGAACAGCCAGGCGGGGATCGGCAGGTCCTGCCGCGAGGCGAGCGCGTGCGCGAACGGCAGCAGGCTCACGGGTTGATCCGCAGCTCCGCGATCTGGGCCTCGCTCCCGTGCAGCTCGGCCTCGAAGATCCCTTCGATCTCGGCCGGGAAGGACAGCGTGACCGCACCCCCCGCCGGGATCTCCTTCTCGACGTCGTAGCCGTGGACGTGAACCTCGTCGGCGACGTCGGATTCAACCCGGAAGCGGATCTGGTCGCCGGCGCTGTACTCGAGCTCCTTGACGCCACCGACCGGTTCGCCGTTACGGATGACGATGGTTGGGACGCTGGGTCCCTTGCTTTCAGGGCCGGCGCCCTTGGCGGTGTCCTTGGACGGCGACGTGGTCGCATTGCCGCTGTTCTCGACCGTCTTGTCGTTGTCGTCACTGCTGCCACAGGCGGCGAGCGCGAGCGCGGCGAGGATCGCGGCCAGCGCCAGGGCCACCTTGCTTGCGTGTTTCATCGGTGTTTTCTCCTCTCGGAAGGTCTGCTCGCGACGGCGCCGACCAGCGGCACCCGCCGCGACGCGGGGCACGGAACATGGGCCGGCGTTCAGGCCGGCGGTGCGCGACCGGAGAGCGAGAGGGCGAGGAGAAGCCCGCCGCCGGGGGCGAAAGAGCGCGGGCGCAGCGAGCGCTGGTGGACGGCGCCGGCCCGGAAGTCGCGTCTGCCGGCGGCAATCCGCGCTGAGAGCCTGGCGATCGCCTCGCAGCCGGGGTAGCGGCCGAAGAGCAGGCAGATGAGCAGCGCCAGAAGCGGCACTGCCGGCAGTAGAAAGGCGCCAAGCTCAGCCACGGCGACCCAGGATAACGTCCGCGCGTGCGCCCCGGCCGCGAGAACATCGCCGCTCCCGACCTGCCCGAGGGAATCCCCTGGGTCGGTCGCGAGCCGGAGTCGATGCCGGCCCTGACCGCCGGTGGTCCCGCCCTGGTGCATTTCATCGACTTCGCGCAGCTGAACAGCGTGCGCACGCTGCCCTACCTGAACGAGTGGTCGCGGCGCTACCGCGAGGCGGGCCTGAGCGTGATCGGGGTCCAGTCGCCGCGCTTCCCGTTCGGCAATGACCGCGAGGCGGTTACCGCCGGGCTCGCCGCGCTCGGGGTCGAGTTCCCGGTCGCGATCGACGTTGAGCGTCAGCTCTGGGGCAGCTACGGCTGCGAGGGCTGGCCCAGCCTCTTCCTCTGGAGCCTCGGCGGGGCGCTCTCCTGGGCCCACTTCGGCGAGGGCGAATACGTGGAGACGGAGATCGCGATCCAGCAGGAGCTGCGCGAGATCGACGCTCTGCAGCCGCTGCCCGAGCCGATGGCGCCGCTGCGGCCGACCGACGCCCTCGGCGCCCGGGTGATGGCGCCGAGTCCCGAGGTCTTCCCCGGCGGCTCCTGGGAGCGGGCCTGGACGGCGGGTGAGGACGGCGAGGAGCTGGCGCTCGAGTACGCCGGCGGCGGCGCTTACGCGACGGTCGAGGGCGAGGGCGAGATCGCGGTCGAGCTCGACGGTGAGCCGGCGGGCACGGTCTCGGCCTCCGATCCCGCTCTCTACACGCTCGCCGAGCACCCGCACCACGAGGCGCACGCGCTCACCCTCCGCCCCTCCCCCGGCCTGCGAATCTGGTCCGTGAGCTTCGCGGCCGGCGCGCCGGGGTAGAGAGCGACCGACCTTCGTTCATCCGTAACCAAGGAGAGACCATGATCACCAAGCTTGATTTCGTTGGCATCCCCTCCACCGACGCCGACCGCTCGCGCCAGTTCTATGTCGAGACGCTCGGCCTCAAGCCCGACGAGAACGCGAACTACGAGTTCTGGGTCGGCGAGACCTGCTTTGGGATCTGGGAGCCGGCCAAATTCGGGATCGAGTTCGCGCCGCAGAAAAACGCCCACCCGGCGCTGCACGTCGACGATGTCGCCGCCGCCCGCGAGGAGCTGGAGGGGAAGGGAGTCGAGTTCTTCGGTGACGTCCTCGACACCGGCGTCTGCCACATGGCCTTCTTCACCGACCCGGACGGCAACGACCTGATGCTGCACCACCGCTACGCGGACTGAGGAGCGGTGCCCCCCGCACCCGCGGGTGGCTCCGCCCAGAGATTCTCGATCAGCGTCGCAATCACGGGCGAGACCGCCAGGAAAGCGATATTGCGGTCGCGCTCGTAGGCCTCGTCGCCGGGACCGGCGAGCTGGTTGCGCTCCTTCGCGTAGCCGCTTGGCCCCGGGTGGTCGCGCTGGCGAAACGCGCTCCGCAGGGTCGAGAGGCTCTCCGCGAAGTAGGGGTGGCGAAACGCGGGCCGACCGATCACGAGCTCGGCAACGGCGGCCGAATCGTCGCCGGCGTTGATGCACCACCAAGAAACGTCATAGCCGTCCTTCGAGTCGCTCCGGGTTTCGAACCCATTTGCCTTGGAGGAGAGAAAGCCAACGGGCCCGGTGTGACGAATCCGGACATCCGCACGCACTCCCGGCTCATACACGAGGGGGACACCCTCCCGCAGCTCGCTCACGGCGTCTTCGTCGACCAGCTCCGCGGCTGCGAGCGGCAGGGGACGCAGGCGTGGCCCGGTGTTCGCCGCCGCCGTCTCGCTCTCGAGCTGCAACGTCCCGTCCTCGAGATGGGTGACCTCGGCCTCCGGTCCGAGAAAGTCGACGATCAGCGGAATCCCTGCGACGCCCTCTCGCTTGCGCCAGCGGAACCCGGCGGCAATCAGTTCGAAATACGGAGAGATCGCCTTTTCGAGGGACTCGTAGTACTCGCTGGTCTCTCCCCGGGTAATCGCCACCGAGAGGACGAGGTCGATATCCGAACTGCCCCGGTGAGGCTCCACGGAGTCCGGCAAGAGCAGCGGCGGCAGAGCCCGCCGACGATGACGAGGTGTCGCGGCGCCATCCCTCCGAGCAGATGGAAGAGGCTCGCCGCCTCGGTGAGCAATACCTCGGGCGGATACCTCCGCTCGCTCACCGGCGGATGTCCCTGTCGCCCCAAAGATCGAGAAAGACGCCCACGGTGGAATCGCCCCGCCCTTCGAGGTAGAGGTCGAGCATGACCCGGCTGGGCGGCGCGATCAGCCGCTCGCCTCGATCGGTGACCGGATCGATGAAGGCCAGACGATCCGGGTCCGCGACGAGCATCAGGTTGGCGCCCTCGTCGGTTCGAAATCCCCCCAACGCCTCCGGGATGTCCTCCAGCTCATCCGGAGCCACGTTGACCCGCAGCATCGGACGGGCGTCCCCCGTGAGGACGGGGAAGCCGATCTCCGACGCCGCGACGGCTCCGGTCAGCGCGAACGCACGGCCGACGATCCCAGGCAGGTCGAAGGGATCGCGGACGAAGCACGAGAGCTGGGTCGCGCGACGGGGCCGGCCCTCCCGGGCAAGCCAGGCCCGCATCCGCGAAGGCTGCCTGACCCACCGGCTCGCATTGCGCCCGCGTCCTTCTCGCTCGAGCAACCCCTCCTGTTCGAGACGGACGAGGAGGCGATGAGCCGTGGCCTGCGTCGTCAGGCCGCGGCGAGCAAGGCCGCGCTCCGTCCAGGACTCGTGAGGATTGTCCGCAAGCAGCTGGGTGAGCCGGATGCTGGGTGCGTAGAGCCCGCGCCGGTGGCCGGCCTTGGGGGTGCGCGCCCTCTCAGTCCGCTTCAGATGCGGTAGCCACCTACGCCCCCCGGCGTCGAAGTAGCTGATGCCGGCATCCTCGAGCCGCGCTGCCGTCCCCTCGTCAAGGACCGCGTTGGCGACGATCAGCAACGAGGGCTTGGCCCCTTCCTCCATGCGCGCCTGGATCTGTTCCGCGTCCAGCAGTTCGATGCGCACGGGGTACACGTCGTTATCCGTCACGACCACGGACTGCGGCGCATTGCGCGCCAGCTCTACGTCGTCGAACTCACGCAACAGTTCGACTGCCTTTGGATCTACGTTTGGCGTTAGCGTTATCAGCACGTAATCGATATCAGTAGCGCACAGAACCTTCGTTACTTATATCGATTAGGGAGCCGTATCCCTTATCCAAGGGTTTATTGATCTATTTAGTGCAGCTGCAAATCTGAATAGATATCGATTAGGTCTGGCTAACGGGACGCCGCGAGCTCCTCGCGGATCTCCTTCGGGAGCATGAAGCGGACGTCCTCGTGGACGGTCCGCAGCTCGGAGACGTCGTTGGCGCCGCGCTCACGGAAGAACTCAACCAGGCGCTCGACCAGCTCCTCGGGGGCGCTGGCGCCGGAGGTGATGCCGACGGTCTCGACTCCCTCCAGCCACTCCTCCTCGACCTGGGTGTGGTTGTCGATCAGGTAGGAGCCGGCGCCGTGTTCGCGGGCGACCTCGACCAGGCGGTTCGAGTTGGAAGAGTTGGTCGAGCCGATCACGAGGACCAGGTCGCACTCGCGGGCGAGCTGCTTGACCGCGATCTGGCGGTTGGTCGTCGCGTAACAGATGTCGTCTGACTTGGAGCTGACGATCCCCGGGAACTTGGCCCGCAGGGCGGCGATCACCTCCGCCGTCTCGTCGACGGAGAGCGTCGTCTGGGTGATGAAGGCGACCTTGTCCGGGTCGGGGACCTCGAGCGAGGAGACCTCGTCGGCGGTTTCGATCAGGACGATGTTGTCCGGCGCCTCGCCGGTCGTCCCTTCCACCTCCTCGTGGCCGTCGTGCCCGATCATCACGATCGTGTAACCCGCGGCGGCGAAGCGGCGGGCGGAGACGTGGACCTTGGTGACCAACGGGCAGGTCGCGTCGATCGTTTGCAGGCCACGGGCGGCAGCGTTCTCGTGCACCGAGGGAGCGACCCCGTGGGCGGAGAAGACGACGATCGCGCCCTCCGGGACCTCGGTCTCCTCCTCGACGAAGATCGCGCCGCGCTTGGCCAGCTCCTCGACCACGTGCTTGTTGTGGACGATCTCCTTGCGCACGTAGACGGGCGCCCCGTGCAGCTCGAGCGCGCGCTCGACCGTCTGCACGGCGCGGTCGACGCCGGCGCAGTAGCCGCGCGGCGCGGCAAGCAAGACCCGTTTCGGGGCGGCGGTGGCGGTTGCTGCCATCTCTGCAGGGTAGCTAGCCTTGCTGAATGAGCACTGAAGGACGCCATCTCGATCGACTGACTGCCGTGGACGCCTCGTTCCTCACCAACGAGAGTTCGAACAGTCACATGCACGTCGGCGCGATCCTGATCTTCGAGGGGCCGCCGCCGAAATACGTCGACCTGGTCGAGCACGTGCGCGGCCGCCTCGACCAGGTGCCGCGCTTCCGCCAGAAGATCGTGGTGCCGCCGCTGGAGGCCGGGCGGCCGCTCTGGGCGGACGACGTCAACTTCAACCTGACCTACCACCTCCGCCACACCGCGCTGCCGGAGCCGGGCGGCGAGGCACAGCTGAAGCGCTTGGCGGGGCGGATCTTCTCGCAACAGCTCGACCGCTCGAAGCCACTCTGGGAGCTGTGGCTGGCACAGGGGCTGGAGCGCGACCGCTTCGCGATCCTGACCAAGACCCACCACGCGATGGTCGACGGCATCTCCGGGGTCGACATCGGCACCGTCCTCTTCGACCTCGAGCCGGTGCCGGAGCCGGCCCCGGTCGAGGACGACTGGGTACCGCAGCCCGAACCGGGCACGACCGAGCTGGTCGCGCGCGGGGTCAGCGACATCGCCTCGGCTCCGATCAAGCTCGCCGAGCGGGCGGTCGAGGCGGTGCGCAACCCGGAGACGACGGCGCGCAAGGCGGTCGAGGCGCTGGAGGGGCTGAGCGAGGTCGTCACCGCCTTCGCCGATCCGGCTCCAGACGTGCCGCTGAACCAGGAGATCGGTCCGCACCGGCGCTACGTCTGGGCGCGCTCGGAGCTGGACACCTTCAAGCGGATCAAGGACACCCTCGGCGGCACCGTCAACGACGTCGTGCTCGCCGTCGTCACCGGCTCGGTCCGCAACTGGCTGCAGGGACGCGGCGTTCGCACCGAGGGGCTGGAGCTGCGGGCGCTGGTGCCGGTCTCGATCCGCGGCGATGACGAGCGCGGCAACCTCGGCAACCGGATCGCGCTGATGCGGGGGCCGCTGCCGGTCTACGTCGAGGACCCGGTGCGGCGGCTGCGCACGATCAGCGAGGAGATGGAGGGGCTGAAGCGCTCCAAGCAAGCGCTCGGCGCCGAGGTGATCTCGCGCTTCAACGACTTCGCGCCGCCGACCCTGCTGGCGCAGGCCTCGCGGCTCAACTTCACGACCCGGCTCTTCAACCTGATCGTCACCAACGTGCCGGGGCCGCAGATCCCCCTCTACGTGCTCGGCCGCGAGCTGGAGGAGGTCTTCCCGGTCGCCTTCCTGCCCGAAAACCACGCCCTCGCGGTGGCGATCATGAGCTACAACGGCAAAGTCGGGTTCGGCCTGCTCGCCGACTATGACTCGATGGAGGACATCGAAGTGCTCTCCGACGGGATCGCCGACGCCCTGGCCGAGCTGGAGCAGGCGGCGGGCGCCGCGACCACGGCAGCTTGATCCTCGATTGAGCACTTAGCACGCCCAGAGAGGCCACAAGTGCTCAGTCTCTACGCTTGACCTATGGCCCTGCTGGTCGTCCTCTTCATCGTCGTCCCGATCGCGGAGCTCTACGTGATCATCCAGGTCGGGCAGTGGATCGGGGTCTGGCCGACCCTGGCACTGCTCCTGGCCGACGCCCTGCTCGGCTCGATGCTGCTCAAACACCAGGGCCGCAGCGCCTGGCGCCGCTTCAACGAAGCCCTGGCCCAGCGCCGCTTCCCCGGCCAGGAGGTCGCCGACGGCGTCCTGATCGTGATCGGCGGCACCCTCCTCCTCACCCCCGGCTTCCTCTCCGACATCGTCGGCCTGCTGCTCCTGATCCCGCCAACCCGGGCGATCGCCCGCCGCGTCCTGCGCCGCTTCACGGTCGGCCGCTTCACCGTGGTCGGGATGCCGGGCGGCGGCCCGTTCGGGGGCGGCCAGCGTGGACCGGAAGCGAACCGCCAGTACGACTACGAGGCGACGGCCGAAGAGGTCCCACCCGAGGACCAGCAGCGGCTGGACCGTTAGCGGCCGAGAGCCAACTTGGATGATTAGCGGCAGTTAGCTGTTGATCCGGCGATGCGCGATCTCGTAGACGCTCGGCCTCCACGGTCGCGCCGGGTGACGCTCGCCCACTGCAACCAGCACGAGGGCTGGCTTCGTGGCCTCCTCGTCGCCGGCGAGGACCGCTCCCCACTGGCCGGCGGGCTGAGGAATGTAGAGCTTCACGCAACCCTTGAGACGTGTTCCGTCCTGGCCTTCCTCTTCGCACCGCAACAGCCACTCGCGCGGAGCGCCCTCTTCGCGCAGAGTGGCCACCATCGACTCGATCGCCGATCGGGCTGCCGGCGTACAGCGAACAAGGTCCTCCGCAAGCACCTCATCGATCACCCGAACTTCGAAGCGCGGACCCGCGCCCGCGCTCACAACTGCCTATCCCTCGCCGTCTGTGGGCAGCGATCCGAAGTGCCGGTCGAATTCCTCGGAGCTCATCGGCGAGGTCCCGGTCCGCTTGCGGATCTCGTCGATGGAAGTCGCCTTGGAGGGCCAATCCGGGGCAAAGATGAGCTTCACCTGCGCCGCTTCCTCGTCGGTCATCGACTCGATCTGCTCATACAGCTCAGCCTTGGTCATGGCCCAGATCGTAGCGGCGGCCAAGGCTGCCTTTTTCGATGCGGCATGTATGGGGAGAGTGGGCGCCTGAACTCCTTAGGCGTGCTTATAGATCATCACGCTCGAATAGACGTGCACCGCTTTGGCGATCTTCATTGCTTTCACCCCTCCATGAATCAACCCGGCGCGAGCCGCCAGGAGGACCCGATGTTAAGGAGTTACCGAGTAACCGCTAAATGCCGAGTAGAAGGCGTCGCCAGCGAATCAGCCGCCCTTCTTGATGCCCGCGAGTGGACCAACCGGTTCCACTGAAGCGATGTTCATTCCTCACCCCCATCCTCCGATAGCTCCTCTCGGCCGATGGGGAACTGCATAATTACGACGCGGGCCGGCATCAACGCCTCGCCACCCTCCTGCGTCCGCTCCTTGCTGCGGGCGTGTGCCTCTAACACGGTGTCCAAGGCAACTCGAAGGGCGTCAACCACTTCTGTCCAGCCGGGTCCGTCCAATTCGACTGGAGATCGGCTCAGGTGCCTGTCGAGAATCTCGTTGAACCGCCCTTCGGCTGCGGCACGGCCCGTGTCATCCGAAATCTGGCGGAGGATCGTGGACACCACTGGATCGCGGAATTTCGCGTCCACTGCCAACCATTCCTCCAGGCTGAAGTACTGGCGTTTGGTCGCACGGTAGATGTGTTCCTTGCGGCCGCCACGCTCTTTAACCCGGACAAGCTCGATCAGCCCGACATCTCGCAGCACGTTGATGTGGTGACAACAGAGACTCAGGCTGACGTTCTCCATCCGTTGCTGCATCCGGCTGGGGCTGTTCGGACCCTCGGACAGGATGTTGAGGATGTGAGCGCGGATCGGATGCGACTGCGCCTTAAGGATGCGGGGGTCAATCAGCGTCGGTCGAGCTTCGGGGGCCACGTCTCTCTCCCAGGAATTGCGATCGGGGAACGGCAACTATTCCAGATCGCTTGACCTAGTCCCGCTCAGTCCTCCTTAGTGGGATCAACCGCACGTTGCGGAGATTCGGCGAAGGCCGGCATTGATTGCTGGAGGGGCTTTCACTAAACCGGAAGCGCAAGTGCTCGGGGGCTGTCCGCAATGCGGCGCTGTCGCTGTGTCCAACACGGGGGCGGCTTGCCCCTGCCCGCGCACCGCCTCCTGAGCAGAACTCGCTAGTCCAAGGAGGTGAGGGTCGTGAGGATGATCACGGTTAGAGAGCCGTTCCCGGCCTCGATTACGAAGGGCGGCTGATGCAGCGGGACCGCCTCGGAGGATTGACGAAACGCCGAGGCGGTCCCACTAAGCAAGTTTTGGCTAGCGCGCTTGCAGGTTCACTATAAAGATGCCTGAACGGTCCGGGCGCCGCCAACCAGTCCCGGCCGATCAAGAATGCACCGACGAGACGAGCACCTCAATCATCAGCGCCGGGATCCCTTCCCATCACTTCCGGCAAGCCTTCTCGACACGCTCTCGCCAGAGAACCGACGTGCCCTGATCCACAGAATCAGGCGGGGCATCCTCAGGGCGCTAAGACGAGACCCTGCCCCCAAGACGACCCGCGACCTGCTGCTGATATTCCCCGGAGTGACTCTCCAGACCATCGCCTACCACGTCCTGGTCCTCGAGGAGTGCGGAAGCCTCACGGTTGCCCACATCGAGCAGTCGCCTGGGAATTTCGCTCGCTTCCTCCACTCAAGCATCGGCTGCGACCCGGAAATCCTCATGGTCTTGAATGAGACCGAGCGGCTGGATGATGTGCGTTGAGCGCGGACCCCGATGTCGAGACCGCCCAAGGGATCGCGGAGTGGGCGAACCTGTTGAACCACCCGCTGCGGGTTCGGCTCATGGCCGCTCTTGCCAGCGGACCGGGCAGTGCGACTAAGTTCTCCAACCAATTCGGCGATACGACGGTCGGTGATTGCCATTACCACCTCAAGGAGCTAAAGGCGGGCAAGGTGATCGAACTCGCCCGCTCTCGTCCTGTGCGAGGGGCGACGGAACGGGTCTACCGACTGACTCCTCGATCCCGATCCCGATGGAAAGAGGCGCAACGGCTGCGGGAACTTCTCGACCTGCTCCTTGCCGACGACTGAACTTGCCCATCAGAAGCAGCAGGCGGGGGCTTCTCCCTCACTCGCCTGCACGCGCGGCAAGACTGGGGCGCTCGCCCGCGACTGGAGGGCGGGCGCCCCCGCTCTAGCTGCGAACTATCTGCGAGACGCGCTGGTGGCTGATCGCCAGCACCTCGGCGATGGCCGACATCGGCAGGCCGTCTTTGTAGGCCAGTCGAATCGCCTTATCGCGGTCGGCCCGCAGCTTCTCCGCGATCTTCTCCAGCTCAGTCTCCCGGCGCGCATGCTCGGTCGCGAACGCCGCCAACGCGGCGCGGGCTTCCGGTGCTTTCCGTTTCGGGCGCGGAATGCAGAGGATCGTCAACCGTATTCCTGCAAATGAGTTTGCATAAACTTGCTCGGCAAAGTTCCCGGACAGGATGGGAGAAAGCCCCTTGACCTGAAATCCCTGCCTAGAAGCCGAGCGCGAACTTGGCGTCGTCGGTCATCATCTCCGGGCTCCACGGGGGGTCGAAGATCATCTTGGGATGGACCGAGGAGACGCCGGGGAGGTCGCCGACGAACTCTTTCATCTGCTCGGAGACCTGGGGGCCGATCGGGCAGGCGGGGGTGGTCAGGGTGAAGGTGACGTAGACGTCTTCCTGCTCGATGGCGACGTCGTAGACGAGGCCGAGGGAGACGAAGTCGAGGCCGAGCTCGGGATCGATGACCTCCTCGAGCGCCTCGTAGACGTCCTCCTCGGTGAGGGCTTCGTCCTGCTCCTGGGCAGCGGGCGGCTGGGGTGCTGCGTGCTCGTCGGGCATCGGACAATGGTAACCGGGTGGCGGCGGCTACTCCGGGGCCAGCGGCTCCGGCGGTTGCTCGACACCTTCCGGGAGCAGCTCCAGCTGCCACCAGCCGACGTCGTGCCAGCGACCCCGCTTCCAGCCGACGCGGGGGCTGATGCCGGTGCGGATGAAGCCGAGGCGCTCGTGCAGGCGCACGCTGGCGTCGTTGGGCAGCGTGATGCCGGCGCAGGCGACCTGAAAGCGCTGCCGGCGCAGGCGTTCGAAGAGCGCTTCGTAGAGGCCGCGACCAAACCCCTCGCCATGGCGGCCCCCGTCGACGTAGACCGAGACCGTGACCGCCCAGCGATAGGCGGGGCGCTCCCGGTACGGACAGGCGTAGGCGTAGCCGACCACCCCGCCCTCGTCCTCGGCGACCAGCCAGGGATGGATCGTGGTGCAGCGCTCGATCTGCGTCGCCATTGCGGCCGCGTCCGGGGCGCGCTCCTCGAAGGAGATCGGCGTGCCCTCGACGTAGGGCGCGTAGATCGCCGCACAGGCGGCGGCGTCCCGCCGCGGATCGGCATCGCGGATCGTGACCGTGCTCATGGCGGCAACCTAACCATCTGCTTCACCGCACGCCCCTTTTCGCGCCAATAGGCTGCTGGCCGATGAGCGACTCGGGCACGATCCTGCGGCGGTCGATCGGCATCGTCTTCGCCGACGGCGGCCTGCTCGCGGTCACCTCCGCGCTGCCGGCCGGCGGTCGCGAGCACGGCGAGGAGGAGGTCGCGGCGGTGCTCTGTGACCCCGACGCGGCCCCGGTCGCGTTCGAGGAGGCCCTGCTCTCGACCGAGTACGGCGAGGACGGGGTGCAGCGGCGCGCCACCCTGGAGCTGTGGCCGGACGGCGAGGACGGACAGCCGCTGCGCGGGGCGGGGACGCTGATCAGCTCGACCCAGGTTCAGCGGCCCGGGCTGAACGCCGTGATCGCCTTCTTCCGCTGGTCGGTCGAGGGGCGCGAGGGCTTGGGCACCTACGAGGTGGCCCGGCCCGATGCCTGAGATCGAGGCGGTCGTCTCCGACTTCGGCGGGGTGCTGACGACGCCGCTGCTGAGCTCGTTCATGGCGGTCCAGGACCGGATCGGGATCAGCCCCGAGAACCTCGGCAAGGCGATGCGGGCGATCACCGAGGAGGACGGCGAAAACCCGCTCTACAAGATGGAGCGCGGCGAGCTCACCGAGGTCGACTTCCTGGCCCGGCTGGGCGACGGGCTGGAGCCGCTGCTCGGGCACAGGCCCGAGCTGCACCGCTTTCGCGAGATCTATTTCGAGGCGCTGCACCCGAACGAGCCGATGATCGAGCTGATGCGGGAGCTGAAGGCCACGGGCAAGCGGATGGCGATGCTGACCAACAACGTGCGCGAGTGGGAGCCGCTGTGGCGCTCGATGCTGCCGGTCGACGAGATCTTCGAGACCGTGGTCGACTCCGGCTTCGTCGGCGTCCGCAAGCCGGAACCGCGGATCTACGAGATGACCCTGGAGCGGCTTGGCCTCCCGGCCGCGGTCTGCCTCTTCGTCGACGACCTCCCCCACAACTGCGACGGCGCTCGCGCGGCCGGCATGACCGCGGTCCACTTCCGTGACAACGAGCAGGCGATCGCCGAGATCCGCGCCGCGCTGGGCTGAGCCGCGCTAGTTGTCGGAGCCGGCGCGGTCCCAGACGTACAGCTCGACCGCCTCGACGGTGAGCTGCATGAGGCGGGGTGGGGAGAGCAGGCCGAGCACCAGCTCGAGCGCGTCGTCCTCGGTGACGCCGGCGTCGACCGCCTCCTCGCCGCGGAAGCCGGCGGCAAGCTTCAGCGCCTCGCGGCGGTTCTCGCCGAGCGAGCCGAAGGCGCCCATCAGGAAGTCGCGGTTGGGGATCGGCTGGCCGACCTCGAGCGAGCCGTGCCAGGCGGCGAGCATCGAGAGGTCGTGCTCGTCGAGCTCGGAAATCGCCTTCGCGTAGTGGACCTCCAGCTCGGCGTCGGGGATCTCGTCGACCCAGGCGCGGACGGCCTCGCCGAGCAGCTGGCGACGGGCCTCGCGACCGATCGAGTCGGCGATCACACGGACTGCATCGGCGGGGTCTACGAAGCAGAGTGACATCGGCTGCGTCGCAATCTAGAGGCGTCGGTAGACGGCAAAACGGGGGCGAGAAACTCCGGCTTTGCGGCTTTGTGTCGCGGTCTCGGGGTGGCGGCGGCCACGCCGGGAGCCGACCTATGCTGGATCGCTCGCCGCTATGCCGCTGAACCTGATCCAGGGACCCCCGAACTCCGGCCGAGCCGGGCTGATCCGGCGCCGCTTCGCGGCGGTCCTCGACCGCGACCCGATCCTGGTCGTGCCGACCGTCGACGACGTCTACTGGTTCGAACGCGAGCTCTGCCAGGGGGGCGCCACGCTGGGCGGCGCGGTGATGACCTTCAGGGCGCTCTTCCGCACGATCGCCTCGGACGGCGGCGTGCCGCCGGGTGCCGAGCCTCTCCCCGCCCAGCGACTGCGGGCGATCACGGTCGCGGTCGAGTCGAGTCGCGAGCGGCTGGGGCCGCTGCGGCGCTCCGCCGCCCGTCCCGGCTTCGCGCGCGCTTTCGCGCGCCTGCTCGACGAGCTGCAGGCGGCCGCGGTCGAGCCGGCTGCGGTCGAGGCGAGCGCCGGCACGCTGGAGGGCTCCGCCTACCTCAGCGACATCGCCGCGCTCTTCAGTGGCTACGCCGAAGTGCGCGAGCGCAGTGGCCGGATCGACGCGCACGGGATCGCCCGCGAGGCGATCGAGCTGCTGCGCGCGGATCCCTCCTTCTGGAGCGGGCGACCGCTCCTTCTCTACGGGCTCGACGACCTCACGCCGAACCAGCTGGAGCTGATCGACCTCCTGGCCGGCCGGGGCGAGGTAACGGTGGCGCTGCCGCTCGAGCTGGGCGATGCGGCACTGGCGGCCCGTTCGCGCCTGCGCGGCCAGCTGGAGCGAGTCGGGATCGCCGAGACGACCGTGACCGAGGCCGAGCCGGAGAACACCGAGAGCGCCCTGCTCTTCCACCTGGCGCGCGGCTTCGGCCACGCCGGCGCCCCGCCGCGTGAGCCGGACGGCGACCTCGTGCTGCTGCGCTCGGCCGGGGTGCGCAGCGAGGCCGAGGTGATCGCCGCCGAGGTCTCGAAGCTGGTCGCGGGCGGATCCGACCCGGCCGCGATCGCCGTCGCCCTGCGCGATCCGGCGCGCCGCGGCGCCGCGATCGCCGCGGCACTGGAGGCGAACGGGGTGGCGGCGGCGCTGGAGGCGGAGTTGCCGGTCGCCGAAACCGCGGTCGGCGGCGCCCTGGTGGCGCTGCTGGAAGCCGAGTTCGGGAGCGGCCGCGCGAGCGACCTGCTGCGCTACCTGCGCGGCCCCTCCGGCTTCTCCCCGGGACGGGTCGACTGGCTCGAGCGGGCGCTGCGGCGCGGCCGGGCCGAGAGTGCCGAGGCGGCGCTGGCGCTCTGGCAGGGCGAGGACGGCGAGCCGCCGCGCGACCTGACCCACCTGCGCGCGGCCGCGGCCCGCTCGCCGGCGGCGCTGGCGGCCGCGGCCGGACGGCTGGCGGCGGCGATGGCGGCGCGGCCACTGCGCGGCGAGGGCGACGGCCCGCGCCCCGGCCGCGGCGACGGCTTGGAGCTGCGCGCGGCCGGAGCGATCGCCGAGGCGCTCGCCGCACTCGCCGAGGCTCGGTGAGCTGGCGCCGCGGCCGGGGGAGCTGGCGGCGGCGATCGCGGCGATCGAGTTCCGCGTCTGGAGCGGCCCGGTCGAGGGCCGGGTGCGGATCGCCAGCCCCTACCAGCTGCGTGCTGGCCGTTTCGACCACGTCATCGTCGGCTCACTTCAGGACGGCGAGTTCCCGCGCCGCGACCGCGGCGGCGATCCCTTCCTCTCCGAAGCGCAGCGCGAGTCGCTCGGGCTCGACCCGCGGCGCGACAGCGAGGCGGAGGAGCGCTACCTGTTCGGCGTCTGCCTCGCCCTGCCCCGTAAGCGTCTCTTCCTCTCCTACCGCGACAGCGACGAGAGCGGCGGCGCCGAGGCGCGCTCGCCGCTGCTCGACGACGTGCGGGCGCTGCTGGCGCCGGCGCCCGACGGGGCCACGCCGGACCCGGTCGAGGAGGCGATCACCCACAGCCGCGACCTCGCCCGCGTCGTCGCCCCAGCGGCGGAGGCGCCGTCCGAGGACGAGCTGGCCCGGGCGCTTGCCGTCCACGGTCGCGACGCGGACCCGGTGGCGCTGCTGGCGGCGGTCGGCGTCGGCGGCGACCGGGCCGCCCGCCTGGCAAGCAGGGTCGCCAGCGCCCGCGCCGCCGAGGCCGCCTCGCGTGCACCGGGGCCGCTGACCAACCCGGCGGTGCTCGAGTCCCTGGCCGCCGTGCCGGTCTACGGCGGCACCACCCTCGAGGGGTTCGACCTCTGCTCCTACCGCTGGTTCGTCAGCCACGAGCTCGACCCGCAGCCGCTCGACCCGGTGCCCGACCCGCTGGTCCAGGGCGGCCTGATGCACGCCGCGCTCGACCGCCTCTACCGCGAGCGCCCGGGCGGCGATCCGCTGCCCCGCCCCGGCTCGCTCACCACCTGGGTGGCGCGGGGGCGGGAGCTGCTCGCGGAGATCGTCGCCGAGCGCGAGCTTGGCGACCACCCGGCGGAACGGGCGATGGCGCGCCGGGTCGAGCGCCTGCTCGAGCGCTTCCTCGCCGAGGAGGCGGCGCGCGAGACCGGCGGCTTCGAGCCCTGGCTGCTGGAGGCGGGCTTCGGCAGCCACGAGGAGAGCGAGCGGCCGGCGCTGGAGATCGACGGCTGGAGCCTGCACGGGGCAATCGACCGGGTCGACCGCGCCGCCGACGGCCGCGCCGTGGTGATCGATTACAAGGTCGCCGGCGCGGTCACCCCGCGCGAGAAGTTCGAGGAGCAGGCGAAGCTGCAGTTGCAGCTCTACCTGCTGGCGGTGGCCGCGCACTGGGGCGCCGAGCCGTCGCCGGCCTCTACCACCCGCTGCGGGGCACCTCGGTGCGACGGCCGCGCGGCCTGGTCGCCGCCACCGCGGCCCCTGACCTGGCCGGCTACGGCCTCTACGACCGCGACGTCGTCGAGGCGGAGGAGTTCGATCAGCTGCTCGCCGAGTCACGCCGCCGCGCCGGCGAGATCGTCGCCCACATGCGCGGCGGCGACATCCGCCGCGACCCGGGGCCGCGGCGCGGCCTGCGCGGGCACGACGCCTGCCCACCCTTCTGCAGCTTCGCCCCGATCTGCCGCCGCGACCGCGCCCCCGGCTACGTCGAGGAAGAAGAGGTGGAGGAGCGGTGAGCGAGCGCACCCCCACCCCCGAGCAGGCGGCGGCGATCGGGGTCAGCGGCCGTGATGTGCTGCTCGAGGCCGGCGCCGGCACCGGCAAGACGGGGGTGATGGTCGACCGCTACTGCCGCCTCGTCTGCGAGCAGGGCGTCGCCCCGGACGCGATCCTCGCCTTCACCTTCACCGACAAGGCGGCGGCGGAGCTACGGCAGCGGGTCCGGGCCGAGCTGACCCGGCGCGCCGAGTCCGGATCGGAGCGGGCGCGAGAGCTGCTGAGCGCGATCGGCGGCGCCTGGATCACCACGATCCACGGCTTCTGCAACCGCCTGCTCGCCGGACACCCGGTGGCGGCCGGGGTCGACCCCGGCTTCCGCGTCCTCGACGCGCCGGAGACGACGCGGGCCGCCCGCGAAGCGTTCGACGAAGCGCTGCGCCAGTTCCTCGCCGACGGGCCGATAAGTCACGCCGAGGACGACTTATCGGCCCGTCGGCAGCGGGAGGCGCGGGAGGAGCTGGTGGCGACGTTCGACCTCGAGGGGCTACGGGCGGTCGTGGTCGCCGTCCACGCCGAGCTGCGCAGCCGTGGGGAGGCGGCCCGCGGCTGCCGGAGCCGCCGCCGAGCGACCCGGCCGAGGCGATCGCGGTGGCGATCGAAGCCGCCGGTCAAGCGCTCGAGGAGCTACGCGACAGCGACCCGAAGCGAGAGCTGCTCGAGCGGGCGCTGGCGCGCCTCAGCGAGCCCGGGCCGCCGCCCGGCCTGGAAGCGCTGCGAGCGCTGCGGACCGAAAGCAAGGCGAAGGCGATCCTCCCCTACCGCGAGGCGATCGAGGCGGCGATCTCGCGCAGCGCCGAGGCCGGCGAGGGTGGCATCGCCTACCGGCACCTGGCCCAGCTGCTGGAGCTCTTCTCCGCCCGCTTCGAGGCCGCCAAGCAGCGCCGCGCCGGGGTCGACTTCGAGGACCTGCAGATCGTCGCCGCACGGCTGCTCGAGCGGGCCGAGATCGGCGAGGCCTATCGCGGCCGCTTCAGCCACCTGCTGGTCGACGAGTTCCAGGACACCAACCGCCTGCAGCTGCGGCTAATCGAGGCGCTGCGCGGGCCGCGCAGCGAGCTGGTCGTGGTCGGCGACGAGCTGCAGTCGATCTACGGCTTCCGCCACGCCGACCTCGACGTCTTCCGGGCGCAGCGGGCGCTGGTCGAACAGCGGCCCGACGCGGAGCTGATGGAGCTGAGCGGCAACTTCCGCTCGCGGCCGGAGCTGATCGCCGCCGTCAACCGCTTCGGCTCCGCCCTGTTTGGGGAGCCTACCGGCCGCTGCGGGTCGGGGCGCTGCCAGCGGCCTCTCCCCCGCCCGGCCCCGGGCCGCCGGTCGAGCTGCTGCTGACCGCCCGCGACGGCTGGGACGGCGAGGAGATCGAGCTGGAACCGGCGATCGACGGGCACACTCCGCTCAACTGCCTGGCCGAGGCCCGGGCGGTCGCGGCCCGCCTGCGCGAGCTGGCCGACGCCGGCGTCGGGCGCGGTGAGATGGTCGTGCTGCTGCGCGCCTTCACCCACCTCGATGCCTACGAGGACTCGCTCGAGCGCGCCGGCCTGCGCCCTTACGTGGTCGGCGGCCGCGGCTACTGGTCCCAGCAGCAGGTCTCCGACGTCAGCGCCCTGCTGGCGACGATCGCCAACCCGCTCGACGACCAGGCGCTGTTCGGCGCCCTCGCCTCCCCCGCCTGCGGCGCCGCCCCGGACACGCTCTGGCTGCTGCGCGCCGCGGCGGGCAAGCGGCGTCACGTCTGGCCGGCCCTGGAGCGCGCGGTCGGGGCCGGCGAGGCGGAGCTGGCCGCGCCCGAGCGGCTGCAGCAGATCCCTCCCGGCGAGGTCGAGCTGCTGCGCCGTTTCGTGGCCACGCTGGCCGGACTGCGCGAGCGCGGGCCGCGGCTCTCGCTGGCCGGGCTGGTCGAGGCGGCGACGACCGAGACCGGCTACGACCTGGCGCTGCTGATGCGCCCGGCCGGCGAGGCCCGCTTCGCCAACGTGCGCAAGCTGATGCGGCTGGCGACCGAGTTCGAGGCGCGCGAGGGCCGCGACCTGCGCGGCCTGCTCGACTTCCTCGCGGTCCGCGCCGAGGCCGACGCCGAGGCGCAGGCGGCGACCGCCGCCGAGGGCCACGACGGGGTGCGGATCATGACCGTGCACAACGCCAAGGGGCTGGAGTTCGACGTCGTCGCCGTGCCCGACCTCTCGCGCAGCCTGCTGGCCGGCTCGCGGCCGCCGCTGCTGACCCTGGGGCGAGAGCAGCCGCCGCGGGTCGGGATGCAGCTGCGCCGCCTCGGCAGCGGCTCGATCAACCTCTTCGACTACGCCGCGCTGGTCGAGGAGAGCCGCGAGCGCGACTCCGAAGAGGGGCTGCGCCTCTTCCACGTCGCCGCCACGCGCGCCCGCGAGCGACTGATCCTCAGCGGCGTCATCAAGCCGGAGCCGGGGCGGGATGTCAGGCCGGGGACCGCGGTCGTCGAGCGCCTGGTCGCGGCGCTCGACCTGCCGCGCGACGCCGCCTCGGCCGCCCCGGTGCCAGCGCCGGAGCCGCGCCCGGGCCTCGATGCGAGCTTCGCCGCATCCGAGATCGCCGTCCACGTCAACCTTCCCTCGCCCGCGCGGGCGGCGGAGCTGCGGACGATCCGGCGCGAGGCCGCGGCCGACCGGCCGCTCGGAGACGGACCGCCGCCGCTGCTCGAGCGGCGACCGCCGACCGTCCCCAACCGCCCCCTTTCCTACACCGCGATCGCGGCCTACGAGGAGTGCTCCTACCGCTTCTACATGGAACGGGTGCTGGGCCTGCTGTCGTCCGAACGCACTTCCTTCCGGATAGCGGAACAAACTGCGTTCGCACCCGCCGACGGCGCCGAAACGAGGCCGGGAGGGCGCGAGGAAGGCGCGGCCCGCGGGGCGGCCGTCCACGCGCTGCTCGAGTGGAGCCAGGCGAACGGGTGGCGCGAGCCGGATGTGGAGCTGGCACGGCGCCACGCGCTCGCGGCCGGCCTCGACCCCGCCGCGGACGGGCTGGACGCCGCCCTGCTGGAGCCGGTGCGCGGCTGGCTCCGCTCGCCGCTGCTCGGCGAGCGGATCGCGGTGGCGCCGCGGGTCCGCGCCGAGGTCCCGCTTCTCCTCGAGGTCGGCGGCACGGTCCTGCGCGGCTCGATCGACCTCCTGGTCGAGCGCGAAGGGGAGCCGCCGCTGGTCGTCGACTACAAGACCGACCGCCTCGATGGCTCCGACCCGTCCGCGCACGTGGCCCGCTACGAGACCCAGCGCACGATCTACGCCCTCGCGGTCGCCGAGGCGCTGGGCGCAAGCGAGGTCGAGGTCGCCTACGTCTTCCTCGAGCGCCCGGAGCAACCGGTCCTCAGCGTCCTCGACCCGGCGGCGATGGAGACTGGCCGCGAGCGGCTCGCGGCGACGATCGCCCGTATCGGCGCGGGCGAGTTCCCGGTCGCCGACCCGTCAGCGCGCACCTGGGACCTCTGCCGTGGCTGTCCGGCTCTGGGTCGCCTGTGCAAAGGCCCTTCTGAGGCCGTCTGACCCAGCAGATCAAGGACGCAGGGAGCGTGGCGTGCTCTGCACGCGAGCGACCGAGGACACAGATATGCGCCGGTCAGCCGGCCTCAGCGTCCAATCTGGCCGCCAGGTCATCCAGCTTCAGCTCCTTCAAGCCCTCCCCCACCGCGTCTAGCTCGGCGGCGCAGTAGTTGACAAGCTCGCGGCCCTCGCGGCAGAGGTCAAGGGTCTCGCGCAGGCCAGCCTGGCCCGAGTCGAGCCGGTCGATGATCTCCTCCAGTCGCTCCACCGCGACCTCGTAGCTAGCGGGCTTCTCGCTCAACGTCTCCCTCGATCCTCGCCTTCACACGTCCATCCGCGAAGCGCAGTCTTACGGCCGCGGCGGCGACAGCGCCATCAGCCGAGGTGACCGGCTGCCCGGCCTCGGTCTCAGCCAGGGCGTAGCCACGCTCCAGGGTGCGCTCCGGGTCGTGCGCGCGCAGCGCGACCGCCGCCTTCCGCAGCGCCTCGTGGCGGCGCTGCAGGGCGCGTGCCACCGAGCGCTCAATCGCGGCGCCGCGGCGGCCCTCGATCGCCAGAGCGGCGGTGGTGCGCTCGACCCCCCGTTGCCGCGCCCGCGTCAGCACGACGGTCGCGATCCGCCGCTGGAAGTCACCGCGTTCCGCCAGGCCGCGTTCGGAGGCGGCGCGGATCTCGCGGATCCGCTGGTTGAGCCCACTGCGCTCGCGCTGCAGCGCCCGCGCCGGCCCGCGCGCCAGCGCGGCCAGGTGCCGGGCGCGGGCGCCGACCGCGCCCTCGCCGGCGCGGCGCAGGGACAGCGCGCAGCGCTGCAGGTCGCGGCGGGCGTCGGCGACGTCGAGCGGCACCGCGGCCTCGGCCGCGTGGGTCGGGGTCGAACAGGCGACCGCGGCGACATCGTCGATCAGGGTCGAGTCGCGCTCGTGGCCGATCGCGCTGACCACCGGCACCCGCAGCATCGCCACGGTGCGGCAGAGCGTCTCGTCGCAGAAGGCCCAGAGGTCGGCGAGGCTGCCGCCGCCGCGGGTGACGACGATCGCCTCGACCTCCGGCCGCGCCGCCAGGCCCTGGATCGCCGCCGCGATCGCCGGCGCCGCGTGGCGGTCCTGGACCGGGGCGAAGGCCCAGACCACGGTCCCGCCCCAGCCACGCCGCCGCAGCCCGGCCACCAGATCGCGGCGGGCGGCGCCGCTCTCCGCCGTCACCACCCCGATCGTCCGCGGCAGCAGCGGCCGCGCCAGCTGCCTCTGCAGCTCGAAGAGGCCCTCGCTCCGCAGCTGTTTGCGCAGCGCCTCGAGCCGCGCCAGCAGGTCGCCTTCCCCGGCCAGGCGGATGTGCGTCGCACGGAACGAGAAACTGGGCGAAGCGTGTGCGGCCCCGCGGTAGTAATCCGGTCCACCGGAGACGACGACTTCGGTCCCGTCACGTAAACCGGGATCAGGAAGCTGGAGCTTCTCCAATTCGTTCAACCAGATCGTGCACGGAATAGCGCCCTCGGAGTCACGTAGCTCGAAGTAGGCCTGTTTCTTACTGCGGCTCAGGCCGGTGACCTCACCGATCAGAGCCACCCTCGCCCTACGCCGCATCTCTTCCTCGAGCTTTCGCGCGTAGCGACCCACTGGGAACGGACCGGGCAAATCCATATCCCGAGACTAAATAACGCTCCGGGTGGCGCGACTGGTCAAGCAGATCAAGGACGCAGGGAGCGTGGCGTGCTCTGCACGCGAGCGACCGAGGACGCAGAGATGCGCCGTGCCAGGCGCGTCACCCGGCGTCTTTCCAGCGCTTCGCCCAGGCACGGAGCTCGCCGATCGCCGGACTCAGCTGCTCGCCGATCGGGGTCAGCGAGTAGATCACCCGCACCGGCGTGCCGGCCTCCACCTCGCGCTGCACCAGGCCCTCTTCCTCGAGCTCACGCAGGCGCTGGGAGAGCAGCCTGTCGGAGAGGCCGGGCACCGCCTTGCCGAGCTCGCCGAAGCGCATCGGGCGCTCGGTCAGGGCACAGACGATCGCGCCCGTCCAGCGCTTCCCGATCAACTCGATCGCCGCATGGAAGTGCGGGCAGACCGAGGCTCGGCACGCCCGCCTGGTCCTGGCTCACGGTGACCGGTTCCACGGCATTCGAGCTTACTGAACGTAAGTGATGGGCCTCGAGGGGCGGGCGCCGTCAGCCGGTGCAGCCACCGGTAGAGACAGTGGCCGTGGCCTGCGGCAGCGCCTCGCGGATGTCCTCGGCCGGAATCGCGAACCCGCCCGGCGGGCCGGACGTGGTCGCGGCAAAGACGGTGCCGACAACCCGGCCCTCGTCGTCGACCAGCGGCCCGCCCGAGTTGCCGCTGCGGACGGTGCCGCGCAGGGCGACGATCGTGCGCTCGACCGGGCCGTTGCCGTAGGAGTCCTCGCTGATCGTGGCGCGCGTTTCGCCGAGCCGGGCGGGGAAGACGGCGTAGGGGCCGTTTTCCGGGTAGCCGAGCACGGCGGCGTCGGCGCCCGTCTCGCGCCGCTCGGAGACCGGCAGGGTCGGCAGGTCGGCCCCGACCCGGAGCAGCGCCAGGTCGTCGTCGGGCCCGTAATAGACCGGCGTCGCTTCCAGCTCGACCCCGCCTTGGGTGGTGACGGTGGTGTCGTCGGAGCCGGCGACCACATGCGCGTTGGTGACGACGAGGCCGGGCCGTACCGCCCAGCCCGAGCCCTCGATCCCAAGGCCGCAGGCGGTCCCCAGCACGCGGACCACCGAGCCGCCGGCGCGCAGCACCTCGGGGTCGGTAGCGATCGCTTCGCCGGGGCGCGCGACCGCGGCCGCCGGCCCGGTGATCGAGGGAGCCGGGTCGACGCGATCGAGCGCGTTCAGCACCGGCCCGGACGGGGGCAGGACTTCGTTGAGGCTGCGCAGGATCAGCGACTCCTGGACGTCGGCGCGCAGGCGGTCGGTCGCCGGCGCGTGCAGGGCAACGGCACCGAACACCCAGGCGAGGCCGAGCGCGACCGAGGCGATCAGCGCTGCGCCGCCGGCGCCGTCGGCGAGGTGCAGGGCGGGCCTGCGGATCACCTTCGCCCGCAGTCCGAGGGCGAAGCTCTCGACCGCGACCGCGACCAGCGCTCCGGCCAGCAGCGCTCCCAGCGCGGCGCAGAGCGGCGCGTAGGGCGACTCCGAGCCCCTGGCGAGGACCAGCGGCCCGAGCCGGCTGCCGGCGAAAGCGCCGGCGCCGAAACCGACCAAAGTCAGCGCTCCGACGATCAGGCCCTGCCGGTAACCCCACATCGCAAGCGCGATCGTGAAGGCGACGATGGCCCAATCGAGAACGGTCACCACTGAATACAAGCACGCCGGGGGATCACTCCATTACCTTTCACGCAGTGAGTCAGTTGTCTTCCGAGGTGGAGCGGCGACGTCGCCTCGTCACCCGCACGCTTCCCCTCGCGA
This sequence comes from uncultured Actinomycetes bacterium, assembly GCA_963728025.1. Classification (GTDB taxonomy): domain Bacteria; phylum Actinomycetota; class Thermoleophilia; order Solirubrobacterales; family 70-9; genus VAYN01. The sequence continues at coordinate 270,770 of CAVSIF010000001.1, read as the reverse complement.
TCATCGCGATCGTCGCCTTCGTGGTCGGCGCCTCCGCCGGCGCGCCCAGCTCGCCTGAAAAGGACGCGGCCGAGCGCTTCGCCGCGGCCTGGGCGGCCGACGACTTCGCGGCCATGTACCGGGAGCTGAGCCCGGCCTCGAAAGCGGCGACCGGCGCCAGCGAGTTCGCGTCCGCCTACCGCGAAGCCGAGCAGGCGGCGACGCTGCGCGGGCTCGAGGCGGGCACGGCGGGCGACCCCGACGCCCGCGACGGCGAGACGTTCGTTCCGGTGCCGATCACGCTCACCACCGTCGCCTTCGGCCGCTTCGAAGAGGCGATCGAGCTGCCCTACGACGACGGCGGCATCGCCTGGAGCCCGAGCCTCGTCTTCCCGGGGCTGCGCGACGGCGAGCACCTCGAAAGCCAGATCGAGCTGGCGCAGCGGGCGCCGATCCTGGCCGGGGATGGGACGGCGCTGGTCGAAGGCCCGGCGGAGGAACGCGAACGCCCCCTCGGCAGCTCCGCGATCGACGTCACCGGCGAAGTCGGCAGCCCGCCCGAAGAAGACCTGGCGCGGCTCGCCCGCCAGGGCTTCAGCGCCGACACCCTGATCGGGATCAGCGGCCTCGAGCGCGCCTTCAACGCACGCCTCGCCGGCAAGCCCGGCGGCTCGCTGCTGGCGCTGAACGAAGCCGGCACCTCGGTGCGGGTGCTGGCCCAGGACAAACCGCGGCCAGGGGCGCCGGTGAAGACGACGATCGATCCGGAGCTGCAGGAAGCCGCGGTCTCGGCGCTGGCCGGACGCGCCGGCGGGATCGCCGTCCTCGACACCCGCAACGGCGACGTCCGCGCCCTCGCCGGCCAGGCCTTCTCCGCCCCGCAGCCGCCCGGCTCCACCTTCAAGCTCGTCACCACCGCCGCCGCGCTCGAGCAGGGCGTCGTCTCGCTCGACGACGAATTCGAGCTCAGCGAAGGGATCAACGTCGGCGGCCGCTTCATCTACAACGCCGGCGGCGAGATCTGCGGCGGCAGCTTCCGCGAGTCGTTCGCCCACTCCTGCAACGCGGTCTTCGCGCCGCTCGGGCCGGCGATCGGCAACGACGGCCTGGTCGAGAAGTCCGAACAGTTCGGCTTCAACTCGCCGCCGACGCTCTACGCGCCGCGGATCGTGCGCGAAGTCGAACCGGCCGAATCGACGATCCCGACCGAGATCGGCGAAGAAATCGACCTCGGGGTCTCGGCGATCGGCCAGGGCGAGGTGCTGGCGACGCCGCTGCAGATGGCGAGCATCGCGCAGACGATCGCCAACGGCGGCGTCCGCGAGCCGACCTCGATCGTCACCACCAAGAAGCTGCGGCCGGAGGCTGAGCCGGTGCGGGTGATGTCCGGCAAACTGGCCGCCGACCTGACCGAGCTGATGACCGGCGTGGTCGTCGAAGGCACCGGCACCGCGGCGGCGATCGCGGAGGCCCAGGTCGCCGGCAAGACCGGCACCGCCGAGCTCGGGCCGAAGCCCGGTCAGGAGAACGAGGAGAACCCGGTCCAGATCAAGGACGCCTGGTTCGCCGCCTTCGCGCCGGCCGAGAAACCGCGGCTGGCGGTCGGGGTGCTACTGATCGAAGCGGAAGCGTCGGGGGGCGAAGTGGCGGCGCCAGCAGCGGCGCAGGTGCTGTCCGCCGGCCTCTAGGGGCGGCCCCGCGGCCGCCTTAGAGGTCGAGCGTGACCTCGCCCTTCTCAGGGCCTTCGATGTGCAGGGTCAGGGGACGGTTCTCGGAAGCCGCTTCCCCCAGCCGGAAGAGCACGACCGCGCCGGCGATTGGCCCCTGCTGCGCGGTTGAGTCGAGCACCGGAAGCTGTTCTTCCGGTTCCACCGTTTCGCCGAATTTGAGCGCGTAAAGGCTTTCGCTCGGGAAGGCTGAGTAGCTCCGTCCGGTGGCGTCGGTGACCGTCATTCCCGCCACCTGCTGCGGCTTGTCGCTCTCGTTCTGGATTTCCATGAAAACGCCGAAGAAGGCGAGGCCTTTGCCGGCCGGTGGCTGCCCCACCAGATAGGCGGCGTCCTCGTTGTCGTTCGGGTTCAGGTAGCGCGAGAAGGTGACGTTGTAGGCGAGCTCACCCAGCTGCACCGGCTCGCCCTCGGACACATGGGTCTCGTGGCTGTCATGGCCGCAGGCGACGACGCCGAGAGCGAGGGTGGCGGCGGCCAGAGCGGCCAGCAGGGGGCGGGCGAGTTTGCGCTTCGGGGACATCGGCGGCGGAGTCTATTAAGGGGACGTGGTTCGAGGAAGGGACGTCGCTTAGGGGATGCCGGTCGCGTGGCGGTTGCCACCGGCGACAGCGATTCCCTCGCTCCCCCAGGCGTCCGCCTCGAGACCGTCGCGCAACCGTCGCAGCGCCTGACGCCAGCCGCGCTCCTGCCAAACCGAGCCGGCCGAAAGCCGCTCCAGGGCGCGGTCCACCGCCCCCGGCTCGGTCCAGTGCGAGAACCGCACCCGGGTCAGCGTGCCGGGACCCTCGGTCAGCTCCCAGACGGTCTGGTTCGGGATCCGGTTGGCACGCCCACTACGGCCCCGCTCGACGATCTGGAAAGGCTCGTCGAGCGCGACGATCGTGGTGTCCATCCAGACCTTGCGCAGCGGGGCTTCGACCCGAAACCGGGCCCCGGCACCAACCCCGGTCGACTCGATCCTGGTCAGGTGGAACCCGGAGAGAAAGTGGTCGGTGAAAGCCGGGCGGACGGCGAGGTCGGTGAGCGTCTCGAAGACCCGCTCGCGCGGCACGTCGATCCCGGTTTCGGCGCTGATTGGGCCCATCGCGGCGCGATTCTATTCGGCCCAGGGCCGACGACCACCATCATCAAAATTGAGTGACGGCGGGTCGATGGCGCGCTACGATCAGGACCGGGACGGGGGAAAGGAGAGTCACCATCTTCGACAGCGTCAGCAGCGCCCCGCTTGATGGCCGCTATTCGACCGGAGCAACCCCCGGCGAGGGAACCTTCTTCTGCCTCAGCTGCGGCTCCCAGCTCTCGATGCAGGAGACCGACGAGCTTCCGGAGTGCCCGCACTGCGGCAGCTCGCAGTACCGCCGCGACTCGATCTTCGCCGCCCACCAGGACCACAGCGGCACCACGAACGAATTCGCCGTTCCCGTAAAGGGGGAGCCGCCGGGCTGGCTGCAGGAAGTGCGTGAGATGCAGACCAGGCAGGGCTACCACCTCGCGATGAAGGCCGACGACGGGGAGTTGTGCCTCTTCCAGATCGAACGTGGCTGGACGCGGATCGGGCGCAGCCTCACCGCCGACCTGCGGATCGACGACCCGAGCGTCTCCCGCCGCCACGCCCTGGTCGTGGCCGAGCCGAGCAAGCCGCTGCGCGTGCTCGACGACCGCAGCCTCAACGGCGTCCTCGTCAACGGCAAGGCGGTCGAGTGGGGACCGCTACGCGACGGCGACTGCCTCACGATCGGCCGCCACAGCCTCTACGTGGTCCTCCACCGGTAGCCCGCGCTGGCGCCGAACCGAGACTTTTCACCCCCTGAGGGTGAAAAGTCTCGGTTCGATTTCCCGCCAGTCCCGGCCTTAGGATTGCCGCAGTGAACTCGACGCCGAACCCGGCCGATCCCTCCCTGCCCGCCGGGGCGCCGGGGATCTCCGCCGCCGCCGACCGCGCCCGCGCCGAGCTGCACCAGGAGATCGAGCGGGTCCGCCGCGGCGTCGAAGAGATGCTGGCCGAGCAGAGCCAGCCGATCGACCCCGAGTTGCAGCGCGAACTCGACAGCATCCGCGAGGAAACCCGGCTCCACGTCAAGAAGCGCGTGCGCAGGTCGGAGAAGAAGCTGGAGCGCTCGATCCGCCGGGCCGAAGACCGCACCAACGCCCTCGAGCAACGCATCGACCGGGTCGAGTCCGACCGCCAGGCCGCCGAGTACCGCCTCCACACCGAAACCGAGCGCCTGCTCGACGGGCTGCTGCAGGAGATGCGGGCGATCGCGGACCTGCTGACGAGAAGTCCTCGGTAGAGGCGGGGGTCGGGTGGCCCCTTTCGCTTAACTTTTTTGTGGCTCGTGCCCGGCTGGCCGAGTTTCGCGGAAGCAAAAAAGTACAAGACGCTTCAGGGGCCACCGAACCCCCGCTCACGAAGCAGGGAACGAGCATTTCGAGCGGCAGCGGCGGACTTGGGAGGGACGGGGTGCCCCTCCCATGAGCGGCGTCCCTGATTTTCGCGGCGGGACGTTGGCGAGAGACGCAGCGTTAGCGGCGAAAATCCCAGCGAAATGGGAGGGGCACCCCGTCCCTCCCCCACCAAGCTCGAATCACTCGGTCGAGATGCTCGGGTCGGCCTGGACCCTGTGCGGGACGATCATCAGGAAGTTGCTGGTCGCGTCGGCGGCGAGCGCGAGGACGCGGTTGGCCTCCTCGTCCTGGCCGGTCGCCCGCAGTTCGTCCGCGTAGGGCTGCATCAGGTCGTCGATGTCGAGCAGGCCCTCGGCGTCGAGGTCCTTGAGCTCGACTTTGGCGCCCTCGCCGAGGCGGCGTTCGATCGCGGTGCGGTCGATGCCGAAGGCGTTGTGGCGGACGTAGACGCGGCCGCCGGTCATCCCGGCACAGGCCCAGGGGCCGAGGTCGCCGAGCACCAGGGCACGGCCCGAGGTCATGTACTCGAAGGCAAAGCCCTTGGCGTTGGCGCGGTCGGCGAGGCTGCCCTTGCTGTCGTCGATGGCCTGTTCGGGCTCGCCGGCGAGCACCACGTCGGCGCCGGAGAGGCGGATGCAGAAGCGCGAGTCGGCCGAGCCCTGAACGAAGAGGCGGCCGCGCTGGGCGCCGTAGGCGAAGGACTTGCCAACGGAGCCGTTGAGCCGTTTGCCCTTCGCTCCCTTGCCCTTGAGGATCGCGATCGAGCCGCCCAGCATCGTCTTGCCGACGCCATCCTGGGCGCCGCCCTCGATCCGGATCGCGACGCCGTAGGCGTTGAAGGCGCCGAGGCCCTGGCCGGCGACCGAGCCACCGTTGAACTCGAGGCTGGCGAGCACTTCGTCGTTCGACTCCGGCCCGTCCCCGAAGATCCGCTGGCGGGCGATGGCGCCGGCCAGCTCGGTGCCGAGCACGCGGTCGTCGGCGTCGGTCGGGCGCGGGAACTCGTTGCGGATCGTGCGGCCGGCGCAGATGTCGCCGGCAAGGGCCGCGATCTGGGCCGAAGCCTGCTTCTCTTCCATCCGGATCGGGCGGGCGACGACGAGGCCGGCCTCGGCCCGCGCGTCGGCGGTCTCCGCCACCGGCAGGTCGATCGGCTCGAGGTCGAGGAACTCCTCCAGCGGCGTGATCAGCGGCGCCAGGTCGATCTTGTCCTTGGCCGCGACCTGCTCGAGCAGGTCGTAGCGGCCGACAAGGTCCTGGGCGCGGTCGTAGCCGAGCGAGGCGACCACCTCTTTGACCTCCTCGCCCATCGCGGCGAAGAAGCGGGCGCAGTTTTCGGCGGCAATGTCGACCTCCTGCGGGGTGAACTTCTTCAGGCCGTGGGCCTCCGCTTCGTCGGTCGTCTCGATCTGGGTGGCGATGCCGACGTGGCAGGTGTCGAGCTGGCAGCCGCGGCAGATCGTGCAGCCGAGGCTGACCATCGCCAGGGTGCCGAAGCCGACGCGGTTGGCGCCGAGGCAGTGCAGCTTGACGATGTCGTGGCCGGTGCGATAGCCGCCGTCGGCCCAGATCTCGACCCGGTTACGCAGCCCGGCCTCCATCAGCGCCCGGTGCACGGCGCGGGTGCCGATGTCGGAAGGCAGGCCGACGTGGCGCAGGGCGTGCTGGCGGGCGGCGCCGGTGCCGCCCTCGAAGCCGGAGAGGGTGATGATGTCGGCCCCGGCCTTGGCGATCCCGAGGCCGATCGTGCCGATGTTCGGCACCACCGGCACCTTGACCGAGACGCGCACGTCGGGGTTGACCGTCTTCAGCTCGTCGATCAGCTCCGCCAGGTCCTCGATCGAGTAGAGGTCGTGGTTGTTGGAGGGTGAGATCAGGTCGGTGCCCGGGGCCGCGTTACGGGCGGCGGCGACCTTCTCGGAGACCTTCTTGCCGGGCAGGTGGCCGCCCTCGCCGGGCTTGGCGCCCTGGCCGATCTTGATCTCGGCGACGTAGGAGGAGTTGAGCATCTCCGCCGAGACGCCGAAGCGCCCGGAGGCGACCTGCTGACCGCGCCATTTGCGGTATTTCCCGTACATGTCGCGGATCTCGCCGCCCTCGCCGTTGACGCAGAGGATGTTGGTTTCCTTCGCCGCCTCCGCGTAGGCACGGAAGGCCGGCTCGGACTGCGAGCCGAAGCTCATCGAGGAGATCACGATCGGGTAGTCGTGGTGGCCGATGCCGGCGTCGACGCTGGAGGCGTCGGCGAGCGGCTCGCGGTCCCCCTTCAGGCCCATGATGTGGCGCATCGAGATCGGGTTCTGCTGCTCGAGGTCGCGGACTTTCTCGGAGTATTCGGCGTAGGAGCCGGAGCCGTTGGCGGTCGCGATCGCCGCCTTGTAGACCTTCGGGTAGAAGCGGAAGGTCTTCGCCGGTTTCGCCGCCGCGTCGTCGTCGCCGAGGTCATGGGCGCGGGCGTTGGCGTCCTCGTCGAGGTCGGCGAAGCCGGCGCCGCCCTGGGCCGAGGAGGCGAAGGCCTCGGTCTGGAAGATCTCAGCCAGCTCGGGCTTGATCCCGATCGAGGAGAACTGGCGGGCGTAGCCGCGCACCTCGTGGATCCCGATCGTCGAGATCACTTTCTCGATCCCCTTGGTCAGGGCCGAGCAGAGGTTGCTGACGTCGGACTCGTAGTCCTCGACGCAGATCACCTCGACCATCGTGTACGGGCAGACGCCGTTGGCGCCGAGGCCGAGCGCCAGCATCACGTCGTGGACGTTGCGCAGCGCGGCCGAGCGCAGGACGATGCCGCAGCGGCGGCGCAGGTTCTCCTCGCCGGGCTCGACCTTGAACTGCTTCAGCGCCATGTCGACCGCCGAGGTCGCCAGGTGCGGGTCGAGGTAGCGACGCTCGCCTTCGTAGACGGTGCGGTCGGTGAGGATCAGCAGCTCGGCCCCGTCGCGGACCTTCTTCACCGCTTCCTGCTTGATCCGCTCGATCGCGCCCCTGGTCGTCTCCGCCTCGAGCAGCGAGATGTCGACCGCGGCGGCGCGGCCGCGGAACTCCTCCCAGAGGTCCTCGAGCAGGTAGGTGCGGTGCTCGCGGGCGATCCGGCGGTAGGTCGAGTCGGAGAGCGGCGCGAGCCCGTGGTGGCCGCCGAGGATCACCGGGAAGGCGGTTTCGACGGTGCCGGTGTCGAGGCTGGCGTCGTCGATCGACGGCCGCCGGCCGAACACGGCCCGGGTCGAGAAGTGCTCCATCTCGCGCTCGCGGTCGATCGCCGGGTTGGTCACCACCGCGACCGTCTCCTTGAAGTAGTCGGCGAGGTTCTGGCGCTCCGGCGAGAGCGCCGCCAACGGGCCGTCGTAGCCGAGCGAGCCGACCGGCTCGGCCCCGTTCGAGGCCATCTGCTGGACCAGTTTGACGTCGTCGCGCTGCCAGCCGAAGCCGGCGAGGATGCGGTCGGCGACCTTGACCGGCTCCTCCGGGCCGGCGTCCGAGTAGCCGGGGACGTCGTCGCCCTCGAGCGGGCCGCCGGCTTCGATCGCGCGCTCGTAGGGCGCGACGCCGTCGACTCCGTTGCGCCGCAGCCAGCTCTCGCGGACGATCCGCAGCATCTCGGCGTGCGGGTGCAGGGTCGAGTGGCGCTTGCCGCGGTCGATCAGCACCATCGCCTTCTCGCCGGGTGCCAGCGGCTTCGGCTCGGAGACCATCTCGTGGACCGAGACGACGCCCGGCTCGGAGCTGAACACGTAGTCCTCGCCGGTCTCGACCTGCCAGAGCGGTCGCAGGCCGAGCGCGTCGGCGGAGAACACGCACTCGTCGCCATGCCGCGCGATCAGCGCCACCGGGCCCTGGGCGAACGGCCCCATCGCCTGGCGCAGGTACATGTAGAAACCATGCAGCTCCTCGGGCAGGCCGCGGATCTCCTCGACGATCGGCGGCACGATCATCTCCATCGCTTCGGCCAGGCTGAGGCCCTCGCGGCTGACCAGGGTGTCGATCGTCAGGTTCAGGTCCTGAGAGTCGGAGGCGCCAGGACGGACCGGCACCGCCAGCATCTTCGCCTCCTGGCGCAGCTGTTCGATCGTGTTGATCTCGCCGTTGTGGCCGAGCGCGGAGAACGGCTGCACCCGCTTGAAGGAGGGCCAGGTGTTGGTCGAGTAGCGGTTGTGACCGAAGCAGCCGATCGTCTCGAAGCGCTCGTCGCGCAGGTCCGGGTAGTACTCGCCGAGCATCTTCGGCGCGCCCATCACCTTGTAGACGCAGGTGGTGGCGGAGAACGAGGGGACATGGACGTCGAGCTGGTGCTCGAGCTCGATCAGCAGCTCGAACAGAACCGAGTCGCGCGTGGCGGCGTCGGGGACGAGGCCGGCGAGCTGCCAGAAGTGGGGCTCCTCCTCGCGCGCGGTCGGGCCGAGCGCCGGTGACTCGACCACGCCGAGCCGCTCCGCGAGGATGCGGAAGCCGCCCTGGGCGAGCAGCTCGCGGGCGTCGTGCTGGATCTTGTCGCGGTCCTGCGAGCGCTCGACGAAGACGTGGGCGACCGCGAAGGCGTCGTCGAGGGTGAGCGAGGGGTCGTGGCCGCCGGAGCGCACCTCCTCGGCCCAGATCTTGCGCGGGATGTCGAGCAGCAGGCCGCAGCCGTCGCCCTCGCCGTCGACGTTGCCGGCGCGGTGCAGCATCTTCTGCAGGGCCGGGATCGCCAGCTCGATCGGGCGGTGGCTCGGGGTCGCGTCCTTGCGGACCGAGGCGTAGATCGCGCAGGCGTCCTTGTCCTCGACGCTCGGCGGCGAAACCAGTGGCTTGTAGGGCAGCTCAGGCGAGTAGCGCTTGACGCTCGCGCCGGCGGACTGGTGCTTCGACATATGACCTCCCGGTTTCCGCACCTTCTCCGAGCGGGCGCGCGACGGGTTGACGGGCCAGCGAATTATAGGGGCAGGAGGAGGCGCTTTATGCGAACAAGCGGCTGAAAGTCGTCCCAAATCGGCGACAAATTCGCCCCTTTCAGCGCAATATGCGCCTTTTCGGGCGCTTCAGCCCCAGGACATCGGCTCGTAGCCACCCTCGGGCTGGACGCCGATCAGGAGCGCGGTCACCGGCGCGTCGGAGCGGTTGAGGATCGTGCGGCTCGCGGGCGGGTCGATCGAAGCGAAGGTGCCGGCCGGGGCCGGGTGGTCCTCGCCGTCGAGCCGCAGCACCGCCTCCCCCTCGAGGATCGCGTAGAGCTCGACCTGGCCGCTCTCGTTCTCGTCGTGCTCGGGCATCTGGCCGCCGGGCGCGATCTCGACCAGGTTGAAGCCGAAGGCCGCGGTGCCGAGCGCCCTGCGAGCCAGCAGCCAGGTGCACTCGCCCGACCCCTCCATCGACTCGAACTCGTCGCGGTGCTTGATCGAGTAGGCGGCCATCGCATTCCTCCGTTTGCTTGGGGACCTTCATGCGACCATACAACCGCCTCGCCAACCGGGAAAGGGAGAGTGATGAAGGACTCCGAGCAGGTGCTGGCCGCGGCGATCGACCGCTACAACGCGGCCTGGAACGCCCACGACCTCGACGCGATCATGGCCATGCACGCGCCCGACATGGTCTTCGACAACCACACCGCCGGCGAGTCGGCGAGCGGCGAGGACGTGCGCGCCCACATCGGTTCGATCTTCTCGACCTGGCCCGACATCGAGTTCGCCACCCGCCGCCTCTACGTGCGCGAGGGGCTGGTCGTCCAGGAATGGACCGCGAGCGCGACCCATGCGCAGACGATGCGGCGCGGCGACCTCAGCGCCGAGCCGACCGGGAAGCGGGTCGAGTGGGACGGCCTCGACGTAATCCCCTTCGAGGACGGCCTGGTCAAGCGCAAGGACGTCTACTCGGACAGCGTCTCGATCCTGCGCCAGGTCGGGTTGCTGGACTAGCGGCTCCAGTCGGGTTCGTAGGCGTTCTTGACCAGCGTCTTCACCCTGCCATCGTCGTAGGGGACCGCTTCGACCGTGTGGTTCGGGCCCGGTTCGAAACCACCGGTGAAACCGAGGACCATGGACCCGTCCTTGGAGATCGCGGTGCCGACGAAGCCCTGCTCTCCGGTCTTGCCAAGCGGCGTCTGGGCCCCGGTTTTGGGGTTGACGGCGACCGCGTAGCTGGTGTCCTGGCCGACAAACTCCGCCAGCAGGCGCTTGCCATTGGCCGACCACTCGGTCGGGGTCAGGCCCTGCAGCAGCGGCCCGACCTGGGTGTTGGTTAGGCGCTTGACCCCGGTGCCATCGGGATTCATTAGGAAGAGCTCGTTCTTCGGCCCGTACTTGCGGCTCTTGGCACCGAGCTGCTTGACGAAGACGATCTTGTCGCTGGGTCCCCAGAGCGGGTCCAGCGAGTTGCCGCCCTTGGTGATCTGGACCGGCTTGCCGGGCGCGACGGTGGCCGTGTAGACGTCGCTCTTGGCCGGGAAGCCTTCGCTCTGCGACACCGAGTAGGTGAGTTCGGTCCCGTCGGGCGAGAAGCTGATGCCACTGAAGTAGCCACTAGCGACCGTGCGCAGCAGAGTGCCGCTGGTGACGTCGATCAGCACCAGCTTGCGCTTGCCGATCTCGGGACCACGCACGGCCGCGATCAGCTTCGAGTCCGGCGAAAAGGTGACGAGGAAGCTGTCCTGCAGGCCGGTCATCACGGTCTTCGAGCCGCCACCAGCGGCGGCCGCGATTTTCAGCTCGCGCTTGCCGTTGGAGCGTTCGTACGCGTAGGCGATCACGTCACCATCGGGCGAGACCTTCGGGTTCGACCCCGGCCCAACCCGGAAAGTACCGCCGCCGTTGTCGTTGGCGATGTAGACGGCCGGCTTCATCGGGTTCTTGACGTAGGTCAGCGTCGCCTGGGCGGCAGCGGGCAGCGCGAGCAGCGCAATTGCGGCGACGAGCGCCCCCAGCAGTGAGAACTTCGGCAGGCTTGGCATGGCGCGATAGTAGTCACGGCATCGGCCGACGCACGCGTCTGCACTTGGGCACCAAATAGGTGCCTCAGAGCAGACGCGTGACTAGCCCGGGCCGATGATCGCCGCCGCGACGAGGCCGCCGCTGACGCCGATGAAGGAGACGACGGCGAGCACGCGGTACCAGGCGCGCCGCTCGGCGTCGGGGTCGAAAGCGAGCGGGACAAAGAGGAAGGGGTTGACCAGGGTGCCGAAGACGAGGGCAACGGCGATCGCGGTCGGCAGGTCGGGCACGGCGAGGCCGACGCCGATCAGGATCAGGCCCATCATCACGTAGTCGAGGTGGACCTGGCGGATCCGCTGCGGCGCGACGATGCCGATCCGCCGGATCCACTCGGGCTTCTCATCGCGGACCACCATCGCCCACCCGAGCAGGCCGCCCAGGGCGAGCTCGATCAGGCCAACGCGTATCACCCAGTCCATCTCAGAGCTCCGGCACGTCGGCGCCGAGGGGGGTGAAGGGCAGCCGCCGCACCTCGGCCCAGCCAGCGCAGCGCTGCTCCAGCGCAGCGGCGACGTTGCCAGCCTCCTGCCAGGTGGTCCAGACGAGCACGGTCGGGCCGGCGCCGGAGATCGTCGCCCCGAGCGCGCCGAGGTCCGACGCCGCGTCGACGATCTCCATCGAGCGCAGGTAGAGGTCGCGGCGGCGCGGTTGGTGGATGCTGTCGCGCAGGCCGCGGGAGACGAGATCAAGGTCGGCACTGCGCAGGCCGAGCACCAGCAGCGCCGCGGCGGAGACGTTGGCGACGACGTCGGCGAGCGGCAGCTCGGACGGAATCGCCTCACGGGCGCGTTCGGTCGAGACCTCCTCGGGCGGGATCACGACGATGCCCTCCAGCCCCTCCGGCGGGTCGAAGCGGGCGGCGAACGGGGTCCCGTCCGCGCCGAAGCCGCAGACCACGAAGCCGCCGTAGATCGCCGCGGCGACGTTGTCGGGATGCCCCTCCAGCTCGGCTGCTCGCGCCAGCATCTCCTCTTTCGAGAGCGCCAGCTCGAAGAGATGGTCAGCGGCGAAGAGGCCGGCGACGATCGCCGCAGCACTGGAGCCGAGCCCGCGCGCGAGCGGGATCTCGCTGCGCAACCGGAAGGCGATCCCGTCGGCGGTGTGCAGGCTCTCGAAGGCGCGCACGATCAGGTTGTCGCGCCCGGTCGAGACATCAAGCCCACCGGGGTCGAAGGAGAACTCCCCCACCTCCTCCACCTCGAGCTCGAGATGCAACGACACCGCCGCCGCCATCGCGTCGTAGCCAGGGCCGAGATTGGCCGATGAGGCGGGAACGCGAACGAGTCGGTGGCGCGCGGTCAATCGAACACGGCACGCTCGACGGCGCTGAGGTCGTTGTCGCAGTTGATCACAGCGGGGGCTTTGCCGAGGGCGGTGTCGGGGTCCTTGAGGCCGTGGCCGGTGAGGACGCAGACGACCGACTCGGGCGCGGTGGCGTCCTCGACAACGGGGAGGCCGTGGGCGAGCAGGCCGGCGACCGAGCTGGCGGAGGCGGGCTCGCAGAAGACGCCTTCGGTGTCGGCGAGCCAGCGGTAGGCGTCGAGGATCTGCTGGTCGGAGACGGCGGCGACGCGGCCGCGCGAGGCGGTGAAGGCGGCCATCGCCTCCTCCCAACGGGCCGGGTTGCCGATCCGGATCGCCGAGGCGACCGTCTCCGGCTTGGCGACCGGCGCGCCGCTGACCAGCGGCGCCGCGCCCTCGGCCTGGAAGCCGTAGAGAACTGGTTTCGAACCAGTGATCTCACCCAGTGGCGGGAACTCGGCCAGCTCCTCGAACCCGCGCCAGTAGGCGGTCACGTTGCCGGCGTTGCCGACCGGGATCGCCAGCGCGCCGGGCATCCCCCCCAGCTCCTCGACCACCTCGAAGGCGGCCGTCTTCTGGCCTTCGATCCGGTGCGGGTTGACCGAGTTGACGAGTTCGATCGGGTGCTTGCGGGCGAGCTCGCGGACGATCGTCAGGGCGTCGTCGAAGTTGCCCTGCAGGGCGACAACCCGCGCGCCGTGCATCAGCGCCTGCGCCAGCTTGCCGATCGCGATCTTGCCCTCGGGCACGATCACCGCCCCGCGCAGGCCCGCCCGCGCCGCGTAGGCGGCGGCGCTGGCGGCCGTGTTGCCGGTCGAGGCGCAGATCACCGCCTCCGCCCCGCGCCCCTTGGCGCGCGAGACCGCGACCGTCATCCCCCGGTCCTTGAACGAGCCGGTCGGGTTGGCGCCCTCGAACTTGAGGTAGGCGCGGGCGCCGATCCGCTCGGAGAGCCGCGGCGCCTCGATCAGCGGCGTCGAACCCTCGTTCAGCGTCACCACCGGGTCGCCGGGCTCGAGCGAGAGGCGGTCCCGGTAACGCTCGATCAGGGGCATCGCCATTACAGATGACCCCGAAAACCAAGCAGGTCGGGGGATGCAGGGAGACCGGCGAGGGGAGCGCACTTTTTTGTGCGTGACCCAAGCCGGGCGACCGAAGACCCCGAGATGCGCCGGTTTGCAGGGGTCATCAGAACTCCTCCTCGATCACGCGGATCGAGCGGGGAGCGGAGCGCAGCTCGTCGAGTTCGCCGAGCGCCGCGACGGCGGCGGCGAAGGAGGACTCGAGGCACTCGTGGATGACCATCACCAGGCGGGCGTCCTCGCCGGCGCCGCGCTGGACCACGCTCTTGACCGAGACCCCGTGGTCGCCGAGCACGGTCGCCACCCGGGCCAGCACGCCGGGCTGGTCGGCGACCTCGAGATGCAGGTAGAAGGAGGAGGTGACGTCGGCGACGACCGGCAGCTGCCCGCGCGTCTCGTGCACCGGCGTCTCGCCGGCGAGGATCGAGACGACGTCGCCGAGCACCGCGGAGGCGGTCTGCACGCCGCCCGCCCCTGGCCCCGACATCGTCACCTCGGTGATCGCCGGCGCCTCGACCATGACCGCGTTGAACGGCCCCTCGATCGGCGAGAGCGGGTGGCCGGGGTAGAGGAAGCAGGGAAAGACGCGGACGCTGATCCCGCCGTCGCGGCGCTCGGCGGCACCGAGCAGCTTCAGCGAGAGGCCGAGCTCCTTGGCGTAGGCGAGATCGTCGGGCTGGATCGCCTCGATCCCCTCGTAGGAGACCTCGGAGAGGGTCACCGGGCTATGGAAGGCGAGCCGGGCGAGGATCGCCATCTTCGCCGCGGCGTCGGCGCCGCTGACGTCGTCCGAGGGGTCGGCCTCGGCGTAGCCGAGCTCCTGCGCCCGCGCCAGGACCTGGTCGTAGCCGGCGCCGGTCGCCGCCATCTCGCTGAGGATGAAGTTGGTGGTGCCGTTGACGATCCCGAACACCTTCGAGATCTCGGTCACCCCGAAGCTCTCCTGGATCGCGCGCACGATCGGGATCACGCCGGCGACGGCGGCCTCGAAGCGCAGCTGCACCCCCCGCTCGCGGGCGGCCGCGAAGAGCTCGTCGCCGTGCTGGGCGAGCAGCTGCTTGTTGGCGGTGACGACCGGCCTGCCGGCGCGCAGCGCGTCGAGCACGAGCTCGCGGGCGGGGTCGGTCCCGCCGATCAGCTCGACCACGAGGTCGGAGCGCTCGAGGATCTCGCCGAAGTCCCCCTCCGAGCGGGTGAGGACGCCGGCCAACTCCGGCCGCCGCCCGGTCGCGGCCTCGACCGCGCCGGCCCGCTCGGCGAGCAGGTCGGCGAAGGCGGCGCCGACGGTGCCGCGTCCGAGCAACCCGATGCGGACCGGTTTCGAAGCCTCGCTAGACATCGCGGGCGGTGAGGTCGTCGTAGGTCTCGCGCCTGACCACGACGCGGGCCTCACCGTCCCGACAGAAGACGACCGGCGGCCGCGTCACGCCGTTGTAGTTGCTCGCCATCGCGTGACCGTAGGCGCCGGTCGCCGGCGTGACCAGCACGTCCCCGACCGCCGGCTCGGCCAGCATCGCGTCGCGGACGAGGATGTCGCCGGACTCGCAGTGCATGCCGGCGATCGTGACCAGGGTGTCGGGCGCGGTCGCGGCGCGGTCGGCGACGAGCGCCTCGTAGCGCGAGCCGTAGAGCATCGGGCGCAGGTTGTCCGACATGCCACCGTCGACGGCGACGTAGGTGCGGACGCCGGGGATCTCCTTGACCGTGCCGACCCGGTAGAGGGTGAGGCCGGCGTTGGCGACCAGCGAGCGGCCCGGCTCGACCAGGATCCGCACCCCTTCACCGAAGACCTCGGCGACACCGCGGACCTTGACCTCGACGTAGGCGTCGATCGAGGGCGGCTCGTCCTCGGCGGTGTAGGCGACTCCGAGGCCGCCGCCGACGTTGACCACCTCGCACCACTCGCCAGCGAGCTCGCCGAGCGCCCGGATCGCCAGCTTGTACGGCTCCAGCTCGAAGATCTGCGAGCCGATGTGGGCGTGCAGCCCGACCAGTCGCAGCTTGTCCGAGGCCAGCACCCGCTCAATCGCCCGCGCCGCCAGCCCGTCCCCAAGCCCGAACCCGAACTTGGAGTCGAGCTGGCCGGTGGTGATGTAATCGTGGGTCGAGGGCTTGATCCCGGGCGTAACCCGGATCAGGACCCGCTGCGGCGAGTCGAGCAGACGCTCGCAGCGCTCGATCTCGTCGAAGGAGTCGAGAATCAGGTGGCGGACGCCGGACCGGGCCGCGAAGAGGATCTCCTCGTCGGTCTTGTTGTTGCCGTGCATGTGGATGCGGTCGGGGTCGAAGCCGGCCTTGAGCGCCATGTGCAGCTCCCCGCCGGAGGCGACATCGACCGAGAGGCCCTCCTCGGCAACCAGCCGGTAGGCGGCGGTGCAGGGGAAGGACTTGCTGGCGAAGAGGACCTCGAAGTTCCCGATGCGGCGCTCGAATGCCTCGCGGTAAGCGCGGGCGCGGGCGCGGATGTCGTCCTCGGCGTAGACGTAGGCGGGGGTGCCGACCTCGGCCGCGAGGTCGACCATGTCGCAGCCCGCCACCTCGAGGTGGCCGCGCTCGTTGACGCGGCTGCCGGCCGGGTAGACCGCCGAGCCCTCGATCGGATCGCCGCTCGCGACCGACCCCGCCTGTTCTCCTTGCTGCTCGACCATGGGCGGGCATTCTGACTGGCTGCGCCGGAGCTTGCAGTACAAGGACGCAGGGAGCGTGGCGTGCTCTGCACGCGAGCGACTGAGGACGCCGTAATGCGAGGTCCGGCGCAGCCAGTCAGCGTTTGCCGCCGCCGAGCAGGCCGCCGACCGTGCCGACCGCTTCGTCGACGACTTTGCCGACCGTCGATTCGGGACCGGCGACGCCGTTGACCACTTCTTCGGTGACTTCGGTCACGCCGGTGCTGCCGAGCGCGCCACCGGTCACCGTTTCGTCGACTTTGGTGACCGTGTTGTTGACGGTTTCGGTCACCTGACCGGAGGGCGAGGAGGTCGAACCGGAGCCTCCGGAGCCGCCCGAGCCGCCACCGCCACCGCTGCTACCGCCTCCCCCGCCGCCGCCGCTCTGGACGGCGCTGCCACCCCCGCCGCCTGGGCTGGCAGCGCTCGGAGCGGGGGCAGGGCCCCGTCCTGACCAGCCCCGGTGCCCGTCCCGGTGCTGCCCGGCTCGCTGCTGCCGATGCCGCTGCCCGGGTTGGCGGCGACGACACCGCCATCGGCCGGCGATCCGGCCCTGCCGTCCGCCTGCGCACGCCGCCCGTCCCCAGCGCCGCTGTCATCGGCGGCGTCGGCGGCGAGACCGGCGGCCGTCGCGGCAGCGCCACCGCCGGCCGGCTCCGCGCCGGAGACCGCCGCCTTCTCGTCGCCGCCGCCGAGCGCGGCGATCGGCCACTCGCGGAAGACCTGGAAGGAAACGAGCAGGACGAAGACGGCGATGGCGATGGCGATCAAGGTCGCCCCTCCCATCGCACCTACCAGATAGGTGTGGGCCTGACGAATCATGGGGGGCTTATCTGATTGCTAAAGGTAACCCATCGGGTCGGTGGCGGAGCCGTTTATACGAACCTCGAAATGCAGGTGAGGTCCGAGACAGTGCCCCGTGCAGCCGGTGTACCCGATGATCTCGCCCTGTGAAACCGCCTGGCCAGACGCGACCGCGAAGGAGGTCTGGTGGGCGTAACAGGTGGAGAGCCGCCGCCGTGGTCGAGGCAGGTGAAGTTTCCGTAGCCGCCGCTTTCGGCGTCGGACTGAAGCAGGACGACGCTGCCGGATGCGGCAGCCCGGATCGGCGTCATTTCCGGCACCGCTATGTCGACGCCCTCGTGCATGCTGCCCCAGCGGGGGCCGAAGCCGGAGACGACGGCCCCGTTGACCGGCCAGATCAGGCCGCCACTGCCGCCCTGGATCGGGCCGGCCGGGAGCGGAGCCGAGCCGCTGGTCGCGAGCTGGGCGGCGATCTCGCCCTGGATCGCGGCGACGTCGGTGTGCAGCTCCTCCTCATGCGCGCTGATCTGCTCGAGCGCGGCTTCGCGCCGGTGGCGGGCGGAGACCAGCTCCCCCTGGCGGCTCTGCAGGGCGGCACGGGCGTCGGTCAGGGCCTGCTTTTCGACCGCGATCGCGTCGCGGGCGGCTTCGATCCGGTTCTTGGCGCCGCGCAACCGGTTGACCAGGCCTTGCACTTCGTTGCGCAGGTCGCGCACGCGGCCGACGATCGCCTCGTCCATGCCGTGCAGGCGGTCGAGGTATTCGGCCCGCGCCGCGAGGTCGTCGACGTCGCTGGAGCCGACGATCACGCTGAGCATGTCGGGGCTGCCGGTTTCGTACATCGCGATCAGCCGCTCGCGCAGGGCGACGAGGGCACGTTTGAGCTGGGCGCGCAGTTCCTCCAGCCTGTCCCTGGCCTGGGTCAGTTCGGCCACCGCCTCGTCGAGTTCGGCCTGCTTCGCCTCGAGCCGCACCCGCACCGCTTCCTCGCGGGTGCGGATCGCGGCCACTTCGCCGGTCAGCTGGTCGATTTCGTCGCCGTAGCGTGAGATCGTCGTGGTCAGCACGCCCTTGCGCTCACCAACCTCTTCCAGCTTCGACTGCTTCGCCTCGAGCTGGGCTTCGAGGTCCTCCGCCGACGCCGGGCCGGCGATGAGCAGCATGCTGAGCGCCGCGAGGGCGAATGAGAGCGCCACCGCGGCGAAGCGGTTCCTAGCCATCTGTCCGAGGCTAGCCAAGGCCGATTTCCGGCCTGAGACCTTCGTCACACCTGCAACCGAGCTTGCGTTCAGCCCTGGCTGGGCGCGTTCTCGACCCGCAGCAGGCCGCCCTCCGCCTCTTCCTCCATCTGCAGGGTCGTGTGTTCGATCCCGAACCGTTCGGCCAGAACCAGCTCGAGGCGACGGCGGACCAGGTCGCGGTCGCAGTCACGGGCGACGACGACGTGGGCGGCGACGGCGCCGAAGCCGGCGGTGACGGTCCAGACATGGAGGTCGTGGACGGAGCGCACCCCCTCCTCCGCGCAGATCGCCTCGCCCATCCCGTCGACGTCGAGGTTGGCCGGTGCCGCCTCCATCAGCACGTCGACCGGCTCCTTGATCAGCCGCCAGGAGGAGGCGAGGACGAGGAGCGCGATCAGGAGGCCGACGATCGGGTCGACGACCGGCGAGCCACCGAGCAGGACGACGGCGCCGGCGACGATAACGCCGAGCGAGCCGAGCGCGTCGGCGAGGCTGTGCCGCAGCGCCCCCTCGAGGTTGATGTCCTCGCGCTGGCCGCGGGCGAGGACAACCGCGGCGGCGGCGTTGCCGGCAAGGCCGAAGACGCCGAGCGCGAGCACTCCGGCGCCGTCGATCGAGGGCGGGTCGGAGAAACGGCCGACCGCGGCGACCGCGATCACGACGCTGACCGCGACCAGCAAGAGGCCGTTGACCAGTGCCGCAAGCACCTCCGAGCGCTGGTAGCCGAAGGTGCGGCGCCCCGCCGCCGGGAGCAGCGCGAGGCGGGCGGCGATCAGGGCGAGGACGATCGAGCCGACATCGGAGAGCACGTGCCCGGCGTCGGCGAGCAGCGCCAGCGAGCCGGTGAGGATGCCGCCGAGGACCCCGGCAACCAGCATCGCGCCGTTGATCGCCAGCGCGATCCAGAGCCGCCGCCGGCTGTCCGCCCGGCGCGCGTCGAGCGCGTGCGTATGGCCGCCCGGTCCGTGCACGCCCCCGAGGATACGGCCGCCGATGGGCCGATAAGTCGCGATGTACGCGACTTATCGGCCCATCGGCGTGCAGTCAGGCGGGGACTGGCTCCTTCGGGGTCGCCATCGCCTGGGCGGCGACTTCGGCGCCGTAGCCGAGGCGCTCGGCGTAGTCACGGGCCTGCATGCGGGAGATGACCATGCGCTGGATCTCCGCCGTGCCCTCGAACAGCTGGTAGATCTTCGCGTCGCGGAAGAACTTCTCCAGCGGGCAGTCCTTGCTCCAGGCGTAGGGCCCGACCAGGTCCATCAGGGTCGTCGTCGCCCACATCGTCACGTCGCCGGCCTTGAGCTTCGACATCGAGCCCTGGCCGCCGGTCATCGGCCGTCCGTTGCGGCCCATCCAGGCGGCGCGCTGGACCAGCAGCCGCGCCGCTTCGATCTCGGTCGCAACGTCGGCCAGGGTCTGCTGGATGCGCTGCGTCTGCAGCAGCGGCGTCCCGCCTTCGCTCTGGCCTTCGAGGTACTCGAGGGTCCACTCGTAGGCGGCCTGGGCGATCCCGAGCGCCGAGGCGCCGACCAGGGGCCGGGTCACCTCGAAGGTCGCGAGCGCGTCGGCGCCGCGCGATTTCTTCCCTTCGCGGCCGCGCTGCAGCTTCTTCTCCAGCTTCTCCTCGCCGCCGAGCAGGTTCTCGACCGGGATGCGGCAGTCCTCGAGCACGATCTCGGCCGTGTGCGAGGCGCGAATTCCGAGCTTCGTCTCCTTCTTGCCCTGGGAGAGGCCGGGGGTGTCCTTGCCGATCACGAAGGAGGCCTGGCCGCGGGTGCCGAGCGCCGGGTCGACGGTGGCGACGACGACGTGGACATCGGCGATGCCGCCGTTGGTGATGAAGACCTTGGTCCCGTTGAGGACCCACTCGTCGCCGTCGCGCTTGGCCGTGGTCTTGAGGCTCTTGACGTCGGAGCCGGCCTGCGGCTCGGTCACCGCGTAGGCGCCGAGTTTGATCTCGTCCTCGCTGCCGAAGCACTCCGGCACCCAGCGGGCGATCTGCTCCGGGGTGCCGGAGGAGGCGATACCGGCGGCCGCCAGCCCGGAGCCGGAGATCGCGAGGGCGATGCCGGCGCAGCCCCAGTGGAACTCTTCGGCGGAGATCACCTGCATCTGGCCCTCACCGTCGCCGGCGGTGCGCTGAATTCCCTCGATGCCGCCGAAGCCCTGCTTCCGAGCCTCCTTGATTACCTCCCAGGGGATGCTCTCCTCTTCGTCGTGCTTGCGCGCCGCCGGGCGGATCACCTCGCGCGCGAAGGTTCGGCACTGCTCCCTGTACTCAAGCTGCTCGTCGTTGAATGCGAAGTCCATCGGTCCTCCTCGGCGGTCGACTGATTGACTGGTCAGTCAACCAGTCGCGCACACTTTAACTGACTGGCCAGCCAGGATGGGCGCCCTGCGGTCCCCCTGTAGCGTTCGCGCCGTGAGCCCCGAGCGGCCGATCAACGCCGACGTGCCGGCGACGGAGGAGTCGCCGAAACCAGCCAAGGCACCCACACCCCCCAAGGCCAAGGCGCCGCAGCCGAAGCGTCAACGACAGCCGATCCCGGGCGCCTTGCTCGGGATCGCGGCGCTCGTGGTGATCGCGATCGTCTTCATCGTCGCCGCGGTGATCGGGGGCAGCGGCTCCGACAACTCCGCCGAGCGCCCGGATGCGGCACCCGCCCCGAGCGCGGGCGCCGGCGCGGATACGCCCTCAACCGAGACCGCCGAACAGCTCGGCTTCCCCGGCTTCGCGACCGGCAACACGACCCGGGTCGGCGGCTCCGACCCGGCTGCCAACGCGGCCGCGGTCGCCCTTGCCGTGTTCCCCTCGACCACGCCGGCGCAGCGACCGGCGGCAGTGACCCTGATCGACGAGGATGACTGGGCTGGCGGAATTGCCGCGGCGGTCCTGATGTCCGCCCCGGTCCGCGCCCCGATTCTGATCTCCACTCCCGACGGCCTGCCCGAGCCAACCGGAGAAGCGCTTGCGGCGCTGGGCCCGCAGGGCAGCGGCGCGACCCGCGGCGCCGGCGTCTTCGCGATCGGCGAAGTCGAGACGCCCGAGGGAACGAAGGCGACCCGGGTCAAAGCGGGCGACGCCGCAGCCACCGCCGCCGCGATCGCAGCCCTCCGCGACCGGCTCTTCCGCTCGGCGCCGAAACAGATCGTGATCGCCCCCAGCAACCGTCCCGACCTGGCGATGCCGGCTGCCGCCTGGGCCGCCCGCTCCGGCGACCCGGTCCTCTTCGCCGCCGGCGACCAGCTGCCGAAACCGACCGTCGCCGCGCTCAAACGCCATGACGCGGTGCCGGTCTATGTGCTTGGCCCCTCCGCGGCGATCTCCTCGAAAGCGATCCGGGCGATCGGTGCGATCGGCAACGAGGTCCATCGCGTCTCCGGCGAGGACGCGGTCGCCAACGCGATCGCCTTCGCCCGCTACGCCGACCAGGGCTTCGGCTGGAACGTCAACGACCCCGGCCACGGCTTCGTCCTCGTCCGCGGCGACTCGCCGCTCGACGCCGCCGTCGCGGCGCCGCTCTCCGCCTCCGGGACCTGGGGCCCGCTGCTGCTCACCGACAGCGCCGACGCCCTCCCGGCGCCGTTGCGTGAATACTTCCTCGACGTGAAGCCCGGCTACACGACCAACCCGACCCGCGCCTTCTACAACCACGTGTGGGTGATCGGCGACCAGGAGGCGATCGACGTGACCCAGCAGGCAGAGGTCAACGAACTGGCCGAGCTGGCCAAGATCGGCGGCGGCGAATGAGCGAGTCCGAGAACCCGAAGCTGCTGGGCCGCACGCCGGAGCTGACCCCCGAGGACATCCGTGCCCTCGCCGGGCCGGCGACCCCCCACTTCGCGCTGCAGATCCGCAACCGGATCCGCCGCCTGATCGCGCCGCTGCCGGCCGAGCACCCGGCCCGGCTCGAGGGCGAGCGCCAGATCGCCCGGCTCGAGCAGCTGGCCAAACACAGTGGCGAGCCGCGCGCCGGCCTCGGGATTACGCATTGAAGTACCTAGCCCCGGGTGTCTGGCGTTTGAAGGAGTTCCCGACTCCGAGCGTCAACGTCTACCTCGCCGAGGACGTCCTGATCGACGCCGGCCGCACCTGGGACCGGGGCCGCATCTTCGCCGAGCTCGAGGGCCGCGAGATCTCGATGCTGGCGCTGACCCATGCCCATCCGGATCACCAGGGCGTTGCCAAGGACGTCTGCGAGGCGCGCCGCGTGCCGCTCGCCTGCCACGCCAATGACGTCGCGGCGATGGAGGGCACGCGGCCGATGCAGGAGGCGGCGAGCAGCCATCCCGTCAACCGGGTGATCCGCAAGCTCTGGCAGGGCCCGCCCCACAAGGTCGACCGAGTCCTCGAGGAGGGCGACGAGGTCGCCGGCTTCCGCGTCGTTCACGCCCCCGGCCACGCCCGCGGCGAGGTGGTCTTCTTCCGCGACTCCGACCGGGTGGCGATCTGCGGCGACGTGATCCGCAACATGAGCTACGCGACGGCGCTGCCCGGGATCAAGGAGCCGCCGGCCATCTTCACCTACGACCCGGCCGAGAACCGCCGTTCGATCCGCAAGCTGGCCGCGCTCAACCCCTCGCTGATCCTGCCCGGCCACGGCCCTGCCGTCACCGACATCGCCGCCTTCGAGCGCTTCGTCGCGGCGCTGCCCTAGCTGCAGGAGCGCAGCTTTCCTCCCCGAAAGGGGTTACTTAGTTTCACGAAACCGGGTTCATGTAACCGGGAGTCCTACTGGAGGGAGTCCAGCATGAGCACGCTCAAGCAGAGGCGGCCTTCGCCGGCGATGGTGGTGGCGGTGATCGCCCTGGTCGTCGCGCTCGCCGGCACCGCCTACGCGGCGCAGACGATCAACGGCGGCGCGATCAAAAAGCAGACGATCGGGGGCGGCAAGCTGAAGAAAAAGACGCTTACCGGCTTCCAGATCAACACCAACAAGCTCGGCGTGGTGCCTGCGGCGAAGCGGGCCACCCACACCTACTGGGCGGTCATCAACAACCCGGCCAGCCCCGGCAACGCGGCGCTCGCCCGGGCCAGCGACGCCGGCATCACCGCGGCCGAGGGCGGCGGCGCCGTCAGCGTCGTCTTCCCGGTCAACGTCAGCGGTTGTGCCAACGTCTCCTCGCGCAACAACGCCGGGACCACGGTGCCGAACGCCGGCTACGCGCAGACCAACGTCTCGCCCGCCAACCCGAACGCGATCGAAGTTCACACCCGCGACAAAGCGGGCAACAACGAGGACGCCGACTTCCAGCTGATCGTCGTCTGCCCATAGCCGTCCGCGCCGCTCGCGGCTAGTGTCGGGAGATGCTCGCGTACGTCTTCTGGCACCAGCCGCGACCGGGCGCGGATCTGGGCGCCTACGAGCAGGCGCAGCGCGGGTTCCACGCGCGCCTCGGGGTGCGGTCGGCGAGCTTCCGCCTCGACTCGCTGCCCTTCGGCGACAACGCCGCGGGCTACGAGGACTGGTATCTGGTCGAGGACTGGCACGGGCTCGGCGAGCTCAATGCCGCCGCGGTCGATCCACCACGGCGTCCCCACCACGACCTCGCGGCCGCGCTGGCGGGCGCCGGCTGGGGCGGCATCTACGCCCTGCTGCGCGGCGAGTTCGCACCGCCGGAGCAGGCGAGCTGGATCGAGAAGCCACCCGGAGAAGCGGTCGAGGACTTCGTCGCCGCCCACAACGCGGCCTCGATCTGGCGGCGGCAGATGGTCCTCGGCCCCGCCCCGGAGGCCTGCCTCAGCTCCCCGGGCGGTGGGTCGCGAACCCAGATCTGGCCCACGAGCTAGCGGACCAGACGAACCTCGACACCGGGGTCGAGGTCGGTCCAGACTCGATCGGCGGTCAGCACCGGGAGGCCTTCGACGAGGGCAAGGGCGAGGCAGATCCGGTCGGCGAGGGAAAGCCCGGCCGAGCGGGTCGGTTGCCGCAGCCGCGCCGCGCGCTCAGCCTGATCCGCGGCGAGCGGGACCAAGCGAACGCCCATACCTTCGAAGTCACCGCGTAGGCCCTCGGCCGGCAGGCCGGCGGAGATCGCCCTCTCCACCACCTCGGTCCAGTTCGCGGTCGACATCGCCGCGCCGGAAAGCTGGCGCAACGTCTCCTCGCCGCCGCGCTCGCCGAGGATCACGGCAAGCGCGGCGGAGGCGTCGAGGACCACGCGCGCCTTCAACGCTTACCTTTCGCGCTTAGCTTCCGCGCGCCGCTCCGCGAGCAGCTCGGCGACCAGATCGCGGTCGCCGGCGGCCGCACGAAGCTGGCCGCGCAGGCGCTCGAGGATCGAGCGCGGCGTCTCGAGCACGAGCCGCCCGCCTTCGGCGCGGGCGTGCAGGACGTCGCCCTCCTGAAGGCCAAGCTCTTTGCGTAGCGTCGCTGGGATCACGATGCGTCCCTGTCTACCAAGTTTGATTTCTGGCATCAAGTGAAAAGTGTGCCAGATATGTAAATTATGCCAAGCCAGGCGCGAGTCTGGCCTGCCGCATGTCAACTCGGTCGCCCCGGAACGGGACGCCCTCGGCGATGAGGTGGCGGCGCTGGCGGGCGCCCTTGGCGAGCGAGCCGTCGGCGCGGACGACGCGCCACCAGGACAGGTCGGGGTCGTCAACCGCGAACAGGACCGCGCCGGCGAAGCGCGGCGCTCCCGGCGAGACGTCGCCGTAGGTCGCGACGAAGCCCGGCGGGATCGCCCGCACCCGAGCCAGAACGTCCCACTCACGATCCCCCACCTCGCCGGCCACCGCGGCGATCCCGGCTAGTCGCCCGCAGTGGGGCCGAAGGCGGCGATGATCCGGTTCTGGAACTCGCTCAGCTCCTCGGGCGAGATGAAGTAGGTCGGCGGGGTGAGGAAGAGGCCGTCGGCGCGCTCCGCCGTCGCCTCGACCCGGGCCCGGACCTTGTCGAGCGGGCCGGCGGCGCAGTAGGCCTCGACCATCTCGTCGCTGATCGCCGCCGGCACCGCGGCGAGGTCGCCGCGCCGGAAGGCATCGCCGGCGGCGACCGCGTTGTCGGCGAAGCCGTGCAGCTCCCAGAGCGGCATGTAGGTCTTCACCGTCGCGTAGAAAGAGATCGTGCGCCGCGCCATCTCGATCGCCCGGCCCTCGTCGTCGTCGATCGCGCAGCAGACCGTCGGCAGGTAGTCGAAGTCCACGCGCTCGCGACCGGAGCGCTTCAGCCCGGTTTCGAAGGCGTCGACGACGACCTCGTCGATCCAGCGCAGGCTCTGGATCGGGTGCCCGATCAGCCCATCGGCGACGTCGCCGGCCATCCGCGCCATCCCCGCCTGCACCGCCGCGGTGTAGATCGGCACCGCCTCGCGCGGCGCCGGGTGCGGCCGGATCCAGCCCTTGATGTCGATGTCGTAGTACTCGCCCTCGTAGCGGATCGGTTCGCCGGCGCTGGCCTGGCGCATAATCAGCCGCGTCGCCTCGATCGCCTCGCGCAGATGCGGCGCCGGCTTGCCGTAAGCGGCGTTGTGCCAGGTTTCGTTGAGGCGTTTGACCCCGGCCCCCATCCCCAGCCGGAAGCGCCCGCCGGACATCTCGTCGATGTCGAGCGCGCTGACGGCGTGGATGAAGGGGCTGCGGGTGAAGGCCCAGACGATCCCGGTCGCGACGTCGATCCGCTCGGTCTTCGCCGCCAGATAGCTGGCCTGGGTGACCGCGCTGCGGAACAGCTCTGGCGCCCAGACGCACTCGACCCCGGCCGCCTCGGCCCGCAGCGTCTCCGCCTCGAGGTCGGCGACGGAGGTGCCGATCGCGGCGACGGAGATGCGGTCGAGCGCTCCCATGTCCGAGTGCTTCAGGCCGCCGCCGGCTCGGCGGCGCGGGCCAGGACCGCGTCGGCAACCCGTTCGCGGTGCCACTTCGAGTCGCCGAAGATCGCCGCGTTGGAGCGGCCGCGCTTGAGGAAGAAGTGGAGGTCGTGCTCCCAGGTGAAGCCGATCCCGCCGTGGACCTGGATCGAGGCGTTCGGCACCCGCCAGCCGGCGTCGGAGGCGTAGGCCTTCGCGATCGAGGCCGCCAGCGGCAGCGAGTCCGGCTCGGCGTCGGCGGCCCAGGCGGCGCCGTAGACGGCGGAGCGGGCGTTCTCGGTCTCCAGCAGCATCTGCGCGCAGCGGTGCGAGACCGCCTGGTAGGCGCCGATCGGGCGGCCGAACTGCTGCCGGTCTTTGGCGTAGGAGACCGCCATCTCCAGCGTCCGCTGGGCGATCCCGGTCGACTCTGCCGCCAACGCCACGCAGATGCGGTGGAAGACCGGGAAGTAGTCGGCGGCCTCGCCCGGCAGGGTGTCGGTGGAGTCGACGCGGACACCATCGAAGCGAACCGAGGAGAAGCGGCGGGTCGGGTCGATCCCGTCTTCGGCCGTGACGGTGATGCCGTCCGCGCCGCGCTCGACCAGGTGGCGCCTGCCGTCGCTGGTCGCGACGAGGAAGAAGTCGGCGGAGGTGGCATCCATCACCAGGACCTTCTCGCCGTCGAGCACGATGCCGTCGCCGTCACCCTTCGCCTCCAGCGTGAACTCGCCGATCGTCGCCGGCGAGCCGGCGTCCCAGAGCGCCGGCGAGCCGCGCAGCTCGCCGGCCGCGAGCGGCCGCAGGTAGCGCTCGCGCTGCTCGTCGGAGCCGCACAAACTCAGCGCGAGGCCGGCGGCGGTGTTGGAGAGCAGCGGCGAGGGGGCCAGCGCGTAGCCCATCTCCTCGAACAACACCGCGAGGTCGACGATCCCCAGTCCCTGGCCGCCCCACTCCTCGGGCAGCGCCAGGCCGGCCCAGCCGAGCTCGGCCATCTCACGCCAGTCGTCGCCGTCGAACCCATCCTCGCCGGCGGCGATCTCCCGCAACCGCTCCGACTTGAAGCGGGCCGCGAGGAAGTCGTGCGCGGTCGCCTTGATCGCCTGCTGCTCGTCGGTGAGGTCGAAGTACATAGTCGACAGCCTTACTAACGCAGTCTCGGCAGGCCGAGCACCCGCTCGGCGATGATGTTTTTCAGGATGTCGGTCGTCCCGCCCTCGATCGAGTTGGCACGGGAGCGGAGGAAGCCGTACTGCCAGGCGCCGTTGGCGACCGCGTGCTCGGCGCCGCGGGCGAGCGGCGCGTAGGCGCCCTCGATCTCCAGCGCCAGCTCGGTCAGGTCCTGGTTGATGTCGGCCCACTGCCACTTGCCGAGCGAGCCCTCCGGCCCCGGAATGCCCGACTGCATCGTCTTGGTCAGGCCGCGGTAGGCGTTGAGCCGCATCGTCTCGGCCTCGATGTGGAGCTGGGCGATGCGCTGGCGGTAGTAGGTGTCCTCAGCCGCCGCGCCGCCGTTGACGCGGACCTCGTTGGCCAGCCGCGCCAGCCGCCCAAGGCTGTTCTGGATCTGGGCGATCGCGCCGAAGGCGAGCCCGGCGCGCTCGTTCATCAGCGTCGTGATCGCGACGCTCCAGCCGTTGCCGACCCCGCCGACCACGTTCTCCTCGGGGATCCGGGCTTCCTCCATGAAGACCTCGTTGAACTCACCCTCGCCGGTGATCTGAACCAGCGGCTTCGCCTCCACCCCCTCCTGCTCCATGTCCATCAGGAAGTAGGTGAGGCCCTGATGCTTGGGGGCGTCGGGGTCGGTGCGGGCGACCAGCATGCACCACTTCGCGTACTGGGCGAACGTCGTCCAGACCTTCTGCCCGGTCACCACCCACTCGTCGCCGTCCTTGACCGCGCGCGTCTTCAGCGAGGCGAGGTCGGAGCCGGACTCCGGCTCGGAGAAGCCCTGGCACCAGATCTCCTCGCCGGTCAGGATCGGCTCCAGGTAACGCTGCTTCTGCTCGTCAGTGCCGTGGGCGATCACGACCGGGCCGCCCATCGCCAGGCCGAGCACGTTGGCGGGGCTCGGCGCCTCCTGGCGCGCCGCCTCGCCGGTGAAGATCGCCTGCTCGATCATCGTCGCGCCGCGGCCGCCGTACTCCTCGGGCCAGGAGATCCCGGCCCAACCCGCCGCGTGCAGCTTTAGCTGCCACTCGCGACGGAAGGACATCACCTCGTCGAGGCTGCCTTCCGGCTCCGGGCCGGGATGGTTCTGCTCCAGCCAGGTGCGAACCTCGTCGCGGAACTCCTCCTCCGATGGCGACAGCGTCAGGTCCATCGCCAGCGAGCATATAGGGCCTGGCCAGCTAGCCAGGCCCTATATGGGTGAGCTACGACCGGGTTCACTATTCGCCGCAGACCTCGAACCCGTAGGCATCGGCCAGCTGACTCGCCTCTTTCAGCGGTTTGCCGTTGAAGACGATGCTGGGGTCGGCTTCGACCTCGGCAGACCCGTCTTCGAGCGCGACGACGATCGCTGTTCGGCTTTCTCGCAGATCTCGTCGCCATGTTTGATGAACTCGACCTTGGTCAGCGTCTCCTCGCCGCCGTCGTCGCTGCCGCAGCCGGGCGACGAGCGCAAGCGCCGCGAACGCAGCAAGCATCGCGAAGAACCTTTGCACCCAAACCCCCTATCGGGATGGGCGGGCCGCCAACCTACAGAGCCGTGACCTCGGCCTCGCAGTTCGACCCGTCGATGTAGCCGGGGTGGTCCTGGAAGCTGCTCGCTTCGGCCAGCTTCACCTGCTCGCTGAAGAAGACCAGCTCCTCCTGGCCCGGCTCGAGCTCGACCTGCTCGGGGGAGGCCGTGACGTAGGAGCCGTCGCCCAGCTGCCATTTGAAGGAGACGGTCGCGCTGGCCGCAGCGTCGCCGTCGTTCTCGGCCCGCACCGAGCCGATCAGCTCGGTCAGGTTGCCGCCGAGGTCGCAGCTGGCAATCTCGTGCTGGATGCCTGCGGAGTCCGCACCGGCCGCAGATCCGGAGTCGGTGTTCTCGGTCTCGGATTCGGCGTCGCCCACTGCCCCGCCGCCGTCGACCCTCGCCTCGCAGTTCGACCCGTCGATGTAGCCGGGGTGGTCCTGGAAGCTGCTCGCTTCGGCCAGCTTCACCTGCTCGCTGAAGAAGACCAGCTCCTCCTGGCCCGGCTCGAGCTCGACCTGCTCGGGGGAGGCCGTGACGTAGGAGCCGTCGCCCAGCTGCCATTTGAAGGAGACGGTCGCGCTGGCCGCAGCGTCGCCGTCGTTCTCGGCCCGCACCGAGCCGATCAGCTCGGTCAGGTTGCCGCCGAGGTCGCAGCTGGCAATCTCGTGCTGGATCTCCGGCCTGCCGTCGGAGCTCGACTCGTTGGCCGCCTCGACCGGCTCGGTCCCCTGGGCGTCCTCCTCGACGGTGACGGTCGTGGTCGAACCCTCATCGCCGCACGCGACGAGACCGACGATGCTGAAAAGCGCGACGACGCAGAGAACAGCAAGGCGCACCGGATTCAACGATTCCCCCCAAGCTCGAGAACGATTGGAGGCCGCACCCTATAGGGGGAAAGCCGCCTCAGTGGTCAGGGTGAATCGGTCGGCTCAGATGCGCTGGATCAGGGTGCCGGTGCCGAGGCCGCCGCCGCAGCACATCGTGACCAGGCCCATCTCCTTGTCGGTGCGCTCCAGCTCGTGCAGCAGGGTCGTGATCAGGCGGGCGCCGGTTGAGCCGAGCGGGTGGCCGAGGGCGATCGCGCCGCCGTTGACGTTGACCCGGTCCATGTCCGGATTCAGCTCGCGCTGCCAGGCGACGACGACCGAGGCGAAGGCCTCGTTGATCTCGACCAGGTCGATGTCCTCCATCGTCATCCCGTTGCGCTCGAGCAGCTTCTGGGTCGCCGGGATCGGCCCGGTCAGCATGATCACCGGGTCGACGCCGACCGTGGTCTGGTCGAAGATCCGCGCCCGCGGCTTCAGCCCCAGCGCGTCGGCCTTCTCGCGCGCCATCAGCAGCACCCCGGCGGCGCCGTCGGAGACCTGCGAGGAGTTGCCGGCGGTGATCTTGCCGTCCTCCTTGAAGGCCGGCTTCAGCCCGGCCAGGCCCTCCAGAGTCGTCTCGCGCAGGCCCTGGTCGGTGACGTAGGTGTCGCCGTTGACCCCGTAGGGAATCGTCTCGCGCTCGAAGCGACCCTCCTCGGTCGCCTTGGCGGCGAGCTGCTGGGAGCGCAGGCCGAACTCGTCGAGCTCGGCCCGGGTGATCTCCCACTTGTCGGCGATCATCTCGGCCGAGAGGCCCTGCGGGATCAGGTTGTAGCGGTCGATCAGCTCGGGCGAGAAGGGCGAGCCGTGCTCCTTCATCACCTCGTAGCCGTCGGCGAAGGAGATGTGGCCCATGTGCTCGACCCCGCCGCCGACAACGACGTCGTGGACGCCGCTGGCGATCTGCGCGGCGGCGAAGTTGACCGCCTGCTGGGCGGAGCCGCACTGGCGGTCGATCGTCGTCGCCGGGGTCTCGATCGGCAGCCCGGCCTCGAGCCAGGCGTTGCGACCGATGTTGACGCCCTGCTCACCGAACTGCTGGGCGCAGCCGGCGATCACGTCGCCGGTCTCGGCCGGGTCGGTGCCGGAACGCTCGAACAGCTCGCCGTAGACCTTGGCCAGCAGGTTCGAGGCGTGCTGATCCTTGAAGTAGCCCTTCTCCGGGTGACCGCGCCCGATCGGCGTCCGCGCCGCCTCGACGATGACGACTTCTCTGCCGCCGAATTTGCCGGTTCCGTTCTCCGCCATCGCCGCCTCCGTTCGATTGACTGGTCAGTCAACCAAGGGTACCGGGAGCAGAGGGTCGGGCGACCCTCATCTCGGCGAGCCTGATAGGAACCCGGCCCATGAGCGCTAATCAGGGGTACGAGAGTCCGGGGATCGCGGGGAGCGGGGCAATCGCCACCGGCCTTGCCGCGGTCTCGACCACGACGGCAGACACGATCCTGCTCGCTCGCAGCGAGGCCTCGGCCTGGCGCGCGGAGGAGAAAGTTGTCGCCGCCTGCGCCAAGATCGAGGGCGCCGAGCCGTCGCGGCTGCGGGTCACGACCGACCCCAAGGACCTGGCCGAGTGCGACGTGATCGTCGAGGCGATCGTCGAGGAGGTCGAGCCGAAGGGCGAGCTGCTGAAGACGATCGCCGCCGCCTGCCCCAACGCGGACCTCGCGACCACCACCTCCTCGCTGAGCATCGCCGCGATCGCCGCGGCGGCCGGCACCGACAAGCTCTTCGCCCTCCACGTCTTCAACCCGGTGCCGCGGATGAAGCTGGTCGAGGTCTGCTTCCCGGACGGCGCCGCCGGCTCTCGCGAGCAGGCCCTGGCCTGGTGCGCGGCGCTCGGCAAGACCGCGGTCGAGGTCCCCGACCAGGCCGGCTTCGTGGTCAACCGGCTGCTCTTCCCTTACCTCTTCGAAGCGGTGCGGATGATCGAGCGGACCGGCATGGAGGCCGGCGAGGTCGACACCTGCATGAAGCTCGGCGCCGGCCACCCGATGGGGCCCCTCGCCCTACTCGACTTCGTCGGCCTCGACGTCTCGCAGGCAATCGGCGACGCCCTCTACGCCGAGAACGGCGAGACCGCGAGCCAGCCCCCGGGCCTGATCGTCGAGATGGTCGGCGAAGGCAAGCTGGGCCGCAAGTCCGGTGCTGGCTTCTACTCGTACGACTAGGTCGCGGCGAGGCGGGTGGGACTCGCCTGCGCGAACAGCGGGGAGGCTTGGCGAGTCCCACCCGCCTCGCCCCTGAGCTCCCGAATCAGTCGGCCTGCACGGTCTTCCTTTTTCCGGAGAGGTCCCAGATCACGTCGGCCTCGGAGATGCTCTGGCGGCGGGCGACTGTCTCCACCTCCTCCCAGGGCAGGGCGGCGTCGGGGAGCTCGTCCCACCGAGCCAGGTCGAGCGCCTCGATCGAGCCTCTGAGCGCCGGGCCGAGATGCTCCTCGGAGCGCAACAGCGCCCTCAGGACCTCAAGCTGCTTGTCGGTCAGACGTACAACCCACATGCGGTACCTCCAACAGTCGGGGGGTCGCGGGTTGCTCGGGAAAATTAGGCGGACGGACGGACGGAACTGATCCGCACCGCCTCGATCCGGTTCTCGCGGACCGCCTCGACCCGGATCGCATACCCGTCGACCGTGATCCTGTCGCCGCGCTTCGGCAGCCGCCCGAGCTCGCCGAAGACGAAGCCGCCGACCGAGTTGTAGGCGTCGGTGTCGACCGGCAGCTCGATCCCGGCGTCGGCGAGGTCGCCGAGCGAGACGTGGCCGCGCACGAACCAGTCGCCGTTGGTGAGCTGGCGCAGCGCCGCGGCGCGGGGGTCGGTCTCGTCCTCGATCTCCCCCACCACCTCCTCGAGGATGTCCTCGACGGTGACGATCCCGACCGTCCGCCCGTACTCGTCGACGACGACCGCGAGCGAGGTGCGCTGCACCTGCAGGTCGTGCAGCAGGTCGTCGAGCGGACGCGTCTCGGGGACGATCAGAGCGTCGCGGATCAGCGCCTCGATCGAGGCGTCGGGCCCCTCGCTCATGTAGAGCCGGGCGAGGCTGTTGTTGTGGACGATGCCCTTGACCCGGTCGGGGTTGTCGTCCTCGATCACGACCAGGCGGGTGTGGCCGGAGGTGACGCAGCGGCGCAGCGCCGCCTCGACCGTCTCCGAGGCGTTAACCGTGACCACGGTCGGGATCGGCGTCATCACCTCGCGCGCCTCCTGCTCGTGCAGGTGGAAGACGCCGCCGAGCATCCCCGCCTCGCCGGGGTCGAGGCGCCCGCGCTGGGCGCCGCGCGAAATCAGCAGCCGCAGCTCCTCCGGCGAGGTCTCAGCTGCATCCTCATCGGTGTCGACGCGGAAGACCACGCGGACGAGCCAGTTGGCCGGCGCGTTGGTGGCGACGATCAGCGGGTGCAGGGCGGTGCGGAAGAAGCCGAGCGGGCGTGCGATCCGCATCAGCACCGACTCGGCCCGGGCAATCGCCAGCATCTTCGGCGCCTGCTCGCCGAGGATCACGTGCAGGAAGGTGACGGTCGTGAAGGCAAACGCGATCGAGATCGCGATCGCCACCGCGTGGGAGAAGAGGTTGCCGAAGAGCGGCTCCAGCAGCTCGGCCAGCGCCGGCTCGCCGAGGAAGCCGATGCCCAATGAGGCGAGCGTGATCCCGACCTGGCAGGTGGCGACGTAGACGTCGACGTGGTCGATCAGCTCCAGCCCCTTGCGCGCCGCCCCGACCCCTTCGTCGCGCAACTGCTCGAGCCGCGAGCGGCGCGAGCGCACGATCGCGAACTCGGCCGCGACGAAGAAGCCGTTGACCGCGACCAACAGCAGGAGAAGGACGAGCAGGACTACGCTCATCCGCTATGCGACCCGGTACTTCGGGCTGGGACGTCGTCGGCCATTCGGCGAACGCAATATAGCTGGCCGCTCACGCAGCACTTTCGATAGCTGCGATATTGAGCAAATAATGCGCGTCGCCACGCTCAGCGAGATGCTCGAAGAGGTGGTCCGCTCGGGGGAGACGAACGGCACCGAAGCGCAGGCACGCGAGTTTCGCGGCGAACTCGAGGGGCGGCTGGCGACCGTGCAGGCGGCGCTCTCCGGCGCCGACAGCCCGCGGGTGATCGCCCTGCAGCAGCTCGACCCGCCCCGGGTCGGCGGCTTCTGGATCCCGGAGATGATCACGATCGCCGGCGGCGTCGACGTCGCCGGCGACCCCGGCCTCAACCCGCCCGAGGTCGGCTGGGGCGAGCTGGCGAGCCTCGGCGCCGAGGTCGTGATCGTGATGCTCGACTGCCCGCTGATCGACGCCAAAGCGCAGGCGATGGAGCACTGGGAGCGGATCGAGGCGCTCGGCGCCGAGCGGGTGATCGCGGTCGAGGCCAGCCCCGCCTTCACCGAGCCCGGCCCGCAACTGGTCGACGGGGTCGAGCTGCTCTGCCACCTGCTCCACCCCGAGCTGATCGGTGCGCCCGGCAACACGCTTTTCGTGCCGCTGACGGCACCCGTCACCCGCCCTGCCTCGGGCGGCTGACTCAGGCGACGGATACAGCGCCGACGAAGGAGACGGCGGCGACCGCGACCATCAGCGCCATCTCGCTGGCGAAGTGATTTCGTCCAAGGTGCCCGCGCTCGCCGGCGACGATTGCGCCGGCACAGAGAAGACCCGCGGCGAGACCACCGAGATGGCCGCCGACGCTGATGTTGGAAACGGTGAAGGTGATCGCCAAGTTAAGGACGAGGAGCAGCCCCAGCTGACCGGCGATCTCGTTCATTCCCCGCCCGCGAGCGATGACCATCGTGGCGCCGAAGATGCCGAAAACCGCGCCGGAGGCGCCGACCGTGAGCGCGTTGGGGTCGAGCAGGAGAGCGCCGAAGGACCCTGCCAGCAGCGAAGCGAAGTAAAGGGTGACGAAGCGCGCGTCCCCAGTGCCGGCTCGAGCAGCTGGCCGATCACGAAGAGGGCGAACATGTTGAAGCCGAGGTGGAAGAGACCGGCATGGAGGAAGCCGCTGGTCACGATTCGGTACCACTCCCCGTCGGCGACCGCCGGCCCGAAGAGGCCGAAGTCGAGAGTGACGCCGGTGATCGTGCCGCCGCTGCAGCCCACCCGCCCCGGAGGCGATCTCGATCAGGAACGCGATCACGTTCAGCCCGATCAGCACGTAGGTCGCCGGTGCCTGCCAGAAGCCGGTCGCGCTGCCGCCGGGGTTCCGCACCACCTTGGTCCTCTGCCGCGCGCACTCGGGGCAGCGCATCCCGACCGGGGTCGGGGTCATGCAGTCGGGGCAGATCGGGCGACCGCAGGAGGAGCAGGAGACGCCGGTCTCGCGGTCGGGGTGGCGGTAACAGGTCTCGGCCATCGGGACGGGGAGCCTACAATCGCCGCCGATGGAGCCGCCCAGCCCAGCCCGCCTCTTCGCCACCCTGGCCGGCGCCTTCCTCTTCGTCTTCGGGCTGGCCGGCTTCTTCGAGGACCGCTCCTGGCTCAACTACCTGCACGTCGGCAGCGGCGTGCTCGGCCTGCTGCTGGCGAGCGCGGCGGCGCGCTTCTACGCGCTCGCGCTCGGCGTCGCCTACCTCGGCCTCGCCGTCTTCGCCTTCGCCAGCGAGGGCTGGCTACACCTGGCGGTCGGCCTGCTCGGCCTCGCCGCCGCCGCGGCGACCTCAGAGCCGCGAGCGCAGTCCACCCGAGAGCGCGCGTAGGCCGCTCTCGCTCTTCTGTTTGCTGCGGCGGCGCAGCTCGAGCAGGACGAGGGCGCCGGTGGCGACGCCGCCGGCCCCGACCGCGACCACAGGCCGCACCCAGTTGCGCGGGTCGCGCAGCGCCCGCAGCTCACTCTCGGAAAGCTCTTCTGCCCAGTCGGAGAGCTCCTCGGCCGCGGCCTGGGTGACCGCGGCGAGCGTGTCCTCGAAGCGGCCGGAGAGGCGCTCCGGCGGCTCGATCGGCCGCAGCGCGTCGGCGAGCAGCTGCTCGACGTCCCAGGTGCTGCCGCTCAGCGTCTCGCTCGAATCAGTCATCGCTCATTTCCTCCTGCAGCTGTTTGATCGCGCGATGGATCAGGACCTTGGTGGCGCCGTCCGAGCGGCCCAGGGCACGGGCGATCTCGCGGTTGTCCATGCCGAGCGCGAAGCGCATGATCAGCGCCTCGCGGCGGTCGTCGGAGAGGTGCTCGAGATTCGCCATCACCTGCCGCAGCTCCTCGCGGCCCTCGGCGATCGCGACCGTGTCGTGGCGCGCCGCGATCGGGTCGGTGCTCTCGAGCGGGGTCTGCGGCCGCCGCGAGCGGTCGCGGTAGTAGTTGGAGGCGAGGTTGTGGGCGATCCGGATCACCCAGGGGCGCAGCGGCCGTCCGTCGGACTCGCGCCGTGCCCGGTCGAAGTGCCGGTAGGCCTGGAGGAAGGCCTGCTCGGTCAGGTCCTCGGCGTCGTGGTGGTTGCCGACCCGGTAGTAGGCGTAGGAGTAGACGTCGCGCAGATGCTCGCGGTAGAAGTCCTCGAAGGCGCGGTCGAGCTCCGCCTTCGCCGCCGGGCCGAGGTCGCCGGGCTCGACGTTCTGCTGAGAGCCGCTCACCGAGCAAGCCTAGACTCCCCGCCGCGGCCGCCATCAGGCGGCCCGTCGCGAGCGCTCGACCCGGCGCAGCCCCGCCACCCAGTCGTCGGGGTCGACCTCACCGCGGATCAGCGCCGCGAGTCCGTTCAGCGCCTCGGCCGGGCCACCGGAGGCGGCGACCGCCTCCGCCAGCAGCGGCGTCGTGTCGAGGCCCTCGGAGGCCTGCCCGATCTTGTCCTGGATCTGCTCCGCCGGAGTGCCGGTGCCGAGCAGCTCGCCGGCGCGGCGGTTGCGCCCGTTCGGCGCCATCATCGTCGCGGTCAGGTCGCCGACCCCGGCGAGGCCGGAGAAGGTCTCGAGCTCGGCGCCCCGTGCCGTGGCGTACTCGATGCACTCGCGCCAGATCTCGGCCACGGCGATCCCGGCGGCGTTGAGCCCGTGCGGCTCCGCCGCGGCGGCGGCGAGGGCGGCGGCGTTCTTCGCGGCCCCGGCCATCTCGACCCCGGTGACGTCGGGCGAGCGCTCGCAGACCAGGCCGGCGCGGTCGAAGACCTCGCCGAGCTGCACCCGCAGGTCGAGGTCGGCGGAGCCGAGCACCAGCGCCGCCGAGCCGGAGACGGCCTCGCGAGCGTGGGCCGGCCCCCCGAGGCAGGCGATCGCGCGGGCGCGCACCCGCTCGCCGACGTACTCGGCCGGCAGTTGCCCCTGGGGGGCGATCAGCCCCTTGGTCAGGAGCAGTACCGCGGAGCGGCTGCCGACCCGGTCGGCGATCGCCCCGACCGCCTGCGGCAGCGACTTCGAGGGGATCGCGAGGCAGACCAGATCGAGGCCGGCGAGCTCGATTTCGGAGACCTGGCGCACGTCGATCGCCTCCGGCAGCGGCACCCCCGGCAGGTAGCGCTGGTTCTCCCCCGCCTCGATCAGCTCCGCGACCCGCTCGGCGCTGCGGGCGCCGAGCTGGACCTCGAGGCCACCGCGGGCGAGCAGCACGGCGACGGCGGTCCCCCAGCTGCCGGCGCCGATCACCGCGGCGCGGCGCATCGGCGGCAGGCCGCCGAGGTCTTCCCACTGCAGCAGCACGTTGGGCCAGATCCGCGCGGTGACCGTTTCCGCCAGCGACCGCGACGGCTCCTCGGCGCGCGGGAAGGTCATCGCCCGGCCGAGCCGGACCTTGACCTTGCGCGGGCGGATGCGCCAGCCGCGGCGCACGTTTTCGGTCCCCAGCACCGCGGTCGGGATCACCGGCGCCCCCGTCTGCAGGGCGAGGCGGCCGACCCCGCGCCGCGGCTGGCCCAGGGTTCCGCGCCGGATCCGCGTGCCCTCAGGGAAGATGCAGACCGCGCCGCCGCGTTCGACGATCTGGCGCGCCGTCTCCATCGCCTCCTCGTCGGACTCGCCGCGGCGGATCGGGAAGGCGCCGAGGCGGGAGAGGATCCAGCCCTGCCAGCGGCGCTCGAACAGCTCGACCTTGGCGACGTAGTTCATCGGCCGGCGCCAGGGCAGGCAGCCACCGACGGCGAAGGGGTCGAGGAAGCTGCGGTGGTTGGAGGCGACGATCAGCCCGCCCTTGAGCCGCGCGTGCTCGCGGCCGGTCCGCACGTAGCGGAAGTAGACGAGGAAGAACGGCGTCATGAAGATCCTCGCCAGCAGGTAGAGGACCCAGTTGACGCTGTGCTTGCGCGTGTAGGCGTGGTAGCGAGCCAGTCGCTCAGCGGTCACGCAGAGCGCTACACGCGAGCGCCGCCGCGGTTACCAGCAGCGCTCGATCAGCCGCGCCAGCTGCTCGCGGTTGGGCGGAGTCGGGGTGAAGGCGAGCTCGGGGCGGGCGAGGATCGCGTCGAGCGCCTCGCCGACCCTGCTGACGTCGGCACCGAGCGCGCCGAGGCCGGGCGGGTCGCCGCCGAGCGCGAGCACGCGGGCCTCGACCGCGGCCGGCCCGGGTCGGCGCCGATCGCGGCGGTGAGGTCGGCGAGCCGGTCCGGGGCACGCTCGACCAGCAATGCCAGCGCCCGCGGCAGCACCGCCGCGTTGGTCCCCGCATGGGGGCTGCCGCAGACCCGCGCCAGCGACTGGCAGACCACGTGGTGGAGGCCGAACATGCCGGAGTCGATCGCGTAGCCGCAGAGCAGCGAGCCGAGCGCCAGCGGCGCCGGGTTGCGCCCCTCGCGCTCCTGGTCGAGTGAGCTCGCGATCAGGTCGGCGCCGCGCAGCGCCGCCATCTCCGACATCGGGTTGGTCAACGGGGTGTAGAGCGAGTCGGCGCCGTGCGCGAGCGCGTTCATCGAGCTCGCCCGCAGGGCCGCCTCCGGCTGGCTCGTCATCGCCGCCGGGTCGGCGATCACCAGCCCCGGGCGCACCATCCCGCCAACTCGGGACCCCGCCCCCGCCGGCAGGCGGTGGATCCCGGTCATCTCCGCCCCCGACATCGTCGTCGGGATCGCCACCACGCGGGCGCCGGTCACCGCCGCGACCGCCTTGGCGACGTCGATCGTGCGGCCACCGCCGAGCGCGACCAGGGCCGGCGAATCGGCCACCCCGAGCAGCGCGGCAGCGAGGTCCGGCACCTGCCCCGGCCCGACCTCATGCACGGCGCTCGCCGCCGCGGCCAGCTCGGCCGCGCCGGCCAGCGTCCGCGGCGTGCTCAGCAGTTCGAACGGCAGCAGGTCGTGCTCGCGCAGCAGCCCCGGCGCCTGCGCGACCCCGTTTTGGCGGAAGACGACGGTGCGGCCGGCGTCGCGCCAGATGAAGTCGCCGTTCACCCCTGCCCGGCGGTGCGCGGGTTACTGACCGGTCTCAGGTTCGGTTCGACCTCGTCGCGCAGGTGCTCGAAGTCGGGCGGCAGCGAGAGCTTCTCGCCGAGCGACTCGAGCGGCTCGTCGACGGTGAAGCCGGGGCCCATGGTCGCGATCTCGAAGAGCACGCCGCTCGGCTCGCGGAAGTAGATCGAGCGGAAGTAGAAGCGGTCGATCTCAGGGGTCGGCCGGGCGCCGGCCGCGATCGCCCGGTCGCGCCACTGCATGTGCTCGTCGGGGAGCGAGGCCCAGGCGACGTGGTGGACGCTGCCGGCGCCCTGCCGGCCCGGCTCGGCCGGCGGCTCGTCAAAGACGTAGAGGCCGCCGCGCCGCTCGCCGCGCGCCTCCCAGGCATCGCCGGCGGGCTCGAACTCGAGCGCCTCGAGCAGGGCGGCGCTGGCCTCGGGAGCGCCAGCGTAGGCGCGCACCGCGTGGAATCCCTGCAGGGCCAGCTCGGCCGGGATCCGCGGATGGTCGGCGATCAGCGGCACGTCGGGCACCTCGACCACGAGCAGCTCGTGGTCGAGCCCCTCGGGGTCGGCGAAACGCAGGCTCTCATCGTCGCGCTCGGGCTCGACGCCGTTGGCGGCGAGCCGCTCCGCCCAGAAATCGAGCGCATTTGCCCCCGCGACCCGCCAGACGACCCGGTGCACCATGCCCTCCCCCGCTCGGCCCGCAGCCACTCCCGGGTACTCGAAGAAGGTGAGGTCCGACCCCGGATCGCCGCCCTCGTCGGCGAAGAAGAGGTGGTAGACGGTCGGGTTGTCCTGGTTGACCGTTTTCTTGACCAGCCGCAGGCCCAGCACGCCGGCATAGAAATCGACGTTGCGCTGGGCGTCCTCGGTGATCGCGGTTATGTGGTGAATCCCCTCGAGCTTCATTGCTCACGTATAGCATCCGGGCATGAGCCGCGGACGACGACGCATGGTCAAGGGCCTGGTCATCCTCGGCTCGGTCCTCGCCTTCCTCAGCGTGTTCGCGATCTGGGTCGAGCGCCAGGCGCTCAACACCGACGACTGGGTCGAGACCAGCGGCCGCCTGATCGAGAACGAGACGATCCGCGCCGCGCTCTCCGACTATCTGGTCGACCAGCTCTACGAAAACGTCGACGTGGAAACGGAACTGGAGGCAAAACTGCCGGGCGACCTCAAGGACCTGGCGGGACCGGCGGCCGGGGGGCTGCGCCAGGTCGCCGGCGACGCCACCGAAAAAGTGTTGGAAACTTCCACCGCGCAGAGCCTCTGGGAAGACGCCAACCGCTCCGCCCACGAACAGCTGATCGCGGTGCTCGAGGACAAGGGCGACGCGGTCTCGACCGAAGGCGGCACGGTCAGCCTCAACCTCGGCAGCATGCTCACTAACCTCGCCGACCAGGTCGGCATCGGCGCCGACCTCGCCGCGAAACTGCCGCCCGACGCGGCCCAGATCGAGATCCTGCGCTCGGACGAGCTGAAGACGGCGCAGAACATCGCGGTGGCGGTCAAAGGCCTCGCCCTCGTGCTCTCGATCCTCACCTTCGTCGTCTTCGGGGCCGCGATCTACCTCTCCCGCGAGGGACGCTGGGTGACGGTGCTGTTCAGCGGCATCGGCCTGATCGCGGCCGGGTTCGTGGCGATCGTCGCGCGCGAGATCGCCGGTGGCGTCGTCGTCGACCAGCTGGTCAAAGTCGAAAGCGCCAAGCCCGCCGGCGAAGCGGCCTGGTCGATCTCGACCTCGCTGATGACCAGCATCGCGACGACGGTGATCGTCGTCGGCGTGCTCTTCGCGATCGCCGGCTGGCTCGCCTCACCGACCGGCTCCGCCCGCGCCACCCGGCGCGCGATCGCCCCCGTCCTGCAGGGCTACATCGCCTACGTCTACGCCGGCCTCGCGATCCTCGTCTGCCTCTACTTCATCACCGGCCCGACCCAGGGCCTGCGCTCCCTCCTGACCACGCTGATCATCGCCGGCATGGCCGCCTTCGGGATCCACGAGCTGCGCAAGCAGACCCTCGAGGAGGAGCCCGACGCGAGCTACGGCGACGTCTTCGACCGCACCAAGGAGAAAATGGTGAGCGCCGTCAAAGGAGCCAACATCCCCGAGCGCGCCTCGAAACTGCGCCTGCCCGAGGTGCGGCGGCCGGGGGACGAAGGCGCGCCGCCGGCCGAGGCCCCGACCGCGGTGCTGGGCGAGGAGGACGCGCGCCTGGCGCGGCTGGAGCGGCTCGCCGAACTGCGTGACAAGGGCGTCCTCACCGACGAGGAGTTCGCGACTGAGAAGTCGCGGCTGCTGGGCGGCGGCTCCGGCTCGTGACCGGGAAGCCCGCCGCCGGGTTCGAACCGGCAACCTCCTGATTACAAATCAGGTGCTCTCCCAGGTTGAGCTAGGCGGGCGTGGTGGCGATGGTGGCTAGATGGATGTGACGTACAGGTTTCTCGGGGCGAACGAGGGTGGCGTTCTCACCGAGGCCATAGAAGCAGCTTACGGGACCACTTATGACGTCCGCTGGGTTTACGACCCGGCGGAGGTCTGCGCCCGCCTCGCCGATGGGCGCTATGTCTCCTGCGTCGCCGAGTCGCCGGACGGGGGCCTGCTCTGTCACATCGGGATCAGCCTGGCGGCGGCGGGCGACGCGGTCGCCCACTCGGGACAGGCGGTGACGCTGCCGACGGCGCGCGGGCAGCACCTCTTCACCCGCACCAAGCGCCACCTGGTCGAGTGGGCGCGCGAGCGCGGGCTGGCCGGGATGTTCAGCGAGGCGACCGCCGCCCACCCCTACAGCCAGCGCGCCAACCTCGAGCTGGGCGGGCACGAGACCGGATTCCTGCTCGGCTGGATCCCGGCCACGGTCGACAACGACGCCGCGAGCGGCGGGCCGCGACAGCGGCAATCGGCCGCGCTCTTCTACCTCAAGCTCAACGACGGCCAGGAGCGCCGCGTCTACGCGCCGCCGCGCCACCACGAGATCGTCGGCCAGACGCTGGCCCTCTGCGAGCTGCGGGGGACGCTGGCGATGCCGCCCCCGGACGCGGAGCTGCCGGAGCGGACCGAGCTGACGGTCGAGGTCGACGCCGACCACAACCTGGCGCTGATCACGGTGCGCACACCCGGCGCCGACCTCGAGCAGGTGCTCGGGGCGGAGCGCCACCACCTCTTCCACTCGCGCAAGCTCGACGCGCTCTACGTCGACCTGCCGCTGGAGCAGCCGGCGACGGCGCTGGTTGCCGACGACCTCGAGCGGCTCGGGGTCTCCTATGCCGGCGTCTTTCCCAACCATCGCACCGACGGCGACGTGCTGCGGATGCAGTCGTTGCACCGGGTCCGAGTCAAGGCCGACGACGTCGCCGTCGCCTCGGACCACGGGCGGGAGCTGCTCGACTACGTGCTGGCAGATCTGCCAGCACGTAGTGAGGCCTAGCTATGTGGAAACGAGTGATACCTGTGCGCCGCATTTGATTTTGTTGTAGCTGTGGCCGTTGTGGGACGCGACTTCGGACCCGTTGTCAACAAAGGTTCTGATTGTGCTCGTCCCGGTGGATTCACCATCGTGTGTTAGTTCTGTGGGGCCTGGATGCGGGCCGGGACAGGCGACGCCGTGGAATTCATATGTTTCACCTTGTACTGTGATTGTCACTTCGACGTGACCACTAGTCGTATGGATAGCCTCATGCGAGGTTCCAGTATTGGGCAAAATTGTCACGGTGCAGCCGGTGAGTTTAATTTCCATGACTTTGCCCGATGTGCAACCGGTAAGATCGACAGCGAATGTATTGGCCGGCTGCCCCGATCCTGTCAGTGTGTACTTGCAGCCGTTTGCGAGAATTTGCGAGTTGCGCCTGCCGTTTTACAGCCTGCGTATGTCGGTGTAAGGGTCAACTCTTGAAATGTGGTTTGACCTCCACTCCCTCCTTGAGTTGTGCCTTCGAAGAGGGCTTGCGTGCAGATGGCTTCCATGCCACTGCCTGCGAATTTAAATCTGTGGGATTGGATCTGTTCGCCTGTGATGCTGACGTTCGGACTCGCTGCGGCATGCAGTTGAGCCGCCTGCGCGCCCGAGACGGCAACCATGCCGATCGCCGCCACCGCGACGAGGGCGAACCCGAAGGCCTTGGCATTCCGGATCATTTGTAGCTCCTCTCCTATGGGTTGGCGAGGAGCTACTCGTAGAGCAAGGCTTACGGTTCGTCAAAGCACGATGAGATGCGCCAGCGAAGGATGGAAAATTGGCTGCAAATCGGGTCCGGCAACGGCTCGCGCGCGTCAATCCGCGCCCCTAGACCGCGACCTCACGGCTCGCCAGGTGCG
Organism: uncultured Actinomycetes bacterium; assembly: GCA_963728025.1. Taxonomy (GTDB): domain Bacteria; phylum Actinomycetota; class Thermoleophilia; order Solirubrobacterales; family 70-9; genus VAYN01. Next base: position 227,642 of record CAVSIF010000001.1, on the reverse strand, counting down.
TGCCGACCTTGCGCTTGACTCGCTGCAGGGCGTTGTCGACGGTCTTGGTGTCGCACTCGAGCCGCTCCCCGATCGCCTCGTAGGAGTGGCCGTCGAGGTAGAGCGAGAGGACGCGGCTCTCGAGGTCGGAGAGCACGCCGGAGACGCCCGAGAGGCAGGCGACCAGGCTTGCCAGCTCTTCGGAGGCGATCACCTGGTTGACCGGGTCGTGGACGCTGGGGCCGGGCAGGATCTCGTCCAGGGTCGTCTCCGAGTCGCCCGCGGCGGCCGGGGTCTGGCTGAAGGAGACGTACTGGTTCAGCGGCGTGTGCTTGTTGCGGGTCGCCGTCTTCACCGCGGTGATGATCTGGCGGGTGATGCAGAGCTCGGCGAAGTTGCGGAAGCTCGACTCGCGATCGGTGCGGTAGTCGCGGATCGCCTTGTAGAGGCCAAGCAGCCCCTCCTGGATCAGATCGTCGGACTCGCCCCCGAGCAGGAAGTAGGACGAGGCCTTGAGACGGACGAAGCCGCGGTAGCGGCGGATGATCGCGTCGTACGCGTCGGTTTTGCCTTCCTTGGCGAGGGCGACCAGATAGTGATCATCAAGCTCAGCTTGAGAGTTAGCCTGCTGGCGGATGCGGGTAGCCACTCCGGCAACAGCCGCCGGAGCTTCCTGCATAGGCGTAGATAGAGCCACAGATCCTTCTCCTTGTGAAGGGTCGTGGCGCCACTTACCTCCCCAGAGGCGCCCTATTGGACGAGTGATCTCAGACTCAAGCTGAGGTTCACCCTTGTTGCGCCGCAAGTTTACGTGCGCGCGGAGTTCTGTCAACCCCAAATTGCGGGAAATGCAATCGCCGTTGCAGTTGTTAGACGCTCAGCCGCGCTGCCGTCGCGCCTCGAAGAGCAGCGCCGTGGCCGCCGCTGAGACGTTGAGCGACTCGACTTTTCCGCGCTGGGGCAGCGCGATGAGGCCGTCGCAGGCGGCGGCCACCCGCGGTCGCAGGCCCTTGCCCTCCCCACCCATGACCAGCACCGTGGGGCCCTTGAGGTCGACGTCCCAAGCAGGAGACTCGGCTGCAGCGTCGGCACCCCAGATCCAGAAGCCGGCGGCCTTGGCATCGGCGAGCCAGTCGGCGAGATTGCGAACGTGGGCGACCTCGAGGTGCTCGACGGCGCCCGCCGACGCCTTGCAGGTGGCCGGGGTGACCGCGGCGGAGCGGCGCTCGGGGACGATGACGCCGCCGGCCCCGGCGAACTCGGCCGAACGACAAACGGCCCCGAGGTTGCGCGGATCCTGCACCTGGTCGAGCGCGACCAGCAGCGCGTCCTCCCCCCGCAACAGTCCCCGCGGATCCCCGTACGGATAAGGATCGACCTCGGCCACCACCCCCTGGTGCTCCGGCGACCCGCAGAGCCGCTCCAACTCCTCGCCAGACGTTCCCGGCGCCCGCCAGACCCGATGCACCCTGCGCCTCCCCCGCTCGGCCTCCTGGACAGGCTGCTTCCCGTAGATGATCTGGTTCGCCATCAGGCCTTCGGCACGAGCCGCGCGCCGTCCGCCGAGTCCCGCACTTCCCACCCAAGCTCAGCCAACTCGTCCCGAATCTCATCCGCCCGCGCGAAGTCCTTAGCGGCCCGAGCCTGATCCCGCTCCTCCAACAGCTCGATCGCCCGCTCGTCGGTCTCATCCCCCTGATCCGGCTGGGTCACGGAGCTGAGCCCGACCAGCTCAAGCATCTCCACCAGGACCGGAACCGCACCAGCGCTGTCCACCTCGCCGCGATTGGCTTCGCCGACCAGCTCGAACACCTCGGCCATCGCCCGGGGGGTGTTGAAGTCGTCAGCGAGCGCATCTCGGAAGGCCGCGAGCCGGACATCGGAAGGGGAGCCGGTGGAGGGGTCGCCGGAGCCTCCCCGCTGTTGCTCCGCCGACCCCTCCACCGGCTCCCCCCCACCGCCCGAGGCGTCAGCCGTCCGAAAGAAGTTCCTCAGCCGCTCAACCCGCGCCACCGCCTCATCCATCTGCTCTGGCCCAAAAGCCAACGGCTGCCGGTAATGCCCCGAGATCAGGTACGCGACGACCGCCTCGGCCCCGTACCGATCGAGCGCCTCCGACAGCTGGAAGATGTTCCCGTCCGATTTCGACATCTTCTCCGCCCCGGTCTCGATCATCCCGTTGTGCATCCAGATCCGCGCGAACGGCCGTCCCGCCGCCTCCGACTGGGCGATCTCGTTCTCGTGGTGGGGAAAGACGAGGTCGGAGCCACCGCCGTGGATCGCGAACGAGGCGCCGAGCTCGGCCTCGGCCATCGCCGAGCACTCGATGTGCCAGCCCGGGCGACCGGGCCCCAGGGCGAATCCCAGCTGGTGTCCTCGCCGGGCTTGTGCGCCTTCCAGAGGGCGAAGTCGAGCGGATCCTCCTTGAGCGAGGCGGTGCCGGCCTCCTCACCCTGGTCCATCTCCTCCGGGCGGCGGTTGGAGAGCTTGCCGTACTCGCCGAAGCTGCGGACGCGGAAGTAGACGTCACCGCCCGACTCGTAGGCGTGGCCGCCCTCGACCAGCTCGGCGATCAGGGCGACGATGCCGGCGATCGTCTCGGTCGCCAGCGGCTCGGCGTCCGGGCGCCCGAGGCCGAGCCGGTCGGTGTCCTCGACGTAGGCCCGGGTCATTCGCGCCGCGAACTCAGCCGACGCCTCCCCCGCTTCCTCAGCCGCGGCGTAGATCTTGTCGTTGACGTCGGTGATGTTGACGACCAGCCGCGCCGCATAGCCCTCCGAGCGGAGGAAGCGGGCGAAGAGCGAGAAGACGACGAAGGGACGCGCGTTGCCGATGTGGATGCGGCTGTAGACGGTCGGCCCGCAGGCGTAGATCCCGACCTCGCCGGCCGGGTCGAGCGCGCGCGTCTCGCCGCTCAGCGTGTCCCTGATCCGCACCTCGCGCATACGAGGCCGAGCCTAGATGATCGGCCGCGAGCTAAAAGGTGCGGTAGCCGGCGGGCGAGGCGTTCGAATCATCGCGCAGCCAGGTCGGCGCCGTCTCCTCGGCGGCCGCCTGAGCCTCGCGCCGGGCGCGCTTGGCGCTCGCCTTGATCTCGTCCTCGGACGCTTCGCGGACCCGCTCCTCGCGCCGCTCTGCCTGGATCCGGATCCGGTCCGACTCCACCTTCAGCTGCTCCTCGGCGCGGGCGCGCGCCGTCTCCTCCGCCTCGCGCTCGACCTTCTCGAGCAGCCGGCGGACGCTCTCCTCGGCTTCCTTGCGGACCTCGGCGGTGCCCTCCATCACCCGCCGCTCGATCTCGGTCTCAAGCCGGACCGCGGTCTCGTGCGACTCCGCCGCGGCCGCCTCGGCGTCGGCGGCCCGCTGCTCGGCGGCGGCGACGCGGCGGTCGGCCTCCGCTTCGATCCGCTCGCGCGCGGCGCTGAGCCGCTGCTCGACCTCGGCCTCGAGCCGCTCCGCCGCGGCGGCGGTGGCGTTCTCGGCCGCGGCCTGGGCCTCGTTCGCCTTCGCGACCACGGCTTCGTTCTCGCTACGGGTTCGCTGCCGCAGCTCCTCGAAGGCGCGCTCGGCGCGGTCCCGCGCCGACTCGGCGCCGGCCAGCTTCGACTCGGCCTCGCGCCGCGCCGTGCGCTCGGCGGCGACCCGCTCGCGGGCCTCAGCTGCGACGCCGCGCAGCGTCCCCAGCGCCCGCTCCTTCAGCTCGGCGCCGACCCGGTCGGCCCGTGCCTCAGCTTCGGCGACCCGCTCCTCGCTCACCTTGACCCACGCCAGCGCCTGCTTGGCGACGCCGTGCATGGTCTCGGTCGCCTCGCCGACGGCCCGCAGCTGCCTGGCTGGATCGCTCATCTACGCGCAACCTACTATGGGCGCCGGAGGCCACCGGAACGACCCGCTTCCGCAACGGCCGCAATTTGCGCGGAGCCCGACTTGACCGCGCGAAAGCTTCGCTCAGGCGGACTGTTTCGCCTCGCGCGCCTGCAGGTCGCGCTTGAGGATCTTGCCGGTCGCGTTGCGCGGCAGCTCGTCGAGGAACTCGATCTCGCGCGGCGCCTTGTAGCTGGCGAGATTGGCCTTTACATGCGCCTTCAGCGCCTCCTCGTCGACCTCGGCACCGGCCACAACGACGACAAAAGCCTTGAGACGCTGGCCGAACTCATCGTCTTCAACCCCGATCACCGCGGTCTCCGCGACCGCCTCGTGGTCGGCGAGCAGGTCCTCGACCTCGCGCGGGAAGACGTTCTCGCCGCCGGAGACGATCATCTCGTCGTCGCGGCCGTCGATGAAGAGGCGGCCCTCGGTATCGATATGGCCGACGTCGCCGCTCGAGAGCAGGCCGTCGATCGCCTCCTTGCCGCCGCCGCCGGTGTAGCCCTCGAACGACATCTCGTTGCCGACGAAGATCCGCCCGACCTCGCCCTGGGGCAGCTCCTGCCCCGCCTCGTCGTAGATTCGCACCGTGGTCCCGTAGGGCGGCTTCCCGGCGGTGCCGGGGGCGGCGCGCAGGTCCTCCGGAGTGGCGACGGTCGCGTAGGCGACCTCGGTTGAGCCGTAGAGGTTGTAGGCGTTGTCGCCGAAGCGGTCCATCCAGGCGATCGCGAGCTCGCCCGGCAGGGCCGAGCCGGAGAGCGAGGTGATCCGCAGCGAGGAGAGGTCGTAGCGCGCGAGGGTCTCCTCGGGCAGGGAGAGGATGCGCTGGATCATCACCGGCACCACCGCCAGCACCTCGGCGCGGCTTTCCTGCACCGCCTGCAGGGTTTCCTCGGGGTCGAAGCGGCGGCGCAGCACCATCGTCGAGCCGGTCGGCAGGCTCATGATGAAGTGGAAGAAGCCCCAGGAGTGGAACAGCGGCGCGGCGATCATCATCGTCTGACGGCTGCGGAACGGGATCTTCTCGATCAGGGCCGCGACCGCGAGCAGGCCGTCGGGGCTGGAGCGCTGGGCGCCCTTCGGCGTCCCGGTCGTGCCCGAGGTGAGGATGACGAAGCGGGGTTTGTCGGGCGGCGGCTTGTGGTTGGCCTCCGCGCCGGCGGCGATCAGCTGCTCCAGCGTCGTCTCACCCGGGTCCTCGCCCTCGTCGACCCAGCCGACGATGCGGGCCACCGAGTCGTCAACCCCGTCGAGCAGGCCGGCGAACTCGGAGTCGTAGACCAGTGCCTTCGGCCCCTCGCGGTGGGTCACCTCGACCAGCTGCGGGCCGGCGAACATCGTGTTCAGGTAAAGCGTGCTGGCGCCGAGCTTGGCCGCCGCGAGGGTCGCCTCGACGAAGCCGCGGTGGTTGCGGCACATCACCCCGACCCCGTCGCCGGGGCCGATCCCCATCGCGGCGAAGGAGTGGGCGAGCGCGTTGGTGCGCCGGTGCAGGCGCTCGTAGCTGAGCGCGCCGCGTTCGTCGACGATCGCGATCTGGTCCGGGTGGTGGATCGCCGCGGTGGCGACCCCGGTGGCGGGCGAGGCGCCCCAGCGCAGGAAGGTCGCGCCGATCTTCACCGCCTTGTCCGGCCGCAGCAGCTCGACGATCCCGGCCTCGTGCAGTACCCGCAGCTCGAAGGCTTTGTCGACCGCGGCGGTGCGCAGCTTTTCGCTGATCGTGCCCATCGCTCGCGAAGACTATTCGCTCCGCAGCGAAGCCACGGCGATGCAGGCGATCCCCTCGCCGCGGCCGATCCAGCCCATGCCCTCGTTGCTGGTCGCCTTCACCGTGACCCGGGCCGAGGTCGCCTCGGCGAGGATCCGCTCCATCTCCTCACGGTAGGGGCCGAGCCGCGGCTGCTCGCAGATCACGGTCGCGTCGATGTTGGCGATCGCCCCGGCGATCGTGCCGACCGCGGTGCGCAACAGGTCGATCGAGTCCGCCCCCTCCCACTGCGGATCGTCGTCCGGGAACAGCGTCCCGATGTCGCCGGAGCCGGCGGCGCCGAGCACGGCGTCGATCACCGCGTGGGTGAGGACGTCGGCGTCGGAATGGCCGGTGAGGCCGCGCGGGTGGTCGATCTCGACGCCGCCGAGGATCAGCCGGCGGCCCTCGGCGAAGCGGTGGCTGTCGTAGCCGATGCCGACCATGATCAGCTGCCGACGCGACTGCCGAGCGGCTGCAGGCGGCGCCGGCGCCCCTCGAAGACGCATATCTCCTCCACCCCGAGCTGGTCGAGGAACTCGACGGCGCGGTCGTAGGCAAAGCCGACGTGCTCAGGCAGGTGCGCGTCGGAGGAGAGCGCGAAGGGCGCGCCCGCCTCGACGCAGAGCTCGGCAAAGCCGCGGGCCGGGTAAAGCTCGGCGACCGGCTTGCGCAGGCCGGCGGTCGAGACCTCGACCGCGATCCCGCTCTCCGCGATCGCCTCGACCGCGGGCTCGTAGAAGCGCCGCAGGTCCCCCTCCGGCAGCGGCCGGGTGCCGCCCCAGACCTTGACCAGGTCGGGGTGGGCGAGGATGTCGAAGAGGCCGGAGCAGGCGCAATCGGCCAGCGCCTCGAAGTAGCGGCGCCAGACCTCGTCCGGGTCGGCGCTGCCCTCCCAGACGTCCCAGCCGGGGTGGTCTACCGCGCGGTCGCCGACGAAGTGGACCGAGCCGACCACGTAGTCGAACTCGTGCGCCGTGAGCAGCTCGGCGGTGCGCTCCTCGGCGCCGGGGATGAAGTCGCACTCGATCCCGAGCCGCAGCGGCGTCTCGCGGACGAACTCGCAGTAGGCGTCGAGGTCGTCTTGGCCGTTGCTCTCCCAGAGCGGGTGGCGCCAGAGGTCGAGCGCCTGGCGGAAGCGGTAGACGTGCTCGGAGACGCCGATCTCCTCGACCCCGGCCGCCGCGGCCGCGGCGAGGTAGCGGTCGACGTTCTCGGCGGTGAAGTAGCGCTCCGGCGGCGTCTCCGGGTCGTCCGGGCGCAGGTGCAGGTGGTAATCGGTCAGCACAGGACGAGCCTAGCCAAGCGCGGCCGTGGGTACGCTGCGGCCCAATGGTCCACCTGCGGATCGTCGCGCCGGCAGATCGCTCGCAAAAGGTCGTTGACCTGCTCGAGCGCTCCCCCGCGGCCTGCAATCTCATCTTCCTGCCCGGAGCGGCGCGCAAGCCCGCCGGCGACGTGATCCTCTGTGACCTCGCCCGCGAGGAAGCGAGCGTGCTGATCGCGGACCTGAAGGAGCTTGAGATCCACCGCGACGGCTCGATCGCACTCGAGCAGATCGACTCGCAGCTCTCCGCGGCGGCGGACCGGGCGGAGCGGGCGGCGCGGGGCACGCCTTCCGACGCGGTCGTCTGGGAGGAGGTCGAGGCACGGACCTCGGAGAGCATCGAGCTGGGTGGCAACTTCCTCGCCTTCATCACCCTCGCCTGCCTGATCGCCTCGGTCGGGATCTTCCTCGGCTCGCCGATCCTGATCGTCGGCGCGATGGTGGTCGGCCCCGAGTTCGGGCCCTTGGCCGGCCTCTGCGTCGCCCTGGTCGACCGCCGGCTCGACGTCGCCCGGCGCTCGCTGCTCGCGATCGCGGTCGGTTTCCCGGTCGGCATCACCGCCGCCTTTCTCTTCACCCTGTTCGCCCGCGCCACCGGCCTGCTCGACGCCGACTTCAGCAGCAGCGAGAACCCGCTGACCAGCTTCATCTCGCACCCCGACGCCTTCTCCTTCATCGTCGCCGCCTTCGCCGGGATAGCCGGGGTGCTCTCGCTCACCTCGGCCAAGTCCGGCGCCCTGGTCGGCGTCCTGATCTCGGTCACGACGATCCCGGCCGCGGCCAACATCGGCGTCGCCGCCGCCACCGCCGACTGGTCTGACTGGCGCGGGGCGATGGCACAGCTCGCCGTCAACCTGGCCGCGATCCTGCTCGCCGGGATGGCGACGCTGGCGATCGAGCGCCACATCTACCAGCGACGCCGCCGTCGCCATCTCAATGACGGGACCCGCGCCGCCGCCGGGCTACCGGGCCGCGACTAGGCTTCGCCCGCAATGGCCCGCCAGCTCCTGATGCTCCTGTTCGCCTTCGCGGCCGGCGTCGGAGTCGCCGAGCTCGCCGGCGCCGCCAACCTCGGGGTCGCCCTCGGGATCGGCCAGCTCTGCTTCGCCGTGATGCTGCTCTGGGTCCTACTCAGGGACTGAGCGCGCGGCCAGCAGCAGCTCCGCCATCCGCAGGTCGAGCGGCGTCGTCACCTTGAGGTTCTCCGGCGGGGCCGGATGGATCAGCACCCGACCGCCGGCCGCCTCGACCAGCATCGCCTCGTCGGTGGCGGCATCGCGAGTCGCCGCATCGACCGCGAGCGCCGCCCGCAGCGCCTCGCCGCGGAAGACCTGCGGCGTCTGCGCCGCCCAGAGCTGGGAGCGATCCAGCGTCCGCCCTACCTCGAGCTGAGCTTTGTCCCCCTCCTGGGGGTAAAAGGCTCGGTTCGACTCAACTGACTTGACGGTGTCGGTCATAGCCGCGGCGGCGATCACGCCGGCGGCCTCGGGGTCGGCGTCGAGCGCGGCGACAAGCTCTTCGACCAGCTCCGGCGTCAGCAGCGGGCGGGCCGCATCGTGGATCGCGACCAACTCGGTCTCGACCGCGGCCAGTGCGTTGGACACGGACTCGGCGCGAGTGGCGCCGCCATCCACGACGGCGAGATCCGGAGCACTGGTGCCTCCTCCCCCACCCAGCTTGTGTTCGACTCCCGCCGGCACCGCGACGACGATCGCGCTGACGGCCGCCGACGCCCCGAAGGCGCGCAGCGACCACTCGATCATCGGCCGTCCCGCCAGCGACACGAAGGCCTTCGGGCCGCCGGCTCCGAGACGCTCCCCGGAGCCGGCGGCCGCGATGACCGCGGTTACTGCGGGCGCCTCAGGCGGTCGCCGCCGCGAAGCGGTCCTCCAGCAGCCCGTCCAGGTACTCCTCCGCGCCCTCCTCGTCCTTGTCGAGCGCGTACATGAACTCCGACGCGAGGATCTTCTTCGCCCGCGTGTACATCTGCTTCTCGCCGGTGGAGAGGCCCTTCTCCATCTCGCGGAGCGCCAGGTTGCGCACCACCTCGGCGAGCTCGAAGACGTCGCCGGTCTTGATCTTCTCGCGGTTGAACTTGAAACGCCGGTTCCAGTTCTTCGGCATCTCGGAGACGTCGTCGGTGAGGACAGCTGTGACCTTCTTGATTTCCTCCTCGTCGATCACGCGACGCAGCCCGGCCACGCCCGCGTTTTCGCAGGGGACCATCACCGTGAGCTCGTTGTGGAGGATCTTGATCGTGAGGTATTCACGCTTGGTCCCCATCAGCTCGCGGGTCTCTTTCTTCAGCACCAGGCCAGCCCCGTGATGCGGGTAGACGACCTTGTCGCCCTCCTCGAAATCACAGACGTATTCGATGTCCTCCTCGAAGGCTGCCTCCATGGCCTCTTCTAGCTCGGGAATCGGTGGCTCCTTTCGTCTTCGACGGCGCTCATCGCCGTCAGCTCTGCAAGTACCGGTCGACCAGATCGACCTCCTGAAGCCGGCGCAGCCCTTCGCGGATGTCTTTGGCGCGGGGGGCGCCGACTCCGTCGATGGCGGCGAGGTCGGATTCGGAGGCCGCCAGGACCTCCTCCAACCCACCCAGCTCGTGGATGATCTTCTGGACGACAAGCTTGGGGATGCGCCGGACTCCGCCCAGCGCTCGGTAGCCGCGCGGGGCGACCGGAAAGTCGAGGGTGTTGAGCTTGCGGTCGTAACCGAGCAGCTCGGCGAGACGGCCGAAGTCGAGCACGTCCTGGTGCGGCATCCGGCTCAGCGCCTGCAGCGTCGCGGCCAGGCCGCCCTCGGTGTCTTCCATGCTGTAGTCGCGGATCAACGCCGTCTTGTCGGCGGCCACGCCGACCATCGTCTCCTCCAGCTGCATCTCGATCAGCCGGCCCTCGGTCCCGAGCTCGACGATGTAGCGCTCGACCTCGACCGCCATCCGGGTCACCAGCTCGGCCCGCTGGAGGACGGCGAGCGCGTCGTGGAGGACGCTGCGACCCTCGAACTCGAGCACGGTGAGCCGGGCCGAGACCTGGTCGAGGCGCTCGCGGTACTTCTCCAGCGTCGCCAGGCCCTGGTTGGCCTTGGCCAGCACCGCGGGGATCTCCTGCAGGATGTACTTGGTCCCCTCGACGTAGAGCGAGACGACGTCGCGGCGCTGCGAGATCGCGATCACCAGGGCGTCGGTCTGTTTGGAGACGCGCTCGGCGGTGCGGTGGCGGGTGCCGGTCTCCGAGGAGAGGATCGTCGGGTCCGGCATCAGCTGCACGTTGGCCCAGGCGATCGTCGTCGCCTCGCTGTTGAGCACGATCGCGCCGTCCATCTTCGCGACCTGGTAAAGCATCGCCGGCGTGTAGTCGACGTCGAGCTTGATCCCTCCCGAGAGCATGTGGGAGATGTCGTCGAGGTCGCCGACGACGATCAGGCCACCGGTTCGCGAGTGGACGATATTGTCGATTCCCTCGCGCAGGGCGCCGCCGGGCGCAACGACATCGAGTGCCCTCAGTAGCCGAGGATCCTGACGTTCAGATAGCTCGTGGAGCTCATCCCCAGACGAAGGCGGCATCTCCTCTAGGATGCCAAAAAGCGCTCTGGAATGCGGTCTGGCAATACCCGAGTGGACAGCTCGGGATCCTAAATGTCAACTGGATCAATCACTCAATTTACCCTGACTTAGAGTTTACGGCTTCAGAGGTGGAAGCGCTGATGGTGACGATGATGCCGAAGTGCCTCCGGAGCGGGGTCGCCGGCCACCGCGGGGTCCGATCCCGGCCGCTCGGGATCGCGGACAAAAGCCCAGGTCAGCCCGACGCCGAGCGCGACCAGCGCCGCCGGAACCCAGGCCGAGCCGGCGATCGCGGCGGCGAACGAGTCGCCGCCGCCGAGCAGGGCGTGGAAGACAGCGCCGGTGGCGGCAAGCGCGACCGCGCCGGCGAGGACCCGGTCCATCGCCAGCACCCCGGAGGCGATCCCGACTTTCTCCCCCGGCATCGCCGCCATCGCCGCGGTCGACATCGGCGCGTAGACGCAGCCGAGCGCGACCCCGAACAGCAGGTAGGCGACGAGAACCAGGGCGAAGGAGGTGTCGGCGCCGATCCGGGTCAGCAGCAGCAGGCCGGCGAGGCCGCAGGCCATCCCGGCGCTCATCAGCCGGCGGGCGCCGAAACGGCCGATCAGCCGGCCCGAGAAGGGTGAGATGAAGACCATCGGCGCGGTGATCGGCAGGATCAGCAGGCCGCTGGCGATCGGCGAGTGCCCGCGCACGCCCTGCAGGTACTGGGGCTGGAAGAACATCACCGCCCAGTAGGCGCCGACGAGGCAGAAGGCGGCGGCGCTGGCGCCGAAGTAGGGGCCGTTGCGGAAGAGGGCGAAGTCGACGATCGGGTCGCCGGCCCGGTGCTCGATCCGCCAGAAGGCGAAGAGGGCGGCGAGCCCGGCCACGGCGAGGACGGCGACCGCCGCGGCGCTCCAGGCCTGCGCCTGGACCAGGGCGAGGACGACCGCGGTGATCCCGACGCTGAGCGCCGCCAGGCCCGGCCAGTCGAGCATGGTGCCGGAGCCAGGGTCGGTCGACTCCGGCGCCGCGTAGGCGGTGATCGCGATCCCGACCGCCGCCACCGGCAGGTTCATCCAGAAGATCACCCGCCAGTCGAGTTCGATCAGCAGCCCGCCGGCGAGCGGCCCGATCGCCAGCGCCACCGCCGAGACCGCGGCCCAGATGCCGAGCGCCCACGGCTGCTCCTCGGCCGGAAAAACGTTGCAGACCAGAGCCAGCGAGAGCGAGAGCATCGGCGCCGCCCCCACTCCCTGCAGCACACGTCCGAGGATCAGCGCCCCCTGATCGCCGGCCGCCCCGGAGACCACCGAGCCGGCCGCGAAGACCGCGGTGCCGAGCAGGAAGACGCGCTTGCGCCCGAACATGTCGCCGAGCCGGCCGGCCGTGACGACCAGCACCGCGATCGTCAGCAGATACCCGTTCATCACCCACTGCAGCCCCTCGCTGCTGGCGTCGACGTCGTGCCGAATCTCCGGCAACGCGAGAGCCACGACAGTTGAATCGAGCATCAAGAGGAAGAGGCCAGCGCAGGCGCCAGCCAGGGTCCACCACTTACGATTCACGGTCAAGGTTCGGCGAAGCTATCGGCGGGTGCGGCCGTACTTCCACCGCAGGCGTTGGGGAGGGATGGGAGACCCTCTCCTGAAGGCCGTTCCGCAGCCGGTCGCGCTCCCGCACTTCGGCTCGTTCGTCCCTGAGCCTTCCGGAGAGGGTCTCCCATCCCTCTGCTACAGCTGGCGGTAGTACGCCCGTAGCTCCGGCGGCAGCGAAGAGTGCGGAAGCTTCGGCCCAGGGGGCTGCTCTGCGCCGAAGATCGGCAGCTTTCGCTAAGAGCTTCCGCTACCTGAGCCGTCCCGAGGCTGCGTGTCGAGAGCGGGTGTGATGCCCTCCCACGGAGGCTCAAGGACAAACAGACCGGCCTACGGAGCGCGCCCGGCTGCGGAACGGTCTCCGGGGGAGGGCATCACACCCGCTCCCTGGCATGCCGTTCGTCCTTCGGCGCTAGTGAGTGGCAGCCAGGTCGCGGTCCGGATCGATGCCCCAGCGCTCGCCGACCGCCGCCAACTCGGAGTCGAGCGCCCAGCGGTCGGGCTTCTCCTCGCCCTCATGGGCAGGGTTGGCGCCCTTCAGGGCCATGGAGCCGGTGTTGTCGCCGATCGCGCGGATCTCGGCGACGTCCTCGGAGGTGAGGCGTTGGTCGGCGGGGAGCTTGGCGAGTTCGAGGCGCTTGGCCTCGATCGGGCAGGCGTCCTCGCCCGCCTCCTGGATCAGGGTGGGAGCGACGCACTCGACCGCGGGGTGGGCGAGGTTCCACTGGCAGGCGAGCTGGATCGGGGTGAGCTTGGCCCGTGCGGCGATCGGCAGCAGCCGCTCCAGCTTCTCCCAGCCGGCCTCGATCCAGCCGGCAGGACGGAAGGAGCGGTGGTCGGTGCGGCCCAGCTCCGCGCCCGGCCGCAGGTCGCCCCAGAAGAGGCCGCCGTAGTCGACGACCCGGGTCAGGACCTTGACCTCGTGGCGGGCGGCGGCGTCGAGGCAGAGCTCGCCGGGCCAGGGCTCGAGCGGGTTGAGGATCACCATCGCCCAGTCGATCCGGTCGCCGAAGCGCTCGAGACAGGCGATCAGGTCGAGCGTGAAGCCGTTCGCCGGCCCCGGGGCGACCCCGATCCGCTCCGTCAGGCCGGCCTCGCGCAGCGCCGCCATCCCGTCCCAGACCAGCTCGCTGGAGTAGCCGCCGCGGTCGGGGTTGTGGAGCAGCAGCAGGTCGAAGCAGGAGGCGCCGATCCGCTCGAGGCTGGCCTCGGTCGCCATCCGCAGGTAGGAGGTGTACTGGTCGGGGCCGCGCAGGCGTGGATCGGTGAAGCGCGGAAAGCCGCGCGGCCCGTCGCGCTCGCCCGCGTAGAAGTCGTGGCCGACGGCGCCGACCAGGCAGTACTCGTCGCGCGGCACCCCGTCCAGGGCGCGCCCGAGCACCCGGTCGGCCTCGCCCTGTCCGTAAGCGTCGGCGGTGAGCACCGTCTCGATCCCGCCCCCAGGCCGCAGCAGCGCTTCCAGCCGCTCCTCCTCGATCGCTTCGCCGAAGTGCAGGAAGCGGCCGCCACTCCAGGTGCCGATCGCGCTGCGCCCCGGCTCCGTCAAGGGATCGCCCGAATCAGGACTCGGCGTCGCCGTGCGGCGACTCGTCGCCGCCGCCCTCGCCGTGCTCGTCGCCGCCCTTGGCGCCGACCCCGACCTTCTCCGGCTCGGGCTTCTCCGGCTCTTTGCGCGGCGGCTTCTTCGGGGCGATGATCGTCAGGCTCAGCGGTTTGTCCTCCTCGTCCCCGGCGGCGTCGCGGGCGACCATCACGGTCGAGCCGGGCGTCATCTCGCCCTGGCGCAGGACTTCGTCGGCGAGCGGGTCCTCGATGTAGCGCTGGATCGCGCGGCGCAGCGGGCGGGCGCCCATCGAGGGATCCCAGCCTTTCTCGACCAGCAGGTCCTTCGCCTCGTCGGTCAGCTCGAGCTGCAGTTCATGCTCGGCGACCTGGACCCGGACCCGGTTGATCATCAGGTCGATGATCTCCTTGACCTCGTCCTTGGCGAGCTTGTGGAAGACGATCACCTCGTCGATCCGGTTGAGGAACTCGGGCCGGAAGACTTTTTTCAGGTCGCCCATGATCCGGTTCTTCATGTCGTCGTAGGACATGCCGGTCTCGTCGGAGACGGTAAACCCGATCGAGGTGTTCTTCGAGATCTCCGAGGCGCCGATGTTCGAGGTCATGATCACGATCGCGTTGCGGAAGTCGACGGTGCGACCCTGGGCGTCGGTGAGGCGCCCGTCCTCGAGAATCTGCAGGAGGATGTTGAAGACGTCCGGGTGCGCCTTCTCGATCTCGTCGAGCAGCAGCACCGAGTACGGCTTGCGGCGCACGGCCTCGGTCAGCTGGCCGCCCTCGTCGTAGCCGATGTAGCCGGGCGGCGAGCCGACCAGGCGGCTGACCGCGTGCTTCTCCATGTACTCGGACATGTCGATCCGGATCATCGCCTCCTCATCGCCGAAGAGGAAGTCGGCGAGGGTGCGGGCGAGCTCGGTCTTGCCGACCCCGGAAGGGCCGAGGAAGATGAAGGAGCCGGCCGGGCGCTTCGGGTCCTTGATCCCGGCGCGCGAGCGGCGGATCGCCTTCGAGACGGCGGTGATCGCGACCTGCTGGCCGATCACCCGCTTGTGCAGTTCCTCCTCCATGCGGATCAGTTTCTTGGTCTCGGCCTCGGTCAGTTTGAAGACCGGGATGCCGGTCCACATCGAGACGATGTCGGCGATCTCTTCCTCGCCGACCTCGGGCCGCTCGCCGTTCTCACCCTCCGCCCACTCGTCTTCGAGCTGGCGCTTTTTGGTCGTCAGCTGGCGCTCGGTGTCACGCAGGTTGGCGGCCTTTTCGAACTCCTGGGCCTCGATCGCGGACTCCTTCTCGCGCCGCGTCGTCTCGATTTCCTCCTCGAGGCTCACGGTAGACCGGCGGTGAGGACATGCTCTTGATCCGCATCCGCGAACCGGCCTCGTCGATCAGGTCGATCGCCTTGTCGGGCAGGAAACGGTCGGAGATGTAGCGGTCGGCGAGCTCCGCGGCGGCTTCGAGGGCGTCGTCGCGGATCGTCACCCGGTGGTGCTGTTCGTAGCGCTCGCGCAGCCCCTCGAGGATCTTCACCGTGTCCTCGGGTGAGGGCTGGTCAACCCTGATCTGGGCGAAGCGGCGCTCCAGCGCGGAGTCGCGCTCGAGGTACTTGCGGTACTCGTCGAGCGTGGTCGCGCCGATCGTCTGCAGCTCGCCACGGGCCAGGGCCGGCTTCAGGATCGAGGCAGCGTCGATCGCGCCCTCGGCGGCGCCGGCGCCGACCAGGTTGTGGAGCTCGTCGATGAAGAGAATGATGTCCCCGCGTTGGGTGATCTCCTTCATCACCTTCTTCAGCCGCTCCTCGAACTCGCCGCGGTACTTGGAGCCGGCGACCAGAGCGGCGAGGTCGAGCGTGTAGATCTGCTTGTTCTTGAGCAGCTCCGGCACCTCGCCTTTGTTGATCCGGGCGGCGAGGCCCTCGACCACGGCGGTCTTGCCGACGCCGGGCGCACCGAGCAGCACCGGGTTGTTCTTGGTGCGGCGGGAGAGGATCTGCATGATCCGCTCGATCTCGGTCTCGCGGCCGATCACCGGGTCGAGCTTGCCCTCCTCGGCAAGCCGGGTCAGGTTGCGGCCGAATTGGTCGAGCAGTTTCGAAGACTTTTTGCCGCCCTCGCCCTGGCCGCCACCACCGCCGCCGCCCTGGCGGCGCCCGCCGGGGCCGGACAGCATCCGGATCACCTCGTTGCGGATCTTGTCCGAGTCGGCGTCGAAGTCGAGCAGGATGCGAGCGGCGACGCCCTCGTTCTCGCGCACCAGGCCAAGCAGGATGTGCTCGGTGCCGATGTAGTTGTGCCCGAGTGAGAGCGCCTCGCGCAGCGCCAGCTCGAGCACCTTCTTGGCGCGCGGCGTGAACGGAATCTGGCCGGAGGTGACCTCCTCGCCGGAACCGACGATCCGGACCACCTGCGAGCGCACCCTTTCGACCGTGATGTCGAGCGACTCGAGGACGCGGGCAGCCAGGCCCTCCTCCTCGCGCAGCAGGCCGAGCAGGATGTGCTCGGTGCCGATGTAGTTGTGCTTGAGCGTGCGCGCCTCCTCCTGGGCTAGGACAACGACCTGGCGTGCTCGCTCGGTGAATCGCTCGAACAAATGAAACCTCTTCTTGGTCGAACCCGGCAAAGCCGGGTTAGTACCGGTAGACGCCCTTCGTTATCGGCAGGCATCCATGTGCTTCTCAACCTTACCGGGAGCGCCAGTCCGGCTTCTGGTCCCAAGCATGCGGAGATAGCGGGAATTCAGCGGCTCTAGGTGCGCATTGCCGGAAATAGCAGGACTTCCCGCAGGCTGCTCGCGCCGGTCAGCATCATCACCAGGCGATCGATCCCGAGCCCGACCCCGCCGGTCGGCGGCATCCCCTGTTCGAGCGCCTCGACGAAGGCCTCGTCGTAGGGCTGGGCCTCCTCGTCGCCGCGGTCGATCTCGGCCGCCTGCTGCTCGAAGCGGCGGCGCTGCTCGTCGGGGTCGTTGAGCTCGCTGAACGAGTTGGCGATCTCGACCCCACCGACGAAGGCCTCCCAGCGCTCGACCAAGCCCGGCTCGGAGCGGTGCGCCTTGGCGAAGGGCGAGAGCTCAACCGGGTAGTCGAAGACGAAGGTGGGCTGGATCAGCCCCGGCTCGACCTCGCGCGCGAGCAGGCCGTCGACCAGCTTGCCCCAGCCCTCCGCCGGGTCGGGCTCGGTGCCCATTGCCGCGGCCAGCGCCTCGCGGGTCGGGTGCTCGAGGATGTCGATGCCGGCCCGCTCGCGGATCGCCTCGCGCAGGGTGATCCGGCGCCAGGGCGGCGCGAAGTCGATCTCCACCTCGCCGCGCTTGACCACGGTCGTGCCCAGCACCCGCTCGGCCACCTCGGCGACCAGCAGCTCGAGGTCGTGCGCGGTCTTTTCGTAGTCCGCGTAGGCCTCGTACCACTCGAGCATCGTGAACTCGGGGTTGTGCTTGTGCGAGACGCCCTCATTGCGGAAGTCCTTGCCGAGCTCGTAGACGCGGTCGATGCCGCCGACGACCAGCCGCTTCAGATAAAGCTCGGTGGCGATCCGCAGGTAGAGATCGCGGTCGAGAGCGTTGTGGTGGGTGGTGAAAGGCCGCGCCAGGGCGCCGCCGTAGAGCGGCTGCAGGACCGGGGTCTCGACCTCGACGTACCCGTGTTCGTCGAGCCAGCGCCGCACCTCGCTGATCGCCCGGGCGCGGATCTGGAAGAGGCGACGGCTCTCCTCGTTGCCGATCAGGTCGAGCTCGCGGCGGCGGAAGCGGGTCTCGGTGTCCTCGAGGCCGTGGAATTTGTCGGGCGGCGGCCGCAGGCTCTTCGCCAGCAGGCGCCAGCGGTCAATCGCCAGCGAGAGCTCGCCCCCGCGGCGGGTCGCCATCGCGGTCCCCTCGGCGCCGACGATGTCGCCGAGGTCGAGGTCGACGAGCAGCGCGTAGGCCTCCTCGCCGAGCAGGTCCTCGCGGGCGTGCAACTGAATCTGGCCGCTGCCGTCGCGGAGGTCGAGGAAGCAGGCCTTGCCGTGGCCGCGACGAGCGACGATGCGGCCGGCGACTCGGTGCCGCGACTCGGTCTCGATCCCGCCGCCAGGCCCTCGTGCGCTGCCCGCACCTCGGCGATCTCCTCGCGCTCGGAGAACTCGTGCGGGAACGGCTCGACTCCCGCGTCGCGAATGCGCTCCAGCTTCTGGCGCCGGTCCTTTAGGACATCTGAGAGTTCAGGCTGGTCGGTCACGATCTGAGAGCGTCAGAAATCAAGCAGGTCGGGGAAGCAGGCCACAGGCGCAAGCGAGCGTACTCCAGTACGTGAGCGCCGCGCCGAGGACCGATGACCCCGAGATGCGCCGATTTTGGCGCTCTCAGGACTTCTCGATTTTCGTGATTTTGAGTTTCTTCTTCGGCCCCGCGGCACCTCGACGGTAACCACGTCGTTGCGCTTGTGGCCGATCAGGGCTTTGCCGATCGGGGACTCGTTGGAGAGCTTGTGCTCGACCGGGTTGGCCTCGGTCGAGCCGACGATCTGGAATTTCTGCGAGTCGCCGCTCTTCTGGTCCTTGACGTGGACGATCGAGCCGTAGCCGACCTCATCGGTGCTGATCGCCTTCTCGTCGATCACCGAGGCGCGGCGCAGTCGCTCTTCGAGTTGGGCGATCCGCCCCTCGAGCAGGGCCTGTTCGTTCTTGGCGTCGTCGTATTCGGCGTTCTCGGAGATGTCGCCGAATTCGCGCGCCTCCTTGATCCGGGCCGCGACCTCGCGGCGTTTGGTCGTCGAGAGGTACTCGATTTCCTCTTTCAACTTTTCGAGACCCTCTGGGGTGATGACCGCCTGACGACTCACTGGACAAACCTCGCTTTGACTGTGGGAAGAGCCGCGAAAACGGCCCCGAACCGAAAAAAGCGCCCCGAATGCGGCGTCCTGCATCGCCACACCTGGGCACGAAGTCGCGGGATTATAGCGAGGGCCGAAAGGCGGCAATCAGAGCGTTTTACGCAACCGCGGCCGGCTCGGCGAAGGAGCCGATCAGCTCGCGGGCGCGGGCCAGGTCAGCACTGCGCTGCAGCTCCTCGATCACCTGCGGCTCCGCTTCCAGCCGTTCCACGTACCAGGGGTAGAACTTGCGCAGGTAGCGCTCCGCCCGCCTGCTCCCCAGGTGCTCCTCGGCCCGGTCGATCACCCAGAGCAGCTCCCTCGCGACCTCTTCACGCGACGGTGGCTGCAGGCGCCGCCCGGTCAACTCCTCGAACAGCCAGGGATTGCCGAAGGAGCCGCGGGCGATCATCACCGCTTCGGCCCCCGACTCGGCAAAGGCGCGGCGGGCCGAGTCGGCGTCGGCCAGCCCGCCGGAGACGATCACCGGCACCTCGACCCGTTCGACCAGCTCGCGGGTCAGCTCGTAGTCCGGCTGCCCCTTATGGCCTTTGGTCGCGGCCCGTGGGTGGAAGGCGATCGCCGCCACCCCGGCCTCCTCGGCGAGCCGGACCGCGAGGTCGAAGCCGGAACGGTCGCCGGCCTCGATCCCGGAGCGCAGCTTCACGGTCACCGGCACCCCTCCCCGCCCTCGATCGCGCCGCGGGCCAGGGCCAGGGCCAGCTCCGGGTCGCGCAGCAGCTGGGCCCCGGCCCCGGTGCGGCGCACCTTCGGCACCGGGCAGCCCATGTTGATGTCGATCAGGTCAGCGCCGGCCGCGGCGGCGATCGCGGCCCCGGAGCGCATCACCTCGGCGTCATGCCCGAACAGCTGCAGCGAGACCGGGTGCTCGTCGGGATGGATCCGCAGCAGCTCGCGCAGGGTGCGCTCGTTGCGGTAGTGCAGGGCGAAGCTGGAGACCATCTCGGAGACCGCGAGGCCGGCGCCGTGCCGTTTCGCCTGCAGGCGCACGAACCAGTTGCCGATCCCGGCCAGCGGCGCGAGCAGGACCCGGTTGGAGATCGGCACACCGCCGATCTCGAAGGGGTCCGTTAGCTCATGCCTGGTTCCGTTCATGGATCAACCTCAGCCCCTTCAGGGTAAGCAGGTCGTCGACCTCGTCGATCGTCTCGGTGAAGGGGACGACGGCCGAGGCGTACCCACCGGTGGCAAGCAGCCTCGGGTTCGGGAGTTCCTCTTCGATCCGCCTGACGATGCCGTCGATCAGGCCGGCGAATCCGAAGATGAAGCCGGAGTGGATCGCCGCGCGGGTCGAGCGGCCGATTGCTTCCCGCGGCTCTTCGAGGTCGATCCTGGTGATCCGGGCCGCCCGCTCGATCAGGGCGCTGAGCGAGGGCGCGAGGCCGGGACCGATCGCGCCACCGAGGTACTCGCCGTCAGCAGAGACGGCGTCGATGTTGATCCCGGTGCCGAAGTCGACTGAGACGCAGGCCTCGCCGAAGCGCTCGTAGGCGGCGATCGCGTTGACGAGGCGGTCGGCGCCGACCTCAAGCGGGTTCTCGATCCGGATCGGCATTCCCGTCTTCACCCCGGGGCCGATCAGCAGGCACTCGGCATCGAGGTAGCGCTGGGTGAGCTGTTCGAACTGGGTGCCGAGCGGCGGCACCACCGAGGAGACGCAGACCGCGTCGAGGTCGTCGAGCGACATCCCACAGAGCGCGAAAAGTCCGGCGATCCGCTCCGCCAGCTCGTCGCCCGTCGCGCCCGAGCGGGTCTGGAAGCGCCAGTTCTCGACCAGGCCCTCGCCGTCGAAGGCGCCGAGGTGGGTCTGGGTGTTGCCGACATCGACCGCGAGCAGCATGGCGGCGATTATCCCGAGCGGCTAGGACTTGCGCTTCGACGCGGACTTGCGCTTCGACGTCGGCCCGTGCTTCGGGGCCGAGAACAGGAACTCTCCCGGCTGCGCGGCGGGCTGGAAGGGCTGGAAGGCGATGCCGTCGACGAGATCGGCCACGGACACGTCCAGCGCCCCGGCCAGCCTGAGCAGCGTGTCCAGACGCGGCATCTGCTTCCCGTTGACGAGCTTCCCCGCTTGCGTCCGGTGGATCCCGCTACGCGCCGCGAGATCTTCCTGGGTAAGGCCCGCTCGCTTCAGGTAGTAGGCGAGGTTCTCGGCGAAGCGCTCCTTGACGTCTGCCACGATCGCAAGGCTTCCGGCTAATCCGCCTATTGGCCACAGCCTAAAAGCTCCCGGGTTTAGACTGCATCCGGCGGTGATGGCAGCAGAGGAGAACAAGCGGTTGGTGGCGAGGCGCTTCGCCGCCAACCTCGCGCGCTGCAAGCAGGAGAGCGGCCTGAGCCTGACCCAGATCGCCGAGCGAGCGGAAATTCACCGCACCCACCTGGGCCTGTTGCTGCGCGGCGATCGCCTCGCCCGGATCGACACAGTCGTCAAGCTGTCAGCGGCGCTCGACGTCCCGCCCAGCACGCTCCTGGAGGGTGTGCGCTGGCGGCCGCCGGCGCGCCCCGGGATGTCCGGCAAGTTCGAACTCGCCACTGGGCAAAACCACACCAACATGCCTTAACGGTGGGAGAGGTAGCAGCGGATAGAAATCTCAAAACGGAAAAAAGCATCCCCTCAAAGTTTCTTGATAGGAACTCGTCCGTTCCGACACTTTCTGACTGCCAATCGGAAGTTGGCAGGGGAGGCAACTCGTGGCCGCTTCGAGGGACGACTCGGGCATCACCGATCGCGAAGCATGGACTCAAGCCCAGATCGCCGACCAGAAGCGGCGCACCGACGCGGAAATGAGCGGGCTCGAACGGCGCGAGCGAACCACGCAGGTCGAACGCTATTTCTGGATGGCCTTGGCAGCGGTGCGGGCCTTCGCGGGCATCGCGATCGCACTCGAACTAGCCAGAGCGCTATAGGATCGTCGCGATGAGCGCCCGCCTCTACGTAATCCCGGCCTCGCACCCGAGCATCACCTCGGAACTGATGCTCCGGCACAAGGGCGTCGAGTTCAAGCGCACCGACCTGCTGCCGGTGATCTCGAAGGGCGTACTGCGCGCCGTCGGCTTCTCCGGCGTCACCGTGCCGGCGCTGAAGATCGACGGCGCCAAGGTGCAGGGCTCGAGGCCGATCGCCCGCGAGCTGGAGCGGCTGCGTCCCGAGCCGCCGCTCTTCCCGACCGACCCGGCGCAGCGCGCCGCGGTCGAAGAGGCGGAGCGGTTCGGCGACGAGGAGTTGCAGCACCCGATCCGCCAGATCCTCTGGTGGGGCATGAAGCGGGACCGCGCACCGCTGCGCAGCTACTCGGAGGGTGCCAAGATCGGGATGCCGATCGGCCTCGCCGTGAAAACCGCGGCACCGATCGTCGCCCTCTCGGCCCGCTTCAACGAGGCCGACGACGAGAATGTGAAGCGCGACCTGGCGGCGCTGCCAGGACTGCTCGACCGGGTCGACGAGCTGATCGCCGCGGGCACGATCGGCGGCGCGCAGCTGAACGCCGCCGACTTCCAGATCGCCACCAGCCTCGGGCTGGCGCTGACCCTCGCCGACCTGAAACCGTTCATCGAGGGACGGCCGGCCGGCGCGCTGGCGAAACGAGTCGTCCCGGACTACCCCGGTCACATGCCGCCAATCCTGCCGGCAGAGTGGCTCGAGCCGCTGCGCCAGCCTGCCGCGACTTAACTGAGCAGTTAATGCCCCTATGGGGGCGCTAAGTGCTCAGTCCCGGAAAACACTCTTGCGCTCGACCCGCTGACCAGTGGGCAGAGCGGCGAGGGCGTCGGCGAGGCGGGTTCCGTCAGGCAGCGCCAGCTCGGGATCGAGCTCGAGCAGCGGGACGAGGACGAAGCGGCGGCTGCTCACCTCTGGGTGCGGCAGGGTAAGGCGTTCCGTGCGCAGCTCGAGGTCGCCGAGCAGCAGCAGGTCGACGTCGAGCGGGCGGGGGCTGTGGCGGGGAGCCTCGAAGGAACGGCCGCGCTCGGCCTCGACCGCCTTGCAGGTGTCGAGCAGGGCTTCCGGCTCGAGCGCGGTGCGGATGCGCACCGCGGCGTTGAGGAAGTCGGGCTGGTCGAGAACCTCGCCGACCGGCTCGGTGACATAGGTGGAGGAGACCGCCGCGACCTCGACGCCGGCCGCGCCCAGCAGCTCGAGCGCCGCCCGCAGGTGGCCGGCCGGGTCGCCAACGTTGGAGCCGAGGCCGAGGTAGCCGGTCCGCACCGCTACTCCCCGGCTGCTTCCGCCTCGTCCTCGTCTTCGACGACGCGCTCCTGGGTCACCTCGACCGCGACCTCCTGGATCGCCAGCGGCAGCGGCGGCTCCGGCTTGGCCGCCCGCACCCGCACCGATTCGCAGCCGTAGCGCTCGATCAGGCGCTGGCCGATCACCTGGGCGAGGCGCTCCAGCGTCTTGTAGCTGCGCTCGGTCGCGGCGAGGGCGACGATGTCGCAGACCTGGGCGTAGTCGACCGTGTCCTCGAGACGGTCCGTCAGGACCGCGTCGCAGTCGGGGACATCGAAGGAGATGTCGAACTCAAGCCGCTGCCCCACCTCCTGCTCGGCCTCGGTGACGCCGTGGTGGGTGTAGATCGAGAGTCCGCGCAGCTCGACTTCCGCGCTCGACTCGATCCCGTTGCCGTGCGGACCCTGGGCCTCCATGCCAGGGAACTTATCCGAGGATCGCGCCGGCGACCGCCATCGCCTGGCCGACCTCGGCGACGTCGTGGACGCGGAGCACGTCGGCGCCCTCCGCCGCGGCGAGCACCGAGGAGGCGATCGTGCCACCCAGCCGCTCGCCCGCGTCAGAGCCGTCGACCCGGCCGATGAAGCTCTTGCGCGAAGTCCCGACGACCAGCGGCCGGCCGAGCTGGCGCAGCTCCGCGAGCCTCCGCAGCAGCTCCAGGTTGTGCTCCGCGGTCTTGCCGAAGCCGATCCCGGGGTCGAGCCAGATCCGCTCCGCCTCGACACCGGCGGCGACCGCCGCTTCGAGCCGCTCGGCGAGAAAGGCGCTGACCTCGCTGACGACATCGTCGTAGCGCGGCTCGTCCTGCATCGTGCGCGGCGTGCCGCGCATGTGCATCAGGACCACAGTGGCGCCGCGGTCGGCGCAGAGCGCCGCCATCTCCGGATCACCGCGCAGGGCGGTGATGTCATTGACGATCTCCGCACCGGCGTCCAAAGCGGCAGCGGCGACGGCAGCCTTGGAGGTATCGACCGAGATCGCGGCCTCGCCGCCGGCCAGACCGTCGATCACCGGCACCACCCGAGCAAGCTCCTCGGCCTCCGCAACCGGCTCCGCCCCAGGCCGCGTCGATTCCCCACCGACATCAAGGATCTCCGCCCCGACCGCCTCCAACTCCCGCCCATGCTCAATCGCCAACTCAGGATCGAGATACAAGCCACCGTCAGAGAACGAGTCCGGCGTCACATTCACGACCCCCATGAGCTTCGGAGCGGGCATCGTCATCTGAGGGCTATCCCGGCAGGGGCGGAACGTCTTGTACTTTTTCGGCGCTGCGGTTCGGGCGACAGCTGGTGAGGATCCTCGAAAAAGTTAAGTGAAACCCCTGCCGGGATAGCCCTCAGCTCGCATCCCCGCCTGCGAAACCCGGTCTTGGACGGGGGTTCGGGCGAGCCCCCTCGCGCTGCGCCGGCTCCGGCTCCGGCGTCGCCTCGGCCGGCTTGGCCGGCTCCTCGTCGTCGGCGAAGACCTCCTCCGGAGGCTTGCCTTCGAGCAGCGCCCCGAACTGCTTGGCGTCGATCGTCTCCCGCTCCAGCAGCAGGTTCGAGATCTGGTCGAGGTCCTGGCGGCGCTCGCCGAGCAGGCTCTTGGCGGTCTGGTGGGCGCCCTCGACGATGCGACGGATCTCGTCGTCGATCTCGCGCGCGATCTCGTCCGAGTAGTCCGGCTCGGAGGAGAACTCGCGGCCGAGGAAGGGCTGGCCGCGATCGTGGCCGAAGACGCGCGGGCCGAGCCGCTCCGACATCCCGAACCGCATCACCATCTGCTTCGCCGTCTCGGTCACCTTTTCAAGGTCGTTGGAAGCGCCGGTGGTGATCTCGCCGAAGACGATCTCCTCGGCGGCGCGGCCGCCCAGGGTCATCGCCATCGTGTCGGTCAGCTCGGCGCGGGTGGTGAGGAACTTGTCCTCGGTCGGGAGGCTGATCGTGTAGCCGAGCGCCTGGCCGCGGCTGATGATCGAGATCTTGTGGACCGGGTCGCAGTTCGGCAGCAGCTGTCCGACGATCGCGTGGCCGACCTCGTGGAAAGCGGTGACCAGGCGCTCCTTCTCGCTCATCACCCGGGTCTTCTTCTCGGGGCCGGCGATCACCCGCATGATCCCCTCCTCGAGCTCCTTCATCGAGATCTCGCGGCTGCCGGAGCGGGCGGTCAGCAGCGCCGCCTCGTTGATCAGGTTGGCGAGGTCGGCACCGGTGAAGCCGGGGGTCTGGCCGGCGAGGGTGTCGAGGTCGATTTCGCGGGCCAGCGGCTTGCCGCGGGTATGGACCTCGAGGATGTGTTTGCGGCCCTTGCGGTCGGGCCGGTCGACGACGACCTGGCGATCGAAGCGGCCCGGCCGCAGCAGCGCCGGGTCGAGGATGTCGGGCCGGTTGGTGGCCGCGATCAAGATGATGTTGTCCTTCATTTCGAAGCCGTCCATCTCGACCAGCAGCTGGTTCAGGGTCTGCTCGCGCTCGTCATGACCGCCGCCCATGCCGGCGCCGCGGTGGCGGCCGACGGCGTCGATCTCGTCCATGAAGATGATGCAGGGCGAGTTCTGCTTCGCCTGCTCGAAGAGATCGCGGACACGGCTGGCGCCGACCCCGACGAACATCTCGACGAAGTCCGAGCCGGAGATCGAGAAGAACGGCACGCCCGCCTCACCGGCGACGGCGCGGGCGAGCAAAGTCTTACCGGTGCCGGGCGGGCCGTAGAGCAGGACGCCCTTGGGGATCCGGGCACCGAGCGCCTGGAATTTCTTCGGGTTCTCGAGGAATTCCTTGATCTCCTCGAGCTCCTGCACTGCCTCGTCGACACCGGCGACATCGCGGAAGGTGATTTTCGGCGCGTCGACGGACATCCGTTTCGCTTTCGATTTGCCGAAGTTCATCACCCGGGAGCCGCCGCCCTGCATCTGGTTCATGAGGAAGATCCAGAAGGCGAAGAAGAGGACGAAAGGCAGGATCAGGGTGAGCAGCGAGAGCAGGCCGGAGCTGCCGGAGCCGTTGACCTCGGTCTTGACGTCATTTTTTTCGAGCCGGTCGATCAGGCTCTGCTCGGTGTAGGGCGGGTAGCCGGTCGAGAAGCTTTCGCCGTTCTGCTTCTTGACGTCGAGCGTGTTGTCCTTGGTGTTGACCGTAACCTCGGCGATTCGCCCTTCGGCGATCAGCCCGGTTTTCTCCTTGATCAGGTCGTTGTACGGTGGCGCGGGGGGACCCGAGTCATTGCTGATCACCCGCTGGGCGATGAAGGCGAGGATGACGACCAACAGGATCGGGAACGCCGCGCTTTTGAAGAAACGCCTCAAGGGAGAAATCAGCGTACCAGGGCGGATTTTGCGGCTCTACTCGTCGAGCGCCGCGACATAATCGAGGTTGCGGTGCCGTTGAGCATGGTCGAGGCCGTACCCGATCGCGAACCGATTCGGAATCTCGAACCCGACGTAGCGGGGTGAGAGGTCAACCCGCAACCGCTCCGGCTTGGTCAGCAGCGCGCAGACCTCGAGTGAGGCGGGGTTACGCGCCTTCAGGTTGCGCATTAGGTAGTGCAGGGTGAGGCCGGAGTCGATGATGTCCTCGACGATCAGCACGTGGCGGCCTTCGATCGGAGCGTCGAGGTCCTTGAGGATGCGGACCACCCCGCTCGAGTCGGTCTGCGAGCCGTAGCTGGAGACGGCCATGAAGTCGATCTCGCACGGTACGTCGATGTTGCGCATCAGGTCGGCGAGGAAGAGCACCGCGCCCTTGAGCACGCCGACCATGAACAGCTCGCGGCCGGCGTAGTCGCGGCTCACCTCGGCGCCGAGCTCGGCGACCCGGCGCTGCAGGTCCTCTCTGGCGACGAGGGTCTCGCCGATCGCGGGGTCGCTCACCCGCCGCAGTCTAGATATATGGCCGATGGGCCGATAAGTCGAGATATAGGCGACTTATCGGCCCATCGGCCGGCGGTTAGGGGCGCTCGGCGCGGAGGACGCCGCTCTCGACCACGGCGCGGACGCCGCCGCCGAGGTCGAGCTGGGCGGTGCCGGTGCGCCGCAGGCCGGCGACCTGCGCGGCGAAGCGGGTGGCGCCGGGGACGGGGCGGCCGGCGGCGGCGTCGGCGAGGCGCTGCAGGACGAGGCGCTGCAGCGCCGGCGGCAGCGCCGCCAACCGCCGCAGGGCGATCGTGCCGCGCGGCGTCTCGCCGGAGCCATCGAGCTCTGCCTCGACCAGGGCGTCGAGCACCTCGGCCTCGTCGCGCAGCAACGCCGCGGTGCGCAGCACGTTCTGGGCGGCCGCCGGGTGGATCTTCGCCAGCTCCGGCAGCAGGCCGTGGCGGACCCGGTTGCGAGCGTAGGCGGGCTCGGCGTTGCTGCTGTCATCGCGCCAGGCGAGCCCGCGCTGCTCGCAGTAGGCGGTGGTCTCGGCCCGGGTGAAGGCGAGCAGCGGGCGGGCGAGGCGGCCGTCGCGGGGGCGCATCCCGAGCAGGGCGCGGCGGCTCGGCGAGGAGGCAAGCCGGTAGAGGATCGTCTCGACCTGATCGTCGGCGGTGTGGCCGGTGACGATCGTCGCATCGCCGGCCTCGGCCAGGCGCACGGCGGCCGCGTACCGCACGTCCCGCGCCCAGGCCTGCAGGTTGCCGGGCCCTCCGGCCGCCGCGGCCGCGCGACCGTCAGCTCAACCCCGAGCGCCGCGCAGAGCGCCGCGCAGTGGCGCTCGTCCTGGTCGCAGTCGTCGCGCAGCCCGTAGTTGACGTGCAGTGCCGTCACCGCCTCCGGCCCGGCGGCGCGGACAGCGAGGTCGAGCATGCAGACCGAGTCACGGCCGCCGGAGAGCATCACGACGAGCGGCATCCCCTCCTCCCGTACCCGCTCCAGCATCCGGTCGGCGTCCATGCACCCAGTTTCGCGCCTCGCAAGGCGCCGCGCCTCACTCCACGGCGCGGACGACGAAGAGCTCGGTCGGGACCGGGAAGCCCTTGAGGCTGACCTGGCCGATCGGCTCGAAGCCGAGCGGCTCGCGGCCGGCGATCGCCGTGGCGACCCGGTCGGTGACCAGGACCTCGCCGGCGAGGGCGCGGTCGACGACCCGGTGGGCGAGGTTGACCTGGCTGCCGAAGTAATCGCCGTCGCGGTAGACCGCCTCGCCGCAGTGGATGCCGACGCGCGGCTGCGGGCGCTGCGGAAAGCGGCTGAGGAAGTCGACCGCCCACTCGGTCAGCGCGGCGGCGTCGGGCGAGACGACCATCACCTCGTCGCCGATCGTCTTCACGATCGTCGCCTCGCGCGGCAGCGTCGACTCGACCGTCTCGACGAAGTTCTCGACCACGTCGAGCGCCTCGATGTCGCCCTCCTCCTCGGTGTAGCGGGTGAAGCCGGTGAGGTCGATGAAGCAGAGCGTGACCGTGACCTGGCCGAGCTCGATTTCCGCCGTGTCCATCCCCAGGCCGGACTCCATGTGCCCGACCACGTCCTGGTCGACGAAGTAGCGCAGGTAGCGGTTGTGCAGGTACTCGGTCAGAGGCGCCGCCAGCGGCAGGATGTCAGCGGCCAGCTCACCCATCTCCGCCGCCATCTCGAGCTCCGGGACGGCGTCGCGGATCAGCGGCTCGTGCACGTAGAGGTGGAAGAGGCGGACCTCGGCATCGGCGATCCGGCGCATCGACTGGACATAGACCCGGACCAGCTGCAGGAAGGCGACGAGCGGGAAGCCCGCGGCAAGGACGCGGGCGCAGTGGCGCAGCGCCTCGGCGTCTGCGCGGCTGAGGTTGCGCTCGCGACCGGTCGGGGTGCCGAGGATGACGAGGATGCGCTCGACCAGGTCCGGCTCGAGGCCGGTCTCCTCAGCCACCTCCGCCATACTCAGCGCCTCCTCGGAGCCGGAGACGACTTCCCCGGCGAAGCCGAAGGCGAGCCGCCCCTCCCGCCCCGCACGCCGCAGATCCTCGAGCGAGTGGCCACGCTCGCGCATCTGCGCCACGACCCTCGCCTGAGCCGCCGCGGCGGCCGTCCAGCGCCCGCGCCGCACCGGCACGATCTTCTCCGCCGCCCAGCGTTTCAAGGTGCTGGCCGGCACGCCGGAACGGCGTGCCGCCTCGCTCAAAGAGATCTGTTCGTCAGCCATGCGAAGCGAGGCTAACCATCGAGAAGGAGGCCACGGATACCCCTTCCGGAAGGCTCAGGGACAAACAAGCCAGACCCAAGCGGGCGCCCGGCTGCGGAACGGCCTTCAGGGAGGGGTATCCGTGGCCTCCAACGCAACGGCCTCCGGGGAGGGGTGTCCGGTCCCTCCCCGAAGGCCTGTCCCACGTGGCTTACGTCGGGATCTCCGACTCCTCGTGCAACTGCAGCACCGGCTCTCCGCCCTCACCGGTGCGGATGCGAATCGCCTCCTCCACCGGCAGCACGAAGATCTTGCCGTCGCCGACCTCGCCCGTGCGGGCGTGTTTGAGGATGGTCTCGACGACCACTGCCTTGTCTTTGTCCTCGACCACGACCTCCAGCTTCAGCTTCGGCCGGACGTTGACGGTCAGCGTCGAGCCGCGGTAACGCTCGACGATGCCCTTCTGGCGGCCCGAGCCCTTGGCCTCGATGATCGACAGGGAGGGGAACCCTTTGTCGAGCAACTCGGCCCGGATCGGCTCGAACGCCTCGTGGCGGATGAACGCCTCTATCTTCTTCATGCGCTCAGCCCTCCTAGTTGGTCTCGGTCGCGGTCATCTGAGCAGGCGCGGCCGCTGGTATCGGGGCCCCGCTGCCGATCGTGCTCGGCAGCCCGGTCGAGTACTCCGGCTGCGGGATGAACTGCTCCGGGTAGCCGTACATGCCGTGCGAGCTGATGTCCAGCCCGGCGTCCTCCTCCTCGGCCGGAACCCGCAACCCGATCGTCGCTTTGATCAGGGCGAAGGTGGCGATCGAGATCGCGAACACGACCACGAAGGTGAACACCACGGCCAGTCCCTGCACGCCCAGCTGGCCGAGCGCGGAGCTGAACGAGGCGTCGCCGAAGATCCCGTACCAGATGCCTGGCCCGGCGCCTTCGACAATCAGTCGCGGCGAGGCAAAGACGCCGACCGCGAGCGTCCCCCAGATACCGGCCAGGCCGTGTGCCGAGAGGGCACCGACCGGGTCGTCGAGGAGCTTGTCGATGCTGAGCACCGCGAAGACGACGATCAGCCCGGCGATGAAGCCGATGATCGGCGCCGCCCAGAACTCGACGAAGCCCGACGGGGCGGTGATGCCGACCAGGCCGGCGATCGCGCCGTTGCCGGCCATGCCGACGTCGAGCGTCCTGCTCTTCATATAGACGGCGAGCGAAGCGCCGATCACGCCGGCCGCAGCCGCGAGCTGGGTGTTCAGCATCACCTCGCCGAAGAACGACGCCGACGTTTCGAAGGTCGAGCCGCCGTTGAAGCCGAACCACCCGATCCAGAGGATGATCACGCCGAGGCCGACGAGCGGCATCGAGTGACCGGGAATCGCCCGGGGCTTCCCGTTCGCGTCGTACTTGCCGATCCGCGGGCCGAGCAGCAACAGGGCCGCGAGGGCGCCAACCGCACCGGTCAGGTGCACCACCGAGGAGCCGGCGAAATCCATCACCGGCTTGCCGCCGATGTCGGAGAGCAGGCCGCCGCCCCAGACCGCGTGCGCGATCAGCGGGTAGATCACGGCGCCGAAGACGATCGCGTAGATCACGTAAGCGCCGAACTTGATCCGCTCCAGGGTCGTGCCCCAGACGATCGCCAGCGAGACGGCGCAGAAGGCCAGCCCGTAGAGCATCAGCATCGCGTCGGAGCCGGCCACGCTGAACGCTTCTTCACCCTGGCCGACCACCTGGTCGAAGTGGAAGAAGAAGCCGCTGGTGCCGAAGAAGTCGTTGCCGCCGCCTTCCGCGACCCCATAGCCAATTGCCCACCAGGCGATCGTCACGATCGCGAGGTTGACGAAGATCTTGGCGACGCCGGTGCCGACGTTCTTCTGTCTCGAGAAGCCGATCTCCAAGAACATGAAGCCGGCCTGCATCAGGAACACCAGGACACAAGCGACGGCGACCCAGACCATGTCCAGCTCGATCGTCTTTTCCGCCACCGTTTCGGCCACGCTCGCCGCCGAGGCCGCCGAAGGCAGCGCCAGAGCGGCAAACGCCGCTAAAGCGCCGGCGATCCCCATCTTCTTTTTCATCGAACTTTCCTCCTACCCGCCGCAGACAGGCTCCGGCGGTCGCGGGTTTGGCGATTCCAGGAGGACCGTAAATTCGGCTTGAGAGGCTGTGTTTAGACGAGTGGAGCAAATCCGCCCGGGGCGGTTCTCACGAGTGGAGAGAGCGGCGACTCGGGGGCGCCGCGAAATCCGACCGTTGCGCTCGGATTCGGTTAGGGTTGCCGAAACAGCAAGCATTTAGGGACCCCTAAGTAGGCTCCCCTTATTCAGGAGGCACGATTGAAGAAGTCCAGAGCACACCTAGCGCTGTCCCTCGCCGCCCTGGCGCTGGCCGTTCCGATCGCCGGCTGCGGCGACAGCGACGAGGAGACGACCGCGGGTGACGCGACGGCGGCGGAACTGGCGCCGGTCAAGGCCTACCTGACCGACCACTCGGCTGAGCTGGTCGAGCAGGTCGAAGCACTGCAGGCGAACGCCGACGAGTACTACGAGCTGGCCGAGTCGGTCGACTTCGACTACGGGCGGCTGCTCGCCGAGCACGGTGAGGAAGTCGAACAGCTCCTCAGCGAGTCGAAGGACGTCTTCGTCGTCGCCAACCCCGCCTACGAGGAGATGGAGGGCATCGTCGCCGGAGTGCCGCGGCTGGCCCAGTACGACGTCGACATCGACGCCGGCTCGGACGCCTCGACCCCCGAAGACGCGGTCTCCTTCAGCCTCACGACGCCGGACGGCAAGACGCTGAAACAGCCCGGCAACCTCTTCTTCCTGACCGAGACGGCGCTCTACGGCACCAACCCGGACGTGGCGGCGAAAGGCACCAAGCCCGACGTCGACGGCGACAGCAAGGTCGAGTTCGGCGAGGGCCTGCCCGACGCGAACATCTACAAGGCGACGCTCGACGAATTCGCCGCCCAGGCGCAGAGCCTCGACGAAGACGCGCAGGAGTTCGAACCGACGCCCTCCGACGCGCTGACCTCGATCGTGGTGATGACGCCGACGATGAGCGAGTACTTCGAGGCCTGGAAGAACTCCCGCTTCATCGCTGGGGAAGACGCGGAGGAAGAGGGCTTCGTCGCCACCTCGCGGCTCTCCGACATCGCCGACATCCTCGGCGGCATCCTCGTCACCTACGACGGGATCGAACCGACGATCGCGGCGGAGAACCCGCAGCAGGCAAAGCAGACCCGCAAGGAGCTGCGGAGCCTGGTCGAGTTCGCCTCCGAACTGCGCGACCGCGAGGCCGAGGGCGAGAAATTCAGCGCTAAGCAGGCCGACGCGCTCGGCGCCCAGGCCCAGGCCCAGGCGGAGGCGATCGCCGGCCAGGTGACGCAGGCGGCGAAACAGCTCGACATCGAATTACAGGAAGGGTAGGTGCGGCGCGGCGGCTCAATCCTGCTGACGCTGGCGGCGCTGCTTTGCGTAGCGCCGCCAGCGTCAGCCGAGCCGCCATGGATGGCCGCGGACGAGATCCGCGCCGAGCTGTTCGAGGCACAGGCGCAGCTGCTGTTCGGCGAGGGCGAGGGAGAAGGGGGGCCGGTGGCACGCGCCGGCGCGCGACTGCGAGGACCACTGCGCGAGGGCCTCGCAACCGACGCGCCGCGCGAGCTGCGCGAGGTGGAGGCGGGCCTGGCAGCGGCCAGGCAGGCGATCGTCGCCCGCGACGAAGCCGGCCTGGCGGCGGCGCGGGGCGCGGTGGTCGCGGCGCTGAGGCGCGGCGCGATGGTGGTGGCGATCGCCTCGGCGCGGCGCGACGAACCGGCCCGCGCCCGCATCTGGTTGCAGATCCGCGACTTCCGCAAGCCGACCCGGTTCACCCGGCCCGGGGTCGACGGCACCGCCGCGATCCAGGAGGCTCGCCGCCGCTGAGATCAGCCCCCACGAAGCGGTCCTGCAGATCGAAAAAGACCTGCTCGACACCTTCCAGGCCCGGCTCGTGACCAATCTCGACGAAGCCGCACAGGCGGCCGAACGCGACTTCGACGGCCGCCTCGCCGAAACCGCGGCGATCGCGCTCGGCTACTGGCGGGCGATCGCGCCCGAGTACGCCGAGCAGCGGGGCGCGAGCGAACGCCGCGCCGCCGACCGCGACTTCGCCCGGCTCGCCGCTGCCGCTGCTGCCGCCGACGCGACCCGCTTCGAGGCGGCACGCGAGCGGGTCGAAGCGGGCCTGGTCGGTTTCACGGCGGCACCGCTCACCCCCGACGAGCAGGTCAACCGCTACAGCCAGCTCGAACGCTTCCTCGACCTGGTCCCGAAGGAGTACGAGAAAGGGGTCAGCGACAGGCGGGTGACGATCCCCTTCGAGGTGCAGGAGGCGGTCGCCTTCATGGATGGCACCGAAGCCGCCTTCTCCGACCTCGAGCCGGTCCTGCTCGAGCGCGACGAAGCGGCGGTGGAACGGATCCGGACGGACTTCGCCACCCTGCGCGACCAGGTCGACGACGCCCAGCAGGGGCGCGAGGTGGCGGCCGAGGACGACGTCACCGCTGTCGCCGAGCGGGCGGTCGGGGAGATCGAGCGGATCTCCCCCGAGGACTGGAAGGAGGGCGGCGACGAAGCCGACTACGAACTCGTCGCCGTCTCGCTCGACCAGCTCGAAGCGGCGGCCGGAGCTGGTCAGTACCAGGCGGCCGAGCAGGCGCGACTCGCCGCCTACGGCTTCCTCGAGTTCGGGCCGGAGCTGAAGCTGCGCGCCTTCGACCCGCAGCTGGCGCTGGAGCTGGAGGGCCTGCTCTGGTACGGCGCCGACGGCGAGAAGGGTCTCGCCAACCTGGTCGCCGACCGGGCGCCGCTGAGCGAGATCCGCGAAACCAGGCTCGACCTCGACGAAAAGCTCGCCGACGCGCGGGCGATCACCGGCGACGGGGCCAGCGCCTTCACGACGATCACCAACTCCGCCCTGATCGTCTTCCGCGAGGGCCTCGAGGCGATCCTGATCATCGCCGCGATCACCGCCAGCATGATCGGGCCGCGGGCGCCGCTGCGGCGGCCGATCTACCGCGGGGCGCTACTCGCGATCCCGGCCAGCATGCTGATGTTCGCGCTGGCGATCCTGCTGCTCGACTCGCTCTCCAAATACGGCGAGAAGCTGGAGGCGGTGGTCGGCATCGTCGCGATCGCGGTCCTGCTGCTGGTCATGAACTGGTTCTTCCACCGCGTCTACTGGACCGAGTGGATCAAGGGCCACCGCGACCGCGGCAAGAC
Organism: uncultured Actinomycetes bacterium; assembly: GCA_963728025.1. GTDB lineage: Bacteria > Actinomycetota > Thermoleophilia > Solirubrobacterales > 70-9 > VAYN01. The sequence goes on along the minus strand of CAVSIF010000001.1, from coordinate 193,590 downwards.
CCTGACCGGGGCGGCACTCGCCGCCGGGGCCGGCGCCGCGACGGTCGCCGGCCTCTACACGCTCGGCTTCACCAGCGTCTTTCGCGAGGGCTTCGAGACGGTGCTCTTCCTGCAGGCGCTGCAGCTCAGCTCCGGGACCGGCGTCGTCCTCGCCGGCGTCTCCCTCGGCCTGGTGCTGACCGCGGTCGTCGGCGCGATCACCTTCTCGCTCGAGCGCAAGCTGCCCTACAAAAAGATGCTGATCGTGACCGGGGTGCTGATCGCCCTCGTTTTGGTCGTGCTCGTAGGCAACACGGCGCGGACGATGCAGGGGGTCGGCTGGCTCTCGATCCACCCGATCGACATCGAATTCCCGCTCTGGATGGGGACCTGGCTCGGCATCTACCCGACGGTCGAGACGCTCTCGGCCCAGCTGCTCGCCTTCGTCTTCGTTGTCGGCAGCTACTTCGCCGCCGAGTGGCTGCGCAAACGCGAGCTGCGGCGCGCGATCGCCGCCCACGAGGAGTCCCTGGCCATAAGCTCGCCCGCGGATGCCGTCCCGACTCCGCCCCACGAACTCAGTCGCCGCTGAGGCGATCCTGGTCGGCGACCCCGGGCGGGCGCTGATGCTCGCTCAGGAGGTGCTCGAGCAGCCGCGGATGTGCAACCACGCCCGCGGCCTCTGGGGCTACACCGGCCGCACCGCGGCGGGTGACGAGTTGACCGTGCAGTCGACCGGGATGGGCGGGCCGAGCGCGGCGATCGTCCTCGCTGACCTGGCCGAACTCGGGCTGCGGCGCGCGATCCGGGTCGGCACCTGTACCGCGCTCGCTCCGCGGCTTCAGCGCGGCCAGTTGCTGACGGTCGCCGAGGCGCACGCCTGGAGCGGCGGCGGCACCGGCGAAGCGGTGTTCCCCGATGCAGAGCTGACGGCGGCGCTGCGGGCCCAGCTCGGCGACCTCGCCCGGCCGGCGACGGTCGCCAGCCTCGATGTCCTGCACGGGGGCGGCGACCCGCCGCCGGTCGCCGCCGGTGACATCGCCGACCTCCAGACTGCGGCCCTGCTCGCGGGCGGCGCGAGCCTCGGGATCGCCCTGGCGGCGGTGCTGGTGGTGGCCGAAGACGCCGCCGGCGGGGCGCTCAACGACGAGGGCGCCGAGCTCGCCGCGAAGCGGGCCGGCAGGGCCGCCGCGGGCGCACTCTAACTCTCAAGTTGAAGCTTAGACTTTGCTTTTCTTGGCGGTTTTCTTCGGCAACTGGCGCCGCAGCGCCCCGATCTCGCGGCTGAGGTCATCAACCTGCTCCTCGACCTCCTCGAGCCGCTGCGAGAGCGAACGGAGGCGCCGCTCGAGGCGCTCCAGATCGGTCGCCGAGGAGAGGTTGAGGGCGCTCATCGCCGCCTGCTGAGCCTCGATCGCCTTCTCGCGAGCCCCAAACGCGGCGGAAATCGCGTTATGCAGGGTCGGATTCTCGATCAGCGCCTGGGCAATCTCGCCGATTGCCTGCTCGCTGCGTGCGCGCAGGCCGTCCTGGTCGTCTTGGTCGTAGGTCATCCCGCCGCCTTTCGCAAATCGTTGACAGCAGCTTAACGAGCACATCCGGGGGAGCTGAAAGTCTGCCCTCTGCTTCGATATGGGAACTTTCTGATTAAGTTGATGGAGAATGCAGCCAATATTGATTAAGGGCTTGTTGGGGCAGGCCGGTGACCGTTGCGCCCCTCCGGACTACCAAGTAGCCTCGACTCGCCTGTCGCTCGGGGAGGGTGCTGATGCGGTTCACGCAATTTCCGCGATCTGCCCCCGGGGCAACCGAGGCGCAATGGGATGAGAGCCAAGATCGCACTGATCGTCGTACTCGCCAGCTTCCTGGCGCTATCGGCCCTGGGCGTCGGCATGGCCGGCGCCGACTCGCTGGGCCAGGGCGCCCCGCTCGGCCCGGCAGCGACGACCACCACCGAGATCCCCTCGCTGCAGGCGCCCGCCTGCGCCAACGGGGTTGACGACGACAGCGACGGGCTCGCCGACCTCGCCGATCCCGACTGCCTTCAGCCCGGGGACATCAGCGAGGCGCCGGAACAGCCGGCGCCGGCCCCCCCAGCCGCCCCCGTAGCGCCAGCAGCCTCGCCCCCGGCCGACACTCCCGCACCGACCCAGCCGGGTGGCGCGGTCGAGAAAGGCGCCTCGATCGGCGGCGAGCACAACGAAGCCAAGGCTCCCGGCGGAGGGGTCGACCACAACTCGAGCCTTGGTGACAGCAGCGGGGGCGGCGGCAACGGCGGTGGGGTCAAGGCCCCGAGCGCAACCGGCAACGGCGACCAGCCACTGGCCGACGGTGGCGACGGCGGCTCCCAGTTCGGCAACGGCGGCGGCCCGACTGCCGCCAACCCGACGATGACGATCGCGCCCTTCGGCCCGGCGCCGATCGGCGTTCCCAACTTCGTCATCGACTCCTTCGAGATCCCCCCCTTCCTGCTGCCGATCTACCAGGCCTGCGGAACCGAATACGGGATCCCCTGGGAGGTGCTGGCCTCGATCAACAAAATCGAGACCGGCTTCGGCACCAACCTCAACGTCTCCAGCGCCGGCGCGGTCGGCTGGATGCAGTTCCTCCCCTCGAGCTGGGAGGCCTTCGGCGTCGACGCCAACGGCGACGGCCGCAAAGACCCCTACAACCCGGTCGACGCGATCTGCGCCGCCGCCAACTACCTCGAGATCGCCGGCGGCAAAGAGAACCTCTACGACGCGATCTTCGCCTACAACCACGCCGACTGGTACGTGCAGGAGGTGTTGCTGTACGCACGCGCCTACGGGAAACTGCCCTCAGACCTGGTCGGCTCGCTGACCGGCCTGACCGAGGGCGCGCACTTCCCGATCGCCGCCGACGCCCGCTACGCCGACGACATCTCGGCCCGGGCGGCGCTGTCCAGCTCCTCGACCAAGCGCGACTCCTACGGCAACGCGGCGGAAGTCATCTCCTCCTCCCCGACCCGGCGCGGCATCAACATCTTCTCGCGCGAGGACGCTCCGGTAGTCGCGGTCAACGACGGGGTGATCCGCAAGCTCGGCAGCTCGCCGAAGCTGGGCAAGTTCGTCGTCCTCGAAGACACTTACGGCAACCGCTACACCTACGCCGAGCTGGGCGAGATCGTCCGCGAGGAGCGGCTGGTGGTGATGCCGACCGGCAAAGAGCAGCGGCTCCCGGTCGAAAGCGAGAACCTGCGGCCGCGGCTGCGGGCGCTGCCGGAGCGCGCCACCGACAGCGAGCAGAGCAAGGAATCGCTCGCCGCCGACGGCGCCGAGCTCGCCGCCGCCAACGGCTCGCTGCGGGTCGGCTCGAAGGTGATCGCCGGCACCGTCCTGGCCCGGGTCGGGACCAGCGCCGATGGTGTCGACCCCCACGTCAACTTCTCGATCCGCCCGGCCGGTCGCGGCGCCCCGCGGATCGACCCGAAGCCGATCCTCGACGGCTGGAAGCTGCTCGAGGCGACGGCGATCTACCGGGCCAAGGGCAAGAACCCCTTCAGTTCCCGGCTCAGCGGCGCCGGCGTGCTGCTGCTCTCCAAGGAGGCGCTGCAGAAGCGGGTGCTGGCCGACGAGGGCCTCTCGATCTACTCCTGCGGCCGCGAAGACATCGGCAGCGGCTTCACCGACCGCCGCATCCTGGCGATGCTCGCCTACCTGCGCACCAAGGGCTTCGAGCTGACCGTCACTTCGCTGACCTGTGGCCACGGCTACCTCACCGCCTCGGGCAACGTCTCCGAGCACAGCACCGGCGACGCGATCGACATCGCCGCGATCAACGGCGTGCCGGTGATCGGCAACCAGGGGCCGGGCACCCTGGCCGGCGACCTGATCCGCGAGGTCTTGCTGCTACAGGGGACGATGCACCCCCATCAGGTGATCTCGCTCGAGGATCTGCCCGGTCCGACCAGCATCGCGATGGCCGACCACGCCGACCACGTCCACGTCGGCTATAACCCGATCGAGAGCAAACTCGACGCCCAGTACTCGGCGCTGCTCAAACCCGACCAGTGGCAGCGCCTGATCGACCGCCTCGGCCAGATCGAAAACCCCGAGGTGCCGATCCACCCGTCCGAGTTCTCGCTGCCAGACAAGCAGGACAGGGGCGGCGGCAACGGCGGCATCAGCAGCGACTAGCCTTCGCGCCCGCTTCGCGGTTCCCGACATCGGGAGATTCAGCCCCCTGCCCAAGCTATTCGGATTCGCCCAGCTCGACTTCGCCGGCACCCTGCCGCTGGCCGACGGCCGCTACCTGGCGCGGGACGAGGTCGAGGGGGAGAGCGTGCTGGTGGTAAAGACGCTCGGCGCGCCGCCACCTCCGCTGCGCCGGCGCCGCCGGGCGCGCCGGGCCGAGCCGGAGACGGCCCTCGCCCCTGCCGCTCACCCGCGTCACCGCGGTGCGCGCCTTCGCCCCGCTCAGCGACCCCGAGGAGGCGGTGCGCTGGCTCGACCAGGCAAGCGAGGCCGAGGACACCGCCGACACCCTGGTGGTCGACGGGACTCGCCTGCTCAACCGCGCCCTGCACACCCAGACGGTCGCCAGCGCCGACCCCTTCGGCCACGAGCTGCGGCCGGAGCGAGCGGTGGCGGTACGGATCGGCTACGGCAGCGGCGAGGAGATCGCCGAGAGCAACTTCACCGAGGCGCGTGAGGTCGACGTCTGGGCCAGCGGCGCCTCGCGGCGGCGGCAGCGCGAGGAAGACCTGCGCCCGCAGGAACGGGTTGCCGGCGTGCTCGGTGGCCGTGAGTCGCTCGACGCCTGCGAGACGCTGCTGCTGCGCGCCCGCGCCGACCTCGAGGCCAGCCGTGAGCGCGAGGCGGCACTGCAGCTACGGGTCGGACTGGAGGCGCTGCTGGTCGAGCTTAGGGGAGCGCTCTCCGACTCCGGCCACGAGGAGGACATGGGCACGCTGAGCGCCCGCCGCTCAGAGGCCGGCAACGCTGCCAACGCGGCACTGCAGGGCGAGCTCGACGCCGACCAGACCACCCAGGTCAGGGAACTACTCGAGCTCTGCGAGAGAGTGCTGCGTCGCCGGCGGGTTTTGCGTGGCTAGGGATTTGGGAGGACCCTCCGTCGCAAATCTGGAGGCTCCTCCGGGTCCTCCCAAATCCCTAGATCACAAGGCGCCGCGCGACAACTTCGTCGAGTAGCGATTCGGCCAGATGGTGGGCCTCGTCCAGAGCGATGCCCTCGATCGAGGGGACGCCGATCACGGTGAGGCCGGCGGAGCGGGCGGCAGCGACGCCGGTGGGAGAGTCCTCGAGCGCAACCACGTCGGGCCCCGGCTCGACCCCGAGCCGCCGGCAGGCCTCCAGGTAGGGATCGGGGGCCGGCTTCGGCGCCGCCACTTCGTGGGCGCTGAGGACGACGTCGAAGTGGTCGTCGAAGCCGACCAGCTCCAGCGAGCGGACCACGAAGGCGAGCGGCGAGTTGGAGACGAGGCCGATCGGCGTACCGCGACGACGCAGGGTCCCGAGCAGCTCGCGCGCCCCGATCATCGCCTCCACGCCGTGCTCGAGCTCGGCAACGACGAGCGCGTTCAGCTCCTCGATCAGCTCCGCCGCGCGCCCCGGCTCGCCCAGTCGGCGTTCGAGCACGGCGCCGGCGATCGCGGCAGAAGTGCCGACCAGCTCGCGCTTGTCGGCCGGGGTGAAGCTCGGTGCCGCGCCGCTCGAACAGATCCTGCTCCGCCCGCGTCCATACCGACTCCGTATCCAATAAGAGTCCATCGTTGTCGAAGACGACGGCGACCGGGGCGGCAGGCTCCACGGCCGCATCATCGCGAACCGGCTAAGTTCGCGACATGCCCTTCCACGTTGAGATTCGCTCACCACTCCACCACGCCCGTGCGCTCAACGTCGAAGAAGCCGAGCTTCGCGGGACGGTTCTTGACTTCTGGGTCACCGGATTGCCTTTCAAATTCGGGGGCCGGGACTGGGAGCCGCGCGAGAGCCGGCTGACGATCCTCGAGGGCCCGGAGATTGAGGCGGAGTCCGAAGAGGTGGGCTGGCACGCCGCGCTGCGCGGCGCCGACGACGTGACCCGGCCGCTGCTCGAAAAGGCCGAGGCGAGTGCGCCGAACCGGATCGCGATCGTGGTCGAGGCCGACTCGGTCGAGATGGCCCTGCAGGGCCTGCGCTCGGGCCGAGCGCCGGAGCAGATCCCCTGGGCAGCAGCGGCCGAGCGGATCGCCGGCCATGACCCCGACCTCAACGCCCTGATCCTCGTCGTCAAGCGCTCGCAGATCGGCTGGCCGGAGCTGTAAGGCGGGAGCCGCTCAGCTCAGAGCGGCGAGCAGGGCGTCGAGCTCTTCGACCACCTCGCCGCCCAGCTTCAACTCAGCGAGATCGTCGTAGGGGGTCTCGCCCTTGGTCACCAGCGCCAGCCGGCCGCCGCGTTCGAGGGTCAGCCGCGGCAGCCCGGCGACCGGGTGGACCGCAAGCGAAGAGCCGACGCAGATCATCAGCTCGGCCCGCGTGGCGAGGTCGGTGGCGCGGGCCATCGCGCTCTCCGGAAGCAGCTCGCCGAAGAGCACGACGTCGGGTTTGACGGCGCCACCGCAGGCCGAACAGATCGCGACGCCCGCGGCGTCGAACAGCTCTTCGACCTGTTCCAGATCGAAGCCGGCATCGCAGCTCCTGCAGGCGGAGGTCTCGATCGAGCCGTGCACCTCGACCACGTTGCGCGAGCCGGCCGCCCGGTGCAGGCGGTCGATGTTCTGCGTGATCACGCCCTCGATCAGGCCGCGCCGCTCGAGCTCGGCCAGCGCCTCGTGGGCCGGGTTCGGCCGTTTGTCGCCGAGTGACTGGAAGCGCGGCCGGTAGTAGGACCAGAAGCGGGCGGGGTCGTGTTCGAAGACGTCGATGTGGGCGACCTCCATCGGGTCGACATTTGCCCACAACCCGGTCTCCGGGGTGCGGAAGTCGGGGATCCCGGACGGCACCGAGACCCCCGCTCCGGTGAGGACGACCGTGCAGCCCGACTCGCGGATCAGCTCCGCGAGTCGGCCCACCGCTGTCCGGTCGGCTACTTGCCGCTCCATTTCGGCGTCCGCTTGGCGAGGAAGGCGCCGATGCCCTCCTTCGCGTCCTCGCTGCCGAAGGCGGTCGCGAAGCCCTGCTTCTCGGCCGCGATCCCCTCGTCGAGGTCGCCCGCGTCGGAGACCGTCTTGATCTGCTCGACCGCCAGCGGCGCCTGGCCGGCCAGCTTGTGGCCCCACATCAGGGCCGTCTCGAACAGCTCGTGGTCGGGGACGACGCGATTGACGAGGCCGAGTTCAAGCGCTTCCTCGGAGAGGATCGCGTCGCCGACCAGGTTCATCTCCAGCGCCTTGCTCGGCCCGACCAGGCGGGCGAGGCGCTGGGTGCCGCCGAAGCCGGGGATGATCCCCAGCTTCACCTCGGGCTGGCCGAAAACGGCGGCCTCGGCGCCGATCCGCACGTCGCAGGCCATCGCCAGCTCGCAGCCGCCACCGAAGGCGATCGAGTTGACGGCGGCGATCGTGGCCACGCGCGAGGTGCCGAACTCGCGCAGCAGCGTGTGTGCCCTCTCGATCAGCTCGGCCCCGTCGGTCTGGGGGTCCATTTGGGTGAAGGCCTTGATGTCGGCGCCGGCCGAGAAGACGACCGGGACCGAGGAGGCGATAACCATCGCCCCCACCCCGTCGGCGGCCTTGACCCGCTCCCAGACCGTGCCGAGGTCGCGGATCACGTCCGGGGAGACCGCGTTCATCGGCAGGTTGGCGAGCCAGGCGACCGCGACACCGTCGCGGGTTTCCAGCTTCACCGTCTCGGCCTGCTCACCCTCGTCGGGCCGCGGGTAGGGATAGAAGCCCTGGCCGGCGGCGAGACCGAGGCGGCCCTGCGAGACCAGCCGCTTCAGCGTCACCGGCGGCGCGAAGCGGTCGCCATGCTTCTCCTGCAGCTGCTCGAGCTGCTCCAGCACCTTGTCGAGCCCTTCGACGTCGGCTTTCCAGAACGGCGGCAGCAGGCCTTTGCGCGGGTCGAGCCCGGCCCCGGTCATCATCCCGAGGTCGATATCGCGGACCGAGCAGATCCCCTCCTCGACCAGCAGGCAGGACTCGACCAGGGCGCGGCCGGTGAACATCGCGACCAGTTCCTCGGCGTCGGGAGCGGCGTCGCCGGGGACCGTCTGGGCGCCGTCCTTGAAGAAGCCCTCGCCGCCGCTCTTGGCGCCGAGCTTGCCTTCGCCGACCAGCCCCTGCAGGCCCTTGTGGACGTAGAAGGTCTCGCCGTAGGACTCGTTGAGGTGTTCGGCTACGTGGAGGACGGTGTCGAGCCCGAGCAGGTCGGTGAGGAAAAACGGGCCCATCGGCGCCACCTTTGCCGCCGCGATCGCCTCGTCGATCTGCTGCAGCGAGAGGCCGCGGTCCTCCTGAGCGCGCCAGATCTCGCCGATCGTCGCCATCAGGATTTTGTTGACGACGAAGCCCGGCACCTCGCCGCAGACGATCGGCTGCTTCTTGATCGCCTGCGCGAAGTTGTAGGCGGCGGTGGCGGTCTCGCGCGAGGTGTCCTCGCCGACGATCACCTCGACCAGCGGCATGATCGAAGCCGGGTAGAAGAAGTGGAAGCCGACGACCTTGTCGGCCCGCAGCGTCGCTTCGCCGATCTCGGTGATCGAGAGCGAAGAGGTGTTGGAGGAGAGAATCGCGTGGCCGGGGGTGGCGGCATCGATCTCGCGGAAAACGGCCCGCTTGATCTCCATCTTCTCCGGCACCGCCTCGATCACGAAGTCGACGTCGCCGAACTCCTCGTAGCTGGTGGTGCCGATGATCCGGCCCATCACCTCGGCGAGGCGGGCGTCAGCCTGCTCCTGGGTCAGCTTCTCCTTCTTGACCAGGCGCCCGAGCTGGCCCTCGGTCACCGCGCGCGCCTTCTCGAGCGCCGCGTCGACGAACTTCTGGTCGATGTCCTTGACGACGACTGGGATCTCGGCGGCGGCGATCGCCTGGGCGATCTCGCCACCCATCGTGCCGCCGCCGACGACGGCGGCCTTGGAAACGAACATTGCGGGTGAGTCCTCCGATTTTGGCTTGGCAGGGCGGCGTTCGCCGCGAACGCGGGAGGCTATACGGAGACCCGTGACTCCCGCTCGCCGAGCAGCCCGTTGCGCTAAAGCCGGGCCGCGGCGGCGCCGATAAACGTCTTTCATGCGCAGGGGAACCGCAATCGCAACCCTGGCCGTGGTCGCGGCCGGCGCGGCGCTCGGAGTCGGGCCGGTGACGGCAGGCGCCGCGGTGCCGGAGGCGACCCTGACGCCGGGCGGCCGGGCGGTCGCTCCCGCCTCCGCCCCGGCCGCCGTGAAGGCGATGATCGAAGCGGCGAACCGGATCCGCCACCGGCCCTACCACTGGGGCGGCGGCCACCGCAGCTGGAACGCGCGCGGCTACGACTGCTCCGGCTCGGTCAGCTACGTCCTGCACGCCGCCGGGCTGCTCGAAGCGCCGCTCGACTCGACCGGGTTCATGCGCTGGGGCGGTGGCGGCCCGGGCAGCTGGGTGCGGATCTACGCCAACCGCGGCCACGTCTTCGCCGTGATCGCCGGCCTGCGCTGGGACACCTCCTACAGCGAAGACGGCGACCGCAGCGGCCCCGGCTGGAGCGAACAGATGCGCGAGACCGGCGGTTTCCGCCTGCGCCACCCGCTCGGCCTGTTCGCGGCCGAGCCGCTCGCCTGAGCACCACCCACAACGGTTTTTCCGCTCACTCCAGGGAGTTTGCGCCCGACACGGGGGATAACGGCGGCCCGGCAAAGACTGTACGGCGGTACAAAGGCGCGACGGGCGCACGCCCATTAGGCTCTTTTGGCTCTTAAAAAGGGAGTGAGACCGGTAATTCGATCGCGCCTGAGCGGGCGCGCGCCAAGTGAGGACCAGCCAGCGATGACTCGTATCCGCCAGCAAAACGTGACCGCCGCGCAGTGGAGCTCCAACGGAGAGGCCCTCGGCGCGCTCGACCTGACCCTGCCCGAGAACGAAGCCTTCGGGGCCAACGTCTTCTCCGTCGGGGTGCAGCGCGAACGCCTGCCCGCCGACGCCTTCGAGAAGCTGCAGGCCACCCTGGCCGGCGGGGAGGCGCTCGACCCGAGCCTCGCCGACGCCGTCGCCGAGGCGATGAAGGACTGGGCGCTGGAGAACGGCGCCACCCACTACACCCACATGTTCCAGCCGCTGACCGGCTCGACCGCGGAGAAGCACGACTCCTTCTTCGAGCCCGGCAAGGACGGCACCTCGCTCGCCGGCTTCTCCGGCAAGGAGCTGATCCAGGGCGAGCCCGACGCGTCCTCGTTCCCGACCGGTGGCGTCCGCGCCACCTTCGAGGCCCGCGGCTACACCGCCTGGGACCCGACCAGCCCCGCCTTCATCCTCGAGAACCCGAACGGGGCGCTGCTCTGCATCCCGACCGCCTTCGCCTCCTGGACCGGCGAGGCGCTCGACGGCAAGATCCCGCTGCTGCGCTCGATGGACGCGCTCTCGCGTTCGGCGATCAAGGCCCTGCGCCTGCTCGGCGACGAGGAGAGCCAGCGGGTCTTCACCACCGTCGGCCCGGAGCAGGAGTACTTCCTGATCGACGAGCAGTACTTCTTCGAGCGGCCCGACCTGATCGCCACCGGCCGCACCCTGTTCGGCGCCAAGCCGCCGAAGGGCCACGAGCTCGACGACCACTACTTCGGCTCGATCCCGGAGCGGGTGCTGGCCTGCATGATGGAGGCCGAACTGGAGATGCGGAAGCTCGGCATCCCGGTCAAGACCCGCCACAACGAGGTCGCGCCGGCGCAGTACGAGATCGCGCCGATCTACGAGAACTCGAACGTCGGCTCAGACCACCAGCAGCTGCTGATGCAGACGCTGGAGAACGTCGCCCGCCGTTACGGCCTCGTCTGCCTCCTGCACGAGAAGCCGTTCGCCGGCGTCAACGGCTCCGGCAAGCACAACAACTGGTCGATGGGGACCGACACCGGCGACAACCTGCTCGACCCGGGCGACACGCCGGCCGACAACATCCATTTCCTCTTCTTCTGCGCGGCGGTGATCCAGGCGGTCAACAAGCACCAGGGCCTGCTGCGGGCCTCGGTCGCGAACATCGGCCAGGACCACCGGCTCGGGGCCAACGAGGCGCCGCCGGCGATCATCTCGATCTTCCTCGGCGGCGAGCTGGAAAAAGTGTTCGAGGCGATCGCGACCGGCGAGGGCGACCCGAACACGCCGGCCTCCTTTCTCGAGCTCGGGGCGACGGTGCTGCCGGCGCTGCCGATGGACGGCGGTGACCGCAACCGGACCTCGCCGTTCGCCTTCACCGGCAACAAATTCGAGTTCCGGGCGCTGGGGTCGAGCATGTCGCTCGCCTTCCCGAACACGGTGCTGAACACGATCGCCGCCGAGGCGATCGACGAGCTCGCCGGCAAGCTGGAGGCGAAGCTCTCCGGCGGCCAGGGCATGCCGGAGGCCGTGATCGAGATCGTCAAAGAGGCCTACACCGCCAACAAGGCGGTCTGCTTCGGCGGCGACAACTACTCCGAGGAGTGGCACGCCGAGGCCGAGCGGCGCGGGCTGAAGAACCTGCGCACGACGCCCGACGCGCTGCCCGAGGTGCTCGCCGACGACACCGTCGCTGCCTTCGAGAAGTACAGCGTGCTCTCCAAGCGGGAGCTCGAGTCGCGCTACGAGGTCTGGGTCGAGCAGTACTGGATCCGGGCCAACATCGAGGCGGAGACCACCTTCTCGATCGCGAAGACGATGATCCTGGCGGCCGCCCTGCGCCACCTCGCCCTGATCGAGGGTGCCGGCGTCTCCAGCCTCGAGGGCGAGGTCCGCGAGCTGCTCGACGAGCTGGTCGCCGGGCTCGGCGAGCTGGAAGCGGCGAACGCCGACCCCGGCCTCGAGGGCCTCGAGATGGCGATCCACGCCCGCGACAAGCAGCTGGCGGCGATGGACGCGGTCCGCGAGGCGGCGGACAAGCTGGAGAAGGTCGTCGCCGATGACCTCTGGCCGCTCCCCAAGTACGAGGAGATGCTGTTCATCAAGTAGCGGCGTAGAGGAGGAGTCCGGGTAGGGATTCCACTTAACTTTTTCGCGAATCGCCTGGGGCCGTCCGAGGTGGGAAGCGCCGAAAAAGTACAAGACGTTCCATCCCTACCCGGACTCCTCCTACATCGTGCTGCTTGTCTCTCTCAGCTAGCTGGAGCGGGCAGGCCGGGGCCGCCGCTAAAGGGGTTGAGGTCGGCGAGCAGCTCCAGCAACTGCGGCTGCCCCTCCTCGGTGTCGATCCGCACCGCCGTCCCCGGCCAGGCGTAACGCAGGTAGCGGGCGTAGGCCTGGCGCGAGCCGAGGTCGGGCTCGTAGATCCAGGAGCCGGTGTTCCAGTAGCGGACCCCGCCGCCGCGCCGACAGCGGACGTCGGCGAGCGGCTGGTGAGTGTGGGCGAAGACGATCGTCTCCGCTCGCTCGGCCCAGCCGAGGTTGTCGACGACCTGTTCGAAAGCGCGCAGGGCGTGCTCGGAGGGGTCGCTGCGCGAGATCACGGTCGGCTCCGGGTAGAGCGGCTGCGCGAGCGGCGGTCCCACCAGCGGCTGCTCGCGCGACTGGCGCGCCGCCTCGTCGCGGACGACCGCGTCGAAGTGCTCCTCGCTCGGCAGCGGCCCGGCGCCGTCGCCGAGGCCGCGGCCGCGCAGCTTTGCCGCCAGCCGCTCAGCGCCCCTGAGCGGAGCGCCCAGCGCCGCGCCGAACCGTCCCGCTCGCTGAGCCGCGCGGAAGACGTTCTGCTGGGCATGGGTGCCGTGCGGCATCTGGGCAGCGATGTAGAGCCACTCGGTCAGCAGCGTCGTCACCGACTCGTAGTCCTCGACCCGGCGCGGCTGCTCCGGGCCGCCGGCGGCGATCGCCCACAACGTCCGGGTCAAGATCCGGTCGCCGCGCGAACCGCTCAGACGGGCATGCGGGTCGAGGTAGTGGCCGTGGGTGAAGAGGACGCCGCCGAACTCGTAGGTCGGGTAGGCGATCTCGATATCGATCCCGGGCAGGCGCCGCGCGAGGAAGTCGTGGAAGAAGCGCGGGCCGGGGGCGGCCGCCGCCGGCTCCTCACCACTCGCCAGCCTCGCCTCCAGCCGGCTCTCCTGATCACGGTGGACGAGGTGGTGATCGTGATTACCGGCGAGGAAGACGAGCCGCTTGCCGGGGATCTTCTCCGCGATCAGCCGCAGCAGGCCGTCGGCGGCCTCGACGCACTCCTCCACCGCCCCGAAGAGGAAGTCGAAGAGATCGCCGAGGAAGATCAGCTCATCGATGCCCTCCAGCGCCGGCGCCAGCCGCTCCAGGGCGAACTCCTCAGCCAGCAGGTCACGCCCGGTCCAGGCGCCGAAGTGGGTGTCGGAGATGACCAGCGCGCGCATCGGTCGCGCGAGTCTAGGCGGCGCGCTCGCGCACCTTCATCTTCAGCCCATCGCGGGGCGAGAGGGTCGGCATCTGGCGGATCGACATCGTGCGCCCCGGCAGGGCGTCGAAGCGGAGCCGCTGCAGCAGCATCGTCGCCACCAGCTTCACCTCGGTCTGCCCGAAGCGCTTGCCGATGCAGATCCGCGAGCCGCCGCCGAAGGGGACGTAGGCGCCGCGCGGCAGCACCGCCTTGCGCTCGCGGGTGAAGCGCTCGGGAATGAACGCCTCCGGGTCGGGGAAGACCTCGGGGATGCGGTGGCTGGCCCAGGAGCAGTAGTTGACGTAAGCCCCCTCGGGGACCGTGTAGCCGCCGAACTTGAACTCGCGCACGGCCCGGCGCGGCCCGATCCAGGCAGGTGGGTAGAGACGCAGGACCTCGTCGAGGACCATCTCGAGGTAGGGCATCTCGCGCTCGAGCTGGTCGACCGTCGGCGTCGCCCCCGCCAGCACCTGGTCCTGCTCGGCGCAGAGGCGAGCGATCACCTCGGGGTGGCGCGCCAGCTCGTGCATCATGAAGGTCAGGGTCGAGGTCGAGGTGTCGTGGCCGGCGAACATCAGGGTCATCACCTGGTCGCGGATCTCACGGTCGGTGAAGGCCTCGCCGCCCTCGCCGCGGGCGCCGACGAGGAGGCTGAGGATGTCCTTGCGGGCCGGATCCGGGTTGGCGCGGCGCCGCGAGATCTCGTCGAAGACGATCTCGTCGAGGACCCGGCGCGAGCCCGTCATCCGGCGCCAGGGCGAGCCGGGACCGCGCAGCAGGCGCAGATGGAAATCGATCCCGTAGAAGGCGAGGGCGCGCTCGAAGTGCTCGGCCGCCGCCGCCCCCTTGCCGGCCTCGTCCGGATCGAGCCCGAGCAGCGCCCGCATCGCGATCCGCATCGCCAGGTTGCGCATCCAGTCGTAGACGTCGACCACCTGACCCGGGCGCATGGTCGCGATCGCCGCCTCCGACTCGACCTCCATCGCCGCCACCGAGGCCACCACCTGCTCCCGGTGGAAGGCCGGCATCATGATCGCCCGGGCACGATCGTGGTAGTCCTCGTCGACCGTCAGCAGGCCGTCGCCGAGCAGCGGGATCAGGTCGCCGAAGCTCGACTCGCGCCAGTGGAAGTTCTCGGGATGGGCAACGGTGACGTAGTGGTTGGCCTCCGGGCCGAGCATGAAGACGACGCGCGAGTGGAGGACATGGACCGAGAAGATCGGCCCGTACTCTTCGTAGGCGGAGAGAAGGATCGGCAGCGGGTCGCGGGCGATCCGCCGGGTCCGGGAGGCGCTGAACTTGTCCGGCCCGGGTGGAAACTTCCCCCTCCCCCTCCACTCGGCGGCGAGATCGTCGACCAGCCGCCGCAGCGGGTTGGCCGACATCTGCGGGGGCGGCGCAACTGGTGCTGAGGTGTCCACGGATGCCATCGGCGCGATCATAACTGGCTGCCTAGCCAGTTCAGACCCATCAATCCCAGAGGAGACCATCCGCCGCCTGCGGCGAAAGCTTCTGAATCGACTCGTCAGCTGGCACCCACCCGCCGTCCTCTTGCCGCAGCAGGCCGAGCGCCTTGATTGCATTTAGATCACGGCTCAGGGTCTTCTCGGTCTTGGTCGCATAGGCCGCTGCCAAGCGAGAGGTGAGGGTGGGAATCGCCCGCTTAGGCACCGGGATGCCGAGTGAGTGGAACTCGTTGGACAGATCCAAGACCAAGCGCAGGCGGCGATTATCGGTCTCCCCCCGCCGCTCACCGAAGCTCTGGTAGACGAACTGCTCCCAGCGGTCCGCAAACTGGACATCGCGGATAACGTCGAGCTGTTCGCGGAGCTGATCGACGAAACCCTGCACGGCATAGCGGAGGAAAGAGAGAACGCCGTCCTGCTCTCGACTCGAGATCGCCAGCTGCCGGTAGTACTCGGAGCGGGTCAGGTTGTAGTGGTTGGAAAGCAGCTGGCAGGTCGGGACAGGAAAACCCGCGGAGAGCAGTATCTGCAGCTCCAGGAGCCTGGCGGTGCGACCGTTGCCGTCACCGAAGGGGTGGATCCAAGCCAGATAAAGATGGGCCACTATCGCCTTGAGGATTGCCAGCGGAGCGGCGAGCTCGGGCGCCTCGGAAGGTGGATCGAATTCGTCCCCGTTCAGCCAATCGCAAAGCCGACCTAGCAGGTACTCGGCATCCTCGACGGGGACCGCTCTGTAAGTCCCAACCACAACGGAATGGCGCCGTATCTCCCCCGGCACGACATCCGCTTCGAGATCGAGTCCAGCGAGAATCAGGCGGTTGTACTCGCAGAACCGTGCCACCGAGAACGGCAGCTTCGGATCATCCAGCAGCTCTTTCCGCGCAACGTTGTACGCAGTGAGCACGTTCTCGATCTCGCGCTCCAGATATTCGCGAGACGGAGGCAGCTCGAGCGTACGATCGAGGATGCGCCTCACCTCGTCCTCGGAAAGCGTGTTCCCCTCGATCGCGGTGGTTGCGAGCATGCCCTTTGCCAGGTAGGCCTGCAGCAGCTCAGCGGCGGCGGCCGGCGAGAGCAGAGCGCGACCGACATGCTGGCCTTTCGATTTCGCCTCGCCAAGCAGAACCCAGGTAGCCGCTGGCACAGTGCGTAAATCCAGCCCAAAATCTATATGGGGATGGCTCTCTCGATACCGCCTGGAAACTGGCATTCCAAATTATAGACCAGTATTTGTCCTTGGCACTGTCCCTAGTTATGTCCCATTTTGGCTGCGGCCAGCTGGCCGCAGGCGGCGTCGATGTCGCGGCCGCGGGTGAGGCGGACGGTGGCGGTGAGCCGGTGCTCGGCGAGGATCGCCCGGAAGCGCTCGATCCGCTCCGGCGAGGAGCCGTCGTAGCTGCCGGTCGGGTTGTAGGGGATCAGGTTGACCTTGTAGACACGCGGATCAAGCAGCCGCGCCAGTTCGCGGGCGTGCTCGGGCAGGTCGTTGACCTCGGCGAGCATCACGTACTCGACGAATACTTTGCGCCGGCGCCGCGCCCGGTAGCGGTCGCAGGCGGCGAGCACCTCCGCCAGCGGGTAGCGGTCGTTGACCGGCATCAGCTGCGAGCGCAGGCCGTCGTTGGGCGCGTGCAGGGAGAGGGCGAGGCTGAGGGGCAACTCGCACTCGGCGATGCGGTCGATCCCCGGCACCCAGCCGACCGTTGAGATCGCGGTGCGGCGGTGGGTGACGCCGAGGTCGGGGAGCCGCTCGCAGGCGGCGAGGACGGCGTCGATGTTCATCGTCGGCTCCCCCATCCCCATGAAGACGACGTGGTCGATCGGCTCGAGGCGGCGGAAGTGCAGCGCCTGGTCGAGGATCTCATTGGCGCTGAGGTTGCGGCCGAACTTCATCTGCCCGGTGGCGCAGAAGGTGCAGGTCAGCGGGCAGCCCGACTGCGAGGAGAGGCAGACCGAGCGGCGACCGTCGCGGTAGCGCATCAGCACCGCCTCGATCGGGCGGCCATCGGCGGTGTGGAAGAGCGACTTGACGGTGCCGTCGTCGGACTTCGCCTCCGCCTGCAGGGAGAGGGTCGAGAGCGGCACCGCGGTGGCGAGCCGCTCGCGCAGCGCCGCCGGCAGGTTGGTCATCTCCTCGTAGGCGCCAACCCCGCGGGCCACCCACTCCCAGACCTGAGCGGCGCGGTAGGGCGGCTCGCCGGCGTCGGCGAGCGTCTGGGCGAGCAGGTCACGGTCCACGAGCCGAGTGTACGAGGCGGCAACACAGCCTCGCGCCAAACTCGATCACTAACTGTTGCTGTAGCGACAAGTTAGTGATCGAGTTCGTCAGTCGAGCGCGTCGGCGAGCAGGTCGACCTGGGCCGGGTCACTGGAGGAAGGGCAGAAGATCAGCTCGCCGCAACCGGCCTCGGCGAACTCGGAGACGAAGCGGCGCACGGTATCGGCGTCCTTGGCAGAGCTGGCGACGAGGTAACCGACGATGCCCTCGCCCAACCAGGCGTAGTAGTCGCCCAGGTAGGCCTCGGCTTTCGCCTCGGCGTCGTCTCCGAGGGCGAAATAGGCAAGGCCCATCAGGCGTGGCTCGCCCTCCCGACCCGCCTCGGTCCATGCGGCCCTGGCTTTCGCGGCCATCGGCGCGTACTGCTCAGGTGGGGATCCGGCGGCGATCCAGCCCTCGCCAAGGCGGGCGGCACGGGCGAAGGAGGCATCGACGCCGCCGCCGATGACGACGCGCGGCGGCCCCTCGACCGAGGGACCGACGTCGTCCGCGTCCCATACCCCGCGCATCCGTTCGAGCATCGCCTCGAAGCGCTTCCCGCGCCCCGCGGTCTCGATCCCGCTCAGCTCGTAATCGTCCTCACGGCCGCCGAGCCCGATCCCGAGCGTGAAACGGCCGCCGGAGAGCGCGTTGAGGCTGAGCGCCTGCTTGGCCAGGAGGACGGCGTTGACGCGCAGCGGCGCCAGCAGAACCGAGGTGCAGAGGCCGATCCGCTCGGTCACCGCCGCCGCCGCGGCAAGCGCGACCAGCGGCTCGTAGTTGTCGTAGGCGATCCGGTCGATCGTGCCGAGGCTGGAGAAGCCGCGGCGGTCGGCGCGCCGCGCCCACTCGATCAGCTCGGCGCCGGTGGCGCCGGGGACCGAGTTGGGAAGCGCGATGCCAACGTCCATGCTCACTCCGGCAACTCCGCTTCGAGCCTGGTGAGGGCTTCGCGGGCGTACTCGAAGACCTTCGGGTCGCCGCTCAGCCGGTAGCGGGAGTTGGCCCCCATCACAATCGCGTAGAGCTCGAAGGCGAAACGCTGCGGCCGCTCGACGCCGGCGATCCCGGCCTGCCGCTCGAGCTCTGCCAGCCAGGCGTCGAGGGCGGCGGCAACCGCGTCGCGCACCGGGCCAGGGCGGTCGTCGTACTCGGCCGAGGTCGCGGCCCAGAAGCAGCCGCCCGAGTAGCGGTCGAGCTGATCGAGGTAGCGCTCCCCCATCGCGCGCAGCCGCGGAGCGCCGTCGGGCGCATGGCTGGCCGGCTCGATCACCTCGCCGGCGGAAGCGCTCCGCCGCCGCCCCGACCGTCGCCAGCTGCAGCTCCTGCTTCGAGCCGAAGTGGGCGAAGAGGCCGCTCTTGCTCATCTTCAGATCGGCGGCGAGGCGACCGATCGTCAGCCCCTCCAGCCCCTCGGCCGAGGCGAGGTCGACGGCGCGGTCGAGGATCGCGGCGCGGGTTTGGGCGCCCTTGGTCGCGACAGCCATACCTGCAGGCTACAAAAAAGCACGAACGTTCGTGCAATCACCTAGGATGGCGGCTGAACCAGTCCCAGAGCACTGAGGAGGAGCAGATGAGCAGCACGGTGAAGAGCATCGACGAGATGGAGGCGGATCTACCTCGGCGCCTTCAAGCGCGCCCGGGCCGAGCTCGGGGTCGAGTCGTTCGGCATGCAGATTATCGACATGCCGCCCAACTTCGAGAACTACCCCGAGCACGACCACAAGCACGACGACCAGGAGGAGGTCTTCCTGGTGATGCGCGGCGGCGGCGAGATCGAGATCGACGGCGAGCGCTTCCCGCTCGACGAAACCCGCGTCGCCCGCGTCACTCCAGAGGCGAAGCGCAAGCTCTGGCCGGGCCCGGACGGGATCCGCGTCGTCATCCTCGGTGGCGTACCGGGCAAACCCTACGAGGCGCCCGCGATCAGCAAGCTCGGCGAACCCGATCCGATGGCAAACAGCGAAGGGAAAGTCGTAGTCCCCTAGGCTCCCGGGCGTGCTTCGAAGCCTTTCGTCCCTGGTCACGGTGTTGGCATTGCTGGCGCTCGCCGCCCCATCGGCGGCGAGCGCGGCCAGCACCGGGGGCAGCGATGACGACCCCGTCGTCGTCATCGTCGGCGACGTCTCGGTCCCGCGCGGCGAGACCGTCGGTGGCGTGGTCGTCGCCAGCGGCGACGCGCGGATCGCCGGCGAGGTCGACGGCGACGTCGTCATCTTCAGCGGTGACCTGCTGCTTTCCGGCCGCGTCGACGGCAGCGTCTTCGTCGCCGACGGCACCGCCCGGCTCCTGCCCAGCGCCGAAGTCACCGGCGACGTCGAGTACGGCGACGACCGCCCCCGCATCGCCCTTGACGCGCGCGTCGAGGGCGACGTCAGCAAGCAGGACTTCCCCGACCTCGGCGGCGCCCTCCCCTGGATCGGCTGGTTCGCCCTCTGGCTTGCGATCACCCTCTCGGCCTGGGTGCTCGGCGCCCTGCTGCTGCTGATCGCCCCCCGGGCCGCCGATGCGCTCGAGGCCCGTGGGCGCGAAAAGGCCGGCCCCGTGATCGCGATCGGCATCGCGGTCTTCCTCGTCCTGCCGATCGCTGCCGGGCTCGCCGCGATCACCCTGCTCGGCCTGCCCCTGGCGCTCGCCATCGGCCTCGCTCTGCTGCCGCTCTGGGCGGTCGCCTACGTCACCTCGGCCTATGTCCTTGGGCGCCGCGTCGTCGGACCGGCGCGCCACCGCATGCTCGCCTTCCTCGCCGGCCTCGGGATCCTGCGGGCGCTCGCGCTGGTGCCGATCCTCGGCTGGCTGGTCGGCCTCGCCGCGGTGATCTTCGGCCTCGGCGTGATCGGCGCCGCTATCGGCGCGGCGCGGGAGCCGTCCGGCTCGGATCCGGCTCCGGCTCAAACCCCGGGCAGCTGAGCACCGGCAGCCGCGGGTAGCGCGGGTAGGCGGGGTCCTCGCGCGAGCGCTCGCACAGCGAAAAGACCGAGCCGCGGGTGTTGGGGATGAGCCGCTGGTGGCGGCAGCTGTCGCAGAGGCCGGCGGATGGCCGCCCGCTCATCCCTGGAAGCGCCGCTCGGCGCGGCGCTTGACGGCGGCGAGCACCCGGCTGGTGGCGAGGACGTGCATGCGGGTGCCGATCACGAGCGCCCTGTAGGCGGACCCCTTGAGGCCGGGGAACTCGGCCCGGGTCTCGGCCCGGAGGCGGGTACGCCCGCGATCGCCGCCGTCCTCGAGTCGGAAGATCAGCGCGTAGTCGGAAAAGCGGTGGCTGCCGGCGAGCGCGAACTCCTCAGGCGCCACGGCGGCGGCGACGTGGAACCCGGCGAAGGCCGAGCCCTCCGCCAGTGGCCGCGGGCCCGAGGCCTCGGTGTCGGCGCAGCCGACGAGCCGGGCGTACCGGGGAGCCGCGGCGCTGGACATCATCGCCTCGGACACGTGCAGCAGCGCCTCCCAGGTCGCCTCGCGGCTGGCGTCGACCAGCAGCGAGTGCTCGTCCACATGGGGCAGCTGGTCGGCGCCAAGGCTCACATCTCAATGCTATTTGCGGCTTGGCGCCCGAGGCTCCCGCCTCGCATCGGGCTAGCTTTGACTCATGAACGGCACCGCGACCCTCTTCGACGCCGACGCGGCCGCCTACTCCGGCACGGTCGAGGTGCTCGGCGTGATCTTCCGCGCCGAGGACGACGGCTACGCGGTGCTCGAGGTCCAGGACACCGGCTCCGGCGAGGGCTTCGCGCTGGTCGGCCCGGTCGCCCATCTCGGCGCCGGCGACCGGGCCGAAGTGAGCGGCGACTGGCAGACCCACAGCCGCTACGGGCGCCAGCTGCGCGCGCAGGGAGCGCTGCCGCTCGACCCCGCTGACCGCGAGGGACAGGTCGCCTACCTGACCTCGCTGCGCCACATCGGGCCGGCCCGGGCCGAGCAGCTGGTCGACGAGCACGGCGAGGGGGTGCTGCAGGCGATCGCCGCCGACCCGCACGGCGTCTTCCGCTCGCTGCGGGGGGTCAGCGAAGACCAGGCGGCCGCCGCGGCCGAGTCCTGGCACGCGAGCCGCGCCGTGCGCGACCTGCACGTACAGCTCGCGCCGCACGGCCTCGCGCACCTCGCCGCGCCGATCCACGCCCGCTTCGGCGAGCGCTCGATGGCGGTCCTGCACGAGGACCCCTACCGGCTGACCGAGGTCGACGGGGTCGGCTTCGCCCGCGCCGACAAGATCGCCCTCGCCACCGACGTCCCGCCGGAGTCGAGCCGCCGCGCCCAGGCGGCCGCGGTCTTCGCCCTCGTCGAGGCCGAACAGCAGGGCAACAGCTACCTGCCGCTCGATGAGCTGACCCGGCGCACGGCGCGTCTGCTCGGCCTCGGCCCCGACCCCGAGGTGCTGGCCGAGGGGCCGGGCCTGCTGGTCGACGAGGGCCGGGTCTACCGCGAGCTGACCCACGCCAGCGAGCTCGCGGTGGCGGCGACGTTGCTCGCCCGTACCGCCGCCCCACCGCACCTCGACCACGACCCCGGCGAGACCCCGCGCGAGCAGCTGACCGACGAGCAGTGGTCGGCCGTGCGCGGTGCCTTCGCCGCGCGCGTCTCGGTGTTGACCGGCGGGCCGGGCGTCGGCAAGACCGTCTGCACCCGCGAGATCGTCGCCGAGGCGAAGGCCGCCAACGCGACGATCGCCCTCTGCGCGCCGACCGGTCGCGCGGCCCGGCGGCTCGAGGAGGCGACCGGGCACGAGGCCCAGACGATCCACCGCCTGCTCGAGTGGATGCCCGGGCGCGAGCCGGCCTTCAAGCCGGGCCGGCCGCTGCCGGCCGACCTGGTGATCGTCGACGAGTCGTCGATGCTGAACCTGCGCCTCGTCGAGATCCTGCTCGCCGGGCTGGCCGAGACCACCCACGTCGTCTTCGTCGGCGACGCCGACCAGCTGCCGCCGATCGGGGCCGGCAAACCGTTCGAGGACCTGATCGCCGCGGGGGTGGCGCCGGTGGTGCGACTGACCCAGATCTTCCGCCAGGCGGCGCGCTCGATGATCACGACCGCCGCCCACGAGATCAACCAGGGCCGCCCGCCGCATCTGCAGCCGGCCGAGGGCCAGGACCAGGACTTCTTCCTGATCGACCGCCCGAACCCGGAGCGGGCGCTGGAGACCGTGGTCGAGGTGGTCGCCGAGCGGGCGCCGAAACGCTTCGCGGTCGACCCGATCCGCGAGGTCCAGGTGCTGGCCCCGATGTACCGGGGCGCGGTCGGGATCGACGCCCTCAACGAGCGCCTCCAGGACCACCTCAACCCGGACGGGAAGCGCGCCCTGAACGACCGCTTCCGGATCGGCGACCGGCTGATCCAGACCCGCAACTCGCACGAGCTCGGCCTCATGAACGGGTCGATCGTCTTCCTCCGCGAGGACGACCCCGGCCAGGAGACGATCCTCGTCGACACCGACGAGGGCGGTTCGCTGCTGATTCCCTACGACGAGACCGCGACCCTGCGGCTCGCCTACGCGGTCTCGGTCCACAAGGCACAGGGCTGCGAGGTTCCGGTCGTCGTCGCCGTCTGCCACCGCTCACACGCGCGGATGCTGACCCGGCCCCTGCTCTACACCGCGATCACCCGCGCCCGCCAGGGCTGCGTCCTGGTCGGCGACCCGGCGGCGCTCGGCGCGGCGGTGCGCCGCGACGAGGGCGGCGGTCGCCACTCGGGCCTGGCCGACCGGCTGCGCTGAGGCCCGGCGGGAGCCGGCTCAGCCGATCCGCTCGACGCGGAAGCGGAAGACGGCGGGGGTGCGGTCGACGTTGCCGACTTCGTCCTCGGCCTTGACGCGGACGGTGTGGGCCCCGCCCCGAAGCGCCTCGACATCCGCGCCGGACAGCTGCGCAACGGCCCGCGGTCGACCCTGCAGACGAAGCTGACGCCGGCCTCGTCCGCACCGAACCGGAAGGTAACCCGGACCTTGCCCTTGCGGGTGCGAATCATCCGGCGCGGGCCGGCGGCGACGAAGGTTCTGGGGGGTCGCGTGTCGATCGCAAAGGAAGCCGCGGCGGTGGCGACGTTCCCGGCCTGATCGGTCGCCACGACCCCGAATCCGTGCCCACCGTCGGCGAGGGGGTCGGGTGCGAGGAAGGGCGAGGCGCAGGGCTGCGCGGCAGCCCCGTCGATCGAACAGGCGAACGCCGCCGGCTCGTTGGCCGCGAAGCCGAACGCCGGCCTGCGATCCGCCGACTTCGAGGGCGGGGCCGCGGTCAGCGTCAGGCTCGGCGCGACGGTGTCGACGGCGAACTCGAGCGCCGCCTGGCCGCTGTTGCCGACCTGGTCGACCGCGGTCAACTCGAATCTGTGCCCGCCGTCGGCAAGCCCGGCGAGGGCGAGCGGCGAGTGGCAGTTTTTCTTCAGCAGGCCATCGATCGAGCAGGTCAGCTCGGCCGGCTCCTTCACGGTGAAGCGGATCACCGGGTCGCGGTTGGAGCCGATCGCCGGCGGCGGGTTTTCGAAGCCGATCGCCGGCGGCGTGGTGTCGACCCTGAACGAGAAGGAAGCGGCGCCGGACACTTCCACTCCGTCGACCTCGAAGACGTGGGGACCATCTGGCAACGGGGCGGAGTCGCGTAGGGCGACGTGCAGGGCTGCGGCGTGCCGCCGTCGAACGAGCACTCGAAGTTGGTCGTCGGAGGAGTCGATTCGAATTCGAAGCTCGGCGTGCTGTCCGCGGTGCGGCTGGAGGGATGGCCGGTGATGGTGACCGGGGTCGGGGGGAGCAGGCTGGCGATCGCCCCGTCGGCATCGAGCAGACCGGCACCGACCGCATTCGGGCCGAAGGCGCCGATCGGCACCGCCGTTGCCGTCTGGGCGTCGCGGACTTCGTCGACCGTCAGCGGCGACTCAGCCGCGTCGAGCTGCAGGGCGGCGACGCCGGCGGCATGGGGTGCGGCGGCCGACGTGCCGCAGAAGCGCCAGGCTTCTTCGCCGCCGGCGAAGAAGCCAAAAAAGGTCGTCTCACCACAGTCGGTGGCGGTGACCTCGGGCTTGGCGATCGTTTCGGGCGATGCCAACGGCGGAGCGGCGGTCGTCCCGTCGACCGGTTCGAAATGGTGGACGACGGGACCGCGCGAGGAAAATTTCTCAGGCTGGGCGCTGCTTGCGTAGTGGATCGCCGCAACCGCAACCGCACCGCTTGCCGCCGCGTGGCCGAAGATCGTCGGCCCGACGGTGTCCCCTTCGCCCGAGGTCGGGTACTCCGTGGCAGTCACGCCTGCCCCGTTCTGCAGCAGGGCGAACTTGAGCACCGGGGTGGCGGTCGGGCTCGCGGCGGGATTGCAGTCAGTGGCGCAGCGGTTGATTGCCAGGCGCACCGTTTTGCTGGTGCCGCTGGTGTTTTCCCACTGCGGCAGCTCGACCGGCCGCTGATTCGCGGGGGCGACGTTGTCGTCCTCGGCGGCCGCGATCACGTTTCCGCCCGCATCGAGCAGGTAGGCATCGAGGTCGGTCTCGACCCCGAACCAGGGCTCCGCCCACTGCAGATCGAGCGTCAGGGTCGCGCCCGCGGACACCGTGATCCCGAAGGTGCTGTCGGTGACCGCGAGGCTCGGGTCGAAGTCCATGCAGTGGCCGGCGCCGAGCGGCAGCAACAGGTCTACGGCGGGCGGACAGCTGAGCGAGTCGCGGAACGACGGCGCTTCCCAGGAGGCGATTTCGTTGCTGCCTTCGAACAGGTTGTTGTTGCCCGCGGAGGAAAAATAGGGGACCCCGTCCGCGGCCACTTCGTCGACCGCAACGGCAATCGGCCCGTCCTGGAAGAACGGCTCCTCGAGCCAGATGACGTCATCGACGATCACGTCGGCGCCGGCGCCACCAGGGCTCGCCAGCGCTTCGATGTTCTGGGCAAAGGAGATTTCGCTGAGGAAGGCAGTGGCGAACGCGAGCTCGGCGGCCGGGGCGACGTCGTGGACGATCTGCAGCATCGCCCGCCCCTCGTCGCTGGCTCCGCCCCCGGAAAAGTCCTCGAGCACGGTCACCGGCACCTTCTCATCGCCACATGAGTTGGCGGGACCGGGCAGATCGCCACTGGCCACGTCTTCACCGGCATCGGTCGCGGAACCAGCCGCGCGGTCATACGAATCGGAGAGAACACCGACGGTCACGCCGCCACCATCGACCCCGTAGGCGCTGCGGGCGGCGGCGACCTGGAGCTGCGTAACGCCCTCGGAGATCACCGACCCCCCTTCGCATTCGGCGCCCAGCGCGGCGACCGCGGGAGAGCCGGGACCGAACACCAGCGGGGCCCGGTTCTCCCTCACGCTCTCGACGCCCGGGACGGCCGCAAGGTGGCGCAGCCGACCGGGCGCGACCGCGACACTGACGGTCTGGTAGCGCCGACTGGGCGCGAGGACCACGGCGCCGGCCGCGCGTAACTCGTCGAGAGCCGCGATCGCGCCGCCGTCGAAGCGAACATCGACCAATACCCGGCCGTCGTCGCGCAGCAGGCTGCCAGGCCCACTCGCCGCCACGTCGAGCAGCTCCGCCTGCTCGGCAGGCGGGAGGGCGCGCAGCGCCGGCCGCGCCAGCTCGGCCAGCCGCGGCGAGAGACCGGAGTCCGCGGCGGGCACCGACAGCGCCGCGGCCGAACCCGGCGTCAGCGCGCAGGCGGCGGCGAGCGCGACGAGCGCGCGTCGTGCCCGAAGGCGGCGGGAAGCGGGCCCGATGGTCATCTGAAGCGAGATATCGACACGGCTTGGCATTCCCTGAAACACCACCAGACCGTATTCCGAGCGCAGCGGGAGCCGCCGATCCTGCTACGGTCCCCTGCGTTAGGGCCGGTAGTTACCGGCAAAGTTCGTGCGTAGCGCTCGCGTCGTTGCTTCACCGCATCCTCCGCGTTCGCAGCACACAAAGTGGAGGCAATGCATGCCGACCGGAACTGTTAAGTGGTTCAGCGACGACAAGGGCTACGGGTTCATTACGCCCGACGACGGCTCGAAGGACGTTTTCGTCCATCACAGCGCCATCCTCGGCGAGGGCTTCAAGTCCCTGACCGAGGGGTCCAAAGTGAGTTACGAGTCCGAGGAAGGCCCGAAGGGCCCCGCCGCGGCGAGCGTCCAGCAGCAGTAACGACGGACCACGCTTAAACCAGTCTGCGAAGCCCGCCGCTCGGCGGGCTTCGTCTTGCAGGGACCGCTTCCCTACTCTCCAGAGCCGCTATGAGCACAACCCGAGACGACCTCAGGAACATCGCGATAATCGCGCATGTCGACCACGGCAAGACGACGCTGGTCGACGCGATGCTGTGGCAGACCGGCACCTTCCGCCAGGGCCAGGACGTCGCCGAGCGGGTGATGGACTCGATGGACCTCGAGCGTGAGAAGGGGATCACGATCCTCGCCAAGAACACCGCGGTCAACCGCGGCGAGGTCAAGTTCAACATCGTCGACACCCCCGGCCACGCCGACTTCGGCGGCGAGGTCGAGCGGGCGCTGACGATGGTCGACGGGGTGCTGCTGCTGGTCGATGCCTCCGAGGGGCCGCTGCCGCAGACCCGCTTCGTCCTGCGCAAGGCGCTGGAGTCGAAGCTGCCGGTGATCCTCGTCGTCAACAAGGTCGACCGGCCCGATGCCCGCATCGCCGAGGTCGTCGACGAGGTCTACGAGCTCTTCCTCGACCTCGACGCCGACTCCGAGCAGATCGAGTTCCCGATCGTCTACACCAACGCCAAAGCCGGCTGGGCGGCGCTCGAGGAGGGCGTCGAGGGAACCGACCTCGACCCGCTCATGGACCTGATGCTGGAGCGGATCCCCGCGCCCGAGTACGACCCCGAGGCGCCGCTGCAGGCCCACGTCACCAACCTCGACGCCTCCCCCTACGTCGGCCGCCTCGCCCTCTGCCGGGTCCACAACGGCACGATCAAATCCGGCCAGCAGATCGCCTGGTGCCGGGCCGACGGCAGCGTCCAGCGCGCCGCGGTCTCCGAGCTCTACGTGACCGAGGGGCTGGAGCGGGTCAACGCCGAGGAGGCCGGACCGGGAGAAATCATCGCCGTCGCCGGACTCGAAGAGGTGACGATCGGCGAGACCCTGGCCGATCCCGAGGACCCGCGGCCGCTGCCGGTGATCGAGGTCGACGAGCCCTCGCTCTCGATCGTGATCGGCATCAACACCTCGCCGCTGGCCGGCAAAGAGGGCAAAAAACTGACCGCGCGCCAGATCCGCGACCGGCTTGACGCCGAGCTGGTCGGCAACGTCTCGATCCGGGTCAAGGACACCGAGCGCCCCGACGCCTGGGAGGTGCAGGGGCGCGGCGAGCTGCAGCTGGTCGTGCTGCTGGAGCTGATGCGGCGCGAGGGCTTCGAGCTGACCGCCGGCCAGCCGCGCGTCGTCACCCGCGAGATCGAAGGCGAGGTGCACGAGCCGGTCGAGCGGCTGGCGATCGACGTGCCCGAGGAGCACGTCGGCGCCGTCACCCAGATGCTCGCCGGGCGCAAGGGGCGGATGGAGCAGATGGTCAACCACTCGACCGGGTGGGTGCGGATGGACTACCTGGTCCCCGCCCGTGGCCTGATCGGGTTCCGCACCGAGTTCCTCACCGAGACCCGCGGCACCGGCATCCTCCACCACGTCTTCGACCGCTGGGAGCCCTGGGCAGGTGAGCTGCGCACGCGCCAGACCGGCTCGCTGGTCGCCGACCGCCGCGGCCAGACCGCCAGTTACTCGCTGTTCAGCCTGCAGGACCGCGGCACGCTCTTCGTCGGCTCCGGCGAGGAGGTCTACGAGGGGATGGTCGTCGGCGAAAACGCCCGCTCCGACGACCTCGACGTCAACCCGACCAAGGCCAAGCAGCAGACCAACGTGCGGGCCGCCAGTGCCGACATCCTCGTCCGCCTGGCGCCGCCGACCCGGCTCAGCCTCGAAGCCTCGCTCGAGTTCCTGCGTGACGATGAGTGCGTCGAAGTCACCCCCGAGTCGGTGCGGCTTCGCAAGCTGATCCTCGACAAAATCCAGCGCCTCAAGGTCGCCAAGCGCGGCGACGCCGCCCCGCGGCTGGTTTAGCGGGCGACCGCCCCGATCGGGTAGACGAGCAGGCCGGGCACCCGCCCGAAATCGCGCGCGTTGGCCGTGGCGACGCCCATGCCGTGGCTCAGGGCGGTCGCCGCGATCCACATGTCGTGCGGCGAGATCCGCTCCCCGGCGCTCGCCAGCCCCGCCCAGATGCGGGAGTGCACCCGCGCGATCGAGGCGGTCACCGGCAGCGGCTCGACCGCGGCCAGCAGGCGCTCGACGAACGCCTCCCGATGCACCCGCACCTTGTCTTCGGCCGCGCGGTGGACGCCGTGCAGCAGCTCGCTCATCGTGATCACGCTGATCGCCCGGCCCTGCTCAGAGATCGCGTCGTCGAGCGTCGTGCCACGGCGCTCGACGTCGATCAGGACCGAGGTATCGATCAGGACGGCCATGGGTCGCCCAGGTCGCCGAGCTGCACGGCGCGCTTCCTCGACGTCCCTTGCGAAGCCATCGTCGACGCCGGGCGCGGATGCCATCAGGTCACGCCACTCCGCGGCCGAGAGCGTCTGCCGGCGCCGCGCCGGGCGCATCTGCATGACCGGGGCGCCGTTGCGGGTCACCTCGATCTCCTCGCCGGCTCCGACGCGATTGACGATGGCTGAGAACTGGCGGGCTACCTCGGTTGCGGTCAAGCGAATCACTCCCCCGAAATTATCAGATAAATCTGATGTCGATTTTTCGTGCAGAGCGTTAAGGCGCGGGTGGCACCTGACTCTCCCCCCTTACGCCTCTTCGCCGGAAGGCGGCCGGCGTGCCGAGCGCGCCGCCTTACCGTTGGCGGCGCGCTCGGGGATGCCGATGACTCAGACCGTCGCCGCGGCCTGCTCGGACTGGCTGCTCTCCGAGGCCTGCGCCTTCGCGTCCGGCGCCGGAGCATCGTCGACCTGGCGCGGGAGCAGTACTTCTTTGGCGATCACGAGACGCTGGATCTGGCTGGTGCCCTCGTAGAGCTGCATGATCTTCGCGTCGCGCATCAGTTTCTCGACCGGGTACTCCTTGATGAAGCCGTAGCCGCCGTAAACCTGGACGGCATCGGTGGTGACCTCCATCGCCGAGTCGGCGGCGAAGCGCTTGGCCATCGAGGAGACCTTGCTGTTGCGCACGCCCTGGTCGAGCAGGAAGGCGGAGTTCCAGACCAGCAGACGGCCGGCCTCGACCTTGGTCGCCATGTCGGCGATCATGAACTGGATCGCCTGGTGCATCGCGATCGGGACGCCGAACTGGACCCTTTCCTTGGAGTAGTCGGTGGCGTACTCGAGCGCCGCGCGGGCGATCCCGACCGCCATCGCCGAGACGCCGGGACGGGTCCGGTCGAGGGTCATCATCGCCAGTTTGAAGCCCTTGTTTTCCTCGGCCAGGAGGTTCTCGGCCGGGATCTCGACTTCGTCGAAGGAGATGGTGGCGGTGTTGGAGGCCCGCTGGCCCATCTTGTCCTCCTTCTTGTCGACAGTGACCCCGGGGAGGTCGGCGTCGACGACGAAGGCGCTGATCCCGCGGTGGCCGGCCTCGGGGTCGGTCTTGGCGAAGACGGTGAAGTAGTCGGCGTAGGTGCCATTCGTGATGAAGCACTTGGAGCCGCTGATCACGTACTTGTCGCCCTTCTTCACCGCCTTCGTCTTCATCCCGCTGACGTCGGAGCCGGCGTCCGGCTCGGTCAGGCCAAATGAAGCCAGCTTCGGCGCTTCGGTGAGCATCCCGAGGTACTTCTTTTTCGTCTCCTCGGAGCCGCCGAGCGTGATCGGGGCCGAGGCGAGGCCGTTGGCCATCAGCGAGGTGCCGATCCCGGAGCAGCCCCAACCGACCTCCTCCTCGATCAGGCAGCCGGAGAGGTAGTCGAGGCCGGGGCCGCCATAGGCCTCGGGGACGTGGGTGTTCATCAACCCGACCTCCCAGGCCTTGTTGATCACGTCCTGGGGCCAGGCGCCGTCCACGTCGTACTCCCAGGCGACCGGGCGCATGTCTTTCTCAGCAAAGCTGTGGGCCAGCTCGCGCAGGTCCTTCTGTTCATCGGTCAGGGTGAAGTCAACCACCGGTCGGTGCTCCTTTTCGTCAGTGCTTAAGTCTGTTCTGGAGCGCCGCCGACGGGGCGAGCGTTCCGCCGATTGACTGGTCAGTCAACCAAGACGAAGGTTAGCGGATGGCCCGCGAACGGGTGGCGGTTTACTCTTGGCCGGTGGATCTCGCCGTGGCGATGTCGGCAACCGGGAAGTGCGCGGTCCTGCTGCTCTTCACCGGTGTCGCGGCGCCCTTGATCGGGGCGCTGCTCTGGCGGGTCGGCGGCGGCTGGGACTCGATCGGCCAGGGCGCGCTGGCGATTGACCCGGACCTGCCGCTGCCGCGCTACATGCGCAGCCCGGCGCGCGCCGTCGATCCCGCGATCCAGGCCGCGGAAGTCAGGCAGATGCTGGTGGCGAAAGCGGAGCGGCTGCAACGACGCGGCAAGCGCCCGATCGACGTCGAGGCGGAGACCGAGCGGCTGCTCGCGCTGTCCCCCGAGCAGATGGACCCCGGCACCCGCCAAGAGGCGACACTGCGAGCCGAAGTCCGCCAGCTGGTCGTCAGCCGCAACGAGCGGCGGCTGCGCCAGGGTCTCGAGCCGCTCGACATCGAGGCCGAGACCGGGCGTCAGCTCGCCGATTTCATAGGATCGCGGTGATGGCAGGAGCGGAGGACAACAACTACGAGATCGAAGAGTTGCTGGTCCAGCCCGGCACCTACTTCAACCCCCAGACCGAGGTCGTCGTCGTGGTCGACGACTCGGCCTCGATCGACCAGGAGATCTTCAACATGGAGGCCTACGAGGGGGCCGATTGGGTGCGGATCTCCGAGGACGTGCCGATCGACGAAGACAGCCGCGACCGCGCCCTCGAGAGCTTCCAGAGCCAGTATCACCCCGGCTCCGCCGGTTCGGTCTCGGAAACCGCGCTCGAACAGGGCGACGATGAACTCGACGGCGACGAGGACGGGCAGGACCCCGGCCGCGAGGACAACGACCCCGAGGACAGCGAGGGCTGACTCGGATGCTGGCCGAGGGGGACAGGGCCCCCGCCTTCACGCTGTCCGACCAGGACGGCAACAAGGTCAAGCTCACCGACCTCAAGGGCGAGACGGTGGTCGTTTACTTCTACCCGCGAGCTGAAACCCCGGGCTGTACGACCCAGGCCTGCGGGATCCGCGACCGCGGCGATGAGTACCGCGCGCTGGGGGCGCGGGTGCTGGGGATATCGCCCGACGAGCCGGAGGCGCTGCGCAAGTTCGCCGACAACCAGCGGCTCGACTTCACCCTGCTCGCCGACCCCGATCACAAGGTCGCCGAGAAGTACGGCGCCTGGGGCGAGAAGTCGATGTACGGCAAGAAATACATGGGAATCATCCGCTCGACCTTCATCGTCGACCCCAAAGGCAAGATCAGCCACGTCTTCCCGAAGGTCCAACCGAAAAAGCACGACGATTTGGTTCTTAAAGCCCTGATCAGCGCCTGAGCGCGTTTCTGGCAAGGACGCAGGGAGGCCGACGAGGGGAGCGCACTCAAGTGCGTGACCCGCAGGCGGCCAACCGAGGACACAGCCAGAAGCGTGCTCAGGCGCTGATCACTACCGCGACGATGAAGCTGGTGTAGAGCGTGAACCAGCCGATCACGGCTGGCAGTTTGAAGCGGCCGGCACGGTGCAGGCTCTCGTAGGCGAGGATGCCGCCGACGACGCCGAGGCCGATCGAGAGCACGGCGGTGCCGCTCAGCGCCCAGTCGGTGAAGAGCAGGCCGATCCCGACCGGGATCGTCGACTGGAAGACCATCGCGCCGGTGATGTTGCCGAGCGCCAGCGCGTCCTTGCCTTCGCGCACCCAGAAGAAGCTGTTCACCTTCTCCGGCAGCTCGGTTGCCAGCGGCGCCAGGATCAGCGCCAGGACGAGCGCCTCGACGCCGATGCTCTCGGCGATGTGGAGCAGCTCCTCGACGAAGAGGTGGGCGCCGCCGACCATCGCCGCGAGGCCGACGAGGAGCTGCGCGATGCAGAGAAAGAGCGCCGGGTCGCTGCGGTGCTCGACCCGCCGGTCGAAGATCAGCGGGTTGAGCGTCTCCTCCTCCTGGACCTCGCCGCCGCCGCGCAGGGTGCGGGTGACGTAGAGGAGGTAGGCAGCGAGGAAGAGCAGGCCGACGACGATCCGCACCCCCGTCGGCGGTCCCCACGAAAGCGCTCCGGCGCCGGCGAAGAAGATCAGGAAGAAGATCAGGTCCCGCTCCAGGGTCGGCCGGTGGGCCTTGAGCCGCAGGCCCTGCTCGCGGCGGTCGCGGTAGAGGTAGGCGAAGAGGCCGACCAGGCCCATCGCCAGCGTCGCCAGCAGGAACGGCGCCCCGACGATCGCCCCGACGGCGACGTCTTCGGAGCCCTCGCTGACGTTGAGCAGGGCGACGATCGCGATCAGCGTCTCTGGCATCGCGGTCCCGACCGCGGCGAGGATGCTGCCGACCGCCCCCTCCCCCAGGTTGAGCTTGTGGCCGATCCACTCGACCGCGTTGGTGAACAGCAGCGCCCCGGCAAGGACGACCGCGAAGCTGAAGATGAGGAGGACGTATTCCACGGGCGCCGCAGGCTATGCGAAATAGAACGCGAGCCCGAAAACGAGGTAGATCGCCAGCAGCTGCACACCCTCGAACCAGGTCGACTCGCCGTCCTGGGTGACGTAGTTGGCGATCAGGATCGCGAGCACGATCGCGCCCAGCTCGAAGCCGTTGAAGACCAGGGCAAGCGGATAGGGGCCGAGGAAGAAGGAGGCGATCACGAGCACCGGGGCAACGAAGAGCGCGATCTGCGCGCTGGAGCCGATCGCGATGTTGACCGCGAGGTCCATCTTGTTCTTCATCGCGACCAGGACCGCGACCCAGTGCTCGGCGGCGTTGCCGACGATCGCGACGACGATCACGCCGACGAAGAACTCGGAGAGGCCGATCGCCTCCGAGGCCTCGCTGATCGAGCCGACCAGGACCTCGGACATCAGCCCGACCAGGAGCCCGGCGACCGCAAGCGCGATCACCGAGGTGCGGGTCGACCAGCCCCAGGTGTCCTCCTCCTCGTACTCCGGGTTGAAGATCGCCCGGTGGGTCTTGAGCGAGAAGAAGAGGCCGACCACGTAGGTGCCGACGAGGACGATCGCGACCGCGAGCGAGAGGTGCTCGACGGTGGAGTCGTAGTTGGTCGACTCGCTACCGGGACTGGGCAGCCCCTGGCCCTCGACCAGCTCGAAGATCGCCGGCATCAGCAGCGCCGCGGCGGCCAGCATCAGCATCGTGCTCTGGACGCTGGCGCTGGTGCTGTTGAAGGTCTGCTTGTCGCGTCCGAGCCTCCGGCCAGCATCGCCGCGCCGAGCACGAGCAGGATGTTGCCGAGGATCGAGCCGACAATCGAGGCCTTGACCACCTCCTGCAGCCCCTGGCTGAGCGCGAAGAGGGCGATGATCAGCTCCGGTGCGTTGCCGAAGGTGACGTTGAGCAGGCCGCCGATCCCGGGACCGGAGCGCGCCGCCAGCTCCTCCGTCGCCCGCCCCATCAGCGCCGCGGTGGGGATGATCCCCAGCGCCGCGGCGGCGAAGATGATCGTCGCGCTGGCGTGGGTCAGCTCGAGCAGGACCGCGACCGGGATCAGCGGCGCCAGCAGGTACGGCCACCCGTGGGGGGTGAAGAAGAAGGCCGCGGAGAGGCGCGGCCGCTCGGGGTGTCCCTCCATCTACTGGATCATGCTCGCGCACTGCTGCAGGTCGGCCGGCGTGCGCGCGTCTTTGAGGCAGTCGAGGTACGCCTGCTGGCCGCCGCCGTCCGCGCCGCTGCCACCCGAGCCGCCGTCGGACGAACCGCCGCCGCCCGACGAACCGCCGCCGGGCAAAGCGTCGAGCGGAGAGTCGGTCCCGATCACGCTTTCAAGCAGGTTGCCGAGGCCTTCGCCGCTGTTGGCGCCTTCGAGCAGTTCGATCGGATTGATGTCGAGTTTCTGGAACAGCCCTTCGAGCGGTTTCGCGTCGCTGGGAGCGCTGATCTCCTGTTCCTCGTTGACCCCGCTCAGCACCAGGTCGAGGTCGACTTCGACTTTTTCGCCGCTCGTCCCCTCGGGCTCGACGGTGAGGTCAGCGACGATCCGGCGGATGATGTCGTCGTCGCCGACGTAGACGTCGACTTGGGCTTTTTTGACGGCGCTGGCCAATTCGCCCTTCGCCTCTTCGAGTTCGCCGATCGGCAGCTGGCCAGCGGCTTCGAGCTGGGTGCTGCAGGCCGGGTCTTCGGTCAGTTTGATGATCGCGTCGATCGCCCCGCCGACGTTCAGTTCACCGCTGACTTTGGTCGTGCTGGTGCCGTCGACGTCGGCGCTGCCCTCGTTGGTGAGGCGCTCGGCGAAGTCGCCCACTTTGAAGCCTTCGGCTGCCTCCTGGCAGGCGCCGACGTCGGCCGGGTTGCCTTCGGAGCCGCCTTCTTTTTGAGCCTGTTCGAAGCTGGACTTGACGAAGGCGTAGGTGGTCGGGTCGACTTCGTACTCGGTCCCTTCGTAGTTGACGTAGGCGCGGTCGGAGAGCACCGTGATCCCGCCCTCGAAGTCGACCGGGTCGCCCTCGAGCGTCCCGTTCGCGGTCGCGCTGAGGTCGAGTTCCGGCAGATCGTCCGAACCCTTGGTCTCGAACGGGCCGGAGACGCTGACGTCGATGTCGCCGCCTTCATCGCCTTCCGCCTCGATCGCCAGGCTGAGGTCGAGGTCGCCGCTTTTCACCCCTCCAAGGGTGGCGTTGTCGAGAACCTGCTGCGGGTTCTCGTCACTGCTGTCGCTGCCGCCACCGCAGGCGGCGAACACGGTTGCCAGCGCGGTCAGCGCGGCGAGCAGGGCGAAGATGCGGAGACGGCTCAAGGGATGGCTCCTCCTGATCGAAGACAGGTTCGGCCTTGGATCGTAGAAGCTCAGGGCAATCGACGGCCTATTCGAGGTCGCCGGTGCGGCTTTCCTCGACCGGCGGCGGCCGGTCCTCCGTGGTCACGTTGGCGAGGAACGGAAACAGCAGGGCGCCGAGGAAGATCAGGACGATGCCGGCGGCGACCAGCGACTTCGCCCCGCTGAGGTGGCCCAGAATCCCGATCACGAAGCCGATCATCATCAGCGCGATGTAGGGGCCGGGGCTGGTCGGCAGGAGGTCGGCGAGGGGCAGCACGAGGTCGAACACGGACCGGGATTATCATCGCCCGCATGACCGAGAGGCTCTGTGGCGGACGTCAAGGAGGCGCTGGCAAAGGTCGGCTACCTCGCCGACGAGCCGGCAGCGCTGGTTTCCTTCCTCGCCCAGCAGCTGGGCAAGCCGGTCCTGGTCGAGGGGCCGGCGG
The DNA here is from genome assembly GCA_963728025.1 of uncultured Actinomycetes bacterium. Taxonomy (GTDB): domain Bacteria; phylum Actinomycetota; class Thermoleophilia; order Solirubrobacterales; family 70-9; genus VAYN01. The sequence goes on along the minus strand of CAVSIF010000001.1, from coordinate 158,050 downwards.
GGGTCGGCAAGACCGAGCTGGCGAAGGCGCTCTCACGGGCGACCGGGCGCGAGCTGGTGCGACTGCAGTGCTACGAGGGCCTCGACGAGGCGAAGGCGATGTACGAGTGGAACTACCGCAAGCAGCTGCTGCGGATCCAGGCCGGCGGCGAGGCCGGCTGGGAGGACGTGCAGGAGGACATCTTCAGCTCCGAGTTCCTGCTCACCCGGCCGCTGATGCAGGCGATCTCGAGTCCCGAGCCGGTGGTGCTGCTGATCGACGAGATCGACAAGACCGACCAGGAGTTCGAGGCGATGCTGCTCGAGCTGCTCTCCGACTTCCAGATCACGATCCCGGAGCTGGGCCAGGTCTCGGCGACGACGATGCCGATCGTCGTCCTCACCTCGAACGACTCGCGCGAGCTGACCGAGGCGCTGAAGCGGCGCTGCCTCTACCTCTGGCTCGACTATCCGAACCTCGAGCGCGAGATCGAGATCGTCCGCCTGCACGCGCCGGAGCTCGACGAGACGCTGGCGCGGCGGCTGGTCGAGGTGATCGGGATGGTGCGGGCGCTGGACCTGAAGAAGCCGCCCTCGATTGCCGAGTCGATCGACTGGGCACGGACGCTGCTGCTGATGGGCGCCGAGGACATCGACCGCACGACCTTCGAGCAGTCGATGTCGATCATCGTCAAGCACCGCACCGACATCGACCTGGTGGCGGAGCGAGTCGGGGTGAAGCTTGCCGACCCCCTACGGTCCCAGGGCTGACGCCGGCCCGCCCGGGCTGGCGGCGAAGCTGCTCGCCTTCTGCGAGGAGCTGCGCGGCGAGGGGGTCGCGGTCGGGACCTCAGAGATCCTCGACGCCTTCGCGGCGCTCGCGCAGGTCGAGTGGACCTCGCAGGCCGACTTCCGCGAGGCGCTGGCGGCGACGATCGCCAAGTCCCAGGACGACCGCCGCGTCTTCGAGCTGCTGTTCGACCGCTACTTCTTCCGCGCCGCCGAGGCCGAGGCGGTGCAGCGTGAGATCAGCGAGCGCGGTGAGGGCGGCGGCGAGTCGGGCGAGGGCGGCGAGCGGCTCGACATGGACGAGCTGCGCGAGCAGATCCGCGAGGCGATCCTGGAGGGCGATGAGGACCGGCTGCGCGACCTGGCGCGGCTGGCGATCGCCGCCTTCGGCCAGGCCGAGGGCTCGGGCGTGGTCGGGGTCGACGTGCAGCGGATCCGCCGCACGCTCGGCCTCACCGCGGGTGCCCAGCCGCCGGCCGAGTCGGGCGAGGAGCGGCCGCCGATCGACCGCGACCAGCTCAACCAGTTCGAGCGCCACCTGCGGCGTGAGCTCGAGCGCGACCTGATCGAGCGCACCGAGACCCTGCCCCCGTCCCGCCCCCTGGCCGAGCTCGACCGCGCCCTGCCGACCAGCCCGACCCAGGACCTCGCCGCCGTCCACCGCGCCGTTTCACAGATGAAGCGGCGGCTGGCGACGCTCGGCCACGAGCAGCGCGGCCGCCGCCAGGCGAGCACGGTCGACGTGCGGCGGACGATGCGCGCCTCGCTCGAGACCGGCGGCGTGCCGCTGCGCCTGCGCTACCGGCCGAAGCGGCCGCGACGGCCGGAGATCTACGTCCTCTGCGACGTCTCGACCTCGGTCACCTCGGCCAGCGTCTTCTTCCTCTCGGTCCTGCACGCGCTGCACGGCTCGTTCCGCAAACTGCGCAGCTTCGTCTTCATCGAGCGGATCTCCGAGGTGACCGACGTCTTCGAGCACGAGCGCGACTTCCGCGCCGTCGCCGAGCGGATCTCGAGCGAGGGCGGGGTCGCCGACGTCTCCGGGTACACCGACTACGGCCGCGTCTGGCTCGAGTTCCTGACCGAGATCTCCGACGAGCTCGACCCGCGCTCGACCGTGATCGTGCTCGGCGACGCCCGCACCAACGGGCGCGAGCCGCACGCCGAGGTCTTTGCCCAGGTCGCCGAGCGGGCCGGCCGCCTGTTCTGGCTCAACCCGGAGCCGAAGCTCTACTGGAACTACGGCGACTCGGTGATGGCCGCCTACGAACGCCACTGCGACGGCGTCTTCGAGTGCTGGACCACCCGGCACCTGGAGAACTTCGTCAACGTCGTCGCCGGCGGCGTTCCGGCGACAGAATGAGCCGGGCGCTCTTCCTCCGCCACGGCGAGTCGGCCCACAACGCCCACAGCGGTGCCAAGGCCCTGGCCGACGCCGAGGGCGACCGCCTCACCGCGCGCGGTCGGGCGCAGGCCGCCGCGGCCGCTGAGGCACTGGTCGAGCGCGGCGCCACCCGCCTGCTGACCAGCCCGCTACGGCGCGCGACCGAAACTGCCGCGATCGTCGGCGACACCCTGGGGCTGGAGCCGCTGGCTCTGCCCTACCTCCACGAGCTCACCAGCGGCGAAAGCTTCGAGCAGCTGGTCGCGCGGGTGCGCCGCCTCAAGGCCGAGCTCGAGGCGGCCAGCGGCGAGGAGCTCCCCCTGATCGTCGGCCACGGCATCTTCACCCGTTTCTTCCTGCTCGACTCGGTCCTCGGCGCCGCCTTCGAGCCGCCGCTGGCGGCCGGGATCTGGAACCTCGGCTCGCACAACTGTGGGCTCAGCGTCTTCGCTCGCGACGAGTACCGCGACCCTTCCGGCACGCTCGTCCCCGGCTGGGTCTGCCTCAGCTGGATGGAGCGGCCGTGGGATCGGCCCTGACCCGGCGCGGCGGGTCGTCCGGCGAAACCTGCGACTGCTCGTTGACCAGCGCTCCCGGGGGCGGCGGCACCGGGCCCTCGAGCAGCGGGTCCTCGGTCTCCCGCATCCAGCGGTCGAGCCGCTCGCGCAGTTGCTCCAGCACCTCCGCCCGGCCGCGGTCGCCGGCAAGGTTACGGCCCTCACCGGGGTCGAGGACGAGGTCGTAGAGCTGCTCGCGCGGCACCTCCTGCGACCCCCACCCCGCCTCCATCAACAGCTCCTTGCTGGCGCTGTCGTCGCAGTTGGCGAGCACCGGGTGCGGGTAGTCGTCGAAGCGCCGGATGTACTTCCAGCGCTCGGTGCGGACCGCCCGCTGTGGCTCGTAGGCGGCGTGGTAGGTGACCTCGGCGAAGATCCCGTCGTTCAGCGCCTCGACCTCCCCGCGCACCAGCGGCATCAGCGAGGAGCCCTGGAGCCAGCCCGGCGGCTCCACCCCGGCCAGCTCGCAGAGGGTCGGGTAGACGTCGAGGTGGCTGACCGGGGCGTCGATGACCTTGCCGCCGGCGAAGCCGGCGGGGCCACGGATGATCATCATCACCCCGATCCCGCGGTCGAACAGGGTCGCCTTGGCGCCGGGGAAGGCGATGCCGTGGTCGGTCGTGCAGATCACCAGCGTGTTCTCGACCAGGCCGAAGTCGTGCAGGGCGTGCAGCACCGAGCCGACGCCCTGGTCGAGCGAGCGGGCACTGGCCTTGAAGGCGGCGGTGTCGCGGCGGGTGGCGACGACGTCGGGGAGGTTGGCCGGCGGCAGCGAGTAGAGCGTGTCGCGAACCGAGGTCGGGGCGAAGAAGTCGCGGTGGGTCTCGAAGAAGCCGACCGACATGAACCACGGCCGCGGCGGCGCCTCGCGCAGCGCCTCGATCGTCAGCGGCGCCACGTACTCGGCGTGGTTGGAGTCGACCGGAACGACCTCGTCGTAGCCGATCACGCCAGGGTCGATCGAGATGTGCTGCTCGCCAATCAGGGTCGAGCTGTAGCCGCCGCGGCGCAGGGCGTGGATCCAGTGCTGCCCGTAGTCGTTCAGCTCCCAGCCGCGGTGCGCCAGTCCGAGCATGCCGTTGTTGTGACAGTAGAGCCCGGTCAGCAGGCTGGCCCGGCTGCCGGAGCAGGTCGGGGCGGCACAGAAGGCCTCGCGGAAGAGCACCCCCTGGTCGGCGAGCATCTGGATGTTGGGGGTCGGGACCTGAAAGCCGTAGGGCTGGACGTAACGACCGGTGTCGTGGGAGTGGATGTAGAGGATGTTGGGCGGTGGGCTCAGCGTGATTCCTCCTCTTTCGGGTACTGAACCCAGACTAGTAACTCGATGCCAGCCCAACGCTCCTATCTCGTCTGCGCGACGCCCCGCAGCGGCAGCACGCTGGTCTGCCACGCGCTGGAGAAAACCGGGGTCGCGGGCAAGCCAGAGGAGTACTTCGAGGCGCTGCGGCACAGCGGCCGGCCGCGCCGGCCGGAGGAATATTTCCTCGGGGTCGAGGACCAGTCGATCCGCGACCACCTCGGCGAGCGGGCGATCGGCAACGAGCCGCCGCCACGCTCGCCGCTCTGGAGCCGCGCCGCCTACGACCGCTACCTCGACTGGGCCTTCGAGGCCGGCACGACCCCCAACGGCGTCTTCGGCGCGAAGCTGATGTGGGGCTACTTCGGCGAGCTTCGTCAGCCTGCTGCGCAACATCCCGGCCTACCGCGACTTCCCCCTGGCCGAGATGCTGCCGACCGTGTTCCCCGACCTGACCCTGGTCCGGGTCGTGCGGGCGAACAAAGTCCGGCAGGCGGTCTCGCTCTGGAAGGCGGTGCAGACCGCGACCTGGCGCGAGGACCAGGCCAGCGCCAAGGCGGCCTCGGTCGAGGACGACGGCGCCCCGCCCTATCGCGGCTTCATCGAGGAGCACCGCCCGCAGCTGCGCTTCCACTTCAAGGCGATCGACCACCTGCTGGCACAGATCCTCGCCGAAGAGGCGAGCTGGGACGCCTTCTTCGAGCACGCGCGGATCAAGCCGATCCTCGTCCTCTACGAGAACTTCGAGGCCGACTACGAGACCAGCACGCTCAACCTCCTGGAGCGGCTCGACCTGACGCCGCCGCAGGGGTTCGAGTTCGAGCCGCGGATGAAGCGCCAGTCCGACCGGGTCAACGACGACTGGGCGAAGCGCTACAGCGAGCTGAGGCTGGGCACCGACTTCGACCTGACGCCGGTCAAGGCCTAATCGCCAGACCCGCTAGTTGCCTTTGGCTGCCATTTCCTTGGTCTCGGTGCTGGCGACCCAGGCATCGGGAGATGCGATCAGCTCCTCGACCACGGGCGGCAGGTTGCCGGAGACGAGGTCGGCGAGGGTGACGGTCTCGAGCACGGTGCGGAGACTGGCGCGGACGGCGATCCAGACCTTCTGCAGGGCCTCGGCGTTGCCGTGGTACTTGATCGCCTCGGGCGGGGTCGACTGCACGTGGGCGATCGGCCCCTCGACGGCGCGCACGATGTCGGCGATCGTCACCTCGTCGGCCGGCCTGGCCAGCCAGTAGCCGCCCTTGGCGCCGCGGCGGGCGCGGATGATGCCCTGGTGCTTGAGCTCGAGCAGGATGTGCTCGAGGAACTGCAAGGGGATGTCCTGTGCGTCCGCCAGGCGCTCGCCCTTGACCGGTCCCTCGTCGGCCGCAGCAAGCTCCGCGGCCGCCCGGACCGCGTAGTCGGCCTTCGCTGAAACGCGCATGCGTCTAGTAAAGCAATCAGCCGATCGTCTCAGGCGCGAGATCATCGGAGCGGTCGCGGGCTTGCTCGGCCGCCTCCGCGGCTTCGCGCTTCACCCGCCGCGCGTTCCACCAGCGCGGGAACCAGATCAGCAGGCTGAGGCCGATGCCGGCGACGGCGGCGGCGATCGGCCAGACCACCGGGTCGCCCTTTTGCACGGTGACGATCCCGGAGGCGACGAGGACGACGCCGAGCGCGGTGCGCAGGAGCCCGGTCGGGGCCCGGGTCGCGAAGTGCGAGCCGACGACCACGCCCGGGACGCTGCCGAGCAGGATGTTCCCGGCCAGGACGAAATCGACGTTGCCGTCGACCCAGTGCGCGATGCCGGCCGCCCAGAGCAGGATCGCCGCGTGGAAGACGTCGGTGCCGACGACTTTCACCGGGGCCAGCCGGAAGACGGCGATCAGCAGGATCGCGATCACCGTGCCGGAGCCGGCCGAGGTGATCCCGATCACGAAGCCGGTGGTGGCGCCGATCGCGACCGCGGCGACCTTGTGACGCCGCTTCAGCTCGAAGTCGTCGCGCTCTTCGACCAGCTTGCTGAGGATCAGCGCCCGGGCCAGGGTGATGATCCCGACCATCAGCAGGGTGCCGCCGAGCAGCGCGTAGACGATCGAGTCGAGGCGCTCTTCGCCGACCTTGCTCTGCAGGATCGAGATCGCCCAGACCCCGGCGACGGCGGCGGGAACGCTGCCGGCCGCGAGCCACATCGAGAGTCGGATGTTGACCGTGCCCATGCGCAGGTGGCGCCAGCCGCCGACCGTCTTGGTCACCGCCGCGTAGAAGATGTCGGTACCGATCGCGGTCACCGGCTTGACTCCGAACAGCAGGATCAGCAGCGGCGTCATCAGCGTGCCGCCGCCCATGCCGGTCATGCCGACCATCGCTCCGATGCCGAAGCCGAAAATAACTATTGCCGGGTCCATGCCTATGCCCGCGCGGATGCTTATCGACTTTCCTGACCACTTTGGTCAGGAGCGCGGTGTGCGGCAGGATACCAGGGATGTCAGTCTCGATTCGCGGCCTCGGCCACGCATACGCCGAGCTGCAGACGATCGAGCGGCTCGACCTCGAGGTCGCAAGCGGCGAGGCGGTCGGGCTGGTCGGGCCGTCGGGCTGCGGCAAGTCGACCCTGCTGGAGCTGATCAGCGGCCTGCAGGAGCCGGGAGCCGGCACGGTCAGCGTCGACGGCGCCGGCGAGGCGGCCGGCCGCCTCGCGCACTGCGCCTACATGCCGCAGAGCGACCAGCTCCTCCCCTGGTACTCGGCGCTCGACAACGCCGCCCTCGCCCTGCGCAACCGCGGCCTCGGCAGGGCCGCGGCGCGGCGCCGGGCCGGTGAGCTGTTCCCCCGCTTCGGCCTCGCCGGCTTCGAGCTGGCCGCCCCGGCCGAACTCTCGGGCGGGATGCGCCAGCGGGTCGCCTTCCTGCGCACGCTGATCGCCGGCAAGCCGCTCCTCGCCCTCGACGAGCCGTTCGCGGCACTCGACGCGATCACCAGGGGAGAGATGCAGCAGTGGCTGGCGGAGGCGCTGGGCGCCGACCCCCGCACCGTCGTCCTCGTCAGCCACGACGTCGAGGAGGCGCTCTACCTCTGCGACCGGGTCGCCGTCCTCTCCCCCCGGCCGGCCCGCGTCCTCGCCGAGCTGCGGGCGCCGGCGCCGCGGGCGGCCGACCGCGACGCCGCCGTCACCGACCCCGGCTTTCTGGCTGTCCGCGAAGAAGCGATGCAGGCACTGCATGCGGGGGCGCGATGAGGCGCTGGTTGCTCCCCACCCTGCTGCTGGCGGCCCTGCTCGGCGCCTGGCAGATCCTCGCCGACACCGGGGCGATGGCTGACGTCTTCGGCCTCGACCCCTTCCTCGTCCCGGCGCCCTCGGAAGTCGGCGAGGCACTCTGGCAGAGCCGTTCACTGCTGGCCGAAAACGCCTGGGTGACGCTGCAGGAGATCGTTCTCGGGCTTGCCTGCGCGCTGATCCTGGGGACGGGGCTGGCGGCGGCGATGCACCTTTCACGCCTGCTCCGCGACGCCGCCTACCCGCTGGTCGTCGCCTCGCAGACGATCCCCATCATCGTCATCGCCCCGATCCTGCTGGTCTGGCTCGGCTTCGGGATCGGCCCGAAGGTGGTGGTGGTGACGCTGATCTGCTTCTTCCCGATCACCGTCAGCGTGCTCGACGGCCTGCGCTCGGCCGCGCCCGAGGCGATCAAGCTGATGCGCTCCCTCGATGCCTCGCGCTGGCAGATCCTGCGCCGGGTCGAGGCTCCGAACGCGCTGCCGAGTTTCTTCACCGGAGCCAAGATCGGTGTCGTAGTTGCCCCGATCGGCGCGATCTTCGGCGAGTGGGTCGGCGGCAACGCCGGCCTCGGCCACCTGATCCTCGAAGACAACGCGAAGCTGGAGGTCGCCCGCGAGTTCGCCGCGGTCTTCGTTCTTGCGGCGATGGCCCTCGCCCTGATCGGCCTGGTGACCCTCGCGGAGCGACGCGTCGTCACTTGGCGATAGAACACAGGCCATGAAGCCACCCCGAACCGCGGCGCTTGCGCTTGCCGCCACGCTGATCGCGCTCGCCCTCGGCCTCGCCGCCTGCGGCGAGAAGTCCGAGGACGGCGACACCGCAGCCGAGCCGCTGAGCCTGACGCTCGACTTCTACCCCAACCCCGATCACGCCGGGATCTACCTGGCCGAGAAACTCGGCTACTTCGAGGAAGCCGGCCTCGACGTCAGCATCGACGCCCCGGCCGACCCGAGCGCGCCGATGAAGCTGGTCGCGGCCGGGGAGACCGACCTTGCGATCTCCTACGAGCCGGAGGTAGCCCTCGCGCACGAGCAGGGCCTCGGCGTGGTCGCCGTCGGGGCGCTGGTCAACCGGCCGCTGACCTCGATGATCTGGCTGCAGGGATCCGGCATAAAAGGGATCGCGGACCTGAAAAGCAGGACGATCGCGACCGCCGGCATCCCCTACCAGGACGCCTTCCTCAGCACGATCCTCGGCCGCGTCGGGCTCTCGCCCTCCGAGGTCAAATCGGTCAACGTCGGCTTCGGCCTGCTCCCGGCCCTGGTCGGCGGCAGCGCCGACGCGATGCTCGGTGGCTTCCTCAACGTCGAGGGCGTCGACCTGCGCCAGCGCGGCAAAGACCCGGTCGTCACCCCGGTCGACCAGCTCGGCGTCCCCACCTATGACGAGCTCGTCCTGGTCGCCAACCGGGAGCGGCTGGAAGCCGGCCCGGAAACGGTCCGGCTCTTCATCGCCGCACTCGAGCGCGGCACCGCGGCCGCGGTCGCGCAACCGAACGCCGCCACGAAAGCGGTGCTCGAAGCCAACAACGACCTCGAACCAAAACTGACCGAAGCCGAGGTGAAAGCGACGCTGCCGCTGCTCGGCGCCCGCACCCCGGGGCAGCCCTACGGCTACATGGACCCCGCCGCGTGGCGGACCTTCACCGCCTGGATGCGCGACAACGGGCTGATCGAGTCACTGCCGGAGCCGGCCGAACTGCTCAGCAACGACTATTTGCCCGGCGACGAGATCCCCGAATAGCCGAGCGCCCCTTGGCCCAGCAGCCGGCTGACTTCTGGCCCAGGCATCGCCGCGTGGAAGAGGTGGCCCTGGGCGTAGTCGCAACCGAGCCGGCGCAGCTCGGCCAGCTGCACCTCGTTCTCGACCCCCTCGGCGATCACCTCCAGCGAGAGCGCCCGCGCCATCCCGATGATCGCCTCGACGATCGCGGTGCGCTCCTGCTCGATCCCGAGCGCATCGACGAACGAACGGTCGATCTTCAACGCGTGGAAGGGAAAGCGGTTGAGGTAGGCGAGCGATGAGTAGCCGGTGCCGAAGTCGTCGAGGACGAGGCGCACGCCGATCTCGTTCAGCGCTTCCAGCGAGGCGATCGCGCTCGCTGACTCCTCGACCAGGACGCTCTCGGTGATCTCCAGCCGCAGATGAACCGGGTCGAGGCCGGTGCGGGCGACGATCTCCGCCACCGTAGCGGGCAGGTCGCGGTGGGCGACCTGGCGCGCCGAGAGGTTGACGGCGACATCGAAGGGGCGCGCGTCCGGGCGCTGCTCGTGCCACTCGAGGATCTGGCGGCAGGCCTGCTCCTGGACCCAGCGACCAATCGGCTCGATCAGGCCACTGTCCTCGGCGATCGAGACGAACTCGGCCGGGTCGAGCAGGCCGCGCTCCGGGTGCTGCCAGCGGACCAGCGCCTCGAGGCCGCTGATCTCACCGGAGCGGAGGCTGACCACCGGCTGGTAGTGGAGCGCCATCTCGTCGCGCTCGAGCGCGTGGCGCAGCTCGCGTTCGATCTCGAGCCGCCGCATCGCGCTGGCCCGCATCGCCGCGTCGAACAGCACGCAGCGGGCGCGGCCGCCTTCCTTGGCCCGGTACATCGCGGCATCGGCGTCGCGGATCAGCATCTCGGCGCTGGCCCCGCGCTGGTCGGCGGGGCGGGCGACGGCGACGCCGACGCTGGCGGTGATGAAGTGCTCGACCCCGTCGATCGAGAAGGGCTGGGCGAAGGCGGCGGAGACGCGGTCGGCGATCGCGATCGCCTCCTCTTCGTCGGCGAGCCGGTCGATCAGGATCCCGAACTCGTCGCCGCCGAAGCGGGCGACGACGTCGCCGGGCCGCAGGTGAGCGCGCAGCCGCGGCGCGACCCCGCGCAGCAGGGCGTCGCCGGCGTGGTGGCCGAGGCTGTCGTTGATCAACTTGAAGTGGTCGAGGTCGAGGAAGAGGATCCCGATCGGCGAGCCGGATACGGCCGCCCGCTTCAGCCCCTCACCGAGCGCGTCGACGAAGCTGAGCCGGTTGGGCAGGCCGGTGAGCGAGTCGTGGAGGACACGGTGGCGCAGTGCCTGGTCGGTGGCGTGACGCTCGAGCGCGTCGGCGAGGACGTTGGCCGCCGCCTGCACGAAGGGGACGTCCTTGGCGCTGAACCGGTGCGGCTCGGTGGCGTGGAGGTCGAGCACGCCGAAGGGATGGTCCTTACCGTCGATCATCACCGCGAGGCTGCTGGCGGCGCCGAAGGCACGCAGCACCGGGGGCATCGTGAAGCGCTTCTCGCTCGCCCAGTCGGCAACGATCGCGTGGGTGCCGGATTCGAGCGCGGCGCCGGCGTGCGAGTCGCGCGCGGCGGAGACGCGGCGGCCGGCTCCGACCACCTCCTGCTCCAGCCCGGCGAGCAGGTTGAGCCGGCGCCCGTCGCGGCCGAGCTCCCAGATACAGGCGCTGTGGACGCCGTCGACTTCGCCGATCAGCGCGGCAGCGACCCGCATCAGCGATTCCGGATCGCCGTCCTGCAGTGCCCGCTCGCCGAGCTTGGCGACCACCGCCTGCTGCGAGAGCGCTCGCTGCAGCTCCGCCTCGGTCCGCTTGCGCTCGCTGATGTCGTAGAGGACGCCGTGCCAGACCGGCACCCCGTCCTCGTCCGCCTCCAGCACCGCCTCGTCGAGCATCCAGACGGTGCGGCCGTCGCGGGTGCACATCCGGTACTCGACCGGCCGCGTGTTGCGATCGCCGAGCAGGTCGACCTTTTCGTTCGCCAGCGCCCGCTCGCGGTCGTCGGGGTGCAGCAGCCGCGCCCAGAGGCCGGGGTCCTGCTTGAACTCCTCGGCGGTGTAGCCGAGGATCTCCTCGACCTGGGGACTGACGTAGTGCCACTCCCCCAGCTCGCCGATCTCCGAGCTGTAGACGATCACCGGCAGGCGCTCGACCAGGCGCCGGTAATCCTGACCGCCAGCGGTTATCTGGTCGAGGAATTCGCTGACCTCGTGGTCGGGCCAGTTTCTATCCCCTACGCCGGGCATCGCGTCGGTATCGGCAGATTGTCGAGGCGCTTGACCGCACGTCTGTCCAGGCACGAACTCATGCACGCCCGGGAGAGGCTTCGATTCAGGCGGCGAGGCGCAGCGGCGGCCCCTGCGCAACCCGCCTGCATAGGCCGCTCAGCGCCAGCGCCCCGGCCAGTCCGCGGAACGGCTCGTAAGGGGCGAAGAACTCCTCCACCTCGGCAACGGTCGCGCGCCGTCCGAGCTCGGCCAGCCGGCCGACCAGCTTGATGTAGCCGAGGTCACCGGCCGGCAGCGCGTCCATCTCGCCGCGCCCGAACAGGGCCAGGCACTGGACCGTCCAGGGGCCGATCTGCGGCAGCGCCAGCAGACGCCGGTCGGCGGCTGGGTCCTCCGGCTCGCAGCGCCCGCCGGCGACCAGCTTCGCCACCCGCCGCAGCGCCAGCGCCCGGCTCGAGGCGAGGTCGATCGCGGCCAGTTCGGCCGGGGCGCGGCCGGCGATCGCCGCCGGCCCGGGGACGTCGCGAAGCGCCTCCCGCCCGGCTCCATGCCGGGCGCCCCAGCGGCCGACGATGCGGCGCTCGATCGTGACCGCCCGCTCCGCCTCGATCAGCTGCCCGACCACCGCCGCGGCCAGCGCCTCCCAGGGCCACACCCGGCGCCGCGGCCGGAAGGCCGGCATCCGGCGGATCAGCGGCCCCAGCAACGGGTCGCGGCGGAAGCGGCGGTGGAACTCGCCGAGGTCGTAGTCGAGGCCGAGCACGAACCGCATCCGCGCGATCGCCACCTCCAGCTCGGCCGCGCCGGCCGGCTCCGGATCGCGCGCGACCGCAAGCGGCGGCAGCGTCACGTCCCCGGGGTCGACCGGCTCGGCCCGCAGCGCGACCCGCCCCCCGCGCAGCTGCCAGGCCCGCGCCAACACCGGCCTGCCCTCAACCTGGAGCAGCCGGGTCGCAACGCCACCCCGAATCCGCAGCGTCCCATCGTCACTCCCACGCGGCAGCCGATAGGGCTGCGGCGCCACCACCTCCACCTCAACCGGGCCGGTGGGCCGATTTCGGGACATATAGGCCCGTTTTCGGCCCATCGGCCGGGGTTAACGGCCGAGCAGGTGGACGTCGACGAGGAAGGAGCGGCTGGCGACGACGCGATCGCCGCGGCGGCGCGAGAGGCGGCGCGGCGAGCGGCTCTTCGGCCGCACGGCGCTGACCGCGCGCACCGCGGCCACGGTCGCGGCCCCCGCCAGCACCCCACCTGCGGCAGCGATCGCCGCATTACGGACCTCGCCCCGCAGGACCGGCAAAGCCGGCTCCTCGTAGGCCTGAAGCGCTCGCACCGGCGCAGCTTCGCCCGGAGTGGCGTCTTCCTCAGCCACAACCTCGGCCTCAATCTCGAAATCACTCACCCAGCCGACTCTAGCGACGGCCGAAGTCGCCTCCCCAACACTCACCGCAAACTGCGGCCATTGCCGAGGGCGCCGGGCAGGACTCGCCAAGCCTCCCATCTGTTGCGCAGGCGAGTCCTGCCCGGCGCCCCCTACAACGCCCGCTCGTACAGCCGGTACCGCTTGACGACCCTGCCCCCCATCCCCTCCATCGCCCGGTTCATCGGCCCGTTGGTCTCGAGGATCCAGCCCATCTCGCCGCCTTCGATCGCGCCCGGCTTCTGCGCCGTCTCCAGGTGCTTGAGGTAGAGGCCAGCGGCAACGCCGGAATGGCGGTACTCGCTCTTCACCCCGAGCGCGAGGACGCGCAGGCGGTCGATCCTGGGCTTGCCGAGCAGGAACTTCGCCCAGCCGAAGGGCAGCAGCCGCCCCTCCATCCTCACCAGCACCTGGTTGATGTCGGGCAGGGTCAGCGCCGCGCCGATCGCCTCACCGTCCTTTTCGGCGATGTAGGCCCATTCCTCGTCGATCACCTGCTTGAGCAGCTTGGCGTGAAACGCGACCTCGGCATCGGTCGGGGGGACGAACCCCCAGTTCTCCGACCAGGCGTCGCTGTAGACCGGCGTGAAGAGATGCATCTCGCGCTCGAGGTTGCGCTTGTCGATGTTGCGGATCGTCACCCCTTCGTCGCGCAGCGCTTTCTGGGCGGCGGCGTGGATCTCGGGATCGAAGCGCTCGCCGTCCTTGAGGTCACCGAAGTTCAGTTCCCACATCAGCAGGTCCATGCTCTTGCCGAACCCGTGCGCCTCGATCAGCTGCTGGTAGTAGGGCGGATGCCAGTTCTCGAGGATGTAGGGGCGCAGCTCGAAGCCCTCGATCAGGATCCCGAGCTCGTCGTTGGTGGTGAAGTCCATCGGCCCGAGGACCCGGGTGCGGCCCCTGGAAGCCGCCCACTCCGCCGCCGTGTCGAGCAGCGCGCCAGTCACCTCCGCGTCGTCGATCGTCTCGAAGAAGCCGAACATCGCGTCGCTTCCGCCCTGGGTCTCGTCCCAGCGCGCGTCGACCTGCGCCGTGATCCGGCCGACCGCCTCGCCGTCGCGCTCGGCGATGAAGTATTCGGCCTCGCCGTGTTCGAACCAGGGGTTCTTCTTGCGGTTGAGGAACTGCATCCGGTCAAGGATCAACGGCGGCACCCACTGCGGGTGGTCGCGGTGGATGCCGAACGGGACCTTGACGAAGCGCTTCAGCTCGCGGCGGCTCCGCACCGGCCGTATCGACACGCTTGCCATGGGGGGCGCAACCTACACTCTGCGGTGATGAGCGAGACCGCGAAGGCCCCGGTCGACGTCTTCGAGAAGGCGCGCAGCCACGAGCGGCTCGAGCAGCTCGAAGCGGCCAAGCAGCACGACCTCCTCCCCTACTTCCGCCTGCTCACCTCGCAGGCCGGCCCGGTGGTCGAGATGGAGGGGCGCGAGACGATCATGCTCGGCTCCAACAACTACCTCGGCCTGACCGGCGACGAGCGGGTCAAGGACGCCGCCCGCGAGGCCCTCGAGACCTACGGCACCGGCGTCACCGGCTCGCGCCTGCTGAACGGGACGACGCCGCTGCACGTCGACCTCGAGCGCGAGCTGGCCGAGTGGATGGGGACCGAGGACGCGATCGTCTACACGACCGGCTACCAGGCCAACGTCGGCTGCATCGGGACGATCCTCGGGCCGGGCGACACGGTGATCTGCGACTCCGGCGACCACGCCTCGATCCTCGACGGCTGCCGGCTCTCCGGCGCCAAGCTGCGGCCCTTCCGCCACAACCGCATGGAGAAGCTGGAGAAGATGCTGCAGCGCGGCGCCGAGGACGGCGGCGGCGTGCTCGTCGTCGTCGACGGGGTCTTCTCGATGGAGGGCGACGTCTGCGACCTGCCCCGCATAGTCGAGCTCTGCCGGGCCTACGGGGCGCGGCTGATGGTCGACGAGGCACACGGCGCCGGCGTGCTCGGCGCCCGCGGCGCCGGCGCCTGCGAGCTGTTCGGGCTCGAGCACGAGGTCGACCTGCGGATGGGCACCTTCTCCAAGAGCCTCGCCTCCTGCGGCGGCTTCATCGCCGGGCCAGCCGACGTGGTCGAGTACCTGCGGATCAGCTCGCGCTCCTTCGTCTTCAGCGCCAGCGCCGTCCCCGCCGCGGTCGGTGCCGCCCTGGGGGCGCTGCGGGTGATCCGCGCCGAGGGCCCGGCGATGTTCGAGGCGCTGCTCGCCAACGCCGAGTACCTGCGCGAGGGCCTGCGCCACCTCGGCCTCAGGGTGGTCGAGCCGGGAACGCTGCCCGACGGGCGCGTCGCCACCACGCCGGTGGTGCCGGTGATGGTCGGTGACGACTGGCAGGCGGTGCTGCTCTGGAAGGCGCTGTTCGAGGCCGGCGTCTACACCAACGTCGCGATCCACCCCGCGGTCCCGCCCGGTGGCGCGCTGCTGCGGACCAGCCTGATGGCGACCCATGCGCGCGAGCATCTCGACGGCGCCCTCGGCACGATCGCCAGGGTGGTCGACGACTTCCCCGAGCTTCCCCGTTCCTAACCTCGCGGTAACGGATTCTTGACATCCCCCGTCGGGGGTAGTTTCAGGCTTGTCCGATTGGGAGCAAGGCTGCGGCAAGGTCGAAATTGTTGCTCTTAGCGACCGGGCTGGCCCCCGGATCGACCGCAGCGGCTTGACGGCCCCCACCCCCACGGCATAGCTTGGCCTCCTCGCCGACCACCCCGGGCGGGTTGGTCGAGTTGAGAACTCGGTCCGACCGGACCATGGCCCCCCAAAGCCGCGGGACGCCCGGTCAGAAGCGAGATACCCAGTTAACCGATTCCTTGAAGGGAGGAGTCCCAGTGGACGCTGCCGCAATGGCACCCGCAACGACGACCGCATCCTCGGTAGAGACCCCGCAACACATGCGCGCGCTCGAACGAGCCAACTCCGTGAGACTGGCCCGCGCCGAGCTGAAGCGCGCGATCGCGCGCGGCGACGCTGAGGCATCCGAGATCGTCCGCGACTGTCCCTGGGAGACGGAGAGCATGACGATCGCCGAGCTGCTGACCAGCCAGCGTCGCTGGGGCCGCACCCGCGCCCGCAAGTTCCTCCTGCCCCTGGCCCTGAACGAGAACAAGCAGCTGGGGACCCTGACCTCGCGCCAGCGGCGCCTGCTCGCGGCGGAGCTGGCAGCCCGCAGCGCCGGGCCGCACGTCGAGCGCGAGGCCCTAACCGCTTAGTCGCTTAGCCGCGCATTCCACCGATCCGGTAGCTGAGGCCACCGGATGCGCGCTGGAATGCGCGGCGGGCCAGATAAAAGGCGACGGCACCGGCGATCGCGCCGCTCGCCAGAGCGACCGCGAGGATCTGGTCGGCAAAGTAAAAGACGATGCCGGTCGTGAGCACGAAGACCCCGCCCGCCAGCAGGGTCGTGTGCGAACGGTAGCCGGCGAAATGCTCGCGGATCGCGACCTCCAGCCCGCCGAGGCCGGCCAGGGCGACGCCAACTCCAAGCATGATCGGGTTGCCGCCGATCAAGCCGACCAGCAACGAGACGATGCCGGCGAGGATGACCAGCTCGGCCAGGGGGAAGTTCCCCCAGGGCGCCGGCGGACGATCATCGGGCGCGGTGGCCCGGCGCGTCTGCTTGGTTGTCTTGCTCAACGGCCGCAAGCCGCCCGGCTAACGGGCATCCCGACGAGACCCGGACCCGCCACCAGCCCATCAGCATCCCGAGCAGCCCGAGGCGAGGGCGCGAGTGCCAGTGGCCGCAACCGGGCAGCCCGAGATCGTCGCGGCTGATCTGGACCCACTTGAAGTCGGCCGGCGAGGCGATCATCTGGCGCAGCAGCTCCCGGTTCTCGGCCTCGACCCGGTCCTGCTCGCGCAGAGTCACTCGCGCCTCGGCGACCCGGTCCGCCAGCGCGTCGCGCAGCCGCTCCAGCTCGCCGAGGTCGAGCACCCGCGGCTCGGGCGCAAGGGCGTCGACACGGTGAGCGACCTCGACCCGGCCGAACCCCTCCGAGAGGAGTGCGGCGAGCTGCCGTTCGAGCCGGCCGATCTGGCGCCGCAGCTCGGTCCGAGCGAGGCGCTCGTCGACCTCGACGCGGAGCGCGATCGGAGTCTCTCTTGCGAGTAGATCCGGCATTTACCTCCTGCGAGTGTAGATCACCGCAGCGTCGCCGCCGCCATCCATAACGCCTCGTCAACAGACATCTGCGGCACCCCCTTGACCTGGACCGCGACGATCGCGAGACGGCGGCTGTGGGCCTCGACCGCGAAGCCCTCGCCGGTCTCGCCGAACAGCAGCCCGACCGGGCGGCGCTCGTCGGCGACGGTCAGCGTCCCGTGCGCCAGCTCACCCGGATGCCCGGGCAGCGACTCACCGGGCGCGGAGTCGCGGATGCAGAGCCGCCCCTCGAGCCGGTCGGCGTCGAAAGCGCGCAGGGCGACGCCGGTCTCGACGATCGCGATGTTGAGCGCATCCAGGGGAAGCCCGCGGCTCTTGAACGCGCCGTCGTTGAGCCGGTCGAAGGCGAGCTGCTCGACCGGCGTCCGGGTGCGGTCGGGGTCGAGCCCGATCTGGCGGAAGAAGACCCGGTAGGCCCAGGGGATCGGCCGTTCACGCATGTGGATCGCGTGGGCGCCGTAGAAGCGATCGGAGAGGTCGCGCAAGCGCCGCCGCACCGGCTCCGGGCTGCGCCCCGGCCGGGCGTCGACCTCGACCCAGGCGATCCCCAGGCCGGGGAACTCGGTGGCGAGGTGAGGCGCGACCCAGCCCTGTTGCGGGGAGGGGTCCCAGCCGATCTGCGGCTCGGCGGCGCCGTGGCTCACCGCAGGCGCTCCGCGGTCCTGGTCGCGTCGAGCAGGCGCTCGACCCGGGCACTGAGCTGGGCGGCGTCAAGGTCGCCGATGCTGGCGCCCTGCAGCGTGCCGCCCGGGTAGGCGTAGGCGAAGGTCGGGCAGCCGCCGACTTTGTAGAGGCTGGCGACGGCGCCGTCGCGGTCGTAGCCGACCGGCATCCGCCAGCCGCGCTGGCGGACCAGGTCGCGAACGGTGTCGCGATCGTCGCGCACGTCCAGCGAGAGGAAGCCCACGCGTCCACGGTAGCGCTTGGAGACCGCGTTGACCACGTCCTGCTGACGATCGCAGTCGCCCCCTTTGGTGAACCAGAACGAGATCACCAGCGGGCGATCGAAGAAATCACAGACCCGGATCGCAGCGGCGATCTCGAGCCGGCAGGCGGGCGCACGGCGGGCGTCCTCCGGGCAGGGAACCGCGGCGCTTTCGCAATCGTCCTGGGCGACGTTGGCGTCGCCTTCGAGCTGGCCGGCGGCGGCGGGCACCGCGAACTCGGGCAGCGGCCAGCGCGGCGGCTGGCTGTCGAGGCCGAGGGTGCCCCCGTCACCACCCCCGCCGAAGGTCTGGATCGTCGCGATAACGATCACCGCGAGGAAGAGCAAGCCGACCGTGATCGAGTAACGATCCCTCATTTCTCGCCCCAGGAGAGCGCCGCGGGCAGGACCAGCATCACGCCGAGCAGCGCGACCGCGAGGTCGATCACGGTGACGAGGCCAAAGTCGCGCAGCATCTGGATGTCACTGGCGATCAGGACCGCGAAGCCGGCGATCGCGGTCACCGCCGAGGCGAAGACGGCGCCGCCGGTGCGATCGTAGACCCGCTCCAGCGCCTCGTCGAGACCGCGCCCGGCACCGCGCTCCTCGTGGAAGCGGCCGCTGAGGAGCACCCCGAACTCGGTCGCGATCGCGATCGTCAGCGCCCCCAGCGCGGCCGACATCGGGTTCAGTGGCAGGCCGCTGAGCCAGAGAATCAGCGAGGCCCAGCCGCTGGCCAGCAGGGCCGGAGCGAGGGCGACCAGCGCTCGCGCGGGTGAGCGATAGACGAGCAGCAGCACCAGGCCGACCGCGAGCAGGCCGGCGAGGGTGAGCCAGTAGCGGCTGGCCGAGAGATCGGTCGCCGACGCGGCCGCGATCACCGGTAGCCCGGCCAGCCTGACCTCGACCCCGGCCGGCGGCCCCCCCGGCGCGCCCGGCTCGCCGATCGCGCCCCTGACCCGCTCGACCAGCGCCTGCTGGTCCTCCAGCGACTGCGCCCGAATGCCGAACGAGAGCAGCGCCTGTCGCCCCACTTCGCCGCTCTCCGGATCGAGCGGCGCCACCTGGCGCAAGGCGTAGGGCGAGAGCGCCGCCAGCGTCGCGTCGATGCCGCGCGGGGTCAGCTCACCGCCGCCGCGGGTGAGGAAGTCGGAGAGGGCCGGGCCGGGGCAGATCTCGGCCTCGAGGCAACTCGGGTTTTCGCCGCCGAACCCGTTTTCGCGCAGCACCCGCTGCTTGAACGCCGCCATCCACTCGATCGTCGCCGGGTCGGTCAGGTCCGGCGCGACGATGCTGACGTCGAGCTCGCCGGAGACACCGGTCGTCTCCTGCAGCTGGTTCAGGTCAGCGACCGCCGCGAGGCTCTGCGGCGCCAGTTCGCGGATATCGGAGGTGGTCTCGACCTGGGTGCCGGCGCCCCAGCCGGCGATCGCGAGGACGATGGCCGTCGCCAACACTGGGACGCGATGCTCGAGGGCCAGCCAGAGCGACCAGTCGCGTGCCCAGGCGCTAAGGCCGGTGCGCTTTGGCGGGCGGATGGCCGAGGAACGCAGGCTCAGAGCGGCAAGGCCAGCCGTCAAAGCGAGGGCAAAGGCGACCGCGATGCCGACGATCAGCAGCAGGCCGAAGCCGCGGATCATCGGGACCGGGGAGAGCTGGAGGGCGAGGAAGCCCGCGGCCGTGGCGAGGCACGCGGTGGCGATCGTGGGGCCTCCGGTCGCGGCGGCCTGCCGGGCGGCGTCGGGCCGCCCGGCGCCGTCGGCGAGCGCCTCGTCGAAGCGGGACTGGAGCTGGATCGCGTAGTCGACGGCGAGGCCGATCAGGATTGGGAGGACGGCGATCGTCGCCATGGTCAAGGAGCCGCCGATGAGGCCGAGCAGGCCGAAGGTCAGCGCCGCCGCGGCAAGGGCCAGAAACAGCGGCAGCAGCCGCGGGCGCGAGCGGAAGACCAGCAGCAGGGCCGCCGCCATCACGACAACAGCGACGGCGAAGAGGACGAGGAGCGACTCCTTCAGGGCGCCGGCCAGGCCGGCGACGACGACCGGGGCGCCGGAGACCACGTACCTCCCCCCTTCCAGCTCGAAACAGGGCGCCGGTTTGCCTTTCCGCTCAGCACAGGCCTTGCGCGGGGTGGCGTCGTCGACGGCCGCCTCGATCAGCTCCAGCGCCCGCTCACGCTCGGCCTCGCTGAGGTCGGGCCGGAGCCGCACCAGGATCTGGGCCGAGCGGCTGTTCGGGAAGAGGTAGGAGAGCCGCGCCTTCGGCGTTCCACGAGCGCGGCTGAGGTCGAAGACGACGGTGGCGACGAACTCCGGGTTGTCGAGGGTCGGCAGCGTGGTGATCCCGTAGCGGGTCGCGACCGAGAGCAGGAATTCGCGGAAGGCGCCGGGCGAGACCCGCGCGGAGAGCCGGCGCAGCTGGCGGTCGATCTGGACCACCGCCTCGTTGAGGAAGGTAGCCGGCCCGGCGACGAACTCGACCGGGTCGAGCCGGGCCAGCTCCGCGCAGGGGCCGGGGATCGGCTTCGCCCCCTTGGGCACGTTCCCCGAGAGGCAGCCCTCGAGCCGCAGCAACTGGAAGAGATCCGGACCGAGGATCATGTCCTGTAGGTCGCCCCGCGCCAGCACCACCACCGGTTCCTCGCCGAACGCCCCGCGCACCTCCTGGGTCGCCCGGTAGGTCTCGGTGTCGGCGTCGGTCAGCGTCCCGACCCCGGCGTCGGTCGGGATCCGGGTCGCCCCCAGTGCCGCCGCCACCGCGAGCAGCGCCGAGACGACCAGGACCGCCCGCGCATGGCCGGCGGCCCACGCCGCGACGCGGCCGAACCACCGCCCCGCGTTCAACTCAATCCATCGAAAGCGGGCCGCTGACGTCCGCGTTGAGGAACTGGCTGACGAAGGGGTTGCTCGAGTCGAACAGCTCTTCTTTCGGGCCGGACTCGACGATCTTGCCGCTCCACAGCACCGCGATGAAGTCGGCGATCCGCCGTGCGGTGCCGAGGTCGTGGCTGATCACCAGATAGCAGCCGCCGTTCTCGGCGTGGACCTCGCGGATCAGCTCGCAGAGCAGCGCCGTGCGCACCGGGTCAAGGCCGGAGTCGGGCTCGTCGAACATCACGATCGCCGGTTCCAGCACCAGCGCCCGGGCGAAGCCGGCGCGCTTGCGCATCCCGCCGGAAAGCTCGTTCGGCATCTTGTAGGTCGCCTCGGAGAGGCCGACCTCGCGCAGTCGCCGGTTGACGATCTCGCCGATCTCCTCCTCGCCTTTGTCAGTGTGCTGGCGCAGCGGGAAGGCGGTGTTGTCGTAGATGTTCATCGAGCCGAAGAGGGCGCCGTCCTGGAACAGCAGGCCGAACTTTTTGCGCACGTCGAAGAGTTCGTCGTCGGTCATGTTCGGGATCGACTCGCCGTGGACGAGGACGTCGCCCGAGTCCGGGTAGAGCAGCCCGACGATGTGCTTGATCAGCACGCTCTTGCCGGTCCCCGAGGGGCCGAGCACCATCGAGACCTGGTCCTCGGGCAGGCCGAGGTTGAGGCCGTTGAGGATGCGGGCGCGGCCGAACTGTTTGACCAGGTCGATGATCTCGATCGCGTCCTCGCCGCCGTGGTCGCGCTTGCGACCGGTGTGGAAGCGGTAGGGATCGTGCTCGGTCGGGTCGACGCCGGGAATCACGAAGTCGCGGCCCATGACCGCCCCGTCCTCGCCCACGTAGGGCCCGCTCGTCTCGGCGCTGTCGAACCCGGCCGCCTTCTCCGCGACAGGCTCCCCGATCTGCGGCGGCTCTTCGGCGCTCGACGCCGCCTCGTCCTGCAACTCTTCTTCTTCGATCCGGTTCTCGTCGTCGTGCTGCAACTCAGCCTCCTATTGGCGCCCTCGGGTTGGCCCCCCAGAACACGAGGGTCCCAAGCATCCCGATGATGTGGACTAAGACGATATTGAGGACCATCGACTTCGCCGTCGCGGTCCCCACTCCGACCGGCCCTCCGGAGGCCGTGTAGCCGTAATAACAGCCGACCAGCACGATCGCGGTCGCCATCACCATGCCCTTGATCAAGCTGAAGATCAGGTCGGGCGGGTTCTGGAACATCCAGAAGATCAGGAAGTAGCCGCCCGAGGAGACGTCGCCGATCTGCTCGACCACGGCGACGTAGCTGGCCAGGTACATGATCCCGATCCCGACCAGGTACATGAACGGGAAGGAGATCCAGGCGGCGAGCAGGCGGGTCGCGCAGAGGAAGGTGACCGGTGGCACGCCCATCACCTCGAGCGCGTCGATCTCGTCGGAGATCCGCATCGCCCCCAGCTCGGCGACGATCCCGGTCCCGACCTTGGCCGCGAGCATGTAGCCGAAGGCGTAGGGCATGATCTCGCGCAGGTCACACCAGGCGGAGAAGACGCCGGCGTAGGCGGGCGCGCCCTGGGCGCGCAGCAGATAGGCGCCCTCGATCCCGCACTGCAGGCCGAGCGTGAAAACGAGTCCCCAGATGATCAGGGCCGAGCCGAGGATCAGGATTCCGGCCTGGCGCAGGCTCTCGCCGAAGAAGCGGAAGACGCGGCCGGAGTAGACGAGGCCGGCGACCCGCGAGCCGAAGCGGGCGATCTCGCCGAGCGAGTCGAGCCAGCCGCGCGGTACCTCGAGCCAGGCGTTCATCGGATCGTCTGCAGCTCCGGGTTGGTGGCGAGCATGGTCTGGGTGAAGACGTAGTTGAAAGCGAAGACGCCCATGAACGAGATCACCACCGCCTGGTTGACGGCGCGCCCAACCCCGGCGGCACCGCCGGAAGCGGTCATGCCTTTGTAACAACAGACGACCGCGACGATCGCGCCGAACAGGGTGCACTTGAGCACGGAGCCGGCCAGGTCGAGGATCGAGGCGTTGGAGAAGAGCGTCGCGAAGAAGCCGCCGAGCGGCTGGCTGTAGAGCATCTCGGTGAGGATGCCGCCGCTGATCCCGAAGACCAGGGCGTAGATGTCGAGCAGGCCGGTGATCAGGCACAGCGCCAGGAAACGCGGCACGACCAGGTTCTTGATCGGGTCGACACCGAGCACCTGCAGGGCGTCGAGCTCCTCGCGGATCTTGCGCGCCCCGAGGTCGGCGGTGATCGCGGTGCCGGCGACGCCGGCGACGACGACCGCGGTGACGAAGGGAGCGAACTCGCGGATCGAGGCGAGCACGAAGAAGCCGCCGAGCCGGTCGAGCGCTCCGAACAGCGAGAGGAAGTTGGCGGCCTGGAGGCCCGGGGCGCCGAAGCCGAAGGCGACGGTCGAGACCAGCAGCGGGAACCAGCAGAGCTGCAGCGCGAAGAGGAACTGGCCGATGAACTCCTCCCCGTAGGGGTAGGGCGGCTTGACCGCGGAAACGAGCGTGCGCGCGGTGAGGATCATCATGTCCCCGACCTGCTCGAACAACGACTTGGCGGGCAGGAACGCCCTGTTGACCGCGGATCCGACCATCTGCTCCTCCGCCGAGCTGCGCCGCAGGCCCGCGACACCCCACTCGGTCGACTGAGTCTATGGGATGGATCAGCCCCATCGGCCGGTCGAGTGTTGAGATCCGGCTAACCCGCCGCGGCGCCGCGAAAAGCGCGTTAACGCAGGGAAACCCCGTGCTATGTTGCGGCCGCTTTGCGGGGAACCGGAAGACAGCGCCGGACTTCCCGCCTCCGAGCCACCGCGACTGGGGTTGCCGCCGTGGCGGTGGCGGCGCTGCTGGCCGCCTGCGGCGGGGAATCGTCCTCGGACGCGAACGAACCCAGTGGCACCTACGACATCGGCGTCACCAGGGCCAGCTTCCCAACCGAGCAGCAGCTCGGCCAGACCTCGCTGCTGCGGCTCGGCTTCCGCAACGACGGCGAGAAGACGGTGCCGAACCTGGCGGTGACGATCTCGATCGCCGGCAAGGCAGGCGAGACGTCGGCGCTGCCGTTCGGGATCCGCGACGCCACCGCCGAACTGGCGCAGCCCGACCGCCCGGTCTGGGTCCTGGCCGCGACCTACCCACGCCGGCAGGGATCCTCGGAGCCGGGCGGCGCCGAGACCTCAAACGACAAGACCTTCGCCTTCGGGCCGCTGAAATCAGGCGAGACGACCGTGGCGGTCTGGAAGCTGAGCGCGGTCAAAGCCGGTGACTACACGCTCCGCTACCAGGTCGCCGCCAACCTCAGTGGCAGCGCCAAGGCGCGGACGCAGGGCGACGTCGCCCCCGGTGGCTCCATCGTCACCGAGATCTCCGCGGCGCCGCCCGACGTCGAAGTCACCGACAGCGGCGAAGTAGTCGAAAAGCCGGCCCAGCCTGAAGACGGGGCAGCCGGGGAGTAACCGGCACCGCGCCCGGGTAGCGTTGCCCGCATGCGAAGGACCGCCCTCGCCGCCCTTGTCGCCGCGCTCCTCGCCCTGGCACTGCCCGCCTGTGGCTCCGCCGAGGGGCCCGAGCCGGCCGGCGACGAAGCCGCACCGAGCAAGCAACGGGGTGGCGTCAGCCTGAAGCGAGTCGGCAACTTCGACGAGCCGGTCTACGTCACGGGTGCGCCGGGCTTTCCGCGGCTGCTGTTCGTGGTCGAGCAGCCCGGCCGGATCGAGGTGCTGAGCGGTGGCCGCGGTCGCGGCACCTTCCTCGACCTGCGCTCGCAGGTCGGCTACGGCGGCGAGGAGGGGCTGCTCTCCGTCGCCTTCCCAGACGACTACGCGCAGAGCCGGCGCTTCTACGCCTATTACACGGACAAGGCCGGCAACATCCGGGTCGACGAATTCAAGCGGCGCTCCGCGACCCGGGCCGCGGTCGGCTCCCAGCGCCGCGTGATCGAGATTCCGCATCCGGTCAACTCGAACCACAACGGCGGCCAGCTGCAGCTCCTCGGCAACCTGCTCTATTTCGGGACGGGAGACGGTGGCGCCGGCGGCGACCCGCCCAACAACGCCCAGAACCGCGATGTCCTGCTCGGCAAGCTGCTGCGGATCGACCCGCGGCCGGCGAACGGCCGGCCCTACTCGGTCCCGCCCTCGAACCCGTTCGTCGGCAAGCCGGGACGCGATGAGATCTACAGCTACGGGCTGCGCAACCCATTCCGCTTCTCCTTTGACACGGTCAGCGCCGCGCGGCCGCGGATCGCGATCGGGGACGTCGGCCAGAACCAGGTCGAGGAGATCGACTACACGACCCTCGCCGCGGCGGCCGGCGCCAACTTCGGCTGGGACGCCTTCGAGGGCTTCGCCCCCTACCGCGACGAAAGCAGCGGCACCCCCGATCCCGGCGGCACCGTGAAGCCGATCTTCGCCTTCGGCCATAGCCGCGGCGGCAGCTGCTCGGTCACCGGCGGCTACGTCGTCCGCGACCGCGGCCTGCCCTCCCTCTACAAGCGCTACGTCTACGCCGACTTCTGCGAGGGCGAGCTGCGCAGCCTCGTCCCCCACCTCAAACGCGCCAGCGGCGAGCGCAAGCTCGGCATCTCGGTCCCCAGCCCCAGCTCCTTCGGCGAAGACACCCGCGGCCGCCTCTACGTCACCTCGCTCGAAGGACCGGTCTTCCGCTTCGTTCAGAAGTGACACTTCTGTGACAGTTTGCGCGCCACACGTCGCAACTCATTGTCTACAGTGGCATCATGGAGGCCGTGAGAGAGCGCTGGACCGACGACCGCATGGACGACCTCGTCGTCCGCGTCGACAACGGCTTCGCCCAGGTAGACCAGCGGTTCGAGCAGGTTGACAAGCGGTTCGAGCAGATCCATGAAGACAGCCGGGCGCTGCGCCAGGAGATGGCTGGCCTCAGCTCTGAACTTCGGGCCGAGAACAAAGAGCTGGCCGCGGAACTTCGGGCCGAGTCCAAAGAGCTGAGCTCGGAAATGCATAGGCGCTTCGACGGCCTGCAGAGGACGATCATCGGGGCGACCATGGCCGGCCTCCTCAGCGCGGTCGCCGCCAGCATCTTCTAGCTCCATTCGCCAAGTCCGGAGACGCCGGGTAAGGTTTGGCTGAGCAGCCAAACGGCGACGGAGCGACGAAGGGAGCATCAGGTGGAGAGCGGGACGGTCGAGACCAGCAGTGCTGCAACCACGACGAACGGGGCGAAGGGCGGTGCGCCCGAGCAGATCGAGGTTCTCAACCCGGCGACCGGCGAGCGTGTCGCCACGGTCACGGTCGACTCGCCGGCGAGCGTCGCGGAGACGGTCGCCCGCGTGCGCGCCACCCAGGCCGAGTGGGAGGCAATCGGGATCGAGGGCCGCTACCACTGGCTCGGCAAGCTGCGCGACTGGCTGCTCGACAACTCGCAGCGGGTTGCCGACACGATGCAGGCGGAGACCGGCAAGGTCCGTGCCGACGCGACCACCGAGGCGGTCTACCTCACCGACCTGATCAACTTCTACGGCAGCAAGGCGGCCAAGTTCATCGGTGACGAAAGCGTCCGCCCCCACTCGCCGCTACTGGCCGCGAAGAAGCTGACGGTCCAGTACCGGCCGTTCCCGGTGGTCGGGATCATCAGCCCCTGGAACTTCCCGCTGACGCTGGCCCTCGGCGACGCGATTCCCGCCCTGCAGGCAGGCGCGGCGGTCGTCGTCAAGCCCTCCGAGTTCACCCCGCTCGGCCTCGCCGAGGTGGTCAAGGCCTGGAAGGAGGAGATCGGCGCCCCCGACGTCTTCGACTGCGTCCAGGGCATCGGCGAGACCGGCGGCGCCCTGATCGACGCCGCCGACTTCGTCCAGTTCACCGGCTCCGACCGCACCGGCCGCAAGGTGATGGCGCGAGCGGCCGAGACCCTGACCCCGGTCAGCCTCGAGCTCGGCGGCAAGGACCCGATGATCGTGCTCGCCGACGCCGACCTCGACCGCGCCGCCAACGCCGCCACCTTCGGCGGGATGATGAACGCCGGTCAGATCTGCATGTCGGTAGAGCGGATCTACGTCGAGGAGCCGGCCTATGACGAGTTCGTCGCGAAGCTGACCAAGGAGGTCAGCGGTCTGCGCCAGGGCGCCGACGGACGCACGCCGGAAAAGGACGTCGGCGCGATGACCTCGCCAAACCAGGCGGCGATCGTCGAGGACCACGTCAATGACGCGCTCGCATCCGGTGCGACGGCGCTGACCGGCGGCAAGCGGGTCGAGGGGCCGGGCGACTACTTCGAACCGACCGTGCTGGTCGGCGTCGACCACTCGATGAAGGTGATGCGCGACGAGACCTTCGGCCCGGTGGTCGGGGTGATGAAGGTGCGCGACGCCGAGGAGGCGCTGCGCCTCGCCAACGACACCCGCTACGGCCTCTCCGGCTCGGTCTTCGGCGAGAAGGAGCGAGCCGAACGGGTCGCCCGCAGGGTCGAGTGCGGCGCGATCAACGTCAACGACGTGCTCGTCAACTACCTGACCATGGACGTGCCGATGGGCGGCTGGAAGGAGTCCGGGATCGGCTATCGCCACGGCGAACAGGGGATCAAGAAGTACTGCCGCCCCGAGTCGATCGTCGCCACCCGCTTCGGCGGCAAGCGCGAGCCCTCCTGGTTCCCCTACACCAAGGCCCGCCGCGGCCTCGTCCACCGCATCGCGCAGGCGTTCAACGCCCGCGACCTGAAGCGTCGCTTGGGGATGCGCGGGTAGTTCGGAGCGTTGGGGGGAGGGCTGTCGGTACCCCTGCGCGTGAATTTGTCGCGCGCCCTGAAGGGCGCAGCTCCCTCAGATAGAGCCCGCCTATGGCGGGCAGGAACCGGATTGCATTTCCGCGCGCTTCGCGGACATTCCCGCGCAGGGGTACCGACAGCCCTCCAACGGATCGAACTCCGGCTGACGCCCAAGACACGGGAGCTTTGCGCTTAAGCGTCCGTGGATCGCCTGCTTAGCTGGAAGCTTCCGGACCTTGAGCCGCACTGACGCTGCGGATTGCCTGCTGAAAAGCTTCCGCACTCTGGGCCGTCCCGATACCGCGTGTCGTCGGAGGGGTCTGGTCGTCCTCCGGGCGAATGTCCGCGAAGCGCGCGATATGCAATCTCAAGTCTGCCCGCCATAGGCGGGCTCCATCTGGGGGAGCTGTCCCCTTTAGGGGACGCGACAAATTCGCCCGGAGGACGACCAGACCCCTCCCCCACACACACCCTCGTCCCGCGCGGTCAGGCACCCTCGGTAGCCTCTTTAAGTTCATGGCCGACCGAGATTTCATCGCTGCGACCAAGGAGCGCGTTGTCGTCTTCGACGGCGGCATGGGCGCGACCCTGGAGCAGTTCGAGCTGACCCAGGCGGACTACGGTGGGCTCGAGGGCAAATGTCACGAGGCGCTGGTGCTGAACCGGCCCGACGTGATCGAGGGCGTCCACACGTCGATGCTGGAGGCGGGGGCCGAGGTGGTCGAGACCGACACCTTCCAGGGTTCACGGCTGAAGCTCGAAGAGTGGGGGCTGGGAGAGCACACGCTCGAGATCAACACGAAAGCGGCCGAGATCGCCCGCAAGGCCGCGGGCGAGGATCGCCTTGTCGCCGGCTCGATCGGGCCGACCGGGTTCCTGCCCGCATCGACCGACCCGACCCTCGGCGACATCTCCTTCGGCACGCTGGTCGAGGTCTTCGCCGAACAGGCGCACGGCCTGGTCGAGGGCGGCGCCGACCTGATCATCATCGAGACCGCGCAGGACATCCTCGAGGTCAAGGCGGCGATCTTCGGCGCCCGCGAGGCCTTCGCCCAGACCGGCCGCAGGCTGCCGATCCAGACCAGCGTCTCGCTGCTGCCGAACGGCGGCAAGATGCTGCTCGGGACCGACATCCAGGCGGTGCTGACGACGCTGCGAGCGCTCGACGTCGACGTGATCGGGCTCAACTGCTCGACCGGGCCCGAGGACATGCGCGACGCGATCCGCTTCCTCGGCGAGACCAGCCCGCTGCCCGTCCACTGCATTCCCAACGCCGGCCTGCCGCTGCAGGGCCCCGACGGGGAGACGATCTTCCCGGAAAAGCCGGAGCCGCTGGCGGCGACGCTGGGTGAGTTCGTCGAGCGCTACGGCGTCGGCATCGTCGGCGGCTGCTGCGGGACGACGCCCGAGCACATCGCCGCGATCCGCGAGCGCTGCGGCGGCCACCGTCCCGATCAGCGCCCCGCCCCCGGCCCGATTGAGGTCTCTTCGATGATGACCTCGACCTCGCTGGTGCAGGAGCCGCGCCCGACCCTGGTCGGCGAGCGGGTCAACTCGCAGGGCTCGAAAAAGGCCAAGGAACTGCTGCTTGCCGACGACTACGACGGCCTCGTCCAGGTCGCCGAAGACCAGGTCGAAGGCGGCGCCCACGTGCTCGACGTCTGCGTCGCCCTGACCGAGCGCCAGGACGAGGACGAGCAGATGGGCGCGGTGGTGAAGCGCGTCTCGCTGACCCAGCCGGCGCCGATCCAGGTCGACTCGACCGAACCGGAGGTACTGAAGGCGGCGCTCGAGCAGATCCCCGGGCGGGCGATCGTCAACTCGATCAACCTCGAGGCGGGCCGGGAGAAGGCCGACACCGTGATCCCGCTGGCGAAGGCGCACGGCGCGGCGCTGATCGCGCTGACGATCGACGAGGTCGGGATGGCGAAGACGGCCGAGCGCAAGGTCGAGATCGCCCAGAGAATCAAGGAGATCGCCTGCGACGAGCACGGCCTCGACCCCGAGGCGCTGATCTTCGACGCCCTCACCTTCACCCTGACCACCGGCGACGAGGAGTGGAAGCCCTCGGCGGTCGAGACGATCGAGGGGATCCGCCGGATCAAGGCGGAGATCCCGGGAGTGAAGACCTCGCTGGGCGTGTCCAACGTCTCCTTCGGCGTCTCGCCGCGGCCGCGCGCCGTGCTCAACTCGGTCTTCCTCCACCACTGCGTCGAGGCGGGGCTTGACCTGGCGATGGTCAATCCGAACCACATCACCCCCTACAGCGAGATCTCCGACGAGGAGCGTGAGCTGACCGACGACCTCGTCTTCAACCGCCGTGACGACGCCCTGGAGCTCTTCATCTCCCACTTCGAGTCCCAGGGCGAGGAGGCCGAGGTCGAGGCGGCCGACCCGACCGCCGGCATGGAGCCGGAGGAGGCCCTGCACTGGCACATCCTGCGCCGAAAGAAGGACGGGGTCGAGGACCAGATCGAGCGTTCGGTCGAGAAGATCGGCGCCGTCCCGACCCTGAACGAGGTGCTCTTGCCGGCGATGAAGGAGGTCGGCGACAAGTTCGGGGCCGGCGAACTGATCCTGCCCTTCGTCCTGCAGTCGGCCGAAGTGATGAAGCGCGCTGTGGCGCAGCTGGAAAACCACCTTGACCGGATCGACGGCCACACCAAGGGCAAGGTCGTGATCGCGACCGTGTTCGGCGACGTCCACGACATCGGCAAGTCGCTGGTCAACACGATCCTCACCAACAACGGCTACACCGTGATCGACCTCGGCAAGCAGGTTCCGGTCGACACGATTATCGAGGCCGCGGTCGAGAACGAGGCCGACGCGATCGGCCTCTCCGCCCTGCTCGTCTCGACCTCGAAGCAGATGCCGACCTGCGTCCAGGAGCTGCACCAGCGCGGGCTCGAGTTCCCGGTGCTGATCGGCGGCGCCGCGATCAACCGCGACTTCGGCCGCCGCACGCTCTACCCGAAGGGCAGGGAGTCCGACGAGGTCTACAAGCCGGGGGTCTTCTACTGCAAGGACGCCTTCCAGGGCCTTGACACGATGGACGCGCTGATCGACGCGGAGGCGCGCGCCGCCCTGGTCGAGCGGATCCGGGCCGAGGCGAAGCAGCTGCGCGAGAAGCCGGTGGTGGTCGACGATTCGCCGCCGATCAGCGATGACAGCGTGCGTTCCGGCGCCCGCACCGACAACCCGGTCCCCGCGCCGCCGTTCTGGGGCGCGCGCGAGGTAGAGATCGACCTCGACGACGTCTTCCCCTACCTCGATCGCCACGTGCTCTTCAAGCTGCACTGGGGTGGGCGCGGGGTCAAGGGCGAGGCCTGGCGCGAGCTGGTCGAGGGCAGCGGCGAGGAGGAGGGGTTCGCGCCGCGCCTGGAGCGGATGTGGCGTGAGCAGGGCTACCTGCATCCGCGGGCTCGCCTCGGCTACTTCCCCTGCAACGCCGACGGCAACGAGCTGGTGATCTTCGATCCCGCGGACGCCGAGCGTGAGATCGAGCGGCTCGTCTTCCCGCGCCAGCCCAAGCACGACCGCATCTGCCTGGCCGACTTCTACCGGCCTCTCGACTCGGGGGAACGCGATGTCGTCGCCCTGCAGGGGGTCACCGTCGGCCCCGAGGTGACCGAGCTGATCGAACGCCTGGAGCGCGAAGGCGAGTTCGCCGAGCAGCTCTACGTCCACGGGATCGGGGTCCAGTCGGCCGAGGGCCTGGCCGAGTGGCTGCACGCGGACGTCCGGCGCGAGCTCGGGATCGAGCTTGACCAGGGCCGGCGCTACTCATGGGGATACCCGGCCTGCCCCGACCAGTCCGAGCACGAGAAGGTCTGGCGCTTGCTCGACCTCGAAGCGATCGGCATGACCCTCTCGGATGGCTTCGCGGTGATGCCGGAGCAGTCGACGGTGGCGATCGTCGCCCACCACCCGCAGGCCGTCTACTTCGGCATGAAGTCCGGCTTTATCCCCGAGGAGACGGCACCGGACGAACTGATCGCGGGCACCCAGCGCGGCGGCGAGCTGCCGCCCGAGGCGGAGCCGGACGAGGATCAGCCCGAGGCCGCCCCGGCCCCGAGCTGAGTCTTTGTCGCCAGCTCAGTAGACGCGAGCCGGATGCAGCGCCGGGCGCTGCCAGTTGCGGCTGCGGTAGGCCTCTTCGAAGCCGGCTCGGCGCAGGTTGCGGTAGCTGCCGGCGAGGCGCTCGGGGTCGAATTCGCCGAGTTCGACGAAGGCGGTGTGACAGCCGGCCGCGGCCGCGTCGATCAAGCGCTGGCGCAAGAGCGCCGTGTTG
Source organism: uncultured Actinomycetes bacterium (assembly GCA_963728025.1). Classification (GTDB taxonomy): domain Bacteria; phylum Actinomycetota; class Thermoleophilia; order Solirubrobacterales; family 70-9; genus VAYN01. Next base: position 126,381 of record CAVSIF010000001.1, on the reverse strand, counting down.
CAACCGTGTCCGCGGGCGTGGGCGAGCGTCATTCCAGGACCGAGCTGGGCGATCCCATCCGCGATCAGCATCGAGGCGGTGGCGACGACGGACTGGCTCGGACCGAGCGCCGCCGTGTAGCAGCGCCAGTCCTCCTCCTGCGGCAGGGAGAAGAAGAGGGTGCCCGCGGTGACCGGTAGCTCCAGCGCCTCAGCGACGATCGAGCTCAGCCCTTCACCGTCGGCGTCGTCCTCGCCGAGCTCGTAGATCGTGATCTCCGGATTCTCCGGGAGGTCGGGTGGCGCCGTGTCGCGAACCAGCTTGACCCACCCCTCGCCGCGCTCGTAGCCCCGCCCGCCAAGCCAGGCCTCGGCCTCGCTCGCCCGCGGACGGCCCTCCGCGACCGGCACCCGGTAATCGACTTCCCGCGCCCGCATCCATTCGATCGCCGCGGCGAGATGTCCACCCTCGACGGCGTCGTCCTCAGCCGCACCCTGGATTTGGTTGAGGCTGTACTCCTCGGGAAGGTCGGCGAACACGGTTGCCTGGACGGGTCCGAACCTCTTTATCTCCACGCCCGATTCGCTCACCGCATCCGGCGTCACCGAACGCCACATGTCGCTACGGAAACGCTGCGCGATCTGCTCCAGCGAAGCCGCATCGTAGTCCATCTGGCCACCCCCAGGAATCAAGTCAGAGCCTGAGTGGCGAGACTATGCGTACCTCGCAATATCCGTCAAGAAACTTTTCGGGTTGCACTCGATTTCTTGGAAAATCGGCTTTCGCACCGGTCTTACTCGCCGAACAGGGCGAAGTGCAGGCCGGTGACGAGGTCGAGCGCGAGCTGGGGGTCGGCGCCGCCGATGCGAAGGTCCTCGATACGGGCGTCGATCACGGCGTCGAGCCAGGTTTCGGGGGAGCCGACCGCCCACGTCCCCGGTTCCTGGCCGACCGCGGTGGTGCAGGAGATCACGCTGCCACCACCGACCTCGACCGTGACTCCGGTGAGTGGGAACTCCTCTTCGTTGGACCCGCTGGGGTCGGTGTGGACCGCGAGCAGGCAGGCGCCACGCGCGCTGCCGCGCAGGGGAACCAGCGGCAGGACCAGGAGGAACGAGGCCTCGACCTCGATGTCCGTGATCGGCCCGCTCGCGGCCGCCAGGTGACGGCGCTCGCAGCGACCGGCGACGGTGAGCGGGCCGATTGCCCGCCGCAGCCAGTCGGTGACGCCGTAGGGCGTGCCCCTCCCCTCCCGTTCGACCGCTTCGATCTGGCCGATCGCCCGCATCCAGGCGACCCGGCGCTCCAGCGACGGGTAGCTGACGTCGGGGATCAGCCGGTGCAGTTCGGTCAGCGTGCGGGGGCCGCCGGCCAGCGCCCGGATCAGCCGCGACCTCCAGCCCCCGGCGAGCGCTTTGACCGCCTCCTTGGACTCCTCGCTGCCAAGGTCGATCGGCCCGGTCGGGCAGCGCTCCAGCCAGGCCGCGACCGCATCCGCGACGACCAGCATCTCCTCGCCGGCGGGGCTGAGCACGGTCGCGGCCCCGTACCCCGAGCCGCTCGCCGGCAACTTGCTGAGCGCGCCGGCTTCGAGCAGGGCCGCGACCGCCACGCGCAGGGTCGTCGGCGCTGAGGAGCCGAGCTTCTCTTGCAGCGCGGAGAAGCGCAGCGGCCCGTCCACGTGGGCACGAAGGATCCGCGTGTTGAGGGGGTTCTCGAACACCGACAGCACCTGGCTGCCGGCGCGAATCTCCCCGGTCATGGATGGGGTGGAACCAAGCCTGGACATCTGCCGCTTGTGCCGCTGAGGCCGCCTCCTGTGATCGACGTACGCGAAGCGGCACGATCCTAGACGAATACAGCAGGTTTCTTAAACAGTCAGGACAAAGAAGCTAGGCGCGGGCGCCCCGGCGAGCGCGATCACGCGCGACCGGCTTCGGCTCGAGCCGGACCGGCGCCGCCGAGAGCGCCTGCACACGGAGGTCGCTCCAGGTCAGCCCCTCGCGGACGAGGGCTGGCAGCCCGAGGGCGACGGCGGTGGCGATCTCGACCGCCTGCAGGATCACCCCGTAGGCGAGGGCATCGGCGGTGCTTATGTCGAAGCCGGTGTGCAGGACGCTGATCACCGCGAGCTGGAAGACGCCGATGTTCGACGGCGTCGCCGGCACCACGGCGGTCACGTTGACCGCGAAGAGAACCGCGGCGGCGGCCCCGATCCCGGCCTGGCCGTCGAGGCCGAGTGCGTAGAGCAGGGCCCAGCAGGCGGCGAGCTGGATCGCCCAGGCGCCGAGCTGGGCCGCGGCGGCGAGGGAGCCGCGGCGCGGGTCGCGGAAGACGGAGAGGCCCGCGCGAACCTGAATCAGGGCGCGATGCAGGGCGGCACCGAGCCGGGCAAGGCGCCCGTTGCCGTTGCGCCGCATCAGCAGCGGGGCGAAGAGGACGACGAGCAGCAGCAGGAGCGGCACGAGGCTGAAGACGAACAGCTTCTGGGTGCCGGAGTGGAACAACGGCGTGGTCGAGACGATGATCACCCCGAGCAGCGCCAGCGCGACCAGGTTGAGCATCGTCTGCGAGACCAGGGTCCCGAGCAGGACCGGGAAGGTTTCGCGCATGCGGCCGGTTCTCCGGGCCAGCGCCAGGGCGCGCGCCGGCTCGCCGAGCCGGGCCGGCAGGGTCGCCGACATCAGCACGCCGATCATCGTCGCCGAGGTGACGTCGCGGCGGCGCAGCGGCCGGTTCGGCAGCGCCGCGCGCGCGATCCAGTACCAGGAGGCGGCGCGGAAGAAGAGCGAGGCGCCCATCAGGGCGCAGGCGACCAGCACCCAGGTCAGGTTCGAGCGGACGATGCTCTCCACCACCTTGTCGACGCCGATCTTCTGCGCCGCCAGCACGGTCAGGCCGATCCCAAGCGCCCCCGCGATCGCGAGGCCGAGGCGACGGGCCAGCGCCCGGCCCCGTCCCCCCGCCTGCGCCGGGGCGGGGTCGAGCGAGGGCAGCTTCCGGGCCGGCCGCCGCGGACCACCGTCGGCGGGACGCAGGCCGCTCCAGTGGGCAAGCCGCTGGCCGCTGCCAACCGGCCGTGGGGCCGCGATCGCGCGCTCGTAGACCGCCGTCACCTGGTCGGCGACGCGCGGCCAGGCGTAGCGCTGGGCGCTGCGCCGGGCGGCATCGCCCATCGCCCGCAGCCGCTCCGGCTCGTGGTGGACGCGCTGCAGCTCCTCGGCCAGCCGCTGCGGGTCGCCGGGCGGGACCAGGAGGCCGTCGACCCCATCGCTGACGACGTCGCTGTAGCCGGCGATGTTCGAGGCGATCACCGGCGTCCCGGCGGCGAAGGCCTCCGTCAGGACCATGCCGAAGCTCTCCCCGGAGAGCGAGGGCGCGCAGAGCACGTCGGCCCCGTGCAGCTCGGCCCAGAGGCTCTCGCCGGAGACGCGGCCGTGGATATCGATAAAGCGCAGCAGCTCCGGGTCGGCGAGGTAGCGGCACACGTCCTCGGCCTCGGCCCCGATCACGGTCAGCCGGCAGGGGACGTGCTCGACCAGGGCCCCGAAAGCGGCAAGCAGGATCGGCAGCCCCTTGCGCTCCTCGGGACGGCCGACGAAGAGGATCCGCAGCTCGTCCGCCGGCTGGCGACGGCGCCGCGGGCGCGGCATCGACGTCGACCCCGTTGGGGATGATTGCGTAGTCGCCGCCGTACCAGCGCCGGCCGGTCCAAGCAGCCGCCTCGGAGACCGCGATCCGGGCCGCGAGGCGGTTGAAGAGGCGGCGTGCGCCGATCGCGTTGGCGATGTAGTTGGGGACGGGCTTGGTCGAGTAGGCGTGGAAGGTGCCGACGACCGGCGTCCTCGCCCCGAGCGTCGCGTTCCAGCCAACCAAGCGGGACGAGCGGCTCGTGCACGTGGATCACGTCGAACTCGCCGCGGCGCACCTCGCGGCGCGGGGCGACCACGCCGCCGGCCGGGAACGGGGCAAGGTTGGAGACGGACCCGTTGGCGCCGAAGCCGACCGTGCGCCCGAGCGGCGTCACGTAGTCCGGCAGGGCGCGTGGCTCCGCCGCGGCCCGGTGCAGGGCGCGGCTGACCCGGCCTGGCGGGTCGAAGGGGGCGAGCACGCGAACCTCGTGGCCGCGGCCGAGAAACTCCTCGGCCAGTGCCTCCACGTGCCTGTTCACGCCGCCCTGGTACGACCAGGAATATGGCGAGACGAGAGCTATGCGCACAGAGCAATTAAGGGTAGATCATCGCCCAGCGGCCCTGGGATCGGCGCCCCTCGGCGTGCGAGACCCGTTCCGGGCTTTGCGCCTAGAGCTGAGTGGCGATCAGGCCGAGCATCGCCGCCAGCAGAGTGACGAAAGCGGCGATCATGCCCCCGCCGACCTGGATGATGGTTCGCTGCAGCGCCCCGATCTGGCCACGGAGCTCCCGAATATCGCCGGCGAGGTCGTCAACTCGGCCATTGAGGTCATCGAGGCGCGAATCGGTCCAGGTGGATCTCATCGACTCCATGCTCCAAACGCTAGGGAACTAAAGCTCACGTGTGGGGAACCGAAGTGTAACTTTTCGTCGTCTTTCGGGGCGCGTCCGCGCTCTCAGCCCAGGCGAAGCCGAGGAAGACGAACAGGTAGGCAGAGCCGATCTCCAGCAGCAGCGCGCCGGAATCGTTGGCGAGCGTGCCGACCACAGTCGCCGCGGCGGCGCCGATCAGCCCTGCTCGCATCGCCGGCAGGTCCTCCAGCCAGGCGCGCAGGCGGTCGCGGCGGACCACGGCAAGAGCTGCGAGCGCCGCGATCAGGGGGAGGAAGACGAAGACGATCGGGCGCGCGAAGCTGCGCGCGGAGAGCCGCAAGCGGCGCTGGGCGACCTCGGCGAGCTCGCCGAGGCCGCCGGCGTCGAGCACCGAGCGGGTGAGATGAGCGTCGGCTCCGGAGAGGAGATCGACCAGGGCCAGCAGCGCCAGCGCGGCGAACGGCAGCGCGGCGACCAGAAGGGCGGTGCGCCTTTGCCGGGCGGCAATCGCCGCGGCGGCGGTCGCGGCGCCAACCGGGAAGACGATCGCGGCGCCGACGTCGGCGCCGAAGCGCCCGGCCGCGAAGACGACGGCGGCGAGGATGCCGACCGCCAGGAAGGCAGCCGCACAGCCGCGCGGTGTCGACGGCCGGGCGAACCCGGTCAGCGCCGCCCCGGTGCCGGCGACGACGAGCACCGCCAGCAGCGCCTCGAGCTCGTTGCCGATCCCGTAGAAGCGCACGCCAAGCCCGGGGTTCGGCCCGAGCAGCGAGAGCGAGGTCAGCGGCGAGCCGGCGACGACGTCGACCGCGTAGGCGACCACGGTCAGCGCCGCGGCGACCGCGAGCGCGCGGTAGCCGCCGAGCAGCCGCAGCGTCACCGCGGCGAGCAGCGGCGCCCCGAGCATCGCCAGCAGCATTTCGGTCGTCTGGCTCGGCTCCAGCGCCGCGCCGACAAGCAGGACAAGCGGCAGGTAGACGACCGCGAGCCCGGTCACCTTCACGGCCGGGCGAGCCGCCCCGCCACGGCTCGCGGCGATCGCCAGCGCCAGCGCCGCAAGCCAGGCGAGCAAGCTGAGCCCGATCACCGGCCCGCGCCGCTCCGAGATCACCGCGAGCCGGTCGCCGAGCGCCACCACCGCGGCGGGGTCGGCCTCCCCCTCCGTCTCGGATCGGCTGCCCAGACATCGCCGCGGGAATCGCCACACCGAGCCGCGCGAGGATCGTCGGCGCCAGGTCGGTCGAGAGCACGTAGCCGTCGATGCGGGTGCTGTCGGAGGTGAGGTTGCCGTCGAACCCGCGCCCCGCGATCCCGATCGCCAGCCCCCGGTTCTTCGCCGGCGGCGGCCGCTCGATCGCGATCAGCAGGTCGGCGCCGCGCAGCTCGCCGACCAGTCTCGGCAGCTGCTCCACGGTCGCGTCGCGGACCTCGAAGCCCCTACCCGCCCCCCGCAGCGTCGTCGCCAGCAACCCCGGCTCGATCTCCGCCGACGCCGATTCCGCCCGCTCCAGCACCGCCGCAGCGCGCACCGGCCGGTTCACCGCGACCCGCAGGCCAGCGGGCAGGTCGGCGTCATAGAGCGAATCGAAGACCCGGTTCCCCTGCGTGATGTCCAGATATGTCTGCTGCGCCGGCACCGACCCCAGCCCGGCGCTCATCAGCCCGGGCGAGAGGCCGGCCTGCGCTACCTCCTGCACCGAAGTCCCCTGCGGGAGCCAGACCAGCGAGACCTCGGCTCGGGCCGCCGGGGCCGCGATCAGCGGCGCGACGAGCGCTATCGTCACCGCGATGGCCGAGCGCACTTTCGCCAAGTTCACGTTCTTCAAGGTCGATCCCGCCTGGCGCCGTCGCGACGCCGAGCTCCGTGCCGCCGACAAGCAGGAGTTCCTCGCCGCCTGCGAGGACTTCGCCGTCGACCGCTCGCTGCGCGCCTACTCAACCATAGGAACGCGCGGCGACGTCGACCTGGTCCTGCTCAGCCAGAGCGCCAACCTCGATGACATCCACACCTTCCACGTCGTGCTCGGCCAGAGCGGCCTGGCCAAATGGACCGACGACCCCGCACTCGTTCCTCTCGATGACCAAACGCTCGCCCTACTCCGAGGAGCAGGCGCGGACCGAGATCTGCGTCTCCGAGCGCAAGTACCTCTTCGTCTACCCGATGGTCAAGCAGCGCCGCTGGTACGGGCTGCCGCCGGAGGAGCGCGGCCGGATCATGAAAAGCCACATCGAGGTCGGGCGCCGCTACCCCGAGATCTCGATCAACACGACCTACTCCTACGGCCTCGACGACCAGGAGTTCGTGGTCTGCTTCGAGGGCGACGACCCCGGCGAGTTCCTCGACCTCGTCCACGAGCTGCGCCCGACCGAGTCGAGCGAGTACACCGAGCGCGAGACCCCGATCTTCACCTGCGTGGCGATGTCGACGCGCAAGGCGCTCGACGCGCTCGACGGCGCCGCGACCGCCGTACCCGCCTGAGCGGGGCGCGAGCGCGCACAACCGCCCGACTCGCTGCATTCCCTATTCTTCCGCGTCCAATGAGCAAGATCGGCAGCCCAGAGAACCCCCTTCGCGTCGCCATCGTCGGCGCCGGCCCGTCCGGTTTCTACGCCGCCGAGCACATCCTCAAGGACGAGGACATGCACGCCCAGGTCGACCTCTTCGACCGCCTCCCCACCCCCTTCGGCCTGGTCCGCGGCGGCGTCGCTCCCGACCACCCGAAGATCAAGTCGGTGATCCGGGTCTACGAGAAAACCGCCGCCCGCGAGGGCTTCCGCTTCTTCGGCAACGTCAAGGTCGGCCACGACATCGAGGTCGAGGACCTCGAGCGGCTCTACCACGCGATCGTCTTCACGGTCGGCTGCGAGACCGATCGCCAGCTCGGCGTCCCCGGCGAGGACCTGCCCGGCAGCCACGCCGCCACCGCCTTCGTCGGCTGGTACAACGCCCACCCCGACTACGCCAACGAGGACTTCGACCTCTCCGGCGAGCGGGCGGTGGTGATCGGCAACGGCAACGTCGCGATGGACGTCGCCCGGATGCTCGCCCTGACCGATCACGAGCTGCGCCAGACCGACACCGCCGACCACGCGATCGAGCTGCTCGACGCGAAGCAGATCCGTGAGATCGTCGTGCTCGGCCGCCGCGGCCCGGTCCAGGCCGCCTTCACCAACCCGGAGATCAAGGAGCTGGGCGAGATGGAGGACGCCGACGTCGTCGTTGACCCGGCCGAGGTCGAGCTCGACGCCGCCAGCGCCGCCTTCCTCGAGTCCGACGAGGTCGACAAGACCACCCGGGTCAACGTCGAGACCCTGCGCGAGTTCTCGCAGCGCACGCCGGAGGGCAAGAAACAGCGGATCGTGCTCCGCTTCCTCGCCTCGCCGGTGGAGATCAAGGGCGACGGCAAGGTCGAGAGCATCGTCGTCGGCCGCAACGAGCTGGTCGAGGAAGGCGGCGCCCTGCGCGCCAGGGACACCGGCGAGCGCGAAGAGCTCGAGTGCGGCCTGGTGCTGCGCTCGGTCGGCTACACCGGCGTCCCGATCGAGGGCGTCCCCTTCGACCAGAAGCGCGGCCTGATCCTCAACGAGGGCGGCCGCGTGCTCGACTCCCACGACGCCGGCCACAAGGTCGGCCACTACACCGCCGGCTGGATCAAGCGCGGCCCCTCCGGCGTGATCGGGACCAACAAGAAAGATGCGCTGGAGACGGTCCAGCACCTGCTCGCCGACGTCGAGTCGCAGACACTGCTGGAGCCGGAGAGCCCGGACCCGGTCGCGGTCGAGGCCCTCCTGGCCGAGCGCGGCATCCGCTACGTCAGCTTCGAGGACTGGCAGGCGATCAACGAGGCCGAGGTCGGCCGTGGCGAGCCACACGGCCGTCCCCGGGTCAAGTTCGTGCGGGTCGAGGAGATGCTCGACACGCTCGGCGAGAAACTGCCCGGCTAGACGCTCGTCCTCCCACCGCCCAGTTGGCGAGCGAGGAACTCGAGCTGGTCGGCGACGACCCGGCCGGAGGCCTCGCCGTGGAGCGGCGCGAAGTGCCCGCCGGGGTAGAGCCGCAGCTCGCCCTGCGGCGCGCCCTCAGCGGCCTTGATCCCGAGCGCCGGCGGGTTGATCTGGTCGCTCTCGGCGATGCAGTAAAGGATCGGGCAACGGATGCGACGGGTCTTGCGAGCAAGGCGGTAGGGGGGCGCCAAGACCGCCCGCGCGCAGAGCTGGTTGCGCCAGGTCGACCCGGGCGGAGTCACCGCCTCGAATTCGGCCAGCGTGCCGGGGGCGGCGAGGACGGCGGTCGAGCCGGGTGGGCCGGCGGCCGGGACGAGGTAGGGGTCGGCCCCGCGCAGCGTCCGCAGCGCGTCACGCAGCCCGGCGATCCAGAGTCGAAGGAAGAGCTTCACCCCGCCCATATAGAGCAGCGTGCGCAGGCCGTCGACCACCGGGGCGACGACGATCGCGGCCGCCACGTCCCGCTCGCCGATCGCCAGCGCCTGCACGTTGCCGCCGCCCAACGAGAAGCCCCAAATCGCCACCCGGGCCGGGTCGACGCCCTCGAGCGAGCGGGCGTAGGCGAGAGCGGCGCGCCAGTCATCGCGCTGCCGCCGGGCATTCATCAGGAAGCGGGGACTGCCACCGCTGTCGCCGAAGTGGCGGTAGTCGAAGGCGAGAACGATGTAGCCGGCCGCGGCGAAGCGCTCGGCGAAAGCGTCGAGGCGCTGCTCGCGCACGCAGGAGAGGCCGGAGGCCATGACCACGCAGGGCGCCGCGGCCGCCCCGCCGGGGGGCCGGAAGAGCCACGCCGCACATTCCTCGCTCCCGGACTGGAAACGGACCTCCTCCCGCTCCATCGGCCGATCCTAGCCGCGCCCGCCTCCATACAATCCCGCCGATGGCCGACCTGGCGGAGCTGAAGGCGATGATCGAGGCGGCGCTGCCCGGCGCTGAGGTCGAGGTCAGTGACGAAACCGGGACCGGCGACCACCTGCGCGCGGTGGTCAGCGCCGCCCAGTTCGAGGGCCTCTCACGGATCGACCAGCACCGCCTGGTCAAGGCCGCGGTCAAAGCGCGTTTCGACGACGGCACGATCCACGCCCTTTCGGTCAAGACCTCGCGGCCGTAGACAAAAAGTTACACTTAGGTGCGCCACACGTGCGCTGTATTTCCCTAGCCTGAGGAGCATGGAGTCAATGCGATCGACCTGGACCGATTCCCGCCTCGACGACTTCGCCAAGCGAACGGATAAACGCTTCGACGAGCTGCGGAACGATCTCAACGCCGGGTTCGGCGAGCTAAGCACTCAGCTCAGTGAACAGGGAGGGCGGATCGACCGGCTCCAGCACGCGATGGTTCAGGCGTTCATCGCCGTCATGGTCGCGATGTTCACCGGCTTCGTGGGCCTCGCCGGCCTGATCATCACCCAGATCTGACGGCCCCGCGAACACGGCTCCCTACAATGCCCCCATGGCCGACCCAGAGCTGAAAGCAAAGGTCGAAGAGCTGATCGGCGCCAACCCGATTCTGCTCTTCATGAAAGGGACGCCCGAGATGCCGCGCTGCGGCTTCTCGATGCGGGTCGTGCAGGTGCTCGACCAGATCGACGTCGAGTACGGCGCGATCGACGTGTTGCCAATCCTGCAGCCGCTGCGCGAGGTGACCGCCGAGATCTCCGACTGGCAGACCTTCCCCCAGCTCTACGCCAACGGCGAGTTGCTCGGCGGCGCCGACATCGTCGAGGAGATGTTCGAGTCCGGCGAGCTGGCGGAGGCGCTCGGCGTCGAGCAGCCGGCAACGGCGAAAGTCGCGGAGACGGCGCCCCCAGCGCAGTCCCCTCCTCTGCAGATCGAATAACAGCCGTCGACTGACCAAGCAGGTCAAGGACGCAGGGAGCGACGTGTGCTCTGCACACAAGCGACCGAGGACGCAGAGATGCGCCGGTCAGGCGGCGGCTGGGGCCTGCTCGGCGTCGTCTTTCACTTGGAAAGACGATCCGCAGCCACAGGCGGCGACGACGTTCGGGTTATTCACCTGAAAGCCCGCCCCTTGCAAACCTTCGATGTAGTCGACCTCGGAGCCGAACACGAACTGCATGCTGACCTTGTCGACGACGACGGCGACCCCGTCGACCTCGAAAACGTTGTCGTCGTCCTTCGGCTTGTCGAAGGCGAGCGCGTACTGAAAGCCGGAGCATCCGCCACCGCGGACGGCAACACGCAGGGCCTGCTCGGCACCCTCGGCCTGACCGCCGAGCAGCTCGCCGATCTTCGTGGCGGCCTTCTCGGTCAGGGTGATCGCGGCTGCGGGGGTGTCGGTCACTTCACAAAGTGTAGCGGGGCACGGCAGCTCCGCCGGGGAACGGGTCTGCGAAGATCGTCCTGTTGACCGTGCGCGCCCAGACCGCCGTCGTTTGCGACACGACCGCCTACCTTCCCCGCGCCCTGATGGAGGAGCGCGGGATCGAGACGATCAGCCTCTACGTCTCGGTCGACGGGCGGCAGGAGCGGGAGCTGGAGATCAGCGACTACGCCGAGTTCTACGAGCGGCTGCGCGCCTCGGAGAGCGGGGCGACCACCTCGCAGCCCTCGATCGGAGACTTCCTCGCGGTCTACGAGCCGCTGCTCGACGCCGGTAAGGAGATCGTCTCGATCCACATCTCGGCCGGCATCTCCGGCACCTTCGAGGCGGCGGGGCAGGCGCGCCAGCGGCTGATCGACGAGGACAGGGGCGGCGAGCGGATCCGGCTGATGGACTCACGCTCGGCGGCTGGAGGGATGGGCCTGACGGCGCTCGGGGCCTCGGTCGCGGCGGCGCGCGGCGAGGACGCCGACGCCGTCCTCGTCCACGCCGAGCGGACCCGCGAGGCGCTGAAGATGTGGTTCGCGATCGACACCCTCGAGTACCTGCGTCGGGGCGGCCGGATCGGCGGCGCCCGGGCCTGGATCGGCGGCGCGCTGAAGATCAAGCCGATCCTCACGCTCGAGGAGGAGATCACGCCGGTCGAGCGGGTCCGCACCCGCGCCCGCTCGCTCGAGCGCCTGCGCGACTACGCCCGCCAGCGCCACGAGCAGGGCTTCGACGGCTGGGTCGTCCAGTACATCCAGGACGAGGAGACCGCCTCGGCCCTGATCGACGACGCGCGCGAAATCTTCGGCCGCGAGCCGGTCTTCACCTCGGAGATCGGCGCCGTGCTCGGCGCCCACGTCGGCCCCGGCCTGCTCGGAATCGGCAGCGTCCCTACGGATTTGGTCGAACTGCCCTGACGAGACCCGTCAGGAACGTCGACGACGCAACATCGCCCGCACGCCGATCGCGAAGCCGACCACGGCGGCGCCGACGATCAGCTGGCTGCGGTGCTCCTCGACCTGGCGGCGCCAGTCGGTCAGCTCGGCGACGCGGCCGCGCAGGGCCTCGACCGAGGTGCCGAGCTGGCGGCGCTGGATCTCGATGTCGCGGCGGATCTCGGCCGGGGAGCGACCGGGCATCCCGGCGCTCGGCGGCCGCCCCGGGGCGGCGCTCATTTCACCTCTCCTTTGACGACGCTCTGCTGGACGGCCTCGGCGGTCTCCTCGGCCTCCTCTTCGAACATGGCCTTGGTCAGCTTCGCCTCCTCGATCGCCTGCTGGGGCACCGGCGGCGAGCCGGCGCGCACCGCCCGGTAGGCGACTAAGCCGGCGAGGGCCGCGATCAGCAGGAAGACCGCCGCCTCGAGAAAGTAGCCGGGCCAGACGTTGCCGTCGAAGAGCTCTTCGGCGAGCAGCCAGGCGATCCCGTGCATGATCAGGATCAGGGCGAGGAAGGCGAAGGCGCCGGCGGCGATCCCGACCACGGAACCGCGCAGCAGCTTGCCGACTTTTTCGGTGACCTCGGCCTTGGCGAGCTCGAACTCCTCGCGGATCAGGGTCGAGGTGCCTTCCGAGACGTCGAAGACGAGGTCGGCGACGGACTTCTTCTCCGGCTCCCGCGGCGGGGTCACCGGCGGCGGCACCAGGGGCGTCCCCGGAGGCGTTTGACTGGGGTCCGGCATCGCTTCCCTCCTACTCGGGCGGATCTTCGTCGAAGACACGGCGGTAGACGAGGGCCGCGAGCCTGGTCGCGGCGATGCTGGCGAGGGCACCCGCTGCCGCGAGCATCCCACTCCAGATCAGTCGTCTTACCATCTCGTTGTCCATACCCGTTCGCGACCTTACCTATCGCGGCTCGAGGCCGTCGCAGATCGTCATCACGACAAGTTCCTTGGCCTCCTCGAAATCGGTGTCGGAGGCGGGGATGACGTCGAAGATCCAGCCCGAGAGCAACTGCTCGATCGCGCCGTAGAAGGACATCGAGGCGAACATCGGCGCGACGTCGTCGCGGAAGTCGCCGGCCGCCTGGCCCTCTTCGACGATCTTCGCGATCGACTGGTAGGCGCGGCGGATCTCCGGCAGGTGGGTGCGCCCGAACGAGTTGGCGGCGCGGGTGACCTCGACGATGATCACCTTCATCAGCTCCGGGTCGTGCCGGTAGGAGTCGACGATGAAGGAGGCGACCGCGGCCAGCTTCGCGCGCGGGGCCTCACCCGCCCGGTCGGTCTCCTCGATCGCGCTGAGCAGCAGCGACCAGCGCTCGACGAAGAGCTCGTTCAGCACCTCGTCCTTGGAGCGGAAGTAGTGGTAGACGAGGCCGTAGGCGACGCCGGCCTCGTCGGCGATGTCGGAGACGCGGGTCGCGTGGAAGCCCTGGCGGGCGAAGACGCGGATCGCCGCGTCGAGGATCTGGCGGCGCTTGTCGACCGGCGGCGCCTTCGCCATCAGGCTCGCGCCTCCGTCAGCTGCGGCCAGACGTAGGCATCGGGACGACGGTTGGCCAGCGAGGGCAGCGACTCGCGCACCTCTTCCTGCGCCGGCAGGTCGAGATCGGCGCTGACGAAGCACTCCTCGTCGGGCGCGATCGCCAGCGCCCGGCCCCAGGGGTCGACGATCGCCGAGTGCCCGAAGGAGTCGTGATGCGGGGGCGCCGTGCCGACCTGGTTGGGGGCGACGACAAAGGCCTGGTTCTCGATCGCCCGCGCTCGCAGCAGGACCTCCCAGTGATCGCGTCCGGTGGCAGCGGTGAAGGCCGAGGGAACGGTGAGGAGACGGGCCCCGCGCAGGGCGAGGATGCGGAACAGCTCCGGAAAGCGCAGGTCGTAACAGACCGTCAGCCCCGCGATCAACTCGCCGAGCGGCGCGGTGACCACCTCGGAGCCGGGCTGCTCGTGCGCGGACTCGCGGTAGGAGACACCGCCGGCGTCGACGTCGAACATGTGGATCTTGCGGTAGACGGCGAGGTCCTCGCCGTCGGCGCCGATCAGGACCGAGGCGTTGAACGCCTTCTCGCCTTCGCCGCGCTCAGCGATGCTGCCGGCAAGCAGGTGGATGCGGAGCTCCAGCGCCCAGGCGCGGGCCGCGGTCAGGCTGGGCCCGTCGAGCGGCTCCGCCCCCGCCAGCAGCTCCTCGCCAGCAGCCAGGAGGTTCCACTTCTCCGGCAGCGCGACCAGCTCGGCGCCGTCCACCGCAGCGGCGCGCACCAGGCGCTCCGCCGTCTCCAGGTTGCGGGCCTTCTCGTTCGTCGAGTTGAGCTGTACGGCAGCTACGCGCATTGAATTCGCCTGGCTGATTGACCAGTCAATCGATCCAGTATATGGACGGCTAGGGCGTGCGTGGCCCTGCCACGCACGCCCTACAAATTCATCTGCCGGGCGACGATGCGATCGAACACCGGCGTCGGCAGCAGCAGCTTGATCCGCGCCCCGAGCTTTGCTTCCAACCCAACCAGGTAACGCGCCCGCGGCCGTTTCGCGGTGAGCGCGTGCTCGATCGCCTTCGCCACCTTCCGCGGCGGGATCCCCCGTTCCGCGGTGTCCTTGATCACCTTGCGGTAGCCCTCGACGACCTTGCCGTAGAGCGCTTCACGCTCGGGCGTCGCGGTCTCGTCGGCGGTCAGCTCCCCGCGTTCCCAGATCGGGGTGTCGATCGAGCCCGGCTCGACGATCGCGACCTTGATGCCCCAGGGCCGCAGCTCCTGGCGGAAGACGTCCCCCACCGCCTCGAGCCCGAACTTGGCGGCGTGGTAGGCGCCGGTGAGCGGGAGGGCGACGCGGCCGCCGATCGAGCTGATGAAGACGACGCGGCCACGAGCCGCCCGGATCGACGGTAGCAGCGCCTGGGTGACGGCGACGTGGGCGGTCATGTTGACCTCGATCTGGCGGCGGAAATCCTCGATCGAGAGCGTCTCCAGCGGTCCGGGGACGGCGATGCCGGCGTTGTTGACGAGGCCGTCGAGCCCACCCGGGACCTCGGCGCTCACCCGCTCGGCCGCGGCGGCGATCTGCTCGGCTTCGGTGACGTCGAGCATCAGCGGCGCCAGGCGCTCACCGCCGGCGGCGCGCAGCCCCTCCGCATCGTCCTCCCGGCGCACCCCGGCGAAAACCTTCCAGCCGGCCCGGTCGAGGTGCAGCGCCGTCGCACGGCCGATCCCCGTTGATGCCCCGGTGATGAGGACGGATCGCATCCGCCCAGGCTACTTGCGGCAGTCCTTTGGGTCGTATGGCGCCACAAATGACTGCCGCACTCGGCACCGGCGTAACCTTGTGACGGTGACCACGACGAGGGACGAGGCCGAGCGTAAGCAGGTAACGGTTCTCTTCGCCGACGTCAGCGGCTCGATGGACCTGGCGGAGCAGCGGGATCCGGAGGAGTGGCGCAAGATCATGCAGCGCTTCTACTCGCTCCTCGCCGACGCCGTGGCCGAGTTCGAGGGCACGGTCGACAAGTTCACCGGCGACGGGATCATGGCTGTGTTCGGCGCCCCGGTCGCCCACGAGGACCACGCCCAGCGTGCCTGCTACGCGGCGCTGCGTATGCTCGACCACACCTCCGAGTACGCGGCCGAGCTGCGCCGCGGCCTCGGCCTCAACTTCTCGGCCCGGATCGGGATCAACTCCGGCGAGGTCGTCGCCGGAGCGATCGGCGCCGGCGGCGGCGAGTACACGGCGATCGGGCACACGGTCGGGTTGGCGCAGCGGATGGAGTCCCTGGCCGAGCCCGGGCGCGCCTACCTGACCGAACACACGGCAACGCTGGTCGACGGCTTCCTCGCGCTCGACGACCTCGGCGAGTTCGAGATCAAGGGCGCCAGCCATCCGATCCGAGTTTCACGGCTGGAGGGGGTGGGCCCGGCGCGCTCGCGGCTCGACCTTGCCCGCGACCGTGGCTTCTCCCGCTTCGTCGGCCGCCGCGACGAGATGGCGGAGCTGCGGCGGGCGCTGGCCAGGGCCGCGGACGGGGGTGGCGGGGCGGTCGGGATCGTCGCCGAGCCGGGTGTCGGCAAGAGCCGCCTCTGCCACGAGTTCGCCGAGCACTGCCGCCGCGAGGGTTACGAGGTGTTCGAGGCACAGGCGCAGGCGCACGGCGGCTCCAGCCCCTACCTGCCGGTGCTGCAGATGCTGCGCTCGTTCTTCGCGATCGCCGACGCCGACCACGACCAGCAGGTGCGCGAGAAGATCGCCGGCAGGACGTTGCTGCTCGACCCCGAGCTGGTCGGCGAGCTACCGCTGCTGTTCGAGTTCCTCGGGGTGCCCGACTCCGAGCGCTCCCTGCCGCAGCTGAGCGCCGAGGCGCGGCAGCGGGCGCTGACCGACCTGGTCTGCGCGATCGTCAACGCGCCCAAGCGGAGCCAGACGCTGGTGCTCGTGGTCGAGGACCTGCACTGGATCGACCCCGGCAGCGAGTCGATGATGGCGACGCTACTGGAGACGATCACCACCACCAACACGCTGCTGGTCGTCAACTACCGACCCGAGTACGAGCCGAAGTGGTTGGCCGCGCCGGTCTACTCGAGCCTGCCGCTGGCACCGCTGGAGCGCGCCGACACCGGCGAGCTGCTGCGCCATCTTGCCGGCACCGACCCCTCGCTCGACGGGCTCGACGAGCCGATCCACGAGCGCACCCAGGGCAACCCGTTCTTCATCGAGGAGCTGGTGCGGGAGCTGGTCGAGTGCGGCCACCTCGAGGGCGAGCGGGGCGCCTACCGGCTGGCCCGCCCGATCGACGACCACCCCGTCCCGGTCACCGTGCAGGCGGTGCTGGCGGCGCGGATCGACCGGCTGGCGCCGGAGGCCAAGCAGCTGCTCCAGGTCGCCTCGGTGGTCGGCAAGGAGATCAGCGCCGAGGCGCTCGGGCTGACCGCCGGGCTCGAGGAGGAGGAGATCGACGCCGTGCTGGCCGACCTGGTCGGCGCCGGCTTCCTCTACGAAGCCGAGCTCTACCCGCGGCGTACCCTCGCCTTCCGCCACCCGCTGACCCGCGAGGTCGCCTACGGGACCCAGCTGGCGGAGAGCCGCACCAACACTCACGCGGCGGCGGCGCGAGCGATGATCAAGCTCGAGCCCGATCGCCACGACGAGCTGGCGGGGCTGATCGCCAGCCACATGGAGGCGGGCGAGGAGGTGCGGGAGGCCGCGCGCTGGTCGGCGCGGGCGGCGTTTTGGGCCGGGCACCGTCGTCCAACCGACGCGCTGCGGCTGTGGCGAGATGTGACCAGGCTCGCCGAGCAGCTGGAGGAGGACGAGGAGCAGGCGGCGCTGGCGCTCTCCTCGCGCCTGCAGCAGCTCGACTTCTCCTGGCGGCTGGGGATGGACCCGGCCGAAGCCGATGCGCTCGCCGCGGAGGCGAAGGAGCTCGCCGACCGCGCCGGCGACCTGCGCTCGCTCGCCCTGCTGAAGCTGATGACCTCGGCCCGGCCCGGCGTCTCCCGCCGCGCCTCCGAATGGATCGCCGCCTCGCGGGAAGCGATCGCGCTGGCCGACGAAGCGGACGACGTCGACCTGCGGATCGCGATCCGCGGCGTCGGCGCCTATGCCCAGATGTGCGCCGGCGACCTCGACGCGGTCGACGCGATCCTCGACGAGATCTTCGAGCTGACCGGGGACGACATCGAGGCCGGCGCCAACATCGTCATCACCTGCCCCTACTCGTGGGCGCTGATGGCACGCAGCATCGTGCTCAAAGAGCGCGGCCGCCTCGAGGAGGCCGAAGCGGTGGCGAGCAAATCGCTGCACGTCGCGGCCACCTTCGGCGACCCGGAGACGGAAAGCTGGGCGCGCGGCAACCGGGCGACGATGATGGCCGAACGTGGCATGGTCGAGGCGGGGCTGGCGCAGGCGCAGCGCAACTGCGAGCTGACCGACCGGCTCGGCGACGTCTTCTCCCGCGCGGTCGCGCTGACCGGGCTCGGTTTCGCGCAGACGATGGCGGGGGAGCACGCCGCCGCGCTCGAGTCCCTCGACCTCGCCGAGGTCACCTACCGTGAGGCGATGAACGCCGGCGGCGAGCAGGAGGCGTGGCGCGGCACCCTCAAAGTCTGGGCGCTGCTCGGCCTCGGTCGCGACGAGGAGGCGCTGGCCCAGGCCGAACGGATCGCCGCGATCGCCCGCGACCGGGAGATGCACTGGCAGCTCCCCTCCTCCCTCCTCGCTCTGGCGCAGGCACGGCGGGCGACCGGCAGCGACGGGATCGGGGAGGCCCTCGACGAGGCGACCGCGCTGTGCAACCGGCTCGGGCACGTGCAGACGCTGCGCAAAATCGAGGCGGAGCGGGGAGCGGCGACCGCGGCTTAGGGGCGTCCGCTCGGCTCAGCGGCGCTCGGAGCGCTGGCGCTCCAGCTCGGCGACCATCAGCTTCGTGTGCAGGGCGGCGATCAGGTCTTTGAGCGGCTGGGCGCCGGCTTCCAGCATCTCGACCACGCGCTCGGGGGAGACCTCGCCGGCCAGCCGCGTCATCACCATCTCGACCTCCTGCTGGACCAGCTCTTCGAGCGCGGTCTTGTAGCGCAGGGTGTCGTAGACGGTGAACCCGATCTGCTCGTCGTAGCCGCCGGCGCGGAAGCGGCTGATCGCCTCGATGATCTTCACGTCGGAGGGCGAGTAGCCGCGGCTGTTCGGGGTGAGGATCTCGAGCTCGGCGAGCCGGTCGAGCACCTCTTTGGGGACGCCGTAGCGCTCGCGGACCTCGCTGGCGCTGGTTCGCGCGCGCTCCCCGACCAGGGCGCGGTCGAGGATCCGGTCCTCCAGCTCGAGCAGGGCGCCGGCCCGCTCGGGATCCTCGTCGAGCACCGACTTGATCGCCTTCAGCGGCATGAAGCGCTCCTCCTGCAGGCGCTTGATCAGCTTGATCCGGTCGACGAACTCGGGTGGGTAGTAGGCCATGTTGCGGCTGGTCTTGACCGGCTCCGGCAGAGCGCCCTCGCGCAGGTAGTGCTTGATCGTCGGCGCCGGCACCTCCGACGCCTCCACCAGCTCCCCCATCCGCAGCAGCTCCCGCGGCCGATGGGCCGATATGTCGTCCCCCACTTGACTTATCGGCCCGTCGGCGGTCATGCGCGGAACTCGCTGGCGGCGTCGGCGCTCGGGCCGGCGGCGGCGCCGGACTCGAGCATCGCCGCGATCTCCTCGTCGGAGTACCCGGCCTCGCGCAGGACCTGCTCGGTGTGCTCGCCGAAGGCCGGGGCCGGGCGGGTCGGGTCGGCGGGGGTACGGCTCAGCTTCACCGGGTTGCCGAGCTGGCGCACCGTGCCGAGCCCGGGCTGCTCCAGCTCGACGACCATCTCGCGGGCGCGGACCAGCTCCGAGTCGAGCGCCTCGTCGAGGTCGTTGACCGGCTCGATGCAGCAGTCGTGCTCGTCGTTGAAGGCGAGCCATTCCGCCCGCGTGCGGGAGCGGAAAACGCCGGCGACCTCGCGCCAGGCGTCGGACCCCGGCGCCTCGAACTGTTGCTCGATCAGGTCGGGGCGGTCGACGCCGTTGCAGAAGGCGGCCCAGAACTTCGGCTCGAGGGCGCCGCAGGTGATCCAGCCGTCGGCGACTTCGTAGGGCAGGTAACAGACGAGGCCGCCGGCGAGTTGCTGCTCGCCGCGCCGCGGCACCTCGCCGTCGCAGAAGTAGCGCCCGGCGACCATCGCCAGCCAGGAAAGGGCGCCGTCGGCCATCGAGATGTCGACCATCTGCCCCTCGCCCGAGCGGCGCCGCTCGTGCAGTGCCGCCATCACTCCGAAGGCGGCCATCAGGGCGCCGCCGCCGAGGTCGGCGATCTGGCCGGCGGACTGCACCGGCGGGCCGTCCTTGGCGCCGGTCAGGCCGAGCAGCCCGATCAGGCCGAGGTAGTTCATGTCATGGCCGGCGCGCTGGGTGTACGGGCCATCCTGGCCGTAGCCGGTGATCGCGCAATAGACAATCGCGGAGTTGGCGCCGCGCATCTGCTCATAGCCGACCCCGAGCCGCTCGAGCACCCCGGGCCGGAAGCCGTCGAGGACGACGTCGTGGCGCTCGACCAGGCGCAGCAGCGCCTCGCGCCCGGCCTCGCTCTTGAGGTCGAGCCGGACCGAGCGCTTGCCGCGGTTGAGCGAGAGGTAGAGCGCCGAGCGGGTGCCGAGCGCCTGCTGCTCGTCGTCCCCGTAGTACGGCGGCGCCCAGCGGATGTAGTCGCCCATGCCGGTGTCCTCGACCTTCAGCACCTCGGCGCCGAGGTCAGCCAGGAGCAGCGAGCAGAAGCCCCCGGGCAGGAGCCGGGTCAGGTCGAGGACCCGGATGTCGCTAAGCGGGAGAGCGCTCACGCTTGGGGATCCCCAGCAGCTCGCGAGCCTCGGCCACGCTGGCGGCGCGGCGGCCGATGTCCTCGGCCATCTGCCGCGCCTTGGCGATCAGGTCGCCGTTGGAGCGGCACATCTCCCCGTTCGGCAGATAGAGGTTGTCCTCGACGCCGGCGCGGACGTTGCCGCCGAGCACCAGCGCCGCGGCGAGCAGTTTCCACTGGTCGCGGGAGATGCCGATCGTCTGCCACTGGTTCGGCCCCTCCGGGCCGCCGGGGATCTGGTCGGACATCAGGGTGACGTTGCGCGGGGTCGGGCGGATGCCGCCGGTCACCCCCATCACCAGCGAGATCTGCAGCGGCGGCTCCAGCAGCCCCATGTCGATCAGCGGGTCGAGGTTGGCGACGTGGCCGGAGTCGAAGCACTCGTGCTCGGGCTTGATCCCCAGCTCTTTCATCGCGGTGAGGAACTCGACGATCGTGTCGAAGCTGTTCTCGAAGACCGCTTTGAAGACGAAGTCCTTGCGCCGTTTCGAGTACTTGGCGTAGTTCATCGAACTCATGTTCAGCGCCGCGACGTCGGGCTTGCAGGCGCGCAGGTACTCGAGCCGCTTCTCGATCGGGATCCCGATCGCCCCGGTCGAGTAGTTGACGATCACGTCGCCGACCTCGGCCAGGATCGCCGCGGTGATCGCCTCGAAGTCCTCGATCTCATAAGAGGGCGTGCCGTCCGGCTGGCGGGCGTGGATGTGGATCTGGGAGGCGCCCTCGTCGACCGCGCGGCGCGCCTCGGCGGCGTACTCCTCCGGCGTGTAGGGAATCGCCGGGCACTGGTCGCGGTTGGCGATCACGCCGCTGATCGAGCAGCTGATGACTACGGGATCCTCGAACGAACTCATGCCACACCTCCCAGGGGGCGAAAACCAAGCAGGTCGGGGGACGCAGGGAAGAGAGGTGAGGGGAGCGCACTCCAGTGCGTGACCCGAGCCGAACGACCGAGAACCCCGAGATGCGCCGGTTTGCAGCCCCCTGGGCTCATACCGGCATCACACCGTGCCGTTTCTTCGGCTTCTCGACGTGCTTGTCGCGCGCCATCCGCAGCGCTTTGGCGATCGTCGGGCGGGTCTCGCGCGGGTCGATGATGTCGTCGATCACGGCGTTGCCGGCGGCGATGTAAGGGTCGATCTGCTCGCGCACCGCGTTCAGCATCGCCTCGCGGGTCGCCTCGGGGTCATCGGAGGCCTCGATCGCCGAACGGCCGATGATTTCGACCGCGCCCTCGGCGCCCATCACCGAGATCTCCGCCCCGGGCCAGGCGACGATCAGGTCCGGCTCATACGCCTTGCCGCACATCACGTAGTAGCCGGCCCCGTAGGCCTTGCGCACGATAACCGTCACCTTCGGCACCGTGGCGCGGCTGACCGCGTAGAGCATCTTCGCCCCGTGGCGGATGATCCCGGCGTGCTCGACCTTCGAGCCGACCATGAAGCCGGGCACGTCCTGGAGGAAGACGAGCGGGATGTTGAAGGCGTCGCAGAGGTTGATGAAGCGGGCGGCCTTGTCGGCCGAGTCGTTGTCGAGGATGCCGGCCAGCTGCTTCGGCTGGTTGGCGACGATCCCGACCGGCTGGCCGCCGAAGCGGGCGAAGCAGGTGATCAGCGTCTTCGCGAACTTCGGCTTCAGGTCGAACCACTCGCCGTCGTCGACGATCTCGCGGATCACGTCGTACATGTCGTAGGGCTGGCGCGAGGAATCGGGGACGATCTCGAGCAGCTTCTCCGACATCCGCTCGATCGGGTCGGCGCTCTCGACCACGGGCGGCTTGTGCTCGCAGTCAGAGGGAAAGTAGGAGAGGTACTGCTTGACGGCCTCGATGCACTCCGCGTCGTCCTTCACCTCGAGGTCCCCCACTCCCGACTTGCGGCAGTGGACCTTGGCGCCGCCGAGGTCCTCCATCGAGATCTCCTCGCCGGTTACCGCTTTGACCAGGTGCGGCCCGGCCAGCGCCATCGCGCCCTGCCCGGAGACCATCGGCACGAAATCGGAGAGCGCCGGGATGTAGGCGGTGCCGGCCGCGCACGGCCCCATCATCGCCGCGACCATCGGGATCACCCCCGACATCTCGACCTCCTCGCGGAAGAGATGGCCGGAGCCGGCGAAGAGCGAGCCGGCCGCCTCCTGGATCCGGGCGCCGGCGCTGTCGAGCAGCCAGATGAACGGCATCCGCTTGCTGAGCGCCATCTCGCGCAGGCGGGTGACCTTGAGCTCCCCGGTCATCCCCATCGAGCCGGCCATCACCGTGAAGTCGTAGGCGGCGACGCAGGTGGGCCGGCCGTCGACGTCACCCCAGCCGGTGATCACGCCGTCGGCAGGTGCCTCGACCCCGTCCATCGCCCGCTGGGCGAAGTGCGGCCGGCCGTGGATGCCCATCTCGACGAAGCTGCCCTCGTCGACCAGCAGCGCGATCCGCTCGCGCGCGGTCAGCTTGCCGCGCTCGTGCTGTTTGGCGATCTTCTCCTCGCCGCCGCCCAGCTTCGCCTTCTCGCGGCGCGCGTGCAGCTGCTCGTTCAGAGCCGCCAGCGGGGCCGCCCCCGGCAGCAGGTCCTTTGACTCTTCCTTGGTGCTGGGCTCGGTGCTCGCCACTACCGCCCTTTCCACTGCGGGTCGCGTTTCTCGAAGAATGCGGTGACGCCCTCGACGATGTCCTCCGTCGTAAAGGTGAGCGAGAGCTGCGAGCGCAGGAACTCGAGCGCGTCGTCGAGCGCCATGTCCTGCTGCCGGTACATCGCGTCGTGCCCGAGCCGCATCAGCACCGGGCTCTTCGAGGCCAGCTTGCCTGCCCACTCGGCTACCGCGGCGTCGAACTCAGTCGCCGGCACGACCTTGTTGGCGAGGCCGTACTCGACCGCCTGCTCGGCGCTCAGCCGCTCACCCAAGAGCATCATCTCGTTGACCTTCTTGCGCGGGACGTTGCGGTAGATGATCGACATGATCATGTAGGGGAAGGCGCCGACGTTGATCTCCGGCGTGCCGAAGGTCGCGCCCTCTTTGGCGATCACCAGGTCGCAGGAGAGCGCCAGCCCCATCCCCCCCGCGAGCACATGGCCATTGGCGGCGCAGAGCGAAGGCTTGCCGAGCCGCGGCATGAGCCGGAAATATTCGAGGAAGAGGTCGGAGGCGAAGTGTTTGGCGACCAGCGGCACGTCGGCCGCGAAGCCGCCGAGGTCGGCGCCGGCGCAGAAGACCTTGTCGCCCGCCCCGGTGAGGACTACGGAGCGGACATCGTCGGAGGCTTTCGCCTGCTTCATCGCCTCGACCAGCTCGGCCAGCATCTGCCCGGAGAGCATGTTGCGCTTCTCCGGGTTGTTCAGGGTCACCGTGGCGACCCCGTCGGCGACCTCGTAGGCGACCAGCTCATAGCTCCCCTGGCTCATCGGAGGGGACCATAGCCGAACTGCGCTGAAAGTAGGAAGTGCTACTGTCCACCACCGCAGGACGTGTCTGAGCTAAGGGGGTCCTATACGCCCCTTAGCTCAGACACGCCGGTGAAACTCGAGCGAGGAGAGACCAGTGGCGACCGCGACGACCAACGGCTCCAGCGTGATCAAGCCCGACCACGCTGCCGAGCGCAAACACATGATCTTCACGCAGGAGCACGAAGACCTGCGCGAGTCGATGCAGTCCTGGGTGGAAAAGGAGCTGTGGCCGCACCGCAACGAGTGGGAGGAGACCACCTGGCCCAGCGAGGTGCTGAAGCGGGCGGGCGAGCTCGGCTTCCTCGGCCTCTGCTTCCCGGAGCAGTACGGCGGCCAGGGCGGCGACTACTACTACTCGCTGGTCCGCGCCGAGTGCCTCAGCTACACCGGCTCCGGCGGCCTCAACATGGGCTTCATCGTCCACACCGACATGGTGCTGCCGCCGATCGAGCTGCTCGGCACCGACGAGCTGAAGCAGCGCTACATGCCGCCGGCGATCAAGGGCGAGAAAATCGGCTGCCTCGGGATCACCGAGCCGGAGGCCGGCTCCGACGTCTCCGCGATCCGCACCAAGGCGATCCGCGACGGCGACGAATTCGTCGTCAACGGCTCGAAGACGTTCATAACCAATGGCGCCCGCGCGGACTTCATCGTCCTCGTGGTCAAGACCGACCCGGAGAAAGCCCACGAGGGGATCAGCCTGCTGGTCGTCGACCTGCGCGACGAGAACGGCGAGACCGTGCCCGGCTTCAGCGTCTCGCGCAAGCTCGAGAAGATGGGCATGCACTCCTCCGACACCGCCGAACTCAGCTTCGAAGACGTGCGGGTCCCGGCCTCGAACCTGCTCGGCGAGGAGGGGAAAGGCTTCTACCACATCTCCTGGGAGCTGCAGAGCGAGCGGATGGTCGCCTGCGCCGGCGCCGTCGCGGGCGCGCAGCGGATGTTCGAGCGCACGCTCGAATACGCCAAGGAGCGCAAGGCCTTCGGCCGACCGATCGGCAACTTCCAGGTGATCCGTCACAAGTTCGCCGAGATGGCGACGAAGATCGAGGCCGCGCGCCAGTTCACCTACGCGACCGCCTGGCGCTACGCCAACGGCGAGTACCCGGTCCGCGAGATCTCCCAGGCCAAGCTCTACACCTCGCGCATCGCCTGCGAGGTGGCCGACGAGTGCATCCAGATCCACGGCGGCTACGGCTACATGAAGGAGTACGAGATCGAGCGCGCCTACCGCGACGTCCGCCTCAACCGGATCGGCGCCGGCACCGACGAGATCATGCTCGAGGTAATCGGCCGCAGCTACGGCGTCTGAGGCAGATCGAAAGAGCTCAGATGCGCGTTGCGATGACGGCAATAACCGTCGCGACGATGTTCGTGCCCCAGAGTTGGAACATCAGGGTGCGCATCTCGCGCATGTCGGTACGAAGCTCGCGGACGTCGCCATCGAGTCGGTCAAGGGTTCTGTCCAGACTGTCGAACCGGTCGCTCAGTCGCTCATCACTCCACATCGTCCGCTCCATGCCTCGACGCTACCGGGAAGGTCCACACGCGAAACGCGTTGTCTGCAACGTTAGCGCAACCTCTGTGTGACATGACCGTAATCAAGGACAGCGGGGCCCGGGCCACGCTCCCGCCCTTCGGCGAGGAGCATGAGGAGCTGCGGGAGACGGTCCGGCGCTTCGTCGCCAAGGAGATCGCGCCGAACGTCGACGAGTGGGAGGCGGCGCGGGAATTTCCCCGTGAGCTGTACTCGCGCTGCGCCGAGCTCGGCTTCCTCGGGCTGAAGTTCCCCGAGGAGTACGGCGGCCAGGGCGGGACCCACCTGCACGACGCGATCTGGGTCGAGGAGCTGGCCCGCTCCGGCGGCTCCGGCGGCGTCGCCGCCGGCCTCAACGCCCACGCCTCGATCGCGCTGCCGCCGATCTTCAACTTCGGCACTGACGAGCAGAAGCAGCGCTGGCTGGTGCCTGGGATCGCCGGCGAGAAGGTCGGCGCGCTCGGCATCACCGAGCCGGGCGCCGGTTCCGACGTCGCCGGCATCACGACCAAGGCGGAGCGCGTCGACGGCGGCTACGTCGTCAACGGCGCCAAGACCTTCATCACCAACGGCGTCCGCGCCGACTTCCTCGTCTGCGCCTGCAAGACGACCCAGGAGGGCGGCCACCACGGCATCTCCTTCCTTGTCCTCGAGCGCGAGATGCCCGGCTACGAGGTCGCGCAGAAGCTGGAGAAGCTCGGCTGGCACTCATCCGACACCGGAGAGCTCTCCTTCACCGACGTCGAGGTCCCAGCCGAGAACCTGCTCGGCGAGGAGAACGAGGGCTTCAAGCAGATCATGGCCAACTTCGCCTGGGAGCGGCTGCTGATGGCGATCGGCGCCGTCGGCGCGATGCAGCGCCTGATCGAGATCACGATCTCCTACGCGCTCGAGCGCCGCGCCTTCGGCCGCCCGATCGGCAACTTCCAGGTGATCCGCCACAAGATCGCCGAGATGGGCACCCAGGCCGAAGCCGCGAAAGCGATCACCTACAACGCCCTGCGCCTCTTCCACGAGGGCCAGAACTGCATCCAGGAGGTGACGATGGCCAAGCTCGTCACCCAGCGCGGCGTGCTCGAGATCGCCGACGAGTGCCTGCAGATCCACGGCGGCTACGGCTACATGCGCGAGTACGGCATCGAGCGCGCCGTCCGCGACGCCCGCCTCGGCCCGATCGGCGGCGGCACCGACGAGATCATGAAAGAGATCCTCGGCAAGCAGCTGGGGCTGTAGAGCATCGGGCGCTCAGTCGCCGCGTCTTTCGAGCGCCTCAGCCCGCTCTCGCCACTCGGCGAAGATGGGCCTGACGTCAAGCGTGTCTCGCAAGCCCGCGCGGAGGTTCCGGACCGGGCCGCGCAAGGAGGAAGAAAATCCCTCGAACTCACTGAGCGTTGAGTAGATGTCATCGAGGGCCTCGAGACCCTGGTCGAGGGCCTGCGGCAGGGTCATCAGCACGTTGGGCCAGTTCAGATCGGTCAGATCGATCTCGGGCCCTTCGCCGATCGCGATGAAGGCGCGATCGACAATGGAGTCGAACTCGACCACCGAGTCGAAGATCGTCCTCCCCTGCTCCTTGACCGCCTGTGCCGGCTCCTCGATTTCCTTCGCAAGCTGCTCCACCCTCGCCATCGCATCCTCAGCGGGAGCCTCGTCCGGCACGCGTCGCAGGTCGTCTCGTGCCGCGCCGAGCCGGTCGCCGATGAGCACAAGCGTCTCATTCAGCTTCGCGAAGCTCTCGCTGAAGGCATCCGCGAAAGGATCGAGGTCGGTGGCTTCCATCTCGAGATTCTCGAGAGCCGATCCGTCCACCGGACCGCTCGCTTCGACCGCGCGCCTTGCCAGCGCCTCCCCTCGTTCTCGGACGATCTCGATCACCCTGTCGAGCATCGGCCGGTCCTGAAACTCGTCGGGCAACGATCGCCGGACCTCGTCGAAAGCAGCCTCGGTCCTTTCGCGCATCGCGATCGCCCGTCGCCTCACCAGGGCTGGTTTCACGCCCAGGTCAGCGGCCATCCGATCCAGATGGCGACCGCGCAGGTACGCGGGGCGGTTCTCCCCTCCGTAGCGCATCGCCAGCTTGCGATCGCTGCCCTGGAAGGCAGCGGTGCAGAGCAGGTCATAGAGAGGCGCCAGGCGAATCGCCCCCGGGCCGTCGAGCAGCAGCGAGTAGTTCTTGGAATGAGCGTCGTGATTGGCGATCACGAAGTTGAAGAGCAGAGCGTCGAGAAAGGCGGTGATGTCGCGAGCCGGCGCACCGCAGTGGCGGCGGATCAGCCCGGCGCAGTCCGCCACCGTAGGCCCGCCCTCTTTTTCGTACTTGACCGCCGGTACCAAACCGAGGGCCTGGCAGAAGTCCTCCTGATGGATGCGGCCATCGGGTGCCTCAGCGCCGCGGTCATAGCGATGCACGAGCAGGTACTCATTCGAGTCGGCGACGCGGGGGTGCGCAGCGGCGACCTCGAGATCGACGTGCGCGGCAAGGCCCATGCAGAAGGCCTCGTTGGGGACCGATTCGGAGACGCGAGGAATCGGTGCCTTGAGGATCGCTGTCGTCGGCGGCTTCCCGTGGCTGCGCCAATCTCCTCAGCTTCGACGAGCACGCCGACCTTGTCCTGAGCGCCCGCAAGCGAAAGGCGAAAACCGCCGTCCTCGACCTCGTCGATTGCGGCGATGAGAGGGCGCTGGGGCAGGTCCGCGAGCAGCGCGCCCAGCTCCCGCTCACTCAACCAGTGCGGCGGCCGCGGGTCCTGGCCGGGCCTCGGCCCGCCGGCGGGAGCGACCGAGATCGCGCCCGCGCACTCGCCGCCAAGCTCGGAGAGGAGCTGGAACGGGTTCGCTGCCGAAACATGAAGCGTGCGGGCGATCGCCCGGAGGAAATCGCCCTCAGGCAACAAGCCCTCGAAGAACGGCGCGCATTCACGGTGGTCGAACGGCTGCGCGCGAACCGGCAGGCCAAGAGATAGTGGCGCGCGTTCCCGCGTCACCCATTCCTCGGTGTAGGTGAACCGGAGCCGCGCCTGCGAACGCCGTTCGAGAATGCCGGCGTTGTCCCCGTGCATATAGACGTCGAGCCCGTCGACGTCGCTCATCGGATCCGCGCTTCCAGCTCTATCCCAAGCGCCTCCAGCACTCGCATCAAGTTCTCGAGCCTGGCAGTCGGCTTCCCGCGCTCCAGTTCGCTGACCAAGCGCAGGTTCGTATCCGCGACATCGGCGACCTCGGTCTGAGTCAGGCCCAGCTCGCGTCGTCGACCACGGATCAGTTCCCCGAGCTGACCTGCGTCATGTATCGGCGTGGTCTCCATTTTCCCGTTCGGGATAATTTATCGCCAACGGCGCCCAGAGGGGGTCTGATTTTCCCGTTCGGGAAAAAAATTGCGCCCAAGCCCTGAATCGGGCCTTAATTATCCCGAACGGGATAATCACTTGGCGACCCGGAGGGCAGGGCCGCGCACCGTATTGTCAGCGTCTGGGACCCGCGTCGCAGGTTTGGGACTTGCCCCAGCCGGGGCCGCCGTCGCAGAAGTCGTGGCCGGGGCCGCCGTAGAGGCGGTCGGGCTGGGCGCCGCCGTAGAGGCGGTCGTTGCCGCCTTCGCCATGGCAGCCGTCCTGGCCCGGTCCCATGATGCAGATGTCGTTGCCCGGCCCGCCCCAGCAGCCGTCGCTGCCGGTGCCGTGCTTGCAGTAGTCCTCACCCCCGCCACCGACGCAGTCGCTGTTGCGGGAGCCGGTGATACAGACGTCGTCGCCTCCCTTGCCGATGCAGCGGTTCCGCACCGACCCTTCCGGAAAACAGATGTCCTTCTCGGCGCTGCCGATGAACTTGTCCGAGCCGGAGCCGAGGCGCACGGTGAGCGGAAACGGCATCCGCTCGAGCACTTCGACCATGTCGCCGCTGGGGCCCATGTCGAGTTCGATCGCGTTCACACCCTTGGTCGGGCAGACGGCGGCGAGGCGGCCACGGGTGAAATGGCAACCTTGCGGTTGCGCGTGAGCCATGATCCCCTCGACCACGATGTGGGACCCGCTCGTGCTCAGCTTCAGGTGGGAGCCGGAAGCGGCGCCGTAGACGACGATCCGGTCGGTCGTGGTCGCCGCGCTGGGGAGCGCCAAAACGCCGATGGCGGCGAGGGCCAAGGCGATGATGAGCAACTTATGAGTTTTGTGAGGGCGAGAAAAAATCAGGGGCATCCTAGAGGTCGGAAGCGACGACAGGCTTAAGGCCGGTTAAAAATCTCGATCCAACCGCGATCCTGCCTCTTTAAACCGAATCGGCAGCGAGGATCACGCCCGCCTTAGGATCGGACGAATGATCTACCTGCTCAGGCACGGCGACGCCGAGGCCGGCGACGGCGACGACGCCGCGCGCCGGCTGACCACGAAGGGCGAGCGCCAGGCACGGGCGGTGGGCCGGGCGCTCGCCAGGCTCGAGGTGAGCATCGACGCCTGCCTGACCAGCCCGAAGCGGCGAGCGCTGGAGACGGCGCGGCTTGCCTGCGAGCCGCTGGGGATCGAGCCCGAGCTGAGCGAGCAGCTGCACGGCGGCGGCTTCGACACGCTGGCGCTCACCGCCGGGCGGGGCGATGTCCTCCTGGTCGGGCACGAGCCGGATTTCTCCCGCGAGATCGCCCGGCTGAGCGGCGCCAACGTGAAGCTGCGCAAGGGCGGCCTGGCGGTCCTCGACGACTCGATCCTGCTCGCGCTGCTGCGACCCGCCGACCTGGCCGCGATCGCCCGCTAAGTTCCGCTCGACAACGAGTAGAGGAGGCACCGATGCTGTCGTGGCTGGCCAAGAAGATGATCGCCCGCAACATGGCGCGCGCGAGCGCCGGGGACATCGAGCCGACCCTGAAGATGGACGCCAAGGACGTGCGCTTTCGCTTCCCCGGCGACAGCTCCTGGGGGACGGAACTGCAGGGCAAGGAGAAGCTGGAGCCGTGGCTGCGGCGCTTCGCCGACGTCGGCCTCCAGATCAGCCCGGATGAGGTCGTGCTCAAGGGCTTTCCCTGGCGGCAGACCATGTGCATCCGTGGCACCGACCACCTCGACTCGCCCGCGGGCGAGCGGGTCTACGAGAACCGTTACGTGATCTGGGGCCACCTCTCCTGGGGCCTGGTGCGCGACTACGAGGTCTACGAGGACACGCAGAAGAGCAAAGCGCTTGACGAGTACCTGGCCAGCACCGGCAAGCTCTCATGAAGCAGCGGGTCAGCCTGATCACCCTCGGCGTCTCCGACCTGGGACGGGCGCGTCGCTTCTACGAGGCGCTGGGCTGGACGACCGGAGCCGAGTCCGGTGACGATGTCGTCTTCTTCCAGGCCGGCGAGATGGTCGTGGCCCTGTGGGACCGGGCGCGGCTGGCTGAGGACAGCTGCGTCGAGGACTCGCCGGGCTGGGGTGGCACGACCCTGGCGCTCAATCTCGGCTCGCCGGCCGAGGTCGACGCGGCGATCGAGGACGCCCGGGCCGCCGGCGCGACGATCGGGCGCGAGCCGGCCGAGACCTTCTGGGGCGGCTATAGCGGCGTCTTCGTCGATCCCGACGGGCACCCGTGGGAGATCGCCCACAACCCCCACTGGACGCTGACCGCCGACGGCGGCGTCCGCCTCAGCTGAAGACGTCTACGCCGGCAGGTCGTCGGGCAGGAGCCTGAACGGCCGGCCGCCGGGGCCGCGCATCGCCCGGAAGTGGCGGTGGTCGAAAGTGAGGACATCGGGAGTGGAGTGCTTCTCCGCCAAAACGACGATCGACGCGTCGGCCAAACCGACCCGAAGGCCCGCATAGCGATTCATCACAGCCACGGCTGCCTCCACGTCGTGCCTGCCAAATTCGGCCAACTCGTAAGAGCCGTCGACCACCTGTGCCAGCAGGTCGAGTTGCCGTTCCTGGCCAAGCCGTTCGATCAGCATGTAATCGAGCTCGGCGAGGACGAATGGAGAGAGCAAAAAGGGCCCGTCGAGGGCATCGACGACCCCCAGCACATCCTCGTGCCGCCTACTGCTGGGGCTGGCAAGCTGCAGCACCGCGCTGGTATCGACCAGGATCAATCCTCACCGAACCCCTGAAGCGCCTCCTCGATCCGATCGGGATCGTCGAGGACTGGATCGTTAAACGCGAGGAGCGGCCGAGGCTTGCGAGAGCCAGGCCGATGCGACTCGAGCACGTGGTCGACCCCCTCGCGAATCAGATCCGACTCGGTGCGGGTCACGCGCGCGGAGAGCAGCTCCAGTTCCTGCTTCTGGGCATTAGTGAGATAGATGGTCGTTCGCTTCACGCCATACATCGTGCCATATAGAGCGGCGGCGGTTTCCATGTCTGCCTTTAAGGGCTGGGGCGGCAAAGTTCTCCCCCCTTCCCGAAAAACTGGCCGGGTGACCAGGATCGGGCTGTTCCCTGTAGCCTCCGGCGCCGACTTCACGATCACAAAGGAGACGCAGACTGATGGGACTTCTCGATGGGAAAGCGGCGATCGTCACCGGGTCGGCGCGGGGGATCGGACGGGCGACCGCGGAGCTGTTCGTGGCCGAGGGCGCCAAGGTCCTGATCAACGACCTCGACGCCGACGTCGCCGAGCAGACCGCCGGTGAAATCAACGGCGAGACCGCCGTCTTCGCCGGCGACCTGACCAAGGAGGGCGCTGCCGACGACCTCGTCAAGGCTGCCACCGACGCCTTCGGCGCCGTCGACATCTGCGTCAACAACGCCGGCTACACCTGGGACGGGGTCGCCCACCGGATGAGCGACGAGCAGTTCCAGGCGATGCTCGACATCCACACCGTCGTCCCGTTCCGCGTCGCTCGGGCCCTCGCCCCACAGTGGCGCGAGGCGGCCAAGGCCGAGCGCGGCGAAGACAAAGAGGTCTTCCGCAAGCTGGTCAACGTCTCCTCGACCTCGGGGACGATGGGCAACGCCGGCCAGGTCAACTACTCGGCGGCGAAGATGGGCGTGGTCGGCCTGACCAAAACCCTCGCCAAGGAGTGGGGCCAGTTCAAGATCAACGTCAACGCTGTCGCCTTCGGCTTCGTCGACACCCGCCTCACCGCCGCCAAGGAGGAGGGCGGCGAGATCACCTCGCCGACCGGCGAGAAGATCGAGCTCGGGATCCCGGAGCAGATGCGGGCGATGGCCTCGGCGATCATC
The DNA here is from genome assembly GCA_963728025.1 of uncultured Actinomycetes bacterium. Classification (GTDB taxonomy): domain Bacteria; phylum Actinomycetota; class Thermoleophilia; order Solirubrobacterales; family 70-9; genus VAYN01. Next base: position 94,152 of record CAVSIF010000001.1, on the reverse strand, counting down.
CCGCTCGGCCGCCCAGCCTCACCCGAGGAGGCCTCCGGCCCGGTCCTCTTCCTCTCCTCACCGCTGGCCAACTACATGCACGGCCAGGTGCTCAATGTCACCGGCGGCATGTTCGGGGGGATGTACACCTGAAATGAGCCCGCAAGCGCCAGAAGGCAGGCGGCCGCCCCGCTACCTCGACGTGGCGGACCACGTCTGGCCTGCCATCTGGCGCTTCATGGGCGCCCACACCTTCCTCTACCAGCGGACGGGTGGGCGCCTCGGCCACACGATCCCCGGGGTGCCGGGGAAGATGCTGCTGCTCGACCACGTCGGCGCCAAGAGCGGCACCAAGCGCACCTCGCCGCTGCTCTACGTCAGGGACGGGGAGGACCTCGTCGTCGTCGCCTCCAAAGGCGGCTTCCCCAAGAACCCGGCCTGGTACTACAACCTGATCGCCAACCCCGAGACCACGGTCCAGATCGGCTCCCATCACCTCCCGGTCCGTGCGCGAGTCGCCAAGCCGGAGGAGCGCGACCACCTCTGGGCGCTCGCCGTCAAGGGCTACGGCGGTTACGAGGACTACGCGATCCGCAGCAAAGGCCGCGAAATCCCGCTGGTCGTGCTCGAGCCGCGCTAGCGGCTCAGTCCTTCGGGCGGCGCTCCTCGGCGACCGGGTCGCCGCTCTCGGTCGCGATCGCTTGCGGCGGCCAGGGGCCGGCCCAGTTGTCGCGGGCGCCGTCGAGGGTGATCGTCGTGCCGGAGAAGAAATCACCCGCGGGGGACGCGAGGTAGGCGACCAGCCAGGCCATCTCCTCCGGCCGCCCGGCGCGGCCGATCGGGATCGAGCGCTCGAGGTTGTCGACGACGACCTGCGGATACTTGGTCAGCAGCGTCTCGGTCGCGAACTGGCCGGCGGCGAGGGCCACGGTCTTGACCCCGAAGCGCGCCCACTCGATCGCCAGCGTCCGCATCATGTTCTCGACCGCGGCCCGGGCCGCCCCCGAGTGGACCATCCCCGGCATCCCGTTGTGCGGCGAGAGGGTGACGCTCAGCACCTTGCCGCCGCCCCTGGGGATGAAGGCCTTGGTCGCGGCGGCGTGGGTCATCAGCCAGGTGCCCTGGACATTGAGGTCGATCACGGTGCGGAAGCCCTTCGGGCTGATCGCCTCGGCCGGGCTGAGGAACTGGCCGCCGGCGTTGTTGACGAGCACGTCGAGGCGGCCGTGGCGCTCGAGCAGGCCGTCGAAGAAACGCCCGACCGGCTCCTCCTCGCGGATGTCGAGGCACTCGTGCTCGAACGAGCCGGGCAGCCCGGCGGCAAGCTCGGCGGTCTCCGCCAGCGGCTCCTCACGGCGGCCGCAGGCGACCACGGTGGCGCCGAGCCGGGCCAGCTCCAGCGCCGTCTCCCGCCCGAGGCCGCTGCCGGCGCCGGAGACGACGCAGACCTGTCCGTCCAGCAAACCGTCCCGAAACAGCTGCGAATGCGAGCTTTCAGCCATCGGCGAGCAAGCCTATAGGCGACCCGACCGGCGTAATGTCACTCGCGATGAAGGTCCAGGTGGAGGCGAAGCCCCTGCATGAGCCGCTCGCCGGGGGCACGCCGGGGGCGACCGTCGTCGTCGAACCGCTGCTCGCCGGCCATGTCACCTGGTCGCGCTCGATGATGGAACGCCCGGGCGGGCGCTTCGAGACGCTGAAGGTGCTGCGCGCCCTGCTCAGCGGCGAACCGGCCGCGAAGGTGCCGGTGCCCGCCTTCCTGATCCGCCACCCCAGCGCCGGCGCGATCCTCGTCGACACCGGCCTGCACCCCTCGATCGCGACCGACGGACGGGAGAACTTCGGCGGCATCGCGGCACGAATCGGCAACCCGGAGCTGGGCGCGGGCGAAGACGCGCCGGCGCAGCTGCGCGAACGCGGCCTCGACCCGAACGAGATCCCGGTGGTGGTGATGACCCACCTGCACCTCGACCACGCCTCGGCGATCTCCGAGTTCCCGAACTCGACCTTCGTGGTCAGCGAGCCGGAGTGGAAGGCGGCGGCGCTCGGTCCCAAACCCCTCCTCAACGGCTACCGCCACCAGCACTTCGACTACGCCTTCGACTACCGCACGATCGACTTCGACCGCGCCAATATCGACTCCTACGCCAGCTTCGGCCGCAGCTTCGACCTCCTCGGCGACGGCTCGCTGCGGCTCGCCTTCACGCCGGGCCACAGCGCCGGCCACATCTCGGTGATCTGCCGGCTGAAGCAGAACGACTTCGTGATCGGCGGCGACGCGACCTACATGGTGGCCCAGCTGAGCGGCGACGCGCCACTGCCGCCGCGCCCGTTCGACGCCCACAACTACCGCCGCTCCCTACAGGAGCTGCGGCTGTTCCACGGTCAGTTCCCGGAGGCGACGATCACGCCGGGGCACGATCCGGATTTTTACTCCCGGATCGAAGCTCGCTACGAGTAGCGAGCCCCTCGTACAGCTCCCGCACCCGCTCGAAGATCTCGGTCGCGATCTCGAGTTGGCGCTCGCGGCTCGGCGATTGCTCGGTCGGGAAGCTGAGCGGCTCACCGAACTGGACCGTGACCCTGGGGAAGCGCAGCCGCTTCCAGCTGCGCACCTTGGCCGAGCCGTAGATCGCGACCGGAACGACCGGGGCGCCGGATTCGAGGGCGATCCGGCCGATCCCCGGTTTCGGCGTCCCCAGCTGCTGGGAGCGCGAACGCCCTCCCTCGGCGTAGACGAGCAGCATCTCTTCCTGGCGCAGGATCTCGTTGGCGGTGAGGATCGCCTCCTCGTCGTGGTGCCCGCGGCGGACCGGGAAGACGCCGCCGTGCTTGTAGACGTAGGTGAGCACGGGCGGGCCGAACATCTGCGATTTGGCCATGAAGCGGATCTTCCGCCGCAGGTAGACGCCGACGAAGAAGTGATCCATCTGGCTGAAGTGGTTGGGGGCGAGGATCAGGGCGCCCCGCTTCGGCACGTTCTCGAGGCCGATTTTGCGCACCCGGTAGAAGAGCAGCGTCGGCAGGGTGAGGACGATACGGCCGAGCGTGTAGGTCCAGCCGACGCCCCTGCGCGCGGCCTCGTGGAACGGCGTGAAGTACTCCGCCGGGCGCGGATCCTTGTAGACCTGTGGCTTGATCTCCGACATGACGAGACGGCGGCACCGGGTGCCGCCGCCCTTGCCTACCCTCGGCCTCAGCCAGGGTTACGCGGGCCGCGCCCAGTCGCGTGATCGCTCCAGCGCGCGCCTCCACTGGGCGAGCAGCGCCTCGCGCTCGTCGGCCCCCATCCTCGGCTCGTAACGGGCCGCCTCGCGCCACATCTCCCCCACCTGCTCGCGGCTCCAGAGGCCGGTCGCGATCCCGGCCAGGTAGGCGGCGCCGAGCGCCGTCGTCTCGGCGATCTCCGGCACGACCACGGGGGCGCCGAGCACGTCGGCCTGGAACTGCATCAGCCAGCGGTTGACGACGGCGCCGCCGTCGGCCTTCAGGGCCGCGAGCCGCTCCCCGGCCGCTGCCTCCTGGGCGCGCACCGCGTCGACGGTCTGGAAAGCGATCGCCTCCAGCGCCCCCCGCGCCAGGTGGGCGCGGGTGCTGCCGCGGGTGAGGCCGACGATCGTGCCGCGCGCGTAGGGATCCCAGTGAGGCGAGCCGAGCCCGGTCAGCGCCGGGACGAAGAAGACGCCGTCGTTGGAGTCGAGCGAGGCGGCGAGCGCCTCGGTCTCCCCCGCCGCGTCGATGATCCCGAGCCCGTCGCGCAGCCACTGCACCGCCGCTCCGGTGACGAAGATCGATGCCTCGAGCGCGTAGGCGACCTCGTCATCGATGCCCCAGGCCACGGTGGCGAGCAGGCCGTCGGGCGGGCGCGGCGCCCGCTCACCGGTGTTGAGCAGGACGAAGCTGCCGGTGCCGTAGGTGTTCTTGGCGAGGCCGGGCCGGTGGCAGGCCTGGCCGAACAGGGCCGCCTGCTGGTCGCCGGCGATCCCCGCCACCGGCACCTCGCCGCCGAACTCGCCGGTGGTGCCGTAGACGTGGGACGAGGGCAGCGGTTGCGGCAACCGCGCCGGGTCGACCCCGAGCAGCTCGCAGAGCCTCCGGGTCCCAGGCGAGGCGGCGGATGTCGAACAGCATCGTCCGCGCCGCGTTGGAGTAGTCGGTGACGTGGCGCCCGGTCAGCTTGAACAGCAGCCAGGAGTCGATCGTGCCGAAGACCGCGCTCTCCATGCCCTCGGCGTTGCGCAGCAGCCACTCGATCTTGGTGCCGGAGAAGTAAGGGTCGATGGTCAGCCCAGTGCGCTCGCGCACCAGCGCCTCCTGCCCCGCTGCCCGCAGCTCGTCGCACCGCCCCGCGGTGCGGCGGTCCTGCCAGACCAGGGCGCGGTGCACCGGCTCGCCGCTCACCGGGTCCCAGGCGACCACCGTCTCGCGCTGGTTGGTGATCCCGATCCCGTCGAGCGCGGCGCCGTCGACGCCGGCCGCGGCAAGCGCTTCGGCCGCGACTCGCCGCGTCACCTCCCAGATCTCGGCGGCGTCGTGCTCGACCCAGCCAGGCCGCGGGAAGTGCTGCTCGAACTCGGAGTAGGCGCGGCCGGTGACCCGACCCTCGCCGTCGAAGACGAGGCAGGTCGTCCCCGTCGTCCCCTGGTCGATCGCAAGAATCACAGCAGCCTGGGATTCAGATCTGAGTGATCACGCCAAGAAATCCGACGACCATCGTGACGAACATCCCGCCCCCGACTTGGATGATCAATCGCTGCGTCGCTTCAAAACGGGTGTTCATTTCGCCGCGCACTGCAGCGAATTCAGCCCCCATGTCAGATCTAAGACCGCGAAGCTCATCGTCGAGGCGGCGAAAGCCCTCGTCCATGCGGCCGCTCATGTCGTCGAGCCGCTCATCGGTCCATTTCTCTCGCATCGCCTCCACGTTCTACACCCTAGGGAGCCGGATTTCACGTGTGGGTGACGGAAGTGGAAAATCTCCGCAACCCAGTCAGCCGCCTCGCACCGTGCAGCTGCGGGTCAGGGTCGAGGAGAGCGTGCGGCCGTCGGCGAAGCCCATCGCGGCCTGGGCGAAGGGGAAGGTGGCGCCGGGAAAGCCGGCCGGCGCGCCGCAGGCGGCGCTGAGGTAGCTGCGTCGTTGGCCTCGGTAGGTGTAGGTGCGATGCAGGCTGAGGCTGATCCGCTCCAGGTAGCCCCAGCGGTTGAGGGTTGCTGGCAGGTTGCCCCTGAGCACAGTGCCGAAGGTGCCGCCGCGCTCTTCGATGCGGAAGACGATGATGCGGGTGATCGGCACCGGCTCGGCGCCGTAGACGTGCGCGAGGATCGCCCGTCTGCCGTTCAGGCGGGCGTTGAAAGCGAGGATGCGGCCGTGCGAGGGAAAGGCCGACTGTTCCGGGAAGGCGACGTCGGCGTCGTAGCTGCCGCGGCCGACCAGGGCTTGGCCGCAACGCGAGAGGGCTTCGGCGCTCGAGGACGGTTCGATCAGGCTGCGCCGGCAAACCGGCAGGCCGCCGGTTTCGATCTCACCGCCCCGGTTGATCGCGATCGAGATCTTGCGCAGCGCCGGCGGCCGCTCGCCCGAGAGCGTCTTGACCGTGCCGACGACGCTGACCGTGATCGGCGCCCGCGAGTCGCGCGGCAGGGCGTCGGGAGCGATGCCGCCGCTGAACCTGACGAAGAGGTCGCCGCGGGCGGTCAGCTCGGCCTGGGCGAGCGAGGCCCCGGCGGCGAAAGCGATCGCCACGAGCGCGAGGATCCCGATCCGCTTCCCGCCTCCCGTCATCGGACTGAAGCTAGCGGCCGGCGGCTACCGCCCGGGCTTCCGCGATCCGCCGTGCCTCCTCGATGCCGAAATAGGGCATGAGCATGAGCTGGACCAGCTGCGGCTCCAGGTCGCGCAGCTGGTCCGCCTGGCCGGAAAGTAGTCGCGCCCCGATCACCGAGGCGGTGGCGCCGATCAGCACCCGCTCGGTCAACTCGGGTAGGCAGGCCGCCCGCGGACACTGTTCGCGCCCGTTGCGCAGCAGGCCGACGAGGAAGCCGTTGGAGGCGAGGACCCGCGTCATCAGGGCCGGCTCCGCGGCGACGGCGTCGAGCACCAGCAGTTGCGCCTCTTCGGGTAGCTCGGTCGCAAACTCGATCGCGACGTGGACTCCGGCAGCCACCTTTGCCGACCACTCTGTCTCGGCCGCACAGGCGGCCACCAGCTCGCCGGTCAGCCGGTTGAAGCCCTGCTCGTGGGCGATCAGCGCGCACTCGCGCCGGTTCTCGAAGTGCTCGTAGAAGGTGGCGCGGGAGACCCCGGCGTGGACGATGATGTGCTCGACCGTCATCTGCGCATAGCCACGTTCGGCAAGTGCACTCGCCACTCCGCTCAGCATGCGCTGGCGCTGGTGGTCGACGACCACCTCCCGGGGCAAGCCGTGCGGTCCACGTGGAAGCTTCCACGGCCCTCTCAGCAGCGCCGCGTCCTCGCCCGGCTGCGAGCTCACGCCGCTCCGATTGCCGGATGAATAGGCAGGCCGGGCGCCGAGGATGGGACGTCCCCGGCGCCCTGGTGCCGCCGTTCTGCATTGGCGTCGTCCCAGGGAAAAGACGACAGCCAGCTTTTGGATTGCCCGTGCCTCAACGGCCCTCCCGCCGTCTGTAAACTATGGTATTTAATGTAAGGGCTAGTACATCAGATGTCAAGCCAGGCTGGCTCCACCTTCAGCCAACCTTGGAGGGATCGAACTTGCAATGGGTGAAGTTGAAGCTCAGCACCTGGTTATTGGCAAGGTTGGCGTTGTGCGTCAGGCGCACCACCATCCCCTGGGCGGCGACCTTGTTGCCTGCCTTCAGCTTCTCGGCGGCTTTCTGAAATAGATCGGCCTCGGTCTTGACGTAGCCGAGCCAGCGGGCCAGCGTCGCCGCATCGGCTTTGGGTTGGGGGACGGCTTCGAGCTGGGCGAGGGTTTTCCGCAACGCCCTGGAAGCGGCGGCGAACTGGGCGCCCGCGGCCTTCAACTTGCCCTGCTTGACCTTGTCGCGGACCCCTTTGAGGATCTTCTCGTTGGCCTGGGCGTTGGCCCTGCAGATCGGCTCGACCTTGGCGACGTATTCCTCGCGGGTGAGTTCGGCGCCGAGGGCGAGGGGGACCGCGAAGATCACGGTCGCGATCAAGGCAACGCTCAGCTTCAGGGCTTCTCATTTTCCTGCCTCCAATTGCTCGGGGGTGAGTACGTAGGCCTCGAGTGCGCCCACGGTCCAGACATCCCCCTCCAAATACATCGGCATGTCGGCTGAGAGGGTGGCGGGGGTCTTGTAGATGACGAAAGCGCGGTTGTTCTCCCCCCGGCGAACGGAGGCGACGTCGATCGTGGCCGCCTCGGCGCGGGAGGCGGCTGGGATCCGGGAGATCAGCGTGCCGTACGTGTCGGAACAGCCCCTCCCTTCCTTTTCGAGATTGCCGCGCAGTACCGAGTAAAGGCGCGCGCAGGCGGTGGGCCAGTCCCCTTCGGCCTTGGCGTTCAGGTACTGCAGAAGGGCGTAGGTGATGTCGGTGGCTTCGGGGCCTTCCGCCTCGGAGCCGAAGGCCTTGATCGAGGAGTAGGAGTTTTCCATCGCCTCGACCTGAGAGCTCTCGCTGGGCGGCAGCGTTTGCACGGCGCCGGTGGTGGTGACGCGAGCGCCGCGGATCGAGGTCGGGTCGGTGGTGAGAGGAGCGGGCTTGCCCGGGGCCGACGAGCCGGGTTCGTCGTCGGCGGTCGCCGGCTCGCCACCGGGCCGGTCGGCTCCCATGGCGCCCCGCTTATCCCCGGTCACCTCCCCGCTTTCCTCGAGAGGAGTCGTGGTCGTCCGCGCCGGGGTCGGGGCGGCGGCGTCGGTGGAGCCGTCGCCGTCGCTGCCGCCGCAAGCGGTGAGGAGGGCACTCGCGAGCAGCAGCACGATCAGGGTGGGCAGGACTTTGGAGTTGGGCATGGCTCTCATTCCGTTGCGGGGGCGAGGTGGACGTGCCAGAAGCCGCCTTCCTTCAGGAAGACGAGACGGCCGCCGCCGGCGAGCTTCGCCGTGGCGGTGGTTGCCTCGAGCTTGGCCAGCTCGTCGACGGCGAGATCGGGGGCACGGGCGGTGAAGAGCGGGTTTCGCTTCTTGCCCCAGACCACGAGGCAGCGCTTCCCGCCGTCGCTCCTGCCTTGGCCCAAACGTTCGACGTCGCTGGGAGCGAGGGTCGCGCAGAAGGCCTTGGCGTCCTTGGCGACGACCGCCGTGGCAAAGCGTTTGGCGACGGCTTCGATCTGTTCGCGGTCGGAGGCTTCGCGCTGCTCGGCCGGGGACGGGTCGGAGCCACCACAGGCGACGAGGGAAACGCTCGCGGCGAGGGCGAGGCAGGCGATGGCCGCGCGCACCCCTACCTCTTCACCCTGCAGCTGCCGAGCGCCGCGTTTCGCACCTTGACCCCGCCCTCGAAGGCATAGGTCACCCGCGCCAGTTCGAAGGAGACCTTGTTGAAGCCCTTGGGAGCCGGGCAGGAGGCCTCGACGTAGCTGCGCTTCTGACCGCGGTAGGAGAAGGTGCGGTCGATCACCATTTCAAAGCCGGTCAGGTAGCCATAGCCGGCAGCGATCTCGGGGAAGCGAGCGCGCAGGACGGTGCCGAAGGCGCCGGAGCCCTTGTGGATGCTCATCGGGACCAGAAAGGTCCCTTTCAGCGGCTCGGTCGTGTAGACGTGCATGAGGATGCCCTGAGGGGCATTGAAGAGCAGGAGCCTGGCCCTGGAGCGAGCTCGCTTGCCGTCCGGGAAACGGAAGGCCGACTTGACGGTGCCCGATCCGATCAGGGCCCTCGCGCAGGTGCCCAGAGCCTCGGTGCTGGTGAGACCCTGAAGTCGTTCCTCGGAGCAGCTGGGCAGGCCGGTGGAGTCGACCCGTCCCCCACGCGAAAGCCTCACCACCATCGTCTCCAGGGCGGGGGTGTCGGAGGCGTCGAGGTTTTCGAAGGTTCCCTTGAAGCCGACCTTGACCGGGACCAGCTGCGAGCGAGGGAGCTTCGACGGCTTGATGCCGGCGTCGAAGGAGACCAGGAGGTTGCCGGACTGGACGAAGTCGGCCTGGGAGATCGTGGCGCCCCCGGCCAAGAGGATGGCGCCGCAGATCAGCGTCGTCAGCTTCGTCTTCGTCCCGATCCCAGACCGCATAACCTCTCCTCGCTGCTGTTGTGTACCGCTCTTTGTTTTATAACACCTGCCAGGCCTGAGGCTGCGGTCCGAGTCGAATTGGCTTCCTCTCCCTCCCCTAAGGAGCGCTCCGCTCGCCCAGGGTCCAGACCGCCCCGCCGGCGTCGGTGTAGCTGCCGACGGCGGAGCAGGTGGTGGCGAGGCAGGAGACGCTGTCGAGGCGGTTGTCTTTTGCCCCGGCCACGTTCTGGGGCACCTGGCGGATCCATTTGGAGCTTCTCCCAGCGCACCGCGAGGGTGATCACGGTGCCGCTGGCCTCGGTCTGGCGGCCGACCAGGGAGCAGGAGGTCGACGAGACGCAGGAGACGCCGTTGAACTCGGTTTTGGAGTTTTCGGGGACGCCGCCCTGCTGGGTCCAGGCGCTGCCGTTCCAGTACTCCCCGTAGGAGTAGGAGACACCGCCGGAGATCAGGTTGGCGGCGGCGAAGCAGTAGGTCGCCGAGGGGCAGGAGACGTCGGTCATGCGGTTGTTGGTCCCGGCCGCGTTGGGGGTCGTCTGTTTGGTCCAGCTGGTGCCGTCCCAGCGCACCGCGAGGGTGACGACTTCGCCGCTGGCTTCGGTTTTGGAGCCGACCGCGGTGCAGGCGGTGGCCGAGGAGCAGGAGATCCCGCTGAGCTCGGTTTTGGCGTTTCCGGTGAATACCTGCTGGACCCAGCTGGTGCCGTCCCAGCGCTCCAGGTAGGCGTAGCTGTTGCCGCCCGAGATCAGGTTGGCGGTGGCGAAGCAGGACGTCGAAGAGGGGCAGGAGACGTCGGTCAGGCGGCTGTTGGTCCCGCCCGCGTTGGGGGTCGTCTGTTTGGTCCAGGCGGTGCCGTTCCAGCGCACCGCCAGGGTGACGACTTCGCCGCTTGCTTCGGTTTTGGAGCCGACCGCGGTGCAGGCGGTGGCCGAGGAGCAGGAGATCCCGCTGAGCTCGGTTTTGGCGTTTTCGGGGAATACCTGCTGGACCCAGCTGGTGCCGTCCCAGCGCTCCAGGTAGGCGTAGCTGTTGCCCGACCAGATCAGGTTGGCGCTGGCGAAGCAGGAGTTGGTGGCGCTGCAGGAGACGTCGGTGAGGCGATTGTTGTTGGCGGCGATCGCGTTCGCGGTCGCCTCGATCACCCAGCGGCAGCCTTTGGCGAGGCAGCCCCGCCGCTTCCAGGAGGGCTTCTCGCTGACCATCTCCTGGCGGGTGGCGGCGGTCTGGTTGTGCTGGGTGGTGAGGAAGTTGCCTTCGGGGGTGATCACGGAGCTGCCGAAGACGCCGCTGGCCTGGCCTTTGAGGATGTAGGTGAGGCCGGAGATGGTGCCGGTGAAGTCGGCGAGGCCGTCGCCGGTTACGTCGAGCAGGCCGGCCACCTCGGTGCGGTCTGAGGCGGGGCCGTAGGTCGAGGTCTTGGGGTTGTTTTCATAAGAGGTGACGAGGGCGCCGAAGCCGCCTTCGGCTTTGCCGGGGTAGAGGCGGACGCCTTTGCCCTGCATCAGGACCAGGTCGGCCTTGCCGTCGCCGGTGACGTCGCCGAGGCCACCGGGGCTCATAGCCCACGCCGTCGCCGCTCGAGGGGGTGATTTCGCCTTTGTGGGAGTCGAAGGGGGCGTCGAAGGTGCCGCCGGCTTTGCCGGGGTAGACGCGGAGGTTGTTGGTGGTGGTCATCGAGACCAGGTCGGCCTTGCCGTCGCCGGTGACGTCGGCGGCGTCGAGGAAGTACTCGCCCGAGCCGGTGTGCAGGGCCGAGGAGACGGCCGAGCGGGCCAGGACCCCCGCCCCGAAGGCGCGGTTGGCTTCACCGGGGTAGACCATGACTTTGTCGCCGACGTCGTCATAGGAGATGAGGTCGGCGCGGCCCTCGCCGGTGACGTCGGCGACGGCGATCGGCTCGTGGCCGCCGGGGGCGAGCAGGCCCGGGGTGAGGGCGAGGTTGGTGGTGGTGCCGGCCTGGTCTTTGCCCCGCGCGTCGAAGGTGCGGTCGGGGTCGCCGGGGTAGACGTGGGCTTTGCCGTCGTCAGTGAGGGTGATGAGGTCGGCGTAGCCGTTGGCGTCGACGTCGGCGACGTCGATCGCGTAGTGGCCTGCGCCGTCGTACTGGGCCGGGTTCAGGGTGCCGGCGCCGGCGCCGTTGGAGAAGGAGACGGTCGGAGCGCCGAAGGTGCCGCCCGCTTTGCCGGGGCGGACCTGGACGGTGCCGTCGGGGCGCAGGGTGACGAGGTCTGAGCGGCCGTCGCAGTTGACGTCGGCGGCGGGCGGCTTCAGCGGCGCCGGTCCCGAGGGGGACTGGGTGCCCGCGACCATCACCGGCGCGAACACCTTCTCGCAGCTGAGGTCGATCAGGGGCTCGTGGCAGGCGACTTCTTTTCCTCCTGGGTCTTTGCAATCTTTCCCATCGCCTTTGAGGCCGCCGGTGTCGACCCAGTCGTGGTTGCCGATGGCCAGCAGGGTTTTGCGGATCGCTTCCACGTCCGCACGGTCGTCGGGATGCGAGATGCTGGCGAGGATCGCGGCGGCGCCGGCGACTTTGGGCTGGGCCGTAGACGTGGCGCAGCCGGGGGCCGTGATGTCCACCGCTGCCCCCCAGTTGCTTACGTCGGAGAGCGTGTCGTCGACGTTGGGGGTTTGGGGGTTGTGCTGACAGGGGTCGGCCGCGAGCCCGCCGGGCTTGCCATCGGCATCGCTCATCGCGGAGACGGTGATCGCGTCAGGGTGCCCGGGCCAACCATGTCACCTGCGTCGTAGCTGAACTGACCAGTTTCCCCGGTTTCATCACCAGCGGCGGCGGCGACCACATAGACGACGCCGGCATCGACCATTTCTTTGAGAGCCTGATCGTGTTCCGCAATCTGACCGGCATTGGCGCAGTACATGTATGCCCTGGGGGCCTGAGATGTGCGCGAGCACACATTGTTGGGCCCACCGATCAAGACATCGATGTCGTTTTTGGGATCGCCGTCTTTCTGGGCTTTGGCAACCCACTTGAATGCGGCGATGGACGGAGCGAGATCCCATTCGAAGGCACCACCCGAACCATTGATCAGTCCCCAGAGCGTGTCATCCACCGCATCTATCGCCCACAGCCGAACGCCGGGCGCCATTCCGACCCCAGCTCCCAGAGTGCCGTTAATGCCGTTGTCGAGCGCACCGATGTTTTCCGCGGCGGCCGTACCATGCCATGGCGTGCCGACACCGTCGTCGTCTCCGGCGCCAGCGGATTCATCGCATTTTTCTACGGCGGGATTTTCGACACCGGTGCAGTCGACGCCGCCAACGACGTTCAGGTCGGGGTTGTCCAGCTCGATCCCCGTATCCATGACCGCCACGGTCGCATCGACACGATAATCGTCGACACCATCGATGTCGAGCTTGGCGTTCTCAATCGCAAAGGTCCGATCGAGCCAGTTCCAGTGGTTCTGAGCAGCACCAGCCGTCGAAGCCGGAGCGGCAACAAGGATCAGAACCAATATGGAAAGCAGCCCCAGTAAATGTCGCCGTCGTATGTTGAGCACTGTTCTCATCCTTGCTGTATGGGTTGGTGAATAGATTGGAGGACGCCCTAAGGAGCGCTCCGCTCGCCCAGGGTCCAGGCCGCCCCGCCGGCATCGGTGTAGCTGCCGACGGCGGCGCAGGGCGCCGAGACGCAGGAGACGCTGTCGAGGCGGTTGTCTTTGGCCCCGGCCACGTTCTGGGGCACCTGGCGGACCCATTTGGAGCTTCTCCCAGCGCACCGCGAGGGTGATCACGGTGCCGCTGGCCTCGGTCTGGCGGCCGACCAGGGAGCAGGAGGTCGAGGAGACGCAGGAGACGCCGTTGAACTCGGTTTTGGAGTTTTCGGGGACGCCGCCCTGCTGGGCCCAGGCGCTGCCGTTCCAGTGCTCCCCGTAGGAGTAGGAGACACCGCCGGAGATCAGGTTGGCGGTGGCGAAGCAGAAGGTCGCCGAGGGGCAGGAGACGTCGGTCATGCGGTTGTTGGTCCCGGCCGCGTTGGGGGTCGTCTGTTTGGCCCAGCTGGTGCCGTCCCAGCGCACCGCGAGGGTGACGACTTCGCCGCTGGCTTCGGTTTTGGAGCCGACCGCGGTGCAGGCGGTGGCCGAGGAGCAGGAGATCCCGCTGAGCTCGGTTTTGGCGTTTTCGGGGAATACCTGCTGGGTCCAGGTGGTGCCGTCCCAGCGCTGCAGGTAAGCGTAGCTGTTGCCGCCTGAGATCAGGTTGGCGGTGGCAAAGCAGGAGTTGGCGGCGGCGCAGGAGACGTCGGTCAGGCGGTTGTTGATGGTCGTGGGGGGATTGGTGATCGTCTGTTTGGTCCAGCTGGTGCCGTCCCAGCGCACCGCGAGGTTGACCACGTCGCCGTTTGCTTCGGTCTTGGAGCCGACCGCGGTGCAGGAGGTCGAAGAGGTGCAGGCGACGCCGCTGAGCTCGGTTTTGGCGTTTTCGGGGAATACCTGCTGGACCCAGCTGGTGCCGTCCCAGCGCTGCAGGTAGGCGTAGCTGTTGCCCGACCAGATCAGGTTGGCGCTGGCGAAGCAGGAGTTGGTGGCGCTGCAGGAGACGTCGGTGAGGCGATTGTTGTTGGCGGCGATCGCGTTCGCGGTCGCCTCGATCACCCAGCGGCAGCCTTTGGCGAGGCAGCCCCGCCGCTTCCAGGAGGGCTTCTCGCTGACCATCTCCTGGCGGGTGGAGGCGGTCTGGTTGTGCTGGGTGGTGAGGAAGTTGCCTTCGGGGGTGATCACGGAGCTGGCGAAGACGCCACTGGCCTGGCCTTTGAGGATGTAGGTGAGGCCGGAGATGGTGGCGGTGAAGTCGGCGAGGCCGTCGCCGGTGACGTCGAGCAGGCCGGCCACCTCGGTGCGGTCTGAGGCGGGGCCGTAGGTCGAGGTCTTGGCGGTGTTTTCGTAGGAGGTGACGAGGGTGCCGAAGCCGCCTTCGGCTTTGCCGGGGTAGAGGCGGACGCTTTTGCCCTGCATCAGGACCAGGTCGGCCTTGCCGTCACCGGTGACGTCGCCGAGGCCGCCGGGCTCATAGCCCACGCCGTCGCTGCTCGAGGGGGTGATTTCGCCTTTGTGGGAGTCGAAGGGGGCGTCGAAGGTGCCGCCGGCTTTGCCGGGGTAGACGCGGAGGTTGTTGGTGGTGGTCATCGAGACCAGGTCGGCTTTGCCGTCGCCGGTGACGTCGGCGGCGTCGAGGAAGTACTCGCCGGAGCCGGTGTGCAGGGCCGAGGAGACGGCCGAGCGGGCCAGGACCCCCGCCCCGAAGGCGCGGTTGGGGTCGCCGGGGTAGACCATGACTTTGTCGCCGACGTCGTCATAGGAGATGAGGTCGGCGCGGCCCTCGCCGGTGACGTCGGCGACGGCGATCGGCTCGTGGCCGCCGGGGGCGAGCAGGCCGGGGGTGAGGGCGAGGTTGGTGGTGGTGCCGGCCTGGTCTTTGCCCTGGGCGTCGAAGGTGCGGTCGGGGTCGCCGGGGTAGACGTGGGCTTTGCCGTCATTGCTGAGGGTGATGAGGTCGGCGTAGCCGTTGGCGTCGACGTCGGCGACGTCGATCGCGTAGTGGCCTATGCCGTCGTACTGGGCCGGGTTCAGGGTGCCGGCGCCGGCGCCGTTGGAGAAGGAGACGGTCGGAGCGCCGAAGGTGCCGTCGGGCTCACCGGAGCGGACCTGGACGGTGCCGTCGGGACGCAGGGTGACGAGGTCTGAGCGGCCGTCGCCATTGACGTCTGAAGTAACTGGGTCCGCAACCCAACGGCAACTGCCCAGAGAGCAGCCGGCTCGGAGTGAGAGCGGCTTCTCAGTGACGAACTGATGCGCCGAACCAGTGCTGACGCGGGTCGACACGATTGGGCCTTGCTGCGTCGTCGGAGCGGCGAAGGTGCCGTTTGGCTGAGCCGTGTAGGTGAGCACGTCGCCGTTATCTCGAGAGGAGACCAAATCCGTTCTGCCATCTCGGGTGTAGTCGAGCAGGCCGATCAGCTCCTGGCCGCTTCCGTCAAAAAGGCTTGAGTCGATGGTGCCCGCGTAGGGACTAGTGGGGCTAGCGAAAGTCCCACCCGACTGGCCCTTGTAGAGCTTCAGCGAGCCCTGATCGAGGGTGAGCAGATCCGCCTTGCCGTCGGCATCGACATCGCCGAGACCAGCCGGCTCCTGACCACTCCCGTTGTCCATGATCGGGTCGATCGAGGCAGCAACTGCCCCTGACGCAAAGGTCCCGTCAGCCTGACCTGGGAATACCTTGCTGGTACCCGTGGTTTGCATCGCGACCAGATCGGCGCGTTGATCGCCCGTGACGTCGACCGCATCGAGGAAGTAGCTGCCAACATTGTCCTGCATAGCGCTATTGATGGCGCCGCTCAACGACTGGACTGCCGTAGTGGCAAATTTCCCGTCGGACTGGCCTTTGTAGACGCGGATCTGACCGCTTCCGGGACCGACAAACGCGATCAGGTCGTCGAACCCGTCGCCGGTTACGTCCGCCACCGCAATCGGCTCGTTGTGCCCGGTTCCGTTCATCACCGGCGGCAGGCTGATGCCGGTGTCCACAGCAACTCCGAAAGTGCGATCGCCCTGACCCAGATGTACCAGCACTTTGCCGTCATCTTTAACCGTGACCAGGTCAGCGAAACCGTTGTTGTTGACATCGGTGGCATCGACAAAGTAGTGGCCTTTGCCGTCCCGTAGCGCCGGATCGAGCTGGCCTACGAGCGATTTCACCGACTGGGTCAGGATTCCGGACGGCCCCCCGGCGAAGAGATGCGCGGTGCCGGCAGTGTCAACCGAAATCAGATCAGCACGGTAGTCCCCGTCAGAATCCTCGTCCCTCCTTACAAAGGGGATCGGAGGCCACGGACAATCCGATGACGTGCACCCAGCCCTCATGAAAGCGGGTTTCTCGTTGACCACCTCGTGCCCGGGAAGGCGCTTGAATCGAGCCGGCGAAAAGTCCGGCAAGGTACGGACGGCGGCGGTCTGATCGAAGGTGAAGTTAGCCTTGCCCCGATAGATCCGAGCGGAGCCGTCGGAGCGGACGGTAACCAGGTCGGCCTTACGGTCCCCGTTCTCGTCCAGCAGGCCGGCGATCTCGTCGCCCGTCTGATCGAAGAGGTTAGAGTCGAGCGAGCCCGAGAAGGAGGTGCCCGTCGGTGCCGGCCCACCCGACTCTTCGGTCGTGAATTCGCCGTTTGCGCGACCCTCGTAGACGTTGACGGTGCCCTGGGTCAGAGTCGCTAGGTCGGCGCGGCCATCGCCGTTGACGTCTCCCAGTCCGACCAGCTCCTGGCCGGCTCCTTCGTCGAGCCTCAGGGGCAGGTTCGCGACGCCGTCGAGCGCCAGCGTGCCATTCGAGTTGCCCTTGAAGACTCGGATCGTGTCGTCCGCAGCCCCCGAAGCGACGAGATCGGCTCGGCGGTCGCCGGTAACATCCACGACGTCGAGGAAGTGGTAGCCGGTCTGGTCGAAGCGGGCGGAGTTGGCGGCGCTCAACGAGACGATTGGCGAGCCGAAGATACCGTCGCCCTTACCGGGGTAGACCTTTACACCCTGTCCATCTTTGAAGGCAACGAGGTCGGCGTGAGTATCGCCGGTCACGTCGGCCACCGCGATCGGCTCGAAGCCCGTCGGCGAGTAGGGGCCCGGCGTCATTGAGCCGGCGAACGAGGCCGTACCGGTACCAGCAAAAGTGCCGTTCAATTCTCCCCGATAGACGTAGACGGAGCCGTCGTCGCGCAGCGTCACCTTGTCCGCGCGCCAGTCGCCGGTGACGTCGGCAACGTCGATCACGTGATGGCCCGAGCCATCGAAGAGTGCGGAGTCCATGGCCCCCGCGAAACTGGTCGCGTGTCCGACTTCCCCGATCGCACGGTAGACGTGGGACGTACCGGCACTATCAAGAGTGACCAGGTCGGAGCGCAGGTCTCCGTCCACGTCGGACTCCATCGCCCGCGGTCGGTCGAGACAGCCGGACGACGAGCAACCAATCCGGCGGATGAAGGGTTTCTCGAAGACCTGCTCGAAGCCTGCTTTGGCGAAGCGGTTCGGGGTCACGCCGTTGCGGAAATAGGCGAACGCACCGAATTTGAGTTCCCCCTGACCGGGGGCGATGTAGACGACGCCTTCGGAGGTGATTTTGACCAGGTCTGCCTTGCCGTCGCCAGTGCGGTCCAGCAGACCGACAAAGTCGTCACCGGTTTCGTCGGTCAGGCTTGAGTTCTGTCCTGGCAGCGAAGTCACCGCGCTGGTGGCGAGCAGCTGGGTTGAAGATTGCATCCCCGCGTATACGGAGATCGAGCCGCTCGAGTTGAGGGTTACGAGATCGGCCTTGCCGTTCCCGTCGACGTCCCCGAGTCCGATCGGCTCCTGCCCCGTGCCGTTGTCCATGATCGGATCGACCGCCGGATTGACCTGAGTTGGCGATTGCTGGATACCACCTGCCGAGCCTTTATAGACCTCGGCGGTGCCCCAGGTGGAGGTGGTCACGACATCGGCGTGTCCGTCGCCGTCCACATCCGCAACGTCAAGGACGTAGAGGCCCTGGCGATCGAACAAGGCGGAGTTGATCTGCCCGCCTCCGAACGTCATCCCCTCGCCGAACTGACCATTGGCCAGCCCAGGGTAGACATAGAAGTTCCCTTGCGGCGCAAAGAAGGTGACGAGATCGCCAAGAAGGTCGCCGTTGACGTCGGCAACCCCGATCGGCTCGTGACCGTTGGGGCCTAACGTCCCCGGATTGATCTTGCCCCGGGCAATAATCCCGGCACCGAAGGTGTTGCTGTCCTGGCCCGGGAAAACGCAGACGGCCTTGTCGATGCCGATGGGACTGTTGAAGCAGAGCGTTACCAGATCCGCATAGCCGTCGGCATTGACGTCGGAGACATCGATCACATGGTGTTCGCTGCCATCGAACAGGGCGGAGTTCATGCCGCCGCCAAACGCCGTCGTCTGATCGCTCGCGTCGAAAGCGTTGTAGGTATGAGCTACCCCAGAGGTGTGCAGCGCAACCAGATCGGCATGATCGTCGCCATTGACGTCGCTGTCCTTGGCAGGATCGGGCGGCGGGGGTCCTTCTTCGCTCCCACCTTCTTCGCCGCCGCCTCCGGGGTTCGGATCGTCGTCAGGGGGGCTGATGGAGGAAGAAGCCAAAGGGCCGACCCGAACCACGGTTGCCTTGCCGTTATTTTCCCATTTGTGGTCACCATCACGCCTTTGAGCCTCAAAGTTCTTCATGTCATATGAATCCTCTGAAACCGATGAACTCCCCCACTCCCTTCTTGCCAAATTGGATATATGATGCTCGGCCTCCTCGCTCTTGCCGAACCACGTATCGCCCAGCACTGCGCACTCCCTATAGTCAATATGGGTCGTGCCTAGCACATAGAAGCCCCAAGAAGGGTTGTAGAGTTTGTCGTCACGAGTGCCTGGCGTGCGCCCGAGAGCACCTCCTGGAAATCCTTTGGCTGAATCCGCATAAAGGCGGATGTGATGGGTTTCGCGGGGGCTACCCTGAACTGGTAGCCCTGAGCACATATGCTCCTTCAAGCCCTGGTCCCTATCCCACCATGCCGTGTGATAGGCAGTGTTTCCACCAAGGTTTCCGTGCAGTTCGTAGCCCTGAAAAAGTGAATCGGAGAGCGATAGGAACATTGGCCCTCCACTTGAATCAAGGTGCTGGTTTCCGAGCCCGTCCTTGACTTTCGAAATCGAGGCATTGTTACGAAAGATAAAAGTAACAGGCCAGTCGACTCGCCTGGCGTAATTGCGGTTAGCAGTGTCGTTACTCGGCGTATGCACTTGAGGATAAGGTGGAAAACCCATCACCTCCTCCCAGGGTGGTGGATTTCCGTCTTGACCACCTACGTCATAAGCCCTGAATCGGTCATTGCCAACCTTGTGCCAGTAGGTCTTGGCGGCGGAGGTGCTGGCTGCCGAGGCATTCTGAGGAGATACCAGCACGGCAAAAAGGCATGCGGCGATAGAAATGACAATCACAATTGAGATATGGATTGGCCGGATGACCTTTGCTCTCAGTACCATTTCAGTACCCTGCAACCGCTGGGTCGTATGCGCCAAGTTCTTCAGGATTGACCTCGACTTCACCAGGGCCAGTCGTAAGCGGTGCAATCTCAACCGCCTCTCCTTCTATCGGGACCATTTCTTCGTCGAATACCAGGTCGAGGCTAATGTCTAGTGTCTTCACGTCGGAGGCGATAGCGACGAAGTCAGTCTCTTGGTAGACACCGCCTTCGTACCCATTGGCGCCAAGCTCGTACTCGGTTGCGGGCCAAGTACGCTCGGGCCAGGTCTCCGGCGATTCGAGCGTGACTTCGACGGAGGCACCGACGACTGAAATTTCGTTGGTTTCCTCGTCGAACTCAGTCCAGATGCCGATATCTGCGTCATAGTCCGCCGTGCCCACCGCAGTCTGAAACGCCGGGTCCTCTGAGAGGATTTCCAAGGCGGCTTCCTTCTGTTCTTGGCTCAACTTCGGAACCGCTCCTCCCGCCACAGCCACCGGGTCGTCGGACTCGGGATCCTCGCCCTCGGTCTGCACCACGAGCAGCTCCTGCGGTCCGTCGACGAACTGAGCCATGCCGACGGCCGTACAGTCCGCAGCCGAGAAACAGGAGACTGACTCGAGCGTGGTGCTGCTGTTCCCCGAGACCTTGGGCGAGGCGCCTCCGACCAGCTGCCGTTTTGCCAGCCGAGGATCATTGGTTTCTGGCCGGCTGCATCGACTGCTGCGCCGACGGCGACACAGCGTGTGGAGGAATAGCAGTCCACCGAGCGCAAGGAGCCGCCGTTCGTACCCGAGATCGTGGGGAGTCCTTGGGTGCTCCAGTTGGAACCGTTCCAGCGGGCGGCGATCGGGACCCTGGCATTCGTCGCCGCCTCGGTCGAGCCACCTACCGTGGTGCAGCCGATAATGGAGGTGCAATCGATTCCCCGCAGCACATAGCTAAGGCCGGCGGGTGGGGAGATCGAAGTGTTCGTCCAGCTCGTCCCGTTCCAGCGCAAGATCAAGCCATGGGAGACGCCGGAAGAGTCGGTGTAGTGACCGGCCGCGGCGCAGAAAGTCGGCGAGGTGCAGGAGACGTCGAAGAGCGACGCCGATATCGCGGCCGCCGGCAGCGAGGGACTCGCCGTCTGCCACGAGGTTCCGTTCCAGCTCTGCACCAGGAGAGTTATGGGTCCGTTCCCCGTGGCGGGCCAGCTGAAGCCGACGGCGACGCAATATGCGGAGGTGGCGCAGGAGACCGCCTCGGGGCTGGAGCTGCGACCGGACGGCGCCGGGATCGACTGCGGACTCCACTCATCGCCGTCCCAATGCTCAGCCAGCGGTTTGAACGGCCAGGCACCCTGGCGACCGATCGCTATGCACTCGTCCTCGGCCACACAGGAAACGTCACTGAGAAAGGCTCCGGTCACCGAGGCGGTCGTCGAGGATTCCCAGCCGCCTTCGTTGAGGGTCCAGGCCAGAGCCGGATCGGCGGTGGGGTCAGCCGAGTCGCCGACGGCGAGACAGAAGCTCGGCCTGGGGGCAGGAGACGCCCCGCAGACCACCGCCTGGGGCGGGGAAATACGGGGTGAACCAGACGCCACCCTCGTAGGCGAGGGTGAAGTTCTTGGCCGGAAACTCACCGTAGGAAGCCGAACCGACAGCGTGGCATTGCGTCTCGCTGGCGCAGGAGATCCCGGCGAGGGCGACCGCGAAAGCCCCGGAGGCGTACTCGGCCGGAGGCTCTTCCCCCCACGAGTCACCGTCGAAGCGGACGATAAACGGTGGGCGGGTCGTTCCGTAGGGACGACTGCCGGTCGCAACGCAGTTACTAGCAGTGACGCAGGAGATCGCCGAGAGATTCATAAAGGGGGTTGACGGCGGGCCCGCTGGGGAGCCTGGCCCAGGCAGATCATTTCCCTCAGGCTGCTCGGGCACGTACTGGTGCAGTTCATCCGCTTGCACTGGCGGGACCTCGAGGTACTCCCACTCGGTACCGTTCCAGATGATGGAGAGGAGCCGAGCGAAGCCGTCCTCGTCTTCGAAACCGCCAACCGCGACGCACGCCGAAGTGCTCGAACACGAGACGCCGCTCAGCGCACTGGAGGGGTTGTCGCCAAGATCGGGCATGACAAGCTCGGCCCAGACTGACCCTTCGCGCTTGACCAAGAAACTCTCTTCATGACCGAAGGCATCGGCGCGGGCGCCAACCGCGATACAGGCGGAGGTCGAGCCACAGGAGACTCCCTTGAGCCAACCACTGGCCGCCCCTGCCGGGTTGGGGGGCGACGCGAGCGACCAGGCGCTGCCATTCCAGGTCAGGGCAAAAGGCATGCGAGCGCCTTTGCCGTCGAAGTAGCTGCCGACCGCGGTGCAGGCGCTGGCAGAGGCACAGTCGATCGCGGAGAAGCTCGGTGTCCTCCGCCCCCGCCGGAGCGGGGGCGGACTGAATCGACCAGGCCGACCCGTTCCAGCTCTGCACCATGGCCAGGACATTGCCTTCCGAGTTGGTGAAGCGGCCGACGGCCTTGCATGAGGACGAGGAGACGCAGGAGACGGCGAAAAGCTCGCTCGCTTTCGCACCTGGGGGGGCAGCCGCAGCTTTGATGCTCCAGTCTTCCCCGCTCCAGACAGCGACCTGGCCGCCGCGTATTCCGGCCTCGCTGCTCGCCCCTCCGACCGCAAAGCAGGAGAGCGCCTCCACACAGGAGATGCCGTTCAGTTGGCGCGTAGCCGCGGAGGCATCAAGGCGCAGCCAGGCACGGTGGTAGATCCCAGCTTCGGACACCGTCCATGTGGCGCTGTCGAAGGTGTAGACGAGGTTGCGGTCCGCCGCCGAGCGTCCGAAGGCGACCACACCGGCCGTTTTGCAGTTGACCGGGGAAAAGCAGGAGATGGCTTGGAGCCTGACCGAGCTGGCCCCCAGCGCCTCGGCGTCGATCGGAAGCTGCCCCCAGGTGCCGCCGCCCCAGGCGAGCATGATCGGCAGATCCTTCGAGCCTTGCTCGATGACGCCTATCGAATAGCAGAGGGTGCTGGTAGGACAGTAGACACCGGTGAGCGAGTTGGAGAGGGCGCCACTCTGATTGGGAGTGGACTGGATCGACCAGATTGCGGCGCTGCTGCGACGAAGCGCCAGGGTTTTCTGATTGCCGCCGGAGTCGAAGTAGGTGCCAACGGCGGTACACGCGTCCGAGGGAAGACAGGAGACGTCGTAGAGTTGGCTCAACTCGGCACCGGCCGGCTCGGGAGTCGGAGCAATCACCCAGGTGCCGCTTTTCCAGACCGTGGCCAGCGTCTTGGTCACCTCGGCGGAGTTGACGAAGCTGCCGACCGCAAGGCACTCTGATTCCGCCGTACAGGAAATGCCCACCAACTCGCTGAGACCAGCGCCGCTTGGGAACGGGACCGACTGCAACGACCACGAGGATCCGTTCCAACGAATCGCCATCGCCTTCCTCACTTCGGCGGAGTCGACGTAGCTGCCCACCGCGGTGCATGCCGTGGCCGCAGTGCAGGTAACCTCTGCAAGCGTTGAAGACAGCGCGCCGGCGGGAGTCGGCAAGGATTCGATGTCCCAGTCGGATCCATCCCAGCGCATCGCCAGTGCCAGCGTCGTCTCCTCCTCCTCGTCAGCGTAATCGCCGACCGCAACGCAGGAGGTAGCCGAAACACAGCTGATCCCTGCCAGAGCGCTCTGCGTGGCACCGTCGGGGGTGGGAGCACCTGCGTCCGTCCAGGTACTGCCATTCCAGCGTCGTGCTTGCGCTTGGGCTGGGCCGTCGGCATCGGAGGCGCCAACCGTGAGGCAGAAGCTCGTCGCGGTACAGGCAACGTCGTCGAGCCTGTCCATCGCCGATGCCCCCGCGGGAGCGATTAGAAAGACCGCCGCGATACACAGCAGCGCACCGAGTCCTACCGAATTGGACTTCACGACTTAGCCCCCTCTTTCTTGCGGGATCGAATAAACGCCGCCACTCCGGCAAGCGCTACCGCCGCGATCGCCAAAGCGATCCATGGCTTGAAGTCGTTCTCGCCCCCACCGTCCGGGACAACCTCCGACTCGACTACAGCGAGTGCCTCGCTCCCATTGGGCGCGGCCGCCGTCACCTGGACCCGCAACGTTCCGGGACGGGTGCGGCCGAGGGTGAAATGAGTGGTCGTAGTGCCCTCGAGGCGCTGGATCGTGCGCTGGGCAGGCCCGTCGAGAAACATATGCGCCGACTGTGGGCGCAACGAAACCGTGACATTCCTGGCAACCCGGGTGCTTTCGTTGCTCACCTCGACCTCCAGCCGACTCGCCCTGCCCGCTGTCAGAACCCCTTCGTCGGGGATGTCAGCGCGCAGGCTCAGTTCGACCGGGCTCGCCGCAGTTGCGTAGATGCCCGAGGCAGGGCCAACCTTCACCTCTGCCACCCGTGCCCTGCCGAAGCGCTCGACCTGCAAGGTGAGCGCCGTGGGGCCAGGGCGTACCCCTCGAAATGGAAGGTAGTTCGCGTAATGAAGGTGGACCTCGGTGCCGTGGCTGCGCCCGGCTGCTTGCCCGCGGATCAAGTCGACGCTGCCCCAGTCGACGATGGGATCGCCATCGTCGTCGCGGCCGGGGTAAAACTCGACCTGCGCGCCTGCCTGTCCCCGGGTGAAGCCGCTGACCAAGACCGAACCTGGCCCGGTATTCGGCGCGAAGGAGACCGAGAGGTCGAGACGGATCAAGTACCAGGTGTCAGGGCCTTGCTCGGCGCCGGGCAGAAAGTTGAAGCGGAATGAACGCGCTTCGATGCTGTCCCGCCCAGAAAAGGAGACGGAGCCGTCGGCGATCCTCTCCAGCGTCGCATCGCTCTTGGCCCCGACAACCGTAAGCGCGCTCGAGGCTTCGGCGACCGTGGGGCACGCCAGCACTCCGCAGGCCGCGACAGGGGCTAGGAACTGACGGGGTGCAACCGCCCTCCGCGTCCTCAAAGCGGGACCGGAACCAGACGGCATGTGATTGCGCCGCTGAATGCCAAGCACGAGTTTGAGTAGCCTCCCCTGCTACCGGCGGGCCTCGGCTCACCGGTTCGTGGCGTCGGGGTTATCCAGAGTCCAATTTGGTCGCCCCGGCGCCTCCTTTTAGTTGTGCTGACCCTTTCGTGCGTTGTGCACTATGTCAAGGGCTTTGGTGTTCCAAACCGGTGACTTAAAACGAAGTTAAAGTTAGTGTGTGAAAAGGCGCTCACGACAAAGTTCCCTTTCGGGCGAATTAAGTCGACTATTCATATGTGACAGTTAGCTGAGCGTGGAGCTCATCACTGACTGCTCACCTTCATCAACTCGATGGTGATCTTGCGGCGGGATTTGTTCCCCACCACATCTCTGGCGGTCGCTTTGACCGTAAGCTTTGCCCTACCCCCCACGCGCAGGCTGTCCCGAGCGGCCCTGAAGGCACGCCGAGTCAGCCGCAGCTTCACCGTGGCTTTGCCTCCGGAGGGAATCGAGGCCCTCGCCTTGGCAATCGGTACGTGGGAGCTGCCTCGCTGGCCCCTGACTTTTTTCACCGTGCTGAGCCTTCCGGCGATCGAGACGGAGCAGTCCTCCTTCGGGCACCGGACACCAAGCCTGACCGTGGACCCCAGGGCCTGGCGGCGGGCTCCGCTGAGTCGAAAGGCGGGTGCGATCGTGTCCAGAGCCCTGACCTGCACCGTGGTCCTGGCGATACCCGAGCCGTTGCAGGAGGCGGTCTGACCGGTGAAGACGAAGGTGGTCGAACAGCCCTGGGTGTCGGTGACGGTGAGGGAGACCTCGTAGGAGCCCGGCCTTGCGTAGGTGTGCTCGACCTGCCCGCTGGGGCCGCTCTCACTCTGCCCGTCACCGAAATCCCAGGAGTAGATGGCGATCTGACCGTCGGGGTCGGTCGAGGAGGCGGCGTCGAAACGGAGCAGCTGCCCCTGTTTCTCGACTCGCTCGGTGGCGAAGGCGGCGCGGGGAGGCTGATCGGGGACGATCGCGATTCCCCCGGGAGCGGCTCCGACCGGAACCTGCCCTTTAACGGAGGCGCTCGAGGCATCGACCACCGAGACGCTCGAAGCGGCGGAGTTGGTGACGTAGGCGAAGGCGCCATCGGCGGTCGCAGCGAGCGCGGTCGGGCCCGCAAACCCGGGGATCGGAGGGCCGGTCCTCGCGTGACTTACGGGATCTATAGCCACCACCGTGTTGTCGGACGGACTCGTGGCATAGACGGGGCCGTTGGATGAAAGAGCTATGCCCGAAGGGTTGGCCCCGGTCATGACCGGAACGCCGAGGATCGTCCCGGTGTGAACGTTGAAGATCGTCACCGAGTTGGAGTTCTCGTTCGTCACGAAGCCACGGGTACCGTCGGGGGTGACGACGACCTTCGAGGGGCCGAGGGCGTCGGAAATCGAGCCGACGATCGTTCCGGTTGCGAGCTCGACCACCGCGATGTCCCCTCCGCGCTGGGCGACGAATGCACGCAGACCGTCCGGGGTGATCGCGATCCCTTCCGGTTCGCTCCCGACCGTGATCGGGACCCCGAGCGGAGAGTTGGTCGCGGTCGCGATGACCGATACCGAGTTCCCGTTGGCGTTGGCGACGTAGACGCGGGAGCCGTCGGGGGTGACGGCAAGGCCGCGGGGCTCGTCGCCCACCGGGATCGTCGTGATCGCCGAGCCGGTGACCGTGGAGATCACCGTAACGGTGTCCTCCCCGGTGTTGGCCACGTAGACCCGCGAGCCGTCGGGGGTAATCGCGACATCGGTGGGACCGCTGCCCACGGCAATCGAGCCCTGGGGGGAGTTGGTCGCGGTGTCGAAGACCGAGACGCTGGCGGCGGCGGAGTTGGCGACGTAGGCGCGCTGGGCCTGCGCGAGCACGGGCACGAGTGCGCCGAGGGTCATCGCCGCGACGATGGAGCAACAGGCCACCCCGACGCGATTCATCCCCCACACCCCGCCCCGAGGAAGCCCTTGCCGCCGCCGGCGCCGATGCGGAAGATCCGCCTGGCCGGAACCGGCTCGACGTTCCCCACGGCGTCGATCGCGTAGACCTCGAAACGATGGCGACCGCAGGTCGCCTTCAGTTTCCGCGGCGAGCGGCAGGGTTTGAACTTCTGACCGTCGACCCGGCAGCGAAAGGTCGACCTCGGTTCGCTGGAGCGGAAGGCAAAGCTGACCGGAAGCGTTTTTGCCCTCCCGGCAATCCGCTGAAAGCCCGGCGGGGAGGCGGTGATCCTGGTTTCAGGCAGGGCGGCCCTGATGCTCCAGGCGAAGCTGGCCGGGACCGAGTCGGCGTTGCCGGCCCGGTCGATGGCCCTGACCCTGAAGGCATGCGGACCGTTCTTCAGCCGCGGATAGGAAATCCCGGCCACATCGCACGCGCCGAAAGGGCGCCCGTCGAGGCTGCACTCAAAGGTCGACCGCGGCTCGTTGGAGCGGTAGGTAAAGGTGGCCCTGGCGCTGGAGCTCGGGTTGCTGGGACGGGAGAGGATCGAGGTGTCCGGTGGGGTCCGGTCGCCGAGGGTAGTGTCGACGTGGAAGGTCGCTTCGGCGGGCGTCGGATCGACGTTGGTCGCCTGGTCGATCGCCCAAACCCGGAAGGAATGCGGACCATCGGCGAGGGAGAAGATGGTTTTGCCGGGCTCGCAGGTCTGAATCGGCCCCGATTCGAACTGGCACTGGAACTTGGATTTGGGCTCGGATGAGTGGAAGATGAAGGTCGCCGAGAAGCCGCTCGAGATGGGCGGCGGGGTCGAATCGATGGCGGTGTCCGGCGGGACGGTGTCGACGTCGAAGGTCCACCAGCTGGGCGACAGATCCGGTCCCGCCCCATTCTGGGCGTAGGTGCGGAAGTTGTAGGTGCCATCGGCCAGGGGGCCGTAGGTGATCCCATCGGGATCGCAGGGAGTGAAGGCCACGCCCTCGAAGCTGCACATGAAGGTGGCCGAGTAGTCCTGGGGGATCGGCCCGAAGGCGAAGGTGGGAGTGGTGTCGTTGGTCGGGTTCGAGGGAGTTTGATTCCAGCCCGTGTCAAGTCGGCAGAGGACCTCTCCTTGGCCTGGCACGGGTGCTTCAGAGTTGTTGCGCGGGAATGGGGAGCCAGCGAAATCGGCAGCGCCGTTGCCGCTGTCATCGAGTGGGCCCAGCCAAGTCGGGCAGTCGTGGGTGATGATCCGCCCCAAGATCGCCGAATTCGGGGGGACCATCCCCGGAGCGTTCATCAGGGGAGGGTCGGGAAGCGTCGGGAAAAGAGCGCTTGGAAAGCTCCCCCAGGTGACGCAGTCAGGTATCGGCGGAGCGTCGAAGCAAACCCCGCCGCCGGTCGGATCGAGGCGGTCCGAGCTGCCGAGATCGAAATCCGGTGCCGGCACGCTGCCGGCAGGAGCCAACAGGATCGTGCGGCCGGCAATCCCATTTGAGACCGGTGCCGGAATCGTGAAGGTGCTGGTGAGGCTGCCGGTCGGGCCATAGAACTGGACGACCCTGCCGGTCTGATCCTGCTGGCCGTCGGCGGTCATCTGCAGCATCACGCGCTCGTTGGCGGGACTGGAGTTGATGGCGGGGTCGACCAGGCGAATCTTGATCGGAGCCGACGCGTAAGCCGATGGCGCGGTCACGACCAGAAGTGACAGCGACACCAGAAGAAAGGCTTTCCTCCTCCCACTCAGAACAATCCACCCTGGCGCTTCTGCCTCTGTACCCGGAAGATCCTCCGCGCCGGGGTCGTCTCGACGTTGCCGAGCTCGTCGATCGCGTAGACCTCGAAGCGGTGGCGGCCGACGCTGCTCTTCACCTTGATCGTCGCCGGACAGCGTTTGAAGGCACCCTTGTCGATGCGGCAGCGAAAGCTGGAGTTGGGCTTGTCGGCCCGGTAGGTAAAGGTAAAACTCGCCCTCCTGCCCGTGATCGTCGTCTTACCCGGAGGGGCTTTGACGAAACGGGTGTCGGGCAGGGGCGCCGCAACGGTCCAGGCGAAGGCGGCCGGGACGGAGTCGACGTTGCCGGCTCGATCGGTGGCCCGAACGCTGAAGATGTAGGAGCCGTTCCTGAGGCGGGTGTAGTTCTCACCGTTCGCCGGGCAGGCGCGGAAGGGGGAGCTGTTGAGGCTGCACTCGAAGGTCGAGCCCTGCTCGGTCGAGGAGTAGGCAAAGGCCGCGGAGTCTTTTGGACTCGGGTTCGATGGGGCGGAGGCGATCGCCGTATCGGGCGGGGTCTGGTCGATGAGGATGCCCTGCACGGTGAAAGTGTGCTCCGCCGGGGTGGGATCTTGGTTGCCGGCGTTGTCGGCAGCCCAGACCCTGAATACGTGGGAGCCGTCCTGGAGCAGGAAATAGGTTTTGCCGGCGTCGGCGCAGGTCTGAATCGGGCCGGAGTCGAGCTGGCATTTGAAGCTCGAAGAGGACTCGGTCGAGTGGTAGGTGAAGGGGGCCGAGAAGCCACCGGAGGGCTGGGGGGGAAGGAGTCGACGATCGTGTCCGGCGCGCTGGTGTCGACGGTCCAGGTGAAGGTCTTGGGGCTCGGGTCCAGCCCACCCTCGCCGATCGCCTGGACGGTGAAGACATGCGAGCCCTCGGCGAGGGGGCCAGGATAGGCCTTGCCGGCATCCGGGCAGGAGGCGAAGGAGGCGCCGTCGAGCTTGCATTCGAAGGTCGTCCCAGGCTCCTCCGGACTCTCCGCATAGGTGAAGGCCGCAGAGGTTTTGTTCGTCGGGTTGGCCGGAAAGGTGTTCAGGAGGGTGTCGGGAGGGCAGCGGGTCTCGGTCGGGCTCGACCCGTTGTTGCGAGGGGTGGGTGCGACCTGAGCGAAGTCGGTCGAGCTGTTGGCGGTGTCGTCGGCGGAGTCCAGGTAGCTCGAGCAGCCCCGAGCGATCGAACGGCGCAGTGCCTGGCCATTGGCGATGGCGGCGGCGTTGGCGAGCTGGCCGTCGGGAAGGTAGGGATTGAACAGCGTGGCCAGGGGGATCGACCCCCAGGTCACACAGTCGGGCGACGCGGCCCCCGTGAGGCAGGCAGCCCCACCCGCCGGATTCATCCGATCGGTCCCATTGCCGATGTTGAAATCAGGAGCGGGAAAACCCGGAACCTGTTCGATCGCCTCCTGGGTGGCGAGCAGCACCGTGCGCTGGCTTTGACCGTTGGCGACGTCGCTGGGGATCAAATAGGTGGAGGAGAGCTGGCCGTTCGCGTTGTAGAATTGGAGGACCTGACCGTCGATGTCGTTCTGGCCGGCCGCGGTCATCTGCAACTCGACGAACTCGGCGGCGGGGAAGGCGCTGGAACCGGGGTATGCCTCGCGCACCTTGAGCGGCGAGGCCGCGAGGGCTGGAGAAGCTGAGACGGCCGCCAGCGCGATTACAGGTGCGATGAGCTTCGCCAGCACCCTCATGGCTCTGCTCGGCGCACCCGCTCGCATCAGGCCCTACCCCTTGTGAGGACGTTTGTGGGACTTCTTGGACTTGCCACAGTCGGCCCGCACCGGCACCTTCTGATTCAGGACGATGCCGTTCTGGGCGACGTAATCGGCGTTTGCCCGGGCGATCGAGATCGACTTCCTGACCTTCTTCACCTTCCCGTTGACCTTGCGCTTGACGAGCTTGCTGCGCAGGCAGACATCGCGGCTGTTGACTAAGAGGCCCTTTTTGCCGCCCTTCATCGACAGGATGAATTTGCTGACCGGAGCGTCGGGGGTGACCGAGAAGGTGTTGCGAAGCCTCCCGTTGACGGAGTCGACGCGGCCCTCGACCGCGAGGTCGAGCTGGCCGTGTAGGTCGAGTACCAAATCAGGCAGCGGATTGGAGCTCGACTTGAGAATGACCGGGCCTTCCAGCGGCTGGGCCAGCAGCGGCGTGAAGGCTTTGGCGTAGCCGTAGACGGAACCGGGCGGGCATTGCTTGGCGGCAAACTGGACGCGGGTGCAGATCGTGTTGATGTGGTTCTGGGCGAGGAAGGCCGAATGCGGCAGGGCGACGGAGATCGATTTCAGGTTGGCGTCGCCAGGGCGCGGCGTCAGCGTCGCGGTGAACGCCGGGTAATCGCCGCGCTTGGTCCCGCCCTTGAGCTTGATCGAGAGCTTCGGCTTGAAGCCGAGGTCCTTGCAACCGTCGACCTGGAAGCGGTTGGAGACCGCCGCGAAGACGTCGTCCCCCTTGTCGAGCGGATCGGCCGCCCCGCGGATCGAACCGCCGACCTGCAGCTCTTCGCAGTTGGTCGGGTTGAGCATGAAGTTCGGCCTGTCGAGGGTGACCGCCACGTTGCGAATCCGCAGCGGGATGCCGCCGACGATGTAAGGGACGTCGGTGGAATCGATGTGGACCCGAGCGGTCTGTTGATCGACGTTGATCCCGGTCCTGATCACCACGTTGCCGAGGTCGAAGGCGGGGTTGCCCGGGACGCCGCCGGCGATCGCCGGGACGATCGTCGTCACGCTCAGCGGTGACTGCGGTTTGGGCCGGCCCCGTCGGGGTCGTACGGACCGCTCAGGTAGAGCCTGCCGACGGTAGGCAGGGGCACGGGACCCGCGCCAGCGAGGGTGTCGACCTTGCCGATGTAGCTGGCAGCGGAGCAGCTCGGACTGGTGGTCTCTTCCAGTCCCGTCCTGGTCCGGGCGGCGGCTATCGCCGCCTCCGGGCAGTAGGAGATCTGCGAGAGGTTGCCGGTCAGC
This sequence comes from uncultured Actinomycetes bacterium, assembly GCA_963728025.1. Classification (GTDB taxonomy): domain Bacteria; phylum Actinomycetota; class Thermoleophilia; order Solirubrobacterales; family 70-9; genus VAYN01. The sequence goes on along the minus strand of CAVSIF010000001.1, from coordinate 63,360 downwards.
CCTGGAGCCATGTCGAGGCTGATGCCGGAGATCTCCTGCTCGCCGTCGCGGCGGCTGACGTTGAGGACGAAGTTCGTGTGCTGCCCAGCTCGGGTGGTGGTGGAGCCGGCCTGGAAGCCAGGTTTGAAGGCACGGTCCTCGGGCTGGTCCACGCAGGCCAGACCGTTCGGCATCGCCGAGATGTCGAACGGGTCGTGGATCGACGGCTGGGGACCGGAGTCCGGGAACGACCAGGGGATCAGGTCGGCGGCGTTCTCGAAACGGCCGCAGACAGCGGGCGTGTTGAGTGGCGCCCGCGGCCCGGTCTCGAAGTGCAGCTCGAAGAGGTCGAACGGGAGCTGCGGGTTGTCGACGAAGGTGGTCGAGATCTGCCCCGTGTCGGGATCGAGGTCGATCTTGCCGGGCAGCTTGACGCTGAGCCCGCGCTCCTCGTCCTGAGCGACGAGGTAGATCGCCGTCAACGAGCCCGGGAAGGGGTTGTCGTTCTGCGGCGCCACGAAGACTTCCCCGAAGAGCGGGTCCGGCAGCAGCGGGCTGACGATCTTCAGGGTGCCGATCTTCGACGACTGTGGGCACTGGACCGGATCGTTGTTGAAGGTGACCCGCGGCTCGGTGGCGGTCAGGCCAATCTCGCCGGTCGCGCACCCGCGCAGGCCGTTCGCCGCCGCCGGGTTGAAGGAAGTCCCGGTCGGGAGGTGAATGGTGGTGTCCTTGAGGTGCGCCGTGCCGAGCCCCGCCGTGGTTTTCCAGTAGGCGGGCGCGCCGTTGGAGTCGCTCGGGTCGTGCGCGAGATCGGGATTGCCGGGGGTCGATGCCGGCGGGTCGTTGTTCTGCGGGGTGGTGAGCAGAACGTTCAGCCCACTCGGCGAATCGGCCACCTGGATATCGGGATGCAGGGTGATCGAGGGGTTGAACTCGAGCCGGTCGCAACCGGTGAGGACGTCGGTGAGGACGGTGGCCTCGACCAGGGAACCGCCGAGCGCGATCGGTTCCTCCCAGGAGCCGATGCCGACTTTCACCGGCAACGGCTCGCCCGAGCACTCGGTGGGGTTGGTGAAGAACGGCTCGATCGGCCCCCAGCTCGGGTCGTAGGAACGCCTCAGATCCATTGGAAACCCGACATCCTCGAGGTTTTCGTCTGGCTCTATCGGGGGCGTGGCAAGTCCGTCAACGCGCCACTTGTCGTGCTCGGTCGCCCAGGGAACGCCCCAGAAGGTGAACGACTGTCCCCCGAGGCTGACGAACTGGGGGATCAGCAACGCCAGGGTGTCGACACCATAGTCCCCGTTGGTGCGACCGCGAGCCGTAATCGCGATGTTAAACCACGCCGAGACCGCGCCGATCGAAAACTCGGCGGTGACCGTATCTCGCGCCTCGACGTTGTAGACGGGCCGAGTCTGGAGATCGCGGCAGGAATCGGCGAAGTCTTTGGGGCAACTTCCCGTAAAGCCCACGGTGGTGATCCCCACCTGGGTCCTGGCATCACACCGCGGCGGCAGCGTCTGGGCATCGAACGCACTGCACTGGGGCGTCGCGGTCGGGCTGCCGACGACTCCGGGCGGGAGGTTGACGATGATGTCACGGACGCTGCCATCGGATACGCCTTCGCGATAGTCGAACCAGAAGGCCGCCGTCGCATCCGGGTGTGCCCCTGCCTGGGTAATTGGGTCCAAGCGCCAGGAAGGTTCCTCGCCGACCTTCCAAGGGATCTCGGATCCCAGGGAGGTGCGGCCGACATCGAGACAGTGGGGACGAATTGCACCGGGCGCCTGACCGCCCGCGGCGGGGCCAAAGCCGCCGTTGTCGGTACCGGCGCTGGAGAGATCGCAGGTTCCGGCCCAGACCGCCTTCGGTCCTGGAAAAGCCGGGATACCAGGGGAGCCGTCGGCAAACCCAAAGTCGGCGTGAGCGGTGCCCGGCGCGGCGCCGAGCAGGAGACATGCCGTCGCGAGAAGGCCGGCGAGCAGGCCGCCGTTGAAGGCCCGCGCACGGGTATCGGTGGCAATCATCGGCTCGCCCTCCCGGTCCGACCGGCAGTTCGCTGTGCCTGCTTCGCCTTCTTCCTCACACAGTGACCTTTGCGGCGAACCTGGCCTTTGCGGCATTTCGGCTTGGACCGGGGCTTCTGCACGTTGCCGGCGCTACCGGCGGACACGCTGGCGACACCGCTGACGATGGGGGGCTGCGAGACCGCGTCGCGGCACCGGTGCGCGAGCACGTCGCAGGGCTCGGCCGGCGGCGTGTACGGGAAGCCCCCGCCGATGCGGAGATCGTAGATATCGAGATCGCCTCCATCGATCTCCCTGGGGTCGATCCGGGCGGGGGTCTGGACGAAGATATCCTGACCGTCGAGGCTGTTGCCCGAGTAAAAGTAAGGTTCCTCTGGAAACCGCGGAGTCAGCAGGGTCAGCTCACCGTCGCGCCATTCGTAGACGTCGTAGTGACCGAGCTCGTCGTCGTCCTCTGCAACCAGGTTCGATTTGGTGGCGAAGAACACCGATACTTCGCCCTCCGCGTTCCTCGCCATGTTGTAGTAGCGACCGCCGTTCCAGCCGCGAGCGCTTTCAAGCGAACCGGCGCCAGCGTTACCGGCGTCTTCACTGGTAAAACCTATCCCAGGCAGGGAGATTCCCAGGTCGGCATTGCATAGACCACCGAAAGATTCCCCCGTTGGGCTGATATTGCAAGGGTAAGGAGCCACGCCAGCGGGGGGGGCGGTGACGCGCGTCAATTCATCCCGCTCGACATCGTAGAGGTAGATGTCGCCGGCGTCGTCGGTGTCGTCCGCGGTAAGGCGTCCTCGAGTGAAGAACGTAATCTGCTTTCCGTCGGGCGTTCCTCGGAAGCAATTCCCGGGGAGCGGAAGAAGTCCCGCAGCAGAAGCGGCAGCCCAGCCAGAACTGACGCCGAGGTCGAAGCTGGCACAGAAATTCAAGGCGTCAGCCCCTCTCTGCAACTTCGCCGACGATCCCATGCTCCAAGGTATCTGGGCAACGAACCGCCACTGCGGAGAACTCCCCCGATCGTCGAACAGGTAGAGATCGCGAGTACCGCCTGCAGCCGATCCGTTACCGACCGTGCCACCCGGCACGGTCGTACCGCCCTGCGGGGGAGCGGCGGCGGCTCCGTCAATCGGCGAGGTGGTGAGGAAGTAGGCGAGCTTGCCGTCAGCGGAGTGGTAGCGGAGGACGCCACCTTCTCCGGGTGGCATTAGACCACCAAGGATAGGCATAGAAGAAGAGTTATTGGTCGAAGGATCCGCCGTGCCGGCGGGGCCGCCAGAGATCCGGGTCAAGGTTCCTCCAGCGGGGTCGGCGTCACGGCTTGCGGGCAGCTCGTAGCGGTAGAGGTCGTAGGAACTCTCGGAGGCGACGCCGTCGGTGATCGAGATGCCGCCGTTGGGGTCGGAGGGCAGGAGCGGCGAGTTCGTCTTGAAGTAGACGTAACGGCCGTCCTTCGACGCGCCTTCGAAGAAGGCTCCGCGACCGAGCTCATCGACGCGCTGCGCACCGATCCCCTGAGCACGAGAGATCCAACGCACCACAGGATTGCCGTTGGAGTCGTACTGCCGGACGTATAGCTGCGGCACGCAGAGGCTGCCAGCCCCGGTTGCCGGCGCGCAGCCGGAAGTCGGCGTTTCGGCGGGGTCGTCGACAATAGGACCCTTGTCCGGACTCTGAAAAAAGATCCGCTGGCCGTCGTTGGCCAGCGCGGTCATCGGCTGCGGTGCTATTCCTCAGCCCCCTGGTTGACGGCGCTGCTCCCTAGTACTGCGCCCTTGGAGCTGGTAACGGCCAAACGCTCGGATTCGATCGAGCTGACGCCGGTGGCGACCGTCATCCGCTGGGGACTGCCCCAGAAAGCGGCGAAACCGGGTGAGGGAGGCGGCGCGGCCAGGGTAAGCGTGTTCGCCTGGGAATCAACCGCAACGATGGTCGTCGTGTGCGTCGTTCCCGGGCCGAAAACGCCGACGGCGGTCATGCTGATCGTCTGGCCGACAGTGAACTCTCCACAGTTCGTCGTCAGGTCGGTTACAAGAATCGAGCCCTCCGTCACGTCGCCGGAGCCGGCGGCCCCCCCACAGGTCGCCTCCTTGTTGAGCGTCAGAGTCCCGGAGCCAACCTCGGTGATGATCGCGCCAGTGGGCGTCCCGTCGCTCTTGAACAGCTGTCCCACCGCGAACTCGCCGGTGTCGGTCGATACGTCAATCAGAGTCGAGGAGCCGACGGTGCGGGTTGCCGTCCCGGCTGCCGCGGCAACACCGTTCCACTCCTGGCAGGGGCGCGTACCGATGGTGTCGTCTACCGCCCCCGTGCCAATACGGGCGGGGATAAGCGTCTGGTCGCCGGCGGCAACGGTTCCGGTGCAGCCGTTGACCAGTTCCTTGGGCGCCGTCGGCAGCTGGCTCGGAGTCGCGCCGCGCTGAACGTAGGTGGTGCGGCCACCGAATGAAGAAGTCAGCTGCTGAGAATCGCTGGGATCGTCGTCCACCGCCGTGGCGGGGTCCTCGGCGACCCCCCGGTAGAGGCCAGATCGAGCGACTGCGGAGCCGCTGTCGTTGATCTGGCTGACGGTCTCTCCCTGAGCCGCGTAGAAGAATCCCAGGCCGACTCTCCCGTCAGGTTCCACCACCCGTTGTTTTTCTGGATTGGAGAGCCATGAATTCCAGCCCTCGACCCCGGTGCCGTCGCGGCGGGTGTACATGCGGGTGCCGATTTTCCCCTCGGTGGGAACCAACTCCGCCTTCCCAGCTTCTGACCCGCCATACGAATACCAAGTGGTCGTTTCGAGATCTGCCGAGCTGGCGTTTGCTTCCAGGCGCAGAAACGCTACCGAGTTAAAACTAAACGGCACGATCGGGTTCGGCAAGTACGGGGCGGTGTTACGGGTCGTGGACGTCCAGCTCCCTGAGGTACGGCGCAGCAGACGCCGATCGCCGCTGCTTGGCGCTCGGACGGAGTCATCGAGGGGAAAGAAGGAGTTGCCCCAGGCAATGCTCTCGCCGTCCTGCGAGGGGACGCCGGGGTTGGCGTTGACGTACGGTCCAGTGCCGAGACTGCCGCCGGAGCGGATGGCCTTGAAGGGAGGGGTGACCATCTCGTAGGCCCGGTCCGGTACAGCACCCGCAACAGTGCGCGTGGTGAACGTCGTGTCCGCGCCGTTCGCGGTCCCCTCCGGGCTGGTAGCGACGACGCGATAGTGGTAAGTGGTCTCGGGCTGGAGGTCGGAGATCTCCGCGAACACCGGCTGATCGCCGTTGCCGGAACCGACAGGCTGGTCGGAGGCTGGGGCCTGGGAACCGTAGGCGTTGGTCAGGCCGTACTCGAAATGGTAGGTCGTGGCCGAGCCGCGGGGGTTGACCCGGCCCGCGAGCGTCGCCGTGTCCGAGCCGTACTGGGAGGTCGAGAGCGTGGTCGCGTTCGGCGGCACCGCGCCGGTGGTAAAGGTCGTCTCGGTGGAGGTGACTTTCGCGCCGAACTGGGTGGTGGCGACCAGGCGGGCGTGGTAGAGGGTGTTCGAGTCGAGCTCGGTCAATGACTGAGCGACCGCTACCTCACCTTCGCCTTCACCCGCGTCGGCGTCGCTGGTGGGTATCGAGGTCCAGGCGGACCCGTCTTTGGAGTACTCGAAGTGGTAGCCGGTGGAGACTCCGTCGGGGTCGACGGCGCCGTTCAGGGTCGCGGTGGTGAAGCCGACGTCGGTGGTCGGATGCATCGTCGCCGTCTGCGTCGTGGCGCCGATGATCAGGACGCGGTTGGAAAAGCCGTCGGCCTCGTAGATCGTGCCGCTGCCGGACTCGGTGTCGAGACCGGTGGGGCTGCCGGGGACGTTGTGGGTGTCCTGCAGGACACCGGAGGAGTCGAGCTCGACGATGTCGGTGCTGGAGAAGTCGGCGCTGAACTGGGCGGCGAGAACGTGGTCGTTGGAGCGATCGATCGCCAGCTCGCGGGGAAAGAGGGTCAGCGCGCCGGGCGCGAAGACGCTGAGGAAGGCGCCGGTGGCGTCGAACTTCTGGACCCGGTTGAACTGCTCGAGGACGTAGACGGCCCCGGTCGAGTCGACGGCGACGCGGCCGGGGCCGGGCGAGGAGAATTCGCCGTTGCCAGAGCCCGAGACACCCACCTGACAGACGGTGGGGGCGGTGCAGACCTCGGCGCCGGTGCCGCCGCCGGGGTCGACGTCGGCGCCGAAGGCGAGCTGGAAGACACCGGCGGCGTCGAACTTCTGGATCCGGTTGTTGCCGGAGTCGGCGACGTAGACGGAGCCGTCGGGGGCGACGGCCACTCCCGTGGGTCCAGAGAATTCGCCGTTGCCAGACCCCGCCGTGCCGAACTGAGACTGGTAGACCCCGGCGGCGTCGAACTTCTGGATCCGGTTGTTGCCGGAGTCGGCGACGTAGACGGAGCCGTCGGGGGCGACGGCGATCTGGGACGGCGAGAAGTTGAAGGCGAACTCGCCGTTGCCGGAGCCGGCGGCGCCGAACTGGGAGAGGTAGGCGCCGTCGGCGTCGAAGCGCTCGACCCGGTTGCCGCCGACATCCTGGACGTAGACGTCGTTGCTGGCCTGGTTGACGGCGACGCCGCCGGCGGTTTCGAACTGGCCGTCGCCGCTGCCATTGGAGCCGAAGGTGGCGCGGACGAACTTGGGGGCGGCGCCGGCGCTGGCCACCAGCAGGGCGGTGATGGCAAGGGCGGCGAGGAGCAGGACGACGCGAGAGCGGGCGGGGCCAGTGGGCGCACCACTCCCGTCAGCGCCGGAGGACCCACCACGGGTGGCGAAGGCACGGCCGAAGAGGCGCCGGCTGCTGCCGGTGCCCGAAGTCGATCCCGCGGACGGTGCCTTCGCGTGGCGTCTCACTCGATATCTCTCCTTGCTCTGACCGGCCCTTTTCCCGGCCCTCCGCGTGTCCCTTGGAGGCTGCGCCCTGGCCCGGTCGTTGTTCATTCCCTGCCCGCAACCCGGCGGACGAAGGCACTGTAGCCAGACCGAGGCGTTTCTGTCAAGAGGAGTACACAACCTTGACAGGAGATTGTGTCAAGGTCGGTATTGAAAATGTCAGTGCGAGTACGAGAATTTGTCAAGCTCCGTACATGCTGGTGGGCTTGGCTCGGACTATCGTGAGCGCCGGGATGGCGTCGACGGACCCCGCCACGCGGCCGACCGAGCCGATCTTTCCCCGACTGCCGTCGGGCCCGGCTCGGATACCGCCGGACCGGGTCGCGCGCCACCAGAAGGCACGGCTGGAGGGAGCGATGGTCGAGGCGGTCGCCCGCCACGGTTTCGCGGGGACGACGCTGCGCGAGCTGGTGACCCTGGCCGGGGTCTCGAAGAGCACCTTCTACGAGCACTTCGAGAGCAAGGAGGAGTGCTTCCTCGCGACCTTCGACGAGATCGTCGAGCAGCTTGCCGTGCGGGTCGGGACCGCCTACCGATCCGGTGGGGACTTCCGTGAGCGCCTCGTCGCCGGCCTGACCGCGTTCATGGACCTCGCCGTCGAAGAGCCGGCGGCGGCCTCGCTGGCGGCGGTCGAGTCGCTGACCCTGGGGGCGCCGGGGGTCGAGCACCGCGAGCGCGCCTCCCAGGCCTTCGAAGCGCTGATCCAGCAGAGCTTCGACGGCTCGCCCTCCGACGTCCAGGTCCCCCCCGTCACCGTGCGGGCGATCGTCGGCGGCATCCGCGGCGTGGCCTACCGGCGCCTGCGCGCGAACCGCCCCGAGGAGCTGCCGTCGCTGGTCGAGGAGCTGGCCGGGTGGGCACTGCGCTACCAGCGGCCCGACAGCGCGGCCACCGTGCGGGCCATCGCCGCGGCCGAACGGCCCGCCGCCCCACCGGAGGACACCGAGGCAACCGCCGAGGACACGCCCGGCTGGGAGGAGCCGCCGGACAGCCGCGCCAGCCGCCGCGCCTTGACCCAGCGCGAACGGATCCTCCGCGGCGCCACCCGGGTCGTGGTCGAGAAGGGCTACGCGGCGCTCAGCATCCCGGCGATCTCCGGCGCCGCCGGTGTCTCCAACCAGACCTTCTACGAACACTTCGACAACAAGCGCGACGCCTTCCTCGCCGCCTTCGAGGTCCTCGTCGGGGACGCGTTCGGGGCGGGCGCCGCGGCCTTCGCCCGCGAGGGCGACCGCCCGGAGGCGGTCGGCGCCGGGCTGCGGGCGCTGCTCGAGCACATCGCCGGCAACGAGCTGTTCGCCCGCCTCGCCTTCTTCGAGCTGCCCACGGCCGGGCCGGTGGCGCTCGACCGCGCCGACGCGACGATGGACAGCTTCAGCGCCTTCCTCGAACCGGGCATGATTCCGAGTGGGCTCGGCGAGCCGCTGCCGCGCGCGGTCCTGGAGGCGATCCCGACCGGGACCTGGGCGGTACTCCAGCACGAGATCGCCCACGGCCGCCGCGCCTCCCTGCCCGACCTGGCAGCGGACCTGACCAGGATCGCGCTGGCGCCATTCGGCCCGGGCTGAGCGGGCGGCTCAGCCGGCGAGCCGCTCGGTCTCGCCGGAACCGGCATAGGGCAGCAGCAGCACTTCGACCAGTTGGGACTCGAGCTTGGGCAGGCCGGCCTGTTCCTCGGCCAGCAGCGCGGCGGTAACCAGCGAAACCGCCCCCGCGACCAGCACCGCCTCGCTCAGTGGAGGCAGGGCGGCCGCTTGGGGAGAGCGGCCGCGTCCGAGGCGAAGCAGGGCGACGATGCGCTCGATCGCGGCGATGTAGCGGTCGATCACCGGTGGGCCGGTCGTGAGCGCTTCGACCGCGAAGAGGCGGGCGACGCCGGCGCTCTCCTCGACGAACCCGAGCGCCGCGCCGATGCCCGACCTGACCTGCTCCGGCCAGGGCGCCTCCAGGTCCATCGAGTCTTCGATTTCCTCGATCAAGCGATCGAAGAACCTGTCGTAGGCGGCGAGCAGGCACTGCCGCAGGTCGCGAAAGTGCGCGTCGAACGTCGCGCGCGGAAGTCGCGCCTCCAGCAACACCTGCTCGAGGTCCGTCCCGACGTAGCCGCGTTCGGTTGCCACCTTGGTGAACGCGTCGACCAGCCGCTCCCGCTCCTCCTCGGGAGCGAGCTCTCTGGAGCCCCCGCCATGTGGGCCCCAAGCTGCGTTCACCCGAACCAGGCTAGACAGACGCGGGCTTTTGTCAAGGAGTCCGCGGGATCCAGCTGCCGGTCGCCACCCGCCGCGCCTCGCTCTCTCCCAGGTAGGGGATGAGGACGAGTTCGACCAGCTCGGTCTCCAGAGCGGGGATCGCCGCCGTGTCCTCCATCAACAGGTGGCCGGAGACGATTGACGCGATCCCGCCGACGAGCACCCGCTCGGTCGCGTCGGGCAGAGACGCCGTTGCCGGATATTTGCGGCGGCCGCGCCGCAGCAGGTCGGCGAACTGGTCGAGCGCGGCGAACTGCTGCTCGGCGGCGGCGAGGCTGGCGGAACACGCTTCGACCGCGAACACCCTGGCGAGAGCGCTGGCTTCGACCAGCGAGGCGAGGATCGCCGTGAGACCGGCGCGAACCTGCAGCGGCCACTCCTCGCTCTCCTCGCAGGCGTGGGCAGCGTCGAGCCAGAGGCGCTCGAGAAAGGCGTCCTGGGCGGCGACCAGCCCCTGCTCCTTGCTTTCGAAGTGAATTTCGAGGACTTCCCGCGGGATGCCCGCATAGTCGACCACCTGCTCCATGGTCAGCGCCGCGTAGCCGTGCTCGGCCGCTGCCTTGCCGAATGCGGCGACCAGGCGCGCGCGGTCCTGGGCGTACCCCGAAGGCGCCACCTCAGAGCATTGATGAAGGTCCCTACCCACCACGTCGGCGGTCACCCTAGGCACACCCAGCGGCTTATGTCAAGTGAGGTACATGACTATTTCCCACTGGAGTCGCGGCGCGCAGCGTAAGCGCGGGCGAAATCCCAGAGCTGCACTCCGCGGTGACGGAAGCCGGCGAGCGTCCGTCCCGTCGCCCGGTGTTCGAGGTCGAGCTCGTACTCGCGCAGGCGGTAGCCGGCGCGGACGGCATCGACGGTCATCCCGATCTCCATCCCGAAGCCGGCCGCGAACGGCAGCGCTGCCCGCAGCGCCTCCACCCGCAGCGCCCGCTGGCCGGAGATCGGCGCCTCGGCCTCGGCCCCGCAAAGGCGCCGGATCGCCCAGCGGGCGAAGCCGAGGGCGAGTCCGAAGCCGCCGCCGACTCGGCGCGAGAAGGCGCCGACCGCGAGGTCGCACTCCCCCCTCTCCACCGCCTCGACCAGCGGCGCCAGGCGCGCCGCCGAGTCGCCGAGGTCGCCGTCGCAGAGCAGGACGAGGCGCGGCACCGGCTCGGCGCTCAGCGCCGCTTCGGCGGCCGCGGTCACATTCGCTCCCTTGCCGTGCGGGCGGCCGCGGCTGACGACCTGGGCGCCGGCAGCCAGCGCCACCTCGGCCGTGCCGTCGGTGGAGGCGTCGTCGGCGACCCAGATCGCCGCCGCCGGGAAGGTCGCGCGCAGCGCCCGCACCGTCTCCCCCACCCGGTCCGCCTCGTTGCGGGCGGCGACTATGACGGCGAGCGGGTCCATTGCGGCGGCTATTGTCCCCGCCCATGCCAGACATCGAGGCGCACATCACCGGGAACGTGTGGAAAATCGAGGTCGCGGTCGGCGACGACGTCTCCGACGGGGACACCGTCGTCATCCTCGAGTCGATGAAGATGGAGATCCCGGTCGAGGCCGAGGACGACGGCACGGTGAAGGAGATTCGCTGCGAGGAGGGCCAAGCCGTGAGCGAAGGCGACATCCTCGTGGTGCTGGAGTAGGTCGTCGTGGAGGAGACGCTGGCGGGCGGCAAGCTGGTCCTCGACCGGCCGGCAGAGGCCGTCACCCGGCTGACGATCTCCAATCCCGCGCGGCGCAACGCGCTCGACCACGAGATCCTCGACGCCCTGGCCGAGACGCTGCCGCGCCTCAGCCGCGGCATCGAGAGCCGCTGCGTGCTGATCACCGGCGCCCCGCCGGTCTTCTCGGCCGGCTACGACATCGCGACGATTCCAGCGGAGACCTTCGAGCGCGACGCCGAGGCGCTCGTTGCTCATCCTTTTCACGCCGCGATGGAGGCGATCGCGAAACACCCGTGGCCGACCGTGGCAGCGATCAACGGCCACTGCCTCGGCGGCGGGCTGGAGCTGGCGATCACCTGCGACCTGCGGATCTGCGCGGGGGGCGCGAAGCTGGGAATGCCGCCGGCCAAGCTGGGCTTGATCTACGGCCATACCGGCCTGCGCCGCTTCCTCGACACGATCGGCATGGCGCGGACCAAAGAGCTGTTCATGACCGGGCGCAACTACGAGGCGGCCCGGGCCGAGCAGCTCGGGCTGGTCAACGAAGTGGTCGGCGACGAGCGGCTGGAGGCGGACTCGGTCGAGCTCGCCGCCTCGATCGCGGCCAACGCGCCCCTCTCGGTGCGGGGCAACAAACAGGCGATCGACCTGCTCAACACCAACCCGGTGCTGAGCGAGCAGCAGGAGGCCGGCCTGATCACCCTGCGCGAGTCCGGCTTCGCCTCGGAGGACTTCCGCGAGGGGATCGAGGCCTTCGCCGAGAAACGCAAGCCGCGGTGGACAGGACGGTGAGCGCCAAGGCGCGTGCCGCGCTGGCGAAGTCCGACCCGACGATGGCGGCGCTGATCGATCGAGTCGGGAAGATCGACCTCGCCACGCGGCTGCGGCGCCGCAAAGAGGAGCGGCCGGCCGACGCCTACGGCGCGCTGCTGCGAGCGATCGTCGGCCAGCAGCTCTCGACCAAAGCGGCGCGGACGATCTACCTGCGCGTGCTCGATCTGTTCGATGGCACCGACCCCTCCCCCGAGCAGTTGCTGGAGGTCGGCGAAGCCGAGCTGCGCGGGGCCGGGCTCTCCGGCCGCAAGGTCGAATACGTCCGCGACCTCGCCGCGCACGTGCTCGACGGCGAGCTCGAGCTGGACCGGCTCGACCAGCTCGACGACGAGGAGGTGATCGCCGAGATCGTCGCCGTGCGCGGCCTCGGCCAGTGGACCGCCGAGATGTTCCTGATCTTCCACCTCAAACGGGCCGACGTCCTCTCCGGTGGCGACCTCGGCATCCGCAAAGCGGTGCAGATCGAGTACGGGCTGGAGGAGATGCCGGCGCCGCTGAAGGTGCTCGAGATCGGTGAGCCGTGGCGGCCGCACCGCAGCCTCGCCAGCCTCTACCTCTGGGAGTCGCTGGCGGCGGTGCCGGGGGGCTGAGATGCGGCTGCGCTTCTGGATCGGACTCGCCGCTGTGCTCGCGATCGCCGCCGGCTCGGTGGTCGCGGCGACGATCGTCCACTTCGACGACGAGGCCGACTTCAAACAGATACAGCGCGACGAGGCGCTGCGCTCGGCCCGCCAGGCGGAGTCGGTCGCGGCGCTCTCGATTGGGCAGCTCGCCAGCGCCGCCGCCTTCTTCCAGGCCGAGGGCGCCTTCACCGAGCACGAGTTCGACGTGATCGCCGAGCCGTTGCTCGCGCAGGGCGCCCTGAACGGAACCGCCTACCTGCAGCGGCTCCGCGACTCGCGGCGCGGCGCCTTCGAACGCGAGCACGGCGCGAAGATCCACGAACTGCGCGACGGAGTGCCCCATCGGGCCTCGCGTCGCGAGACCTACTACCCGATCGTCTACGCGGTCAGCGGCCGCGGCTCGCTGGCGCCGGTCGGCTACGACCTCGGTAGCGACCCCAACCGGGCCCCGTTCCTGCGCCGCGCCCGCGACAGCGGCGAGTCGGTGGCGACGCCGCCGCTGCCGCTGCTGCTCGGGGGCACCGGGATCAACGTTTACCGCGCCGTCTACCGCGACGGGGCACCGACCGCGACCGCGGCGCAGCGGCGCGCCGCCCTGACCGGGTTCGCGGTCGGCTCCTTCCGCATCGACGACCTCGCCGCGGCGGCGATCTCGACCCTGCCGGACGAGGCCGACGTGCAGCTGCGCATCGACGGCGAGCGGGCGCTGGGAGCGCGGGGTGAGCTGGAGGACGCGGCGACGGCGCCGATCCACATCGCCGACCGCACCTGGCTGCTCGTCGTCCGCGACCCCAACCGCCCCGACGTCAGCCTGCCGCTGCTGCTCGCCGTGGTCGGCATCTCGCTGGCGGCGCTGCTGGGATCGCTGATCCTCGCCTGGAGCCGCAACGAACGGATGCAGGAGCTGCAACGCCAGGCGAGCCTCGACTCGCTGACCGGGTTGAAGAACCGCCGCCGCTTCGAGGAGGACCTGCGGATGGTGATGGCGCGTAGCCGTCGCGAGCGGACCCAGGGGGCGGTGCTGATGCTCGACCTCGACCACTTCAAGCAGGTCAACGACTCGCACGGGCACCCGGCGGGTGACCGGATGATCGAGGAGATCGCGGGCGTGCTGCGCCGCCGCACCCGCGAGAGCGACGTCCTGGCGCGGCTAGGCGGCGACGAGTTCGCGATCGTGCTGCCCCGTTGCAGCCCCGCCGAGGCGCTCATCGTCGCCGAATCGATCGCCGCGGCGATCGCCGCCCACCGCTCCACCGATCCCAATCTGGAGCCGATCACCGCCAGCGTCGGGGTGGCGATGTTCGGCGCCGAGTCGCGGACCAGCGTCGAGTCGGTGATCTCCGAAGCCGACACCGCGATGTACGCGGCCAAGGACGAGGGGCGTGACGGAGTGCGGGTGTTCGATCCGATAGCGATCCGCGACGAGCGCGGCGAGCCGAGCCAGAGCTAGCGGCTCCGAAGCGCGCGGCGCAGGTCCAGAACCCGCTCCACGGCAGCCTCGAATTCCTCCCGCTCGAGCCGCCCCCCGCGCAGCTTCGCGACCAGCGCCCGCCGGGCCCGTTCGGCCGGTGCCAGCTCGGTGAAGAGCAGGAGGTCGGAGCCGGCCCGGGCGGCGGCCAGGCCCGCCTTCGCCGGGCCGCCGAAAGCCCGGACCGCGACGGTGTCGAGCGCGTCGGTGATCGAGACCCCCTCGAAACCGAGCCGTTCGCGCAGCTCACCGGTCGCGATCGGGCGGGCGAAAGCCGCCGGGACAGGTGAGAGAGCCGGGTAGATCGCGGTGCTGAGCATGACCAGGTCGCCACCGGCCGCCGCGAAGGCACGGTAAGGAGCCTCGTCGACGCGCCGCAGCGTCGCCGCGTCGAGCGCCGATGCGCTGCACCGCGAAGTCGGTGTTTTCGGTTGCGGCGCCCATGCCGGGGAAGTGCTTCGCGCTCGCCGCCACGCCGCCCCGCCGCAGCGCGGTCGCGAACGGGATCGCCGACTCGGTGACGCGCCGCACGGTCGCGCCGAAGCCGCGTTCGGTGGCGGCGATCGTGCCGCCGGGCCGGGCGACGTCGAGCACCGGGGCCAGGTCGACGTTGACGCCGACCTGGCGCAGGTTGGCCGCCGTGCGTTCTCCCTGCGCGCGGCTGAAGGCGGCGCCGCGGGCGCCCATCGTCGCCGCCGAGGCAGTCGGCGCGCCGCCGATCCGCTTGACCAGGCCGCCCTCCTGGTCGGTCATGATCAGCAGCGGGTCGCGCAGCACCGGCGGGCGGGGAATCGCCTGCAGGCGGGTGACCAGCGCGCGCCCGGCGGCGCGGCTCGGGAAGTTGTCGGCGAAGAGGATCACGCCGGCGACGCGTCCCTCGCCAATCGCCCGCTCGAGCCGGGGCGAGACGCCGGTGCCCGGGAGGCCGACGACGATTCGTTGCCCGGCGAGCTGCGGGACGGGGAGGCTGCCGGCAGCGCGCTCCGCTTTGGGTGGCGCGGAATCGCCCAGCGTGGCGCCGAAGACGAAGGCGCCTGCGGCGAGCCCTATAAGGACGACCAGCGCGAATCGCCGGCGGCGCGCTTTCGCCTGCTTCATGGCCTCGACGCTAGCCGCTCCGGTCGTCGTTTGTCGTCTATATCCCGACAAACGACGACCGGAGGGCTTCGTTCGGCCCGGCGACCGTCCGGGCCGCTTCCTAGCCTTGCGGCCAATCCACCCCGGAGGCACCCATGCCCTCTCTGATCACCTTTGACGAAGCCCTCGACTACGGCAGCCTGACCGACCACGACGAGATCGGCGCCCTGGTCGAGCGCGCCTGGCAGGTTCGCCGCGAGAACTTCGGCGACTCGACCGACATGTGCTCGCTGGTCAACGCCAAGTCCGGCGGCTGCGCCGAGGACTGCGGCTTCTGCGCCCAGTCCCGCTACGCCGAGGCGGACACGCCGATGCACGCGATGCTGGAGCCGGAGCAGATCCTCGAACACGCGAAGGCGGCGGAGGCGGCCGGCGCCCACCGCTTCTGCATGGTCACCCAGGGACAGGGGCTCTCGAAGCGGGACTTCCAGAGGATCCTCGAGGGCACCCGCCTGGTCGCCGAGCAGACCAACCTGAAGCGCTGTGCCTCGATCGGGCACATGTCGGCCGAGCGCGCCAAAGCGCTGAAGGAGGCCGGCGTACAGCGGGTCCACCACAACGTCGAGTCGGCCCGCTCGTACTACCCGGAGGTCTCGACCACGGTCCGCTACGAGGGCCGGCTGCGGACGATCCAGGCGGTCAAGGAGGCGGAACTGGAGACCTGCGTCGGCGGCATCCTCAACCTCGGCGAGACCCCCGAACAGCGGGTCGAGATGGCCTTCGAGCTGACCGAGATCAACCCGACCTCGGTCCCGATCAACCTGCTGATCCCCAAGGAGGGGACCAAATTCGGCGACCGCGAGGTGATGGACCCGTGGGAGGTGGTGAAGTGGATCGCGATCTTCCGCCTGATCATCCCCGGCGCCCTTTTCCGCCTCTGCGGCGGTCGCGTCGAGAACCTCGGCTCACTGCACAAGCTGGCGGTGAAAGCAGGGCTGAACGGGGTGATGATGGGCAACTTCCTGACCACGCTCGGAGCCGAGCCGGCCGAGGACCGGGCGATGTTCGAGGAGCTCGGCCTGAACGTCGCGCGCCAGCCCGACAACGGCTCCAACCCTCGCCCCGACAACCGCTCCGGCTGGCTCGACGGCGAGACGCCGGCGACGCCGATGGACGAGCTGATCGACCACCAGGACGAGGCCCCGATGTGGGATCCCTCGACCCAGCTGCGCGTTGTGAAGAAGGGCAAGGCGCCCTCCTACCCGACGGCCGCGTGACCGACGTCGCCGAACGGCTGCAGGAGCTCCGCGAGCGGGGGCTCTACCGGCGCCTGCGCTTGGTCGAGGGGCCGCAGGGCCCGCAGGTACTGCTCGGTGGGGAGCCGGTGCTGCTGCTCTGCTCGAACAACTACCTCGGCCTCGCCGAGCACCCCCTGGTCCGCGAAGCGGCCGCCGAGGCGGCGATCCACTGGGGCGCCGGAGCCGGGGCATCACGCCTGATCTCCGGCAACATGGAGCCGCACCGCCGGCTCGAGGCGGGCCTGGCCGAGTTCAAGGGCTACGGGTCGGCCCTGCTGTTCGGCTCCGGCTACCTGGCCAACACCGGCACGATCGCCGCCCTGGCGGGCAGCGGCGAGGTCGTCTTCTCCGACCAGCTGAACCACGCCAGCATCGTCGACGGCTGCCGCCTCTCGCGAGCCGAGACCTTCGTCTACCGGCACGCGGATATCGACCATCTCGAGTGGGGACTGCGCGAAACCAAGGGCCGCGCCGCGCTGATCATCACCGACGGCCTCTTCTCGATGGACGGCGACGTCGCGCCCGTGGCCGAGCTGTTGGAGCTGGCCCGCCGTCATCACTGCCGGTTGATGGTCGATGAGGCCCACGCCACCGGCGCTCTCGGTCCGGCCGGGCGAGGCTCGGTCGCCGCCGCCGGCCTCAGCGGCGAGGTCGACGTCGTGGTCGGCACGCTGGGCAAGGCACTCGGCTCATACGGGGCATACGCGTGCGCCGACGCCGAGACGACCGACCTCCTCGTCAACTGCGCCCGTTCGTTCGTCTTCTCGACCGCGCTCCCCCCTTCCGTCGTCGCCGCAGCCGCAGCCGCCCTGGAGCTGCTCGAGGCCGAACCGAAGCGGGTCGAGCGCCTGCAGGAAAACGGTGAGGTCCTGCGCGCCGGGCTGGCCGCCGAGGGTTTGGCGACCCGCTCCGGAACCCAGATCGTGCCGCTCGAGGTCGGCGACGCGGAGCTGACCATGCGGCTCTGTGAGCGGATCCTCGAGGGCGGCGTCTTCGCCCAGGGCATCCGCCCGCCGACCGTCCCCGAGGGCTCCTCCCGCCTCCGCTTCACGGTGATGGCGACCCACCAGCGCGGCGAGCTGGAGCGAGCCGCACAGCTGGTCGGCGCGGCCGCCCGCGACCTCGGCCTCACCGCGCCGCAGGCGCTCGCCGCCTGAGGGGGCGGAGTGAGCGCGGCCGGGATCTTCGTCGCCGGAACCGGCACCGAGGTCGGCAAGACGGTCGTCGCCGCGACGATCGCCCGCACGCTCGCGGGTGAGGGCAAGCGCGTCACCGTCTTCAAGCCGGCAGCTACCGGCCTCGACGAACAGCCCGCCGATGGGCCGATAAGTCGAGCCACAGGCAACTTATCGGCCCATCGGCCGCCGGCAGACCATGAGTTGCTGCGATTGGCGGCGGGGTCGACGCAGAGCGACGACGAGATCGCTCCCTACCGCTACGGGCCGGCGGCGTCGCCGCATCTGGCCGCGGAGATGGCCGGCGAGGAAATCACGCCGGAGCGATTGCGCGAGGTGGCGCAGCGCGCCGCAAGCGGCGCCGACGTGATCGTCTGCGAGGGGGTCGGGGGGCTGCTCGTGCCGCTGGCGGGGCGCTTTTCCAAACCAGCGGTTGGGAAAAGCGCCCCGCCTTACCTCGTCCGCGACCTCGCGGTCGACCTCGGCTATCCCCTGGTGATCGCCGCCTCCCCCGGTCTCGGCACGATCAACCACACGCTGCTGACGATCGAGGCCGCCCGCGCCGCCGGACTCGAGGTCGCCGCGGTCGTCCTCACCCCCTGGCCCGCGGAGCCGAGCGAGATCGAGCGCTCGAACCGCGAGACGATCGCCACCCTCGGCGACGTCCCGGTCCAGACCCTGCCCCACCTCAACCTCGCCGACCCCTCCACCTGGCCCGTCCTCCACGTGGTTTAGACGATGACGTCGAGGTTCGAGCCGGTGCAGCTCGACCTTGAAGCCGGCTTCGCGGGCGATCGCGGCGGCGGCCTCGGGATCGTTTGGCGCTTTCTTCGCCAGCAGCAGCGCTCGCGCGACTTCGCCGCGCACGGCCTTGGCCATGTGCGTGACCGGCTTGCGTTTGCCGCCGCTCACGCCGAAGGCACGCACACCCAAGAGGGTCGCCTGCTTCGGCTTCCAAGCCGCCGCGTAGGCGCCCGAGCGCATGTCGACGATCAGCTCCCTCGCCTCGTCCGGCAGCGCCGCCGCCAGCGCCTCGCGCCAGTAGGCGGCGAGCGGGCCGATCCGGTCGAGCCGCGCCTTTGCCGAGAAGCGGTAGTACGGGATGCGGTCCTCGGGGCGGACAACGCCCCAGAGCGCGCTCGCGATCAGCACTCGCCGCCGCGCCCTGGCCGGCAGCTCGGGCAACCGCAGGCGGTCGTAAAGGACGCCGGTGTAGACCTCGGCGGCGGGAGCGGCGGATGCCTCGCGCAGCGCCACGTCGACCGCGATCTCCCCCGCCTGCCCCTTGGAGATCGCGAGCTGCTTCAGCGCCTTCGCCTCCGACACTCCCCCCAGCCCCGCCAGCGCGTCGAGCAGCGCCCTCCGTAGCTCGCCCAGCTCGGCGGCGAAGGCGAGCGCGTCGAGGTTGACCGGCTCCCCCGCGCTCGGGGCAGCCTTGCCTTCCGAGGGGGGCAGCAGGACCAGCACGCCGGGATTCTTACCCGGCGGCGGCCTCGCGCGCGGCCAGTGCCTCGCCGCCCGGGTTGACCTCGGCCTCGGCCGCCTCCGGCGAGACCTCGCGGTGCCTGGCGCGAATCGTCAGCGCGGCGAAGACCGCGCCGATCACCGCGACGAAGGCGGAGACCGTCATCGCCACGCTGAGCCCGTCGACGAACTCCTGCGGGCTGGCGCTCGCGAAGCTGCTGCCGCCGACCGCGCCCTGGAAGATCGCGCCGGTGACCGCGATCCCGAGGCTGCCGCCGACCATGCGGAACATCGAGAGCACGCCGGAGGCGATCCCCGCTTTCTGCACCGGCACCGCGTTCATCGCGGCGCTAGTCATCGGCGACATCGTCAGCGCGATCCCGATGCCGAGCAGCATGAAACCGGGCAAAAGGTCGAGGTAGCTGGAGTCGACCGCGATCCCGCCGAAGCTGAACAGCGAGGCGGCGACGATCACGAGGCCGGCGACGATCAGCCAGCGCGGGCCGAAGCGGTCGGCGAGCCGCCCGGAGACCGGCGCGACGCCGACGATCATCAGGGTCGAGGGCAGGAACCTGATCCCGGCCTCGAGCGGGGTGTAGTGGAGGATGTTCTGCATGTAGAGGGCGAGGAAGAAGAAGACGCCGAGCATCGCGAAGGAGACGATCAGCGCGACCACGACCGCGCCGACGAAGTTGCGGTCGGAGAAGAAGTGGAATTCGACCATCGGCACCCTGACCCGCAGCTCGATCGCGACGAAGGCGACGGCGCCGAGGGCGGCGCCAGCCAGGAGCGCGACTATCTCCGGCGAGCCCCAGCCCCAGGCGTTGCCCTCGACCAAGGCGAGGATCAGCGCGGTCAGGGTCGCGGTCAGCACCGCCACGCCGGCGAAGTCGACCTCGCGGCCGACGCTGGTGTCGCGCGACTCGCGCACCGCGAACAGGGCCGCCGTCACCGCACCGATCGCGACCGGGATGTTGAGGTAGAAGATCGCCCGCCAACTGACGTGCTCGGTGAGGAAGCCGCCCAGCACCGGCCCCACGGCCAGCGCCAGGGCGGAGATTCCCGCCCAGGTTCCCATCGCCTTGCCGCGCTCGTTGGGCGGGAAGGCGTCGGTGACGATCGAGAGCGTCGCCGGCATCATCAGCGCCGCGCCGACCCCCTGGACCACGCGGCTGATCACCAGGTCGGTCGAGCTGACCGCGAGGCCGGCCGTGGCCGAGGAGAGGGTGAAGATGACGACGCCGATCAGGAACATGCGGCGGCGGCCGAAGATGTCGCCGAGCCGGCCCCCGGTCGCGAGCAGCACCGCGAAGGAGAGCGTGTAGCCGTTGATCGTCCACTCGAGGCCGGAGATCGAGGCGTCGAGGTCGCGCTGAATCGAGGGCAGAGCGACGTTGACGACCGTGTTGTCGAGCATGATCATGAACAGCGCGAAGCACATTGCCCCGAGCGTCCACCACTTGCGGTTCTCCTCGGTGATCAGGTGGCGGTAACGGGTCAAGCCGGTCCAACTCCCTTCAGGTGCTCGTAGGCCGCGGCGATGTCCTCGCGGTCCATCAGCGCCTCGACCGCGGCGTCGAGCTTGCGGCGCTGGGCGGCGCTGAGGGTGGCGGCGAAGGCTTCCATCCCGGTCTGGCGCACGGTGAGGAGGGTCTCGACCAGGTCCTTGCCCCTGGCCGTGATCCGTACCTGCCGGGCGCGGCGGTCGTCGGGGTCCTCGACCCGGGTCGCCAGCCGCTTCTTGACCAGGGCATCGACCGCCCGGCTCATCGCCGGCAGCGAGACGCCGAACACCTCGGCCAGGTCACCGACCTGCCAGGCCTCGGACGTCTGCCCCAGCCCGCCGAGGCTCGAGCAGGACCTTGCACTGGGTGATCGAGAGCCCGGACTCCTCGATCACCCGTAGCTGGTTGCCGCGGTCGTAGAGGAAGACGTGGCGCAGCAGCGCGGATAGCCGGGCCGCGGTCTCGTGGGCGTCGTTCGCCTGCATCGCGGAAATAGTTGCACTCACGCAACCTTTCCGCAAGAGCAATAGTTGCTCCTGTGACCTACATCACAGAGCGGCGGGATCCTCCTCGCGTTTGTACGGGCCCGGCTTCGGCCGCTGCTTGCCGCCGGGAAAGGCGAGCCGCAGGATCGTTCGCTGCACCATCCCCAGCTGCTGCATGAAGGGGCCGCTGTTGTAGGGCAGGCCATAGCGCTCGCAGATGTCCTTCACCTGCGGCGCGATCTCGGCGTAGCGCGTGCTCGGCAGGTCGGGGAAGAGGTGGTGCTCGACCTGGAAGCCGAGGTTGCCGCTGGCGACGTGGAAGAGCGGGCCGCCCTCGATGTTGGCCGAGCCGGAGAGCTGGCGCACGTACCAACCGCCGGCGCTCTCGTTCTCGACCTCCTCCTGGCTGAAGGTGTAGGTCTGGTCGGGGAAGTGGCCGCAGAAGATGATCGCGTAGGCCCAGACGTTGCGGGCGACGTTGGCGGTCGCGTTCGCCTTCGCCGTCGATTTCGCGGCGCCGGCGCCCTTCTCGAGCGCCCGGCGCAGGCTGCCCGCCAGGCCACCCTTGCGATGCCGGCGGCGGGCGCCGCGCGGCAGCGCCCCGCGCTGGTCGAGCGCGTCCAGCGCCAGCTCGACCCCGGCCGTGGCGATCCCGCTCAGCAGCGGCCAGGCGACGTAGTCCTTGACGATCTGGCTTTTCGCCTTGCCGACGATGCCCTTCATCTGCCGGCTCACCTCCGCCTTCGACTTCTCGCCCTTGCGGATCGCCTCGTAGTCCATGTCGTGCAGGGCGACTCCCCACTCGAAGAAGGCCGCCAGCAGGAGGTTGTAGAACGGCTGCAGGAGGTAGACCGGGTGCCACTTCTGCTCCGGGTCGATCCGCATAATCTCGTAGCCGAGGTCCTTGTCCTTGCCGCGAATGTTGGTGAAGGTGTGGTGGACGTAGTTGTGGGAGTGCTTCCAGGCCTCCGGAGTCGAGGCGGTGTCCCAGTCCCAGGTGGAAGAGTGGATGCGGGGGTCGTTCATCCAGTCCCACTGCCCGTGCATCACGTTGTGGCCGATCTCCATGTTCTCGAGGATCTTGGCCGCCGAGAGCGCCGCGGTCCCACCCCAGCGGGCCGGCCGGTTGTTCGAAGCCAGCAGCAGCACTCGCGCCAGCGTCCCGAGCCGGCGGTGCATCTCGATCATGCTCTCGATGTAGCGGCGGTCGCGCTCGCCGAGGCCTCGGCTTTGACGCGGTCGCGGATCGCGTCGAACTCAGCCGCGAGGGTGTCGACCTGCGCGGGCGTCAGCCGGGCCAGCGGGCTCTCGACCTCGGTGGTGGTGGCATCAGGTGCGGTAGCGGTGGCGCTCATTGTTTCCTCCAGTTCAAAGTGCGATCTCGATTGGCCCCTCGGGGGCGTTGACGCAGGTGCGGACCATCTCGCCCTCGACCCCGTGCACCTCGCCGGTGCGGAGGTCGCGGATCCGGCCCCGGCGCAGCTCGCCGACGCAGGTGTGACAGATGCCCATCCGGCAGCCGAAGGGCAGGATCGCGCCGGCCTCCTCGCCCGCGGCGAGGATCGGGGTGGCGCCGTCGCAGGTCGTCTCCACCCGGCTCTTGGCGAAGCGGATCTCGCCCCCCTCGCCGCCGGCGGAGACGCCGCCGACGATCGGCTGGAAGCGCTCCATCGCCAGCAGCTCGGGGTCTCCCTCCCGCTCCCAGTGAGCGGTCAGCGCGTCGAGCATCTCGCTGGGCCCGGAGACGAAGGCGTGGCGCTCGCGCCAGTCGGGACAGATCCGGTCGAGGTCGCCGGGCCGCACGCGACCCTGTTCTCCGGTCTGCCGCAGGTGCAGCCGGTAGCCGTCATGGGCCTCGGTGAGCGCCCGCAGGCGCGTGCCAAAGATGACGTCGTCGGCGTGGCGAGCGGAGTGGACGTGGGCGACATCGTTGACTCGGTCGCGGTGGTGGAGGCTGGCGAGCATGCTCATGATCGGCGTGATCCCGCTGCCGGCGCTGACGAAGAGCAGCTTCGGCGGCAGCGGCTCGGGCAAGGTGAAGGTGCCTTCGACGCCGCCGAGCCGGACGATGTCGCCCGGACGGGCGGCGCGGACCAGATAGGGCGAGACCTTCCCCGCATCGACCAGTTTTGGCGTGATCCCGATGCAGCCGTCGGCGCGGCTCGGGTCGGAGGTGAGCGAGTAGGCGCGCCAGTGGTGGACGCCATCGACGACGACCCCGATCCGCAGGTACTGCCCGGCCTCATGGCCAGGCCACTCGTGACCGGGCCGGATCAGCACCGTCGCCGCGTCGGCCGTCTCCGGCTCGATCCGCTCGATCCGGCCGCGCAGTTCCCGGGTCGACCAGAGCGGGTTGATCAGCTCCAGGTAGTCGTCGGGCAGCAACGGAGTGAACAGCGAGCGGACGGCGCGTAGAGCGCGGCGTCGCGCCTGCGGAACCTGGGGAATCGCTCCTCGCTCAGCCATCGCCGCAGATCATGACATAAATCGATGTAACATCTGTGGGTGTAATCACAGACTCCCTCTACCCGGATTCCGGCCGGTCTCACGTCTAGTGTCGAATCGCGATGCTGGATCCAGCGCAGCTCGACCACGACCACGTCTGGCACCCGTTCACGCAGCAGCAGGGCTGGAGCGAAGAAGAGCCGCTGCTGATCGAGCGGGGCGAGGGCTAGACCTGATCGACAGCGACGGCCGCCGCTACATCGACGGCACCTCCTCGCTCTGGTGCAACGTCCACGGCCATTGCCATCCCGTCATCGACCGCGCGGTGCGCGAGCAGCTGCAGCGGGTCGCGCACACGACGATGCTCGGCCTTTCCCACCCCAGCGGCACCGAGCTGGCCGCGCGCCTGGTCGAGATCGTCCCGGACGGCCTCTCGCGCAGCTTCTACTCCGAGTCGGGCTCGACCGCGGTCGAGATCGCGCTGAAGATGGCCTTCCAGTACCAGGCGCAACGGGGCGGCAACGCCCAGCGGACCTCCTTCGTCCACCTCGACAACGCCTACCACGGCGACACGCTCGGCGCCGTCTCGGTCGGGGGCATCGACCTCTTCCACGCCGCCTACGAGCCGCTGCTGTTCGAAGCCCATGCCGCCGCGGCCGGCGACGCCGCCGATCTCGAGCGCGTCCTTCGCGCCCACGGCGAGCGGGTCGCGGCGGTGATCGTCGAGCCACTCGTCCAGGGCGCCGCCGGCATCCTCGTCCAGCCGCCCGGCTACCTCAGCGCCGTGCGCCGGCTCTGCGACGAGCACGGGGTGCTGCTGATCTGCGACGAGGTGGCGACCGGCTTCGGCCGCACCGGGACGATGTTCGCCTGCGAGCAGGAGGATGTCGCGCCGGACTTCCTCTGCCTCGCCAAGGGCCTCACCGGCGGCTACCTGCCGCTCGCCGCGACCCTGACCACCGAGCGCGTCTACGAGGGCTTCCTCGGCGCGCCGGAGGAGGGGCGGACCTTCTTCCACGGCCACACCTACACGGGCAACCCGCTCGCCTGCGCGGCGGCGCTCGCCAGCCTCGACGTCTTCGAGCAGGAGCGAACGATCGAGCGCCTGCAGCCGAAGATCGAGCTGCTCGGCGAGCGCCTGCGGGAGATCGAGGCGATGCCGGAGGTCGCCGAGGTGCGCTGGAAGGGCTTCATGGTCGGGATCGACCTCGGCGAGCACGACCCCGCCCTGCGGATCGGCCACCGGGTGACGCTGGCCGCCCGCGAGCGCGGTGCGATCGTGCGCCCGCTCGGCGACACCGTGGTGCTGATGCCCCCGCTCTCGATCTCCGAGGACGACCTCGGCCGCCTGCTCGAGATCACGGCGGAGTCGATCCGCGCCGCGGTTGCTTTGCCTCTGGCCGTCTAACGTCCCCTGTGATGGATCCCGGTGCCGGCCGTAGTAGTGGCGTGGACGGAACCTTGGTCGCAACCGCCGATGAGGCCCCCCGTGAGGCCGACCTTGCCTTCGACCAGCTCTACAAGTCGAGCCGCGACGATGTCTACGCCTACGTCGCCAGCCTGGTCCGGGACAGCACGGCGGCCGAGGACGTCACCGCCACCGCCTTCGAGCGCGCCTACCGCAAGCGCTCGCGCTTCGACCCGAGTCGCGGCGAGCCGCGCGCCTGGCTGTTCGGGATCGCCCGCAACGCCGCCCTCGACGAGCTGCGGCGCCGCGGCCGCCAGGCCGAGTTGGCCGCCGAGCCGGCCGACCTTGCCCAGGTGCCGGCCGCCGAGAGCGCCGCGGCGAGCGAGCGCCGCCTCGCCGTCTCCGCCGCACTTGCCGGCCTCGAGCCGCGCGAGCGCGAGCTGATCGCGCTCAAGTTCTTCGCCGGCCTGACCAATGCCGAGATCGCCACCGTCGTCGGCATCACCGAGTCGAACGCCGGCACGAAGCTGCACCGAGCCATGACCAAGCTGAGGGAGGCCTGCGATGGAGCCGTTTGAGGACGACAAGCTCGTCACCGCCCTGGAGTCGCTGCGCCCGGCACCGCGTCCCCCATTCACCGCCGAGGCCTCGACGAGCGCGTCGCCGCGGGCTTCCCGCGGCGCTCGCGACTGGGCCAACTCGCGGACAGGCTGCGCGCGATCGAGCCGCGCCGCGCCCTGATCCCCGCCGGCGCCACGGCGCTCGCGGCGGTGGCAGCCGTGACGGTCGTGGTCGCGATCGGCACTGACGATCTCGACCAGGCCCCGCCGGCGCTTCCCGACTCGGTCCCACCGAGCGCCTCCCAGCGAGGCGCCGCGCTTTCCGCGCCGCCCGCCGGGGCCGGGGGCGGCGCGGTGCCCGAGTACGCAACCGAAGTTCCGAATATCAGCGGCACCGCTGCGGCAGAGAGCGCCAGCTCGGCAGCCGAAACCGCCGCGCCCGAACGCACCGGCCCCTACGCCGCGCGAGCGCCGCGCCGCGAGATCGAGCGCTCGGCACAGCTGGTCCTCGGCACCAACCCGGCCGATGTCCGCAAAGCCTCCGCCGAGGTCTTCGACACGGTCCACGCCTACCGCGGGATCGTCCTCGACTCCTCGATCCGCGACGGCACCGAGGGCGCTGCCGGGGCGCGATTCGAGCTGCTGATCCCGAGCGCGAAGCTCGGCGACGCGATGGCCGACTTCTCGGCGATCGGCGAGGTTCGCTCACGGCGGGAGGCCACCGCCGACATCACCGCGCCGACCGTCCGCACCGGCGAACAGCTGCGCGACTCCCGCGCCAAGGTCGAAGGGCTACTCACCCAGCTGTCGCGCGCCGACACCGATGCCGAGCGCGCCGCGACGGAAGCCAAGCTGCGCGCCGAGCGCCGCCAGGCCGCCTACCTGCGCTCGCAGCTCTCGAACCTGAAGCGGCGCGCCAACCTCTCCCGCGTCTCACTGCGGATCGAGACCGGCGAGGCCGGTTCCTCCTCTAGCGGGTCCGGCAGCTGGGGCATCGGCGAGGCGCTCGGCGACGCCGGCCGCCTCCTCGCGATCGCCGCCGGCGTGACGATCGTCGCCCTCGCGATTTTCGGCCCAATCGCCCTGATCGCCCTCCTCAGCTGGCTCGCCAACCGCGCCCGCGTGCGCCGCAGCCGCCAGCGCGCCCTTGCCTGAGGGCGCGCTGGCGCTGGCTGCTCAGCTAGAGCTATGTGGCAAACAGACCCACCGGCGGGCCGGCGAGCAGTTTGTTGTACTGATGCCCGTTGTGGAACGCGAGCACCGAACCGTTATCTACGAACGCTTGGAGTGTGAGCCAGCCCGAAATGTCGCCATCGTGTGTCAGTACTGTGTTGACTCCGGGACAGGCGGCGCCATGGAATTCATATGTCATGCCTTGTATTGCGAAGATGGCATCGATGTCATGGGGTCCGCCTGGTGTGTTCACATAGACGATGTGGCTTAGGTGATTCTGTTCCGGGATTGTGATCGTGCAGCCCGGCAATGTGTGTTCGATTCGTTTTCCGGCTGTGCAGCCCGAGATGTCGAGATAGGCTGTCATCGGCGCTGTAATACCAGTTGTTTGCCGGTTTGTAAATGTGAACTTGCAACCGTTCATGTCGACGGTTGAAGCCAAGCCACCGACCGTGCAACCTGTGAACCTTGGTGTCAGGGTGAACTCCTGGGCTGTCGTTTGCTGAGGGTTCAGGCCTTGGACTGTCCCTTCGAAATGGGCTTCATTGCATTTTGTTTGCAGGCCCGATCCTGTGTATTTAAAGGTGATCGGTAAGTTGGGCAACTGCTGGCCTGTGAGAACGGCGCTCGGGCCCACTGTTGCGTGAAGTTCGGAGGCCTGAGCCGACGCCGCGAAAGCGCTCGTTGCGGCGAGGGCAACAACCGCGATGCCGAGAACCTTGATCTTGCGAATCATCACTGACTCCTCTCTAGAAGAATACAAAAGAAGTCTTTAGTAATACGCTGCTAACCCCCAGACGTCAAGAATGCGGCGGTACGCGAAACCTCGCATAAGCTGAGCGGATGAGCGGGAGAAAGCGGGGGCCGGCGGAGGCGCCCAACCTCGGTACGCCCTCGGAGCCGCGGCCGGCGGCCTCGGTGGTGCTGCTGCGCCGCGGTGGCAAGCACGGCGACCGCGAGCCTCGAGCTGTTGATGATGAAACGCAGCGAGCAGGCCAGGTTCATGCCGGGCGTGTGGGTCTTCCCGGGCGGCGCGGTCGACCCCGGCGACGGCGCCGACGAAGCCGGCTACGCGGCCTGCGCGAGGCGCGAGCTGGCCGAGGAGGCGGCGATCGAGCTGCCGGAGGACGAGGAGATGGTGCTGTTCTCGCGCTGGATCACGCCGGAGGTGATCTCGCGCCGCTTCGATGCCTGGTTCTTCCTCGCCCTCGCCCCCGCGCACACCCCACCGCAACCGGACGGCACCGAGACCGTCGAGGCGGCCTGGTTCCAGCCGGCCGCGGCGCTCGAGGCCCAGGGCGAGGGCGAGATCGTTCTCGCCTTCCCGACGATCAGCCAGCTGCGCTCGTTGCTCGCCTACCGGACCTCAGACGAGGCGCTCGCCGCCCACCGCGACCGCGCGGTCGAGCCGATCCTGCCGAAGGTGATCGGCACCCGCGAGGACCACCGCGTCGTCCTTCCCGGCGACCCCGACTACCCGGCCTGAGCCTCAGAACTGGCGCTCGTTGGCGCCGGTCACCTTGCTGGTCGAGCAGGCGTCGCCGGCGGGGTCGTAGAGCGCCGAGGAGGGCGTCCATTCCGGTTTGTTTTTCGTCGTTTCGGTGCGCGCGTTGGCGCCGGAGTCGGCGCCGAGGACGATCGTCACGACCGCGCCGCTGACCGTCAGGCTCGACCCGGTGAAGGTCGTCGTTTTGCCCGAGTTCGTGTAGTTGCCCTGCAGCCCGACAGTGCCGATCGTCGCGCCGCTGACGCTGAGCACGTCGTTGGAGGACGAGTCGGCGATCGAGACCGTGACTGATTTCGAGCCGCTGCCGTTCCAGCCGGAGACGACCGAGCTCGGGTCGACCGACTTGTTGAAGACGAAGCTGACCGTGTCACCTTTCTCGGCCTTGCCGCTGGTGCCGCCGGAGGCGTTGGCGGTTTCGATGCCACCGCCGGCCAGCGTCGTGTTGTCGACCGTGACCGCGAAGCTCTGGCTGCGCGAGTTGCCGTCGTCGTCGACAAGCGCCAGTGAGTAAGACTTCGAGCCGGAGCTGACGCTGCTGCTCGCGGTCAGCTGGGCACTGCGGTAGTTGTAGGCGACGCCGTCGACCGTGTAGGAGCCGGAGCTGAGCGCGACCGAAGTCTGCCCCGAGGTGATCGCCGCGACGGTGGCGCGGACGGAGGCGATCCCGCTGGCCGTGCTGCCGGGATCGGTGACGCTGGCGTAGACGTGGTAGGTGCCGCTCGCGCGGATGTAGCCAACAACCCCGCCCTGGGTCTTCGCGATCGTGCTCGCGGCGGCGCTCGGCGCGAGGAAATCGGCGTCAGCCGTGATCGTCTGCGGATTCTGGCTGGTGTCGGTGAAGGCGGCGACCGAGAGGCCGGCCGCCAGCACGCAGGCGCCTAGGGCCGAGAGCGAGAGTGCGATCGAGCCGAGCCGCCGCATCAGCCACTCCCTTTCGCGCTGCCGTGCCAGCGGAAGCTGAGCGAAGTGGTCGCGCCCTGCAACGAGGCGTCGTTCGCGGCGGCGGGCCAGCTCAGCGTCAGGCGGTAGTCGCGCTCCACGCCGGCCGCGAAGGCCCCAAGCGCGACGCTGCTGAACGAGCCGAGCTTGCCGCTCCATTTCTCGACCGCGCTACCACCGCTGATGTCGTCGACCTCGA
Source organism: uncultured Actinomycetes bacterium (assembly GCA_963728025.1). GTDB lineage: Bacteria > Actinomycetota > Thermoleophilia > Solirubrobacterales > 70-9 > VAYN01. Next base: position 34,405 of record CAVSIF010000001.1, on the reverse strand, counting down.
GGTCGAGCACTGCCGCCAACGCCGTCCCGGTCAGGCCGCTCGCCTCGAGCACGACGACGCCCGGCGCGCTGCCCTGGTTGGCGATCTCGATCGTCCCCTGCCTGCTCTCGCCGGGCGCCATCCCGCTGGCGGCGACGATCGTCTGGTTCGGCTTCGAGGAGCTGAGCTGGAAGCTCGCCGCCGCGAGCGAGGCCGTGTTGGCGCTCTTCGAGGTGAAGCTGGCACCGCTGAAGATCGCCGAGCCGAGCGCGAGCGAGACCAGGGCCAAGGCGGCGAGCAGCAGCCAGCGGCGGGAGCGGACGAGGAGGCTCAGCCGGTCCATTGCGGTCCGGCCCCGCTCGCCTCGGCCTCGCGCCGCTGCGCCTCACGCCCGGCGTCGCGCCAGATCCCGGCCAGGATCAGGAGGGCGACGACGATCGCCGGGATGCCGATCGCGAGCGTCCGCACCAGCGGGATCGAGAGCCCGGCCAGCACGTAGCCGATGCAGGGAACCGAGAAGGCGACCCGCGCCTGGTTCGAGTTGTCGAGGCTGAAGGTCCAGGGATCGGCGCTCGGGTTGGCGTCGCCCTTGGTGCGGAAGGTCCGTTCGCCCGCCTGGTCGGTGCCGATCCAGACGATCCGGTGAGTGACCAGGTCCTGCGAGAAGGTGCCGGACGGCGGCTCGTAGGTGATCACGTCGCCGACTTTCAGCTCGCTCACCGGCACTTCCTCGTCGAAGACGATCGAGCCCTTGTCGTAGCTGCCGCTCATCGAGCCGCTGACGATCACGTAGCGCTGGAAACCGAGCGCGGCGGGAACCAGCAGCAGCGCCGCCAGCGCCAGGCAAAGCAGCGTCAGGCCGGCACCGAGCCGGCGAGCTACCGGGACCGACGTCATCCGCCGGCCCCGGCGCCTCGCCTCTGGGACGCCGCTAAGAAACGGCATCCCACTGATAGCCGACGCTCATCGTCGAGCCCTTGTAGGCGTTGTCCCCGGTCGTCGCAGACGCCGGAGTGCCGCCGTCGGGGAACGTGACGGTGAATTCGTAGGTGCGGGCCTCGCCTGCGGCGAATTTGCCGAGCGACTGGGCACCCATCGCGCCGACCTTGCCCGAGTACACGCTGACCGGCGACCCCGCTTTGGTCACGTCCTTGATCGAGAGATCCAGCACCCCCGACAGCTGGCCGCCATTGGCGCCCGGCGTGTCGAGAAGGTTGGTCTTCGACAGGGTGAACGTGCCCGCCGCGTTGCCGCTGTTGGTAATCGTCACCGTGCCGCTGGTCGAGGACCCAGGCAGCAAGCCGGCGGAGGTCAGAACCGCCGCGCCTTCCTTGGAGTTGGACTGCGCGAGGTTGCCTGCGCTGAACGTGTTGCTGGGGTTCGCGGACTTCGAGGTGAAGCTCGCGCCTGATCCAACGACCGCGCCAAAGGCCAGCAGCGCGACAAGCAGCGCTCCCAGCAGATGGCGGGGACTCGAGAGGATCACGGAAATGCGAGACATAGGTGCCTCCTTCGGGGCTCGGAAATAGGGCTCCGAAAGCGGCAGCCGAGCTATCTCGGCTGGGACCGAGACCTCTAGCTTTGCGTCCCCGCCTCACGGCGGGTTTGCCTTGAATCGCTTCCATGCCCGATCCGCATCGGCACGGAGGCGTGGGGGGTTGAGCCGGAGCGACCGATAAAGAAATTCGGTGTAGTCCGGGCGTAACCGGCCGCTGGCCGACTAGAAGAACTGCGCCGGGTCGACGCCGCCGTTCCAAACGCCACCGCCGAACGCGACCGGGAGGGCGATCGCGAGGACGGCGACTGCCAGAGCCAGGGAGAGCGTCGAGCGCAGCCACCAGGCGGGCGAGCGGGGAATCGCGTTCACGGGAACCCATCGGCAGCTCCCACCCCGCCTCCAGGCGGCTGGACCTATGTACGAACCGCTCAGCCCGGCTGAGCGTCGGGGAACGGCTCCAGCCCAGCGTGCCAGGGGCCGGGCGGGTAGGTGTGGATGCCGCTCTCGTCCATCTCGCCCTGCAGCCGCTTGAACAGCTCGCCGGCGTTGCCGAGCGCGGTCTTCAGTTCCCCCTCGCTGCGCTCACGCAGGCGCCAGAGGAACCAGAGCTGGCGGTCGTTGACGCCGAAGTCGATCTCGCCGGTCATCGTCGTCACCCAGGCGAGGAAGCCGGGCCCGAACAGCTCGCGCAGCGCCACCGGGTCGTGATCGCTCGGCACCGTCGCCCAGAAGCGCCGGTTGAACTCGATCGACTCGAACTCGACCTTGCGCGAGAAGCGCTGCGCCACCGCCTCGTGCCGCTCCAGCGACTCGACGTTGAAGGCGGGCACGACCCGCGCCAGGTCCGGCATGTGCGCCTTCGCGAGCACCGCGGTCGGCAGCACCGCCTTGCCGAACAGCCCGCCGACCTCCTTTTCATCGGCGTCGCAGGAAGACCCCCAGAACCCTTCGGCAAGCTGCCCGGTGAGCCGGTTGACGCCGCCGACGCAGAGCGCCACCGGCCCGTCTTTGGGATTGATCCCACCGACTTCCTCGTAGGTGAGGCCGCGACGCTCCCCGTAGCGCCGCACGATCTCCGCCCACCCCTGCGCTTCCTGCTTAGCACCCATCGAGTCGCCGATCCTACGGCCGATGGGCCGATAAGTCGTCCCTGCGTCGACTTATCGGCCCATCGGCCGGGGTTCGGGACTAGGATTGGCCTTCAGCCCGGTCGACCCACAGGAGCGCTTATGACCATCGCCCTCATCGTCATCGTCGCGATCATCGTCATCGCGGCGCTCTACTTCGTCGTCAAGCGCAACTCGATCATCGCCCAGCGCAACCGGGTCGACGAGTCCTGGAGCGGGATCGACGTGCAGCTCAAACGGCGCCACGACCTCGTCCCCAACCTGGTCGAGACGGTCAAAGGCTATGCCGCGCACGAGAGCGAAACGTTCGAGAAAACCACCCAGGCTCGAGCGGAGGCGATGGGCGCCCAGAGCGTCGGCGACACCGCCCAGGCCGAGCAGAAACTGACCCAGGCGCTCGCCGACCTGCGCGCCGTCGCCGAGAACTACCCGACCCTGCGGGCGACCGAGAACTTCCAGCAGCTCAGCCGCAACCTCTCCGAGCTCGAGGACGAGATCCAGGCCTCGCGGCGAATCTATAACTCCAACGTGCAGTCCTACAACACCGACATCGAACAGTTCCCCGGCTCGATCGTCGCCAACGCCGGCAACTTCACCGCCCGCGAGTTCTTCGAGATCGCCGACGCCGAGCGCGAGCCGGTCGCGGTCAGCTTCGACAAATAGCGGCCGCCTAGAATTCAGCCATGACCGCAACCCAAGAAATCACCCTCTGGATCTGCGAGAGCTGCGGGTTCATCTACGACCCCGAGGTCGGCGATCCAGACGGTGGCATCCCACCCGGCACCGCCTTCGAGGACATCCCCAAAGACTGGTTCTGCCCCGTCTGCGGAGCGCGCACTTCCGACTTCCGGCCATTGGAGCCGGGTGAGGCCTAGGCCCGCCCGTCGGGGTGGGGTTCCGCTTAACTTTTTCGACAGCGGGATTAGCTGACCGCGATGCGCAGCGCCGAAAAAGTACAAGACGCTCCACCCCATCCCGACGGGCGGGCATATGACTACGACTGGATCGTGGTCGGGTCGGGGTTCGGTGGCTCCGTATCCGCGCTGCGCCTAGCTGAAAAGGGCTACAGCGTCGCCGTGCTCGAGTGCGGCAAACGCTTCGCCGACAAGGACTTCCCGAAGTCGACCTGGGACCTGCGCCGCTACTTCTGGGCGCCGCGCCTCGGCCTGCGGGGGATCTTCCGGCTGACCACGTTCAAAGACGTCTCGGTGGTCAGCGGCTGCGGCGTCGGCGGCGGCAGCCTCGGCTACGCGAACACGCTCTACGTCCCCCCCGCGCAGTTCTTCGAGGACCCGCAGTGGGCCGACCTCGAGGACTGGGAGGCGACGCTGGCACCCCACTATGCCGAGGCGCAGCGGATGCTTGGCGTGGTCGTCCACGACGACGACGATCCGGCCGACGAGCTGCTGCGCGAGTTCGGCGAGCGGATCGGCGTCGGCGACACCTACCGCAAGACGCCGGTCGGGATCTACTTCGGCAAGCCCGGCGAGACCGTGGCGGACCCCTTCTTCGAGGGCGAGGGCCCCGATCGCACGGGCTGCACGCTCTGCGGCCGCTGCATGGTCGGCTGTCCGCACGGGGCCAAGAACACCCTGGTCAAGAACTACCTCTGGCTGGCCGAGCGCCGCGGCGTCGAGGTCACCGCGGACCGCGCCGTGACCGAGATCCGCCCGCTCGGCGCCGCCGACGGCAGCGACGGCTATGCGGTGACCAGCGAGCGCTCGGGAATGATCCGCGGCCGCGGCCGGCGCACGCTGACCGCCAGGGGAGTCGTGGTCGCTGCCGGCCCGCTCGGGACCAACAAGCTGTTGCAGCGCTGCCGGCTCGGCGGCTCCCTGCCCCGGATCTCGAACCGGCTCGGCGAGCTGGTGCGAACCAACAGCGAGATGATCCTCGCGGTCACGGTCCCCGAGGACTACCCCGACGATCTGACCAAGCGGGTGGCGATCAGCGGCAGCATCTACCCCGATCCCCACACTCACATCGAGACCGTCACCTACGGCAAGGACGGCGACTCGATGAGCCTGCTGTACACGCTGCTGGTCGGCGACGGCACGCGGGCGACGCGACCGTTGAAGCTGCTTGCCCAGATCCTCCGCCACCCCGGGCGCTTCGCGAAGACGCTGTGGCCGAAGGGCTGGTCGCGGCGCACGGTCATCCTCCTGGTCATGCAGACGCTGGATAACGCGATCGCGCTGCGCCCGAAGCTGAAGCGCTCCGGCGACGTGCGGCTACAGACCGAACAGGACCCCGAGCGCCCCAACCCGACCTTCATCCCGGTCGCCAACGAGGCCGCCGAATGGCTCGCCGAGCGGACCGGCGGCGTCGCCCAGAGCTCGACCGCGGAGGCCCTGATGAACATCCCGACCACCGCCCACATCCTCGGCGGCGCGGTGATCGGCCACGGCCCCGAGGACGGGGTCGTCGACAACCGCCAGCGGGTCTTCGGCTACGAGAACCTGCTGGTCTGCGACGGCGCGGCGGTCCCCGCCAACGTCGGGGTCAACCCCAGCCTCACGATCACCGCGCTGGCCGAGCACGCGATGGCCGCAATTCCCGAGGCAACGAACGGAGACGCGCCGCGCCACTCGGAAGCGGCGCGGCCTGCGTCTCTCAGCTAGCGCTCAGCTTGCAGTGGCGAAGCGCTCCGCTACGTAATCCCAGTTGACCACGTTCCAGAAGGCCTCGATGTAGTCGGGCCGTTTGTTCTGGTACTTCAGGTAGTAGGCGTGCTCCCAGACGTCGCAGCCGAGCAGCGGAGTCTGGCCGTCGGAGATCGGCGAGTCCTGGTTCGGGGTTTTTGCCACGGCGAGGCCGCTGCCGTCGCGGACGAGCCAGGCCCAGCCGGACCCGAACTGGGTGATCCCGGCTTCTTTGAACTCGCTCTTGAAGGCGTCGAAGGAGCCGAACTTCTCGCTGATCGCGGCGCCCAGGTCGCCGCCCGGCTCACCGCCGCCGTCGGGGCTGAGCATCTGCCAGAAGAGCGAGTGGTTGTAATGGCCACCGCCGTTGTTACGGACCGCCGCCTGCTTGTCAGCGGGCAGGCTGGAGAGGTTCTTGAGCACGTCCTCGACGTCGCGATCGGCCCACTCGGTGCCCTCGAGCGCGGCGTTCGCTTTGTCCACGTAGGCCTGGTGATGCTTGTCGTGGTGGACGCGCATCGTCGCCTCGTCGATGTGCGGCTCGAGCGCATCGTAGGCGTAGGGAAGATCGGGAACGGAGAAAGGCATCTGGTGACTCCTCGGTTTAGTTCGAACTGGAGGTACGGAGCCTAGCGGCGGCGCGCTGCCGGAGCGGGCGCGGGAGGCTGGGCCAGCGGTTCCGGCTCGTCATCCACTTCCACTTCCTCTCCCGCCGCGTCGAAGATGCCCTTCTCGACCGTGTCCGGGTCGCCGCCGGTCCAGGCGTTGAACCGGTACCAGGCCGGCTTCGCCCTCCTCCGCTCGGTCAGTAGGCCGGCCGACTTGCAGAAATGGCAGGTGCCGCCTTCGTCGGTCCAGGTGTACCACCAGACGCCGCGGACCCGCCACTCCTGGCGCCTCGCCGAGAGCATCGCGAAGGCCCGCGAGAGCTGGTTCGCCTGGCCGTAGAGTCCCCGCTCCCAGCGGGTCGGGCCGCTGCGCGAGCCCCAGCCCAGCTCGGTTACGTAGATCGGCGTCCTCTCGTCGCGGTGGAGGCGCATGATCCGCCGCAGGTTGTCCAGCTGCGCCCCCATCGCCCTGGCGCGGGCGACGTAGGGGTGCAGCGCGACGCCGTCGAAGTGACGCTTTACGTTGCCGGCCTCGTAGAAGCGCCGCAGGTAGTCGCCGGAGGCGACGTTGGGCGGGATCTGCAGCGGCCGCCCGAAGAAACCGCCGAGAATCACCTCGGCGCCGGGGTCGACGCCGTGGATCGCCCGGCCGGAGATCCGGATCAGCCGCGCGAAGGCAACCGGGTCGGGGCGATCGGCGAAGGTGACGATGTTCTGCTCGTTCCAGATCTCCCAACGCTTGATCGGCAGGAATGGAAGGTCCGGATTTTCTTCCCAAAAGGAGCCGTTCGGCCCGTAGCGCCAGACCGCTTCCCGCAGGAACCGGCTCCAGCCCGAGCGCTGCCAGGCACTTCTCACCGGCAGGTCGATCACCTGCGGCGCCACCCATTCCGGCGCGCCCCAGACGAACGGCATCACCCGGATGTCGGCTTCCGCGGCCAGTTTCACCTCGTGGTCGAAGCCGTCCCAGTCCGGCTCCGAGAAGGCCGGGGACCTGGCTTGCACGACGGTCCAGTAGAGCGGCAGCCGCACGCTCTTCACGCCCGATTCCCGCATCAGCTCGAAGTCCCTGCTGTTCGCCGGGGCTCTGCGGCGAGACGCCGATGAAGCCGGGCGGCAGGTAGGCGTGCGCCGCCGTGGGCGCAATCGCCGCCAAGGCAAGCGCCAGGACCAGGATCGTTTTCAGGGTGATTTGCCGGGTCATCGGAGTTGAGAACAGCCCGTAAACGCAAAGTAGCGGCCACCACGACCGAGGGCGCACCCGCCCGCGGGCGCCGCTCTGAGATAATCGCCGCTCTCGGGGCGTGGCGCAGCCTGGTAGCGCGCACCGTTCGGGTCGGTGAGGTCCCCGGTTCAAATCCGGGCGCCCCGATGTAGACAATAAGTTCCGGAGCGTTTGCCAACGCAATCTAAAGCGCTTCCCCAGAGACTTCATGTTTCAGCTGAGCAAAGCTGAGGGGGAAGTTTTGAGGTCACAAATTGCAACCTCAAACGACGGCCGAGGTGGCCGCCGCTATGCCCCTACGTCTTCACCGAGCAAGGAGTGGCGATGCTCTCGGGCGTGCTGCGCAGCGACCGAGCGATCACCGTGAACATCGAGATCATGCGGGCATTTGTCGAGTTGCGCCGGGTCGCTGGGTCCTTTCAGGAGGTGCAGAAGCGACTTGACCAATGGAACTGGACATCGGTGCGCGGCTCAGCGAGCACGACGAGCAGCTCCGCCAGATCTTCGAAGCACTGCGGCAGCTGATCGCGCCCCCGCCCCGCGCAAAGCGCCCCATCGGGTTCAGAGTTCGCGAGGGCGCCGAGTAGCCGGGCCGTCGGCAGCTGCCTGGCACTCAGTCCCAGAGTCGCCGGTCCGATCGCAGTTCAATTGGTGGGAGCGGAGTGCGGAGCCCACTGACGCTCGGGGACAGCGACATCGCTCGAGTCGAAGCGCAGACCCTCCTTCTCCAAGCGCTCCCTCGCGACCTCGGGCCCGCCGCCGCCATCGGTCGTCCGCCATCCTGGTGAAATTTGTCCGGTCGACCGCAGCACACGGTGGGCGTTAGGAACCGAGTCATCCGAGGCGATCACCCCCGCGACCGACTGCGCCGCCCCCTCAACGCCGATCGCCTTCGCCAGCTCCCCGTACGTGGTCCACCAACCGCTCGGGATGGCGCCGCAGACGGCCCGTAGGGCATCGCGATCGACGTGCCGGGCCGACCGTTCGATCACCCCAGTCTCGGCGCCCAACTCACGCAGGCTGATCTCGCCGTCAACCGTCCAATAGTGCATGCCGTTGATTCCGGCGCTGGACAGCTCGCCGGACCGCAACCCGAGGCGGTGGAGCAAGCGTGCCGCAAGCAGCGAGGGGGAGTCCTGAAGCGTCTCGCCACTCTCAGGATCGGTCCACTCCAGGGTTCGGTTGCCGTCGCCGCCGATCAGCCGAGCCGCATAAAGCATCTCCCGCGAGCTCCATGGCGGCGCCCCCTCCGGCACGACGTCTCGGCGGAAGTAGAGCGCCTGTCCGACTTCCAGCGCATCAGCCTCCAAGAGCCGCGGCAGCAAGCGGCCGGCCCGCGCCTTCTGCTCCTGCTCGAGCTCGACCTGGCGCCGCTTTCGCTGCACGCCGAGCCGGTACTGCTCTGCCTCGGGCAGGGGAATGATCGTCTCCGAGTGAACAAGGATCCGCCCGTCCACGTCAAACGGCTGCAACCGGACACAACGGATGTCCATTTCGAAGTTGTCGAGCAGCCACAGCACCGTGGTCGTAACCTCGGCCCGGAAGTCACTGGCGACGAGCACGATGCGCGGTTTGTCATCGATGATCGGCGGCTCGTCCTCGCTTCCTCCGAGCAGCTCGAACAGGGTCTCTCTGGCTGCACTCTCCTCGACGCCGTGATGTCGCGCATACATCTCGACCACGTCACTGAACTGAACGGCGGCTACATAGGCCGCGTACTTGATCGCCTGCAGATCAACCGTGGTGCTCGTGCCGTCGCGCTTTAGCTCGAGCACCACCAGCCTGCCGTGGCCGTGGTCGACGCGGACGATCCCGAGGATGTCGAGTCGCTCCGAGGTGCGATCGAAGCGATTGAACTCCGAAGTCACGACCACGAAGTCACCGGCGAGGTCGGGCGCCGACAGCACCCAGGCCTCGAGATCCTGCCGCTCCCACAGCCTCAGCGCGGGGAAGGTGGTCGGACCGACCTCGGCGACCCGCTTGGTATCTCGGTCGATTTCGAAAAGTGGCATTCAGCGCCTCGGTCGGCCGCTCAGCGCACTTCGTCGATCGCGCGCTCGATTGCGGCCAGGCTGGGGCCGTCCTGGAGGGTGCGGGTGCCCTCGGGGCCGGTGACGATCGCGGCCTGGCGAATGCGGATGCCGAGGTTGGAGCCGAGCTGCTCGTACCCGGCCAGGCGCTTGGAGATCGCCCCGCCGGGAACGCCTTTCTTTTCGAGGTCGTCCTTCCATTCCGAGAAGTCGAGTTTTTCGATGCCGGCGGCGATCGCCTCGAGGAATTCCTCGTCGACGCCGAAGTGGCCGGCTTCGGCCTGGCTGCGAAAGAAGAGGTAGGTGTACTGCCAGCCGTAGTTCTGTTCGGCGGCGGCCTCGGCGCCGAAGAAGCCGAGCTGCTCGACGTTCTCGCTGTTCGAGTAATGCCGGTAGAGCAACTGGACGTCGCCGGGGCGCGCGTAGTCCTCGGCCAGCGTCGGGATCGTGCTGAGGAAGTCCTCGCGGCAGTTGGCGCACTGGAGGTCGTTGAAGACCTGGATCGTGACCGGGGCGTTGCTCGAGCCGAGCCGGTCCCCTTCCTGCGGCATGCCGCCGAAGAGGCGCTGCGAGTCGTTGATTCCGGCAACCTCGATGGTCGGATCGCCTGGCTTGAGCAGGGCGATTGCGACGATCAGGTAGGCGAGGCCGCCGATCGCGACGACGAACGCCAGCAGCACCCAAAGCCGGCCCCGGCGGGGAATCGGTCTGGCGGCTGCAGCTTCGGACACGCGACCCATTATCGCGGGCGGCGACAGCCGGCTTTGGCTCGGCCCATCGGCCATTGACAGGTCCGGGAAGAGCGATAACTATGGGCCTACCCACTTTCAACGACACGGGAGGTCTCTATGGCCAATCACCTGACGCCCAGCGAGCTCGCCGACCAACTGCAGATGAAGCGACAGGAAGTGATCGGAAAGTGCGTCGAGATGGGTGTACCGATCTTCCACGGCCGCATCGACCGCAGCCTCTTCGAGACCTCGCTGCGCAGTCGCGCGTCGCAGCGGCAGGCCCGTCGCGCCGCTCCGAGCTGAAGCTCAACTAGACTTCCCCGCGATGGGAACGGGGAGGGGAACCCACTCCAAGACGCTGGCCGACCTGCTGCCGTTGGCGGCGCAGGCATATGGCGACGCGCCTGCGGTCCGCTACAAGGAGGGCGACGCCTGGGTCGACCGTAGCTTCGGCCAGGTGGCCGAGATCGTCCGTCCGCTCGCCCTCGGTCTCGCCGAGCTCGGGGTCCAGAAGGGCGACCGCGTCTCGATCCTCGGCAACACCCGCCCCGAGTGGACCTACTACGACTTCGCGGCGCTCTCGATCGGCGCCACCGTCGTCCCGATCTACCAGACCAACTCGCCGGAGGAGTGCCGTTACGTGCTCGAGAACTCCGACGCCAAGGTCGTCGTGGTCGAGGACGACGAACAGATGGAGAAGATCCGCAAGGTCCGCGACCAGCTGCCGCAGCTGCGGCACGTGGTGCGGATGACCGGCTCCAGCGACGACGCGCTCTCCAGTGAGGAACTGGCCGCGAAAGGCGCCGCCGTCGACGCCGCCCGCTGGGAGTCGCTCTACTCGGCGGTCACCCCTGCCGACATCTGCACCTTCATCTACACCTCGGGCACGACCGGGCCGCCGAAGGGCTGCATCATCAGCCACGGCAACTACCGGGCGATGCTCGACATGGTCAACGAGACCAGCGTCATCGAGGGCGAAGACGTCACCTACCTCTACCTGCCCCTCGCCCACTCCTTCGCCCTGCTGATCCAGCTCGGCAGCTTCGACCTCGGCGCCACGATCGCCTACTGGGAGCGCGACCCGCTGAAGATCATGCCCAACCTGGCGGAACTGAAACCGACCTACTTCCCCTCGGTCCCGCGCATCTTCGAGAAGATCTACACGATGGCCACCAGCGCGATGGAGAAAGAGGGCGGCCTGAAAAAAGCAATCTTCGACTGGTCGATCAAGGTCGGCACGAAGATGCGCGAGGTCGAACGGAGCGGCCGCCAGCCGGGCTTCCTGCTGAAGCGCAAATACGCCTTCGCCGACGAGAAAGTGCTTTCGAAAATCCGCAATCTGTTCGGCGGCCAGCTGCGCCTCGCGGTCTCCGGCGCGGCCCCGATCAACCCCGAGATCCTGCGCTTCTTCGACGCCGCCGGCGTGCTCGTGCTCGAGGGCTGGGGGATGACCGAGACCTCGACCGCGGCAACGATCTCCTCGCCCGACGACTTCAAGATCGGCACGATCGGCAAACCCTTCCCCGGCTGCGAAGTGAGGATCGCCGACGACGGCGAGATCCTGGTCAAGGGCCCGAACGTCTTCCAGGGCTACCACAAGAACGAGGAGGCGACCCGGGAGACGATCGTCGACGGCTGGTTGCACACCGGCGACATCGGCGAGATCGACTCCGACGGCTTCATCAAGATCACCGGCCGCAAAAAGGACATCATCATCACCGCCGGCGGCAAGAACATCACCCCGGCCAACCTCGAGGCCGAGATCAAGCAGCACGCCCTGGTCTCCCAGTGCGTCGTCGTCGGCGACCGTCGGCCCTACCTCGTCGCCCTGGTCACCCTCGACCCGGAAGAGGCGGCGGCCCATGCCCAGGAGAACGGCCTCAACGAAACCCCGGCCCAGCTCTCCGCCAACCCCGACGTCAAGGCCTCGATCATGGCCCACGTCGACCAGATCAACCAGAACTTCGCCCGGGTCGAGCAGGTCAAGAAGATCGCGATCCTGCCCGAAGACCTCTCGCAGGAGAACGGCGAGTTGACGCCGACCCTGAAGGTGAAGCGGGCCGTGGTGACGGCCAAGCGCGAGTCGGAGATCGAGCAGCTTTACTCGAGCTGAACCGAGCGGTGCGTGGAGGGGGTCGGGTAACCCCCTTCACTCGCAACTCGTCGTTGAGACGACCTCCGGCTATACGCCATGGAGGAACCCCCCTCCTCCCGCGCAAAACGTTCAGGGGGTCACCCGACCCCCTCCCATCCCTCGGTTCAACTAGACAGGAGAGTGGCTACGGGTGCGTCGCGGTTGGTCCTCGCCGGGATGCTTCACGTTCAGCGGGGCTTGGAGAGAGTGCGTCCCTCGTAAGGGGAGCTGGTTGAGCCTCTGAACGTTTTGCGCGGGAGGAGGGGGGTTCCCCCATGGCGTCTAGCCGCATTCGCTGCAACGACGAGTTGCGAGTGAAGAGGCTTAACCAGCTCCCCCTCCGCCGGAAGCTATCTACGAGGCCTCGCCGCTCTGCCTGAGCAACACCGACGTCGTCTGCTCGAGCACCCGCCGCCAGGCGGAGGTCTGCTCGGGCTCTTCTTCGGCCGCCCGCTCGACCACGCGGCGGACGCGGCGCTCGGAGATCTCGAGGCCGTGGCGCTCGGCGATCTCGGCGTAGCGCTCGTAGTCCCGGGCCAGGGTGGCGGTGACTGATTCGAAGCCGTGGCGGGCGATCTCGAGCCGGCGCGAGTAGTCCATGATCGGCGTTCCGAACATCAGCTCGTCGGTGGGGTCGGGCTCAACCAGGACGATGTCGACGCCGGGATATTTCTCTTGCCACATCCCGACCGCCTGGTGCAGGCGCTGGTGGGCGATCAGGCGGAAGGTCTGGTTGGCGACCGCCGGCAGGCCCATGTCGGAGACCCGGCGCACGCGGCTGCCGGTCACCGTCGGGATCGTCTTCTCGAAGTCGTTGACGTAGGGCACCAGCGGGTTGACGACGACGATGAACTTGGCGCCCTTCTCGACCGCGATGTCGACGTTGGTGGTCGAGCGGATGCCGCCGTCGACCAGCTGCCGCCCCTTCAGATCGACCGGCTTGTAGACGATCGGCAGGCAGGTCGAGCACTGGATCGCCTTCGAGATCGGCACGTCGGACCAGCCGTCCTCACCGAAGACGATCCGCTCGCAGGTGTCGAGGTCGGTCGCGGTCAGATAGAGCTCACGGTCGAGCAGGCGGAAGTCGTTGATGCGATCGTCTTCGGCGAGCGCCTCCTCGACGTAGTCGGCGAGACCGGAGTTTGAGTAGAGCCCCGTCGGCAGGCCCTCGGCCAGGCCGACGCCGATGTCGATCGCCGAGAGCTCGCCGATCCGGGCCAGCTGCCGCACCAGCCCGACGGTGCGCAGCGGCAAGCTCACCGCTTTCGAGAGGAAGCCGAGGTAGTTGGGCTTCAGCACCCGGTTCAGGTCGAGGTCCTCGAGGTCAGACGGGACCTGCTCGTTCAGCACCTGCATCATCTCGTCGGGGGTGACGCCGTTGGCGAGCATCCCGGCGACGAAGGAGCCGGCGCTGGTGCCGACGTAGACGTCGAAGTTGTTGACGGTGCTGTTGACCGCGAGCAGGTCGAGCGCGCGCAGGGCGCCGATCTCGTAGACGCCGCCGGTGAAGCCACCCCCGCCGAGCACCAGCGCGGTCTTCGAGGGCTTTTTGCGTCCCCGCGCTTTTTTACGGCGCGGTTTCGAGTCGATGTCGACGACTTTGCCCATCAGGAACACGAAGTATCCCAGGCGCGTCGGCCGGGCGAGCCGCTACCTTGCGCCACTCAGGTGTTGGTACCGGCAATGAGACGGGGCTTGATCGCGCTTGCGACGCTCTTTGCAGCGCTTTTCCTGCTCACGGGCGGCGCTCACGCGAGCCAGGCCTGCGACCAGATGCGCTCGCTGCTGAGCCGTGGCGGCGGCGCGGCCAGCGGCCTGATCGTGGTCGAGTCCGAAAGCAGGGACGTCGTCTGCGCGAAGGCGGCCAACCGCCAGTTGCCACTGGCCTCGAACATGAAGCTGTTCACGACGGCGACGGCGCTCTCCCGGCTCGGCCCGAGCACCCGGATCCCAACCAAGGTCTTCGCCGACGGCCGGATCGACGCCGGCGGCGTCCTCCGCGGCAGCCTCTACCTCCAGGGCGGCGGCGACCCGGCGTTCGGCACGCCGACCTTCTACAACAGCTATCTGGGCGGGCTCGGGACCAACCTCTTCTCCCTGGTGCCGCAGATCCGTGCCGCCGGCATCCGCGCGATCAGCGGGCGCGTCTACGCCGACGACACGATCTTCGACCGCCGCCGCGGCGTCCCCGACTCCGGCTTCGCGACCAGCCCCTACATCGGCCCACTCTCCGGCCTCGCCTTCAACTCCGGCTTCAGCGGGTCGACCAGCAGCAGCGGCTTCTCCTCTGACCCGGCCAAGCTCGCGGCCTCGAAGCTGGCGCGCGCATTGAAGGCAGCGGGCGTCGCCGTCCCTTCCCAGGTCGCCCTGGCGCGGGCGCCGGCCAAAGCCGAGCCGGTGGCGCTGGTCCGCTCCCCCACCGTCCACCAGCTTGCCAACATGACCGACGTCTACTCGAACAACTTCTTCGCCGAGACGCTGCTGAAGCTACTCGGAGCCAGGCTTGGAGGCGGAGGGACGACCGCCGCCGGCGCCGCCGTGGTCGAGGACTTTGCCCGCGAGCTCGGCTCCGAGCTGAACGCCGCCGACGGCTCCGGCCTGACCCGCTCTAACCGCGCCTCGCCGCGCGAGGTCGCCGACCTGCTGCTGGCGATGCGCGACGACCCGGCCGGCGACGACTTCATCCAGGACCTCGCCCTGACCGGCAAGGAGGGCACGGTCGACGACCGCACCGTCGGCACCGCCGCCTACGCCCGCTGCCGCACCAAGACCGGCACGATCAGCGGCGTCAGCAACCTCTCCGGCTACTGCTTCAACGCGAGCGGCCGGATCATGGTCTTCTCAGTCCTGATGGGCAGCGTCGGCGACCTCGGCTACGCCCACCTCACCCAGGACCGGATCGCCGGCCTCGTCGCCGGCTACTGACCGCGTTGACGGCGTTTGTTGCGCTCGTCGAGACCTATGTAGACCACAGCACCCAAGATGAACCCCGCCAGACCGATCGCCTGCACCACCCCGTCCCCCGCGTCCTTGAAAAGAAGTACACCGGGAAGGATGAACGCAGTCGCTACCGCTATTCCAATGTTTGCGTAACGAATTCCGTCCATTTCGGCCCCTTTCTTCTGAGTCTCAGACAATACATTTCATCCAGCATAGTGCGCGACCAAGTCGATCGCGACGAGCACGGACCCAAGAATTCCGCCGTAGTAGCCATCGATGAGGACTCGTTCCTCCAAAGATTGGCGGGATCGCCCTGCGATAAGCCCGAGGGCACCGACCCCGAAGCTCCCAAGGAGCATCCCCGCCCCCACCGCCGTCGCCAAAGCTTCAGCCGCGTTCGTCAGCAATCCGATCTGGCCGATGACCATGGGACTGAGGTTGACGACCCAGAAATCACGTGTGGCGCGTTGACTGTGTCAGATATGGGACGTCTCACCTACCGAACCAGCGCCAGGAGGCCGGATTCGTCGAGGACTTCGGTGCCGAGCGACTCGGCTTTGGCCAGCTTCGAGCCGGGCTCTCGCCGGCGACGACGTAGTCGGTTTTTTTCGAGACCGAGTTGGTCACCTTGCCGCCGGCGGCCTTGACCAGGGTGGCGGCCTCCTCGCGGGTCAGCGTCGGCAGGGTGCCGGTGAGCACGACCGTCTTGCCCTCCAGCGGGCCGCCGATCGCGCGCCGTTCGGAGGGGTCGGCCTCCAGGCGCAGGCCCTTCTGCTTCAGCTTCTCGACCAGATTCCAGGTCGGCTCGTCGGCCAGCGCCTCGGCGATCTGGACGGCCATGATCGGGCCGACGCCCTCGACCTCCTCGATCCGCTCCGGGTCGGCCTCGTGCAGGGCGTCGATCGAGCCGAAGTGGTCGGCCAGCGCCTCCGCCGTGACGTACCCAACCCCCGGCAGGCCGAGCGCGTAGAGCACCCGCTTGAAGGGGGTTTGGCGGGAGGCGTCGATCGCCGCGACCAGGTTGCGCGCCGACGTCTCAGCAAAGCGGTCGAGCCGCAACCAGCCGCTCCTCGGTGAGGTCGTAGATGTCGGCAACGTCGGCGATCACCTCCTGCTGGAGAAAGGTGAGGGCCTGCTTCTCCCCCAACCCGTCGATGTCCATCGCCCCCTTGCTGACGAAGTGCTTGACGTGCTGGAAGGACTGCCCGGGGCAGCCGGAGCGGTTGGGGCAGATCGTGAAGACCGCCCCCTCCGGCTTCACCGTCTCGGTGCCGCAGGCCGGACATTTCCTCGGCGGCCGCGGTTTGCGAGCGCTCTTGTTCTGGCGCGGCAGTTTGGGTGAGACGACCTGGGGAATCACGTCGCCGGCGCGCATCACCACGACCTCGTCGCCGTTGCGCACGTCCTTGCGCGCCAGATCCTCCTCGTTGTGCAGGGTGGCGGTGGTGACGGTGACCCCGCCGACGTGGACCGGCTCCAGCATCGCGAACGGGACCAGATGCCCGGTGCGGCCGACGTTCCAGATGACCTCCTTCATCCGCGTCGTCGCCGTCGTCGGCGGGAACTTCCAGGCGATCGCCCAGCGCGGCTCGCGCCCGACCACGCCCAGCTCCCGCCACAGCGCCCGCTCGTCGATCTTGACCACGACGCCGTCGATCTCGTAATCGAGCGTCTCGCGCCGCTCCTCCCACCAGTGGCAGCGCTTGACCACGCCCTCGACGCCCGCGTGGTGGTCGGTGTCGGGATTGACCTTAAAGCCACGCTCGTTCAGCCACTCGACCTCGTCCATGTGGGTGGCGAGGTCGAGGCCGCGGACGGCGCCGATCCCGTAGACCCAGTTCGAGAGCGGCCGTTCCGCCGCCAGCGCCGGGTCGAGCTGGCGAATCGAGCCGGCAGCCGAGTTGCGGGGGTTGGCGAAGGTCGGTTCTTCGGCTTCGGCGCGCCGCTCGTTCAGGGCTTTGAAGGCGGCGATCGGGAGGTAGACCTCGCCCCGTACTTCGATCAGCTCAGGGGCGTCGGGGATCCGCAGCGGCACCGAGCCGATCGTGCGCAGGTTCTGGGTCACGTCCTCGCCGACCTGCCCGTCGCCGCGCGTCGCCCCGCGCACCAGCACCCCGTCCTCGTAGGTAAGCGAGATCGCGAGGCCGTCGATCTTCGGCTCGGTCGTGTAGCTGAACTCCGACCGGGGTAGGTGCGGAGGCCCTTTTCCACGTCATCGGGCGAGACGCGAAGTCGAAGGGTTGTCCAAACGGCAGCCCCAATATTCTCCGCGTTGTGAGGTCCTTGTAACGTCGGATAATCGGCTTGGTCGCCGAATTCTCCTGCCGGCGCTTCGTCTACCATCGGGCCGCCCATCTTCTCCCGGTTTGCTACCCGCGCAGCGATTGGCGCCATCACTCCATCCCACGACGTTAGAAGCGCGGTATGCGAAGCTGTTTGCATGGAGAATAATCGTACCTTCGACGCCGCATAGGCCTCGAAACTCTCGTACCGGTCGAGATGGTCGGGCGTGATGTTGAGCAGCACCGCGACGTCGCAATCGAGGCTCTGCGTCAGGTCGATCTGGTAGCTCGACAGCTCGAGCACATAGACGCCGCCTTCGGGCAGCGGGTCCTGCGCGAGGATCGGCAGGCCGATGTTGCCGCCCATCGTCGTCGGCACGCCCGCGGTCTTGAGGATGTGGTGGATCAGCGCGGTGGTCGTCGACTTGCCGTTGGTGCCGGTGATGCCGACGACCTTGTGCGGCGGAAGCTCGGGCCGGGCGCGGGCGAACAGCTCGATGTCGCCGATGATCTCGACGCCGGCCTCGCGGGCGCGCTGCGCGATCGGGTGGCGGTTGAGCGGCAGGCCGGGGGTGACGACGAGGCTGTCGAACTGGCTGAGGTCGGCTTCGTCGAGGTCGGCGATGCTCGGACGAGTCGCCGGCGAGGGCGCCTTCGCGCTCTGCGCCTCCTCCTTCGCCGATCCCACGCCGTCACCCGCGCCCCGCTCGCAAGCAGCGCCTCGACCGTCGCCAGCCCGGACCGCGCCAGACCGTAGCACCGCATAATGCTTGCCGGCGAAGGCCCTGGCGGTGATCACCGCAGCTTGAGCGTGCGACAGCCCGGCCAGCGCCAGCACGAAGCTGACGATCCAGAAGCGGATCACCACCGTCGGCTCCGACCAGCCGAGATGTTCGAAATGGTGGTGGATCGGCGCCATCCGGAAGACGCGCTTGCCGGTGCGCTTGTAGACAGAACGACCTGGATGACGACCGACGCGGCTTCGAGCACGAACAGGCCGCCGATGATCACCAGCACGAATTCATGGTGCGTCGCGACCGCGACCGCGCCGAGCGCGCCGCCCAGCGCGAGGCTGCCGGTGTCGCCCATGAAGACCGCCGCCGGCGGCGCGTTGAACCACAGGAAGGCGAGGCCCGCGCCGACGATCGCGAGCAGCAGCACGGTCAGGTCGCCGACGCCGAGGACGTGCGGGATGCCGAGATATTCGGCGAAGCGCGCGTTGCCGACCAGATAGGCGATCAGCAGGAAGGCGATCGACGGCGATGATCACCGGCATGGTCGCGAGCCCGTCGAGCCCGTCGGTCAGGTTCACCGCATTGCCGAATGCGACGATCACGAAGGCGCCGAACGCGATGTAGAACCAGCCGAGGTCGATCACCGGCCCCTGGACGAACGGCAGGTAGAGATTGGTGTCGCCCGACGCGGACCATCAGCCAGGTCGCGAACGCCGGCGATGAGGAATTCGAGCAGCAGCCGCATCTTGCCCGACAGGCCGGCGTGGTGCGCCTTCTTCACCTTGTCGTAATCGTCGAGGAACCCGATCAGCCCGAAGCCGACGGTGACCAGCAGGCAGGCCCAGACGTAGGGGTTGGCGAGGTCCATCCACAGCAGGACCGAGATCGCCATCGAGATCAGGATCAGCAGGCCGCCCATCGTCGGCGTGCCGCGCTTGGCGAGATGGCTCTGCGGCCCGTCGGCGCGGATCGGCTGGCCCTTGCCCTGCCGCGCGCGCAGCTAGGAGATGAACCACGGCCCGAGCAGCAGGCCGATCAGCAGCGCGGTCGCGCTCGCCGCGCCGGCGCGGAAGCTGATGTAGCGGATGAGGTTGAGGATGCCCGGGAAACCCGAGCTGCTCGGCGATCAGGTAGAGCATGGCCGACGCTCCTCTGCCACGCTGCTCGACCAGCTTCGCAAGCCCGACCGAGTTCGACGCCTTGACCAGCACCGCGTCGCCGGGCTGGAGCATGCGCCAGCAATGCGTCGGTCGCCTCGTCGACATCCGTCGGCGCGGTCGACGCGCGACGCTTGCCGACGAGCGCTTCCGCCAGCGGCCGCATTTCCTCGCCGATCAGGATCAGCCGGTCGACCTTCGCGTCGAGCACCGCCGGGGCGAGGCCGGCGTGGAGCTGCGTCGCTGTGCTCGCCAAGCTCGCGCATCGGACCGAGCACGGCGATCCGCCGCTCGACGTCGCGCTCTCGCGCCGAGGCTCTTGAGCGTCGCCGCCATCGATGCCGGATTGGCGTTGTAGCTTTCGTCGATCAGCAGAAGCTCGCCGCCGTCGATCGGCGAGCCGGTGCCGCTCGCCGCGGCCCTTGAGCCCGCCCATGTCGGCCAGCGCCAGCCCGGCGACGGCGACGTCGGCGCCGAGCGCCTCGACCGCCGCCAGCACCGCCAGCGCATTCGACACCCAATGGTCGCCGCGCTGGGAGATGGTGAAGGTCAGCTCGCTGTCGAGCAGCGCGCGCGGTGATCAGGCTGCCGCCCTTCTCGAGCGCGCACGGCGTGGAGCGCGTGAACGTCGGCGTCGCCACTGGCCGAAGGTGATGATCCGGTCGGCATGGTGCCGCGCGGCGCTGACCAGCCGGTCGCGGTGCGGCGTGTCGTTCGGGACGATCGCGATCCCGTCGGGCTCCAGGCCTTCGAAGATCTCGCCCTTGGCATCGGCGATCGCCTCCATCGAGCCGAGATTCTCGATGTGCGCCGGAGGCGATCGCGGTGACGAGCGCGACGTGCGGGCGGACCATGCCGGGTCAGCGCGGCGATCTCGCCCTGGTTGTTCATGCCCATTTCGAGCACCGCGAATTCGGCTGTCGCGCGGCATCCGGGCGAGGCTCAGCGGCACGCCGGTGTGATTGTTGTAGCTCTTGACCGAGCGGTGGACCCTGCCGCCGCGCACAGCGCTCGAGCGCGGCGTAGAGCGCTTCCTTGGTCGCTGGTCTTGCCGACCGATCCGGTGACGCCGACGATTGTCGCCGCCGCACCGCTCGCGCGACGGCGACGGCCGAGGTCGGTCAGCGCCTTCGGCGATGTCGTCGACCAGGACGTGCGGGCCGTCGACCGGCTGCGAGACGAGCGCGCCCGCCGCGCCGGCGGCGAAGGCCTGGTCGACGAACTTGATGTCCGTCGTGCGACCGTGCCCGGCATGGCGACGAACAGGTCGCCCGGCTCCGACCTCGCGGCTGTCGAAGGTGACGCCGGTGACTTCGAAGCGGCGCTGCCGTGCAGCGTGCCGCCGGTCGCGGCGAGTCGCATGCTCGTCCGCAGCTGGTCCACAGGGCGCGTCATGCCGCGCACTCCCGCGCCACGGTCGCATCGTCGAACGGAAGCACCTGGTCTGCCGATGATCTGGCCCGTCTCATGGCCCTTGCCGGCCAGCAGCACGATGTCGCCCGCCTCGGCCATGCGCGATGGCTTCGGCGATCGCCTCGCGCCGGTCGCCGATCTCGATCGCGCCGGGCGCGCCGGCCAGGACCGCGCGTGCGGATCTTCGCCGGATCCTCGCTCGCGCGGATTGTCGTCGGTGACGATCACCACGTCGCGACAGCCGCGCCGCGACCGCGCCCATTTCGGGCCGCTTGCCCTGGTCGCGGTCGCCGCCTGCGCCGAAGCACGGTGATCAGCCGGCCCTCGACATGCGGGCGAAGCGCCGCGATCGCCGCCTCGAGCGCATCGGGCGTATGGGCATAATCGACATAGACCGGCGCGCCGGCGCGGCTGATGACCGCGCGCTCCAGCCGCCCGCGCACCGGCGACACGCGCCCATCGCCGACAAGGTCGTTGTCCAAGCTCGCCGCCGGTCGCCAGCACGAGGCCGCCGCGACCAGCACGTTGGTCGCCTGGTAGGCGCCGATCAGCGGCAGGCGAGCGTATGTTCCTTGCCCTCGTGGCGGAGCACCAGGTTCTGGCCGAGCGGCGGTCGGCTGCTGCTCGACCAGCTGCGATCGTCTCGCCGCCCGGCCCGACCGTGATCAGCTTGAGCCCGCGCGCTTCGACATCGCTCGATCACCTCGTCCGACTTCGGATCGTCGGTCCAGACACCGCCGTCGCCATCGGCCGAAGCACCTCGTCGAACAGCCGCATCTTGGCCGCGAAATAAGCGTCCATGTCGGATGATAATCGAGATGGTCGCGGCTGAAATTGGTGAAGGCCGCGGCCTTCACCGGCACGCCCTCGGCGCGATACTGGTCGAGGCCGTGCGACGAGGCCTCATAGGCGACATGGCTGATCCCCATCCGCTTCAGGCCCGCCATGTTGCTGAGGAAGGTGACGATGTCGGGCGTCGTCAGCCCGGTCTTCACCTGGTCGTCGGCGTGGTCACGCCAAGCGTGCCGATCGACGCCGAGCGATGCCCGGCCATCCGCCACAGCTGCCGGGTCATTTCGACCGTCGAGGTCTTGCCGTTGGTGCCGGTGACCGCGACGATCGTCTCGGGATAGGGCGCGAAGAACTTGCGCGGCGAGCTCGGCGAACAGCCGCCGCGGCTCGGCGTCGGCGAGGTGCGGCACGCCCTCGACCGGCGCCTCGGGCCGCGCGACGACCGCCGACCGCGCCGCGCTCGCACCGCCTCGGCGATGAAGTCCTCGCCGTTGAAGCGCGCGCCCGGAACGCGCCGAACACGTTGCCCGGCGACCACCTTGCGATGGTCGATGGCAAAGCCCGTCACTTCGGAATCGCTCTCGATGCCGGCGAGATCGCCCAGGCGCATGCGGATTAATGCTCCGCTTTTTCGTGAACGAAGGGCAGCACCTCGGCCAGATTGGGCTCGCGGCGCTTGTCGGGCCGGACGCCGAGCATCGGCGCGATCCGGCTGACGGTCTTGCTGACACACCGGCGCGACGTTCCAGCCGGCGGTGCGGAAGCCGAAGGTTTCGGCGGTGGCCTTGGGCTCGTCGAGCATGACGACGATCACATAGCGCGGTTCGTCCATCGGGAAAACGCCGGCGAAGCGTCGTGACTGACCGAGCTGCTGTAGCGGCCGCCGATGATCTTCTCGGCGGTGCCGGTCTTGCCGCCGACGCGATAGCCGGGCGCATCGGCCTTCTTGCCGGTGCCCTTGGTGACGACCAGCCGCAGCAGCGCGCGCATCTTGTAGCTGGTTTCCTCGCTGAACACGCGGTGGCCCTTGGCCGGCGGCATGGTCGCTGTCGACCTTGAGCAGGGTCGCCGGGCGATAGATGCCGCCGTTGAACAGCGTCGCATAGCCGGTCGCGAGATGCAGCGGCGTGACCGCGATGCCGTGGCCGTAGCCGACCGTCATCGTCTCGATCTGGTTCCAGTTGGCGCCCGGCGTCAGCGTCCGGCCGCGCTCCTTCAGCTCGATCTGCGACCTTGTCGAGGAAGCCCATCTTCCGGAGGAATTCCTTCTGCCGCGTCGCGCCCAGCTGGTCGGCGATCTGCGCCGTGCCGATGTTGGAGCTTTCCTTCATGATCTCGGCGACCGAGCAGGCCCGGTTGAACGGGTGGGTGTCGTTGATCGTCGCGCCCGACGACGTGGAGCTCGCTGCGGGCAATTGTACATCTGGCCCATCGATTTGATGATGCCGGCGTCCATCGCCATCGCCACGGTGAACGGCTTGAAGGTCGAGCCGAGCTCATAGACGCCGAGCGTCGCGCGGTTGAACCGCGCCTCCGGCGAGCCCTGCCCGGCGGCATTGGGATTGAGCTGCGGCAGCGAGGTCATCGCCAGCACCTCGCCGGTGTGGATGTCCATGACGATCCCGGCGGCGCCGATCGCCGAGAAATGGGTCATCGCGTCGAGCAGTTCATGCTCGAGCGCCTGCTGGATCCGGCTCGAGATCGACAGGTACGATCGGCTGGCCGCGCGTGGCCGGATCGCGACAGCTGCTCGTCGAACGCGCGCTCGATGCCCGGCATTGCCCTTGCCGTCGACGTCGGTGTAGCCGATGACATGCGCGGCGAGGCTGGTCTGCGGATAGAGCCGGTCGGGCTCGCGCTCGAGCGCCAGGCCCGGCTCGCCGAGCGCGTTGATCGCCGCGACCAGGCCCGGGCGCGGCGCGGCGGCGAAGATAATAGAAGCTGCTGGCTCGGAGCGCAGCATCGCGAGATAGGTCGCCTCGTCCTTCTCCGGCATCAGCTCGGCCAGCTTGCGCGCGAGGTCGAGCTTGTTGCCGATGACCTTCGCGGCTGGAGGCCGATCGTCCAGGCGTCGATCGTCCGCGCCAGCGGCTGGCCGTCGCGATCGACGATGTCGCCGCGCTCGGGAGCCAGGTCGATCGCTCCGCCCTTGCGCCCGGCATGATCGCCGAACGCCGCGAGATAGATCAGCCGCAGCGACGATCATCGCGATGATGCCGGCATAGACCAGCATGCCGAACATCAGCCGCTGGTGCATCAGCGCCAGGATCTGGCGCCGCTGCCCGACCAGACGGAGCCGCTCGGGCCGTGCGACGAGAGCGGGCGTCGGGGCGTTCATCGAGTCGGTGACCGCTGTCCTTGAGTCGTTGTCTTGCGAGTTGGCGCCTGGCGGACGCGGCGCGGCGCGATCGCCTTTGGCCGTGCGGCTCGGCGCTTGGCAAGGGCGCCAGCGGATCGGCCGTCGCGGTTTTCGCCGGCTTCGTCGCAGCGGGCTTGGCCTTCGCCGACTTGCCTGGCGCAGGCTGCCGGCTTCGCGGCTTGCGCTGCAGCTTGGTCGGTCGGCGCGGATCGTTGCGACCGGCTTGTGGCGTCTGCAGGCCTGACGATCGGCTCGGCAGCTGTATCGGCTCGCGGCATCGCGATCTTGAGGCTCGCGACGTGCATCATGCTGCGCTCGCCGATCGGACGCGGTGGCGCCCGCGCCGGCCGCGCTCGATCGCCCGTCATCTTGCGGCCGGCTGGCGATGCGGTCGACGGGCGCCGAGGCCAGCACCACCGGCGCCTCGATCGCCGGCTTCGTGCTCGGGCGCGGCCAGCGTCGCCAGCTGGAAGCCGCCTTCGACGAACTGGTCGGCGGACGGCGCCGACAGACGCGATGACCTTGACGTTCCAGCGCTCGAGCTGGGCGAGCCGCCCGCGCGTTCCGATCTCGGTCTGCAGCAGGCGGATGTCGCGCTGGGCCAGCACGATCTTGGTCTCGACATCCTCCAGCGCGGCGCGCTCCGAAGCGACGCTGCAGCGAGACCAGGTAGCAGCCGAGCGCAGCGCCGGCGCACGCTCGCGACCATGAACACCGAGCGGAAGCCGCGCGCGCTCATTGCCTGTCTCCTGGTCTTCGCCACGCGGGCGCGACGGTGCGGACCGCGGTGCGGAGCCGCGCCGAGCGCGCGCGCGGGTTGCGGGCCAGCTCGGCCTCCGACGGGGAGACCGGCTTGGCGACTTGTCTCGAATGTTGGTGCGGGGCCCTGCGACGGCCATCGGGCGATGGCGCGACCCGGCGGGCGTCGCGCCGCTGCGGTCGCGTGAGGAAGCGCTTGACGATGCGGTCCTCGAGGCTGTGGAAGGTGACGACCGCGAGCCGGCCGCCCGGGCGCAGCGACGCGCTCGGCGGCGCGCAAGCCCCTGCTCCAGCTCGTCGAGCTCGGCGTTCAAATGGATCCGGATCGCCTGGAAGGTGCGGGTCGCGGGATCGCTCTTCTGGCCCTGGCGGATAGCCGAGCGCCTGGCGGACGATCGCCGCAAGCTCGGCCGGTCGGGTCGACGGCCGTGCGGCGACGATGGCGCGGGCGACCGCGCGGGCGCGCGGCTCCTCGCCATATTCCTTGAGGACGCGGGCAATCTCGGCCTCGTCGGCATCGTTGAGGAATTCGGCGGCGGTCTGGCCCGACTGGCTCATCCGCATGTCGAGCGGACCGTCGTTCAGGAAGGAAAAGCCGCGCTCGGCCTGGTCGAGCTGCATCGACGACACGCCGATATCGAGCGCGATGCCGTCGACGGGCCGCATGCCGCGCTCGGCCAGCACCCGGTCCATCTGGCTGAAGCGCTCGTCGATCAGGGTCAGGCGGGGGTCCGGGACGAGTGACGGCCCGCTTCGCGATCGCATCCGGATCGCGATCGAAGCCGATCACTCGTCCCGCCCCCGCCCCCAGCATGGCGCGCGTGTAGCCGCCGGCTCCGAAGGTGCCGTCGACGAGCGTCTCGCCGGGGACGATGGCGAGACCCGCGACGACCTCGTCGATCAGTACCGGCACGTGCGGGATCGGGGCGGAGCATGGCCGGTCACTGCGCCGCGCTCCTCGAGCCGGAAGCGGGCGATATCCTTCATGTCCTCGGGGACGTTGCGGGTCGGCGAGGAACAGCTTCGGGTTCCAGATCTGGAACGTCTCGCCGGCGCCGAGGAACAGGGCGAGATCCTCGAGCTCGCCCTTGCGGCGCATCATCGGGGGCACGATGATGCGGCCTGAACTGTCGTAGGGGACTTCCTCGGTCGCGCCGAACGCCATCATGGTTGCGGCGCGCATAGTCGAGCTCGGCGGTGGGGTCGGTCTCCTGCTTTCTCGAGCAGGCGCTCGAGCTTCTGATGCTTCAGCGCGGCGTAAGCGGGGTCGTAGGCGCTGAGGCAGGCAAAGGCGTCATGCTTGGCGAGGACGATGGTGCGGGCGTCGCCGCGGCGCTCGATCACCGAGCGCAGGAAGGCGGGCACGGAGACGCGACCCTTCGCGTCGACCGCGTTCAAAGCACTGCCCTGAAACAGATGCTCTAGTGCCACGTCCCACTCCCCGGCGCGCGCACAGCTTCCCCGTTCGCGGGTGCACGGCTTCCCGTGCGCCCGACGTCCTGATCGAACTCAACACTGGGTTAGCCCCGCGCTACAGCCGATGTTGGTAACTCAACCGGCGTGCGGGATACAATGGATTTTGATGCCATATCGTGGGATTTCATGCCGTGTGGCGGATTTTCAACGGCTTTTTTAGGCGTCATTTCAGCGATTTGTTCTTTGCCTGTTCTTGGCGCTCAACGCCTGTGGATAAGTCTGTTGGCATTGCGCGAACTCGGGAATCTAGCGGGATTTGGCCGAGCGTCGGCTCAGTTCGGCGAGCAAGCCATCGAGATTGTCTGCGGTCGGCCCGTCGAGGCTCGTCGACATTCAGGAAATCGGCGTCGGCGATGACGGTCGCCTGGCCCTTGCCGATCCGGCAGCGGGCGACGAAGCCGTGCCTCGCGATCGCGCAGCGCACCGATGCAGCCGCCCGGCGAGCAGGCCAGGATCGGCCGGCTCGCCAGTGCCGAGCTGCTCGGGCCCGGCTCGTCCGGGCCGCGTCGAGCTGCAGGCCCCAATGCGCCAGCAGCCCGGTGTCGGCGAAGGCCGGCGGCGGGCGCAGCCGGTCGCCGAGCGGCCGCTCGCTCGGCCAGTCGAGCCTCGGGTCGGCGAGCAGCAGCACCCGGCCGCCGCCGCGCACCCATTGGTCGAGCTCGACCAGCACCTCGGCCGGCTGCGCGCGCGGATGGGCCATCAGCAGCAGGCGCTGCCCCTTCAGGCTGCGGCATCCGCCACGCCGATCGGGATGCACCTTGTAGCGCTGCTCGAGTCGGGTGAGCGCCGGCGATCCGCCGCTCGTCCAGCCCGAAACTCTCGCCGAACACCAGCGGCAGGCTGGTCAGCAGCATCAGGGCGGGCCGCTCGCGCCTCCGGTCGCGGCGCCGAGCCGGTCGCTCGCCGCTCGCCCGACGAACGCGAGCGCGGCCGCTCCGGCAATGCCAGCGAGCGCCGACAGCAGGCGACGATCGCCGCGCGGTTCCTGCGCATGGTCGCGCCTGCTCCTCGCTGGCTTCGTTGTTCGCGGCGTCGCTCGCGCCGGGCGCGACGCCAATCTCCGCCAGCGGCTCGTTCGGCTCCTCGGCGTTGGCCAGCTCGTTCTGCGGCAGTCGGGCAGCGTCGTCGCTGCCGAGCGGCTGATCGCCGTGCCGAGCAGAACGAGCAGGAAAACGAAGGCCAGCCCGGTCAGTCCGATGCGGATGCGCTGCATCGCTCGTTCCGCCTTGTCGGCGCGGTTCATGGCTTGGCAAGCTATGCGCCCGACGTTCGATTCAATGCAACGCAGGTCAGCGCTTTACGCTGGCAGCCGCTCATTGCGAAAGGCGCGAGATCATGATTCGCAACCTCACCACTCATCGCTCGTTGCGCGCCGCGGCGCTGGCCGGCTGCGACAATCCGAACACCATCGTCGCCGGACCGACCGGCCCGATCCGATGGCCGACGAGCTGGCCAATGCCGCGCCGGTCGAGCTGCCGCCGTCGATCGCCGCCAGCAAGACCTATCGCTGCAAGGACAACAGCCTGGTCCACGATCGACTGGCTGTCGACGACAAGGGCGCCTATGTCCATGGCGACGGACAGACCAGACGCACGTCAAGCCGACCGAGCCGTCGAAGGCAAGCCGGCCAGCACGGACTCGCGCAGAGGGCGGCTTCGCTGACAGGGCAACGCGAACGGCGTCGACGTTCGATCACCTGCCGCGGCAAGGGCTGCAAGGCCTGTAAGGCTGCCACGCCCAATCTGGATAATCGAAACGGCCGCCCGGCGATCGCCGGGCGGCCGTTTCATTGATGTCACGCCGGCTCCGGCTGCTTCTGCTTGGCGCTGAACTGCTCCATCCGCCGCTGCATTTCGTCTTCCGGCAACGTCCTCGACATGGGTCGCCAGGCTCCACTGATGGCCGAACGGATCGGTCAGCGTGCCCATCCGGTCGCCCCAGAACTGGTTCTCGAGCGCCCGCTGCCTGGGTCGCGCCGGCGTCGATCGCCTTGTTGAAGGCCGTGTCGACGTCCTCGACATAGATCAGCA
This sequence comes from uncultured Actinomycetes bacterium, assembly GCA_963728025.1. Lineage (GTDB taxonomy): Bacteria > Actinomycetota > Thermoleophilia > Solirubrobacterales > 70-9 > VAYN01. The sequence continues at coordinate 6,489 of CAVSIF010000001.1, read as the reverse complement.
GGCTCGACGGTCGTGCCGCCGCGCGCCTTCGGGCCGAGATGGCCCATGTCGGGGAATTCGTCGGCGAGCATGACGAAGCTGTCGCCGATCTTGATCTCGGCATGGCCGATCCGGTCGCCCATCGGCAGCCGGAATTTTTCCTCCGCGCCGAACGCCTTCTTGTAGAATTCGATCGCCTTCGCCGCGTCGTCGACGACCAGGTAGGGCGTGACGCTGTGATACCCTTCGGGAATTGGCTTCGGCATCGTAATGCCTCCTGTACCAGTCCCCCCCGCACGGCCGCTTATCCGCCTCGATTGTTACGGAGGCAATTGCAGCGACTCGCCGACTCGGCTAGCCCTAGCGCCGCCTCATCGGCGCTAATGGGCGCGCGCCATGACCGTTTTGGACGCCCCCCGCATCACCCCCGAAATCGTCGCCGAGCATGGCCTCTAGCCCGGAAGAATATGACCGCGTCCTGCACGCGCTCGGCCGCGAGCCGAACCTGGTCGAGCTCGGCATCTTCTCGGTGATGTGGTCGGAGCATTGCTCCTACAAATCGCTCGCGCTTCCACCTGAAGAAGCTGCCGACCGAGGCGCCGTGGGTGATCTGCGGCCCGGGCGAGAATGCCGGCGTGATCGACATCGGCGACGGCGAGGCGGCCATCTTCAAGATGGAGAGCCACAACCACCCGAGCTACATCGAGCCCTACCAGGGCGCGGCGACCGGCGTCGGCGGAATCCTGCGCGACGTCTTCACCATGGGCGCGCGGCCGATCGCCAACCTGAACGCGCTGCGCTTCGGCCGGCCCGACCATCCCAAGATGCGCCACCTGATCGCCGGCGTGGTCAGCGGCATCGGCGGCTACGGCAATTGCGTCGGCGTTCCGACCGTCGGCGGCGAGGTCAATTTCGACCCGGCCTATGACGGCAACATCCTCGTCAACGCGATGACCGTCGGCGTCGCCAAGACCGACAAGATTTTCTATTCGGCCGCGACCGGCATCGGCAATCCGATCGTCTATGTCGGCTCCAAGACCGGCCGCGACGGCATCCACGGCGCGACCATGGCCAGCGCCGACTTCGACGAGAATAGCGACGAGAAGCGCCCGACCGTCCAGGTCGGCGACCCCTTCACCGAGAAGCTGCTGATCGAGGCCTGCCTCGAGCTGATGGCGACCGACGCCATCGTCGCGATCCAGGACATGGGCGCCGCCGGCCTCACCTCGCTCCTCGGTCGAAATGGCGTCGCAAGGGCGGCGCCGGCATCCGGCTCGACATGAACAAGGTGCCGTGCCGCGAAGAGGGCATGACGCCCTACGAGATGATGCTGTCCGAAAGCCAGGAGCGCATGCTGATGGTGCTGAAGCCCGGCCGCGAGGCCGAGGCCGAGGCGATCTTCCACAAGTGGGAGCTCGACTTCGCGGTGATCGGCGAAGTGACCGACACCGGCCACATGGTGCTCGAGTGGAACGGCGAGATCGGTGTGCGACATCCCGCTCGGCCCGCTGGCCGACGAGGCGCCCGAATATGAGCGGCCGCACCTCAGCCGCGACGAGTACAAGGCCTGGGCGCAGGTCAAGCCGCTCGACGACGTGCCCGAAAGCACCGACATCGCCGCCGACCTGCTCAAGCTGATGGCCTCGCCCAACCTCGCCTGCCGCCGCTGGATCTGGGAGCAATATGACAGCCAGGTCGGCGCCGACACGGTGCAGCGGCCCGGCGGCGACGCCGCGGTCGTCCGCGTCCACGGCACGAAGAAGGCGCTGGCGATCACCACCGACTGCACCCCGCGCTACTGCTACGCCGACCCCTATGAGGGCGGAAAGCAGGCGATCGCCGAAGCCTACCGCAACCTCTGCGCGGTCGGCGCGAGGCCGCTCGCGGTCACCAACTGCCTCAACTTCGGCAACCCGCAGCGGCCCGAGATCATGGCCCAGTTCGTCGGCTGCCTGCGAAGGCATGGGCGAAGCCTGCCGCGCCCTCGACTTCCCGATCGTGAGCGGCAACGTCTCGCTCTACAACGAGAGCAAGGCGACCGGCGGCGGCAGCGCGATCCTGCCCACGCCGGCGATCGGCGGCGTCGGCCTGCTCGACGATTGGGAGAAGTCCGCGACGATCGCGTTCAAGGCGGAGGGTGAGACACTCGTCCTGCTCGGTCATTCGACTGGCCATGTCGGTCAGTCGCTGTGGCTCGATGTCTGTCACGGCCGGCGCGACGGAACGCCGCCGCCCGTCGACCTTGATGTCGAGACGCGGCTCGGCGAATTGATCCGCAAGCTCATCGCCGACGGAGCTATCACCGCCGTCCACGATGTCTCCGACGGCGGCGCGCTTGTCGCGATCGCCGAAATGGCGCTTGCCGGCAATGTCGGCGCCGAGCTCGACACTTGCCGAACGTCCCCAATCCCGCCGCCATCCTGTTCGGCGAGGACCAGGGTCGGCGCGCTCGTCACGACTCGCGACCCAGACGCGGTCATCGCGGCGGCCACTGCCGCGAAGATCTTCGCCGCTCCGATTGGCACGGACTGGCGGCGACGCGATGATCCGGTCCCGGGCTTCAGCGCCTCCCTCGCCGACCTCCGCGCCGCGCACGAGGGCTTCTTCCCCAAGCTGATGGGCGCCGACGCCGCGCTCGCTTGACTTCGCCCCTCCCTGTTGCGCAGCAATGGGGAGGGGGACCATGCAGCGAAGACTGCATGGTGGAGGGGTTTGACGTGGCCGCGACTGACAAGGCCTACAATTACGCGCGGAGGCTCAGGCGCGAACTGTCCTTGCCGGAGAAGCTTTTGTGGGTCCGGCTGCGCGGCGCAGACGTGCGTATTCGCGACGCAGCATCCGATCGGACCTTACTCCGAGATCCGGACAGCGTTGCCGACGGACTCCTTCGGCTGTGCGGCTCAAGCGCAAAACCCCTCCACCATCCGCCTTCGGCGGACGGTCCCCCACCCCACGCCTGCGGCGTAGGGAGGAGCGAATGAAAGGTCAAGTCCATGCTCAAGCCGATCGCCATCGCGACCGCCGTTGCCGGCACGCTCGACATCCTGTTCGCGATGATCCTGACGGTGCTGTTCGGGCGCGAGATCGGCAACATGCTGCGCTACGTCGGCTCCGGTCCCTTCCCGCAAGCGACCGAGATGGGTACCGGCGGCGCGATCCTCGGCCTTGCTCGTCCACTTCGCGCTGATGGCGATCATGGCGGCCGTCTATGTCCTCGCTGCGCGGCGCATGCCCGCGCTCATCGAAAGCCGATCCAGTCGGGCGTGCTCTACGGCCTCGCCACCTACGTCGTGATGAACTGGCTCGTCGTCCCGATGCGCTTCGGCACGCCGCTGCCGCCAAGCCCGTGTCGATCGCGACGCAATTGTTCGCGCACATCGTGCTGGTCGGCATTCCCATCGCCCTGATCGCCGCGCGCTACCTGAAGTCGCGCCTGGCGTGACCAAGCGAGTTCCCTCCGTGCCTTATGACGCGCTCGCCAATCCTGACGGATGGCGAGCGGACCGAAAGAGCGCGGTCGTTCCGCGAAGAGATAGCGTACGCGTCGAAGCTGCCGGATGTTCTCCGACGCTCCGGTGCCGCGCGAGGTCATCGAGGAAGCGATCCTCGCTGCGGGCACTGCGCCGTCCGGAGCCAATCACCAGCCCTGGCACTTCGCGGTCGTTTCCAGCCCGGAGCTGAAGCACCGAATCCGCGTCGAGGCGGAGAAAGAGGAAGCGGCTTTCTACGCGGGCAAGGCCGGGCAGGAATGGCTCGAAGCGCTCGCCCCGCTCGGGACCGACGAGGACAAGTCGCTATTTGGAGACCGCGCCGTGGCTGATCGTGGTCTTCGGGCAGAGGCGGGGCGGGGTCGACCCCGGGGAGCAAAAGACCAACTATTACGTGACCGAGAGCGTTGGCATCGCCTGCGGCTTCCTGCTCACGGCACTGCACAAGGCGGGACTGGCGACGCTGACGCACACGCCCTCGCCGATGGGATTTCTCCGCGACATCTGCGGCCGGCCAGCGAATGAGAAACCGGTGATGGTCATCGTCAACGGGCCTTCCGCGCGGATGGAGCGACTGTGTCCCGAGCATGCTCTGCGCAAGAAGTCGCTCGACCAGATCAGCAGCTGGCTCTGAGCCGATTTTACTTGCGAATGGTTCGCATTATCGATTATAACGATCACCATGATCGTCTGCGTCTGCAACCGCAATCACCGAGAGCGAGGTCCGCGAGGCCGCCCGCTGTGGCGCGCAACTCCCGAAGCGGCATACGCCTGCCTCGGTTGCGAAGTGCAGTGCGGCTGCTGCCTCGACTATGCTCAGGAAATCATTGACGAAGAGCGCGACAAGCGTCCTCGCCTGCGGCTCGTCAGCGCCCGCGCCGCCTGACGCGCTTCTGCGACTGACTCTCAGTCGCAATTTTTCCGCAGTTTTCCGCCAATTTTTAGGCTTCCTTCGCATGCGCTCGGGCGTACAGCCGCCTCGCCTGCAAGGGAGGCGCGAGCATGAAGGGCGACCCCAAGGTCATCGAGCTCCTCAACGAGGCGCTCAAGCAACGAGCTGACCGCGATCAACCAGTATTGGCTGCACTACCGCATGCTCGACAACTGGGGCGTCGAAGCAGCTCGCCGAGTACGAGCGCCACGAATCGATCGACGAGATGAAGCACGCCGACCGGCTCGCCGAGCGCATCCTGTTCCTCGACGGCCTGCCCAACTTCCAGGCGCTCGGCCGCCTGCGCATCGGCGAGAACGTCGAGGAAATCCTCAAGGCCGACCTCGACGCTCGAGCTCGAGGCGCGCCAGCTGCTACGCGACGCGATCGCGCATTGCGAGAAGCGTGCGCGACTATGTCAGCCGCGACCTGCTCGCGAAATCCTCGACGAACGAGGAAGAGCATGTCGACTTCCTCGAGACCCAGTTCGACATGATCGAGCGCATGGGCCTGCAGAACTACATCCAGCTTCAGTCCAAACCCGCCGAGGAATAAGGCCTGACGCAGGGGGCAGGCGCAGACGCGGCATCTGACCCTCGACGTCGTTCGCGGCGTCGCGGTGATGGGCATATTCTTCGCCAACATCCCCGCCTTCGCATTCCCGACGCCCGGCTATTTCTCGCCCGTTGGGCTGGGGCGGCACGGAGCCCGAGGGACATCGCCGTCTGGCTGACCAATTTCGTCTTCGTCGAAGGCCGAATGCGTGGGCTGTTCTCCTTCCTGTTCGGCGCCTCGATGCTGCTCGTCATCGATCGCGCACGAGGAGAGCGGCCAGAGCGCCGCGCAGGTGCACTTCTCCCGCATGGCCGTGCTGTTCCTGTTCGGGATGGCGCACATGTATCTGGTCTGGTGGGGCGACATCCTCGCCCACTACGCGCTGGTCGGCGCGATCGCCTTCCTGTTCGCGCGGATGCAGGCGAGCCAGCTGATGGCGGCCGCGCTCACCACGCTGGTGCTCGCCGTCATCTGGGCCGGCGGCGGGATGTATGCGCTGATCGAAAGCGCTCCGCGCAATCACGCCTGACGCCGTCGTGGCCTGGAATGAATTCGCAAGGAGTTTCGGCGTCCCGCCGCGCGAGTGGCTGATCGAAGAGATCGCGGCCATGCAGGGAACCTGGACTGGCCAGGTCGCCTACCGATGGACTCACGCAAGCGGTCCCCTGGCCTTCCTGAAGACGGTCGGCGTCGAAACCCTTGCCGCAATGCTTTTCGGCATGTGGGCCTACCGCTCCGGGTTCATCGCCGGGGTCTGGGACCGCGCGCGCTATCGCCGGATCGCGATCGTGCTGCCTCGGCGTGGCCTGGACCGCCTATCTGCTGCTGGGCCTGAACACGATCGCTCAGGGCTTCGACCAGCGCTGGGTCTATTTCGCTTCCATTCGTTGCGAGCGCGCCTTCCGGATCATCGGCACGATTGGTTATGCCGCGCTTGTCATCCTCGCGGTCCGGCCCGGCGGCTGGCTCACGGAGCGCATGGCTGCCGTCGGCCGCGCGGCCTTCACCAACTATCTGGGTACGTCGATCCTGGTCACCGCCATCTTCTACGGCTGGGGTTTCGGTCAATTCGCCGAATGGGACCGCGCGTCGACTCTACGTCATCCCGCCGCTTGTCTGGCTGATCATGCTGCTCTGGTCCAAGCCGTGGCTCGACCGCTTCCGCTACGGACCTCTGAATGGCTGTGGCGCGCCTTGCGCGCTGGAGCTGCAGCCGATGAGGAAGGCGGCTCTCTCCCGAGACGGCCGGCAGCGCCTAGATCCGCCCGAAGTCCTGGTTGCCGACCTTGCGGCCGAAGCCGGCCTGCGGGGCGCGGGTAAGCAGCGGATTGGTCGCCCTGTCGAACAGGTCGACCGTCCGATGAACAGTTGCCTCAGCTCCACGACCTCAGGCACGAGCTCGTCCGGGAAGCGGCGGCTTTCCATGCAAAGTCGGGCCGTACTCTCGATCAATTCGGCGATCTCCGCGAGCGGCTCCGCGCCGAACTGGCGCGCCTCGCCCTTGATCGTGTGCGCGGGAAGGACGAGCGCGGCCGT